>NZ_JALKAQ010000009.1 GCF_023016065.1 Marinobacter sp. S0848L | reverse complement strand
CTTTTTGAAGAATCTTTAAAACGTTTTCTTCAGAACTTTCAAGCAGTTACCGCTTCGTTGCTGACCGTGTTTAGCGGCCAGCCCCTCAAGCGAGAGGCGCATTCTACAGACATCCCTGAGAGTGTCAACGACCAACTTGAAAAAAGTTCAAATTGGTCGCTCAAAGGCTTTTTTAACCGACCAGCAACACCCGCGCGATCTTCTTCTTGCCAGCCTGGATCACGCAGTCGTCCCCTTTGACGAACATGCGACTCCCTTCGAACTTCTGTCCATCCAGATACACCGCCCCGCGCCCCAACACATCGCGAGCTGCCGCACCGTTCTTTACCAAACCAGCCAACCGGAGCACAGATGCCATCGGCATTTCAGCCTGCCCTTCCAAAGAGACTTCTACAGTTGGTACGTTTTCCGGAATCTCTCCCAAAGCCACCCGGTTGCCTGCTGACTTGTGGGCAGACTTCGCTGCCTCCTCATCATGGAAGCGAGTAATCAATTCTTCTGCCAGTATCTTTTTATAGTCTTGAGGGTTTGCACCACCCTCTACCGCAGCGCGATATTCTTCTACCTCCGCCATCGGACGGAAGCTGAGCAATTCGAAGTAACGCCACAACAAATCATCGGGCACAGACAGCAGCTTGGTGTACATTTCACCCGGCGAGTCATTTACCCCAACATAGTTGCCCAGCGACTTGGACATCTTCTGCACGCCATCCAGACCTTCAAGAATGGGAACGGTGATCACGGCCTGAGGCTTCTGCCCATAATGCTTCTGCAGCACACGCCCCATCAGCAGGTTGAATTTCTGATCTGTACCACCTAACTCAACATCCGCCTCAAGTGCGACCGAGTCGTAACCCTGTATTAAAGGATAGAGAAATTCATGGATCGCGATGGACTGCTCGGCACGGAAACGCTTGGTGAAATCATCACGCTCCAGCATACGAGCAACCGTGTACTGCCCGGCAAGCTTGATCATTTCAGAAGCACTCAACTTACCCATCCACTCGGAGTTGAATACCACCCGGGTTTTGGCCGGGTCCAGAATCTTGAACACCTGCTCTTTATAGGTGATGGCGTTTTGCATCACCTGCTCCTCGCTAAGCGGAGGCCGAGTTGCGCTCTTACCACTGGGGTCGCCGATCATTCCGGTAAAATCGCCGATCAGGAAGATGACCTCATGACCGAGATCCTGAAACTGTCGCAGCTTATTAATCAGTACGGTATGACCCAGATGCAAGTCGGGAGCGGTTGGATCAAAGCCCGCCTTTACCCTTAAAGGGCGACCTTCTTTTAACTTTGCGATCAGATCTTCTTCTGGAATCAGCTCATCTATTCCGCGCTTAATGATGGCTAATGCTTCATCTAGTGATGCCATGAACCTAGTTTCCCCAGCGTTGACTGCAAAACGGTAGAAGCGGCCAGTTACACAGCTCTACAAAAGAATGCTGCGATTTTCCGGCGCTACTTGGTAAAGTGTGCATGATCAGTTTTTGACCAAACCCTGCATAACAGGGGCGGCATTATACCAGTGGCAGCGCATTTTGTACGCCCGCCCACCGCAGTAACCGTAATGTTCGCCACTGTCCTGATTCTTTTATATGCGGTAATCTGGTGGTCTATACTTGATCAGGCGCTTTAATTAGCCGACACAACTACCCGGAATTTCGATCATAATGGGTGAGCACCGTGCTTAAAACCTTCCCCAAATCACATTTAACGCTCGCCGCCGCTGCAACAATTGCAGTCACTGCGGCCGCACTTATGAGCCCAAGCTCAGACGTTGAAGCCAAGCGCATGTCCTACCCGGTTGACCTTAGTCAAGGCACTGTTTCCGGGTCTGGCGCCCCTGTAATTTCCACACAAACTTCTGAGAATACGGCGGAACAGGCTGCCGAAATACCCGCTCCGAGCAATTCCGTCGAGCAGGCTCTTGCCGCAACGAAAGCTCCGCCCGCCGCCATTGCGGCTCCCGAAGCGCCGAAAGTTCAGTGGAAAGAGTTCCGCATTAAATCGGGCGACACTTTGTCGTCGCTGTTTAAAAAGGCAGGCTTCAATGACGGCGTAATGCTATCGGTGATCCACGGAGAAGGCGAAGCCGATAAACTCCAACGCCTTTATGCCGGTGAAGACATCCGGTTTGGTCTAGACGACGAAGGCGATTTGGTCGCTATCGAACTGCAGCGTAGCCGCCTCGAGTCTCTTAAAATCGAAAAGACCGAAAACGGCTATGCCGGCGAAACCGAAGTTCGTGAACCTGAAATTCGCCCGGCCTTTGCCGTGGGCGAGATCGATGGCTCTCTTTACCTTGCCGCCCGTGAAGCAGGGATGGATGATCGACTCACCATGGAGTTAGCCGGCATTTTCGGCTGGGACATCGACTTCGTTTATGACGTTCGCAAAGGAGACCGCTTCGAAGTGGTTTATGAGCAGCTGTACATCGACGGTGAGGAATTCAGCACCGGCCGCATTCTGTCCGCCAAGTTCACCAACCGCGGCGAAGAGAACATCGCTCTTTTGTACACCGACTCGAACGGTGAGAGCGACTACTACACGCCCGAAGGACAAAGTATGCGTAAGGCGTTCTTACGCGTCCCCATTAACGCCCGGCTTTCGTCACCGTTTAACCTGCAGCGCCGTCATCCGGTGCTGGATATCGTTCGCCCACACGAAGGCACGGACTACGCCGCCCCTCCCGGCACACCGATCAAAGCTGCCGGCAATGGCCGAGTTAAGTTCGCTGGCTGGAAAGGTGGCTACGGCCGCACCGTCGTTCTCAAGCATGGCGACAACATAACCACCCTTTACGCACACATGAGTCGCCTCGGTAAAGGCATCAAAAATGGCTCTCGCGTCAAGCAAGGTCAGACCATCGGTCATGTAGGTTCATCCGGCATGGTTACCGGCCCGCACCTGCATTACGAGTTCAGGGTAAACGGGGTGGCAAAGAACTCGCGCACCGTCAAACTACCCGACGCGCAGCCTATTCCGAAATCGGAAATGGCTCGCTTCAAACAAGTGACCAGCCAAAGCCTGGCTCAACTTAACGTTTTCCTCGAGAGCCAAAACCAACTGGCTCTTGCGACGGACAACTAACAATGAGCTACTGGCTTGGCCTTATGTCAGGCACCAGCATGGATGCAGTCGATGCCGTGCTGGTGTCTTTCGAACCCCAAAGCCTGACCATTCACGCCACGCACTCCCTCATCTATCCGGATAGCCTTCGACAGAGGCTGGTCTCGGCAACCCGAGATCACGGCACCCCCGACGAAATCGGCGAGCTGGACACTCTGGTTGGGCAGTATTTCGCGCGCACCGCATCGGAGCTGATCGCCCGGGCGGGCGTAGCGGGCAGCGATATTTCCGGAATTGGCAGCCACGGGCAAACCATCCGGCACCAGCCCTCCGGTTCTGCCCCGTTCTCTATGCAAATAGGCTGCTCAGCACTGATTGCAGAGGCAACTGGCGTGACGACGGTATCGGATTTTCGCAGCAGAGATATTGCTGCGGGCGGGCAAGGCGCGCCACTGGTGCCGGCGTTTCACAAATGGCTCTTCGAATCCAAGAAGCAGGATCGCTGCATTCTGAACCTGGGAGGCATCGCCAACATCACCTGGTTACCCGCCGGCAACCGAAAACCTATCGTTGGATTTGATACCGGCCCTGCCAATGCACTGCTCGATGCCTGGTGCCTGGACCAAACCGGCCGTCACTACGATGAAGACGGCCACTTGGCCAGCGAAGGCACCACGCATCAAGAGTTGCTGTCCAGCATGTTGTCTGACGCCTATTTCAGCAAGCCTGCACCCAAGAGTACCGGCAAAGAGCGCTTCAACCTCGACTGGATTCGCACCCACCTCCAACGCTTCCCGGATTTGGCTCCAGAAGACGTTCAGCGCACCCTACTGCAACTGACCGTCACCACCATTCTGCAACAATTGCCGCAAGAAACCGCAAACATGGCGGTTTATGCCTGTGGCGGTGGAACGTTTAACACGCTACTAATGAACGAATTGCGGATGGGTCTCGGCTCGGTTGCACTCGCGACAACCGCAGAACTGGGGCTGGATTCACAATGGGTCGAGCCGGTCGCGTTCGCTTGGCTTGCGCGACAGACCTTGAAGGGCCTGCCGGGCAACGTGCCGGACGTAACCGGCGCTTCGGGGGAAAGGGTTCTCGGGGCAATCTACCCCGCTTAAACTCAGATCGAGAAGGAACTGCCGCAGCCACAGGTTGAGCTGGCGTTAGGGTTTTGCACCACGAACTGAGAACCCTGAAGCCCTTCCTGATAAACCACGGTGGCACCAACCAGGTACTGGTAACTCATCGAATCGACCAGCAACTTGATGCCATCACGTTCGATTACCGTGTCATCTTCTTCCTGATTTTCATCAAAAGAAAAACCGTACTGGAAGCCTGAACAGCCACCACCGGTAACGAAAACCCGCAGTTTCAGCTCCGGATTTTCCTCTTCTTCGATCAACTCGCGCACCTTGGCAACCGCGCTGTCACTGAAAAACAGCGGCGAGGCCATTTGCTGCTGAACTACACTCAAGGGTTGCCTCCGGCACTAATAGATATTTGCTCGATTATGGTATTCCCGACTAAAACAGTCAACTATTCGAACTTTCCCTCACTCTCCAGTTCGGGATCGACGGTCTCTGGCTGTTCGTGAGAAAGGAGCCCCGTCGTCTCGGTCTGGCGAATCAGGTTGCCATTGACGGCGGCCCCCATGGCCATTTCGATCAACTGGTAATAAACACTTCCATTGACACTCGATTTTTCAGCCAGTTCCAGATGACTGGAGGAACGCACATCGCCGTGCACAGTCCCGTTGATAATAATGTGCGGCGCGATGACGTCTCCGGTAATTTGCCCCACCTCGGACAAACGGATAACCGCGTCACTACCTTCTTCAGCAATGACTCGACCCTTGATTTTACCATCCACGTGCAACCCGCCTGAAAAGCGAACATCGCCTTCAATAGTCGTACGTGCCGAAATCAACGTATCGAAACGGTTAGAAGAACGGTGCCGCCCCTGCTTTTTCTTATTGAACATTTCAGTTTCCTGTTAATTGTTCCCAGTCGAATGTACTTTCTGCCTGCGCCGCTTTTCGGCCTCCTGCCTGGGCAACAACCTGTATTTCCAATGGTTCGAATTCGTCAGGCAAACTTAAACTGCCTTCAACATCCTGAAAATAACGAAATTTGAACTTCACCCCCAGATCGTCGATATCATCTGACAAATCCCGCAGCGCAATCACCTGCTTTTCACCATTAACCATCCCGATGACGTTCACTGCCACGAGCCCGGACACGTAACGGTTGTTGTTACCGACCTGGGTCAATACCATTTTGAAGCTATAGCGCCCATCGCCACGAGCCGGCGAAAGCGTAAAGCTGTCCACCTGCAACCCCTTGCTGACTTCTGTCGGGGCCATAATGTTGCGGTAAAACGTCAGGTCTGCGTTCAACTCGGAAACCTTCGTTTCCAGCTCAACAATGGCATTTCTGGCGTCGCGCATGGCTTGCTCATCAATTGCCCGGCCCCGCTCCAGATTGATCAGCTGCTGACGGGCCGAATGATACTGCTCGCGCAGGTTATCCACTTCGTGAACCAGCAACTCTTTGGTTTCTTCCGCCGACGAAAAGCGGAATCCGCCCTGCGCCATCCCGGCCATGTAGCCGGAAATGGCCGCAACGATCGTAAATCCGAGCAAAATCAGCGTCCGGCGCAGGCGATACCCCCGCCGGTGCCGGATAACAACGTATTCTTCTGAAGGTTTAGGCGTCTCGCTCACGAATCAGTCCTGCCTCAAGGCAGCATCGCAGGAGCGTTCAGCCCCAGCCGCTCGTCCAGCCCAAACATGATATTCATGTTTTGGACTGCCTGCCCGGCCGCACCTTTCACCAGATTATCGATGACCGAGGTGACAATCACCACGTTGCTCTGCTCCTGACGGTGCAGCGCCATACGGCAGTGGTTGGCCCCACGCACACTGCGGGTTTCCGGGTGGCTGCCAAACGGCATGACGTCTACGAACGGCTCGTTCCGGTAACGCTCTTCAAACAGCGCCTGCAAACGGTCGAAATCAGCAACGTCGTTTAACTCAGCGTAAAGCGTCGCTTCAATACCGCGAATCATCGGCAGCAAATGCGGAACAAACGTCACACCCACGTTGGAGCTGGCCGCCTCGCTCAAGCCCTGACGGATCTCCGGCAAATGACGGTGGCCAGACGCGCCGTAGGTTTTAAAGCTTTCGCCAATTTCACCGTGCAACATACCCGCATTGGCCTGACGGCCTGCGCCACTGGCTCCCGATTTGGCGTCTGCAATCAGGCGCGACGGATCTACCAGACCATTCTCAAGCAGCGGCAGAAAACCCAGCTGAACGGCGGTCGGGTAGCACCCGGGGTTTGCCACCAACTGAGCCTCGCGGATTTCGTCACGGGCCACTTCGGGCAACCCGTAAACGGCTTTCGCGGCCCACTCAGGGCTTGCATGGGGCATTCCATACCACTTCGCCCAGACATCGAGATCTTTCAAACGGAAGTCGGCCGAGAGATCTACCACCCGCGTGCCCGCCTTCATGAGTTCCGGCACCATGCGGGCTGCAACACCGTGAGGCGTTGCAAAAAACACCAGATCGCACTCCGCCAGCTGCTTTGGGTCAGGCTCGGAGAACGCCAGGTCGAAGTGACCGCGCAAGTTGGGGTACATATCCGCTACGGGCATGCCTGCCTCAGAGCGCGAAGTGATGCACTTCACTTCAACTTCAGGATGAACGGCGAGAATCCTTAACAGCTCTACGCCTGTGTACCCGGTACCACCAACGATGCCTACTTTAATCACTCTCTTCTCCAACGTAATCTGGTCAGAATTTGGCGTTAGTCTAACATGATAAACCAAGGACTTATTGCAGCTTGCCCCCCCAAAGCTACAATGGTGCCTCAATCCCTCTGAACGTCTTGTTCGAACAACCGGAATTCAGCCCGCATGCGTAACATCAGGCAACAGGTTACGGAAAACCTGATACACGTTTTCCGAGGAAGACTTGCCGGCGTGGATGCCCTTCCCCAGCTGGCCGTCCTTGGTTTGCTTTCCGGTATTGTCACCGGTGCCGTGATCCTGTTGTTCCGCTTTGCGATCGAATGGCCGCTGGATTATTTTTTTCCGGGCAGCGGCTCGGAAAACTTCGAAGATCTGGACATTCTTACACGCGGCATTTTACCTCTTGCCGGCGCCGTCGCGCTGGGGCTTTTTCTACACAAACTCGGCATTCAGGACCGCAAAGTGGGGATTGCCCACGTTATGGAACGCCTGAACTATCATCAGGGCTATATCTCATTCAAGAGCGCCATCGTGCAATTTATCGCCGGCGTGACTACGGTCGTCAGCGGACAATCCGCCGGCCGGGAGGGGCCGGCAGTGCATCTCGGCGCGGCATTCTCAAGCATTCTCGGGCAGTGGATGCGCCTGCCTAACAACAGCATTCGCACTCTCGTTGCGTGCGGTTGCGCCGCCGCGATCTCCGCTTCGTTTAACACTCCGATCTCTGGCGTTATCTTCGCCATGGAAGTGGTGATGATGGAGTACACCATCGCCGGTTTTACTCCCATTATCCTGTCGGCGGTGAGCGCCGCCATCGTCACCCAAGTGGTCTACGGCACCGAACCGGCCTTTAGCGTTCCGGCACTGACCATGAACTCCTTGTTGGAAATCCCCTGGATATTAGCCATTGCGGTAATGATCGGCATTGCCGCTGCCGCTTTCATTCAATTAGTGGACAGCCTTGGGCGTTATCATCATCGCCCGGTGTTTTTGCGCATCTTCGTGGCCGGTCTTCTGATGGTGCCGTTTGCCATCTTCGTGCCCGAAACCATGGGTATCGGCTACGACACGGTCGGTGACACCATTAACGGCGAGCTGGGCTTCTGGCTTTTGCTGGGGGCAGGCCTGGCCAAACTGCTGATCACCGGAACCTCTATCGGCCTTGGCATGCCAAGCGGGGTGATCGGCCCCACCTTGTTTATCGGAGCAACGCTGGGCGGGGCCATGGGCCTGATCGGAGCAGCCTTCGCACCCGAGGCAGCCTCGTCTGTCGGCTTTTACGCCATGCTCGGCATGGGGGCCATGATGGGGGCCGTTTTGCACGCACCTTTGGCAGCACTGATGGCACTACTGGAACTCACCCATAACCCCAACATCATTCTGCCCGGCATGCTGATTATTACCACCGCGAGCCTGGTTACCAGCGAAGCGTTTGGCAAGAAGTCGTTGTTCATCACCGTACTGAAAAGCCAAGGGCTGAGTTATCAGAATTCACCAGTTACCCAAGCTTTGCGGCGGGTTTCCGTAGGCGCGATTATGGACCGGAACATTCTGCGCATCGAACGCCAGCTCACACTCGAGGAAGCGCGAAAAGCACTTTCCTCCGAACCTAAATGGCTCTTGGTGGACGGCAACAGCGGCCCCACCTCATTGCTACCTGCCGTTGATCTCGCTCGGTACCTTGAGGAGCTCAGCGAGGTAAACTCCGAAGATGCTTCTGAGAAACCAGAGAGCCTGGATTTGATGCAGATCCCAGCCAACCGGCGAGACGTTGCGCCCGTGCAATATCAGGCCACGCTGGAGCAAGCCCTCAACGAATTTGAGCAATCCAAGGCTGAGGCACTTTACGTGCAGCGCCATGTCGCACCAATGATCCAGCGGGTTTACGGTGTCGTGCTGCAATCCGATATTGAAAGTTACTACCAATACCGCCGGAGCTAATACATGTTATGGGTTAAAGCGTTTCATATTATTTCACTGGTGTGCTGGTTTGCTGGCATTTTCTACTTGCCCCGCCTGTTTGTTTACCACGCAGCGTGCGAAGACAAGCCTGGGCAAGAGCGCTTCAAAATCATGGAACGTAAACTCTACCGAGGGATTACCACGCCCTCGATGATCGCCACGGTCATTTTTGGCGTGTGGCTGCTCAGCTACAATGTATCGGGCTATTTCAGTCAGGGCTGGTTGCACGCGAAGTTAACCTTGGTAGCCTTGCTGATCGTGTATCACTTCTACTGCGGCCATCTGGTAAAAGTATTCCAAAACGACAGTAACACCCGCAGCCACGTGTTTTACCGCTGGTTCAACGAACTGCCCGTATTCATTCTGCTCGCGGTTGTCATTCTTGCCGTTGTTAAGCCTTTCTAAGGAGGTTCATCATTAACAGCTACACACGCCCCCATGTTCTGGTGCTGTCCGGGCTGGACCCGTCCGGCGGCGCAGGCATTCAGGCTGATATTCAGGCAATCACCTCTCTTGGTGGCCACCCGTTGCCGGTAGTGACATGCCTGACGGTTCAAGATACCAACAACGTGCATGGCGCTGAGGCTATTAGCCCGGAGATCATCCGCCAGCAGCTGGAGTGTCTGGCGAACGATATTCCGCTGCATGCAGTGAAAACCGGTGCCATGGGCAACGCCGCGGTCGTGAACGTGTTGATGGATTTTCTCGAAAGCCGCCCTGACCTGCCATTGATTGTTGACCCTGTTATTAAGGCGGCTGGCGGTGGAGATCTGGCCGATGACGAACTGGTAACCGCCATGAAGAGCTCTCTGTTCGCGCGGGCAGAAATGATCACCCCCAACGGCGAGGAACTGCTCCAGCTTGGTGGCTGTGACAGCGAAAGCGAGGCCGCGGAAAAATTACTGTCGGCTGGCTGCAAATCGGTTCTGGCCACTGGCGGGCACGGCACGGGGCCACACATCATCAATACGCTGTACAGTGCCGGTCACAAACCGATGAACTGGGAGCTAGAGCGCATTGGCGCCAACGAATACCACGGCACCGGTTGTACGCTGGCCGCAGCCATTTCAGCGGGCATTGCCAGCGGGCTGTCGGCCCGTGCCGCGATCTCTCAGGCGCAAAATTACGTTAGCCGCACACTTCTTGGCGCTCTGACCATCGGCCAAGGGCAACGCGTACCCAACAGGGGCATTCCGTGGGAACGTTGAAACCGCCTATTGAGCGCGGCCTCTACGCCATCACCGATAACCGCCTTACTCCCCCGGATCGCCTGCTGCAGTCCGTAGAAGCCGCGCTAGCGGGCGGCGCAGTGTTGGTCCAATATCGGGACAAGCTGTCATCAACAACTGAACGGCTGCGCCAGGCCTCGGATCTGGCCAGTCTTTGCCAGAACGCCGGTGTGCCGTTACTCATCAACGATGATCCGGAACTGGCACTCCGGGTGGGTGCTCAAGGCGTTCACTTAGGTCAAGACGACTGGGCTTTGGCTGATGCCCGAAAGCTGCTGGGGCAGGATGCCATTATCGGCATTACCTGCCACCAGCACATGGAGCTGGCCGAAATCGCCAAAGCCGGAGGTGCTGACTATTTAGCCTTTGGCCGCTTTTATCAGTCCGGCACAAAGCCCGGGGCACCCCGTGCCGACGCTAGGGTTCTAAGCGATGCACGCCGTTTAGGGCTTCCGGTGACGGCCATTGGCGGCATCACAGCCGAAAATGCAGAACCACTGATTCGTGCCGGTGCTGATCTTATTGCCGTAGTGGGTGGTCTGTTTGGGGGCAGCCCCGAAGAGATCGAAGCAAAAGCCAAACAGTTCAGCCAGCTGGTGGCTTTGCATCACCCACTATCGACACATTCCAACTGACAGGAGTAAACCATGAGTCACTCTGAAGAACTGTTCGAACAGGCACAAAAATACATCCCCGGTGGTGTTAACTCTCCGGTTCGGGCATTTCGCGGCGTGGGCGGCACCCCGGTATTTTTCAAGCATGCCGAAGGCGCTTATCTGTACGATGAAGACGACAAGCGCTACATCGATTTCATCGGTTCCTGGGGACCGATGATCCTGGGCCATTCCGACCCGCGCATTAAAGAGGCTCTGCACGCGCAGGTTGATCTGGGTGTAGGCTACGGTGCCCCAACCGCTATCGAAACCGAGATGGCGAAGAAAGTGTGCGAATTGGTGCCGTCAATCGATATGGTACGGATGGTCAACTCCGGCACCGAAGCCACCATGAGCGCCATTCGCCTGGCACGCGGTTACACCGGCCGGGACAAGATTGTTAAGTTTGAAGGCTGCTACCACGGCCACGTGGACTCCCTGCTGGTAAAAGCAGGCTCCGGCGCACTGACCCTGGGCGAGCCTAACTCACCGGGCATTCCCGCCAGCCTGGCGGAACACACTCTTACCCTCGATTTCAACGACATCGACGGCGTGCGCAAAACCTTTGCGGAAATGGGCGATCAAATTGCCGCCATCATCGTGGAGCCGGTAGCCGGCAACATGAACTGCATTCCGCCCGTTCCGGGGTTCCTCGAAGGTCTGCGGGAAGTGTGCGACGAGCACGGTACGGTGCTGATTTTTGACGAAGTGATGACCGGTTTCCGCGTCTCCTTGGGCGGCGCTCAAGGCTTGTTCGGCGTGACCCCAGACCTGACCGCTTTGGGTAAGGTCATCGGTGGCGGTTTGCCGGTCGGTGCGTTTGGCGGCAAGCGCGAGATCATGGAACACATCTCACCACTGGGTCCGGTTTACCAGGCTGGCACCTTGAGCGGTAACCCGCTGGCCATGGCCGCAGGCCTGACCACTCTGAACGCCATCTCTGAATCCGGCTTCCACGATCGGTTAATCGAGAAAACCAACAAAGTACGTGACGGCATCAAAGCAGCAGCCGACGAAGCGGGCATCCCGCTGGCAGTGCAATCCGCCGGTGCCATGTTTGGTTTCTTTTTCACCAACGAATCGTCGGTCATCAGTTTTGCTCAGGTAATGGAATGCGACGCCGAGCGTTTCAAGAAATTCTTCCAGGGCATGCTGGTTGAAGGGGTCTACCTGGCCCCATCCGCCTTCGAAGCAAGCTTTGTGTGTGCTGCGCTGTCAGAAGATGACATCGAGTTCACCTTGGCTGCCGCCCGCAAGGTGATGGCAACCCTTTAAGCTAGACCGCGCGGTGACTTAGGTTCTACTGAGTCACCGCACTCTAACGCCGCCCCCCTACCCTTTAAACCACGCCTGCCTGCCGAATTCTCTTACCGTTCTGTAGTACCCCTTATTAAATGCCCTTGCTAATGTATTAACAGGAACGCTTCACTGGTCCTACCCGTGAAGAAGATATACCTCGTAGTCGAACCAGCAAGATTTCTATCAGGAGGTTTTATGAAACCCACAACCAAATTATTCGCAATTTCCGCCCTCGCCGGCGCACTGGCAGCCTGTGGTGGCAGTGGCAGCAGTAGCGATTCGGGTCAAACCGGAACAGTATCGGTGGGGCTCACAGATGCTCCTGCGACCGACCTGAGTAGCGTTAACATCGCGTTCAACACCATCCGACTCAAGCACGCTGACGGCGAATGGATAGAATACAGCCTTGAAAAAACCGGCACAGTAGATCTCTTAACACTACAGGGCGGCGTGACTGAGCCTCTGATCACCGACGAAGAGGTGCCCGCTGGCGACTACAAAGAAATTCGCCTGATTATTGATACTGACAATTCATGGGTGACCAAAAAGTCTGAGGGCGATGCGCGATATACCCTCGGTGTGCCATCCGGCGAACAGAGCGGCCTAAAACTGAAAGGAAATTTTGTCGTAGCGGCAGACACCAGCACCGATTTCACCATCGATTTTGACGTGCGCAAATCCATTGTTGACCCCCAAGGCAATGCCAAGGGCGACTTCATGCTTAAGCCGGTTTTACGACTGGTAAACAACCTGGAAGTTGGCAAGATAACCGGTGAAGTGAACTACGCTGAGATAAACCAGTTGGCCGAAGCCAACTGCAGCGCCAACTACGAAGGTTCGGTGTACGTTTATGAAGGCGCAGATGTCGAACCCATCGACCTAAACGTCAACCGAGACGGCAACAATCCGTTAATGGTTATTCCAGTCAACGATGAAGATGCTGACAGCCGTCATGAGTGGACCGCAGCGTTCCTCACAGAAGGCACTTACACCGTGAGCTACAGCTGCCAGCTGGACGATAACGAAAAAGACGAAGGACTAACCTTCTATGGCAAGCAAAACGTAGAAGTGAAAGCCGGCGAGACCACCGAGGCGACGTTGATCTCCCAGCAATCCTGATACCCCTTTACGGGAAATATTTAGAGGCCAGGGATGGCCTCTACGCCTTACAACGCTCTCGCCCGATCCTCGGCCTGAGACGCCCCCGCCACATTACCTCTCGCTCGGCGAATGTCCGCCAGCAACAACCAGCCAGACCGCTGCATACGGGAATCGTTACCCGCCAGCGACAAACCCTTCAGCGTGAACTGCTCTGCCGCACCCAGGTTATTGCCAGCCACGTAAGCTTCTGCCAGTTTGAAATACACCTCTGCTGACCGTGGTGCCACTCGCTGGGCCCGCTCCAGACGCGAGATGGCTCCAGCCGAGTCACCCTGTTGCAGCCGTTGATCGGCATCACGAATCAGCGCGACCGCCGCAGCGGGCAACTCATCGCCGGATTCGCGATAGCTGGGCGAACGGGTAGGCTGCTCTGGCGCGGGAGCGGGTTCGCTGGCTTGCGGCTGCTCGCTCTTGCGCCAGACTTGAGGTTCGGACGTTTCCGGCTCAGACGTTCTTGGCGGCTCAGGCGCTTTAGACTGATCGCCACCGCCCATCGGCACATAAATCGAGCCTCCGCCCGGTGCCGAACACCCGGCTAGACCAAGCATCAACGCGAAGCTGGCCGCGTGCGTTATCGTTACTTTTCTCATCGGAACAATCCTTCAAACCAACTGCGTATTTGCCCACCTAAATCGCCGTTGCACCCAGTGTGGGTGTCGGGCTCACTGCCGGCGACAAAGGGTATCAGGCGCGCATTCTGGCACCCTTCCCCCGTCAAAGCATTAGCTTCAGTATCTACCCACTGATACTGCACGCCGTCTGGCATGACCGGTGAAAACCCATGTTGCGGAATCTGAGCCATCATTGTGGACCAAATCGGCAAAGCACCGGATGCTCCCGTGAGCGAAGTGGGGCCATTGTCGTCTCGGCCGACCCAGGCCACCGCCAGCAAATCACCACTAAAGCCGGCAAACCACGCGTCCCGGCCGTCGTCGGTGGTGCCGGTTTTGCCCGCCAGCGTTAACTGGTCCGGCAGGGTATAGTAAGCCGATCGGCCGGTGCCTTCTTGCATGGTTTCCTGCATGGCGTATTGCACCAGATGCACTGCAGCCGGGTCGGCCACTTGGTCCACTTTTAGGTTATACCGTGACAGCGGCTCATTGTCGGCATCCGTTACCTCACGAATGGTACGCAAGGGTGTGTTGAAGCCAGACGTCGCTAAACCTTGATACAACTGGGCCACATCCACCGGTGCCAAATTCACGGAACCCAACAGCATTGATGGATAATCCGATATCGGGCTGGTGATGCCGAATGCTCTGAGCTTTTCCTGCACCTGAGGAATTCCCACATCCAGGCCCACTCGAACCGCCGGCAGGTTATAGGATTTGGACAGCGCCCGGTGTAAAGGCACTTCGCCCCGCTCCTGCTTGTCGAAGTTTTTCGGCTGCCACAGTTTGCCGTCATCGAATTCCAGCGTGAACGCCTGGTCTTTAACCGGGGTAATTAACGTATACCGGTCAGCCTGCTCAAGAGCGGCCAGATACACGAACGGTTTTATCAGGGAACCCATCGGGCGTTTGGCATCCACTGCACGGTTAAAGCCGGCAAAGCTCGGATCTTTACCGCCGACCAAAGCCAACACTTCGCCGGTGTCTTTCGCCGTAACCACCAAGGCCGCCTCCAGCGCATCCGAGCCAGGCAATTTAGGTAACGTTTTACTGACCGAAGTCTCAGATGCATGCTGAACCGCAGGGTCCAATGTTGTGAAGATGCGCAAACCTTCACTTTGCAAATCTTCTTCTTGGTAATCCCGGGCCAAGTGTCGGCGAACCAGGTCGATATAAGCCGGGTAACGGTTGTCCGTAAACGACGGTTTCCCGCTGACCCCTAATGGTTTGGCCTTCGCATCGGACGCTTCTTGCTCGCTCAGTAAGCCCGCTTCCGTCATTTCATTCAACACCAGATTACGGCGTGCGGTTGCTCGTTTCGGGTGGCGCCTCGGGTTGTAATAACTGGGCCCTTTCACCATTCCTACCAACAATGCCATTTGATGCGGTGCCAAATCTTTCAGACGCTCGCCAAAGTAAAACTGACTGGCCAGGCCAAAGCCGTGAATGCTGCGGACACCGGCCTGGCCGAGATAAACCTCATTCAGATAGGTTTCAAGAATGTCGTCTTTCTCGTAATGCAGCTCCAGCAGGATCGCCATCAAGGCTTCGTTGCCTTTACGCACCAAGGTTTGTTCGCGGGTCAGGAAGAAGTTTTTCACCAACTGCTGGGTCAATGTGCTGCCGCCTTGCACCACTCTGCCCGCTTTGATATTCGCCAACATGGCCCGGGCAATCGACAACGGAGCCAGACCAAAGTGACTGTAGAATTCGCGGTCTTCTACCGCCATTAAGGTGTTCGGCAGAAGTTCCGGCACGTCTTCGAGCTGCACCAGAACACGATCTTCGCGGTGGGCCGGATAAATGCCGCCAATTTGCGCGGGTTCAAGCCGGACGATCGGCGATTTCGGCCCAGCCACGACTGAGAACGACCGAACCTTGTCACCGCTCACCACCAGCGAAATGCGGCGGCGCGGCTCTTCACCATCGGGGAACAAAAACCCTCGGGCACTGATGACAAAACGGCCACCGTTGCGGCGGTAGGTGCCGGGTTTGACCCCATTGCCTGATCGATAACCTGCCAGTTCAAGCTCTCTGGCCAACCCGGAGGCACTGACGCTGGCACCGTCGTACAGCTCCAGCGGGCGGGCATACACACGGGAAGGTACTTCGAAACGGCGGCCTTCAAAGCGGGATGTGACAACCGCATCGAGGTACACCATCCAGCCAGCTAGCACCACCAGCCCCAGCAATGCGAATCGGAACAGTAAACGCCACAGGCCCGAGCGCTGGTTCTTTGGCTGACGTTTAGACGGTTTTTTACGGGATTTCGTTGTTTTACTCATCCCGCGATTATAACGAAGCCAAGGAGGCGACTGGCAGGCCTGTTATGTGTTATTTCTGTAATCTGCCGTTTATCATACAAACAAAATCAACGAGTTCAGGGAACCCAGGAGCATAACGTGAGCGAACGCGCCCCCGACACACTGATAAAAGCACTGCAGAACCCGGAGTTATTCGACCATCCGGTTAGCGATTTTCGGGTGATCGAAACCCACATTTCCCAGGTTCTGTTAACCGGCGAGTACGCCTACAAAATCAAAAAGCCTATGGATTTCGGCTTTCTCAATTTCTCGACTCTGGAGCGCCGCAAGCATTTCTGTGAGGAAGAGCTTCGCCTGAATCGTCGCCTGGCGTCTGAACTCTACCTTGACGTTATGCCCATTACCGGCAGCCCTGAACAGCCTATCCTTGGGGGGGAAGGCGAGCCGTTCGAATACGCCATTCGTATGCGCCAGTTTGACCAGAGCGAACTGTTCGACAAGCGTCAGGAGCGTGGCGATCTCGCGCCGGAGCTGTTGACCAGTGTTGCGCGCCAAACGGCTCTGTTCCACGACAGCCTACCGCCGGTTCCGGATGAAAAACCGCTGGGCACCCCGGAAGCCGTTTACGCTGCGATGCAGGAAAACTTTGACCAGATTCGGCCGCTGCTGGAAGACAAAACCTTGCTCACACAGCTGGACGCGCTGGAAGAGTGGACCCGCACCACGTTCGAACGTAACCGTGATTTGATTGCCGAGCGCCGAAATAACGGTCTGGTGCGCGAGTGTCACGGCGACCTCCATCTCGCCAACATTACCGTGTTCAACGAACAGGTCACTGTGTTCGACTGCATTGAATTCAATGAACCCTTCCGCTGGATTGATGTCATCAACGATCTGGCGTTCCTGCTGATGGACCTGGAATCTCGTCAGGAATCCGCGCTCGCCAATCTGGTACTGAACACGTACCTGGAGTACCGCGGTGACTTTGAAGCACTGGCGTTACTGCCTTTGTACAAAGCTTATCGTGCCATGGTGCGGGCCAAGATCGCGCTGTTCACGCTGGGCAACCCGAGCCTTAACGACAGCGAACGTGAAGGATTGATGCAGAGCTACCGCAGTTACGCGCAGCTTGCCGAAGATTACGGCGCCATCCCGAACCACTACCTGCTGGCAACGACGGGATTGTCAGCCTCGGGAAAAACCTGCGTGAGTGCTGCCATGTCCGCCGAATTGGGGCTGATTCGTTTACGCTCTGATGTCGAGCGCAAACGCCTGCACGGACTGGCACCTCTGGAGGACAGCAAATCCGGTTTGGGCACAGATCTTTACAGCCCGGAAGCCACCGAAAAAACTTACAAACACTTGGCCGCGCTGGCAGACCAGCTGTTGTCTTCGGGGCTGTCGGTGATTGTCGATGCCGCCAGCCTGAAGGAAAGCGAGCGTTCGCTGTTTGCTCAGGTCGCCGAAAACCAAGGTGTGCCCTTCGCACTGCTGCACACCGAAGCGCCGGAAGACCTGCGCCGGGACTGGGTACGCAAACGCAAAGGCGATGCCTCAGAAGCCACCGAAGACATGCTGGATGCCCAGCAAACGTGGTTCGAGCCACTGACACCCGATGAAAAGACCTACACCATTCACCTGCATACCGATCAGGAGCATGTGGCCGAAGCTGTCGCGGATAGAATTCGCCAACACCTTGGCCTCAGCCCCTGTTCAAGCAACTGATGCAAACCGCTCAGCCCCAATGGCAAACCGCTTGCCCGGTACAGGATCTGGTACCGGGCAGGTTCGTTGAATTCCGCCTGAAAGAAAAAGCGGTTGAGCCCGAAGGCATGCCGCTAACCGGTTTCGTATTTCTGGACCACGGCACGCGCCGGGCTTACCTGAACCTGTGCCCGCATCTAGGCATTGAGCTGAACTGGATGCCCGGCCGCTTTATGGATGCCGACAATTTGTTCATTCAATGCGCCACCCACGGCGCGCTGTTCAAACCTGGCACCGGTGAGTGTATTGCAGGGCCTTGTCAGGGCGATGCCCTAACCGAGTTGGAGGTGCGCGAACGCGACGGCGTTATTGAAGTCAGGCTTCACAATTAACCGGAACCGGGTCAATTAAATCGAGCCGGGCACTCGGGTTGCCATCACCCCCCTTCAATACAGCTCGATAGGCGATTACTTCTACCCCCGCTTCAACCGCTTGGCGCAGCAACTGGCCGTATCGCGGGTCAATATGATCCGCCGGCCGCACCTCTTCAATGGCGGTGTGATTTACCACAAACAACAACACGGCCCGGTCGCCCTTGGCTACTTGTGCCATCAGCTCTCGCAGGTGTTTTTGCCCGCGTTCGGTCACAGCATCCGGAAAATAGCCCTGCGCACCCTCGGCAAGCGTGACGTTTTTCACCTCCACCCAGGCATCGGGCTGACTGTCGTGGCCGCCGAGCAGCAAATCAATACGGCTTTTCTCGTCACCATACCGAACTTCGCTGCGACACTCGCGGTAACCGCCAAGCTCTGAGATCACACCCGCTTCGATCGCATGTTTGGCCTGAGCGTTCGGACGCGCCGTATTTACACACGCAAGCGCCCCGGGACTGGTTTCCACCAACTCCCAGGTGTACTTCAGCTTACGCTTGGGATTGTTGCTTTCACTCAGCCACACCCGAGCGTTTTCCGGCTGACAATTGCGCATCGAACCGGTGTTAGGGCAGTGAGCAACTACCTCGTCACCATTCGGCAAGCGCACATCGGCCAGGAAGCGTTTATAGCGCCGAATCAAGCGCCCCTCTATCAATGGTTCTGAAAACTTCATATGCTCTCCACTATAAGCCGAGGTCACAGAGCTGGCACCCCTGAGACTTATCTGCTATTTTCCGCAAATTCCCATTACAGGGCGTCTGGGTAAAACCGTGCGGCACCGGTGCTGGTACGGATAACAAAGCGCCCGAGTAGAAGTACAAACAAGAGGCCAGGGCTCAATGGCAAAGAAGACTGCGCAAGCACCAAGCGAAACGTTTACCGGCTTCACCCCTTACGAAATTAAAAAGGGTGAAGACTACATGAGTGCAGACATGTTGCAGCACTTCAAGGACCTGCTGTTGGATTGGAAGCAGGAACTGATGGAAGAAGTCGACCGCACCATGCACCACATGCAGGAAGACGCTGCAAACTACGCGGATCCCAGCGACCGCGCAACCCAGGAAGAAGAGTTCAGCCTGGAACTGCGTACCCGTGACCGTGAACGCAAGCTGATCAAGAAAATCGACAAGACCATCGATCGCATCGACAAAGACGATTATGGTTTCTGTGATCAATGCGGTGTCGAGATCGGCATCCGTCGACTGGAAGCTCGCCCCACTGCAACCCTTTGCATCGACTGCAAAACGTTGGCCGAAATCCGCGAACGCCAGACCGGCATCTGATCTGCACACTACCGGCAAGCTGGCGGTCTAACCGCCAGCTTCCAGAGACGTTATGGAGCACACCCGATATCGCGGGCGCTTTGCGCCTTCCCCAACAGGCCCATTGCATTTCGGCTCCCTGGTCACAGCAGTCGCTACATGGCTGGAAGCCCGAGTGGCCAATGGCGAATGGTTAGTTCGCATAGAAGACCTTGACCCGCTCAGAGAACCACCAGAAGCCACCGACCAAATCCTCCATTCTCTTGATCGTCACGGCTTACATTCAGACGAGCCAATACGCTTTCAATCCCGGCGTCATTCAGCCTACGAAACAGCCATCGCTGCCCTACTAAACAATGGCAAAGCCTATCGGTGCAGCTGCTCGCGCAAGCAGTTACAGGCTCATGACGGGCGCCACCCAGGCCAGTGCCGAACGCGAAATGCTGTCCCCGAAGACACTGCCCATGCGATTCGTTTTGCTCTCACCGATGAAGATTGCCAATGGCAGGATTTGTTGCTGGGACCGCAACGCCAAATCGTTCGAGCCGAACTGGACGACCCGGTACTGCAGAGAAAAGAAGGTTTTTACGCTTACCAGCTCGCGGTGGCCGTAGACGACATTGACCAAGGCATCAGCCACGTTGTTCGGGGCTCTGATCTGCTGGACATGACCGCCCAGCAACAACAAATCTTTCAGGCCTTGGGTGCTAACGCGCCTAAATGGCTGCACATTCCGGTTATTCTCAACAATCAGGGCCAGAAACTGAGCAAACAAAATCACGCCCCGGCCCTTGATGACTCGAAACCAACAACGAATCTGGTCCACGCGCTAACAGCCCTTGGCCAACATCCGCCAGAACACCTCTTCAATACTACCGTCCATGACGTGCTGGCGTGGGGCCGGGCACACTGGCAACGCACCGCCATTCCCCTGACATCCCAGCAAGCCCATGGTATAACCTCAAGTACACAATCGCACTTGGACCACTAACCCGATGTATATCTACCGCCTGGTTTTTCTACTGGTGCTGGCTATCTATATTTTTTCACCAAACATCCTTAGTTGGTGGACCGGCCCGGGTAACGCCTGGTACAGCCCGTTTATATTTTGGGGTGGCCTGATTGTGATCGGTTTCTGGCTGGAATGGCGACGAGATCCTAATGAGTTTTAGCGCCCCGGGGCTGTTGCTGGCCAGCCTGTTGTATCTAAGCCTGTTGTTCGGCATTGCTTGGGCAACCGAGCGCGGCACACTGCTTCGCCAGTGGGTGCGCCACCCCCTGACCTATACGCTCAGCCTCGGTGTGTATGCAGGTATTTGGGCGGTCTACGGCGCTATCGGGTTCGCAGCCGAGTCGGGCTTCGGGTATTTGGCCTACTATCTGGGAATCAGCGGTGCTTTCTTACTGGCTCCCGTACTCCTAAACCCGATTCTCCGGATCAGCAGGGCGTATCAGCTTACCTCGCTGGCCGACCTGTTCGCTTACCGCTACCGTAGCCAATGGGCGGGCACTCTGGTAACGCTCTGCTCGGCGGCAGCGATCATGGCCCTGCTCAGCATGCAGATTCAGGCGGTTTCAGCGTCCGCAAGCTTGCTGGCACCCGACACGTCACCCACATTCATCAGCACCCTCTTTTGTCTGATTGTTGTTCTGTTCGCCGTGCTGTTCGGAGCTCGCCGGCATCAGACTTCGGGGCATCATCAAGGCCTGGTTCTGGCCATCGCGTTCGATTCGCTGGTCAAACTGGCGGCGTTGCTGTTACTGGGCGGAGTGATTCTGTTTGGAGTCTTCAAGGGCAGCGCCGGGCTGGAACAGTGGCTGGCCGATACATCACGCCTTGAATCGCCAATGGCCATGAACGTAAACGAAGGCACCTGGCGGGCACTGCTGCTCATGTCGTTTGCCGCCGCTCTGGTTTTGCCGCACATGTACCACATGACGTTCAGCGAAAATCCGTCTCCGAAAGCGCTCGGCAAAGCCAGTTGGGGCCTGCCTTTGTATTTGTTCCTTTTGGGCCTGCCCGTCCCCCTGATTGTGTGGGGGGGCCAAGCGCTTGGAGTGGAGGCACCTCCGGCATTTTTCAGCATTGGTATCGGGCAGGCACTCGACAGCCCGCTGCTCACACTGCTGATGTATATCGCGGGCCTGTCTGCGGCCAGCGGGCTGATGATTGTCAGCACGCTGGCATTGGCCGGCATGATCCTCAACCACGTTGTACTCCCTCTTAACCCACCGAAAGATCAAGGCGACATCTACCACTGGCTGCAATGGGTCAAGCGATTGTTGATTGCCGCCATCCTGTTTACGGCACTGTTATTTCACGAACTCGTAGGTCAACGCCTCGATCTTTCCATTCTGGGCGCGATTTCGTTGACAGGTACACTGCAACTGCTGCCCGGGGTACTTGGCGTTATTTACTGGCCTGAAGGTAATCGGCGCGGCCTGATTGCCGGGCTGGTGACCGGTCTATCGGTTTGGGCGCTAACCCTCGTCTTGCCGTTCTCTTACACCTTTGATCTACTGTCCCTGATTGGCTTACCTGTCACCGCCGGTTACGACAACTGGCACATAGTCACTTTCACCAGTCTGGCCGCGAACGTGGCTATGTTCGCCGTCGTTTCTATCCTTAGCCCTGCCAAGCCCGAAGAAGCCAGTGCGGCTCAGGCTTGTTCCATGGGCGCCTTATCGCGGCCCCAGCGGCGCGAACTGTTCGCCGCCTCATCGGCTGACTTCGTTCATTATCTTGCCGAACCTTTGGGCATGAAGGTGGCGCGTCGAGAAGTACAGCAAGCACTCTCCCAGCTGAAGCTGCCACCCTCGGAGTTTCGCCCATATCAACTAAGGCGCCTGAGGGACCAGATTGAAGCCAACTTATCCGGGTTACTGGGGCCGTCTATTGCCAGAGACATGGTGAAACGACACTTGGGCTTCAAGCCCATGGCACACGGTGGCTCCGGGCAGGATATCCGCTACGTTGAGCGCGCACTCGGCGATTACCAAAATCAGCTCACGGGGCTGGCGGGCGAACTGGATAACCTGCGCCGCCATTACCGGCAAACGCTGCAAAACCTGCCGATTCCTGCCAGCTCCATCGGTGACGATGGCGAAATCCTGATGTGGAACCACGCCATGGAGGCGTTGACGGGCATTTCCGCCGATGAAGTGGTCGGCGCCAAACTCATGGCGCTACCGGAACACTGGCACGCTCTACTGGACGACTTTAATAAAGGCAGCGAGCCTCACCGGTACAAACACCGGCTGGACTTGCGCGGCAAACCCCATTGGTTAAACCTGCACAAAGCCGCATTGAATGGTCCGGATCATCCGGAGGGCGGTTCGATCATTCTGGTAGAAGACCAAACCGAAACCCGTTTGCTTGAAGACGAATTAATGCACAGCGAGCGCCTGGCCTCCGTGGGCCGGCTCGCTGCGGGTGTCGCCCATGAAATCGGCAATCCGGTTACCGGCATTTCATCGCTGGCCCAGAACCTCAAACTGGAAACCGATAACCCGGAGATTCTCGATACCGCCAACCAGATCCAGCAGCAAACCCGGCGCATCTCAACCATTCTGCAATCACTGATGAACTTCTCTCGCACGGGTAACCACGCCCATGCCACACGCTATGAACCGGTCAGCCTGCACCGGTGTGTTGAAGAATCCATCAATCTGCTGTCATTGGGCAATAACAGCAAAGGCATTCACTACGCAAACGATTGCCCACCGGAACTGCAAATACTTGGCGATGAACAACGTTTGGTGCAGGTGTTCGTCAACCTGCTGGCCAATGCCCGCGACGCTTCACCCGAGGGTGGCAGCATACAGGTGACTGGCAAGCGCGATAGCTACTCCGCTATCATCGAGGTAATTGACGAAGGTTCCGGGATACCGGAAGATCAACAAGACCATGTTTTTGAACCTTTTTTTACTACCAAAGCGTCGAACAAAGGTACTGGCCTTGGCCTCTCTCTTGTGTACAGTATTGTTGAAGAACACTATGGCAACATCCAGGTAGAGAGCCCTGCCCACTCCATGAGCGGCAAAGGAACTTGCATGAGGCTTCGCCTGCCAGCTTACGAACCCGACACCGATGCTGACAGTCGCCCGAACGAAAGGTCGTGAACGTACTATGCCCCGCATACTGATTGTTGAAGACGAAGACATTATCCGCTCTGCAGTCCGAAAACTGCTCCAGCATGCCGGCTACGAGGTAGCCGATGCCATTTCGGTAGAAGCCGCGGAAGAGCTGGAACCCGATACCTTCGACCTCGTCATTACCGACCTCCGCTTACCCGGCGCCGCTGGCACCGAGATGATCAACAGGGCCCCCAATACGCCCGTTCTGATCATGACCAGCTACGCCAGCCTGCGCTCTGCCGTAGACTCCATGAAAATGGGCGCGGTGGATTACATTGCCAAACCGTTTGATCACGATGAAATGTTGGTGGCCGTCGAAGGCATTCTGGCACGCAAAGACGCATTACCCACTGGCAACGAAGACGCGGCCGATTCCGGGGCTGAAGCGCCAGATCCATCCAACATCATGTTTGGCCAGTGCGAGCCCATGGAAAAGGTGTTCACCCTTATTCGGAAAGTGGCGCCAACCCAAACAACAGTGCTGATCAACGGTGAATCCGGTACCGGTAAAGAACTGGCTGCCCGAGCACTGCACCTATTGAGCCCCCGGGCCTCCAAGCCCCTGATTTCCGTTAACTGCGCGGCGATTCCCGAGAGCCTGATTGAATCCGAACTGTTCGGTCATGAGAAAGGTTCGTTTACCGGCGCGGTGTCGGCCCGCACCGGTCTGATCGAAGCGGCTGACGGCGGCAGTTTGTTTCTGGACGAAATTGGTGAGCTACCCGCCGAAGCGCAGGCCCGACTACTGCGAGTGCTTCAGGAAAGCGAAATTCGTAGGGTGGGTGCCACCCAAAGCCGGAAAGTGGACGTGCGCATGATTGCGGCCACCCACCGAAACCTCAAAGCCATGACGCGCACAGGCGAGTTCCGGGAAGATCTTTACTACCGTCTGAACGTCATGCAGATCCGCCTGCCGCCTCTACGAGAGCGCCGTTCAGACATCCTGGGCCTGGCCGGACGGTTCCTGAAGCAACAGGCGCAGAAACTTGACCGGCCGGACCTGCACCTGAGCCCGGAAGCCATGCAAGCTCTGCAGCGCTACCGCTGGCCGGGTAACGTGCGGGAATTAGAGAACGCGATTGAACGTGCCTCTATTCTGGCAGATGGCGACACCATCACACCGTCCGTTCTGGACCTCGACAGCGACTCGGGCGACGAATACATCCCTGAAACCCTGGTAGAAGGCAATAACGAGAGCACGCCTACCCGGGAATCCGATTCAGCCAACGATTTGTCGCTGGAAGACTACTTTCAGCATTTCGTCATCGAAAACCAGGACCGCATGAGCGAAACCGAACTGGCTCAAAAACTGGGCATCAGTCGAAAATCCCTCTGGGAGCGCAGACAACGTCTGGGCATTCCTCGTAAAAAAACCAGCGGTAGCTAAAAGCGCACCGGTAACAAATGAACCAAGACTCACTTGTTACCGGACGTTCCCCTCGGTAACACTTCCCCCTTCACCCTTTGTGACCCAGGTAACACTTTCCCTCAGTACGGGGTAACACTTACTTTACCGAAAATCATAACCCACTGTTAACAAACAAGTTTCAAATTCTGGCACGGCCTCTGCACTAGTAAGAGCGCACAACAACAAAAACAAAAAGTGACAACGCAGCGGCAACAACAAAAACAAAAAGCTGCAAGAAAACGTCCGGTAACAAAAACAAAAATAGGGCGTAAGCGAACTGAGTGTTTTGGGTGCTAGGTTTTTTTGTGGTCCCTCAGCATGCGCGAGTTGTAGATGTGGATAAGAATCGTCTTTCAGACGACGCTACACCTGCCTTGATAACCCGCTCCATGCTATTGACTGCACCATGTATTCAAAGCTTTCCGCTTGCATAAAATTGATGCCCGTATTTTGGGCTCGCAGTGGGGCAAAACATTAAAAAGAATCCCGACTCAAAAACAAAAATAATTGCAGATCGTCGAAGCTTTCAGGGCGGGTTCGTGAAAACGGATCCGCCTTTTGATTGTCTGGCCGCCGCAAAATCGCCTCTTTCCCCTCCCCGGCCACACAAAATCCAGCATTTCCTACCTAATCTCAGTCAAATATGTGCAATTCCTGCGCAAACCGTTAAAATCCACGTTTTTGCTCTGCGCAAACACGGACTTCCATGCCTAATAGACTTGTAGAAAAGCTGCGTTCTTTCATGCCCGGCACCGGGAAAAAGAAAGTTAACGATTACCAGCGCCAAGAGATTCCGAGAGACCAACACAACGTGTCTCGCTCGATGATCAGCGAACCCGCCAAAAAAGTACTGAACCGGCTGAACAAGTCCGGCTATGAAGCCTATTTGGTGGGCGGCGGTGTGCGAGACATCGTGCTGGGTGGTCGCCCCAAAGACTTCGATATCGCCACCAACGCCACGCCCGAAGAAGTACACGACCTGTTTCGTAACTCGCGGCTAATTGGCCGTCGCTTTCGTATCGTGCATGTGGTCTTTGGCCGCGAGATCATCGAGGTGACCACTTTCCGCGGCAACGCTGAAGCCTCTAACGAAGACCATTCTGACCACGAACATAAAACCAGCGAACACGGTCTGCTCCTGCGTGACAACGTTTACGGCAATCTGGAAGACGATGCACTGCGTCGCGACTTCACCATCAATGCGCTCTACTACTGCATTCGTGACTTCACCATTATCGACTTTGCCAACGGCATGCGGGATCTCAAAAACCGTCAGATCCGCCTGATTGGCGACCCGGCAACCCGCTACCGTGAAGATCCGGTGCGCATGCTGCGCGCTATCCGTTTTGCCGCGAAACTTGGTTTTGATATCGAACCGGAAACCGAAGCCCCTATCCGTGAACTGGCCCCGCTACTGGGCCACATTCCACCGGCCCGCTTGTTTGACGAAGTTCTCAAGCTGTTTTCAGCTGGATATGGCGAAGCCACTTACGAGCTTCTAAAAGATTACGGGCTGCTAGAAATGCTGTTCCCGGAAACCGTGCGCGCCCTGAACAACGGAGAACCCGACGAACTTATTCGGCAGGCGCTGCGTAATACCGATGCTCGCATTGCCCAAGGCAAGTCAGTCACCCCTTATTTCCTGTTCGCCGCCATGCTGTGGCCGGCACTGCAAGCCGAATGGCGTGTTCGACAGGATAACGGCGATCCGGTGCAGCCGGCTTTGCACGGCGCGATCGGCAAGGTTATTGGTCGCCAGGTGCAAGCTACGTCGATCCCAAAGCGTTTCTCCGGCCCGATGAAGGAAATCTGGGAACTGCAGATTCGCCTGCCCCGGCGTCAGGGCAAGCGCGCTTTTGGCACCTTGAGCCATCCTCGCTTCCGCGCTGCGTATGACTTCCTGCTGGTGCGCGAATCCGCTGGCGAGCTTGAGCCTGGCCTGGGGGCCTGGTGGACTGACTTCCAGAAAGTAGACGAACGCGGGCAGGAAAAGATGTTGTCGCAGCTTGGCTCAGCCGCCGGGCCTCGCAAGCGCAGCCGTAAACGCAGCCCCAACAAAAAGCCCCAGCAGTCATGACCACAGACGTTTACGTTGGCTTGGGTAGCAATCTGGAAAACCCCACGGCGCAGCTGGCCAGAGCCGTCATGGAACTGGCTCGCCTGCCCCGTACCACCTTGCAAGCCCAGTCGCCCTTCTATGCCAGCCGGCCTGTGGGGCCACAAGACCAACCCGACTTCGTGAACGGCGCGGTGAAACTGAGCACCGGATTGTCGCCGCACCAGCTGCTGGACCACCTGCAGGCTATCGAGCAAACTCACGGCCGCGAACGCCTCAGGCACTGGGGGCCACGCACACTGGATCTTGACGTGCTTCTTTTTGGCTCCGAAGTCCTCAACGATGAGCGCCTGACTGTTCCCCATGCCGAGTTGCCAAACCGGGATTTTGCGCTTCAGCCGCTACTGGACCTGGATCCGGAACTGCAATTGCCGGATGGACGACGTATTGATCAGTTGCGCGCTCAATGCCCAGACAATCAACTGCGTAAGCTCCCCCCAATGGCCGGATCAGACTGACCCAAGGCCAGCAACTCCATGCTACCCTTGTGCCTGACACACCTCGGCATTAATCTTATACTTCTCTGAACACCGGAAGACCCCGGATCACTACTGGCCCATCCACCCAAAAGGCAAGGATCTTATGGCAGTTACCATTAATACCCTGCGGGAACTCAAGCAGAAAGGCGAAGCCTTCTCCGCATTAACCTCTTACGACTCCACCTTTGCACAGGTGGTCAGCGAAGCAGGCGTGGATGTAATCCTGATTGGTGACTCACTCGGCATGGTGCTGCAGGGCAACGACAGCACGCTGCCAGTGACCATGGAACATATGGTCTATCACACCAGCTGCGTGGCGAAGGGCAACAAAGGCTCGTTAATCATGGCCGACATGCCCTTTATGTCTTATGGCACCGTGGCCGACGCTCTGGATAACGCCGCTGAGTTGATGCGCGCGGGAGCCCACATGGTGAAGCTGGAAGGCACAGACTGGATGCGGGACACCATCGAAGCCCTGAGCGAACGGGGCGTGCCGGTATGCGCGCATTTGGGGCTGACCCCACAATTCGTCAACAAATTCGGCGGTTACAAAGTTCAGGGCCGTGACGACAAAGCCGCGGAAGCGATGATCGAACACGCCTGCCAGCTCGAAGCAGCCGGAGCAGACATCATTCTGCTGGAATGTGTTCCCGCTCCGCTCGCCGCCCGCATCACTCAAGCGGTAAAAGCGCCGGTTATCGGTATTGGTGCCGGTTCAGACACAGACGGCCAGGTGCTTGTCTTGCACGACATGCTGGGTGTCACGCCGGGCCGCAAGCCCCGGTTCGTCAAAAACTTCCTGGCCGAAACGTCGTCCATTCCGGAAGCCATCGAGGCCTATGCCCAGGCTGTTAAAGCACGCACTTTCCCCGCCGAGGAGCATACGTTCAAGGCATGAGAACCGTACATTCACTCAAAGAACTGCGCAGCATCCTGAGGGCCTACCGCCAACAGGAAAAGACCATCGCGCTGGTGCCTACCATGGGCAACCTGCACGAGGGCCACATCTCCCTGGTGCGCAAAGCCTCGGAAGCAGCAGACATCGTTGTTACCAGCATATTCGTGAACCCTATGCAGTTCGGTGCCAACGAAGATCTGGATTCTTATCCGCGCACCCTCGCCGAAGATCAGGACAAACTGGCACCGGCTGGCAACACCCTGATTTTCGCGCCGCCGGTTTCCGAAATTTACCCGGAAGGCCTTGCCAACCAAACCAAGGTAGTAGTGCCGGAAGTCAGCGAGGGCCACTGCGGTGCGAGCCGCCCGGGTCACTTCGAAGGTGTGGCCACCGTGGTCACCATGTTGTTTAACATGATCCAGCCGGACATGGCGTTTTTCGGCGAGAAAGACTTCCAGCAACTCGCGGTGATTCGCAAGATGACTCGCGATCTGATGATGCCCATCGAAATCATCGGCGCACCGACCGTGCGCGAAGAAGACGGTTTGGCAAAAAGCTCACGCAACGGCTACTTGTCTGAAGAAGAAAGAGCCATTGCACCGGTCGTCTACAAAACACTGACACATGCCGCACAGCAGCTCGAAGCAGGCAACGGTGATTTCGCCGCTCTGGAACAAGAGGCTCGTGATACTCTGACAAACGCCGGCTTACGCCCGGATTACTTTAATATTGTGAACAGCCTGACGCTCAAGCCGGCTTCCGACGCCGACAAAGAGCTGACCCTGCTGGTGGCGGCCTTTCTAGGCACCACCCGGCTGATCGACAATCTCTCTGTTACTCGCTAAACAACGGACTCGCTGTCGCGTATGCGCGCGGCAGCGAACAGAAAGGACACTCTGATGCCACCCGCTTCGGCAGCTCTGACTGAAAAACCCGAATGGCACGCGCTTCTCCAGCAAAAGCAGCAACTGGAGAGCGTGCTTATGCGCGACCTGTTTCAAACAGACCCCAAACGTGCAGACCGATATCTAATCAAAGGTGCGGGGCTGACGCTTGATTTCTCACGCAACCGTCTGACCGACGAAACGCTTACGGCTCTTTCTGATCTGGCAAGGGCGTGCAATCTGCCACAACGCATTACCGACCTAGTCACCGGCGCCAAGGTTAACCGCACAGAAAACCGGCCCGCGCTGCATACCGCCCTGCGCCAGCCGGCCGGTGACTCAGTCTGGGTTGACGGCAAAGACATCATTCCCGAAATCCATGCCACGCAAGCCCGCATGGAACAACTTGACCAAGCCATTCAGAGCGGCACCAAAACCGGCCACACCGGTCTTGCTTTCACCGATATTGTCAGCATCGGCATCGGCGGCTCCTTCCTTGGCCCTAAACTCGCCGTAGAAGCGCTCACTCCCTTCTGGCAAGGTAATCTGAGGTGCCATTTTGTTGCCAACATCGATGGTACGGATATCGCTGAAACGCTGAAGGCGCTTAACCCCGAAACTACCTTGTTTCTGGTGCAATCCAAATCGTTCCGCACCCAGGAAACCCTCGATAACAGCCTGATTGCCCGAGAGTGGTTCCTCACTAACGGTGGCAATCAGGATGCCGTAGCCGACCACTTTATGGCCGTGACCGCCAACTCCGATGAGGCGGCGCGCTTTGGCATCCATTCAGACAACATCTTCCCGATGTGGGACTGGGTGGGCGGCCGTTACTCGCTCTGGTCGGCTATTGGTTTACCCATCGCCCTAATGGTTGGCATGGATAACTTCCGCGCCCTGCTGTCCGGCGCGCACGCGATGGACCAGCACTTCAAAGAAGCACCAACCGAACAAAATCTGCCGGTGGTGATGGCACTGCTGAGCATTTGGTATAACAATTTCTGGGGTGCTCAAAGCCACGCGGTATTGCCTTACGACGAGTATCTGAAGCACCTGCCCGAGCACTTGCAGCAGCTGGATATGGAAAGTAACGGCAAAAAGGTAACCCAGCAGGGTACACCGGTAAATTACGAAACCGGTCCCATTCTTTGGGGCGGTGTTGGCGCAAACGGCCAGCATGCCTATCATCAGCTGATTCACCAAGGCACCCGTTTGGTGCCTGCCGACTTTGTGATACCGCTGACGTCGCACAACCCCGTGGCTCACCACCACGCTACACTATTTGCGAATTGTCTGAGCCAGGCCCGCGCCATGATGGCCGGCAAAACCGAATCAGAGGCTAAACTAGAACTAATCGACGGAGGTCTGGACCAAAGCGCCGCCGACGAACTGGCGCCTCACAAAGCCATCCCCGGCAATAAGCCCAGCAACATCCTGATGATGGAAAAACTGACACCTGAAACTTTAGGTGCTTTGGTGGCACTTTATGAGCACCGCACCTTTGTACAAAGCGTGATTTGGGATGTGGACTGTTTTGATCAGTGGGGAGTTGAGCTTGGCAAACAGATGGGCAACGAAATTCTGCCCCGTCTGATTGATGACGCAGACTCCAACAGCGCCGGCGACAGCGCAACCGACAATCTGATTCAGTTGTTTCGTTCAGCTAACCGCCGCTGAAATCTGCCGTCCCTGCCAGCTAAAATCCACCGGCCAGAGCTTCTGGTCGGTGCGATAGTCCTGCCATAGCGCACGATAGCACCGGCCGCTCACGGGATGTATCTCGCCCGGCGCAATATCCGCCAACGGTTTTAGCACAAACGCATTCTTCAGAATTTCTCCCCGGGGCAACTCTACTCCCGCTATAACACCCACTTTCTGATCGTAGGTGAGAATATCCAGGTCCAGAGTGCGCGGGCTGAAGCGGGGCGCATCCGGGCGGCGACCAAAATCCAGCTCCATCTGCTTCATACGCTGCGACAACTCGGGCACCGCTAGCTCCGTGTGAAAACCTACAGCCATATTCAAAAAGTTGGAACCGGAAAACCCGACCGGCTCGCTCTCGTACACCGGCGACACCGACAACTCACCAAACATTTCCTGCAAGGCGTCCAGCGCGAACCCCACATGCCGATAGCGCTCAACATTACTGCCGATACCCAGAAGCACCCTCGCCATCAGCGCTGACCTCGTTCAATGCGAACGCCCACAGAAGTAGCAGCGGGAACGGCTCCGGGCTTTCTGATCGTTAAACGCAACCAACTTACCCCGAAGTCCTGCTGCAGCATGGAAGCAACCGCCTCTGCGGCCGCTTCAATCAATTGAGGCTGCAAAGCCTGAATGCACTGACCAACCCGCTCACTGACCGTGGCGTAATCGAGAGCGTCGGAGACATCATCACTCGCCGCCGGTACTCGGTTATCCCAAGCCATTTCCAGATCCACCAACAGGCGCTGGGTAATCTCCCGCTCCCAGTCGTACACACCAATGACGGTTTCGACCGCCAACCCTTCGACTAACACCACATCTGCCAAACCAGACTCCCTAGGCTTACACTCTTGGCTGATTGAATATTAAACAGACAAGCGATACTGTGGCCGTTCGCCTGCTCGCCTGAATTTGGGCCAGCTATTTTCTCACAGAATACCTGATGCCGTCTGCGCACCTTGTGAAACACCTATGGAAACCCCGAGCCAACCGATCTTAATTGTTCTGCTCTGTTTTGGAGCTTACCTCGCCGGATCGGTGCTGTTTGCCATCCCGGTTTGCCGGGCCTGGCGGCTCCCGGACCCTCGAGCACAAGGCTCCAGCAATCCGGGCGCTACAAACGTGTTTCGTGCAGGAGGGTGGCAGCCGGCGCTTACGACGCTTGTTCTGGATGCACTCAAAGGCTGGCTGCCGGTTTGGCTGGCCAATCAGGCCGGCATGTCGATTATGGTGCAGGCCATCGTCGCCCTGAGCGCCGTGACCGGCCACATGATTCCGATTTTTTTCCGATTCAAAGGCGGGAAAGGTGTTGCCACGGCGCTCGGTGCGGGATTAGCCCTCGCACCACTCACCACATTGCTGATGGCCGCCGTTTGGCTGTTGGTGATTTGGCGTTCCCGCATCAGTGCACTGGCATCAATCGTTGCCATCGGCTCCGGCCCCATCATCAGCGCGATACTGGAACCGGAAACCTTGCCACTCTTCGGGCTACTCACGTTGCTTATCGTTGTCCGCCATCGCAACAACCTAATTCGGCTGGCCCAAGGGCGAGAAACCGGGCTTTAGCGTTTTCAGTCCACCAGGCCGTTAGCGCGCGGCTCGTTCACCGACGGCAAAGAGTCCATAGGCCAGCGGGGCACGGCAACGATCCGCTCACCGTCTTTCTGGCCTTTCCGCAAACGCTGCGCGCCGGCGTACGCGATCATGGCGCCGTTGTCGGTACAAAATTCCGGGCGTGCGTAGAACACCGAACCGCCAAGTTTTGCGGTCATTTTCTCAAGGCCGGCGCGCAAGCGTTTGTTTGCACTCACACCACCGGCAATCACCAAGCGTTTACAACCGGTCTGCTCCAACGCCCGGCGACACTTGATGGTTAAGGTATCCACCACCGCTGCCTCAAAGGCCAAGGCAATGTCCGCCTTTACCTGTTCATCAAACTCACCCGCCTCTTTCGCGGCGTTCACAGTGTTTAAGGTAAAGGTCTTCAGGCCACTAAAACTAAAATCCAAACCCGGGCGATCCGTCATCGGACGGGGGAAACGATATCGCCCCTCCCGGCCATTCTCCGCCAAAGCGGCCACTCTTGGCCCACCGGGGTAATCCAGGCCCAGCATTTTGGCGGCTTTATCAAACGCCTCGCCGGCCGCATCGTCCACCGATTCACCCAGCATCTCGTACTCACCGATAGCATCAACCCGCACCAGCTGAGTATGTCCTCCAGAGACAAGCAGAGCTACGAATGGAAAAGCCGGCGGGTTGTCTTCCAGCATCGGGGCCAACAAATGCCCTTCCATGTGATGCACGCCCAGCACCGGAATATCTAATGCGTAACCCAACGCGTGCGCCACCGAGCCACCCACCATCAGCGCACCCACAAGGCCAGGCCCCGCGGTGTAAGCAATTCCCTCTATGTCAGCACGAGACTTACCCGCATCCGCTAACACCTGATCACACAATGGCAACAGCTTTCGAACATGATCCCGAGATGCCAGCTCCGGCACCACACCGCCATAGTCGGCATGCACCTCGACTTGGCTGTATAAGGCGTGAGCCAGCAGGCCCCGCTCGTCGTCCAGCAAGGCAACGCCAGTCTCATCACAAGAAGTTTCAATACCAAGAATCAGCATAAATCGGGGCCGTGTCTGCGGAGATGGATTAGTCGGCCATGATTTTATCAGAAAGCCGACGCCTCCCGTCACTTTCGTTGAACAATGATTGACCTGAACTGTCTCAGCCGTTATCATTGCCGCCCTTAATTATGCACTGGTCGAGTTATAACCAATCTGACCAGGGATCGAGCCGCGAGAATCTATTCCAGCGGAACAATTTGAAACCGAATCTATCAGGTAGGTGATTGTCGAATGCCAGCTGTTAAACTGAAAGAGAACGAACCGTTTGACGTAGCACTGCGTCGCTTCAAGCGTTCATGCGAAAAAGCCGGTGTACTTTCTGAAGTACGTCGTCGTGAGCACTACGAAAAGCCGACGGCTGTTCGTAAGCGCAAAGCTGCTGCTGCCGTTAAGCGTCATCTCAAGAAGCTTCAGCGTGAACAGCGTAAGTTCGAGCGTCTGTACTGAGTTCAGACCGCTTCGACAGCAAGACTGATTGCCGGAACGGCTTATCGCCTTATCTGGCAAACTGAAAATGCCGCCGAGGCCTGGCTTCGGCGGCATTTTTGGCTGTGGTGATTAACGTTTGTATCCGGCGCCCCGGATGAAGTGGAGCCACCATGAGCGGACTGATCCCTCAACGCTTTGTTGAAGACCTTCTGGATCGAATTGATCTGGGAGAGCTGATTGGATCACGCATCACTCTCAAAAAAGCCGGCGGTAATTACAAAGCCTGCTGCCCATTTCATGACGAGAAAACGCCCTCGTTCAACGTTCGGCCCGACAAAGGCTTCTACCACTGCTTTGGCTGCGGCGCTCATGGCGATGCCATCAGCTTTATCCGCGAATTTGAAGGCCTGGGCTTTACAGAAGCGGTAGAAGAACTGGCGAAACGTGCGGGCATGGAAGTGCCGTACGACAAAGTCGCCAAACAAGAAATGCAGCAAGCCCGGACTCTGACCGACGCGCTGGATTTCGCAAGCAAATTTTATCACTCGGCGCTCACCAGCCAGCAAGGTGCTTACGCACAGGATTACCTGAAACAACGCGGTCTGGACGCTAGCATCATCGCACGCTATCAGATCGGCTTTGCTCCGGGTACCGGCACCGCCTTGTATGACGCAGCACCGAGAGATCTGAAAAAGCCCTTGCTGGAAACCAAGACCGTTTCCGACAAGTACGGCAAACCAAGGGATTTGTTCCGTAACCGGGTGATGTTCCCGATACGGAACACACGCGGCAAAACCATCGCGTTTGGTGGCCGCACGCTGGGTGACGACAAAGCCAAGTACATCAACTCGCCGGAATCGGACGTATTCCATAAAAGCCGCGAGATTTACGGCCTGCACGAAGCCCGGCAAGCCACACGCCAGCTCGACAAACTGCTGGTCGTAGAAGGCTACATGGATGTCATTGCACTGGCCCAACACGGCATCGATTACGCCGTTGCGACACTGGGTACAGCGACAAACCAAGACAGCTTGACCGCCCTGCTCCGACAGGTGCGGCACATTGTGTTTTGCTTTGATGGCGATCAGGCAGGCTTTCGAGCCGCTGACCGGGCCATGGAAAATGCCCTGGAACTGATTGCCGACGGCCTGCATCTACAGTTTCTGATGCTGCCCGAAGGCGAAGACCCGGACACACTTGTCCGAAAGGAAGGCCCAGAAGCGTTCCAAAAACGTATTGAAGGAGCGACACCGCTCTCGCGTTTTTTGTTTGACCGCCAAAGCGAGGGCCTGGACCTCGAACTCCCGGAACACCGGGGCGAACTCAGGGCCAGAGCCGAACAGCTGCTGAACAAAATGCCCCGCTGCACACTGCGGGACGCCATGTGGCACGAAATGCTGCGTTTATGCGGCGGCCGTAATCAGTGGCAGGGCCGCCAGCAAAACAGCAAAAATTACAAAGCCAAGGGCTGGCGCGGAGAACGCCAGCACCGCCCGACCGAAGAACGGGTGGACGTAAAACTCAGCAAGGACAGCACATTATGCCTGGCCTTGCTGGAAGCGCCGGAGCTGGCCACTGAAATTAAGGCACAAGCCGACAGCACCCGGCAACTGGAACAAGCGGGACGATTTGCCCGCTGGATTCTGGACCAAAACATCCAAACCCGCAAAGCATTGATTGCGGGATTGGCAACAGACAAACAGGCCCGTGACAGGTTCTACAACCTGTTTGACGGACTGGAGCATATCCCGGCTCGGGAAAGCACGCTGGCAGCAGCCAGAGAGCTATTAAGCCCGAACGAAGAAGCCGCGCGCCAGCAAAGACTGGCAACACTGCTCCGGAACCTGGCCACGCTCACCCCGGAACAACGGGAAGAGCTACGAACGCTCAGCGCGGGTACGTTAAACCCGAAAGCGGAGCATTGAGCACTTGAAACTAATGCCATTGATCACCATCTAACCGTTCATTGGCAGACCAGATAAGCGACAGCTATAATGGCTGTTTAACTTTTTTCCTCTTTAAAAGCGAGTTCACAGGGTGTCTATGTCAGGCAATTCGCAGAAATCACGTTTAAAAGACCTCATCGCTCGAGGCAAAGAACAAGGTTACCTGACTTACGCCGAGGTAAACGACCACCTGCCGGAAGACATTGCAGATCCGGATCAGGTTGAAGATATTATCCGGATGATCAACGACATGGGTATCCAGGTGTGTGAAGAAACACCTGACGCAGATACCCTGTTGATGACCGAAGGTGACTCCACAGCCGACGAAGCCGCCGCCGCTGAAGCCGCCGCTGCTCTGGCTGCTGTAGAAACCGACGCGGGCCGGACCACCGACCCCGTCCGCATGTACATGCGCGAAATGGGTACCGTCGAGCTGCTGACCCGTGAAGGCGAAATCGTTATCGCTAAGCGGATCGAAGAAGGCATTCGTGATGTCATGGCAGCTGTTGCCCACTTCCCGGGCACTGCAGGCACCGTTATTCAGGCCTACGACCGCATCATCGAAAACGAAGGCCGCATCAGCGACATCGTTACCGGCTTCCTTGATCCTGACGATGCCGAGCCGTTCATGGGCGAAGAAGTTGTCGAAGAAGCCACGGCTGACAGCAACGAAGCTGAAGACGATGACGACGCCGAAGAAGAGGAAAAGGAAAGCGGACCGGATCCCGAGGAAACCCGCCTGCGCTTTGAGCTTCTGAAAGAAAAGCTGGAAGCAGCCAACGAAGCACTGGCCAAACACGGCCGCGGCCACAAGAAAACCCAGGAAGCTCTGAACGAGCTGGGTGCGGTGTTTGCGCCGTTCAAACTGGGCAACAAGGCATTTGATGAGCTGGTTAACGTTGTTCGTTCCACCAACGACATGGTGCGCGAAAACGAACGTACCATCATGCAAATCTGCATCCGCGAATGCAAAATGCCGCGCAAAGACTTCATCAAAGAGTTCCCGGGCAACGAAGTGAACCTGGACTGGGCTCCGAAGATTGCCAAGAGCAAGAAGCCCTACGCAGCGGCTATCGCTGAGCGCCTGGATGAGATCGTCCGTCTGCAGAAGCGTATTCAGAACGTTCAGACCGAAGTGGATCTCGACGTAGTCGACATCAAAGAAATCAACCGCCGCGTTTCGATCGGTGAAGCGAAAGCCCGCCGCGCCAAGAAAGAAATGGTGGAAGCCAACTTGCGACTGGTTATCTCCATCGCCAAGAAGTACACCAACCGTGGCTTGCAGTTCCTCGACCTGATCCAGGAAGGCAACATCGGTTTGATGAAAGCGGTTGATAAGTTTGAATACCGTCGTGGCTACAAGTTCTCGACCTACGCCACCTGGTGGATTCGTCAGGCCATCACCCGCTCCATCGCGGACCAGGCACGCACCATCCGTATTCCGGTGCACATGATCGAAACCATCAACAAGCTGAACCGTATTTCCCGCCAGATGCTGCAGGAAATGGGCCGCGAGCCTACGCCTGAAGAGCTGGGCGAGCGCATGGAAATGCCGGAAGAGAAGATCCGTAAGGTCCTGAAGATCGCCAAAGAGCCGATCTCCATGGAAACACCGATCGGCGATGATGAAGACAGCCATTTAGGCGACTTCATTGAAGACATTCAGGCGCTGTCGCCGGTGGATTCTGCCACCGCTGAAGGCCTGCGTGAAGCTACCCGTTCTGTGCTATCCGGCCTGACGGCTCGTGAATCTAAAGTACTGCGCATGCGTTTCGGTATCGAAATGAACACCGACCACACCCTTGAGGAAGTCGGCAAACAGTTCGATGTAACCCGTGAGCGTATTCGTCAGATCGAAGCCAAGGCACTGCGCAAACTGCGCCACCCTTCACGTTCTGACCATCTGCGTGGCTTTATCGACGACCAAGGCAGCGCATAAAACCGAAAACACAGTAGCGGGCGCCAACCCTCACGGGTATAATGGCGCCCGCTTTTGTTATCGGGCCTATAGCTCAGTTGGTTAGAGCAGAGGACTCATAATCCTTTGGTCCCTGGTTCGAGTCCAGGTGGGCCCACCAACTCCCCTCCCCAGCAACATTCCGCAACAAAAACAACACACTCTGTCTCCTTTCTAGTCTACACAGACCATGTTCTTGCCACGCATACTGTGCATACGTGGTATTACAGACATAACACCCTGTCAAAAATGCCAACGTCCTAAAGTGACAAGTACCATAAACTGCAAGCTGAACAATCGTACCAGTATCCTTGCGCACTCGCCGGGGCTGTACACAACAACAAAGAGCGAACGGAGTGTATTAATGGTTCTTCCTTCCCGATTTTCTGTACGGGCAGCGACCCTTGCTGTTGCAGCTGTATCCGCCACCCTTTCCATGTCAGCGTCTGCGAGCATGGGCAACCTCGGCACCACCTATGGCGTGATGCCCATAGACGTTGCCACTGCCCAATCGCTTTCCATGTTTAACGACCAAGTTTCAGCGACTTACTACAACCCGGCATCCCTTACTCGCGATACCCGTGGCGAACTGACTTCGGGCATTCTGCATGCCGAACAGGAACTGCGCTCAGACAACCCCAATGCCAACGGCGATGTGGTTTCCAGCTCGCCAAGCCAGCACGTGCTGATCGGCATGAAGACTAACCTGGGCTCTTTGACCCGATTCGATCATCCTATTTATTTAGGCTTCATTGCCGGTGTTGAAAAGTACGGCAAAGAAATGCTGGCCTTTAAATCCGAAACATCAGAAACCGGCCAGTATCTGCAGAACGGAAAAGAGCCGCTGTTCCTGAACCTTGGTGGCGCAACCCCGATCTGGCGTGGCATTTCTGCCGGTGCCTCGGTACGAATCACACTGGAAGCCGCAGCACAGCTGGATGCAGTGTCCACCTTGGGCGGCGAAACCAGTCGCGAACGACTGGCGGTTAATGCTGAGCCAACCCTGAAAACCATTCTGGGCACCACCATCGATTTTGGCAGTACGTTCTGCGGTAAAGACGATTGTTTCCTCAACGGTTGGGAAGCGGCGTTAACGTACCGCACCAAATCTTCAGCGAAAACATCTGTGGGTTCCAACATCGTTGTTACCCAGACCATCCCGGACCCAGGCCTTAGCCTGACCGTGGCCACCATCGATTCATTCCAGCCAGAAACCATCGTTCTCGGTACTCAGTACGCCGGTGACGGATGGCGGGTCGGTGGTAGCATCGAACAGCAGAACTGGTCTGAGCTAGAGGACGAGTTTGCCAAAGACAGCATCAAGGATCAGGAGACCGTATCTGCTGGCAACCGCATCGGTTTCGACGACATCCTGGTACCTCGCTTGGGTGCTGAGTACCAGCTGAATGAAAACTTTGCCGTTCGCGGCGGTATCGCATACGAAGAGTCTCCTCTTAAGACCACTCGCAATCCTGAACTCAACTACCTGGACACCGACAAGATCATCGTCGGCCTGGGCGTGAGCGCTACTTATAACCGCACACGACTGCTGGCCTTCCCTGTTCGCTTGGACCTTGGCTACCAGTACCAACAACTACAAGAGCGGGACTTCACTCTGGTCGACTTTGACGGTAACGAAACCAACGTTACTGCCGACGGTGATATCCATGTAATCAGCGGCTCCATCACCCTGAAGTTCTGAGGAGAAGCAGGTCATGAAACAATTTAAAACGTTAGCACTGATTCCCGCCATGCTGCTTGCAGCATGTGGCGGCAGTGATGAGCAAAACATCAAGCAGAGCGTCAAGGATAGAAACCAGTCTGTGTCGCTGGTTTACTCCTACCCAATGGACGGCCAGGCCGATGTAAGCCCAAAAGCAGATATCGTACTTCGCTTCTCCCATGCTATTGGGGACGATGAGGCGACACTTGCTCAAAAGATTCAGGTCCAATCCAGCGCCGGCAGCCCAGCCTTTGCCGTCACAAAGATTGATGGCGGAAAAAGTCTGAAGTTAGAGATGTCGGAAGGGCAAACGCTCACCAGCCGCGAAACCTACTCAATCACCTTCAACGAGCCTCTGCTGACTGAAGGCGGTCGTGAAATCGACACGCCAAATGCGGTCGGCGAGCCGGGGATCCAGTTCGATACTCGCGGCGAATTCAGCGGCGTTGCTGAGCTGGCAGAAACCTCTGACGAGTTCGGCGTAGCCTGGCAGGTACCCGCAAACGGCACCGCCTTCGAAGCGGCGAACTTCTCTACCTTCCGCCTCGCTTTGACACACCCGGTTCACCCGGAGTGGCAAAAGCTCGGCGGCTCTATTGAGCTTCTGGACAAAAACGGCACTGCTGTACCCGCCACCGTGTTGGTGAAGGGCAACCGCGTCACCGTTGACCCCTGCGTCACCGAAGACCCGAAAGCCTGCGGCAGCAAAGACGACATCCTGAACGCCGGCCAAGAATACACGCTCAAGCTGAACAACCTAGCCAGCCTGACCAGCGGTCCGGACGGTGCCCGTTTGAGCAAGTCGTTCAACTTCACTCCTCGCGCCACTGGCCCGACGGTGCTGCTGGAACAGCAAGCGGTAGATTCTAATGGCGGCAACCTTGCCTCAGTGTTGAACGGTCAAGCCATTAATGGCGTAGTACTGAACTCTGTGTTGCAGGGCGTTACCGACACTTCTCAGCAGACTGGATCATTGTTTGCTGAACTGGCGTATGCTCCTTCGTTTAAAGCCGACGAAGCTCTGCCCCTGCGCATCCCCAAGGGCAGCGTACTGGAAAGCACCAGCTTGAACATTAAGGTTGGCGGCAAGGTACAGGCTCTGGACGCAAAAGATGGTAGCAATCAGGAAACTGGCACGATTAAAGTAACCATGCTGTCTGATGCCTCCGGTTACATGGCCCCTAACCCTTATACTGACGACATCAACGCACCTCGTCACATCACGTTGTTCATGGACGTGTCGATGAACACTGAAGAGGCGATGCCGAACGCAGCACTTTCCCAAGATCTTATGGGAGTAGAACTACGCGGTATTGCCTTGGTTAAAGACGGCGTTCTAACGATTGATGCTATCGGTATGGTTGAGCCCAACCTGCTTGGCCAAGAATTTACCGACTCCACTATCGCCTTCCACCTACAAGCAGCCACTGACGTAGATTCGGTTCTCGACGCCGAGGTTTTGCGCGAAATCGATAACACTGCCCCTAAATTGGTGAGCTGGATGCCTGGCGACAAAGACAATGCCATTCCGAACACTCGTCAGTCCATTCAGCGCCCGGGCGACCCAGTGATTCTGTTCTTTGATGAGCCTTTGGACCCGGCGTCAATCGCTGGTGGCGTTAAACTCTATGCAGATGGTCAAGAACTAACACTCAACACGGCCCTCGACGGAACCGCACTCACCCTGAATCCAGAAGGTGGTTTGAAGGCAGGCATTCAGTACAAAGTATCTGCCCCTGGACTAACCGACTTAGCCGGCAATCTCTACGACAGCATGGCTAATGACCTGTCATTCAGCCTGGATGGCCAGCGCGATGTCGCTTCAGATGCACCACCAATCGCCTTAACGACATACCCAGGCTTTCCTTGCGAAACCAATCACGCCAAGCTCGACTTAGAGAACAATGTTCTTGGGGAGTGTTACACAAGGGGTGCGGACTCAACTGAAGCGGACAAAGACACTACTACCGGTGGAGATATTCTTCCTGTAAGCGAAATGCCCGCCGATCGCCCCATAATGGTCGTTTTTTCTCAGCCAATGAATCTCGACTCCATTAAACTCGGCGATACCTTTATTGTAAGAAAGGTAAACCCCGATGGAAGCCGCATAGATGGCTCCGAAGGTGAGGTAACTGGTCGTCTGGAAAAGAATAGCCAGCGCATTCGCTTCTATCCCGATAAGGCATGGGAAAAAGATGCGTTCTATCAGTACACTCTGGTGTCCAAGAGAGGCTCGGACGAGGTCACTAACGCTGCATACTCCCGGTACTGCAACGAGCCTGATCCAACTTCAGTTTGTGGAATCAATAACTACCCTCTCAAAACCGATCTGTTGGAAGGCTTGAATTCCGGTGGTGGTGCCGGGTCTGAACCTATTCAGTCAATGAAAATCTACTTCAAAGGCGTCGAACCACAGAGCTCAGTGTTTACCGCTTTGAGGAACTTACCAATCCGTGATGTAAATGCTAACTTTAAGATCGACGGAGAGAATGAACCCTTTGCTCACGAGCCAAACGGTAGTGGTGGTTATCTGCCGTCAGCTAACGCGGCAAAGCTTCTCACCAACTATGGAAATGAAAAACAAGAAGCTCGAGTTGGGTGCGCTGTCGATGACACCGACACTGATAAATGCGAGCGCAATAAGTTCATCTATCAAACATACGCGCTGAACACCGAAGTAATCGGCTCAACGGTTATCGAGGAAGGACCCGATAAAGGAAAAGATGCCTTAAAAGTGCTTTTGTATCCCACTACAATAGTAACGTCTTCGTTGGATGTGCATCTTGAACTGTTTAGCATTGTCTCGACGACTGGGCCTCAGGTTCTCAGAATGCGATATGCCCAAGACCCGGAATGCGTGGCAAGTGGCGCTGAATGCCGCCGAGATCAGCTGATCCCTGGCTATATCATTGAAGGAGATAAAGGCCAGCCTGTTTTCAAAACGAAGGTGGATGTATTCCTTGATGCTCCAGATCTGCGTCTCAAGTCGATCCTAACGGCAGAGCACAACTTGTTTAATTACGAGTTCACGCTGGACCTGGTTGGCGATGTCAATTTCTTCGACGACGGTCGTATGCAGATCGAGCAATACAACCTGAATATCCCGGAAATAATGGTTAAATCCGAAGTTCTTTCCGGATTGGTGAAAAAAGAAATTCCACTAATCATTCCAGAGCGTGGGCTTTACCTAAACTTTATTTCCAACCCAGTAAAAGACTTGCCTCGCGAATACGGGCAGCAACAAGCCGCTCCGCAGTAAGCTAACCGGTACTTTTACCTCTCAGGCCAGCCCTCCCGGGCTGGCCTTTTTATTTCCCCTTCCACAACCTCGCAAGCACCCTGCCCCAATCTCTGGCAAACTACCCTCTACTGAAAATAAGTCTGATCAACTCAGACAACATCCTATGTACTAGGGAGATCGCAAATGCCCAGAGGGCTTCAGTTGACGTTCATTGTTATCGGCTTGGTGGTTATCGGGCTGCTGTTGTTTTATATCTGGCGACAGTCGCGTTTGCTCAATGAAGAGCGGCTGCGTCAGAAAAAAGCCGAGGAGTTTCAGGCCAAGCGTAAGGAAGAAATGGTAGAGAGCATCCGGATTATTGCCATTGCCGTGGAAGAAGAGCAGGTGGAGTACTCCGAGGCTTGTTTACGCTTAAAGGGATTACTCGATTACGTAGCGCCGGAACTGCTATCGCAGGAACCGTATAACGTGTTTCAAGTGGTGCATGAAAAACTGGAACACATGCCCACGCATCGGGCGCGAAAGGCTGCAGACACGGAAATGGTGCAACAGATGGATATTGAACGTTTTGCCATCGAGAAGGAATATGCGGAGCGTATTCGCCAAGCGGCGAGCGCCATCCGTCACGTTCGTTTCGAGTGAGCCGCACCATTTGTAATGATTTGTAACAAGAAATCAGGGAACGCCTAGCCTTTAGTTATATAATTCAACACCTTCAGCCCAGCAACAAAAATGAGAACCGCGTCACATTTCATTTTCCTCGGCCGCGGCTTTCCTTTTGAGAAGCTTTAGCTAAATTTAAAGCAGGGCCACGGAATTTGTCACTTTGCTCCGGGCCCTGTCCTTGTTTTCTCCTGATTAGTGAGACGGACTCTGCAATTTGCGGACATCATTGCCGGCCCCTGCGGGTCGGCTTTTTTATTCAGTTAGGCGACATCATTCCCGCCATGGCCATCACGCTGTCTTTATTCTCGACCAGCTCATCAAAGCGGCGCTCTACCTTTTCACGGTCCAGCCCCAATTCTTCAAACACGTCATCGCCCAACGGCGCACCAGCCCCAAGGGCTACGCCCCGCGCCGTTAAGAGCTGGCGCCCCAGCCAAAGCAAACGGGCATACACGTGATGATCACCTTCATAGTCCGGGTTCTTCTGGTAACGAAGTGCCTTTACTACTTCTTCCGGCATGCCCCAGTTTTCCATCAAAGTGGCGGCAATCTGTTCACGGGTGATGCCCAGCAGGTGGTGTTCAATCACGCTGGAATCGATATTCGGGTTTACTTCCAACGACCGGCACACCAATTTGAAATGCGGAGGAAACACCTGAGCCAACACCAGATGACCAAAGTTGTGCAATAGCCCGGAGAGATAGGCCAAACCGAACAATGGTCGCTGCCCCCGTGGCATCATGCTTGCCAAAATGCCCGCCGACTGAGCCTGCCAGATGGCCTGCTGCCAATAGTCAACGTAGCCATCCGGGTGGTCCTGGGGTTCGTTGAGTGCGCGCCCCAGCGACAAGCCCATGGCCAGGTTCATCACCAGATCGAAACCCAAAACGCGCGACACGGCATCGTGCACTGAGCGTACCTGCCCTGCCGCTGCATAGAATGACGATGAAGCCCAGCTCACCACTTGCGCCGCAAGGCTTGGGTCGCTTTCCACAATATCGACCAAATCGCCCATCACGGCGTTGGGGTTCACCCGCAAATGAATAATGCGCTGGGCGGTTTCCGGAAGGGGTGGGAGTTCCAGAGTGTCTTCAAGCCGCTGCTGAATGCGGCGGCCCGTGAATTTCTTCAGGGCGTTGTGCAGCTCATCCCGGTCGCTTTGCCCATTACTGAGATTAACCGACACCGATTGCGCATCAATCGCGAAACTGTTGCGGTCGGCTTGGGCGGTAAGCTTACGAAAATCGTCCAGTGGCATGGTGACAGCGACGTTCTGCTCTACCAGCTCAAGCGCGATCGATTCCAATTCATCCACCCTGCGGTCGATGATGGTAGGCCAGCCGGTTAGTGATGGCAGGGCAGGCAGCTCTTGCAGACCCGCTCGCTGGCGCACCCGCACTTGCTCTTTGCGCTGCATGAGCTTCAGATCACGACCCAGGAGTTTATTCAGGTTTTCCAGATCAAGCATGTCATCCCGGCGAAGAATGGCCTGCAGGTTCCCTTCGCTATCCGTCAGAAGAACCATTCGCAACAGGTCCTTTGGTTTGGTCTGACCCACGCTGCGCAGCGCTACATCAACAGCACTGTCTCCTAACGCCTGCCGAACAACTCCTGGGAGTTCCATTAATGCCTCCTTATGAACCCTAACATCCGCATACATTCATTCTGCAATTAACGCATGCCTATTAATAGGTCTTTATTGTTAACAGTATGAACCGGTTATCATCACACATCGCCATACCGGATTTTCTCACCCAGCCACCGGCGAATCAGCGCCTGCACGATACGTGGCTGCTTCATAAGCGCCGGTGCCATTTCCTTGATCGGCTCAATCCAGCCTTTATCGCGTTCAAAATTGGCCAAACGGAACTGCATCAAACCCGTTTGACGCGTGCCAAGCACTTCGCCGGGACCCCGGATCTCCAGATCTTTCTCGGCGATTACAAAACCGTCCTGGCTGTCTCTCAACGCTTGCAGCCGGGCCTTTCCATTTACTGACAGTGGCGGGTGGTACATCAACACACAAAAACTGGCCTGCTCGCCTCGCCCTACCCGGCCACGGAGCTGGTGCAACTGCGCCAACCCCAATCGCTCGGGGTTTTCGATAATGATCAGCGAGGCATTGGGCACATCCACACCCACCTCAATGACCGTCGTGGCTACCAGAAGATCCAACTCCCCCTCTTTGAAGCGGGTCATCATCTCAGCTTTTTCTTGAGCCTTTAAGCGTCCGTGTACCAAGCCTACTTTCAGATCAGGCAACCGCTCCGTCAGTTCCTGAGCGGTCACTTCGGCCGCTTGGCACTGCAGGGCTTCGGATTCTTCTATCAAGGTACATACCCAATAAGCCTGCCGACCTTCCCGGCAGGCACTGCGTACACGCTCAATGATGTCCTCACGCCGGCTGTCTGGCACCACTACGGTTTCGATCGGTTTTCGGCCAGGGGGAAGTTCATCAATGACGGACGTATCCAAGTCGGCATAGGCGCTCATCGCTAGCGTTCTCGGTATCGGGGTGGCCGTCATAATCAGCTGATGCGGGGCCAGTGAGCCGCCCACGCCCTTCTCTCTTAGGGCCAAACGCTGATGAACGCCAAAGCGATGCTGCTCATCTACAATCACGAGCGCCAAGCGCTTGAACGCTACTTCATCCTGAAACAAAGCATGGGTGCCAATCGCAACCTGCGCCTCGCCACTGGCAACGGCTTCCAAAGCCTGCTGGCGGGCCTTGCCTTTGACTTTGCCGGATAACCACGCAATGGGAATGTCCAAGGGTTCCAGCCACGCTTTGAAGTTATTGTAGTGCTGTTCGGCGAGTATTTCGGTGGGGGCCATCAAGGCAACCTGAGCGCCTGCACTGAGGGTCTGCAAAGCCGCTAACGCGGCCACGACCGTTTTACCGGAGCCGACATCCCCTTGAACCAAACGTAGCATGGGGATCGGCTGGCTCAGATCCTGGCGAATCTCACTCATGACCTGGCGCTGGGCACCGGTGAGCTTGAAAGGCAATTCTTCCAGGAAGCGTTCAGTCAGGTCACCGGTCGGCAGCAAGGGTAAAGCCTCTCGCGCCTGAATCTGTTCTCGCACTTGCAACAAACTGAGTTGGTGTGCCAGCAATTCTTCCATCACCAAGCGCTGCTGCGCCGGGTGACGACCTTCCATCAAAAGAGGCACTGGTGCGCCGGCTGGGGGCGAATGCACCAGCTTTACCGCCTCTGTAATACACGGTAGTTGATAGTCCGCCAGCAACTCCGGGGGCAACCAGTCTTTAATCGGGTGCCGTTCAAGGTATTTCAGGGCTTGCTGACACAGGCTTCGAGCCCGAGGCTGCTGGATGCCTTCGGTCAACGGGTAAACCGGCGTGAGCGTGGCTTCGTTGGCCGCGGGCATCGGTGGCGGGTTGGCCTGGTATTCGGGGTGGTAAAACTCGTAACCGGCCCGGCCCGGGCGAACCTCACCAAAGCATCGCACTCGGGTACCTTCGCTGAGCTGGTTTTTCTGGGCCGCGTTGAAGTGGAAGAAGCGCAGTACCAGAAAGCCGCTGTCGTCTTTCAACGTCACCTGCAGACTGCGACGGCGCCCCATCACCAGGTCGGCTTTCATGACCTCCCCTTCCACCACCGCCACATCGCCTACCCGCAAGCTGCCCATCGGCACCACCCGTGTGCGGTCTTCATAGCGATGGGGCAAATGGAACAGCAGGTCTTGCATGGACTGGATGCCAAGCTTGGCCAGCTTATCCGCCAAGGCGTTCCCTACGCCTTTGATCTCGGTAACGGAGATGTCATCCAGTGACGCCATGGCTTACCTCATTTTTGTGGCACTGCTGCGGGTGTTTCCGCCTTGGCCCGCTCAATCACCCGGCACTGGCTCGCCGCCAGCGAGAGCATGTCGATGGCTTTAGGGCGCGGGAAGGTAACTCGCCATGCCAACGCCACCGTGCGGAAAGGTACCGGCGCGGCGAACGGGCGCACGGCCAGAATATCTTCCTGATATTTGATCGCCGTGGCTGCCGACAACGGCAACACCGTGATGCCCAGACCTGAGGCAACCATGTGGCGGATGGTTTCCAGTGAACTGCCTTCCGTCACCAGACCCGGCTGACTCTCACCGGCCCGGCGGGTAACGGCATCCACCAACGGCGGGCAAGATTCCAGCACCTGATCGCGGAAACAGTGACCGGGGCCAAGCAACAACAGCTGTTCTTCGGCCATTTCTTCGGCCGTAATCTCGTCTTTCTCGGTCAGCGGATGGTCTGCGGGCAACAGCACCACAAAGGGCTCGTCGTACAACGGCAGAGTGACCACCTCCGGCTCATCGAACGGCAGGGCGATGATAATGGCATCCAGATCGGAGTGCCTGAGTTTCTGGCGCAGGTTTGCGGTGTAGTTTTCTTCGATAAACAGCGGCATCTCTGGCGCCGCCCGGCGCAGCTCCGGCAACAGATGCGGGAACAGATAGGGGCCAATGGTGTAGATAGCACCCACTTTCAAAGGCGAGTTCAGCTGGTTCTTACCGTCCTGGGCCAGATCTTTGATCACGCCCACCTGGTCCAGAACCGTTTGGGCCTGATCAATAATCCGCTGCCCGACTTCCGTCACCCGAATGCTGCTTTTGCTGCGCTCGAACAAGGAAATACCGAGTTCTTCTTCCAGTTTCTTTACCGCCACACTCAAGGTGGGCTGGCTTACATGACAACGCTCGGCGGCGCGGCCAAAATGCCTTTCCCGGGCAAGCGTAACAACGTATCGTAACTCGGTGAGGGTCATCGTCGGCTCCGGTCGGATTGTTCAGGTCGAAGTTGCACTTACTTTATCAACCAAAGGATAAGGATTGAAATTGTCTATGGCAATGACGAATCATAAGCAATTATCACGAATTCTGGTGGCAGGCTGCGGCAAACTCGGCGGGGACATGGCACTGGCACTGGCTGAAAACAATGCGCAGGTCTTCGGCCTTCGCCGAAGCCCCGAGAAAGTGCCCGCGGGCATCACCGGCATTGGTGCCGACCTGACCAAACCCGAGACTCTGGAAGGCAAGCTTCCCGACGATCTGGACATTGTTATTTATTGCCTGACACCCTCGTCGTACGACGAGCAGGGCTATCACGACGCCTACGTTACCGGCTTGAAGAATTTGTTGAATGCCATTGGCGAGCGGCCCCTCACTCGATTGTTTTTTGTCAGCAGCACCAGCGTTTATGCTCAGAACGACGATGGCTGGGTAGACGAAACCAGCACGACAGAACCCAGCCGTTTTACCGGCAAGCATATTCTGCAAGGTGAGCAAACGGCCTTGAACAGCATTCACCCCGCCACGGTTGTCCGCTTCAGCGGCATTTACGGCCCCACACGCCAACGCTTTCTGGAAGAAGTGCTTGAGGGTCGGATGAATCCGCAACCACCGGCACCCTACAGCAACCGGATTCACGAACAAGATGCCGTGCGGGCAATCACCCACATGAGCGAGCTGGCGTTAGCAGGCAAAGATTTGGAAGACGTTTACATCGTGACTGATTGCGAGCCGGTCAGGCTGGATGAAGTCGTGGCGTGGGTTCAGCAGCAGATACCGTGTAAAGCACCGGTAGAGGGCGCGCGCAAAGGCGGCAGGGCAGGTAGTAAGCGGTGCAGTAACCAGCGGTTGCTGGCCAGCGGATTTGAATTCCGGTACCCCGATTTTCGGGCAGGGTACCGGGAGATGATCAACAGCCTTAGCTGAGCACCATCACGGCTTCCATTTCTACAGGCACACCCTTCGGCAGCGCTGCAACACCCACGGCGGCGCGCGCCGGGTAAGGCTGCTGGAAATAGGTTGCCATCACTTCGTTGACGGTCGCGAAATTGGCTAGGTCCGTCATGTAGATGTTCAGCTTGACGATGTCTTTCAACTCGCCACCGGCGGCTTCGCACACGGCTTTGAGGTTTTCGAACACCTGACGGGTCTGAGTCGCGAAGTCACCCGCAACCACTTCCATGGTTTTCGGATCGAGCGGAATCTGGCCCGACAGATACACGGTATCGCCTGCTTTCACCGCCTGAGAATAGGTACCGATCGCCTGCGGAGCGTTCTCGGTCTGGATGACAGATTTGTTCGTCATGACCTTCTATTTCCTCTGAAGAAAAACGACCATCGTCACCCTTCTGCGTAGCGCCTGTCAACTACGCCAAAGGTCTTGATCAGTAGCGCACCCGGCTGATGTGGGTAACCGCACGAATATTGCGCACTCGGCGCATCACCCGCGCCAGATGGCGGCGGCCGTTTACATGGACAACCAAACTGACGATGCCGAATCGGGCGTTTTGATCTTCCACGTTGATGCGTTCGATGTTCCCGTCTGCCATGGCTACGGCATTAGCGATCTCCGCAATCACGCCGCGCTGACGCTCCAACTCAACCCGCAGCTCAACTGAGAACTCATCAGTAATGTCTTTCGCCCACTTCAGGTGGGTTAACCGGGCTCGGCCTTCATCATCTTCAGGCAGGCGCGAACAGGTGTCGGTATGGATGATCATGCCATTGCCGGAATCCATAATGCCCACCACAGGATCGCCCGGAATGGGCTTACAGCAAGACGCAAACTTGAGCAGGATGCCTTCTGCACCGCGGATCATCACCGGACCAGATGCTTCAATCTGTTTGGTGTCGGCGCTCGGCTTTTCTTCTGGCGCTTCGTAGCCGGCAACGAGTTGGCGTGCCACCAGATAAGCCATCCGATTGCCTAAACCAATATCACTGATCAGATCGTCAAAACTGTTCACCTGATTATGATTCACAACGGCCTGCTTCTGGGCGTCGGTGATGTCGGACAACTTGGTATCAAAACCATTCAGCGACTTTTTCAGCAGCGCTCGGCCAAGCGCCATAGATTCTGCCCGCTTTCGGGTTTTCAGGGCGTGGCGAATACTGCTGCGCGCTTTGCCGGTGGTGACAAAGCTCAGCCACGCCGGGTTCGGCCGGGCGCCGGGTGCCGTGATTATTTCCAGCGTCTGCCCGCTCTGAAGCGGCTGACTGAGTGATGCCAGATTACGGTTCACGCGGCAGGCAACCGTGGCATTACCGATATCCGTATGGATGGCGTACGCGAAGTCCACTGGAGTGGCGCCTTGCGGCAATTCCATGATCCGCCCTTTTGGCGTGAACACGTAGATTTCATCCGGGAACAGATCCACCTTCACGTTTTCGATGAACTCCATGGAGTCATCGGCCCGCTCCCGCATCTCCATAAGCCCTTTCACCCAACGATCAACGCGGGTCTGGTTGACCTTGCCTACACCCGGCTCTTCGGTTTTGTACATCCAGTGAGCGGCAATGCCGTTGTTGGCGATGTGCTCCATCTCTTCCGTGCGGATCTGAATCTCGATGTTTACGTGCATGCCAAACAGCGTGGTGTGCAACGACTGATAGCCGTTGGCTTTAGGCATGGCGATGTAATCTTTGAAACGGCCAGGAAGAGGCTTATAGAGGCTGTGGACGGCACCTAGAATGCGGTAGCAGTCATCTTCGTTGTCGGTGATGATACGAAACGCATACACGTCCATAATTTCATGGAACGACTTCTGCTTGAGCTTCATCTTGCTGTAGATGGAGTTCAAATGCTTTTCCCGCCCCATAATGCGCCCGGGCAGACCACGCTCCTCCAGCTTTTCCTGCAATTTGCCGCGGATATCCTCAATGATTTCCCGGTGATTGCCGCGCAGCTTTTGTATCGCTTTGGATATGTACTTGGAGCGCATGGGATACAGCGAAGAAAAACCCAGATCTTCCAGCTCGGTGGAGATCGAGTGCATACCCAGACGATTGGCAATCGGCGCGTAGATATCGAGCGTTTCAGTGGCAATGCGCTGGCGCTTCTCAAAGGGCATCGGGCCAAGGGTGCGCATGTTGTGCAGGCGGTCGGCCAGTTTGACCAGAATGACCCGAATGTCTTTGGCCATCGCCAACGTCATTTTCTGGAAGTTTTCGGCTTGCGCCTCCGCCCGGGAACGAAACTCGATCTGGGTAAGTTTAGACACGCCATCAACCAACTCGGCGACGTCATCACCAAACTGGTCGGCCAGCGCGTCTTTGGGAATCCCGGTGTCTTCAATGACATCGTGCAGCATCGCAGCCATCAGGCTTTGATGGTCCAACCGCAGCTCGGCAAGAATATGAGCAACCGCCAGGGGGTGAGTAATGTAGCGGTCCCCACTTTTACGCATCTGCCCTTCGTGGGCTTGTTCGGCATAATAGTAGGCCCTTCGCACCTGATTGATGCGACTGGTATCTAGATATGAACTGAGTTCTGTAGCCAGTTCTTCAACCGTTGCCTCTGCCGACACCGCGCCTCCACTAAGTTCTTTATGCCAGGGACAAAAAAGCCCGAATGCGAACATCCGGGCTCTTCCTTGTCTTTCCCGCTGGCTTCTATAGTTACACTATAAAACCGCAGAGACAGATTTCAATGCTTCTCGCGCTCCAGCAGGTAATTCTTCGTATACCTGATGGATTTGAGCTTAGTCTTCTTCTGTTTCGGTCAGCAGACTGCGAGAAACTTTTCCTTCGGCGATTTCGCGCAAGGCGATAACCGTTGGCTTGTCGTTTTCTTCCGGCACCATTGGCTCAGAACCCTTGGTGGCGATCTGGCGGGCGCGCTTGCTAGCCAGCATAACCAGCTGGAAGCGGTTATCTACATGTTCCAGACAATCTTCAACGGTAACTCGTGCCATTATGTTCCCCGAAATAACAAGTACTTTAACTAGACCGCGTAGTTTACTGCTGCCGGTTCAATTTGTATACAGCGGCAAACCGTTATCTGTGCATCTTTCAGCGGCTACTGGTTTGCCCCGGTGAGCCCTGTCAGCAAATCAGCAAAGCGCGCTTGCTGAACAGACATTTTCAATCGGCAGCTGCGGGTGATCGCCAACAAATCGGCCAGCGCCACATCGAAATCGTCGTTCACCACCAAATAATCAAATTCGACCGCATGACTGCACTCGGCTTCGGCTTCGGCCAACCGGCGCTCGATCACTTCCGGCGCATCGGTACCCCGGCCAACCAAACGCTGACGCAGAATTTCAGGGGAAGGTGGAACGATAAAAATGCTCACGCATTCCGGCGCCAACCGGCGAACCTGCGCCGCACCCTGTTGATCAATTTCCAGAATAACATCCCGTCCTTGCGCAAGAGTTTCCCGCACCCACACCTGCGACGTGCCGTAATAGTTCCCGAACACATCGGCATGCTCGAGAAAGTCACCACGATTGATCATTTCCTCGAACTGCTCACGACTGACAAAGTGATAGTTCACGCCATCCTGCTCGCCTTCACGCATCGGGCGAGTGGTGTGCGATACAGACACACCCAACAGTGAATCTGCACGGAGCATTTCCGCCACCAGACTGGTTTTACCTGCACCCGAGGGCGCCGAAATCACAAACAGGGTTCCCTGCCCACCGGCCTGACTCATGGTTCAACCTCTCCTGCACATCAATTGGCGGCCTTTGAAACGGCCAGAAAGCGCGCAATTATACGAGGTTTGACTTACCTCCGCACCCCACCCCATTGGCAGCTGATATTATGGATTCAATTCTCTTACAAAGGATGGATAAAGCGCATGGATAAACTCCTGATCGTCATGGACCCTCAGCACAAACACCAAATTGCACTCTCTCGAGGCGTGGAACTCGCGCGGGCAACGGGTGCCAGCGTAGACATCGTGGCGTTTGTGCATGAATACCTTGATGCCCTGCCCAACGACCCGGTGGTTCAGGAAAGAGCCAAGAAGGCCTTAATTGAGATGCGGGAAAAATGGCTGGAGCAAATGCTGGCTCTTACCGATTGCACCGACCTGAAGGTTAATGTGCGTGTCGTGTGGGAGAAGCAAATCCATCAGTGGATTAGTGATTATTGCCAGCAAGAACGCGTAAGCGCTGTGATCAAAACCGAAAACCGATCAGAAACGCTTTTATACACCCCAACCGATTGGCATTTGATCCGGGCATGCCCGGTACCCGTCATGCTGCTGGCCGAACTCAAATGGAACAAGGCCCACCCGATTCTTGCTGCGGTGGATCTCGGCACAGAGAAACCCGTTAAAAAGGCGTTAAACAACCGAATCATCGATCAGGCTTGGCACTTAGCCAAAGCAATGGGCAGCGAACTGCACTTGGTACACGCTCTGCACACATCGGTATTGTTAGCTGATCTGGAAATCATCGACACCGCCGCCCACGAGCGGAAACGCCGAGAAGCACTCAAACCAAGAATCGAGCACTTGTGTAACACCTGGCACCTGACGCCAGAGCAAGTTCACATCGTGTCCGGGCCGGCGCAGAAAGTCATCCCCAGCGTCGCCAATAAAATCAAAGCCGATATGGTGGTGATGGGCACAACAGGAAAAACCGGGCTCGCCGCACGAGTCATCGGCAACACTGCCGAAAAAGTACTCACACATCTACGAACGGACTTGGTAGCGGTTAAGCCGGCAGAATAGCCGGCCTCAAAGACGTGCGGGGCCAGCCTCCCCGCCGTCAAAATCACTCCAGGTTTTGCACCTGAATATTGGGACGATTTCCTAACTGACTGCGGCGCAGCTGATCGTTTATAATCTTCGCACCGACAGAGTAGCAAAAGCCACCAGCAGACCCACCATGCTGTTTTTTTTAAGGATTTTTCACTCCTTTTGGACCAGATGGTCAACCGTACAACGCACACCTGCAGTCGAGCCATACCGCTCTGGCAGTCCACTTCACTCCTTAGAACTCAAGCACAAGGGCGGTCTACATGGCCAAAAAACCAAGCGACGACAAGAATGGCCTGCAGGAGCTAATCCAGAAAGAGGGAGATGCTCTGAAGGCTTTATCTCGACTCGACCTTTGCTTTGAACACAGAACTCAGCCGTGTTCAAAGTGGGACGTCAGAATCCCTCCCTACCCAGACACACCATCACGGGATGCCGCGCATAAAGACCAAGAAAGATTACCGGCACAAGCAACCGAACCTCTTCTGGAGAAAGACGCCTCGAAACAGATACGCGACCAACTTCTGAAGGAAGCGAGCCGAGAATTGACCCAAGCTGCTCGCAACAAACGGCAAGAGCAGATGGAACAGCGATTGTCTAAGCAACGGCACCTCATCCACCGAGAGCTACCAAGGAACCACCACTGGAAACGCTCACCTTTGAAGGTTGTGCACCAACAAATGAAAATCATCTGCGAAGTCGCGGGTCTTGATGTCAAGAAAGGTGACATGCCCAAAGTTACCAATCAGCTAGCAAAGAAAGGCTATCTCCCTGCACGCTTTCTGAAGCAGGAATGACCGCAGGCCGATAGGCACAACAACACAACTGACCACCCAAAAACTACAAATAAAAGTTAATACTTAACAATCAGTTAGAAAAACAAAACCGATACTGCCAGTGAAGGAAATCCGTTACTGACAGAAACGCCCCACCGCTGAACTACTTTGACGAAAATGCTCCCTCAACTTACTGAGACAGGAGCATTGCCATGCACACCGATACCTACCCCACCCAAACGCCTTACGCCGGGCGCGGACAATTCTGCGACCTTACTGACAGGGCCGTACGCGAGCAGGAGTGCGCGCGCATCACCGGATTGTCACGGGCTTACCGCTTCGATCTCGAAAAGCTTGGCTCATTCCCTATGCGACGTCGGCTCAGTGCACGCTCTCACTACTGGCTGCTGAGCGAGCTGTTGGCTTGGCTCGACAACCCAAACGATTTCCAACAGACAAACTCCTCAGTCAAGGCGGATTAAGTGATGGCGATGAAATCCAAAGAACAGAAAGCACCTCAAGTGGACTGGGCGGATGTTCATTACCAAGTCCGCGCTGGCTTTTCGCGCAAGTCTGTACTGGACGGAGTTAAAGCCCAAAACCCTGAGATCCATATGAGCTACCCCCGCTTTTGCGCCAACTACCAGACTTGGCTTAAACAGTTCCCTGAAGGGAGTCAGGTTCACGCCAAGCCGGGTGAGGAAATGGTACTCAGCCACGAGGACGTCCAAACGAAGATCCAGTTGCCCGGCAAAAAAGACCCTGTCGTCCTGAGGATCTTTTTCGCCTTGCTACCTGCGAGTGGCTACTTGATTCTCGACATGTTCGAAGCTCGAAGTTCTCATCAGCTCTTCGGCTGCATGCAACAAACATTCGAAAAAACGAATGGAACAACAGAGCGAACGATTCTCCAGTTCAAGGACGCCAGCTCCGACCTTTTGAGCGCAACGGCGGGATACGACACGCGAGTTGTGAAACGGGGAAAACGGTTTGCCAAGCCTACTGGATGCTCGACTCAAATTACCTCTGCCATTCGCTTTGTCATGGAAAAGGTCGCTTCCAACAAACCCGGTTCGGCAGAGCAGCTCAGAAGCCTCCTCTGCCGCTTGAGCAGCGACTGGAACCGACAGTGCGCCCTGCCTCTGCAGGTGACTCGTGAGCGTTACTTCGAGGAGGTCGAGTCCTTATTTTTGAATTTGCTACCTGCAAAGCGCCCCTGCTTTACAGATTGCCGCGTTGCTAGAGTCCCACCGAATAACCACGTTATTTACGACGGCTACCACTACTCGGTCCCGTTCGAGCTAACCGGGCAGGAAGTACGCATCTCAGCTTCATCAGACCGGATTCAAGTTTTCCGCCGGGATTGCATAGTGGCAGAGCATGACCGCGCCTTCATTGCCCGCCGAGGCCAGTACTTTACCAACCCCGACCATATGGCGACGCCATCCGATCGAAACAGTCGGGAGTGGCCTCCTGAGCGCCTGATCGTATTGGCGCACTACATCGGACCGAATGCTGTTCGCTGGATAACGGATCGACTGGAGGAAGCCGCATACCCAGAACATGCATACAACAGTTGTTTTGGTGCTCTACAGCTGGCTCGTCAGGTTAAGCCTAACAAAATGGAGCGGGCCTGCAGGAAGGCAAACCAAAGCAAGCACAGTTCAATCTCGCATTTGCGTTCGCTGGTAGGGAGTTGACGCGTCAACACTGCCATAGGCTTTTGGATCGAGCCGTCAACGAGAATTGTCGCTGGAACGATAGGTGGCTGGGGCCGAGATATTCGAATTTGTCCCCAAAAATTTCGGTTCCCAGAGTGCCCTAACGAGTTCCAGCGCAGCTAACCATGAAATTGGCGAAGGCTATATGTGGATAGGTTTTTAATAGTGTCCCCCTACCAACTAGTCGTCATGCCTTCAAGCAAGTGGCCGGAAGATGAAGACATTCCACTATGATCAAATTATAACCATTGATGGACTCACCTTCCCCATCAACAGCATGCAGAACTCGGGCTGCTGTGTACAGATGCTAGAAGCGTGTAAGGGCCAGCTTGATGCGATGCTGTCTTACCACAACAAGGTCTTCGTGATGTACTTCGGGCTGCACCCTCAGGAATACTCGCCACGCAACGAGGTTATGTCGAGCTTCGTCAGATCAATCCGCAAGAGCTTGACCTGCGCCCCCAACCGCAAACCACAGAATGCAAAGTCCTACAAAGTACAACGACTTGGGTACGCATGGTTTCGTGAGATGGAAACCGTGCATAAGCATCACTATCATTGCGCGCTCATGGTGGACGGTAACAAGGTCAGGTCAACATATCGAATTGCAGAGAGGGTCCTCATTCCCACAGCAAACCGACTGAACGCCACTGCTTACATCTATCAGAAGCCAACGATGGTCAATCGCAAACAACTGGAGCTATACAAGGACTGCCTGTTCCGTATCTCCTACGGAACGAAAGAGCGCGGCAAAGGCCGACGTAGCCCCGGCGCAAATGACTACAGCACAAGTCGAATCAAGCCAAACCCAGACTCCAACTGGACCCCGTTCAAATCGGAAGGCCTGCTAAAGCCATGGGGCGATAGCAGGACGCGCTCGTCATCAAACGGTGACCGCCGCTCAGGAAAAGGGAGCAGTGAATACCCCCAGTCGAAAATTCACATCTATCCAAGATGAATAACGGTGCGGGGCTCTATGCCTTCGGCAAAAACAGGACTCCTCAACTGCCCTGCAGCGCTTTTGGCCAAAATTGGCCGCTGCGCTGGAAACCCTGCTTAGCCCTCAATCCCAGCCATGGGGGCTTCCTAAAACGTTGTGGCGGAATTAATCGCGCGGTCAGCCATTACATGGCATAAGCCGAACGGAACAGTTCCTCAGCCTCCACCACAGAGCGTTACCGTGCCCCACTCACTGGCTCTCTAGGGCCCAGACCGCTGCCAACAATGCCCGATCCTGAAAAAACCATTCTGCAAGTTGCTGCGCCAAAGTTCATTGCAGCTCCCACAGTCTCCGCGAAGGCTTAAAAACCATTCCTACTCATCAGCTTAAAAACCAGCAACTATAGGCCGTTACTTTTGAGAATTTCTTCTGCAATTTTATTTGCCAGCTCTTCTTCTACGGTTCCGGTTTGAAGGTTAATGACAGGCTTATAAAATATGTCATTTAGTGAGGAAACAGATCCGTACGATTTACCAATGTGGTACATGCAGTAAGCCAACTCAAAAAAGGACTCCTCCCCAAAAGCCTTCTTGAACTCTGAGCTTCGATCAACATCCGAAACGGGGAAAACATCTTCATAAAGTTGGTTGTACCTTTTTATATCCAGAGAATCCGACTTATTAAATGCCTCCACCATTGATATCGCCTCACGGCAAGAAGTCATATTTATAATTGTTTTGAAATCAGAAACTCTGGACACCATCATCTTCCTACTAACTGGCTTGACATATTGGACCTGCAAGTCGGAGACCATGTCTGGACTGTTATCGAACATCGATTTAATTGCACGCTCCATGTCCGCATTTACGCCTTGCCCATGAGCCAAGGGAAAATACAAAAAAGTAGATAGAACTAAAAAAACAAACTTCCGATTCATGAACCTTTCACCCTTAAATAAATCTTTTACTTAATCTTTCCACTGGTCAACAACTCCAACCCTTCGTCGTAACATTCAGATACGATAGATTCTATAAACTCATCTTTTTCTGATTCTTGTACATCTCTAGCGTACGCCTTATCGATAATGCCCCCTTTTAGATTATCGAGCTCAGATAATGAATTGATTATGGCTTGCTTTTGATATCCCTTGAACTTCAGAGACAGGAATATATCAGCGTATGCTTGGTGGGCTCTGCAGTAATCGACAAGCTGGCTTACCAAGTATGCTTCTCTGTCGGTAAATTCAGCTTTGGCATTTGCAGAAAGAAACAAAGAGGCCAAAAAAATATAAACGCACTTTCTCACCTTATTCTATCCTTATTCAGTGAATCGACTAAAATTCAACCAAATGACTATACTTCCCAGCTTTGGTTTGTCCTATGCAGTAAAGCTGTAAGGCACTATCTAAACAGTATCACAAGGCCCTAATACCAAAGAAAAATCGGCAGCAATCATAGCACCGAGCCAGAATGCTAGCCAGGCAGCGAGTTTAGGCTCAATCCCAAAGCTGTGCCCATAAACTGAGCTGGCGACAACACATAGTGACCGTGCATAGAGCAAAGGGCACAGTCTTATCGTATTTACGCGGTTTGATTAGGGTATACCTTTTTCAAACTACCAGAATCATTGTGAAAACCACTTTTCAGACCACTTATTTCAGACTATAGTTGTTGAACCAGTTAACTTGAACTGGATTGAGACTGAGAGATGATGAGCAATGAGTTTTCACGTCAGGGCGTATCTCCGTGCGTCGACAGATGAGCAGCACGTGGAACGTGCCCGAGAAGATCTGAAGCAGTTCGCGAAAGAGCATGACGTCAGGATTGCTGGTTGGTACTTTGAGACAGAGTCTGGTGCGAAGCTCAAGCGGCCTAAGTTGATGGAATTGATCGCCGATTCAGAGGAGGGAGACATCATCCTTGTCGAGCAGATCGATCGACTAGCTCGCTTGACCTCTGAAGACTGGGAGACCTTGAAGCGGCTGCTGGCCGAGAAGAAGCTGGCAGTCGTTTCCAAGGAACTTCCAACTTCCTATATCGCTTTCCAGCGGGACAAAAGACAGGCCGGCTTTACAGATAGCATACTCAAATATATTAACGACATGCTTCTGGATGTGCTTGCGACCATGGCAAGAAAAGACTATGACGACCGGCGGAGGCGTGCAGAGCAAGGCATTAGGCGGGCAAAGGCCGAGAACAGGTACAAAGGTCGGCCCAAAGACGAGCGGAAACGTCAGCTCATCTCCAGCTCTCTGAAAGATGGTAAGAGCTACACTGAGATTTGCGATGCTGTCGGATGTTCGAGGTACCTAGTCTCAGAAGTGGCAAAATCACTGCGAGAACCAGCTGACTGATACCCATAAAACCAGTGCTAGCGGGCGGTAGACAGTTGTACAACTCAGCACCGCTGCGTATTCAAACACGCACTTGGCGCCCCCTTCGAAGAGTAGAGTTGTACAACTCCCGCTCTACTCTGCATCTTCAAACACGCACCTCGGGCACAAGCCGACGGGCTAGTTGTACAACTCCTACCGGCTCCACCCATTCGATAAAACCTCTGCCTGACTCATCACCAGATCGATTGCCTCCGGGGCTTGGTCTGGCGGGTACTTATACCGTTGAAGTGTTCGCCGAACGAGAACACGAAGTCGAGCTCGCACGCTCTCCCGGACCTGCCAGTCAACGGTTGTCGATTTCCGCAGTTTGTCCGTAATCTCAATGGCGATCTTCTTCAGGATTTCGTCGCCAAGCTCCCGAACAGCACTCTCGTTATTGGCCAATGCGTCGTAGAAGGCGATCTCGTCGGGGTTAAGGCCCAGCGCGGCCTCATGGGCCATCTCCTCTTGGAACTGCTTGGCCATAGCGATGAGCTCTTCGATCACCTGAGCGGTCTCGATGGCGCGGTTGTTGTACTTTCGCAGGGTCTCCTGAAGCCGGTCTGCGTATTTTTTCTCTTGTACAACGTTCTTGCCGGTCTTGGCCCTGATGTCGTCTTTCAGCAGCTTCTCCAACAACTCAACGGCGAGATTCTTGTACGGCATCTGCCGCACGTCCTCCAAGAACTCGTCGGACAATAACCCAATGTTCGGCTTGTCGAGACCGCAGAGTGCGAAGACGTCGTCGACACCTTCAGCGACAATGGCGTTGTCCAGTATCTGCTTCAAGGCTGAGTTCTTCTCAGCCTGTGTCAGCTTGCGGTCAACGCTGGTGCCCTTGGTAATGGCCGCCTTCACGGCAGACAGGAACGCTATCTCTTTCTGCAGGGCCCGAGCCTCGTCGAGGGTGCCGCACAAAGAGTAAGCCTTGGTGATGGCCAATACGGTGTTCAGGAAACGCTTCTTTCCGTCTGGAAGGCCGAGGACGTAGTTGGCGGCTCCGACAAGGAGCTTCTGCGGGTTGGTCTCGAATTCACTGTAATCGAAGCCATCACCGTGCGGGCCCTTGGCGAACATGCCGTGGATGATGTCCAGTTTCTCCAGAAGTACCGCGTAGGCCTCCTCAGCACTGTGGGTTGGGGCGCCCTTGCCCTTGGAGTCTGTGTAGGTTTTTAGCGCCTGCTTCAGCTCGTTGGCGATGCCAATATAGTCGACCACCAACCCGCCGGGCTTGTCCTTGAATACCCGGTTCACGCGAGCAATAGCCTGCATGAGGTTATGCCCCTTCATGGGCTTATCAACATACATAGTATGGCAGCAGGGAGCGTCGAAACCGGTCAGCCACATGTCACGGACGATGACCAGCTTCAGCGGGTCGCTTGCGTCTTTGAAGCGTTTCTCGAAGCGCTTCTTGGTTTGCTTGTTGTAGATGTGGGGTTGCAACTCGGGTTTATCCGAGGCGGAGCCAGTCATCACAACCTTGATGGCCCCTTTCTCCGGGTCAGAGTCATGCCACTCGGGCCGCAGTTGTACAATTGAGTTGTACAACTGCACACAGATGTCCCTGCTCATGGCAACGATCATCGCCTTGCCGTCGATGGTCGCTGTTCGCGCCTCAAAGTGGTTAACCAGATCCTCAGCGACCTGCTGGAGTCTCGGGCCTGAGCCCACCAGCTTCTCCAGTCGGCTCCACTCGCCTTTAGTTCGCTCTCGGGCGCCAACGTCGTCTTCATCTTCGACGACTTCGTCGACCTGATCGGATAGCTCCGCGATTAGCTCCCGGTTGATGTCCAGCTTGGCCAGACGTGATTCGTAGTAGATGGGAACGGTGGCCCCATCGTCCACGGCATCTTGAATGTCGTAGATCGACACGTAGTCACCGAAAACAGCTCGGGTATCCTTGTCGTCGCTGGAGATCGGGGTGCCGGTGAAGCCAATGAAGGAGGCGTTCGGCAAGGCATCACGCATGTGCTTGGCGTAGCCGAACTTGTAGCTCCCGTCCTGCTTCAGGGTTGCCTTGAGGCCGTACTGGCTGCGGTGGGCTTCGTCAGATATCACGACGATGTTGTGGCGATCGTTCAGGATCGGATGACCAGACTCATCTTCGGAGAGGGCGAACTTCTGCACAGTGGTGAAGATTATCCCGCCGGATTCTCGCTCCGCTAGCAGCTTGCGCAAGGTGTCGCGATCTTCGGCCTGCACGGGCGTCTGCTTGAGCAGGTCCTTCGCGGCGCTGAAGGTGGCGAAGAGCTGACCGTCGAGATCGTTACGGTCGGTGACCACAATCAAGGTCGGATTGTTCATCTTAGGTTGCTGGAGCAGCTTACCTGCGTAGCAGCACATTGAGATGCTCTTGCCGGAACCCTGCGTGTGCCAGACAACCCCGGCCTTTTTGCTGCCCGGAACCACTCGCTCTCCATAGGTGGCTCGGCGCTCACCTACCCCTTTTGTGTGTTCTGCGGCGATCACAGTTGCTTTCACCGCCTCTCGAACAGCGTGGAACTGATGGTAACCGGCAATCTTCTTGATCAGCCGGTCGGCGTCGTTCTCGAACAGAACAAAGTAGCGGATATAGTCCAGCAGAAGTTCGCGATCGAAGAAGCCCCTCACGAGTGTCTCTAGCTGCCAGTCTAGCGCGGGCTTGTCATCCTCGTGCCTTAGGGTGCGCCACGGCAAATAACGCTCCTGAGAGGCCGTCAGAGAGCCTAGACGTGCGTCCCATCCATCGCTGACCACCAGCGCTTCGTTGAACGCGAACAGCTCCGGCACTTCATTCTTGTAGGTCTGTATTTGGTTGAAAGCATCCCAGATGTCGGTGTTTTCGTTGCTGGGATTTTTAAGCTCAAGCACCGCAATCGGGACACCATTGATGAAACAGATCACGTCTGGGCGTCGGAGCTGCTTTGTGCCCTCGATCGTAAATTGGTTAATGGTGCGAAACCGGTTGTAATCGAGGGCGTCAAAGTCGATCAAAAACGCATGGTCGTGGACCACCTTGTCTTCCCGCTTGTATTCTACCGGTACCCCCTCTAACAGGAGGTGGTGAAAGGTGCGGTTATTGGTGACCAGATCGAGACTGTCGGGATTGGCGATTCGCGCCATCCCCTGTTCGATGGCGGATTGCGGAAGGTGCGGATTAATCCTGCGTAAAGCCGCTTCAAGATCCCCCAGTAACAGCACCTGCCGGTAGTTTGCGCGTTCAGGTGTCGGGCCGTCACAGGCGATGTCTGGCCCATGGGCTACTTCCCAGCCGTTATCTGCGAACCATTCGAGGCAAAGCTGTTCCAGTTGATCTTCGTTCATCGGTGAGTCCCTTGCAGCCTGTGCCACAGCACAGAACACAAAAATTCATTTGACACTTGCGGCACGGCACTTATACTTGTCCGCAATACGCCCGGCGCCTCTTCACAATTCTGTTGTGTACGCGCCGGTTCTCATTTCTGGGACCATAAACCCCACGTCTGCCACCCCTCTACTGCGCCGAAATCCTCGATTTTTATAGCCCCTGTCGGTGACCGAGGAAACTCTGCAATTACATCCTTCAACCGCTGGCACCAGCTGGAGTTCGGGCATATCACCTGCAGCATGGTTTGCATCAAGCAAAAATAAAAGAACGGGCGCGCGTTATTCATAAGTTGCCAGTAATGGGCATGTGAAGGTAGCGGGGAGCGTTCCAGCACGTTGATATTCCACAGCCGGCTATGGTGCGCTGATACATTGCGAATGAAGTTCAAACTGCGCAACCATGAAGAAAACGTACCACCGTCAGGTGCTCCATACTTTACTGCGATGCAGTCTTGATCTGCTATCTTCATTCCGGCATAGAGCTTGGACATCATGCCGAAGTCCCAGACCTCAACAGCAACCCAAATAGGCAGTTGACCATAGTTGTTCTGGTAATGCTCGACGAAGGGTTCGCGACGAGAGCGCCATAGGTGACTACGATACTTGTCTAGCCACTTGGCATGCTCTGTACGCCCTCTGGCAGGACCACGCGATTGGATCTTTTTACTAAAATGTCCATGCAGGCATCGGGGCTTCTCATGCGCGTGTGGATCAACTCTCCCTAGTAAATGAGCGATATCGACCCGCACTGCCATTTCGATTCGCTCCAGTGCATCCATGGCTAGCATCCGCAACTTCTTGTCGAATACGTAAAGCTGTACCACGTCAGCAAAGTGGCTGCCTTCGACAAAATCATCCAGACGCCGGGGTGTCTTACTATTAGCGGCATGCACGGGATCTAACTCGCGGAATGGGTACCAGTATCCACTGAGCCGGTAGTACCCGAGGCGTTCAAGATAGCTCTTGGCCGCGACTTGATCCTCTATGGCCATCCCTCGCTGCTGCAACAACTCAAGCTGATCATCGAGGGACTTCCATGGTTTAGGGTACTGCGGCATAGCTGTGTCCTAACTCAACTTTAACTACGAGTAATTGTTGGTGGTTGTCATTCTTTTGCCCTAACGTTCCAAAACGGAACATATGCCCTGTCCGTCAAGCTATACCTGCTCATCTCGTGAGATAAACAGATGAACTGTGTCAGTCATGGACAACTTCAGCTGTATCAAACGAAGCTTGTTTGAGCTGTTGGTTGATGCTCTTCAGTGGACCACTAAGTACGGACTCTAGCTTGGTCATGTGCTCGACCAGCCAGCTGATCATCTCCGGCCAGTTGGCTTTGTCGTAGCCATCGACGGCCTTCGCGTACTGAATACGGCATGCCTTCTTGTTGGGAAGTGGCAGCCAGTCCAGCGCGTGGCCCAAGCCCGCTTCCAGCTCTGCCTTCTGGGCCTCCAACCGTTCAAAGACGAAGGTATTGGCCTCCGCCTGACTGTTCTGAAGGCTTAGTCCCACACGGATTTCGTGCTTACCAAAAATGAGTTGGTACGGCATGCCGCTAATACCAGAGCCCGCACTGAGCCAGTGATCCTTTGCCGGACTGATGTTGTTGTACAACGAGCAACTACTTTGGTTGAAAACTTCCAGTGCCTGTTCCCAGAACGCTAACCTCAATGTATGGCGTTGTTTCTGCTCGGTGTCTGCACTTTTCTCCTCATCCTCCTTCGCCACCATGCCGATCATAAACTCGGTGGACTCAGGGGTGGGAATGATCTGTTCTATGTTGAGGAAAAGCTCGTTGCCTGCCCTATACGGGGTGACTTTGAAGCACTGGCAGGCGATGCCGAACTGGCTCAACCAGAGTACCGTGTTGGTCACTTCCTTGCGGTATCGGGCAGCGACTAAGATAAGACGCTGAGTTTTTATGCGGTTGATCTGTGCCGCCTCCAACCCATCCACTTCCAGAAATTCGATCAGGTTATCGACGGCGTTGGCTGCGGGCTGGCCGGTCTCCTGTGACTTCTGATTTAGGTAGCGCTGGTAAATGTCGACCACCTGCGACTTGCTGAGGTTGGCACAGTACCCGGCATACTTCAGTGCCTGCCAAACCACATCACGCCCAGTATCATCGAGTTTGTTTTCAATAATGACCAGATTGCCTTCTTTGTCGATGGCCAGAAGGTCCAGACGCTCACGGGTATCATCAAAGCCATCGAACTCTTTCTGAATGATCAGGAGCTCATCACCGTCGACCTGTGCTAGCGCCTGCGGGCAGTTTTCCAGCCATTCTTGGAGGTGCTTTCGTTCGCTGAAGCCCAGCTCACCGAAGCGTTTCGCCTCCAGAGGGGCAATGCGGTTCTGGGACGGGTCGATCTTAAACATTGGCTACTTCCTGTAATTCGGTCTGGGGGTCAGTTTCTGGCAGGGTCAGCTCACCGGAAAGGAGCTTAGGTAGGAGGACGTCTCTGATCTGGGCTAAAGACTTAATCTCGTCTCCGTAACGTTTTGCCAAGCGCAGGTAACTGCCAGCAACTGTATCAAAACGGTCGACGAGTTCAGGAGGATAGTTCACCCAAGGTAAATCAGCCAAGGCTTTGGCGCTGGCCCTCTGGCGCCCACTTGTGCCTGTCATCGACTGTATTGCAGCTGAGCGGAAGGCCTCATTGCGGGCAATGAAATACCCGAGCGATACTGGATAGGATGCTTTTGGGCGTAGGACAATATATTCCGTTGAACCCCAACCGGTTTCACCACTGTTCAGAAAATCTACAAACGCCGTCTTGCCGTTTTCGAGACACGGAGTAATCCGAGCAAGCAGTGTGTCGCCATTAATAAACTTAGTACCACTACCAACTTGCCGCTCAGTGATCTCGTCGGCTAAATGGCCTGATGTGGGAACATTCTTCATGTCGAGGTAGGGAGCGACCACACCTTTTCTTAAGGTTCGACGGGGATTGAACTCTAAAAGATCTGATAGAGTTCCAACTGTCCAACCCTCTGGTATCTTGCCCAGCTCGCTGTCTTGCATGGCAGATGGGAAGAGTTCGGCTGTCGAGTATAATTCAGTGTATTTCTCAGGCTGTTTGGTCCGCATCTGGGCCAGTTGTTCAGGGTCTCTACCGGAGATCGCCTGCATGGCAGCCAACTGAATGTCGCTTTCTGTGCCACCAGCCTCCAACCCAGCGATCTTGGCTTTAACCGGCTCGAAGTCGACAAACCAACTCTTGAAGATTGCCTGAGCTATTTGTTCTAGAGTTTGGTTGATACGGCGGTTGAGTTCGATCTTAACGTCCAACCGTTTGAGCACTCCTGCCACCGCTTCTTGTTCGGATAGTTCAGGAATACGGATTGGAAAATCCGGTAGTTCTTTCAAAGCGATTCGGTCTACAGTCGCCCCATGTATTTTGCGTGCCTCGATAGTTTTTTGGAACTCCGGTGCGAGGTATGCATATAGAAGATACTCTGAAATCACCTTAGATCGGTCTGGACGCATCAGCCCCATGCGGCGCCCTAAGCATGCGCGAATACCATCAGGCATCAGCGCGGCTTCGCCGAGCCTCGTCTCATAAGAGAAAAGGACATCCCCTTGTTCGGGAGTGACCCGCTTAGTCCACTTCTTAAAGTCCTCTTCGCTCAGGTGTGCAGATTGACTCAGATCGAGAGCACCACTCTTCAAGCTAGAAATGCTAAGGAAATATGGTCCGGTTTCCGTTTTCTTGGGAGTAGCATGTGGCCCATCGAAAACCTCAGCTATCTCTCCGATGGTTGTTTGCTTGTTAGAGCTCATACCCTAGCCCCTTGAGATTCACCTTGATCTCCGCTTCCAGCCGTCCACTTTCTGCAAACTGTGCGCTTAGCTGACTGGTCAGCCGCGACATCTTCTCAGCGAAGGGCTCGCCATCGTCCTCCTGATCAGGAGCACCGACATAGCGTCCGGGTGTTAGCACAAAGTCGTGCTTTTCGATCTGCTTGGAGTCGATAGAGGCACAGTACCCGGCCACATCCTGATAGCCCTCACCTTGTTGCCAATTATGGAAGGTATCCGCCACCCTCCGGATGTCGCCAGCGGCGAAGTCACGCAGAACACGATCTTTCATATATCCGAGGTTGCGCCCGTCGATGAACAGCACTTCATTGCGGCGGTCACGCTTCTTTCCGTCCTTTCCGGACTTATCTTTGGTCAGGAGCCAGATACAGGCCGGGATCTGAGTGTTGGTGAATAGCTGCCCCGGTAGAGCGACCATACACTCCACCAAGTCGTCCTCGATGAGCCGTTTGCGGATCACGCCTTCGTTGTTTGTGTTGGAGCTCATCGAGCCGTTGGCCAACAGCAGCGCCATACTCCCAGTCGGGGCAAGGTGGTAGAGCATGTGTTGCATCCACGCAAAGTTCGCGTTTCCTTTGGGTGGCGTGCCGTATTTCCAGCGAGCATCATCAGCTAATGACTCGTTCCACCAGTCTTTGATGTTGAAGGGCGGGTTAGCCATAACGAAGTCGGCCCGTAAGTCAGGATGCCTGTCGTTCAGGAATGTATCGGCGGGAATCTTTCCGAAGTTGAAGTCGATGCCCCGTATCGCCATGTTCATCGCTGCCAAGCGCCACGTGGTGGGGTTGGACTCCTGACCGTAAACGGAGATGTGTTTTTTCTGCTCAGCGGGGTCGTAGTGCTGCTCTTTGGCGTGCTCCTCAATGAACTTGTCGCTGGAGACGAAGAAGCCCCCGGACCCCATGGCGGGGTCATAGACTCGACCGCTATAGGGTTCAAGCATCTCGACGATCAGTGTGACTATGCTTTTCGGTGTGTAGTACTGGCCGCCCTGCTTTCCCTCAGCCAATGCGAATTGACCAAGGAAATATTCGTACACGTGGCCGAGGATGTCCTTGCTGTGCAGGTTCAGGCGCTCACCGTTGTACGACGGCTTAGTGAAGGATGTGTCTGAGAACGTATTGATGAGGCCTAGCAACTTGTCGTTATCCAGCTGGTACTGGCTGATGCGGTTCAGGATGCCCTTGAGCTTCTTGTTGCTGCGTTCGATCTCCTCAAGCGCGTTGTCGATGAGCCATGACACGGAGCGCAGCTTCACTTCATTGCCAACGTCATCCTGCCAAAGCACCGTGCCCACGGGTAGTACGGCCTTTTCTTTCAGTGTGCTCCACCGAGCCGCCTTGGGTACCCAAAAGACGTTTGCTTCCCGGTAATAGTCCAGCACCTCCAGCTCGTTTTGTAGTGCCTGCCGGTAATCATCATCGCTGTCGAAGTCATCGCGAGGCAGGTAATAGATGTTCTCTTCGTCATCGCTCTGAAACAGCTCCAAAAGAGCTTCCTGACGCTCCTCGAAGGCATCGGAAACGTACTTGAGGAAGATCAGACCTAGCACTACGTGCTTGTAATTGGCCGCGTCGAGATTGGAGCGCAGTTTGTCGGCAGCTTTCCAGAGCTTATCGTCAAGGTCGTCAAGGAATTGCTGTTCCGTGTTATTCATACAGTCCCTCTGGGGTGTGCAGATCGAGTGGTGCGGCTGAGAGTGTATAACACTCAACGCACATGTCATGTCTTGCGCTGGGTCGGGTGTACGTAGCAAGAGCTTGAGGGGTGGCTGCTTGTCTTGGCGGATTTGGGCATTCAGGCGCCCTAAGTGGCCATTTGCAGGAAAGCTATGGGCTGCCTTGGGCGTTTCGATTAAGGGCCTCTGAGCGCGGCCTCAGTGGCCCTGAGTGGCACCCTTGTTATGGGCTGCAAAAGATAAGGCTGTGTTCGATGCTTTGCCATGGGGCTTGTGAGTCACCACACCACGCCCGCTATGGACCGCGAACCAATCTTTATCCAACCGCCGAGAGATTCTCGTCCTCATCGAAACCAGCCAAAGGCCACAGCACGTCGAGCCATTGGCGTTGGGCGCTCCGACGCTCCTCGAAGAAGTCGTGAACATCATACACATCAACCTTATGGTTGATGTAGCGCTCAGCTATATCGGGCCTTACCCCCAAACGAGAAAGAACACTCCTGCACGTCCGCCGAAAGTCGTGGACAACAAAATGTTCCAGCTCATGGTCAACTTTCTCAAGGGCCCGATTCAACGTATCTGGCCCAACATGCTGGAACCTCTGCTGCCCTCTCCTTCGCAATCTAGCAGGAAAAACGAATCTTGAGCCCGCACTGAAGACCTTAAGCTCTCTGAAAATCGCGATTATCTCTGGCTCTAAGGGGATACCCACATCGAGCCTCATCTTGTTTTTTTCTGCCTGTAACAGCCAGACACCTCTCGACAGATCAATGTCCTTCCACTCGGCTTTGAGCAACTCCATTTTTCGAACGCCCAGCGCGAGCAGTAAGAAAACGGTGAGATAGTTCTCTCGTGAAACTGCAGCTCCCGCATGCCTCATTGCTCGAAAAAGTCTGGAAATCTCCTCATCCTTAAGCGCACGGTTGCGAGGTTTTTCAGTTCCTCCAGCATCACTAAGCTTGAATGAACCAGCGGGACTGAAATCGATAACTCCAAGTTTAATGCCGTGGTCAAAAAGGTTCTTTAGCAGCCTAAGAGTCTTATTTGCCGTCGCCTTAAATTTCCTACGTCCAGAAGTAATCTCGTGAAACAGGCTGGAGACGTCGATAGCCCTGACGTCAGCAATAGGCCAGTCTCCAAAAAAAGGACGAATTTTCTGCTCGTAAAGAGCCTGCTCTTTACGCTGAGTTAGAATTTGCTTCACCCGGAGCTTTGCGTAACTCTCCCAAAGGTCATCGACAGTTCGTAGGTCCTGCGCTTTTTTGGCTTTCCGCTCGATAAGGGGATCTATACCCCGTTCAATCTTCCCTCTCCACTCCCTCGCCTCTTTCCTCGCATCAGAAAGAGAGAATGCCTCAAAACTTCCAAGAGTCGGTTCGCGACGGTTTCCCTTCACAGGGCTCGTATATCTGAACAGCCAGCGCGCGTAGCCCGACTCCGTGATATCCAAATACAAGTTCCCACCGTCAGGATAGCGCCCCGGCTTTCCGTTCTTGATAAGGAATTTAACTCTAGAGACAGTGAGAAGCTGAGTGGTTCTGCTCACTTGCGATACCTCGATACTCACAACTGGTGGGTCGAACTGACCCTCCTCAGAGGCCAGCGACTTTAACCCACCAGCAGAGCCACCACAAGAACAAAGACAACCACGGACAACCGTGAACAAAAAAACGCAAAAAAACATCTAGGCCATTGATAAAACTGGCCTTAATCCAAACTTCGAAGACAACCCAAGACAACGCTGAACGTCATTCAAGGTTCTGCACCTGCTCGCGCATCTGTTCAATCAACACCTTAAGATCAACAGCAGCACGGGTTACGGCAGCATCAAAACTCTTGCTGCTGAGCGTGTTGGCCTCACGATTCAACTCTTGCATCAGGAAATCCAAACGACGACCAATCGCCTGATCACCCTGCAAGGTTTCCCGAACCTCACTGACGTGGGCATCCAACCGATCCAACTCTTCCGCCACATCACTCTTCTGGGCCAGCATCACCATCTCCTGAGCAACCCGCTCGGGATCCAACTCCACTTTGGCCTTCTCAAAACGATCACGGAGCGTTTGCTCCTGAGCCGCCAGCAACTCCGGCATACGCGCACGCACCTCAACCACCAGATTGCTGATGGTGGCCAAGCGATCCTCAAATAACGGCCGCAACCGCTCTCCTTCCCGCTCGCGAACACTCACAAGCTCTGCAACCGTCTCCGCAAACAACTCAGCCGCCGCAGTTTGAGCGGCACTGTAATCGTGCTCCGGCACCGACATCACCCCGGGCCAGCGCAGAATATCCAGCGCGCTGATGTGTGCGGGGTTATCCAGCATCCGATTAATATGATTCGCAGCCTCGTTCACCGCGTTGGCAATTTCATCGTTAATCTCGAAACCCTGAACCTCATTCTCGGCCGACTGCAGGCGCATGGAGACATCCACCTTGCCCCGCTTCAACCCCTTGCGCAATTCCTCACGAAACCGGTTCTCCAGCTCACGAAACGCTTCCGGCAACCGAAACGAAGGTTCCAGATAGCGATGATTCACGGTGCGAATCTCACACGTGAGCGTGCCCCAGCCACCACGGGCATCCTTACGGGCAAAAGCAGTCATGCTGCGAATCATAAAGGCTCCAGTACCAAACGATGTTCATTCGAGTTTAACAGGCAACCGCCGCAAGCGGCGACCCATACCAATAGCGGACACCACTCACCCGATCCCACGCCCCGCCGTGCTATACTCGCCGCCCCTTCAAAACACAGACCGGCCACACGCCGGACATTCATCTTCAGAAAACAGGACACACTATGCGACCAAGTGGCAGAACGCCCGAGCAACCCAGAGACGTCCGGATCACCCGCAACTATACCCGCCACGCCGAAGGCTCTGTGCTGGTTGAGTTCGGAGACACCAAAGTAATCTGCACCGCCTCTGTGGAAAACAAAGTACCTCCCTTCCTGCGCGGCGAAGGCAAAGGCTGGATCACCGCCGAATACGGCATGCTGCCCCGCTCCACCGGCAGCCGCATGGGCCGTGAAGCCGCCCGCGGCAAACAAGGTGGCCGCACCGTAGAAATCCAGCGCCTGATCGGCCGCAGCCTGCGCGCCGCGGTAGACATGGAAGCACTGGGTGAGCATACCATCACCATCGACTGCGACGTGATCCAGGCCGACGGCGGCACCCGCACCGCGGCCATTACCGGCGGCTGCGTAGCACTGGTAGATGCCCTGAACCATCTGGTAGAAACCAAGCGCCTGAAAAAATCCCCGCTGAAGCAGATGATCGCGGCAATCTCTGTGGGCGTTTACAAAGGCACACCGGTTGCTGACCTGGACTACCCGGAAGACTCAGAAGCCGAAACCGACATGAACGTCATCATGACCGACAAAGGCGGCTTCATCGAAATTCAGGGCACGGCAGAAGGCGCACCTTTCGAGCAGACAGAACTGGACAGCATGCTTGGCTTGGCACGCACGGCTATCAATCAGCTGTTTGAAATTCAGAAAGAAGCTTTGAACGCCTAACGCAAAAGTTTGGGCGTTGGCGGGGATGTCGCTTCACAGAATGTCGGAGGCCATGGATGGCCGGAGAGAAGCGCACATGGATGTGCTCGTAGCGGTTCTGGGAAGCGACATCCCTGCCAACGCTTCCCCCTCAGTTCAAAGCTGAACTCAGAAACCAATCTCAATATCGTAATCCATCACCACCGGAGCGTGGTCAGAAAAACGCGTACCGCCATCAATCCAACCATCACTGATGGTCTTGCGAATGCCCGGTGTCAGCAACTGATAATCCACCCGAATGCCCGCCTTCTTGCGCGAACCCTCGGTCTGCTCCGGCCACCAGGTAAACTGATTACTCTGCTTATTGATCTCACGGAACGCATCAATACAGCCCATCTCATCAAACAAACGATCCAACCAGGCCCGCTCATGGGGCAAAAACCCGGAAAAATCCGTCTTGTGATAAAGCGGGCTGGCATCCGTCACATGATGAGCAGACTGCAAGTTCGCACAGAAAATAAACTGACGGCGCTTGCGCAGCGTCTTCTGCATATGCACGCCGAACGCATCCAGAAACTCATCTTTGTGATCCAGAACCGTCAGATCATCATCGCCAATCAGCTCTTCCTCACGCCCCAGCGCACAAGGCGCCAGCACACAAGCCACAGACACCTTATCGAAATCCGCCTGAATAAAACGACCTTCACGGTCTGCCTGCTCATTGGCAAAGCCGTACATAATCGCCTTCGGGAAATGACGGGTATAAATGCCGACCCCGCCGTGCTCATTCAGCTCACCATCAATAAAGTAAGCCTCATAGCCCTCAGGAATCAGATTTTTATCTTCGACTTCATAGGCACGCATACGGTGGTCCTGAACACACACCACATCGGCGTCCTGCTCTGCCAGCCAGTCAAAAAAGCCTTTCTCAACAGCCTGCTCCAGACCGTTGACGCTAATGGATACTACGCGCATACGTGTTCCCTGATTCGGTTTCTGTGTATGATACCGGTTTTACGCCTTATTTAAAGTCAAACCCCGCCAGAAGCCTTGCCATGCACGACTATCAGAAAAATTTTATCGAGTTTGCCATTCAGCGAAATGTTCTGCGTTTTGGAGAATTCACTCTCAAATCCGGGCGCACCAGTCCTTACTTTTTTAATGCCGGACTGTTCAACACCGGAAACGACCTGCTGCAACTGAGCAAGGCCTACGCCGCTGCAATTGAGCGGAGTGAATTGGATTATGACATCATTTTCGGACCCGCCTATAAGGGCATTCCGTTGGCCACGGTTACCGCTATGGCCCTTGCTACAGACGGTAACAGCAAACCTTTTGCCTTTAACCGCAAAGAAAAGAAAGATCACGGTGAAGGTGGCAATATTGTAGGCGCACCACTACAAGGTAAAGTACTGATTGTTGATGACGTGATCACCGCGGGCACCGCCATTCGGGAAGCCATCGACATCATCCGTGCCGCCGGCGCAGAACCTGCCGGAGTATTAATTGCTCTGGACCGCCAGGAAAAAGGCAACGGCGAGCTCTCCGCCATTCAGGAAGTCGAGCAAGAGTTCGGCATCCCGGTGGTTAGCATTATTCGCCTGGAACAAGTACTAGACTACTTAAAGTCTAACCCCGAATTTTCCGGCCACGCAGAAAACGTAGCCAGCTATCGGGATCGTTACGGAGTCTGATACATGCAGCACCGCTTCACTAAAGCCCCGGTTTTTGCCGCTCTCATAGCCTTGGGACTGACAACCTCAGCTACCGTGCAGGCGGGCATGTATCGCTATACCGACGACAACGGCCAATTGGTGATCAGCAACACCATCCCGCAGGAGGCCACCAAACGCGGCTACCAAATCATCAGCGACAGTGGGCGAGTTATTGAAACCATAGCCCCCGCCCCGACCGCCGAAGAACTCGCCGCCCGAGAGGCTGCAAAAGAACGCAAACAGCAACAGGAAGCCCAGCTAGAACAAGACCGGCTGCTACTCAAACGTTTTAGCCACCCCGATCAGGCTGTTCGGGCCATGCATCGGAAGGTTCAGGAACTGGAAGGCCTCATTGCCTTGAAGCGCGGCAACATTTCTGTGCTGACCAGCCAACTCGACAACGAACAACGTCGAGCCGCCGAGATGGAAAGAGCCGGGCGAAAGGTGCCAGACGCGACACTGAAAAAAATCTACCGGCTGGAAGGTCAGGTGCGCGATATCGAGCGGGAAATTGTAGCTCAGCGGCTGGAAATTGATGCGGTTGCCAAACGCTTTATATCCGACATCGAACGGCTTGAAGAAATCACCGGCTCAGAGCGCACCCTGCCTCTGACCGATGCGGAAGCAGAAGCCGCCAGTTCCGAGTGACACTCGCTAGCCTTCCTACAAGGTTAAAAGCACAAAAAAGGCGCTCACCATGGAGCGCCTTTTTCGCTACTGCAACAACCTAAATCATTAGGCAGAAGCAGCGGTTTTCTTCTTGGCGGCAGTCTTCTTCGCCGGCTTCTTGCTGGCAACAGACTTCTTCGCCTCTTCAGCGCTTTCAGCGACGTCTTCCGCAGCTTCTGCAACAGCGTCAGCGCCTTCAGCAGCTTCTTTCTCCAGCTTGGCAACCAGCTCGGCGGCAAAGTCACCGAAGCGGGTGTTCAGGCTGCGCAGCTGATTAAACAGAGTGTCGGAGTAGCCGTTGTAACGCTCACGCAAAGTCTGAACGGTGTATTCGCGAACTTCTGCTTCCAGCTTCTCAGCGTAGTCAAAAGGCTTGGCTGCCAGCTTCTTCTGCTGCTCTTCTGCAGCAGTGATGCCCTTCTCAACGATGTCCTGAAGCTGCTCTTGGTAAGATTTAAGTTTACCCATAATAGTTCTCCTTAAGTTGGTCTCTTTCGGCCCAAATCCGGAAAATCCGGCGGCCTTTAGTAGATTTCAACACTTAAGTTACGGGTAAAAATTAGAATGTTCATACTAAAAGTGATTACCCAGTCTTTACCAAATTTTCACTTGATCACTTCTTAGCCACGGGCATAATCCTCAGCTGCTTTTTCTGGCCCGTCTCCCTGTTGTATTCAGGCTCCATGCGAACCTTAAGGGGCATCTCCACAAGACCCCGTATGCGAGTAAACCATGAACAATTTCCCATCACACCGGTCAGGTGTTCGGCGGCGAGTGTCGCTTGCGGCCCTACTTATAGCGTCAACACTTGTGTTGGCAGGCTGTCAGGACAGCGCAAGCTCATCAAATACAGCAAAGAGCCAACACACCGAAACCCCGGCCAACACCCCAACAAAACAGCTTCAGGACAACACCAGCGGCACATTCACGAACACGCCTGACTCGTTTTCCAAACGCCCACCGGCAAATCAGTCGCTCAGCCTGCCAAAAACACTCGTGTGGAGCGCTCCGCTCACGCGGGAAGACGGCTCATCTCTTGCCGTGGGGCAAATTGCCGAATACCGGATCTATTACCGCTTGAAGTACAAGGACCGCTTCAGCGTGATCCCGATTACCGACACCAGCAACACCAAATACCCGCTGACCGGCCTACCCCCGGGCGCTTACGAGTTCGCCATTACCACTGTCGATGTTGAAGGGCTGGAGAGCCGCCGCTCAAAGTCAGTCGAAATCAACCTGATTTAGGCGGCGTTTAGTCTGGAAGAAAGGAGTCGTTACCAGCGGAACAGCACCCAGCTGGGGACAAGGAGGTCCGAGTCCGTGTCCTGCACCCAACCACCGCCATCAGCAGGCACCAGATAATATTCTGGCCCGACCTCGGGCACGACTTTGATTTCCATCAGCTGCCCGTTCACCCGATATTCGTAAAACACTTCGCCATCACCCGGGCGAATCACAATCTCGGTACCACCTGCAGGGGGTTGGTAGTCAGTGATCACCAGCGGCTCTTTTGGCGTTTCCACCGGTGTCGCATCCAAAGCCCCGTCATCCTGAGCCATCAACGGCACAGAGAAACAGCCCAACAACAGGGTGGAACAGGCGATTCGTTTCATTTTCATGGTACCCTCTGAGTCATCGTTCAGGCTTTGAATTGCACTCTTCTTAAGAGTTGCATAAGCCAACCCACGCTTCAATCAGAATCCGGATTTGCATCGACATGACTGAGAAAAAAACTCCACCCGTGGTTCTGGTAGACGGTTCGTCCTATTTGTTCCGTGCCTACCACGCGCTGCCTCCGCTGACCACCAGCAAGAACCACCCCACCGGCGCAATCAAAGGCGTAGTCAGTATGCTGCGCCGACTGGACCAGGACTTTCCTGAATCCAAAGTCGTGGTGGTGTTTGATGCCAAGGGCAAAACCTTCCGTCACGAGATGTACGAAGAGTACAAGGCCAACCGCCCGCCGATGCCGGAAGACCTGGCCATGCAGATTGAACCCATCCACGAGATTGTAAAGGCGATGGGGCTGCCGCTTTTGATTGTGCCCGGTGTCGAGGCCGACGATGTCATAGGCACACTGGCCTATGAGGCCACCGACAAAGGCATTGATGTGGTGGTGTCTACCGGCGACAAAGACATGGCGCAACTGGTGAGCGACCACGTCACCCTGATCAACACCATGACCGAAACCGCCATGGACCGCGACGGCGTTATCGAGAAATTCGGCGTAACGCCAGAGCAGATCATCGATTACCTGGCCTTGGTTGGCGACAAGGTAGACAACATTCCGGGTGTGAACAAGTGCGGCCCGAAAACCGCGGTCAAATGGCTTCAGGCATACCACGACCTGGACAACCTGATCGAACACGCCAGCGAGATCAAAGGCAAGATTGGCGAATACCTGCGCGAGGCCATCGACACCCTGCCCCTGAGCCGTGAATTGGCGACCATCCGGCTGGACGTGGATCTGGAATTTGGTCTGGAAGACCTGAAAGACCGCGAACAGAACGACGATGCACTGCTGGAGCTGTTTAAAGAATACGAATTCCGCGGCTGGATTTCCGAACTTGAAAACCGTGACAGCGACAAGCCGGCAACTGCCGACGCCTCCGAACCGAAGCAGGCCATCGAAAGAACTTATACGGTCATCACCGAGCAGGCTGAGTTCGATGCATGGGTAAAACGCCTGGAAGCTGCGGATGAATTTGCCTTCGACACCGAAACCACCAGCTTGCGCTATATGGATGCCGAAATCGTCGGTGTCTCCTTCGCCATCGAACCCGGAGAAGCGGCGTACGTGCCTGTTGGCCACGATTACATGGGCGCCCCCGAGCAACTGGACCGGGATGACGTGCTGGCCCAGCTTAAACCGCTTCTGGAGAACCCCAGGCACGCGAAAATCGGCCAGAATCTGAAATACGACAAAAACGTACTGGCGAATCACGGCATTCACCTTGATGGCATCGGCAACGACACCATGGTGGAGTCTTACGTGCTTAACTCTGTGGCCACTCGCCACGACATGGACAGTCTCGCCAAAGCCTATCTGGACGAAGATACCGTCAGCTTTGAATCCATCGCAGGCAAAGGCGCGAAGCAGCTGACCTTCAATCAGATCGATCTGGAAAAAGCCGGCCCCTACGCCGCCGAAGACGCAGACATCACTCTGCGCCTGCACCATGCTTTAAACCCTAAACTGAAAGAAACCGGCAAACTCGAATCCGTATACCGGGACATTGACCTGCCTTTGGTACCGGTGCTGTCCCGCATGGAGCAGCGAGGCACGCTGATCAGCGCCAGTACACTGCGGCAGCACAGCCAGGAGTTGGCGGAGCGCATGGCCGAACTTGAGAAAGAAGCCCATGAGGTGGCCGGCGAAGCCTTTAACCTGGGCTCTCCTAAACAGCTGCAAGCGATTCTTTACGACAAACTGGGGCTGCGGGTCGTCAAGAAAACGCCAAAAGGCGCACCGTCTACCGCGGAACCCGTGCTGCAAGAGCTTGCCCACGAGCATGAACTGCCCCGGCTGATTGTGGAACACCGCAGCCTGAGCAAGCTCAAGTCGACTTACACCGACACCTTGCCCGAACTGATCCATCACCGAACTGGCCGGGTGCACACCTCATACCATCAGGCGGTGACGGCTACAGGGCGGCTCTCATCCTCAGAACCGAACCTGCAGAATATCCCGATTCGAACCCTGGAAGGCCGCCGGATTCGTCAGGCGTTCATCGCGCCGGAAGGCTACAAACTGCTGGCGGCGGACTACTCGCAGATTGAACTGCGCATCATGGCGCACTTGTCTGGTGACAAAGGCCTGCTAAAAGCCTTCGAGCACGGCGAAGATATCCACAAGGCGACCGCCGCGGAAGTATTCGGGGTGAGCCTGATTGAAGTCTCCTCCGACCAGCGCCGCAGCGCCAAAGCCATTAACTTCGGCCTGATCTACGGCATGTCCGCCTTTGGATTGGCCCGCCAGCTGGGGGTAGAGCGGAAAGTGGCTCAGGAATACATCGACCGCTACTTCGAGCGCTACCCAGGCGTACTGCGTTACATGGACAACATCCGCAAACAAGCTCACGAAGACGGCTATGTGGAAACCCTGTATGGCCGCCGCCTGTACCTGCCGGAGATCAACGCCCGTAACAAACAGCTGCAACAGGCCGCCGAGCGCACCGCCATCAACGCACCAATGCAAGGCACTGCCGCCGACATCATCAAACGCGCAATGATTGATGTGGACCAGTGGCTGTACAAAAACCACGCAGATGATGCCGTGATGACCATGCAGGTGCACGACGAACTGATCATCGAAGTTCGCGAAGAGGCAGTGGATAAAGTTCGTGACGGTTTGGTACAGCGCATGTCTGCCGCCGCCAAACTGGACGTACCGCTGCTCGTGGAAGCGGGCGTTGGTGATAACTGGGATCAAGCCCACTAACGCAAAACGCCCGGTGAGTTTCCTCAACCGGGCGTTTTTTATTGCGGTTAGCTAAGCGATGTCTTAGAACGCTTTGCTGACCTCAATCGCAGCGCTCCAGGCGCTGAGTTCGTATTCGCCAGTGTAGTTAGACGCACCTGCATTCGGATCTTTCTGAGACGGCGCGTCGTGCTGGTACTGGAATTCATTAACCTTCACGTCGTCCGCAAAGATCAGGGTCCCAACTGCTGCATCCACAGTCCAGCCACTTGCAACATCATTCCACTGCGCACCCAGCGTCAGCCAATGGCGGTCTTCAGACGGAATACGTGCCGTCACGAACTGATCCACAGGCGACTCATCAAACGCATAACCAGCTTTGAAAGCCCACTCAGGAGTGGCTTGCCAGATACCACCTACGTTGAACTGCCACGTGTTTTTCCACTTTTCGGTGATGTGGGTGATTGGAGTGTCGCCTGTGCGACCGGTTGCTCCCGAAACATTGCCGCTCGCGCCTTCTCTGGAGTTAATGTCCAGTTCTTCAAAGCGGCCCCAGCGAGCGTATGTGGCTCCCCCCAACACCGTAACAGTGTCAGTCAGTTTATGCCTCGCACCCACGGTGATGCTCTCAGGAATTGCCAGCGGCACGGTTACGTCTTCAGTCAAAGTCGTCGGTGAAACCCCACCCTGCCCATCACGAACCGGGAATTTGGTGATTTTAACGTCACCGTCCAGATCGAATTCAGTACCAGTTTGGGCAGACAAACCAAACTGAGTGCGCTCATTCAACTCGTATAAGAAGCCTACCCGAAAGTTTACTGCGACATCGTCACCTTCTATATCGGCATAGGGAGTACCATACGCTTGCTCGTATCCATCAGCTTGGGCACTAGCTCCCGCTTGAATCGCAGCCAGCGTGCCTGGAGGAAGCAACGAAGGGTCTGATACACCAGCCTGCGCCATAGCCTGAGCTATACCGGCCTGCAGGAAGCCTCCCCGAACATCTTGAAACTTGGTTAAGCGTCCTTCGGCATACATGATATTAACGCCGAGGCCCATCGACAGACCTTTTCCATTGTTTAGGGCAATGGAAGGAGAGAAGGATATTGCCGTTAGCTCTGTTTTATCCGCAAAGTAGCGGCCAACAAAGTCATCATCATAATCAGCCGCCAGACCATAAGGAGCATGAATCCCGAAACCCACATCGATGGAATCGTTCACTTCATGAGTCAAATAGAAGTTAGGCAACACCGCTAAATCTGCGATATCCCCACCCTTGGAGCCTGGTACATCTTCGCCGAAAAAGTTTCTGGCAGAGGCACTCTTCGCCTCAGCATCAATATCCAAAACCGCCGCACCAAAAGAAATATTAGTACCAGACAACTGGCTCATACCGGCCGGGTTGAAGAAAACGGTAGTAGCATTTTCAGGGTTAGCGGCGGCGCCGGCGTTGGCTACGCCCATCTGGCTGGCGCTTTGTTCGTTCAATGAAAAACCACCTGCCATTACGGTTGCAGGGGCAGCAACAGCAGCCAAAGTGGCCAAACGAATGGCCTTCACGAGTACGTTGGTATTCTTGTGCATGGTGTCTCCTTATTAGTTTGCGCGGAGTATACGCAGCAGAGGGTTACGGCCTCAAATGCCAAAACTACTTATTTGCAAAGCTAATTGTTTCTGCCACATTTAAAACGCAAAAAGCCCCCGACTGGAGGCTTTTTGCCAGATAGATTCAGTCGTCCTGGATGGTCAGTTTATCGACCGATGACGACAAGCTGTCAGCGCCCTTTGCGTCGCTGCCAAGCTTGATCATCAAGCGCAGATCGTTAGCCGAGTCCGCATGGGCCAAGGCGTCCTCATAGGTGATTGAGCCTTCGGAATAAAGCTTATACAACGCCTGATCGAAGGTCTGCATACCGCTTTCGTTCGATTTCGACATCAGCTCTTTAAGCTTGTGGACTTCGCCTTTACGAATCATGTCGGCCACCAGAGGTGTATTGATTAATACCTCAATAACCGCTTTTCGGCCTTTACCGTCCGGCGTTGGCACCAACTGCTGAGCCACGATGGCTTTCAGATTAAGCGACAAGTCCATCCAGATCTGGTTGTGCTGTTCCGGCGGAAAGAACTGGATAATCCGGTCCAGCGCCTGGTTTGCGTTGTTCGCGTGCAACGTCGCCAGACAAAGGTGACCGGTTTCCGCGAACTGCACCGAATACTCCATGGTCTGGCGGGTACGCACCTCACCAATCAAGATGACATCCGGCGCCTGACGCAGGGTGTTTTTCAACGCCACATCAAAACTTTCTGTATCTATACCGACTTCACGCTGAGTGACGATGCAGCCTTGGTGCTGGTGTATAAATTCAATGGGGTCTTCAATAGATATAATATGCCCGCGGCTATTACGGTTACGGTGCCCAAGCATCGCCGCCAATGAAGTGGACTTACCGGTACCGGTCGCGCCCACAAACATGATCAGGCCTCGCTTGGTCATGGCCAGGTCTTTAATGACTTCCGGCAATGAAAGCTCATCAATTTGCGGGATCTTCACTTCAATGCGTCGCAACACCATGCCGCACAGGTTGCGCTGAAAAAACGCACTCACCCGGAATCGACCGATGCCTCGGGCGCTGATGGCAAAGTTACACTCGTGGCTTTCGTCGAACTCGGCGCGCTGTTTGTCATTCATCGCACCGTAGACAAACTCTCGAGTCTGTTCCGGCGTTAACGCATTTTTCGTGACGGGCAACACCTTGCCGTTCACTTTCATGCTAGGCGGAACACCTGCGGTGATAAAAAGGTCCGAACCGCCCTTTTCCACCATTAGCCGTAACAGCTTTTCAAACTCCATTTTTCATACCTATTGGTTTCAATATCGTAGCTAACGCTTAAAAATTATCCGGAATTTTCGCTTTCATACGGGCGTCTTCACGGGAAATCAGCCCTTTTCTGAGCAAGCCTTCCAGACACTGATCCAGTGTTTGCATACCGAGTGAACCACCCGTTTGGATCGACGAGTACATCTGCGCGATCTTATCTTCACGGATAAGGTTCCGAATCGCCGGGGTGCCGATCATGATCTCGTGCGCCGCGATTCGGCCTCCCCCCATTTTCTTCATCAGAGTCTGCGAGATAACCGCCTGCAACGACTCCGACAGCATCGAGCGGACCATGGACTTTTCTTCCGCCGGGAACACGTCGACAACACGGTCAATGGTTTTGGCTGCCGAGGTGGTGTGCAACGTGCCGAACACCAAGTGACCGGTTTCTGCCGCGGTCAATGCCAAACGAATGGTTTCAAGATCTCGAAGCTCACCCACCAGAATGATGTCCGGATCTTCCCGCAAGGCCGAGCGCAAAGCCTCATTAAACCCGAGGGTATCCCGGTGGACTTCCCGCTGGTTCACGAGACATTTTTTCGATTCGTGTACGAATTCGATAGGGTCTTCAATAGTCAGAACGTGCTCGTAGCGGGTATCGTTGATGTAGTCCATCATCGCCGCCAGCGTGGTTGATTTACCGGAACCCGTTGGCCCGGTCACCAACACCAGGCCCCGCGGCACAGAGGCGATGTCCTTGAAAACCTGACCCATGCCCAAATCTTCCATGGTCAGTACTTTCGAGGGGATGGTCCGGAACACGGCACCGGCACCACGGTTCTGATTAAAAGCGTTAACACGGAAACGGGCGACTCCCGGAACTTCAAACGAGAAGTCGGTTTCCAGAAATTCTTCGTAGTCCTTGCGCTGCTTGTCGTTCATGATGTCATAAATCAACCCGTGCACTTCTTTGTGCTCCATCGGAGGCAGGTTGATCCGGCGTACATCGCCGTCGACACGAATCATGGGGGGCAGGCCAGCTGAAAGGTGCAAATCCGACGCACCTTGTTTGGCCGAAAAGGCAAGCAGTTCAGTAATATCCATATGGATCCTCGGAAGGCTTTTTCTTTTAATACAGACGCGGCAAACTCACACTATGAGCAGCATAGCAGACAACATCAGAAGCGTAACCCGACGCATACAAAAAGCAACACAGCAAGCCGGCCGCAAGCCCGACAGTGTGCGGTTGTTGGCAGTTAGCAAGACCCGGCCGCCGGAAGATATTCGTGCCGCAGCCGAGGTTGGTCAAACGGCATTCGGTGAGAACTATCTGCAGGAAGCGTTGGACAAGATCGAAGCACTTAAAGATCTGGGTGTTCTGGAATGGCATTTCATCGGTCCGATCCAGTCCAACAAAACCCGTCAAATCGCCGAAGCCTTCTCTTGGGTGCACAGCGTGGACCGTCTGAAAATTGCCCGCCGGCTCAGCGAACAGCGCCCGGATGATCTCGGCCCGCTGAATATCTGCCTGCAAGTGAACGTGAACGATGAAGAGAGCAAATCCGGTTGCTCGTTATCCGAACTCCCGGAACTGGCGGCCGCGGTCAGCGAACTGCCCAATTTGGCCCTGAGAGGGCTGATGGCCATTCCGGACCCGAACCAAAGCGAGGCCGACCTGAAACGCAGTTTTCGGAAACTGGCCGATGCCCTGGCTCAACTTGGCCAAACCTTACCCGGTGCGCAGCAACTCGACACGCTGTCGATGGGCATGTCGAGCGACCTGGAACCGGCTATCGAAGAAGGCGCAACTTGGGTTCGGGTTGGCTCTGCCCTGTTTGGCGCTCGGCCGGTCAAAGAGAGCCTAAGCTGAATCCGTGCGTTCCTGTTATCATCAGGAACAGACCATTTACTGAGTAAGCACTTGGAGCGAACCTTGAGCAAATCACCCGTCATCTCGTTTATAGGCGCAGGCAATATGGCCAGCGCTATTATTGGAGGCATGCTGGATAACCGCTTCGAAGCCGATAATGTCTGGGTCAGCGCGCCCGATGACAGCCACTTGCAAGCTGTTCGAAACCAGTTTGGCGTAAGCGTCAGCACAAACAACCGCTACTGCGTGGAACAGGCCGACATCGTTGTTCTTGCGGTAAAGCCCCAGGTTATGGCCGACGTATGCCGGGACATTGCACCGGTCGTGCAAAACACCCGGCCACTGATTGTTTCTATTGCAGCGGGACTTACAGCTGAGACAATCGACCAATGGCTCGGTGGCGGCCTGCCGCTGGTGCGCGTGATGCCGAATACGCCGTCATTGGTCGGCAAAGGCGCGGCAGGTTTATTTGCCAATGACAAGGTGTCGGACGAACAGAAAACCATGGTACAAACGGTGTTCGAAAGCATCGGCACCGCGCTTTGGGTCGAAGACGAAAACCTGCTTCACGGCGTTACCGCCTTATCGGGCAGCGGCCCGGCCTACTTCTTCCTGATGCTGGAAGCGCTGGAAAGTGCCGCTACCGATGCCGGCGTAGATCCCGCCACTGCCCGTAAACTTGCCATCCAGACCATGGCGGGTGCGGCCGAAATGGCGGCACGCAGCGAACATGACCCCGGACAACTCAAACGCAACGTGATGTCGCCGGGCGGTACCACCGAGCGAGCGATCAACACGTTTGAAGACGGCGGCATGCGTGATTTGGTGAAAAAAGCCTATGATGCCGCATTCACACGCTCTGAAGAGATGTCAAAAGAACTGGCAGACAAACAGTAACCGCGACGGAGACACAGCTTCATGCTGGCAGACATTCTGATTACGATTCTGATGATTGCATCCACCTTTTATATGTCGGTGGTGCTGCTGAGATTCCTGCTGCAACTGGCTAGGGCTGATTTTTACAACCCGATTTCCCAGTTCGTGGTGAAAGCGACCAACCCACCATTGCGGCCCTTGCGCAGAATCATCCCGGGCTGGGGAGGCATCGATGGTGCCGCTCTGGTGCTGGCGATCCTGATTCAAGCCATTACCTTCTTTTTGATGCTGCTGATTTACAACTCGGGCATGCCTTCTTTTAACCCGCTTACGCTGCTGGTGTGGGGCACATTGAACGTGCTCAGCCTGATCGTAAAGATTTACTTCTGGTCGGTAATTGCCGTGGTCGTAGTTAGCTGGATCGCGCCCCAGAGCGGGCACCCGGCGATACAGCTGGTTGTTCAGATCACCGAACCGGTGATGCGCCCTGTCCGCAACATCATGCCGTCCATGGGCGGGCTCGATTTATCGCCGATTATCGTGTTCCTGATTCTGAACGTGCTGGATGTGGTGTTAAACCACATGAAAATTGCGGCCGGAATGGGCTTCCTTGGCGCCGGCATGTAACCTGCATCACAAATATACATATCGTTACATAATACCTAGACTTTAAACATCTCGAGGCCGGCGCATCAACTCTTTGATACGCCGGCCTTTTTTTGTTTGTCATTTTGCGCCAAACGTCACAACCGGTAAACGCGGCCATACCACAGCTGGATAATCGGGCTATTATTGCCGACATTTAATTTGGGACCATCTACCTCCCAAACGTCGCGCCAAAGGATTACCTCATGAGCCAGCAGGGAACACTGTCGCAGCAGGTGGAAGCCTACCACGACTGGAAAAAAGATCTGATCCGCCAGATCGGCCGATACCGGTTGTGGCTGCAGGACAACAACCTTTTTTCAGAAGACATCAGCACCCGTATCCGCCACGGGCTGGAACTTCTGATTGAGGATGAACTGACGATCGCCTTCGTGGGCGAATATTCCCGCGGCAAAACCGAACTGATTAACGCGCTGTTTTTTGCCAGCTACGGCCAACGAATGCTGCCTTCTGAAGCGGGCCGCACCACCATGTGCCCCACTGAATTGTTCTTCGATCGCACCAACAACACGAGCTATCTCATGTTGCTTCCGATCGAAACCCGCACTGGCGAGCTATCCCTGCAGCAACAACGCAAACGGCCTGAAAACTGGGTTCGGCACGAACTGGCCGAAGACAACCCAACGATGATGCGTGAAGTACTCTCCGAGGTTGCCCGGGTTAAAAGCGTGTCGATCGGAGAAGCCCGAAAGCTAGGTTTCGACGAAGACATGCTGGAAGCCGACCCGAGCCTTCCTGGCAATGTCTTGGTACCGGCCTGGCGCAATGCCCAGATCAGTATTCGCCACCCTCTGTTTGAGCGCGGCCTGCGCATTCTCGATACACCGGGGTTGAACGCACTAGGGTCTGAACCTGAACTGACTATGAGCATGCTTCCCCGTGCTCACGCGGTGATTTTCGTTCTCGGCGCCGATACCGGCGTTACCGCCAGCGACATGACCATTTGGAAGGAGCACATCAACACGGACCATGCCGACCATCGCGCTGGCCGCTTTGCTGTGTTGAACAAAATAGATGTGCTGTGGGACGACATTCAGGGTCAAAACCACACCGACGAGTCTATCGAGCGAGTACGCACCTACACCGCCGAACACCTCGGCATGAAGCAGCACGATGTTTTACCACTATCGGCCAAGCAAGGCTTGCTGGCGCGGGTGCGAAACGATTCCGAATTGTTTGGTCGTTCGAATCTCGGAATGCTGGAGAAGCTGATTGTTCAGCGCATCCTGACCCACAAAGAACAGTTGATTACTCAGCACCTCATCAGCGACCTTCTGGGCATGCTGCAGAACAGTCAGGCAGCGATGCAGTACCGCCTGAAATCGCTGGAAGAAGAACATGCGGCCTGCACCGGCTCTGCACTGGATAAACCGGCGCTCGCCCGGCTCGCAGAACGGGCGCAGAAAGACTACGACTTCTACTACAAGAAGTTGATCACCTTGCGCTCGTCTCGCCGCCTGATGGACTCGCAAGGTGAAATTCTGAACAACCTGGTCAGCGAAAAACGCTTTGAAGCCCACGCCGAGAAAGTGCGAGAGATCATGATGAAAAGTTGGTCTACCGCCGGCATGGTCCGTGCGATGGACCACTTTTTCGACCTGCTGGAAATCGACCTGAGCAACCTGCTTGCGGAAGGCCAATTGGCCGAGAAAATGGTCGGCTCGATTTATCGACGCTACAACGAAGATTCCCGCGCCAGACACTTGGAGCCTATCCCGCTCAGGGCCGGGCGCCATGTCATCGCCGTCCGCGAACTGCGCAAAAAAGCGCGACGTTTCCGCATCAGCCCAAAAAACCTGATGTCTGAGCAGTCAATGCTCATTCGCCGGTTCTTCAATGTGATGGTAAGCGAAGCACGAACGCTACACAGCCGGGCAAGGTCCGACGTTGGGCGCTGGCCGCACGAAGCTTTGCTGCCAATTATCCAGTACTCGATGGAGCAAAAGCAGCTGTTGGAGCATCAAATCAGCCGGTTAAGAGATCTGGTACGAAACGATCGCGACAGTCGTGCCGAGAGGGCGCGCCTACAGCACGCCATCGCCGACCTGCGCAAACAGCTCGAACTGGCCGACAACATGGTGCGTCACATTCGCAAGCCAGCACCGACCATGATCCAGCAAAAAGTCGTCAACATTTACGGCTCCGCCTGAACCCCAAGTTGCTGCAGGCGGCACGCGCCGGTTGCAGCAACCACCCCCCGCCTTTAAACTGCTCTATCGGCGCCAGCTTCTGCGCCACCGCAGGCTTATTGCCTGACTCATGTGGACTGGATCAGGATATCAACACGCTCATGCCCGACTCCCTGCCTACGGATTCCGTGGGCCTCGTTAGCCCGCAAACCATTCATTTCGACACCCCCATCGAATTGGCCTGCGGCCAATCTTTGGACAGTTATGATCTGGTCGTGGAAACCTACGGCACGTTAAATGCCGAAGCCAGCAACGCGGTTCTCATTTGCCACGCGCTTAGTGGCCATCACCACGCCGCCGGATATCATTCCTACGACGATAAAAAACCCGGATGGTGGGACAGTTGCATTGGCCCGGGTAAGCCGATCGACACCAATCGTTTTTTTGTGGTTTGCCTGAACAACCTCGGCGGTTGTCACGGAAGCAGCGGCCCCAGCTCAATCAACCCCAGCACAGGCAAACTTTACGGGCCGGACTTCCCCGTCATCACCGTTGCCGACTGGGTAAAAAGTCAGGCCCGGTTGGCTGACCGCCTCGGCATTCAGCAGTGGGCGGCGGTTGTCGGCGGCTCGTTGGGCGGCATGCAAGCGCTACAATGGAGCCTGGACTATCCCGACCGCCTTCGTCATGCGGTGATCGTCGCCTCTACACCGCGACTGACCGCTCAGAACATCGCGTTTAACGAAGTCGCGCGCCAAGCCATCACCTCTGACACCGATTTTCATGACGGCCGCTATGATGAGGAGAGCACCCTGCCCCGGCGCGGTTTGATGCTGGCTCGCATGGTCGGGCACATCACCTACCTGTCAGATGCGGCTATGGGTGAGAAGTTCGGCCGTGAACTGCGAGAAGAAGCGTTCAAATTTGGATACGACGCCGAATTTCAGGTTGAAAGCTATCTGCGCTACCAAGGCGAACGCTTCTCCGAAAGCTTCGACGCGAACACTTACCTGCTAATGACTCGTGCTTTAGACTATTTTGACCCCGCTTACGAATTTGGCGGTGATCTCTCGAAAGCACTTGCGCCGGCCCAATGCGAGTACCTGGTGCTGTCGTTCAGTACCGACTGGCGCTTCTCGCCGGCCCGCTCTGAGGAAATGGTGAACGCCATGATTTCCGCTCGCAAGAAAGTCAGTTACGCCGAAATCGATGCCCCTTGGGGCCACGATGCGTTTCTGATCCCAACGCCCCGATACACCAACGCGTTCACAGCGTATATGGATCGGGTAGCACGGGAGGTGGGCGCATGAGAGCCGATCTGGAAATCATCCAACAATGGGTAGAACCCGGCCACCACGTGCTCGACCTCGGGTGCGGCGACGGCACTCTGCTCCATTATCTGCAGCAAGAACGCAACGCCACCGGTTTTGGTCTGGAAATCAACCCGGACCACATCACCACCTGCATGGGCAAAGGCGTATCGGTGATCGAGCAGAACCTGGACACTCAGGGCCTGGACAACTTCGGTGACGGCATGTTCGACATCGTGCTGATGACCCAGGCCCTGCAAGCCGTACGCAGACCCGACAAAGTGATCGACGAGATGTTGCGGCTTGGCCGCGAAGGCATTGTCACCTTCCCCAACTTTGCTCACTGGCGCCTACGCTGGGGCCTGGCTCTGAGCGGCCGCATGCCGGAATCAGACGCGTTGCCGTATAAATGGTACAACACCCCCAACATTCGCCTGTGCACCTTCAAAGATTTTGAAGCCTTGTGCCGGCAGAAAGGGATAAAGATCAAAAGCCGCCGGGTCGTCGACGGCCAACATCAAAACAGCTGGCTGGCTCGTGCATGGCCAAACCTGCTGGGCGAGATTGCGATTTATCGAATCACACGGGAGCACACCTGATGATTATTCGTTCTGTTACCCGCTTTATGGCCCTCACCTTTGGCCTGCTACTGTTAGCCAGCCAAGGTCAAGCCGGCGAAAAAGATTTTGGCGAATACACACTGCACTGGAGCGTTTTCCCCAGCACCATGCTGACTCCGGAAGTTGCCAAAGCCAATAACCTGCAGCGCAGTAAAAGCATCGGCGTGGTGAACATTTCCATCATGACCGACAATGAACACGGCCAGCCTCAACCGGTAGGCGGGCAGGTGGAAGGCCAGGTTGCCAACGACATCCAACAGGTCAAATTTCTGGCCTTTCGCCGGATTCAGGAAGGCGACGCGGTTTACTTCATCGCCCAGTATCAATATCGCCCGGCGGAATTGATGACCTTTAACATTACGGCACGTCCCACAGGCTACCCACAAGGCCTGAAGGTGCGCTTCGCCCACTCCTTGTTCAACGACTAAAACCATGTCTCAGAAACTCGTTATTGCCAGCAACAACAAAGGCAAAATTGCCGAACTGACAGAACTACTCAGCCCGCTCGGCTTAAGCCCCGTTGCCCAAGGCGAACTCGGTGTTGGTGAAGCGGAAGAACCGGCCGTTACCTTTGTTGAGAACGCCATTTTGAAAGCCCGCCACGCGGCCCGTGAAACCGGCTTACCGGCTCTGGCCGACGACAGTGGCCTGGCAGTAGACGCCCTCGGCGGCCAACCCGGCGTGCGCTCTGCCCGCTATGCCGGTGCGGCAGAAACAGACGCAGACAATGTTGAAGCGCTATTAGAAGCCTTGAAAAATGTGCCCGAACAAGAGCGTGGCGCGCAATTTCACTGCGTTCTGGTTTATCTGCGCCATGCCGATGACCCGACACCGATCATCTGCCACGGCCGCTGGCCGGGATACATTCTTTCCGAGCCCAAGGGCGACGGTGGTTTTGGCTACGACCCGGTTTTCTACGCGCCCGAGCACGACTGCAGCGCCGCCGAGCTTACACGCGAACAGAAAGGCCGCATCAGCCATCGCGGGCGCGCGCTGGCGAGCCTGCTAGACCAACTTAAGAGCATTCATTAAACGTGCCCTCTTCCTCTGCTGTTTCGGTCTATCCGCCGCTATCGCTGTATATCCACGTGCCTTGGTGCGTGCGCAAGTGCCCGTATTGCGACTTCAACTCCCATGCAATTCGGGGTGACATACCTGAGGCGGCCTACCTTGCTGCCTTGCTGGAAGATCTTGAGCACGACCTAGGCTTTGTTCGCGACCGCCCGATTGAGAGCGTGTTCATCGGCGGCGGCACGCCATCGCTCATGACCAGCGATTTCTATCAGCGCTTGTTCGAAGGGCTTCGCCAACGTCTGAGCTTCGCGCCCGACGCCGAAATCACACTCGAAGCCAATCCCGGTACTTTGGAAGAAGGCCGTTACGAAGGTTTCCGCCAAGCGGGCATTAACCGGCTTTCGATCGGGGTGCAGAGCTTTCATCAAGAGCACCTTAAAACACTGGGGCGCATTCACGATGCCAACGCCGCTCATCGCGCGATTGAGACTGCGAAAGCGGCGGGTTTCAGCAATTTCAATGTGGATTTGATGCACGGTTTACCGGAGCAAACTCCGGAACAAGCATTGGACGACCTGCGGCAAGCGCTGGACCATCAACCCTCACACTTGTCCTGGTATCAGCTGACCATTGAACCCAACACCGAGTTTTTCTCCCGCCCACCGGACTTACCAGACGACGACCGCCTTTGGGAGATCTATCGACAGGGTTCAGAATATCTGCGCGCTCACAACTTCGATGATTACGAGGTATCAGCCTGGAGCCTCCCGAATCACGAGAGCCGTCATAACCTGAACTACTGGCAGTTTGGGGATTACCTGGCACTGGGAGCCGGCGGGCACGGAAAAATCAGCCTTGCCGATGCTCGGATCATCCGCTATTGGAAAACCCGCCAACCAGAAGCCTACCTGAACCGGATAGGTTCACGCACGGCAGGCAGCGAAGAGATCGAACCGAAGGAACGGCCGCTGGAGTTCATGATGAACGTGTTACGGCTGAAACAAGGTGTCGCAGAAGAACTGTTCGTAAAACGTACAGGTTTACCCTTGGCCCCGGTTGAGGTACAACTTGAGCAATTGCGGAAACAAAATCTGCTGGTCGGTGATCGGATCCAAACCACGGAACGGGGCCAGCGGTATCTCAACAGCTTGTTGGAGCAGTTTCTCTGATGGACCAAGCCCGGCACCTCCCGAAGCGGCCCCTTGGATCAGCCTTGGTGACGTCACTGGTAATCAGTGCAGCGTTGTTCATAGCGCTTCTGGTGATGAACCAGCCGCTTAAAACCGCCAGCGCACCGCAAGGCATGATCAGTTTTCAGCTGGCAGGCACTGCTCAGCAGGCGCAAACCATTTTAGCCAGCTGGCGGCCAGATAGCGTGACGATGGCTCGAGCGTCTCTGTGGGTAGATTTTGCTTTCATCGCCGCCTATTTGGCGATGTTACTGCAGCTTACCCGCAGGTTCTCACTCGACCGCCCCGGCGTACGGGAACGAATCATCGCCAAGTGGGTGCGCATGCTGTTTATCGTGGCCGGCACCAGTGATGTTATCGAGAACATTGCCCTGCTCAATAACTTCAGCCCTCCCGACGACAGCCTGAGCATGGTTGCCAGTATCTTCTCACTACTTAAATTTACGGGGCTATTACTCGGCTTGGCGGGGCTTATTATTCTTCGCGCGGCCCGCCGGCAACCGTTAACCCCGGCCTCGTGACGCCGGGGTTCATACGGGGATTTAATTGGTGCGGTAATAAAGCAAGTCCCAAACCCCATGGCCCAGTTTCTCACCACGTTGCTCAAACTTGGTAATCGGACGGTCGTCCGGACGAGGAGAATAACCGCCCTGCTCCTGCACGTTGGCAAATCCCTGCGACGCGTCCATCACTTCCAACATGTGCTCGGCGTAGTTCTCCCAGTCCGTAGCCAGATGCAAAACACCGCCCACGCGCAATTTATGGCGAATGCGCTGTACGAACTCCTGCTGAACCAAGCGGCGCTTATGGTGTTTCTTTTTGTGCCAGGGATCAGGGAAGAACACCATCACACGGTCCAAAGAGGCATCCGGCAGGCATAAATCGATCACATCATTGGCATCGATGTTATACACCCGCACATTTTCCAGCTCGCGGTCATCCACTTCTTTGAGCAAGGCACCTACCCCGGGCAGATGCACTTCCACACCAATAAAATCCTGCTCTGGCGCGGCTTCTGCCATATCCGCCAGTGACCGGCCCATGCCGAAACCGATTTCCAGATTCAGCATGCTGTCGCGGCCAAACACTTCGCGGGGATCAATTACGCCGTCTTCCCGCGTCAGTCCGTACTTAGGCCAGTTCCGCTCGAAGGCTTTCTTCTGACCTTCGGTCATCCGGCCTTGGCGTAACACAAAGCTGCGCACACCACGGCGTGTGGTAATCGGATTTTCACCTTTGGAATCTTGCGAGTCGTTCTGGTCGGCCATTTGCTGTCCTCAACCGCCACTGCGGATCTGATTGCTGAAATTTACCGGACAGTTTAACAGAGTCCGAGGCTTCAAGCGGACACCAAACTACTTTGCCCTTGCTGCCGATCTAATTGCCGGTACCCCAATGCTTCGATCAGGTGTTGTTTCGACAGGTGTTCCTGCCCTTCCAGATCGGCCAAGGTGCGCGCCACGCGCAGAATCCGATGCAGAGCCCGGGCGGATAATCCCAACCGTTCCATGGCCTGAGCCAATAATTGTTCGCTACTGTCATCGATCCGGCACGCCTGGTCCAAAGCCCTGCCCGCAAGCGAAGCGTTCAAGCTGCCACGATCGCGCTGGCGCTTTCTGGCTTGCAGCACCCGCTGTTTCACACTGGCACTGCTCTCGCCGGCTTCGCCTTGGCGGAGTAACACATCCCCTTCCTGCACCGGCACCTCAACGTGCAAATCGAAACGGTCCAGTAAAGGGCCGGATATTTTGGATTTATAACGCATGACCTGACTGGGCGTACACTGGCACTCAATACTCGGATGACCGCTGTAACCGCACGGACACGGGTTCATTGCCGCAACAACCTGAAACTTTGCCGGAAAAGTGACTTGCCGGGCCGCGCGACTGATCGAAATCTCCCCGGTTTCCAGGGGCTCACGCAGCACTTCCAACACCCGTCGTTCGAACTCGGGCAGCTCATCCAGGAAAAGCACACCGCGGTGCGCCAGAGAGATCTCCCCTGGCCTGGGGCTGCCACCACCGCCCACCAAAGCCACCGCGGAAGCAGTATGATGAGGCGACCGAAAAGGCGGTTGGCGCCACCCGCCGGGTTGCAGTGGGTGGCCCGCTACGGAATGAACACTGGCCACCTCCATGGCAGCTGCATCGTCCAGCGCCGGCAGGATACCCGGAAGCCGACTCGCCAGCATGCTTTTACCGGTCCCCGGCGGGCCAAAAAACAGCACATTATGACCACCCGCTGCGGCGACCTCTAAAGCCCGGCGAGGCACCTGCTGGCCCCGCACATCGGCGAGATCGGCGGCATTTTCTGCTTCCGAGGCATGGACAGCATCCACTTCCGGCTTTGGCACGGGCACCAATTTCGCTCGCCCGGTCAGGTGCTCGCACACCGTAAGAATGTGACTTGCGGCCAACACATCACCCTGGCTGGCGAGCGCGGCTTCGTCTGCATTGGCTTGTGGAATCAGAAGTGAACGCCCGGCTCCCCGGGCTGCCAGCACCGCGGGCAACACGCCTTTGAGCGGTCGCAAGGCACCATCGAGGGACAGTTCGCCCATGAACTCCAAGGGTTTGAGGCTGTCGGGCGGAATTTGCCCTGATGCGGCCAATATTCCGAGCGCAATGGGCAGGTCGAAACGGCCACCTTCTTTTGGCAAATCAGCAGGCGCAAGATTGATCGTTATTCGGCGAGCGGGGAATTCGAAGCCCGCGTTCAGCAAGGCGCTACGAACACGGTCCTTGCTTTCGCGTACACCGGTTTCGGGCATGCCGACTATCGAGAGCGCGGGCAAACCGCCTGACAAGTGCACTTCGACGGTTACTTCGGGAGCAGACACGCCAATACTGGCGCGTGAATGGACAATGGCTAACATGATCACCTTCCATGGTGGGCAGATATGAGTCAGACGCGTCCTGCGCCTGCATCACAAACAAATCACGACTGAGCTTTCTGCTCCAGCTCAGCGACTCGCTTTTCCAGCGCTTCTACTTTTTCACGGGTTTTCATCAGAACGGCTTGCTGACCTTCAAATTCTTCACGGGTTACCAGCTCCAGCTTGGACAGTACCGTCATCACCGTTGCTCTGGCCTGGGTTTCGAAATCTTCCCGGGCGGCCCGCGCCATATCGGGAACAAACTGGCCAACCTGGCCTTGAAGCTGGGCGAAGAAATCTTGGGGGCCTTTCATGTGATACCTCGTGGATTCAATGTTTGTGCTCGATCAGGCCGTTTACCCGTCGAATACTCATGCAGTCAGGAGTGTATCACACCGCTGCCCCTGCCATACTGTACCCACTGGGCAGTATAATGAAGCCAGGCCTTGCCCACTGGTGGTTCAACCCTGAGTCAGAGTGGGGCGTAGCGCCCCGATTTGGTGCAGCAGGCTGCGCCAAATTGAAACAAGAAACGAACAGAACGTTGTTTTTATTATAATTTTTTGCGTTGGCATACCTGATGCTAAACCTTGTACACGATCCGCACAATTGATGTGCGAGGTGGCAGCATCCCGAACTCAACCACAAAGACAGTTGAGATGGCTTTACCAAGGAGAAAGCAATGAAACTTGTGACAGCGATCATTAAGCCTTTCAAACTGGATGATGTCCGAGAGGCACTATCCGAAATAGGCGTGCAAGGCGTAACCGTAACGGAAGTGAAAGGTTTCGGTCGTCAAAAGGGCCACACCGAACTCTACCGCGGTGCCGAATACGTGGTGGATTTCCTGCCAAAAGTAAAAGTTGAGATCGCGATTGGCGACAACCTGCTGGATCAGGTGATCGAGTCCATTACCAAAGCTGCCAATACCGGCAAAATCGGTGACGGTAAGATTTTCGTGACCGAACTACAGCAAGCGATCCGAATCCGGACCGGCGAAACCGGCGAAGAGGCGGTCTGATACCGGCCTGACTCCCGGATTCAGCCAACGCAAAAAAACTAAATACCTGACGGGCCTTGTGCGGAGGGCTTCCTATGGAAAGCAATGTCTTTCACCTGCAGTATGCTATAGATACCTTTTATTTTGTTATTTGCGGCGCATTAGTTATGTGGATGGCCGCAGGCTTTGCCATGCTCGAAGCCGGCCTGGTGCGCTCCAAAAACACCACTGAAATTCTTACCAAAAACGTTGCCTTGTTTGCGGTTGCCAGCACCATGTACATGGTGTGCGGCTACGCCATCATGTACGGCGGGAATCTGTTCCTTGCGGGCATTGGTGATGTCGATGTCGACGCCGTGCTGGGCGATTTCGCCAGCCGTGAAGACGGCTTTGAAGGCGGCTCCATTTACTCGGGCGCGTCCGACTTTTTCTTCCAGGTGGTGTTTGTAGCCACGGCTATGTCAATTGTCTCGGGTGCTGTTGCCGAGCGCATGAAACTTTGGGCCTTTCTGGCCTTCGCGGTCGTCATGACCGGTGTCATCTACCCTATGGAAGGTGGCTGGACCTGGGGCGGCAAAGACGTGTTTGGCCTCTATAACCTGGGCGACCTTGGCTTCAGCGACTTTGCCGGCTCCGGCATTGTTCACATGGCCGGTGCCGCCGCAGCGCTGGCGGGTGTTCTCTTGCTGGGTGCGCGTAAAGGCAAGTACGGCCCGAACGGCGAGATTCGCGCCATTCCCGGTGCCAACATGCCGTTGGCGGCTTTGGGCACCCTGATTCTGTGGATGGGCTGGTTCGGCTTCAACGGTGGCTCTGTACTGAAGCTCGGCGACATTGCCAGCGCCCACTCGGTCGCTATGGTCTTTCTCAACACCAACGCAGCGGCAGCCGGTGGTGCTATCACCGCCTTAGCGGTTGCTCGCCTGATGTTCGGTAAGGCCGACCTGACCATGCTGTTGAACGGTGCCATCGCCGGCTTGGTGGTCATTACCGCAGAACCGTCAACACCAAGTGCATTGACCGCTACCCTCTGGGGAGCTTTGGGCGGTGGCCTGGTGGTGTTGAGCATCGTTGCGCTCGATAAGCTGCGCATTGATGACCCGGTTGGTGCCATCTCGGCTCACGGCGTGTGTGGCTTCCTCGGCCTGATGCTGGTGCCGGTTACCAACGGTGACGTGAGCTTCAGCGGCCAGTTGATTGGCGCCCTGACCATCTTCGCCTGGGTGTTCATCGCCAGCCTGATCGTCTGGGGCATTCTGAAAGCCGTAATGGGCATTCGTGTCAGCGCTGAAGAAGAATACGAAGGCGTCGATATTGCCGAGTGCGGCCTTGAAGCCTACCCCGAGTTTGGCAGCAACAAGCAGTAACGCTGCCAGCGAGACCAAAAAGGGCGCCCTCGGGCGCCCTTTTTAGCTATCTAAACCACAACCCAGTTAACCTTCTTCCGGACGTACCTGATCTTCCAGCGCATCAATCATGAATTGCGGCATGGCCAACGCACCGTGGTGAATCCCCGAGTTGTAATAACGGGTGACGAACGGTCGGTCGTTCACGTCGGCTTCACGGAAGTACTTCAACGGGTTGTCTTTGCTACCCATGGTGCAGCTCCACCAGCCTGTGGGGTATACCGGTTGCGGGAATGGCAAAGTCTGCACATGGCTGAAACCGGCTTTGCGCATGTCGGTGTGAATATCTTTGATGATCGATTCGGTGTGAAGCAACGGTGATTCGCTTTGCTGAACCACAATTCCGCCATCCTTCAGCGCCACCATCGCATCGCGGTAGAAATCCAGTGCAAACAAGCCCTCGGCCGGGCCAACGGGGTCTGTGCTGTCGATAATCAGCAGGTCGATGCTGTTGGGCTCAACTTCGCGCATCCACTTTACGCCGTCACCAAAAAAGAAATTGGCCCGTGGGTCGCCATTGGCTTCGCACAATTCCGGAAAATACTTCTCCGACATGCGGGTAACGCGCTCATCGATTTCGACCTGCCAGGCCTCTTCCACGCCGGGGTGTTTGAGTACTTCTTTCAGGGTGCCGCAATCGCCGCCCCCAACAATGACCACTTTCTTCGGGTCTTTATGAGTGAACAGCGCCGGGTGGGTCATCATTTCGTGGTACAGAAAGTTGTCGCGAGTGGTCAGCATCACGCAGCCGTCCAGCACCATCAGATTACCAAAGGTCTCGGTTTCGTAGATCTCCAGTTTTTGGAACTGTGTCTGCTCTTCATGCAGTTTTTTCTTTACCTGCAGCGAAAAGGCCGTGCCCTGATCCTGAAATACCTCGGTAAACCAGCCTTCATTCAATGCTGTCATATCACTCTCCAACTGTATGCCGTTGCACCGCGCCCGGGCATCTCAAAAGAGACGTATTGTAGGGGCAGCAGTCTGCTCCTACAATGCAGCCTTCAACGGTTTTCCCGCCAACTCGGGTTTCCTGACAGGATAGCAATAATGGCAGAATCTACCGCATCACCGGCACACAAGGTTTACAACATCGCCCATTGGAGTGACGGGTACATATCCGTCAATGCGGAAGGTGAAGTTGAAATCTGCCCGGACCGGGGCCGGAGTTCGGCACACATCAACTTGCCCAAACTGACACGATCATTGTCTGACGCGGGCCTGGCCCTGCCGGTACTGGTCCGGTTTACCGACATCCTGCACGACCGGGTGAACAAACTCTGCGGTGCGTTCAATAAAGTCATTCACGAACAAGCGTATCAGGGCCAATACACAGTCGTTTACCCGATCAAGGTCAACCAGCAGCGACGCGTCGTCGAAGAACTGGTGGCTGCCGAACCTGCAGCCACCAACAACCAGATTGGCCTGGAGGCCGGCAGCAAGCCGGAATTGCTCGCCGTATTATCCCTAGCCCGCAACAATGGCTCGGTGATTGTGTGCAACGGCTATAAAGACCGTGAATACATTCGGCTGGCGTTGATTGGCCAGAAATTGGGCCATCAGGTCTTTATCGTTGTTGAGAAACAGTCTGAGCTACCGTTGATTCTGGACGAAGCCAAAAAACTCGGAGTCTCGCCGCTGATTGGTGTGCGCGCTCGTTTGGCCACCATTGGCAAAGGCAACTGGCAAAATACCGGCGGTGAAAAATCGAAATTCGGGTTATCCGCCAGCCAAGTACTGGAAGTTGTCGAAACCCTGAAAAGAGCCGGCGCACTGGACACGTTGCAGCTGCTGCATTTCCATTTGGGTTCGCAAATTGCCAACATTCGGGACATTCAAACCGGCTTAAAAGAGTGCGCCCGGTTTTACAGTGAGCTGCGCCACCTCGGCGCGCCTGTCGGCACCGTTGATATCGGCGGCGGTCTGGGTGTGGACTACGAAGGCACGCGCTCGCGCAGCAGCTGCTCCATGAATTACACCGTGTTTGAGTACGCTTACAACGTGGTACACGTGCTGCAGGCCGAATGTGACCGTTTGGGCTTGCCTCACCCGGCGCTGATCAGCGAATCCGGCCGGGCTTTGACAGCTCATCATTCGGTGCTGATCACCAATGTGATTGACCGGGAGACTCCCGGTCATCACGATGTCTCTGAGCCCGCCATCACCGCACCCTCGCCGCTACAGGATTTGTGGCGGGATCTGCGCAGCCTTCAGGACGACAACTGCCCCCGCTCACTGGCGGAAATTTACCACGACGTGCTGCACGCCATGACCGATGCGCACGCGCAGTTCGCCCACGGGCTGCTCTCGTTAACAGAGCGCGCTCAGGCCGAAACCTTGTACACCCGCTGCTGCCGGTTGATAAGGGCGCAGCTAGACAGCGCCAACCGCGCACACCGTGAAATCATTGACGAACTGAACGAGAAACTGGCCGAAAAGCTGTTTGTGAACTTCTCGCTGTTCCAATCACTGCCGGATGTCTGGGGTATTGACCAGATCTTCCCGGTCATGCCGATCAACGGACTGAATAGGCCGTTAAACCGCCGTGCCGTGGTGCAGGACATTACCTGTGATTCGGACGGACGTATCGATCACTACGTTGACGGCCAAGGCATTGAAACTACACTGCCTTTACCCGAACACAACCCTGACGAGCCTTTGCTCATCGGCTTTTTCATGACCGGTGCCTATCAGGAAATTCTCGGAGACATGCACAACCTGTTCGGCGACACACATTCGGTCGATGTGCGGCTGGACGATCAGGGCAACTACGATATCAGTGAGCCCATTAAGGGCGATAGCGTGGCTAAGGTTCTGAGATATGTGAACTTCGAGCCCGGTAGCATACTAAAAACCTATCAACGCAAATTCGAGGCAAGCAATCTCGAGCCCGAGCTGCAGCAAACACTGTTAGGGGAATTAGAGGAAGGGCTCGACGGTTACACCTATCTCGAAGAGTAGACTTAAACCGATAAATCTCAGGAAGATCCCGTAACACACCCAGGTCAACCCTGAAAATCTTTGCGGATCCAGCGATCCAGTTCATCACTTTGCGCGTAAAACAAGACTGACAAAAACGCGTTGAGTGCATAGAATCATGACCGTAGCCAAATTAAATCAAGCGACAGTCAAGGAGCGTCCAGTGACGACACTGGGGCAGCAACCAGCGAAAGGCGAGGGCCGAAAAGACCCTTGGGGCGCTCTGTTGGAGAAAGTGGGTCGGCACCAAGACAAAGCAGCCTATCACGCGCTGTTCGAGCACTTTGCACCACAGATCAAGTATTACGCCATCTCCAACGGCATCGCCAGTCATGCCGAAGAGCTTGTTCAGGAAGTTTTTGTTGCGATCTGGAGGCGTTCCAGCCTTTACGATTGGCGCAAAGCGGCTGCGTCTACCTGGATTTTCACCATTGCCCGAAACCAACGCATCGACATGCTGCGCAAGATGCAGCGTCGAAGTGGTGAGATGGCCATTGAAACCGAAGACCTCTGGCAGATTCCCGACGATAACGACGATGACCCTGTTACTTCATTGCACAGGCTGACCTCAGAACGCCGGATTCGCGAATCTCTGAGCCAGCTACCGCAAGAGCAAGTGACGGTTATTGCAAAAGTGTATATGGAGCATAAATCACATCAAACGGTGGCCGATGAGCTGAATTTGCCGCTCGGGACCGTAAAAAGCCGGGTTCGCTTGGCGCTGAACAAATTGAAAGTGATTTTGCAGGACCAGAACGTATGACTCGACACCATCCAGACAGTCTGAGCCTGATGGAATACAGTGCAGGCAACCTGAGCGAACCCCATGCGCTTTGCATTCGCTTGCATCTGGATCAGTGCGGGCATTGCCGCAGTCGGGTTGATACCTTGAACAGCCTCGGGGCTGTCATGATGGAACAGCAGCCGGACGTTTCCGTGTCTGACACCAGTTTCGAACAGTTATTGGCACGTATCGAAGAGGCACCCGATGCGCGAGCAGCGCAAGAGTCTCCCCGGCTCAGCCCGCTTCAAAAACTGCTTGGCGACGACATGAATAACCTGCCCTGGAAGCGCCAGTTACCGGATGTCAGTGTGGTTGATATCACCGACAAATTCCCCGGACAGTCAGAACGGGTGATTCTCCAGAAGCTGGCAGCCGGCGGTAAAGCTCCGGCACACACTCATCGGGGCACGGAAACAACCATCGTGCTTCAAGGTGCGTTTTCCGATGCGAAAGGTGTTTTTAATCAATGGGACTTTGTTGTACTGACCGATAAAGACGTGCACAAACCGGTCGCCATCGGTCACGAAGACTGCATCACGCTGTCGATCCTGAGCGCGCCGCTGAAATTGACCGGTCCGTTTGGCCGGCTTCTGAACCCGTTTATTCGCTGATAAGACGCCCGGCAGGCGAATCGGAACCTGCGGGGCGTCACCATGGCAAATCTTGCCCGTTCCAGCTGATAAAGCGACCGTTATCTTCCTCGGACAATCCCGATAAAACCTCGTATAAATTCGCTGCGGTCGCATCAGGCTCATGCACCGTCAGCTTCGCCAGCGACTGGCTAAACGGCGCACTGAGGTTGGAGCGAGTGGTGCCGGGGTGCAAAGCCACGCAGGCGATTGGCGCATACCTTCGGGGCAACTCCACAGATAGGTTTTTTACCATCATATTCAACGCAGCTTTCGAGCATCGGTAGGCATACCAGCCACCAAGCCGGTTATCCTCGATCGAACCCACCTTCGCCGAAACGGCGGCAACACGGGCCAAGCGCTTCCCCCGTAACCAAGGTGCCAGCGCCTGGACCAGCACACCAAAGCCAAGGCAATTCACCTGAAACGCCTGAATCATACTGGCCTGAGTCATATCCTCTACCCGTTTTTCGGGAGCAACAACGTCATCGTGCAACAGACCAGCGGCGTAGATCACCGATATTCCACCGTTCGCAGATTCCAGCATTTTCCGGATCTCGGGGTACCGAGCCATGTCCAGAGGAAGCTCTGCCTGCCATTCGATCAGATGCACCGCAGGATGCTCCCTAACGCGGGCATTGACGGCATCAACCGTTCTGGCCAGCCCAATTAGCGGCTCACCTGGCTGCTCGGCAAGAAACCGTTCTGCAAGCGCGCTGCCAATGGCGCCCGAAACTCCGGCAATAACGACGGTCATTGTCCTGTCTCCTGAATAAGTCGTGGTCGTGTCTAAGGGTAATACGCTCACAGACTCTCATCAGGTTGAATTTCGGGTGAGCCAGTTTATTCAAACGCACGTATGAACCCAGACACGGTTTTTAAGCGCTTGCAGTCAGTAAAGCGCAGTACCCACGGCAAACTGTGCCGATTTCGTAACGACAGGAGAGTGTCCATGCAATATCAAGCGCCTGCGAATGATCTTCGTTTTCTACTGTTTGATGTGTTGGGAGCAGACAAGCTGCACGAACTCGATAAGTACGCGGATGCCACTCCCGACCTGATTTCAGCGGTCATCGAAGAGGCCGGCAAGCTGGCAAGCGAAGTCATCCAACCCACCAACCAGGTCGGCGACCGACAAGGCTGCACCTTCGACCCGGACACAAAAACCGTCAAAACACCGGATGGTTTCCAGCAAGCCTACACGGCGTTCGTGCAAGGTGGCTGGACCGCGCTCGATGCACCCATTGAATATGGCGGCCAGGGCCTGCCGCACACCCTGAAATTCGTGGTGGATGAAATGGTGTGTTCCACGAATTTATCGCTCGGTATGTATCCGGGCCTTACTCACGGTGCCATCAGCGCACTCTACGCTCACGGCTCCGAGGCACTGAAGCAAATCTATCTGGAAAAGCTGATCTCCGGCGAATGGACCGGCACCATGTGCCTGACCGAGCCCCAGTGCGGCACAGACCTAGGCCTGATCCGCACCAAAGCCACCCCCAACGACGACGGCAGCTATGCCATCGAAGGCACGAAAATCTGGATCACCGGCGGTGAGCACGATCTGGTCGACAACATTGTGCATCTGGTGTTGGCGAAACTGCCCGGCGCGCCCGACACCACCAAAGGCATTTCTTTGTTCGTGGTACCAAAAGTGCTGCCGGAATCTGGCGAGCGCAACCCGGCCTTTTGCGGCGGTCTGGAACACAAAATGGGCATCAAGGGTTCTGCCACCTGTGTGATGAACTTTGAGGGTGCGAAGGGCTGGTTGGTGGGCGAGCCGAACAAGGGCATGAGCGCCATGTTCACCATGATGAACGAAGCGCGGCTGATGGTCGGTATGCAAGGGTTAGGTCTGGCTGAAATGGCTTATCAGGAAAGCCTGGCCTTTGCCAAAGAACGTCTGCAAAGCCGATCGCTAAGCGGCGCAAAAAATCCCGAAGGCGCGGCAGACCCGATCATTGTGCATCCCGATGTACGCCGCATGTTGATGCGCCAAAAAGTCTTGAATGAAGGCATGCGCGCTTTGGCACTGTTTACCGGACATCAACTGGACTTGTCGGTTGCTCACAGCGATGCCCAAATCCGGGAGAATGCCGATGACCTCGTGCAACTGCTGACCCCTGTGGTGAAAGCTTTCCTGACCGATGAAGGCTACAACAACGCGAACTGGGGCCAACAAGTGCTGGGTGGTTCCGGCTTTACTCAGGACTGGCCGCTCGAGCAACTGGTCCGGGATGGACGTATCGCCCGAATTTACGAAGGCACCAACGGCATACAGGCAATGGATCTGGTGGGGCGCAAACTATCACTGAAGGGAGGCCAACTGGTTCGCACCTTGTTCTCGGAGCTTGCGGGCTACCTGAAGGGCAATCCGGATGCACCCTACCGACACGAGCTCACACACGCCGTCAAGAAACTGGAAGAAGCGACCCTTTGGCTAGCCCAAAACGCTCCAAAAGACCCGGAGCAAGCGGGTGCTGCGGCTACACCGTATTTGCGCGTAATGGCGCTGACAGTAATTGGCTACCTCTGGTCACGCATGGCGGACGTTGCGAACAGTCAACTCGAAGCCGGTGAAGGCAATCGCTCGTTGCTGGAAAGCAAGCAAGTTTCGGCCCGCTACTACTTCGAAAAACTGATGCCGGAGATCGACTGGCTTCTGGCGGATATCGTGTCAGGTAAAGACAGCCTGATGGCCTTTAACGACGAACACTGGTTGGGCTAAAACGGCAGATTACCGATCTAACCAAAACTCATGTCCGAAAATGACCGATCATTGGCAATTTCTGACCTTCAATGGGATCGTCAGACAGTCAATACTGATCACGTTGATTAGTGTCTCTGAACTAGTCCAGCCTGGCTTCACACAAGTTAGGTATCTTCTTTTAACCACGCTTTTGCGTGGTTTTTTTTGGCCAGAGAAACGCCTGTCGTCATATGGGCCAAGAGTGCATTAGCGCATAGCCCCTGCCACAGCCCCTGCGTTACAATCTGCCCCTCATTGATACACCGTACGTTCAACCAGACACCACGAGCCCTGAATGACTTCCGACTCTCCGCAGCCTGACGATTATCAGTTTCGCTTTGGCGGCATCGAACGGCTTTATGGCCGAAAAGCCCTGACCGCCTTCCGGCACGCGCACATAGTTGTGGTTGGTTTGGGGGGCGTGGGTTCCTGGGCTGCTGAATCGTTGGCCAGAAGCGGCATTGGCACGCTTACCTTGATTGATATGGACGACATTTGCGTTTCCAACACCAATCGCCAGCTGCACGCTTTGCAAGGCCAGTACGGTCAGACCAAAACAGACGCCATGGCCGAACGCCTGCGGGCGATTAACCCGCAGGCGGATATTCGGGTTCATTTCGGTTTTCTGACCACCAAAAACGTGCAAGAGTTGATCACCGACGACATCACCGGCGTGGTGGATGCCATCGACAGCGTAAAATCCAAGGCCAGCCTGATTGCTCATTGCCATCGCCGGAAGATACCGGTGGTCGTTGCCGGTGGTGCCGGGGGGCAAATGGACCCCACACAGATTCAGGTGGCCGATCTCAGTAAAACCACCCAAGACCCGCTGCTGGCGAAGGTGCGCAACTTGCTGCGCCGCGAGTATAATTTTTCTCGCAATCCAAAGCGCCGATTTGGCGTTGAGGCCGTATACTCATTGGAGCAGCTGACGTACCCGGCTGCCGATGGCGAAGTTTGTCACCAGAAACCGGCTACGGAAGGCCCGGTCCGACTGGATTGTGCCTCGGGTTTTGGTGCCGCCAGCCCGGTCACCGCGAGCTTCGGTTTTTTTGCAGCCTCGAGGCTCCTGAACCGAATCGCTCGCCGAGCCAACCTCTAAACTTTTCAACCGGAAGCCCTTATGGCCGCTAGTACTGCTCTGATTCTTGCCGGTATCGGCATCAGCTCTCTGCTTTGCCAATGGTTCGCCTGGCGCGTGCGCATGCCCGCCATTCTCTTTCTCCTGGCAGGCGGCATTATTGCCGGGCCGGTATTGGGTTTTCTTCAGCCCGCAGAGGTCTTTGGTGATCTTCTTTTTCCTGTGATCTCCCTTGCGGTTGCCATCATTCTGTTTGAAGGCAGCCTGACGCTCCGCTACGAGGAAATCAAAGGCCACGGCAAGATGGTGCGCAATCTGGTGCCCGTGGGCTCCATCGTCACCTGTGCCATCGGCACACTCGCCGCACGCTGGATTCTGGAGGTGTCCTGGGAAGTTGCTCTTTTGTTCGGCGCCATTTCCGTGGTCACCGGCCCGACGGTGATTGCACCGCTATTGCGAGCCGTACGGCCCACCGCAAAGCTGTCGAATATTCTGCGCTGGGAAGGCATCATTATTGATCCGGTGGGCGCCCTGCTGGCGGTTCTGGTGTTCGAAGGCATTGTGTCCTGGGGTCAGGGCAATGTGTTTGGCCACTCACTGTATATCTTCGGCAAAACGCTGGTGGTCGGCTTTATCATCGGTGCCATCGCGGGCTATTTGAACGGGCAAGCCTTGAGAAAACACTGGCTGCCGCAGTACCTGCACAATGCCGGCACACTCACGTTTATGCTGGGTGTTTACGCCATCTCCAATGAAATGGCGCACGAATCCGGCCTGCTGACGGTAACCGTGATGGGGATCTGGATGGCGAACATGAAGCGGGTGCCGATCGACAGCATTCTGGAATTCAAAGAATCCCTGAGCGTTCTGCTGATTTCGGCCCTGTTTATCATTTTGGCCGCCCGTGTCGAGTTTTCCGCCATTCTGGATCTGGGCTGGGGGCTGGTGGCGGTTCTAGCCTGCCTGATGTTCATCGCTCGCCCAATCAGTATTTTCCTTTCCTCCATCGGCACGTCACTGAACTTTCGTGAAAAGCTGTACCTGAGCTGGATTGCACCACGGGGTATTGTGGCCGCAGCCGTATCTGCCCTGTTCGCTTTTCAGCTTGAGCGGCTCGGTTATGACGGCGCAGAAACTCTGGTGCCGTTGGTGTTCATGCTGATCATCACCACCGTCACTCTGCAAAGCCTGACCGCCCGTCCGATTGCCAAGTTGTTGGGCGTGAAAGAACCACCGGCTCACGGCTTCCTGATTCTGGGCGCCAACCCTATTGCCCGGCTGATTGGGCAAGCACTGCAAAAGCACGAAGTGCCCATCATGCTCTCAGACACCAACTGGGAGAACGTGCGACAGTCCCGAATGGAGAACTTACCGGTTTATTTTGGCAACCCGGCTTCCGAGCATGCCGCTACCCATATGGACCTGACCGGCATCGGTAACCTGCTGATTCTTTCGCCCTACAAACAGATGAACAGCCTGGCCACGTACCACTTCATGGACTGGTTTGGCGACACCTCGGTGTTCGGTTTAACCGAGGGCGACCAAGACCAGAAGGCCCGGCTACAAACGGCCGGCAAGGTACAGCGTACACGAGGGATTTTTGACGGCGTGAGCTACGCCAAGCTTGCCAGTTTGGTCAGCCAGGGGTACCACGTTAAAACCACCCAGCTGAGCGAAGAATTCAGCTACCAGCAGTTCCTCGAGCAATACCAGCAACAGGCTCTGGTGCTGTTTATCATCGACAGCAAAGAGCACATTCATCCGGTGAAAGATATGGAATCACTGGAACCGGAAGACGACTGGGTGTTGATCAGTCTGGTGCCGCCGCAGCCCAAGAAAGAGCGGGACAACAACGGCAACCAGAGTTCAGGCGAGAAAGCTGACAACTAGTCCGCCAGCCCGGCTCGTATTAGCGACAATCGAGCACCAGTTTGCCGCGAACATGACCTTCCGCCAGAAGGTCATGGGCTTCACGCACCTGATCCATGGCGAACACTTTGTCGATGTGCACGCGCACGTCGCCGTCTTCAATCAGCTCGGCAATTTCTTCAAGGTGAAACACATCAGGGCGCACGCGCATTCCGTGGGCTCGCACCCCCATCTCTTCAGCGGCACTGACAACGTCATCGGCGGTCACCGTTGGGATGGTGACCAAAACACCGGACGCGCCCAAGGTGTGCAGCGAGCGCTTGCCCGCGTCTCCGCCGACCAGATCCAAGACCACATCCAGCCCGAAGCACTCATCGGCAACGTCCATGGTTTGGTAATCAATCACCTCGTGAACGCCAAATTCCGCCAGGAAGTCGCGATTCCCGGCAGAGGCCGTGGCAATCACGTGGGCATCCCGTGCCAGCGCAAACTGCACCGCAAAGTGGCCAACCCCGCCGGCACCCGCATGTATCAGCACTTTTTGATTGGGCTCTAAGCGGGCGATTTCAAACAAGCCCTGCCAGGCCGTCAGCGCCGCTAAAGGCACGCCTGCTGCGGTCACCAGATCCAGCTCTTCCGGAACAATGGCCAGCTCGTCCGCGCGTGCAACGGCAAACTGCGCATAAGCACCGCCCGTCAACGGGAAACCAATCATGCCCATCACCCGATCGCCCTTGGCAAGGGTGGTGACTTCGTCGGCCACCGCCACGACTTCTCCGGCGGCATCGTAACCCGGCCCCCACGGCAGATCGTTTTCAATTTGGGTGGCGACAAAGCCCATGCCCAGGCGAGTTTTCCAATCGATCGGATTGAGCCCGGCACCATGAACACGAATCAGTACTTCGCCCTCACCCGGCTCCGGGATCGGCGCATCAACGACCTGCAGCACATCGCTGTCGCCAAATCGGTCGTAAACCACTTGGCGCATCGTTTCGACTTCCGTTAATTCAGTGGGGGCCATGGGGTTCTCCAGACGGGTTCGCATCAGATGCCTACAAAGACGATCGTGTTCAAGTTCAGCCTAGCAGAATTTCTACCCGGCGCGTTTTCCGCTCACTCAAGGCTTTCCCTGATCTCGGGAATGGCTTCTAACGACAATTTCCCGATACGGTCGTTATGCAGCGAGCCAAAATACAAATTACCATTGTGAGGGTTCACCGAGGTGATTTCCTGCAAATGCGTGCCCTTGGTGTCGTGCAGACTAAGCAATGCCTTACCGGTTGCATCAAAGGCAACCACCAGACCATATTCCTGAGGCTTGGGTTTCAATCCGTCGGGCAGTTTGGCGACCAGATTCTTGAGCCAGGGCTTGGCGTGCATAGCATCAATTTGAGCGTTTCGTAGCGTTGGGAAGGCAACCCAGTACCGGCCCTCATGGTCGATGGCCAGATTATCCGGGAACCCCGGCAGGTTGTCGGCGAACACTTCGGTTTTACCTGCTTTCGGGCCTGCGATCCAATGTTTCAGAATGCGGTACTTCCAGGTTTCGTTAACCAGCAGGTAATCGCCTTCGGTGGAAACGGCGACACCGTTGGGAAAGTACAAATCAGCCAGCAGCACTTCGGTTTTCCGGGTTTTCGGGTTGTACCGAAGCAAGCGGCCATGAGGACGCATTTCCAGCAGGTCCAGCAGGTAGTCCTGCTGGCCAAAACGGGAGCTGGCATCGGTGAAGTAGACCCGCCCATCGGGTGCAATGATCACGTCATCGGTAAACCGGAACGGCGTGCCTGCTGCTTCCCGACTCAGTACATTGATTTCGCCTTCCGGTGTAATCGACAACAATCCCTTGCCGGAGTCTGCCACCAGCAGGTTGCCCTGTTGATCCATCACCATACCCAATGGTCGGCCACCGGTTTCAAGCCAGTCATCCACCCTGCCGTCCGGGAACACGCGAATGATCTTGCCATCCTGGGTTCCGGCGTACAGCACTCCGTCAGCTCCCACGGTGGTATCTTCGGGGCCATACACTTGCCCTTTCGCCAACAACTCGGCTTGGCGCAAGTACCCGTTCGGGACGTAGGCACCGGTCATTGGCGGTGGTTTGGGCGCCTGCCAGGCTTTGCTATCCACAGGAGACGGGGTCAATAAAAAGCCGCCAAACAACAGAAACAATGCCAGCAAGGCAATCAACAACCACTTCATGGTGCACAACTCTTTATTCTTGTCATTGTTCTTCCTTAAGCGTCGCTAATACGGATCAGGACTCCCTAACCTTAGCAAACCTCAAGAAGGTCTCGGGACGGTGAGCGGTTACTGCTCCAGAAATTGCCGACACAAGGTCGCAAAAGTATCCGCTTTTTCCGCATGCAACCAATGCCCGGTGCCCTCGATTATTTTGAGTTCGGCGTTAGGGAACAAGGTTTGAGTCGTGTCTTGGTGCTTTGTCTGGATATAAGCGGAGTCTGCCCCTTTGATAAACAGAACCGCTCCATCGTATGGGCCGTCACCTTCGGGTGCAGCTGAAAGGTTCGAATAACTGGCATCGATCACAGGCAGGTTCAAGCGCCACCGAAACAGAAGGTCGTCCTGCTCGATGTCGTCTTTCGGGATGCGTTCAAGATTTTTCAGCAAAAACTGGCGCACGCCGGGTGTTTCAACATACTCCGCGAGCCGGGCATCGGCTTCGGTTCGTGATTTCACGCCACGCAGATCCAGACTTTTCATACCTTCAAGAATGGCGTCGTGACGTGGCTGGTAGCTAACGGGGGAAATATCCGCAACGATGATCCCTAGCACCCTCTCCGGATAACTTAACGCCACCTGCATCGCAACTTTACCTCCCATGGAGTGGCCAAGCAGATGCGCCTTATCGATGCCTTGGGCATCCATGTAAGCCACCACGTCGGAAGCCATAGCAGGATAAGTCATTTCATCCGTGTGGGGAGAGCTGCCATGATTGCGCTGGTCCAGGCCATGGATTTGCCATCCGTCTTCCAGTCGTCGGGCAACACCACCCAGATTTTCCAGAGAACCAAACAACCCGTGCAGCAGGATTAACGGTTCGCCTTGCCCGGATATCCGGTGATTCAGTTCAACACTCATAGTGGGGCAGTCTCCGGCTCATAGAATGTAGCCAACTACACTACCATCGCCAGATGTCGGGGCAAGAACAAATTTAGGCATATGATCGCCCACAAAAAAGCCGGGCATGTAGCCCGGCTATAACCATGTCGTCCGTACGCCTGATTGCTTAGCAGTAGTAAATGCTGCCAAGGTACTCAGCGAGTGCCATAACGTTTTCACGCTCGCGTTGGCTATGAGGTACAAAGATTTCCTGTTGCATACAATCCCTCCACTATGACCTTTCGGTTACTTCAACCTGATGTCACTCATGCTATCGTTGAATTAATGAAAAGCCGTTGACAAGCGGTGCCATTCGCTTGACATTTTGTAACAGTTTCTACAAAACCACTGATTTCAGGCCCCGGCATGACCGATGTCCATCCAGACAACGCAGAAATACCGCACGTTGCGGCTTCGAGCACGCTCGCGCTGGTGCATTATCTGGATGCCCGAGGGCTTCTTGCCCCCGCGGAGATTGAGCGCGAAACCGGCCTTCAGCTCAACACTCTGGAAGATCCGGACCTGCGCGTTCCCGCCACCGCTCACTACCGGCTGTGGGAACTCGCCGAGCGGCTCACCCGAGATCCCGGAGTCGGTCTGCATGCGGGCCAGGTGATCGACCCCGAACGTATGGGGCTGGTCGGGCACGTATTCTTCAATTGTGACACCCTTGGCGAAGCGGTTATCCAGTACGTTCGCTTGTACCGGCTAATCAACGAATCGGTCACGCTCCATTTTGAACAAACCCCGACTCAGGCGATCCTGAGCTGGCAGCCTGACAACCCCGCGTACTACTCGCGCCTTGATATGGACCGCACCCTTGCGGCGGCAATCTGCCGAACACGCCACTTTATCCACAAAGGCATCACCGCAGACTGGGTTGAGATCGCCCATCCGGAGCCCTCCTACGCCAAGGAATACCAAAAGCTGCTCGGTGGCCCCGTTGTTTTCGGGTGCGGCATTACCCGGATCGCTTTTTCCAGCGAACACTTGGACCACCCCATTCCACACCGCAACCCTTACGTGTATTCCGCGGTGCTGAAACAGGTCAATGCGGTATTGGCCAGGCTCCAAACCCGACGCTCGTTCAGCCGCAAGGTACGACGGCTCATTTCCCGACAGATGGCGACCGACAAGATCGATGCAGACACCTTGGCGCGCCAATGCCACATGAGCAGGCAAACCCTGTATCGGCGACTGAAGAAAGAGGGGTTAAGCTTTCAGGATCTGGTCGAGCAAGTCCGCCGTGACAAAGCCCTCAGATACGTAGCGGACGACCAATACGCATTGGGAGAGATTGCTTTTCTGCTTGGTTTTTCGGAACTTAGTGCCTTCAGCCGTGCATTCAAACGCTGGACCGGCGTTGCACCGGTCCAATTTAGAGCCGAACATAAGGGCAACCCTTCATGATCGAGGACACGTTTACCTTACTGGCGATTCCGCTTGGGCTGCTTTATCTGGCCTCACTGGCCTGCATCTATCGCATTCTGCTGACGTACCGTACCACGCAAGGTGCGATCGCCTGGATCACCACGTTGATCGCGTTGCCCTATGTAACCGTGCCTTTGTTCATTCTCTTCGGCCGGTATCGTTTTGGCGGTTATATGAAAGCACGGCGCTCCGGCAACAAAGCCCTCAGCGGCCTTCTCGAAGAATTCGAATGCCAGACCACCTCAATACCAGACCCGAATCAGAAAGAATTCGGCGATGAGTTGCAGGTTCTGTCTAAATTAAGCCGCCAGCCCTTCACCAGCAAGAATCAGGTAACTCTGTTGAAGGACGGCGAAGCCACCTTCGATGCGTTGTTTCAGGCCATGGAAGACGCTGAGCACTACATCCTTCTGGAGTTTTACATTGTCCGCTCCGACCGCGTTGGCCAGCGCATCAAAACGATCCTGGAACGCAAGTTGGCGGAAGGCGTGGAGGTTTGGCTGCTTTATGACGACATCGGCAGCCTGTCGCTGTCTCGACGCTGGCTCAAAGAACTGGCCCAGGCCGGTGCCAAAGTAGCGTCGTTTGGTAAAGGCAACATTCGCCGCCGCCGTTTCCAGATCAACTTCCGCAACCACCGAAAGCTGCTGGTCTGTGATGGCGTGACTGGCTTTGTGGGCGGCATCAATCTCGGTGATGAGTATCTGGGCACCGCCATGGATCATGAACCTTGGCGCGATACCCATTGTCGTATCGACGGCCCGGCTGTTACCGGCCTGCAGTTAGCATGGCTGGAAGACTGGAACTGGGCCAGTGACAGCAAACCGACATTAAATTGGTGCCCGAACTTTGACTCCTCGGGGGACGACAAGGTACTGGTATTGCCGACCGGTCCGGCGGACACCTGGGAAACCTGTGCGTTATTTTTCCTGAACTGCATCAACAACGCCCGAACCCGTGTCTGGATTGCCTCCCCGTACTTCGTGCCTGACGTGCAGATTATCAATGCGCTCCAATTGGCCGCCCTGCGTGGGGTGGATGTTCGTATTCTGATTCCTGAGAAATCCGACAGCCTGCTCATCCGTGTGGCGGCCTATTCCTACCTGATACAGGCCCGTCAGGCCGGTATCGGCATCTACCGCTACCAACCCGGCTTCATGCACCAGAAAGTTGTTTTGGTAGACGATCGCTATGCATCCATTGGTACTGCAAACCTCGATAACCGCTCCATGCGCCTGAACTTTGAAATTATGGCGATCAATACCAGTCCTCGCTTCATTCAGGAAGTGACGACCATGCTGGAAGAGGACCTGAAACACAGCCGGTTGATGACCGACGCCGATTACGAAGATCGCTCGTTGCTGTTCCGGTTGTGGTGTCGGACCGTTCGCCTGCTCGCACCGTTGCTTTGAACTGGTTCTCAGTTTGGGCTTGTGCGAATATGGCGTTCCTGACAATCTCGGAAGCAGCTACAAAACGCACATGAACGCATTCAAGCCAAAAGAAACCCTGACTGAACAAGTCGCCCGCCACGTTGAAAACCTGATAGCCTTTGGACAGCTGCGCTCGGGCGAACGGATTTACGAAAGTGCCATGGCTAAGGAACTAAACGTCAGCCTGGGCTCCGTACGGGAAGGCTTGTTGTTGCTCGAGAAACGGCATCTGGTCAAGAACGTGGCTCGCAAAGGTGCTTTCGTGACCACACTTGATGAGCATTTCGTGCACAGTTTGTATGAAACGCTGGAGCTGTACCTGACCCACACCGGGCGGAAGTTAGTCCGGCAATGGCAACCCGAGGATATGGAACGGCTGGTTACTCTGCGCGATAAGATGCAGCGCTGTTACGAGCAGAACGACTTGTTGGCGTTTCTTGAATTGGGCATTGAGTACACCCAGGCATCACTGGTCTACGCTAACAACTACTTCATCGTTTCTGCCATTGACGATTTGTGGCCATCCGCAAAACGCTGTGCATTTGTGGCTTTCCGCCACGGTGGTAAGCAGGTCATTGAAGACAATTTGGCACATATGGAAGAATCCATAAAGGCGATCAAAGCTCGGGATGAGCAAGCCCTAACGGAGATTCTGCACCGCTACGCCCTGCAACAATGCCAGCAAGTGCTGACGGCTTTGGCTCAGTAAAACAGCTGGGTAAACGAGAAACCGATGTTCATATAAGCGGTCCAGTCATCCTCGTTGTTGTAAGCAACAGAGAACTGGAGCGGCCCAACGAACGTATCAACACCGGCAAACACACTCCAAGAACGAACCAGGTTGTCCCAACGGGCGTCGTCGATGCGATCCCAGGTATTACCCGTCTCAAAACCCACACCGGCAAACCAAGGCATAAACGGGCCACCGAACTCCCGGCGAGCATAGGCTCCGGCCAACGCGGCGTCGTTGCCACTGAGTTCGCCGGCCGCATAGGCTGATAGCCGTCTGAACCCGCCAAGCCGCGCGGCGTTCTCGATACCCGCTTCGCCACTCACCACCTGTTTCGTATACAACAGACCGGTGACGTTGAATCGTTGCCAACTGGCCGTGCCCAACAACATGCCCGTGATGGAATCAAAGTCGCGATCCGAACCCAGACCGGGGCGTTCGAAACGCGCTCGTATACCCGCAAAGCCACCGGATTTCGGGTAAAACGAATCGCTGAGAGAATCGTGCACCAGCTGAACGTTCGCGTAGCCCTGATGGATTCGGCTTGATGGCGCCACTTGATCGCCGACCGAATCCTCCACCCTCACAGAGCCTCGTACATAACCGATCCGCACTTCAGCGTCGCCGCCCAGCTCCATACCAATGGCCGCATCGACCTGCGTCCGGGCAACATCGATCTCGGCAATACGGGCGCTGTCCTCATACACACTGTAATCATCGCGCTCGTGCTCGATACCGATCACAGCAAATCGTTCGTAACCAAAATCTAATGGTTGATACCATTGGGTGCGAAACCAGGGCTGGGTGCCTAACTGGGCACCGACGTGCCACTCGGCGCCCAGACTGTTGAGTTCTGTCATGCGAAGCCCGGCTGCGAGATTAAAACGGGTGTCGCCGTTAAAATTGTCTTCGTAGCTCAGACCCGATGACAGATAATTCGGGCCCCACCGTTTCTCTCGCGCCTGAACATTCAGAACCGGACCTTGCTCTGAGGGCCTAAGCGACCAGGACACAGTTTCGTAGTACCCCAACCCATAGATACGTTTCAGGTCAGATTCGAGTTGCTCGATGTCTAAAGGTTCGCCCGCTTTCTGACGGACCCGCTCTTTAAGAAACTCCGTTGATAGCCGTCGCCCTGCCTTGAATTCAATTCGGGCCACTTTGTCCACCGTCACCTCACGCTGCTCCAACCCCTCTCGGAAAGCGCGCCACTCCTCTGCCGGTACCGTCAGATTATTGAGTTCCACCGCGTGTTCTCTGGCGGCGGTCGCACCCAGTTCAAACAACACCGGGCCATCGTAAAAATCGGCAGAACCGTAGCCTTCCAGCCGAGGCCGGATAAGTACGTCGTTGTCGGTGATCAGCACGAGCTGGTCTTCGGTATTTCGCCGGGTCAGCAGCGTGGTAAGCTGCCCCACCACGGAAAACGCTTCTTTGATCTCGTCGGTTTTCAGCAACGGATCCGTAATATCGACCGCGATGATAATGTCGGCCCCCATATCACGGGCCACACTGACGGGTAAATTATTGGCAATTCCGCCATCCACCAGCAGCCGTCCAGAGCGCTCCACCGGGGCGTAAACGCCGGGAATACTCATACTGGCGCGAATGGCTTCTGCCAGATTGCCGCTTTTGATGATCACCTCGACGCCGGTTTCCAGATCCGTCGCGATGGCGCGAAACGGAATGGGAAGCTGATCGAAGTCATCCACCAATGCGGCGTTACGGGTAAGCTCGTTCAGAATCAAACCAAGGTTTTGGCCTGTGACCAATCCCCCACCGACATGGATGCCATCGGCATCGACACCAATGCCCGGTGTGATGGGCAAACGCCAGTCGGACTGTTTACGTCGCACCGGCTTGTATGCCCGGCCGGGGTCGTCTCTGAAGCTGGACAGCCAGTCCAGATCGATAAAGCGTTGTTCGATTTCGTCCACCGACATGCCGGATGCATACAACGCAGCAACCGCGGAGCCGGCGCTGGTACCGACCACCATATCGACCGGCACCTTCATTTCTTCCAACACCCTGAGCACGCCAACATGCGCCATGCCTTTGGCGCCGCCACCACTCAGCACCAACCCCACTTTCGGACGGGTTTCCTGGGCGCCACTCAGAGCTGGCCACGCAGCAAGCGCCACCGCGACAACAAAAAAGACGGGGAGTCTGAATAGAATTTTCAAAAAACGCTCAGCGTGGATTAGTTGGGTTTGTCATCGTCAGCCAACGATATATGAGAGGTATCCGGAACGATCGGCGGAGGTGTTTCACGCTCAACGCCGAGATCTGAACCCGGAGGTGCCAGGCTCCACTCGTCCAGATGCTCAAACATCGGTGCTTCAACTTCCTGGTGCTCGACAAGCGTGACACCCACCGGGTCCAGGCTCAGGCCCGAGCCAGCCAGAATCTCGTCGACCTTCTCACCGGCAACTGGCAACCGGTCGCCGGGCTCCACCTCCGGGGCCTTATCTGGCGCTGCCTTTGGCGGCGGGGCGTCTTTGCGGGCCGGAGAGACACCCTGTGGCGGTGTTTCCGGCACAGCCTTACGAGCTTGCGCTGATGTTTGCCCGCTCGCAGCGGCCATCGCCTGCACATAAACCACCATGCCGTGCTTTTTGAGTACCGCTTGGTATTTCTCGGCTTGTTCCTGGTCCAGCTTGTTACGGATCACCACCGCCTGACCACTGAACATGCGGTCCAGCTGCTCGACACTGGCCTTAAACAACGCTTTGGCGTTGGCGCGGGCGGTCTGCACATCGGTACCTGATGTGCATTCGCCCTTGAATACGAGCTGGAACATGACGTTACCTCATTTGTTCTTTTCACGGAGCCCGGTTTTATCATAGCTGAAAACACGATGGCAGGAGACAAGTGCCATGCAATACCCGCGGCGAACACACCGTGATTGTGTCAATATTGCAAACAATTGAAAAATACCACCGCGTTGAGCGGAAAAAACCGGCACGCTCTGCAATAATTAACTGTAACCAAAACTTACATTTGGTTACGGTACTGCCTTCATTATTGACGAGATCCGCCTATGCGCATTCCATCCTTTGCTGTGCTCTGTACACTGCTGACCGGCGCGATAAGCAGCCAGGCGCAGGCAGGCAATCTGGACGTGCTCATGCAACAGGTTTTCCCGACGGCAGAAGCCACCTACATCGGCTATGAAAGCATCGAACGCGAGGACATCCCCGCCAGCGCGGACGTCGACCGGAAATACCTGGTGGTCGATTTTCGCTTCAAAGGAACCCTACCCTCGACACAACAACTGCAGGCCAAGGTCCACAAAGTGTGCATGACCCTGTTCAGGGATCGGCAACTGATGCAATCGCTGTCAAATTCCGGATACGACATGGTGTCCGTGGCCTTTGATCGCCAATCTCAGTTCGATTGTCTGTAAGTCACCGCTAGCTCTGCCCCAGTATACGGGGAAACGCCTCGAGCGCCGTGTTCACCGCATCCAGATTAAAGGCCTCCACATCCGCCAGGAGTTTTTCTCCATAACGGGTAACCGAGAGCGACCGATGGCGCTGACCCCAGTCGATTATTCGCAGCGCGAAGTCTTTCATTTGCTCCGGGTCGCCACTCTCCCGAACGTCCTGCCATTCGTTGCCAAAGTCTCGTGTGAGGCTTTCCCGTAGCCAGCCCCGTTCCTGCATGCTCATGGTCTGAGCCAGCAATCGCTCGGATTCTTCCGGCGTACCTTCTTCTTCCGCGTCTTCCCCGGTGGCCTCAACCCGTGGCAATACAATGGTAAACGTTGAGCCAACTCCGGCCTCACTTTCGAGCGTCAGCTCGCCCCCCATCATTTCCACCAATTTACGGCTGATCGCCAGCCCCAAACCTGTGCCACCGTAACGTCTTGAGCTTTGTCCTTCGTGTTGCTCGAAGGCATCAAAAATGCGGCTTTGTTGATCCGGAGCGATGCCGATACCGGTATCCGTTACCGTCACAACCATTCGGTAGTATCGGGCATCGCCGTCACTCTCGTCTTGGTCGTCCAGAAGCTCAGCCATCACACGAACGGTGACTTCGCCCTGGTGAGTGAATTTGATGGCATTTCCCACCAAATTGAACAACACCTGGCGCAACCGGGTTTCATCGAGCACCATCGCAGACGGTAAACCCGCACCCACACTGACTTCCAGAGCTATGCCCTGCTCTGTTGCCCGCAGATCGAAAATATGACGAACGTCGCTTAGCAAGCGGCGCACCGAAACGGGCGCAAAATCCAGCCGCATTTTGCCAGCTTCAATTCTCGACAGATCCAGAATGTCATTGATTAACATCAGCAAACTGCGGCTGCCGGCACGGATGGCGTTCAGGTAATTGCGCTGCTGCGGGTCGGTCACGGAGTTATAGAGCAGATCGCTGTAGCCAATCACCGCATTCATGGGCGTGCGGATTTCATGAGACATGTTCGCAAGGAACTCGCTTTTTGCGCGGTTCGCCAACTCGGCTTCACGGGCCAGTCGTTCGGCTTCCAGCTTGGCGGCTCGCAGTTCATCCTCACTGCGCCGCAGCGCGTTCTCCGAGCGAATACGTTCATCAACCTCCAGCGACAGTTTGCGGTTCCAGTACAGGAAGATCAGCACAACCACGATGGCAATCAGAATGATCCGCCGAACAACCGTGTAATCAGTTTCCTGCTCAATATCCAAATGAATCCAGCGATTGTAGACGGCTTCGCCCTCAGATTCGGGCAAGCTGCCCAGCGCCTTGTTCAAAATGCGGTGCAGTTCTGGCTTGTCTTTGCGCACCGCTAAGCGCAAATCGTACTGGTACGGGGTGATACTGGTAATTCTGAGGTTGGATAAGCCCAGCCGTGCAACGGTATAACTGACCGCAGGAATATGCGTCACCATCACATCCAGATCACCGTTGGACAGCGCCAGCAAACCATCAGCCACTGTAGCCTGGGGGTAGAGATCAAGATCCGGATGGTTAATCAGTAAATAATCGTGGCTGGCCTGCCGGTTCACAACGCCAACTTTTTCGTCGCGCAGCTCACGCAGATCGCCGATAAACCGGCCGCTGTCACGGATCGCCAAGGCAATGGGGACGGTTACGTAAGCACGGGTGAACAGATATTCCTGCTCTGTGCGGGGCGTACGGGACAAGCCCGGCAAAATATCCACCGTGCCGGCCCTCAGCTCGTGTTCGGCGGAAGCCCGGGTGTCCGTGAATTTCTTATTGAACCGCACCCCGAGGTTCTCCTCCAGCCGGCCGATCAAGTCAGCAACCAAGCCCGCCGGGCGACCATCCTGTTGAAACTCGAACGGCGGCCAATCTTTGCGCAGCCCCACTTGCAGGCCCTGATTTTTATCGAGCCAGTTTTTTTCCGCTGCGGTCAAGGCAACGCCGCGACCTGCCAGCATCGGTATATCGCCCTGCAACCACGCCTGTCGAATGTCACGGTGTTCTTTATGGGTAATCGATAGTACCGCCCTGTCGGCGACTCGAAATAATTGATGCTGATCAGTTGGCACTTGCAGCACTACTTCCACAGGCCGGCTATCCAACAGCACTGCCAATCCGATGCCATTGACCATTGTTGATTGAAGGTAGTCGGATACCACCGGTACCGGTGCCAAGAAAGCATCGGCGTTACCCGCTAACACCTGGCTGATGGCTTCGCCCAGGTTATCCACGGGTACAGGGGTAAAATTATCAACGGGATCAAGTAAAGGAAACTGATTGGGGTCGTCTCCGATAATCGCAACATTGGCCGCTTCCAGATCGGTCACGGTGCGGAAACCCGCATCTCCCGCATTCACGAACACGCCGTAAGTGAGGCTCATGATTGGTGTGGTGTGCCGCAAACCCGGGATGACGGGCGCACCCGGCACACGAGTGGTCAGCATCAAATCAGCAGGCTGTTCCTGCTCGTCCAGCATGAAGGGTTCAACTGGAAGGTCCAGTTTTCGGGAAAGAAGGTCCAGATAATCCGCCAGCAACCCCACCAGCTGCCCGTCGCCACTTTCGAAAATCAGGGGCATCTGTGTTTGCCGGACCCCCACCTGAATGCTGTCAAGCTCCCCAAGCCACATCAAGTCTTCAAGGCCCAGAACCGGGGCGGGGGATTCTTGTGGTGGGTCAGCTTGCGCCGCTGCGGTCGAGAAGCTTACCAACAGAATCAGCACGAGCTGGAGAAAAAACGTCACTTCACACCCTCACGGAGCCACTAATGCGGCTCATTAATTGGCGACGACGCGATTCCGCCCCGTCGCTTTGGCTCGGTATAGCGCCTGATCAGCACGATCAAAGGCTTCGTCCTCGCTATCACCACGAACAAGCTGAGCCAACCCGGAAGAAAGCGTAATGCTGACCGGATTGCCACCAAAATGAAATGGTAATTTCTCGACATAACCTCGCAGCTTATCCACCACAGTAACCGCTTCGCTCATGCTGGTTTCCGGGAGCAGCAGTGCAAATTCTTCACCACCGATACGGGCAATGAAATCAGTGGCTCTCAAACGTCCCTGAAGCTCACGGGCAACCAATTGCAGCACCCGATCACCCGCTTTGTGCCCGTATGTATCATTGATCCGTTTAAACAAATCGATATCGATAACGGATATCGTCAACGGATGGCCATAACGTTGCCAACGGCTATATTCAAAGTGCAGCCGCTCCTGCCACGCTTCCCGGTTGGGCAGTTGCGTTAGCAAATCCGTCATAGCCCGGGCACGTTCCCGACGGATCTGTTCCTGCATGCGTTCGGAGCTGGATTCCATCGCAGCCATTTTTTGCTGCATGGATTCAAGCTGCTCGGCCATCATTTGTTCCCGCCGACTTTCTTTATCCTTGAAGCGCCCGAGCGCGTTCCCGATCTGATCTAACCGTTGCCCGACCGAGCGTTTTAATTGTTCCAGATCGTCGCTGCCCCTGATGTCTTCACTGACCAAATCAATCTCGTGGCGGATTTCCTGGTCAAGAGCCTCCGTATCGTCTTTGCGCGACGAATTGGACTCCGATTGCTGTGCAAAATGCACACGCAGGGTTTCGAGGCGATCATTGAGGCGTTTCAAAAATGCTTCGAGCTCCCGTTGGTTCCGGGTAATCGCCAGAATCAGCAGTTCGGAAACAGACTTCAGACTATCGCGCAAGGTGCTCCAATCAATGCTGGACAGTAACGTTTGCTGCAGCTCTTTGGCTTTCGCTTCGGCCGGCGGTTCGAGCGTTACCTGTTCCAGGACTTGGCTGAGTAGCTGCCCCACCCGTCGGGCGATCAGAAGGCGGTGATCCTGATCCGAAATATCGATACCTGCTTCGGTTTCAGGTGCGGGCACGGGCTTTTCTGTCGCCGGCTCTCGGGGAATCTGTGCCCGCTCATCCAGCAGTGCAATCTGACGATCGATCTGTTCCTGTAATTGGAGCCATTTTTCCGCATTCAGTGTTTTTCGGCGAAGATCAACCCTGAGTTGATTTAACAAACGATCTAGTTCCGGCCGCTGGCCCTCGGAGGCCACACTGGTTCGTACCAGCATACGCTCTAGCAACTCACGCTGTTCCTTGCTTTGCCGCTCTTGCTGTTCTGCTTCTTTCAGAATCTGTTGATATTTGGTTTTCCAGGATTGCTCAGATGCCATGCCGTACCCCGTTATTGGCCAGCCGAACCGCGGTCGGATGAATCGGGCGTGCTGGCGCCCGAGCGCCGACGTGCCCGTGGGTGGCTTTGATCATAAACCCGGGCAAGATGTTGAAAGTCCAAGTGAGTATAGACCTGTGTTGTGGCAATGTCCGCATGCCCCAGCAGCTCTTGCACTGCTCGCAAATCCCCACTCGATTCCAGCATATGGCTGGCAAATGAATGCCGGAGCATGTGAGGATGTAAGCGCTGATCGGCCCCTTGTGCCCTTCCCCAGCGAGCCAGGCGCGCCTGAATGCTGCGACGGCTTAACCGAGAGCCCCGTTGGCTGACAAACATCGCGGGCTCGCTGTCCGGGGCGAAGCGAACGCGACATTTCAGCCAGCGCCGAATCGCTGCGGCGGCCTTGGCCCCTACCGGTAGCAGCCTTTCTTTACTGCCTTTGCCCAAAACCCGGACCTCCCCACTCACCAGATCGACAGCATCCTGGTTAAGGCCGGCCAGCTCAGACAACCGCAGGCCGGATGAGTACATCAATTCAAACATGGCTAGGTCTCGCGCTTCCAGCGGATCGTCAGGGTTTACATCCAGCAACTGGTTGAGCTGATCCACATCGGCCACTTTCGGCAGGCGACGGCCGCTTTTCGGGGCACGGATATCCAGCGCCGGGTTGTCTTTGGTGCGCCCTTCTCTGTGTAAAAACCGGTAAAACCGTCGCATTGAGGACAAATGCCGCGCAATGCTCTGACCAGACAGCCCGCTTTTACTCAGGCTGGCCACATACCGACGTACGTCGTGGCTGGTCACTTTGGACCACTGATCAATGTTCATTGCGGTAAGCCAGGCACCCAAGCGTTGCAAATCCCGGAGATAGTGTTCGCAGGTACGGGGGGAATGGCGTTTTTCAGAAGCTAAATGCGTGACAAAATCGACCAGGGGCACGGATAGCGCCTCTGGCAACGGGCCATCGGAACCGGTGCTGGTCACCCTTGGCCACTCTCCACGGTTAGCTCGGCAACTTTTGCGGCATCGGAGCCGTGGCGTTTCAACACCGGCGGCAGCAAGCGGCTGAGCGTGTCGCTGATGTAGCTGAGAAACAGCGAGCCCATGTTCTGGTCGAAATAACCGGGCTCACAGCTGCCAACCGCAAACACACCCACCAAGCCTTCGTAGCGGAGTGGCACCAAAGCCACTGAGGCGATGGGTTCATCACGATCCGGAAACAGGAAGGCCCGCTCCGTCTCCCGGAACTGGCCACACACGGCCCGATCACCGTCCAGCAATGCTCCTAGACGCTGTTCAGCCTGGGTTTTACCGACAATGTGCAGGGCGCCATGGGACTGACCCAGCTTGTTCACGTCGCCAAACAATAAAATTGAAGCCGCATCCAAACCGAAATCACCACGAATGCTGTCGTCGATGGCCGAAGCCATGTCCTGCAGGTTCTTAGCCTCTATCACCTGCATCAACAACCGCTTGCTCTTTTCGAACAACCGGTCGTTATGACGCGCGATGGACACCAACTCCATCATTTCATTGCGCAGGGTATCCCGCTGCTCACGAAATAAATGTACCTGGCGCTCAACCAATGAAATCGCGCGGCCACTGTCGTGGGGCAAGGTTAAACTGCGCAGCAGCTCATCTTGATCGAGAAAAAAATCAGGATGGGCGCGAAGATAATCCGCCACCTGCTCGGGGGTAAGTTCGCCGGCCTTCTGGCGGGCCGTTTGTTCTGTCATCACGTTCTCCTGAACCGTCAGGCCCTGTTTTTATACGTTCTTGAGCTTTTCCGTCGGCGGGGCGGAGTGTCGCCCGGCAGCCGCAACTGGCCTTCAAAGACTGTTGTGGCAGGGCCTTCCATCATAACAGGGGTACCTTCACCCTGCCATTCAATCACCAGAGGACCACCTCTGAGCTCCACGTTCACCCGCTCATCGAGTAAACCGCGCAACCGGCCAGCGACTACGGCGGCGCAAGCACCGCTGCCGCAGGCCAGTGTTTCTCCTGAACCACGCTCAAACACCCTCAAACGGGCGTGACCGCGATCGACAATCTGCAGAAAACCAATGTTGGCCCGGGCCGGGAAACGCGGGTGCTTTTCCAGTAATGGTCCCAAACTGGATACCGGCGCGGTATCAACATCTTCAACGACCAGAACCCCATGGGGGTTACCCATAGACACGGCGGAAAGCTCCACCGTCTGCTCCTCAACGTCAACGGTGTACACGGTTTTCTGGCAATTCGCGGCAAACGGGATCGCCGGTGGATTCAACTCCGGCACGCCCATGTTCACCAGCACCTGTCCATCTTTGCTGATGCGAAGCTCTATGATGCCTTTCGCGGTCTGTACCCGAATCACGCGTTTGTTGGTCAGACGCTGATCCCGGACAAAGCGGGCGAAACACCGCGCTCCGTTGCCACATTGTTCCACTTCCGAGCCGTCGGCGTTGAAAATACGGTAGCGGAAATCAACGTCCGGTAGCCCCGGTGGCTCTACCACCAACAACTGATCAAAACCGATGCCAAAATTCCGGTTCGCCAGGTCGCGAATCATCTCCGGGCGCAAGCGAAACTGCTGACTGATGGCATCCACCACCATAAAGTCGTTGCCCAGCCCATGCATTTTGGTAAACCGGAGCAACGGGCCCTGCCCCCGCCTTTGCTGCGTCATGTCCCGCTCCCCGCTCATTCCGGCAAGCAACTTTCCGGGGCCAGCTGTTCGTCCAGCGTCTCCCGGCGGCGCACCACGTGTACCTGATCACCGTCAACCATCAACTCGGGCGGGCGATTACGGGTGTTGTAGTTGGACGCCATCACAAAACCGTAGGCACCGGCTGAGCGAACCGCCAGCAGGTCGTTTGCCTTCAGGGTCAACGGGCGATCTTTTCCAAGGAAATCACCAGTTTCGCAAACCGGACCGACCAGATCCCAGACTTTCTCTTCGCCCTCGTTGTGGGGCTGAACCGGAACGATAGCCTGCCAGGCGCTGTATAGTGCGGGGCGAATCAGATCGTTCATGGCCGCATCTATGATGGCGAAGTTGCGGTGTTCGGTGCACTTGAGGAATTCCACTTTGGTTACCAGAATACCGGCGTTCGCGGCAATGGAACGACCGGGTTCCAGAATGAGCTCCAGTTCCCGATCCCCCATACGCTCCGACAAAGCCTTCACGTACTCGGACGGTTCAGGCGGTGTTTCCTGATCGTAGGTCACGCCGAGTCCACCGCCCATGTCGAGGTGGCGAATGTGAATGCCTTGCTCGGCCAGGCTATCGACCAGCGCCAACACACGGTCCAGTGCATCCAGAAACGGGGCAACAGTGGTCAGCTGTGAACCAATGTGGCAATCCACCCCTTTGATATCCAGGTTCGGCAAAGTCGCGGCACGGGCGTATACCTGCGGAGCTTCGGCGATATCAATGCCGAACTTGTTTTCTTTCAATCCGGTGGAAATATAGGGATGGGTTCCAGCATCCACATCCGGGTTCACCCGCAATGAAACCGGCGCTTTCACGCCCAGTTCACCGGCCACCGCATTCAAGCGATCCAGTTCGGTATCAGACTCAACGTTAAAGCAACGCACACCGGCTTCCAGTGCCCGCTTCATTTCCCACTCTTGTTTGCCAACACCGGAAAACACAACCTTGCTGGTGTCGCCGCCGGCCCGAATCACCCGCTCCAGCTCACCGGCCGAAACGATGTCAAAACCGGCACCAAGCCGGGCCAGAACGTTCAACACGGCCAGGTTGCTATTGGCTTTTACGGCGTAACATACCAAGTGCGGACGATTGCTCAGGGCATCGTCATAGGCCCGGTAGTGGCGCTCCAACGTCGCGCGTGAATACACGTAAGCCGGAGTGCCATGCTGCTCAGCAATTCGGGCAACCGGAAGATCTTCGGCGTAAAGCTCACCATCACGGTAATTAAAATAATCCATGCTTATCCTGAACTCGTTAGAAGAGGTAAACGTCAGCGCGTTTTTTGCTCGTTATCGCGGGCATTCGAAACGGTTGCCGGCTCTTTCGAGGCGGTTTCAGAAACATCCGCTGCCACCGGCGCTTCCCGGTACAGCGGGCCTTTCTGGCCGCAGCCACTCACGGCAACGATGGCCAGCAAACACAGTGCTGCATAGCCCAACCGAAGCGCTTTCATCGTCTGCATACGTTTACCCTTGCGTGAATAATAGACGAAGTATACCCGAGTCCCGTCCTGTACCGCGAGGTCACGGTTTGATCGAGCCGACACTGTGTCCGGGAGGTTTTTTTCATCCGGATAGCCAGTATGATGAGACTTTTGTCGTAACTCAGGCGGACAATCAATAACAACTCTCGGTTCCGGGCGGCTTCCGGTAATACCCGAGCATCATGAGGCACCTGCGCTTTGAAAGAGTTCCTGATCCAACGCTATCGCCCCGACCCTTCCGGGCCAGTGATCCATCCCACGCTGCTGCGGGTAGACGTTGACGGCCGTATTACGCACGCAGACAGACACGCTGAGACCATGTTCGGATACGATGCCATTGAACTCTCTCACCTGTCTGTACAGCATATTCTGGCCTCTCGGCAGGACGACCCTTTCGCACCGGCCCACCGCCACCGCCTGGCGGACGGCCAGACCGTACTGGTGACGTTCAAACACAAGGAAGGTTTTTTCTTCACGGCTTCGCTTGGATTAAGACTCGAAACCCGACAAAACGACCCGGAAATCCGCGCTTCTATTTCGCAGATAGACAGTCAAAAAGTGGACAGCCGCTTGCTCGCGCTCGCTGAGCGCAGTGCCAATTTTGGTGTTTGGGAGTTGGACGTAGCGTCCAATGACGTTTTCTGGTCTGAAACCATGTACCAGTTGCTAGAACTGCGCGTGGGTGCCGACCTTTCTCCCGAACAAGCGTTATTTTACTGCCAGTCCCATCAGAACCGGGTACGTGCGTTGATTCGCCGATGCATCCGTTCCGGCCGAGCCTTCAGCGTTGAGTTGCCGGTCATCACCAGCCGGCAGCGACTGGTCCGCGCCACGCTAACCGGCCGCGCATTTAAACGTGGCGGGCGTGTGCACCGAATAGGCGGGGTTCTTGTTAATCACAGCTCGGCCATGCACCACGACGAGCAAAAACAACAAGTTCAACGCCTGCTCGAAGCGATGGCGTCCGCCACACCTGACCTGATGGTCGCGATCGACACAGACTTTAACCTGCTGCACTTCAACGCCGTTTGGGAACAACAATTCCGAACCGCTTTCGACCTGGAACCCCAACCCGGGGACAACCTCAAATCTTTGCTCAAGCACTTCCCCAATGAACGCCGGTTGATGGAAAGCTTGTGGCAAAAAGCCTTCGAACGTGACCATTTCATCGCCGAGATGCCCCTGTTCAGTGACGGTGCATCGTCTTCTTTGTTCGAGCTTCATTTTCAACGCATCCGCAACGATAACGGTGATGTGGTGGGTGCGGTACGAGTTGGCAAAGACATTAGCAGTCGGGTTCTGCAAAACAGTGGGGGTGATCACCGCATGCGGCACGATCCGGTCACAGGCCTGATGAACCGCCGCGCATTCAGCGTCCATCTGGAACGCGCCATCAGTCATCGTCACAAACGCCAGTTGGTCGACAGCCTGCTGTTTCTCGACATTGACGATTTTGATGGCTTTAGCCAAATTGCCGACACCGGCACCTGTGACCGTTACCTGCGCGAACTGGCCAGCACACTGAACCTACGAGTGCGAAAGCGTGACGCACTCGCGCGTCTGGGCGGCGATACTTTTGCCCTGTTTATTGAAAACTGCCCCGAATCCCGGGCCCGGCGCATCGCCGATGAAGTCCGGGAGCAAATCGCTCAGTTTCAATTCGAGTGGCACGGAACGGTGCTTCAGGCAACCGTCAGCGGTGGCCTGCTCATCATTGACAAAGATGCTCCGGAACAACCCGACGTACTTCTGAGCCAAGCCGCCGATCTGTGTCACACCGCAAAAACGTCCGGCCGGGACCGGATTCACACCGCCCACGCACTACCCACCGAAAAGGACAGTGACAGCGGGAGCGAGCGGCGGCTGCAGCAGCTGCGTCAGGCGCTCGATGATGAGGCTTTGGTACTGGAGTTTCAGGCGATGAAACCGGTGGCCAGCGTAACCTGGGGCGATCACGTCGAAATCCTCTGTCGCATTCCGGCCGGCCCGAACAACGACCTGCTCAAACCCGAGCACTTTCTGCCCGTGGCCGAACGCTACGACTTGGCCAAAATGCTGGATCGACAGGTTATCCGGCAAACTCTGGCGTGGCTGAGCCAGCACCGCTTACTGGTGCCGCGCCTGAAATACTGCGGATTCAACCTGTCTCTGGCGTCGGTTCTGGACGACACCTTTACCGACTTTATGGAACAGGCCGTGGCCATAACACCTTTTTCCGCCAGTTGTTTTTACCTGGAAATTCGGGAATCCCATGCCACACGTTACCCCGATGAAGTGGCGGTTCTCTGCGATTCGCTGCATCAGATCGGCTGTCGGGTGGCGTTGGAAGGCGCGGGAGCCTCGGTGGAAAGCTACAGTCTGGCGGCCAATTTGCCGGTCGATATCATCAAACTCGACAAGCGGGTTATGCATCAGCTAGAGAGTGATCCGGTGCAACAGATTATGGTGGATGCCCTGCACCGAATTGCCGAAACAACCGGCAAAGAAACCGTTGCGACGTTTATTGAGAACGACGAAACCCTTCGCAAAGTGCGCTCGCTGGGCATTCATTTCGGACAGGGCTTCCGGCTGGCACGGCCTCAACCACTGGAGGATCTCACCCCTGCGGTGGTTGATCTGACCACCGGACGGATTGGCGGGTAAGGGAATGCCGGCAACTCAACGGTGCCGGCATTCCCTCGGACAAGGGGGGAATCAGAGCGCAGCGCGGGCCCGGGCAACGGCAGCCAGCACCTGATTCGGCGCGGTACCACCCAAATGGTCACGAGCCTGTACCGAGCCATCCAGCGTCAGCACATCAAATACGTCTTCGCCAATCACATCGGAAAACTGCTGCAGTTCTTCCAGTGTCATTTCAGAAAGATCGCGGTTTTCCGCAACGCCAAAGGCCACAGACTTACCGACAATCTCGTGAGCGTCGCGGAACGGCACACCCTTCTTGACCAGGTAATCCGCCAGATCCGTCGCCGTTGAGAAGCCGCGCTTGGCCGCAACCCGCATGTTATCCGCCTTCGCTTTGATTGCCGGAATCATATCGGCGTAGGCCTTCAGGCAACCTTTAACCGTATCCACGGTATCGAACAACGGCTCTTTGTCTTCCTGGTTGTCCTTGTTGTAGGCCAACGGCTGGCTCTTCATCAGGGTCAACAGGCTGATCAGATGACCGTTCACCCGACCGGTCTTACCACGAACCAGTTCCGGTACGTCCGGGTTCTTCTTCTGCGGCATGATCGACGATCCGGTGCAGAAGCGATCCGGAAGATCGATGAAGTCAAACTGGGCCGAGGTCCACAGCACCAACTCTTCACTGAAGCGCGACAAGTGTGTCATCAACAAAGACGCAAAGCTGCAGAATTCGATGGCGAAATCCCGGTCACTGACCGAATCCAGTGAGTTCTCGGACGCCCGGTCAAAGCCCAACAGTTCTGCGGTCATGTTGCGATCAATCGGATACGTTGTGCCAGCCAGCGCAGCAGCGCCCAGCGGCATCACGTTCACTCGCTTACGGCAATCCTGCAGTCGCTCGGCATCCCGCACCAGCATTTCATACCAGGCCAGAAGGTGATGGCCGAAAGTCACCGGCTGGGCGGTTTGCAGGTGCGTAAAACCCGGCATGATGGTAGCCGCTTCACGCTCCGCCAGATCCAGCAGGCCAGATCGCAAACGCGTCAGTTCTTCGGCAATCACATCGATTTCATCACGCAGATACAGACGGATATCGGTGGCCACCTGATCGTTCCGGCTGCGGCCCGTGTGCAATTTCTTACCGGTAATTCCGATGCGTTCGGTCAGCTTGGCTTCGATGTTCATGTGCACATCTTCCAGGCTCACAGACCATTCAAACCGACCGGCTTCAATATCTTCTTTAACGCCTTTCAAGCCTTCAATGATCTGGTCACGCTCGGCGTCGGTCAGCACACCCACTTTAGCCAACATGGTGGCGTGGGCAATGGAGCCGGTAATATCATGGTGATAAAGGCGCTGATCAAAACCCACCGACGCCGTGAAGCGCTCGACGAAGGCATCCGTCGGCTCACTGAAGCGGCCGCCCCAAGGTTTTTCGGAGGATGTGGTCTGGTCAGGTTTTTTCTGATCCGTCATGGTCTATCTTTCCTGCTGATAGCCCGGCTATCATCACGCCGGCCGTGGGTAAATGAAATTTTGAGCAGTATAACATTCCGTCCCGGGTTAAGGAGACTTCCCTGAAACCGAGCAACACCTCACGCGCACCCGACACTGCCAATTTTTTTGTGCCCGACTTATGCCGGGTACGCGCGGTGTTTATGCTGTTGGTTACCAGCGAACTGCTGGTGTTGGTGCTGGCCATCGTACAAGCCGAGCGCAGCTGGATCGACTGGAACTATTTCGGCCTGCTGTCGCTGTTTGTTCAATGGACCACGCTCACCAGTACCGCCCTGATCTGCTTGCTCCGGCCCTGGCTGGCCCACCGAAGTGTTGCTCACGCAACTGTCGTGATTGTCAGCATTGTGCTGCTGGATGTGCTGATTTTCAGTTTATTCGCCGACAGTGTTCTGCACCCCGAGCAAGCGCTCACACCCTGGCAAAGCGTTGCCAAGAAACTGCTGCTGGCGCTGCTGATTTCGTTGATGGTACTCCGGTATTTCTACCTGCAATACCAATGGCAGCAGCAAACCGAAGCCGAAATGCAGGCAAGGCTGACATCCTTACAGGCCAGAATTCAGCCCCATTTTCTGTTCAATAGCATGAACACCATCGCCAGCCTGATCGCCAGCAACCCAGACCGGGCCGAAGAGGCGGTGCTGGATTTGTCAGAGCTGTTTCGCGCCAGCCTTCGTACTGACGATCAATTGGTGCCGCTAAAACGCGAACTCGAGCTGTGCAAGCGCTATCTGGCGATTGAGGAATTACGTTTAGGCGACAGACTCACCCTTGAATGGCAGATACCAACCGGGCTCGAACACCAGGCCATTCCCCCGCTGACGCTGCAACCGCTGGTAGAGAACGCCATTTACCACGGCATTCAACCCCGGCCCACCGGGGGCACGGTGCGTATCGAGACCTATGCGAAGGGTAATTTCGTGTACGTGATGGTACAAAACCCAAAGCCGGATGCCGAGCAACAGCAGCATCAGGGCAATCGGGTTGCCCTGGCCAACACCCGGGCCCGCCTGCAAGCTCTGTTTGGCGAACCTGCCATACTCAAGCAAAGCCACCAGAGCGACATCTACACCGTCACCTTGCGCCTTCCGCGCCGGACGGCCAATCAACAGAGCCAACGCTAGAGATACAGAGTCATCATGAGCACAGCACCACAGCGCATTCTCATCGCTGACGACGAACCGCTTGCCCGCCAACGCCTACAGCGATTACTGGACGCCGGAGACGGCTATCAGGTATGCGGCGAAGCCGCCGATGGCAACGACACGCTGCACAAGGTTGCCGAACTTGAGCCGGATATTGTCCTGCTGGACATTCGCATGCCGGGGCTGGACGGCCTGCAGACTGCGGACAAACTGAGCCAACTGAACAATCCGCCCGCCATCATTTTTTGCACCGCCTATGATCATTACGCCATTCAAGCCTTTGAGGTACACGCCGTCGCCTACCTGCTCAAACCTGTGCGGCGCGAAGCTCTGGCGGACGCGCTGGCCCGGGCAGGGAAAGTTAACCGCGTGCAGCTGCAGGCGTTAAATCGCGAACCGGAAACAAGCGGTGAACAAATTGCGGTTCGGACCCATCGCGGCACCGAACTCATCGAGTTGGCGGATATTTATTACTGCGAGGCTGATCAGAAGTACGTCACGCTTCACCACAGCCGCGGTGAAACCGTCTGTGATTACACCTTAAAAGAACTGGAACAGGCCTACCCCGAACAGCTGTTACGCATTCACCGTCACACTCTGGTGGGCGCGCGTTACATTCAGGCGTTGCGGCGCAGCGCCGATGGCCAGAACGAGCTGGAACTGCGAGGGGTAACCAAGCGGCTCGCCGTCAGCCGCAGACACGCCAGCTCGGTCCGCCAGTGGTTGCAGGAGCATCACCCCTCTCCCTGACGGGGTGCCCGAACTATCCAAAAGAGGTACATCCGGGCACCTTACGGGACTTTTCCAATCTCTCGAGGTAACCTTGTAGGTACATTTTTCTCAACGACAGTGAGTGCAATGTCCAATCGTATTCTTCGCATCGCAACCCGCAGCAGTGCCCTGGCATTGTGGCAGGCAGAATTCATCAAGTCCGAACTGGAAAGGCTTCACAGCCATATCACCGTCGAACTGATCAAAATCAAAACCCAAGGCGACATTATCCTTGATGTGCCTTTGGCGAAAGTTGGTGGTAAAGGCCTGTTTGTCAAAGAACTGGAAGAAGCCATGCTGGACGGCCGTGCCGACCTGGCCGTGCACTCCATGAAAGACGTGCCGATGGAATTTCCCGAAGGTCTTGGCCTGGTCGCCATTTGCGAGCGTGAAGATCCCACCGATGCCTTCATCAGCAACCACTACGCCAATATTGACGAACTGCCTGCTGGCGCAGTGGTCGGAACCTCGAGCCTGCGACGGGAAGCGCAGATTCGCGCCAACCGCCCGGATCTCGAAATCAAAATGCTTCGCGGCAACGTCAACACCCGTTTGGCCAAGCTCGATGCCGGCGACTACGACGCCATCATTCTGGCAAGTTCCGGCTTGAAGCGCCTTGGCTTCAGTGACCGCATCCGTTACTGCCTGCCCGACACCTTCTGCCTGCCTGCCGTCGGTCAGGGTGCACTCGGCATCGAATGCCGCCTGAGTGACAACGAATTACGGGAACTGCTTGAGCCACTGAACCATGCCGATTCTGCGGACCGCGTAAAAGCGGAACGCGCTATGAACCGTCGTCTGGAAGGGGGTTGTCAGGTGCCCATCGCAGCGTACGCGCTGCTGGAAGACGACGACACATTATGGCTTCGCGGCTTGGTCGGCTCCGTAGATGGCACACAAATTCTGCGGGTTGAAGGCCGGGCGCCGAGAGCCAAGGGCGAACGCCTGGGCCGTGAGCTGGCTGAACAGCTGTTGGGCATGGGTGCAGATAAAGTGTTGGCTGAAGTGTATGGCCACACCCCAACCTGATCGTCAGCAACGCCTCCCTGATTTGGCGCAGCGCCGTGTTCTGATTTGCCGGCCGGAACCGGAAGCCTCGCGGCTGGCCGAGGCGTTCCGCGCCGCCGGTGCAGAATGCAGAACCATGCCGTTGCTGGTCAGGGAGCCGCTGCCCGAGACACCTGAACAGCACACGCTGCTACAGGAGTTGGATAACTTCAGCCATATCATTGCCGTCAGTCCTTTTGCGGCGAACCTGTTACTCGATCACATTGACAACTGGTGGCCCCAGATTCCACTGGGCCTGCAATGGTACGGCGTGGGCTCGGGTACCTCTTCGGTGTTTGCCCGCCATGGTCTGAAAGCGCGCCAGCCCAAACAAGGCTGGACCAGCGAAGCGCTGCTTGAACTTCCGTCTCTGCAAAATCTGGCCGGAGACAAAGTATTATTAGCGCGCGGCGAGCAAGGCCGGGAGCTGATTCGTCAAACTCTGGAACAGCGCGGCGCGAAAGTCTCCGTTATGCCACTGTACCGGCGAGCTCAGCCGTACTATCCTCCTGAACAGGTAGACGAGATTTTCGGCAGCTTCCGGCCTGAAGTCATCATTGCGCTTTCGGGAGAAACCCTGAACAATCTCAATGCACTTGCGCCTGACCACCACAGCAGTTTGCATCGGACGCTAGTGGTGGTTCCGGCCGAACGAGTAGCTCGGCAAGCCGAGAACGCCGGATTCCGAAACCTGATCGTTCCGAACGGTTTGGACGATCAGAATCTGGTAACCAGTGTCGCGTCAACGCTTGCAGCGAGAAGCTAACAACAACGGATAACCGAGTAAGGATGCCCGTGACTGAGACAACGAACCAATTGCCCGCCCCGGTTAAAGAAACCGACACCAAAAAACCGCGCCTTTGGCCTGTCTGGGTCGTCGCCATTGTCGCTTTGGTCCTGGTGATCTTGCTTGCACTGTGGAACTGGCAGCAATGGAACCGGCAAAACAACAGCCTGCAAGCGCTTCAGGATCTGAAACAAGACACCGAGCAACTTGAAAACCTTTACGGTAGTCGTGGCAGCGAGCAAAGCCAACGCATTCAGGCTCTCGAAAGCAAGCTGGCCGAACAGCGTGAACTAATCGCCACTCAGCAGCGACAGATTGATCACACTGCCCGGGAATTGCTGGAAGCCGGCAACCGCACGCGCACCGACTGGCTATTGGCGGAAGCCGAATACCTACTGCGCGTCGGCAACCAGCGCTTGATGATAGAAAAAGACATTCGCGGCGCACTCTCTGCTCTGGAATCCGCAGACGAAGTATTAGCGGAATCCGATGACATCGGTGTTTACCCGGTGCGCGAACAACTCGCCAAAGAAACCCTGGCCCTCAAGAGTATTCAGGGCGTGGATCGTACCGGCTTGTACCTGAAGCTCGAAGCGGCCATTGCCAGCGTAAACGAACTGACGACCCAGGCACTGATTCACGATCAGGCACCGGGCTTCAACATGAGTGAAGACGCCAATGCGCCAGAAGACGGCAGCAACATGTTTACCCGGGGCTGGAACCGTTTCCTGAGTACACTGAAAGACGTGGTCGTGGTGCGAAGACTGGACGAAACAGTCAAGCCGCTGATGTCCCCGGACCAAAGTGCCTGGGCTCGCCTGAACCTGCAACTGATGCTGGAAGAAGCCGAAATGGCGGTACTTCGGGGCAATCAACCGCTTTACGAACGCGCCCTCGACAAGGCCAGACACACCGTTAGCGAATGGTACGACTCGAGCAACCCGGCCGTTAAAGGCTTGTCTGACATACTTACTGAGCTCGCCGACAAACATGTTGACCCGAAACTCCCCGACGTCAGCCAATCGCTCGGCTTGCTGAAAGAGCGGCTGGCTGGCCGACTGGCACCGGACAGCGAGGGTAAAGATTCATGATTGCCCTGCTGCTGATCATTCTGGTTGCGCTGTTGGTTGGAACAGGTCTGTCCATGGGACTGGCCTACGATCTGGGCTATATCCGCATCAGCCTGGGCAATTATCTGATCGAAACCAATTTCTGGGTCGGGCTGGCGCTGATTGTGTTGCTGGTGGTGGTAAGCCTGCTGGTGATCAACACCCTCAAGCGCTTCCGCAAAGGCACCAGCCTGATGGCCACCTGGGTTAGCCGGGGTCACGAACGCCGTGCCCGACGTCGCACCACCAAGGGCCTGCTGGCGTTGGCCGAGGGCAACTGGCCGAGAGCGCGCAAACTGCTCTCCAGCGCCGCCAATCATGCCGACACGCCGCTCATCAACTATCTCGCGGCCGCCCAAGCAGCCTCGGAAACCGGCGACCATGAAGGTGCCGACGAGTTATTGCGCCTTGCGTTCGAAAGTACCCCGGGCTCCAGTCTTGCCGTTGGCATCACCCAAGCCCAACTGCAGCTGTCGGGCAATCGTTTGGAGCAAGCGCTGGCGACACTGCTGCGCCTGCGCAAAGAAGCGCCCCACCATCCGTTCGTGCTAAAGCTGCTGAAAACCACCTACCTGCGGCTGGAAGACTGGAAAGAGCTGTCCAAGCTTGTGCCAGAGCTGCGCAAGCGCAGCGTGCTGACCGAACGAGAGCTGGATGAGCTGGAACGAGAAGTTTGGAAAAACCTGCTGGAGCGGGCCGCTGAAGATTGCGAACGCAAGCGTGAGAGCGATCCGGAAGCGTCTTTAGAACCTCTCACCATCTTGTGGGATGAGCTGCCCCGCTTCGTACGCCGGGACGAACACACCATTCATGACTACGCACGCCTGCTCGCACGTCTGGGCGACGAAGAACAAGCCGAAACGCTGCTGCGCAAAGTGCTGAGAAGCCACTGGAGCGACGAGTTGATCAACCTCTACGGGCGACTGGAAGGCAGCGACCCCGAGGTGCAACTGCTGACCGCGGAACAATGGTACAAAGACCGGCCCAACAGCCCTCAATTGCTGCTGGCCTTGGGGCGGTTGAGCTTACGAAATCAGCTGTGGGGAAAAGCCAGAGAATACTTTACGGCCAGCCTGAAGCTGAAACGGGACCGGGAAACCATGGCCGAATTAAGCCGGCTGAATGCCCATATGGGTGAGGAAGAAAGCAGCGTAAAAATGATTATGCAGGAGTTTGAATCGGACAGCGCCCTACCCGAGCTACCGATGCCCAAGGCCTGATTTGTCAGGTCCTTGGAGCATACTCCAACACATCCGAATAAAAATCCTGCTCGGAAAGCCCTGCCTCGACCAATGCATCCATCAGCGTGTACACCATGGTCGGTGAACCGCTGGCATGCACTTCTACTTTGCTCCAATCGAGACCCGTTGCAAGGACCGAGCGCACCAACTGGTCGTGGTGGCCACCCCAATCGTTGTCTTCATCATCGCCAACCACCGGCACAAAACTGAAGGCGTCCCATTCGTCATGCCAGCGCTGGGCCAGCGAACGCAGGTACATATCCTCGTGTTTTCGCACACCCCAGAACAATTTGATGCTCTGGCTGAAGTTTGTTCCCTGCAGAAACTCCACTAAACTCTTCATCTGGGCAAAGCCGGTACCCGCGGCCACAAGCACCAGCGGTTTGTCCGGTGCTGCGGCCAGGCACGCCTTACCATGGGGCAACTGGACCGAGACGTCTTCGCCTGAGGTCAGTGCATCAATCACTTTCTGTGCTGAAACCCATTCCGGCGTGGCCTGAATGTGCAAAACAATGTTGTCTTCCGCAGGACTGCTGGCAATGGAGAAATAACAGGGATCAGCGTCCGGCAGATTAACCGATAAGTACTGACCGGCATGAAAGTTCACATCCCGGCGCCGGGGCAACTTCAACTCTACCCGATATACGTCGTGGTTGATGGAGCTCACGTCCACCACCTTGGCCTGATATATTCGGGGCTGATGATTTGCTGTTGCCATAACGGCGGGTATCTCCAATTCAATATCGGAGAGGGCCTGCGTCCGACACATCATCAGGCGCTCTCCGGTTAAAATGAGTTGCTGATTGCGGGTGTTCAGCGCTTGCCCGCTAATCAAACGGGCTTCGCAAATTTCACAAACGCCATTACGGCATGCCGCCGGCGCTTGAATGCCCGCCTCTGCGGCGGCTGACAGCAGATCGTTGGTGCCGTTCACCGGGTAGCACAGATCTGCAGGGCGCAAGCGGATGCGATGCAAGCTTATCTACCCCTTCATTTTGGGGAGTTTTCGGGAATTTCAATCCCGAGGCTATCCCAGATGTCGTCCACCCGCTGCTTCACCTCTTCGGTCATGGTGATCGCCTCGCCCCATTCACGGTCGGTTTCACCCGGCCATTTATTCGTTGCATCCAGCCCCATTTTGGAGCCGAGCCCCGATACCGGCGAGGCAAAATCGAGGTAATCAATGGGGGTGTTGTCCACCAGCGTGGTGTCCCGGGTCGGGTCCATCCGGGTGGTCATGGCCCAGATGACGTCTTCCCAGTTACGGGCATTCACATCGTCATCGGTCACGATCACGAACTTGGTGTACATGAACTGGCGCAAGAACGACCAGACCCCCATCATCACGCGCTTGGCATGGCCGGGGTATTGCTTCTTCATGGTGACAATGGCCAGTCGATACGAACAACCTTCCGGCGGCAGGTAGAAATCCACAATTTCCGGGAACTGCTTTTGCAGTATCGGAATAAACACCTCATTCAGAGCTACACCCAGCACTGCCGGTTCATCGGGCGGGCGGCCGGTGTATGTACTGTGGTAGATGGGATCTCTGCGATGGGTGATACGTTCAACGGTAAACACCGGGAACTCATCCACTTCGTTGTAGTAACCGGTATGGTCACCAAACGGCCCTTCCGGGGCCATATCATCGGGATAAATAAAGCCTTCCAAGACGATCTCGGCACTGGCCGGCACCTGCAGATCACTGAGCCCGGCACTCACCAACTCGGTACGGGAACCCCGCAACAAGCCGGCGAAAGCGTATTCAGACAGGCTATCCGGCACCGGTGTTACCGCACCCAGAATGGTGGCGGGGTCTGCACCTAAGGCTACTGCAACCGGGTAAGGTTTATCGGGATTCGCTTTGCGAAATTCCTGGTAATCCAAAGCACCGCCGCGATGGCTGAGCCAGCGCATAATCAGTCGGTTACGGCCAATCACCTGCTGGCGGTAGATGCCTAGGTTCTGGCGCTCTTTATTCGGCCCGCGTGTAATAACCAATGGCCAGGTCACCAACGGCCCCGCATCCCCGGGCCAACAGTGCTGAACCGGGATCTGGTACAGATCAACCTGGTCCTTTTCGATCACGACTTCCTGGCACGGTGCCGAGCGCAGCACTTTTGGGCTCATGCGCATGACCTGCTTGAAGATGGGCAGTTTTTCCAGCGCGTCTTTGAAGCCCTTGGGGGGATCCGGCTCTTTCAGAAACGCCAGCAACTTACCGACTTCTCGCAAAGCGGTGACATCTTCCTGCCCCATTCCCAGCGCAACTCGTTTCGGCGTACCGAACAGGTTGGCCAACACGGGCATGTCATAGCCCTTGGGGTTTTCAAACAACAACGCCGGTCCACCTGCCCGCAAAGTGCGGTCGCAGATTTCGGTCATTTCCAGATGGGGGTCAACTTCTACGCGGATGCGCTTTAGCTCTCCCAGTTTTTCCAGCTGGGCAATGAAGTCTCTCAGGTCGTTGTATTTCATCTTATGCTCCGCTTTTGGCCTGCTACGCCCTCGCGGGGTAATGGGCCAAAGTCAGTGTTTGGACTGGGGAGTTGGAACCAAGCCGGGCGAGGGGGCCAAAACGGAAAACGTGGTTTT
>NZ_JALKAQ010000008.1 GCF_023016065.1 Marinobacter sp. S0848L | reverse complement strand
TGGTGGGTGGTACTGGGATCGAACCAGTGACCCTCGCCTTGTAAGGGCGATGCTCTCCCAGCTGAGCTAACCACCCACTTCGAGGCTTTACTGTTCTTCAAGCCTTAAGCAGTCACTTGCGCGCTTTAGCGCTTGTTGATTCAGCGTTGCTGTCTCAACCAAGTGAGATGCGCATTTTAAGCATTTCTTCGGCGGTGTCAAACGTTTTCCCGAAAAAATCTAAAGTTTTTCAAAACACCGCCAAAACCGAGCATTTATTGACCAAAAACAGCAACTTGAACCCAAATGGCGCTATGCTCTAGCCCGCCGCCTTAGTGTAACCGCTCACCCCTCAAAAAATCCACCAGCCCCCAGAGGATTCCGCCTCTTTGCGGCGCTCGCGCTCTTGCTCGAGTTGTGCGTACTGCTGCTCAAGCTCTTTTAACCGTCGGTCGCTTTCAAGCGGCTCAGTGGGGCCGCCGCCGAACGGCCAGTACCATGAAGCGGACTCGTACTTACCCTGCTCTTTCAGCCGTTCGATCTCCAGCTCTCGCTCTTCCTCAAGGGCCACCTTTCGCTTTTCATAATCGTCGTCTTGGTTTTCCTCAACGATAGACGTGGCAGCGTGGTTCGGTGCCAACAGATCACTGTTCAGGAACAACGTTGAAACGATTTCACCCGGTTTCATCGCATAGCTTCGGGTAACCAGCTGCAGATCACCCGATGCCAACGGATCATCAGGATCCAGTTCCGGGTGGCGCTCGTCCGGCTCGCTGAGCTCGTTATAACGCAGATAGTAAATTTGGCCCGGCTCAACAGTCAGCGTGGCGTCCGCAATCAAGCTCAAACTGAATGAACCCAGCCCTTCAAGCCCCAGCAGAGGCCGGCGCATGGCAATGTGCCGCTCGCCAGGCGCTACCTCAAGCCATGTAAAGCTGTTATTTCGGATATTGAAGTAATGATGGTCATCTATGTAGACGCTGGGCGCTTCGATTTCGTCGCCCGCCCATTCAGAGTCGGTTCGGTAGAAATAGAGCAACGCATTATTCTGGTCCCAGTCATCGGTATCGATGTGTACAAAGTTATGACCCGACACCGGATGCAGAAAACCACCGACACTCTTACCAATGGATTGGTACACCGTACAACCAGAGAACGCCACCACACAGCAGAGCATGGCGGCGCTTTTGACGAAAGGCACTCGGATTCTCATTGTTTTTTACACTCTTCATCCCTTTTCGAGTTGCCTGATCATATCAACTGCTACCCGAGAGAAATGAGAGCTACCGCAAGGGATGAATACAAACCGTTACATTCAACCCTCGCGTACTTTCAGCTCAGATCACTGACTGCCCGCTCCGGAACGAATCTGATTCACCTCTTCAGACAAACGCACCAACCGGGAGGTTAACTGCGCCCTTGAAGCATTGATCGACGCGACCGTTTGCTTCAACTCCGACAACTGAGCCTTCAATGCTCGAACCTCCCTGTTCTCGGTTTGCGCGCCCACCTTTTTCTCCAGTGTCGCAATACGAGCCTCCATCCCATCAATACCGAGTTTCTGCTCTTGCTCAAAACGCTTAATACGACGATCAACCAGCGGCGCGACTCCCTCAATTTTTTGCTCAACGGCTGCAACCTGTTTTTCCGTCGCTTTATCTGACTGCTCGAGGGCGGCAACCGCACCTTTCAATCGTTCGTTCACCTGAGCCACATCTCCTGCTAACCCGGTACGCACTTTTTCCAACTGCGCCTCAAGGTCGGAAACAACTTTCCCTGCGCCCGCCTGCTGTTTCTCGAGGCTGGCAATTTTTTGTTGCTGTTCATTCAGCCGCTGTTTGTTCTTTTCATTTGCGATAACCCAAAGCTTACGTATCTCGCTATCGGCCGAGTCCAGACGCTTTTCATTGCCAGCAATCTGCTTTTCTAAGCGAGCACCCCGCTCCTGCAACGACTCGCCCGTTTCAGACAACTCCCCCTCAAAGCGAGCGAGCGCGAGATTGCTTTGCCGCGCCCAGTAATCGGCATCCTGTAGCTGGCTTTCGAGAACCTGAATACGCTGCTCCTGCAGGTACCAACCGGCCCCGGCCGCAACAGCCACAATAACCAACAGCACCCACAGCAACGCGTTACCGCCACTCGCACTACCCTTGTCTTTGGCTGGCGATGGTGATTTTTGTGGTTTCCCAAGCTTCTCTTGTTTCGTTTTTGGTTTTACAGGCTCTCTTGGCTCGGCACCGCCAAACGGCTCGTCTGCTCGCAGCTCATCGTCATCGGGACGAATGGGTTCCATTACAACTCCTGAATACAAAGGGTTTGATAAGGTAGATTAGATAATACGCTCGCCAATCAAAACGTTAAAATGAATAACCATACAGGTGCCCTGTTTGGCGTCAGCCTCTGTCTTGCATGGCGGGGGACCAATCCATACAATGGCCGGCTTTCCAATTATCACAGGACTGTTGCTTATGCAGCCGCTTGTAGGTCTTATCATGGGCTCAAAATCCGATTGGCCCACCATGGAACACGCCGCCGACATGCTCGACAAACTCGGTGTGCCTTATGAAACACGAGTTGTCTCTGCCCACCGCACGCCTGACCTTCTGTTTGATTACGCGAAAACCGCTTCAGATCGTGGTTTGAAGGCCATTATCGCTGGCGCTGGCGGGGCCGCACATCTTCCGGGCATGGTTGCATCACAAACCTCGCTGCCGGTATTGGGCGTGCCGGTTCAGTCCAAAGCATTGAACGGCCTGGACTCGTTGCTTTCAATCGTACAGATGCCCGGCGGCATCGCGGTCGGCACACTCGCCATTGGCAAAGCCGGCGCGACTAACGCCGGTTTGTTGGCAGCGCAGATCATCGGCACTTTTGACGACAAGGTGCGCGAAGCGGTTGACGAATTCAGGGCAACTCAAACACAGACCGTGCTGGACAATCCTGATCCCAGCGATCAGTAATGCCCACTCCCAAACCTTAAGAGGCAGGAGCGTTCGAATGAAAATCGGTGTACTAGGAGCTGGCCAACTAGGGCGCATGCTGGCACTCGCCGGATACCCGCTAGCCAAAGACTTTGTCTTTTACGACATGTCGGGAAGCCCCAGCGCAGGCCTTGGCGAAACCATCGTAGACCGGAACGGGGAACAGCTGGACAACTTCTTATCAAAGGTTGACCGAGTCACCTACGAATTCGAACACTTGCCGGTAGATGTTGCCGAAAAGCTGGCTCAGCATAAGCCGGTACACCCCTGCCCCCGTGCGCTGAAGGTATGCCAGAATCGGGAAGAGGAAAAAACCTTATTCGGCCAACTGGGCATCCCAACCCCCGAATGGAAGACAGCAGACAGCGCTGAATCATTGAAAGCCGCAGCCGAAGCGCTCGGTTGCCCGGTAGTCGCCAAATCGATCACGGAAGGCTACGACGGCAAGGGCCAGGCGGTTCTGAAATCCCCGGCAGAAGCAGAAGCGGCGTGGGCATCGATAGGCCACCCACGAGTTATCGTCGAAAAATTCGTCAATTTCAGCCGCGAAGTCTCGCTGATTGCTGTGCGCTCGGAAGACGGCAATGTCGCCTTCTACCCGATTGCCGAAAACACCCATCACGAAGGTATTCTGCGCTACTCCATCGCGCCAGCGCCCGGGCTCCCGGCCCACGTTCAGCAAGACGCCGAGCGGTACATCAAAGCACTGCTCAACGAATTGGAGTATGTCGGCGTGCTCACCCTGGAGTTGTTCGAAACAGAGAACGGCCTGGTTGCAAACGAAATGGCGCCCCGGGTTCACAACTCCGGTCATTGGACCATCGAAGGCGCCATGACCAGCCAGTTCGAGAACCATATTCGCGCAGTCAGCGGCCACGCACTCGGCAGTGTTGAAGCTCGAGGATTTAGCTGCATGATCAACATCATCGGCGAGCATGGCGACATCGAACGCATTCTCGAGTTACCCTACGCTCACGTTCATCTTTACAACAAAGGCGAACGCCCCGGGCGCAAGCTTGGGCACATCAATATTCTGGCGGACAGCTACGAAGAACTGGTCTGGCGTGTGAAAAACTGCGCCCAGTTCCTACCTGGCAGCCCCGAATTTACGTGCAGTCTTACAGCTAAGGGTTGAATAAAAGAAATCCGCCCCTATATTGCTTGTACGCACATTCACAAACAAAGAGAGACAGGGAGAACGACCTCATGGCATTTGAACTTCCCGCATTGCCTTACGAAAAGAACGCTCTGGAACCGCACATGTCCCAGGAAACTCTTGAGTTCCATTACGGCAAGCATCACCAGACTTACGTAACCAAGCTGAACGGCCTGGTTGAAGGTACTGACAATGCGGATAAGTCTCTGGAAGAGATCATCAAGAGCGCCAGCGGCCCTCTGTTCAACAACGCCGCTCAGGTATGGAACCACACATTTTTCTGGAACTGCCTGACACCTAACGGTGGTGGCGAGCCAACGGGTGCAGCTAAAGAAGCCATCGAAAAAGCGTTCGGCTCTTTCGACAACTTCAAAAAAGAGTTCAACGACAAAGCCGCCAACAACTTCGGTTCTGGCTGGACCTGGCTGGTTAAAAAGACCGACGGCAGTGTTGAAATCGTCAACACCAGCAACGCCGAAACCCCACTGACTGGTGCAGACAAGCCTGTTCTGACTGTCGACGTATGGGAACACGCCTACTACATCGATTATCGCAACAGCCGTCCAAACTACCTGGAAGGCTTCTGGAAGCTGGTTAACTGGGATTTCGTGAACGAAAACCTGGCCTAATAAGGCATCCAGAACGAACAGCGAATAAAATCTCGCTGTCAGACCAGAAACGCCCGCTTAGAGTTTCTAAGCGGGCGTTTCTGTTTTTGAAATCGTTCAAACTGCAACAAAACGATACACGCATTTTCAAGACATAACACAAATTTCAGGCATACTCGGTGGCGCCGTATTCAGCATCAACCATACTGTTGTGCAGGCTGCCTTTTAACGCGACCCAAATCCCCCTTTTAGCCCAACACAAATGAGCTGTAATGATCCGCACACGAAAAACGCTTGAAGCCGAAAACCATCTGGGGTTTAGAATCCTGGGGTGGGTGCTGGCTGTTGCGTTAATCGCAGGGCTCGCACTTAGTACCGTGCAGGTTGTGCTGGACGCACAAAAGGTATCATCAGAGCTCGAGCGTCAGGCAGAAGAAACGCTTGCGATGGTGTATGACGCAGCTACTCAAGCCGTATTCAGCATTGATGAGACGTTAGGGCAGCAGGTTGTTGACGGCCTCTTCGCCCTCGAAGCCATTAATTTTGCTCGGATTGCACATCTTGATGGCAGCGAGCTTAGTAGTCGACAGCGTACCCCAAGCCACCTGGACTTCCGACCCATTACCGATCTTATCTTCGGCAAGGTGTGGGTCTACAGAGAAGTCCTCAAGCGTAACGAAAATCCGAACGAACCATACGGTTTCATCGAAATTCACCTCGACACCGCACACGATGCCAACACATGGCTGATGCGGGCACTCACAACCTTTATCTCGGGCATTGTGATTGCTTTAATACTTGGATTAACTCTTTTCATACTGTTCAATTGGCTGTTGGCTGGCCCCTTGCTGCGGATTGTGCACGCCCTGAAAAAGGTCAACCCTGACTACCCGGATGAACACCTCCTTTCGGTCCCTAAGGGGCACGAGAAAAACGAACTTGGCCTTTGGGTGAATGCGACCAACAATTTGCTTGTTGCGATCGCCGAGAGCCAGCAAAAGTATCGTGAAGCGGAAGACCGGGTCAGCGAGTTGGCACGCATTGACACCCTGACTGGACTGCCCAGCCGCGATGCCTTCCTTGAGGACTTGCAACAGATCATCGAAGCTTCCAAAGCCAGGGGCAACGCCTTCTCTTTGATGGTTTGCGGCATCGATGATTTTAAATCGGTGAACGAGCAATGCGGCTTTCGTACCGGAGACCTGATTCTGAAAACCGTCGCCAACCGTTTGACCGCTAACTTCACTGCAGACCGGTTCACACTCGCGCGCCTGGGAAGTGACCAATTTGTGGTGGTCGAGAAAAAACTCTGCGACAACTTTCACGCTGCGGAAACAGCTGAAAAAATTCTGGCGATTGTTGGCACCCCTGTCGAAGCGGGCAGCCATCGCATCTCACTGACATCAACGCTGGGCATCTCGATCTTCCCGAACGATGCCTGCGAAGCCGACCGGTTGTTGCAAAGCGCCGAACAAACGATGGCACTGGCGAAACAGAACAGCCACACCCGTTTTCAGTTTTACGTGGCCAGCATCGATCAAGAGATCCGCGACCGAAAACAGATGGAAAAAGACCTGGCTCAAGCCATAATAAACCAGGAATTCCATGTTGTTTACCAACCCCAGATCAATCTGGAAACCAAGCGGGTTATTGGTGCCGAAGCGTTGCTGCGGTGGGTGCACCCCGATCACGGCTTTGTGCCCCCGGACAAATTCATTCCAATCGCGGAAACCAGCGGCCACATCGTCAACATTGGTAAATGGGTGCTGGAGCAAGCCTGCAAGCAGGTTGCAGAATGGGCAGCATCCGGCTCCCACCTGAGGATCGCAGTGAACCTGTCAGCCGTCCAATTACGACAGGACTCCATTGTGGAAGATATTCTGACGCGTATCGCCGAGTACCAAATTCCGCCAGGCCGCCTGGAACTGGAAATCACCGAAACCAGTTTCATGACCAACATCACCGATGCGGTCGCCAAGCTCCATCAATTGCACCGTGCCGGGATAAGCATTGCCGTCGACGACTTCGGCACCGGCTATTCATCCCTGACCTATCTGAAAAAGATGCCGGTCCAGCACCTGAAAATCGACAAACAGTTTATCCAGGACCTTCTGGTCAACGAGGAAGACACACGAATTGCCAACACCATCATCGATCTGGGCCGAAGCCTGAACCTGACGGTTATTGCGGAAGGTGTAGAAACGGAAGAGCAAGAGCACTACCTCACCCAACGCGGCTGCAAGCTCGCACAAGGGTATTTTTTCAGTAAGCCGTTGTTGCCGGACGATTTTGAGAAATTTGTAAAGACTTTCCACGCCAACATCGTGGAAAATAACGCCTAAATACAGCTCGAGGGTTAAGCATGGGAATGACAACAGTCATCGGCCTTGTTGTTATCGCGGTTGTCGTGATTTATCTGATATTCATCTACAACAACCTGGTATCACTGCGCAATCAGTTCAAAAACGGCTTTGCTCAGATAGACGTACAGCTACAACGTCGACACGATCTCATCCCCAACCTGGTCGAAGCCGCCAAAGGCTATCTGGACCATGAGAAATCTACCCTCACTCAGGTTATGGAAGCGCGCAACAACGCCGTTAGCGCACAGAAAGACGCCGCCAAAGACCCGACCGACAACACTAAGATGCAGAGACTGGGTAGCGCCGAAAACTTGCTGACCAAGGCGTTGGCCAACTTCTACGCCGTTTCCGAGAACTACCCGGAGCTGAAGGCCAACGAAACCATTCAGCAACTGATGGAAGAGCTATCCAGCACCGAGAACCGGGTTGCCTTTGCACGCCAAGCCTACAACGATGGCGTAATGACCTATAACATCTTCCGTGAGAAGTTCCCCAACAACATCATCGCCGGGATGTTTGCGTTTAAAGAAACCGCCCAACTTCAACTGGAATCTCCTGAAGCCCGCCAGGCCCCGAAAGTCAGTTTCTGAGGCCTGATTGATGGCAACACCCGGTTTCTTTCAGCGCCAGGCGAACGCCCGGCGCAATACCAGCCTTCTTGTTTTTTTGTTTCTCACCGCCGTTGTACTCATCACCTTGGCGGTCTGTCTGGTCGGCTACCTCGTCACCCGCAGTGAAAGCTCCCCCCTGCCCTTTCATCATTGGCTGCTGTCTTCGCACGGCATAACCACCGCGGTGGCAGTCGTCGCTTTGATCGGAATTGGCTCGCTCGTACGCTGGGCTGATCTGGCTGGCGGCGGTTCGCGCGTGGCGAAAATGGTCGGAGCACGGCTGATCGATCCGGACACCCGCGATCCCGACGAACGCAAACTGCGTAATATTGTCGAAGAACTGGCGATTGCCAGTGGCGTGTCCGTACCTGACCTGTACGTGATGGACGGTGAAACCAGCATCAACGCATTTGTGGCGGGCTACAGCCCGGGTGAAGCGGTGATGGTGGTCACCAAAGGGGCTCTGTCGCAACTCGACAGGGACGAACTGCAAGGCGTGGTGGGCCACGAGTTCAGCCACATTCTAAATGGTGACATGCGCCTTAATGTACGGCTGATTGCCATTCTTGCGGGCATTCTGATGATTGGCCAGATTGGCCAGTTCCTCCTGCGAGCGGGCTTCTACAGCAGCGCCACACGTAGCCGAAACAGCGACAATCGCGCGCAATTCGCCATGGGCGTTCTGGGCCTGGTTCTGATGATTATCGGCTACGTAGGCGTTTTCTTCGGCCGCCTGATTCAAGCGGCAGTGTCACGCCAACGGGAAATGCTGGCAGACGCGTCTTCGGTACAGTTCACCCGAAATCCGGAAGGCATTGGCGGTGCATTGTTCAAAATTGGCATGGCCAGTGCGTACCTCGACACCACCAGCCATGCCAGCGACATGAACCATATGTGTTTTGGTGAGTCTGCCCGCATGAAATTCAGCTCGCTGCTGGCTTCACACCCGCCCGTCAATGAACGCATTAACGCGATACAACCCGGATTATTAGCGCGCCTTCGAAGCCGCTTGAGAGATACCGAGCCGAGCTCAAAATTACAAACAAACGCCCCTCAAGCAGAGGCTGTTCGGTTCGCGGACCTGGCCAACCAAGTTGCTGGCCCTGCACGTGGCACACCAGGCGCCCGGCTTTCTCCGTTGCGGTCCTCTTTCAACGAAACCGCACCTCAGCCTGCGGCCCAGTTGTCCACTCGGGTGGGCACCGTTACGCCACAGAGCGAAGCCTTTGCAGCCGACCTCTTGCAGCAACTGCCGGCTACTTTCCGAAATCTGCTCTACACCCGGGCCGGTGCCATCCAGCTTTGTTACGGTTTACTGACGTACCACCTCCCCGCCAACGAGCGCGAGCGCTGCTTAGCACTTTTGCCCGAACACACACTGATGGGGGAACAGCAGGACATACTGGCCAAGCTGTACCCCACTCTTGAAACGTTAGGTGAAGCCGCCCGATTCCCGATTCTCGAATTGGCAATGCCGGCACTCAGAAAGTTAGATGCCGACGAACGCCGCCTACTCCTGAGTAACGTCCAAAAACTGGTCACTGCCGATAATCGGCTGAGCTTATTCGAACTGGCATTGAACACCTTCCTGAACCGGCACCTGGCTCCCAACGCAGAACAGGCGGTGCCGGTAAGGCACAGGAACTATCGCTCGGTAAGGGCTGACATTGAATGTGTTGTCGGGCTATTCGCCCGCGCTGGCTCCCATTCCGAGCAAGAGGCAGCCAAACTCTACCAGGAAGCCATCGCAGGCTTCTTCTCAGAGCCAAATCAACCTCCGGCTTCAACAGTCTCTATCAAAGAGCTACAGGCCGCTCTAGCCTCTCTGAGCAGGTTGTCGCCCTTATTGAAGCCCGGCATCATCGATGCGTGCGGTCACTGCATTGCGCATGACGGCAAGGTGGAGGTTCGGGAATACGAATTGATGAGGCTGGTAGCCGATCAACTGGATTGCCCTATGCCGCCACTGTAAGTGTATTGGAAACCATAATTGGGACCGCTTCGACATTTTATAACCATGTAGGCACACCCTGAGGACTACTGATAGGTTTGCTATTAAACAAAAGCGAACATTCGCCCCGCACCAGTCGAGCTCCCCAAATTCCCCGACTGAGGCAAACATTTGCCTTCAGCAATACACCTATGAAAAGCTCAGTGCTCAAAGCGTTCACCAAAGTGGTGCAAGATCAGCAGCCGTTTATGGCGGCGCTATATTCAAAGGAGTACGCGCATGACAAAGGATGAAATTCCGAGCATTGCTAAGGAGAGCCTCTCGGATCTCTTGGGGGAGCCAGGAGGCATCCTTTACAGCAGCCATGAGACATTGAAGCCCGGAAGTGTTTATTTGCTCGGCTTTAATCCGGGTGGCAGCAATGGAGCGCCACTTGGTGAAAGCGTACAGTCGATGTTGTCATTCAGTGATAACTCATACATTGATGAGCGCTGGAGCAATGGTAATGGTGCATGGGAGCCTGGGGAGGCTCCACTTCAAAAAAGAATTCACTGGTTGCTCAACGAACTTGGGTTGGAAACTTCAGCGGTCTGTGCGAGTAACCTGATTTTCTTTCAAAGTCGATTGGCTAACGACATAAGTTTTTCTTTAGCCAAGAGATGCTGGCCAGTTCACGAAGCCATTCTGAAAGTAGTACAACCGAAGCTAATAATCGCATTCGGAAACTCTGTCGATTCCCCTTACGGATATTTGCACGCGATGTTTGGGGGAAAAGAAGAGAATATGCCATCGGGTCATGGCAACTGGCAGGTAAAAGGCTTTCGTTGTCGTATAAATGATAGGCCAGTTTATGTGGCAGGCTTACCACATCTGAGTCGTTACTCCCCTGTGGGGAAGCCTCAAGTAGTGCAGTGGTTAGCTGAGCATCTGTGAATATACCAATCGGCTGCACGGCGACCGATTTTCCGCCGCTTCGCGGCTCCCAATCGCCGCGTGAGCGGGGCGTTAGATTTTCAGGAGGCTGAGTGGAATTTGCTGAACAAGCGGAAAAGCTGAATCGCTTGGTCGATGAGAATCCGCAGGAAGCTATTCGTCAAGCGCTGGAGCTCTCCGGGAGTATCAACATTGATATGTTGAAAGCAGTCATTCTGGTGGACGCTGGAGGGTTACTGAAGGACTTTGATTCAGTCTTTAAAGGAGTTGAAATTTTTCGGTTTATTGTCGGCAAGTGTAAAGAAAACTCGGAGCTCAGCTATAACTTGGCGAATGGCCTGCACGCTCTTGCCTTGTCTACGAGGTACGAAGGGTATAGCTGGTATGGAATAACTGAAAAGTATCGATTAGAAGCACGCCAGCTCTTCTACAAAGCAGCGATTGATTCGGAAGCATCTCATGACACTCGGTCTCAGTCCTTTACTAATTTGGGTAATCTTCTTTGGTCCTCCTATCGCTGGGTAGAAGCATATGATTTATATTCTCAAGCCCTAGAGGAAAACCCAAAAAATGGGGTCGCAAGCTCTGGCGCCTTAAAAATGCTCAGGTATGCATTGAATCAAGGCTTGGGCGAGCCCGAATTGGTGAAGTCAGAAATGGAACACCTTGCAGATCATGTTAGTCAGAATATCGAAACAATACATTCATACTCTGGTGAACATGGGGTCAACGGGATCACGGGCGAAATAACTGATATTCGTCCAATCAAAAAAACAGAGAAAGTCGCTCATGTTGATAACTATGAGGGCTTCGTCGTAAAAAACAATCTGACGCTCTCGCCGACCATTCACTCCCACGCACATGGTTCTCAATACTGGGACAATATTAATATAGCGTCGGTAATATCGACTACAGGATCAGGCGGGAGCGTTCCTGAGATTTTTGCGATGGTCAACGTCCTAAAATCTGAGTACATACTGGCAAGGCAATTACTCTTCGACGCATCCCATGAGCGCTTCAAAGAAACTGGCAATTATAATGACACTCTCGATTACGCTTGCTACGGCGTAAATCAGTCAGCTTTAGCTTTGGCCCAACGTAGTGCTTTGGACATCCTTGATAAAATCGCGGTGGCTTCACTGTCTTACTTGGGGATTGATGGGGCCAAGGGTGCATCGATGAAGACTGCCTGGTTTAAGAAAGTTAAGAAGGGCCAAAAAACGAGAGAGTTGGCCCCAGTAATTGAAGAAGAGGTTGAGAAAGGCAATACCGCACTTCTGGCAATGACTGAGATTTCTAGAGATTTATCGAATGAACAGGGTTTTTTGGCAATAAAACAAAGCTCAAGAAATTCCTCAACACATCGATTTACCGTGCTCCACGACATGGGGTTGCGACATGAGAGTGGCGAGTCAGATTGTGTTGAACACTACCGTTTTCAAGAGTTTGCACGCGAGTCTCTCCAAACTCTCAAGCTGGCTAGGGCTGGTGTGGTTTATTTCGTGCAAATGGTCCTAATTAGAGAAAGACGGCTCTCCGGGGAGAGAGACGGTGTTTCTTTACCACTATTCGTGCCCTCTCATGAATATATCCGTGGGCTCGAGGGGTGAAAATCTAACAAGTGGCTGTTGGCGGACGCACCTACGCTGCGCTCCGGCGCGCCCAAAAAGCCAAGCGTTAAACCCAGGAGACCTATGGAATTAGAGGCAGTTATACAGTCAGCCATTATTCCGACGATCGTAACCGCAATCATCGGGCCTCTAATTTTCTTTGGTCTCCGGAGATGGGATGAGAAAAACCGGAGAAATTTTGAGATTCGGTTTTCTGAATATAAGCATTACCTGAAAGCGTTGGAGCAGATCTCTTCAACCAGTCATGCCCAGTTTGAAGAATTCATGACCGAGACATACGCAAAATGCTTGAGCGAGATTCTTGCGTCTGAGGGCCAGTCAAGTGATCCAGTTATCCGTTTGAATGAGGAGCTGAATCATCTAATGGCCGGAATTAGAACCTCGTTTTCTCAAGCTACGGGTGAGCTCAATGGTCTCCGGCTGGTCTGTTCAGACAAGCTACAGGAACTGATAAATGAGTATGTGAATATCCAGCGTAAATTAATGGACGAATCCTGCGCGGTGCTGCGTCGGCTCGAGCAAATTGATCTGGCGGACCCTACATCCATGTTCAGTGGAGAGATGAAAGCTGAGGGGGAAAGATCTCAAAAGCTCTTCGAGGATATCGTTCGGCAAATGCGCTCAGAACTGAAAATCGGGTAAGGTTTAACAATACGCGTCACACGGATGCCCTTGCTTCCGCTTCGCTATGTCAAGGCCACTGGAGCGGAGCGCTCTGCGTCACCCCCAAGGCTGAATGTCCGCTTTGCGACCGGGCTGTACTCCTCGAATTCGTAAACAAAAGCGTGAAAGGTATCCAGTGGTCATAGATCTAGATCAGCATAAGAATGCTCTCACCGGTGATCCGCGTTCAGTCCGTGTAAAGGCCTATCACTGTACTCGTGCAATAAGGGGCGATATTGCTTCTTCGGGTCTGAAAAAATTCGACTTAGAGGAGCGTATCCAATATTTGGACGGAGTGCTGATGGCGGGTGGCCTTTCCCGTGGACTGCTTGATGATTATTTTTCTGAAGTTCGACGGTTTATAAGTGGTCAAAATTTGAGAAGTCGGGAAGGGAAAATATGCTTTTGCCTCAACAGGGCCCTCTTCGAAGACGATGATGGTTGTGAAAAGCTTTTTCGATACTTTGGCGGAGAGGCTCTGTATAAGCTTGCAGAGCAGGTGCCAAAGTTTGGTGAGGTAAGAAAAGCCCTTGAGTCGATTGGAGAGCCGCTGGTGGTTACAGCATCTATTCCATTGAATGCGATGCTACCATTTCAGTCGGATAGGGTGAGGAGGTATTTGAGCGGTGATATTTCAGAGTGCTGCGAGGCCTTCATAAACGTAGACGTACCTCCGTCGGACATCATGGAGATCGGAGTCTTCAATAAAAACCATTAACAATCGGCTGTTGTCGGACGCGCCTGCGCTGGCGCTCCGGTGCGCCGCAAAGCCATGGCGTTGTAAGTCCTGAGATGGAAACCATATGGCAGATAAAAAAGTAATCCAGACTAGGAAAAGAATTGTTAAACCCCACGCTACGATTGCGAATATTTCTTATCATTTGGATAAACATGCGCGTGAGTACCCGCGAGGTTCGCAGCTATTTCGGATGGCCGGGTTGGTTATGGAAGCGTTCTTTATCGAGGGGTATGCAACCGTTGTTGCCCAGAATCTTCCGAATACTTACGATCTCCTAGCAATACCTGGAACGAAGGAAAGGGTTAAGGCTATCTTCAAAGCAGCTGACTCTGGAGCGGACTTTGGTAAACGTCCTTATCAGTCAGTGACACAGCTCTTGTCGTTCCGCGACAACATGGCACACCCCAAAGAAGAGAATTTGAGAGAGGAAAAGATTATCTCAGTTGGGGAGCTGACCGATGACATTGATAGCATTCCCTGGAATCTGCGTACCGAAACAGAACAGTTTTGCACCCCAGAAAACTCTCTTCAGGTTCGGCAAGACATAGCCGAGATAATGAGTCGAACTTGGAACTGTGACTGGGATTCACATGCGCTCGATCCAGGTATGGAAACTGTCGACAGAAAAGTGGAGTAGTCAGACGTACAACAATGCGCGTCACACGGGTGGCCTTGGCGTTACAAGTGAGCTGAGTCTTGCTCATAAAATTGAGGGAATGTCGTGTATGAAATAATTGCTGCGGCTACGAACCTAACTGCTTTAGCGGTTATTGGTTTTATCTATGCTGCATACATAAAGAATCTTCGTGCGGTCAACCAGCTTAAAGAGACTCAGCTAAAAGTTTCTGAGCAGAATTTAAAGCTTTGGAAGGATAAGGCCCTAGAGCTAGAACGCAGAGCGCCGGAGTTCGTAGAAAAACAACTCAGCGACAGAATAAGGGTAAGAGAGGAAGAACTTGCCAGATTAGTTGAGGATAGTGCCTCCCATGAAGAGCAAATTGAGCTAAAGAACAAAGAAATTGGATCGCTTCGAGACTCACTAGAAAAGGCAACTGAGTATCGAAACAGCATCACAGTCTGGGATTCTGAGGAAAAGGACTTTATTGAAGTTTCTGACAGTGACTTGGAGCAGAGATGCATAGGTTCAGTCTGCGTGGATAGCGCTAGCCTTATGATCTGTGACCCTTGGTATCTGAATATGCCGCCAGAAATTGAGGAGCTAGAACTTCCAAAACAGAAACATATGTACCGGGTCATCACTACAGGTGAGTTGTTCTGTACCGATGATGAAAATGACCCATTTCCTTCCGAGCTTTTGGGGCTGGAAGAAGAGTTAACCGCGCAAGAGATGGCTGTAAATGGGTTAACTAAAAAGATTGACTACAATGGAGCGTTACCTGCCATAGAAACCAGCTATATTGCCGGCAATCTTCGCGACCCGGACTATAAAAAAATCCGTCACCTGTCCTTTTCGAATGGCCGTTTGGGGGCAGGCATTGCTATATCTCTTGGAGCAGACGGCGTTTACCCCATCTACGTTGAATACTATAAAGACGTAATGCAAAGGATCATCATCGAAGTATGATTCTAAAATAAACGGCTGTTGGCGGACGCGCCTATGCTGCGCTCCGGCACCCCACAAAGCCAATCCTTATCGCACCATCTGAATGTTCGCTTTGCGACCAAGCCGAGCTTCCCAAGCTTTTAAACAAAGGCGGGCATCCGAATCCGTCGCTTTTTCTGAACATTACTAAGGTCGCGGTGAATTAGAAAGTTGGGAGCAGATCAATACGAAGCGGCCCCGATAAACGGGGCCGCTCACGCCTGAATTACTCGCGCAGATTAACGGTTTCCACGACCGCTGCTGCGATGTCCTCCTCTTTAAAAAGAATCGGTCGCCACTCCAGGTCGCTGTATAGCTCCGTCTGGTCTTTGAAGTGTTCGGCCTCAGGATCGTGATCCTGGCTATAGCTGAGGAACATATCAGCCTTAGGGCCTTCAGCTGTGTACTGAAGCGCCATCACAAAGCTGGAACCATAGTTTATCCGGTAAGCCAATTCATCCTGGCCATCACCGTCTTCGTCCAGAGCGAACAGAGGGCTGTCTTCAGTTGGCTGCCCCGTCAGGGTGTTCGCCAGGTCTGACGTGCTTCGGGAACTCGCCTTGGTTTCGGCCATGTTGAACACGCCCTCAAACGAATAACCTCCGGAGACAGGAATAGGCTGCTCACCGTCAGCTTTCAGGACATACTGCAGCGAACCCAAAGAGGCATTCAGCGAAAGACTATTGTCCGTCAACCTTGTCGCCGCTGCCGCAAGGGCCTGGAGCACCGGATCATTAGTTGCGTCAACAGGATCGATCGGCGCCAGACCGGAAGGCGTCATTGCCGGCGAATCGGGATCAAAGCCCGAAGCAAACAGGTCGTCGTCCAATTCCCGATGGCTGGATACACGGAATGCTGCAAGGAACTCCCGCATCAGGTGTGCACCCGCGCTGTTGATATTGTAGCGGCCATCCCAGTTGATCAAGGCCTGACAGGCAGCGCTAAGATCAAATGCTGCGCTCTGATAGGTAACCGTCGGGTAAGTGGTGCAACGCTGGGTCAGAGCGTTTTTCCACTCACTACCGAACAGCGAACCATTGTGCGTCATCACACTCTTGAGTTCCTCCAGAGAGAAACGGCCGTCCGAACCGGCCAGCCCGGAACTGCTGGTGTCAGTGAGCAGCTTTGCATTGAAACGAGTGCGTGTGCTTCGAATGGTTTGTTCTGGCCCGTAAAGAATACTGAAACCTTCAAGTGGTTGCTCCAGGTTTGAGAGCCAGTGGCTGCTGTTGGCATTGAAGACATAGTCGTTGCGGGTCTGTTGCGGTGCCTTGCTGAAAGGGATCAACCCTGGCGACAAAGTTTCACCGGTATCCAGCCACTCAAAATTGGAACTGTTTCCGGGCAGCAGGACACTGCCGGCACCATCCTGCCAGATTGGCGCCAATTGCGGAGACTGCGACGCGGCCCGCCAGTATTGCTCGGCCTGTGGCGTGAGGTTGGGTACCAGCGTTCCATCAATATAATTGGCGGTACCTTCGCGGTCGATCATCAGGGTGTTTACCCAGGGAATGCCCTGATTTTCTTCAAATGCCTGGAAGAAAACCTCACGACTTTCAGCCTTGCCCATCGCAAGCCACTGATCCAGCATCCGGGTATTGCCGTGGTTGGCGTCCCGGAAGGCGACTGCCGAGCCCTCTGTCCAACCTAAAGCTGGCGATAAAGAAGCCAGATTAACGACTGGGCCATGGTGACTGAAATAGACTGTTTGACTGTAGTTAGCAAGGCTACCATCCGGCTGTTTCACCGGTATTTCCACGGTTTTGGTCGCCATATCACGGTAACCACCGTCGTATTCATAACGGGTTGCATCAGCCGGATCGAGTTCCAGTTGATACAGGGTAAATCGTTTGGATTGGGAGACTGTGTGAGTCCATCCCAGATTGTTATTAAAACCAATCACTACTGCCGGCAAACCAATCATCGTAACGCCGGTTACGTCCAGTTCGCCCGGAATGGTCAGGTGGTTTTGGTAAAAACGCAGCTCGCCATCCCAGGGGAAATGCGGGTTGCCCAGAAGCAGACTGTTGGCACCGTCGGTTTTTTCATTCCCCAGAGCCCAGCCATTGCTACCAATACCTTCCGAAGTAAACACTTTGGCAGGATCCAGCCGAACATTAAATGCGGCCGCCTTGGAAGTGGGTGGCCGCGCGACGGCGATCGCTTCGATAAAATTTCGGGCGCTGGCCAGCCCGGCAAGATCCAGCTGGTAGGCGAGCAAATCCTGAGCTGTTATCGGCTCAACCCAGTCCGCACCGCGGCAGGGTGACGGATAATCACCGGGGCCCTGACGTTCCGCCAGAGAGCGATTGAAGCCTGCTGCGTAACCCTTCAAAAGTTCGCTGGACGGAGGGGACAGTTCTTTGAATAATTCAGCAGCCTGGGCTGGATAATCAAGAGCTTTGTAGCCAACGTCCGTCAGCAGGTTTACGTTCTGCTCGCCAGGCCCGAAGTAACGGGACTTTTGGGATTTCAGTTTGACCAGCTGTTCGGACAGTGTGCAGAGATTGTTTCTGGCATGATCATAACCAACACCGTATCCGAGAGAGCCATAATCATTTGCGGTAATGTGAGGCACACCATACTCGGTGTAACGGATATCAGCTTGATAGGACTGAGCCTGATCCGGTGATGACGAAGAACTTGCGTTATCCGACCCACCGTTGCAGCCTGATAAAATCACCGTGCCAAGTACAAGAAGGGCCGTGCCTGAGCGAATTTCCATAGAGGAGTCCTCGTTGTTTTTGTGTTTTTGCGAGGACTATTTAACGGCATCCGTCGGATCGGGTCGTCCGCATCGATAGATTCGATTACTTTTTTATTTAACGTTAAAAAACAATAGCCTGTGAGTTCGAATCGATCGATTCGTATATGGAGACGAGATGAATTACTGGACGGGTACCGTCGCACTGATATGCCTTTGCATCGGGGTCATCCTGCTTTTCGCCAGTTTGAGCTGGTTTGTAAACAGGCAGCAGGACAGGCTTCCAATGGCATACCTGCTTGCTCTGGTGTGCCTCGTTATCCTTCAGTCTCTGGAATTCATGTACCAGGCCAGCGATTTGATGGAACGGTTTCCGTTCTTTCTCAAGCTTTTCGACCCGCTTATCGTGATGATGCCTTTCTGTATCTTCGGCTATATTCGAGCCATTCAGGGCGATAACGCGTTAAACAAGGCCGGGGATTGGTGGCTACATGCCGCGCCGATGATTCTGGTCGCTGCCCTTGCGATACCTTTCTGGAGCATGCCGGGGGAACTCAAGGTTCACTGGATGTTTAAGGGCAGAATTGCTGAGTCGCTCTGGCAACCGATCACGCTTTATGGCAATTCCTATTTGGCCGTTATTGGTGCTTCCAGTCTATTTTATTGGTGGCTGCAACGAAAAAAGGGCATCAATACTCGCAAGGCAGCCGTGCGTGAATGGGTGGGACATCTCCAGCTCATCCAGTTAATTATTGCTGCCAGTTTGACCATCAGAATCCTTGTCTACTTTGTTTTTGGTGAGAGTTTTTCCGTTGCCTTTGTACTGGCACCGACCACTGCCTATCTTACCTACCTGCTGTTGACCCATGCTCATCCACCCATGCACATACAGCGAACCGCACCTGTCCCGTTGGCATCAAAGGAATCAGCCAAGCAAAACAATCCAGCGCTTGTTGATGAGACCGACATAACACTTTTCAAAGAACTTGGTAATGCCATGGAAAGGGGGCTCTTCAGAGAGAATGCACTAACCCTCAGGGTGCTCGCTGAGACCTGTGGCACCACGACCCATCAGGCATCGGCTGCCATCAATCTTTGTACCGGTTCGAATTTCTATGAGTGGATTAATGGATACCGCATTAAAGCGGCTTGCGAGGCACTGAAGGATACGCGCCATAGCGTTACCGAGATCTGTTACGAAGTGGGGTTCAACTCGAAATCAACATTCAACACTGCTTTTCGCAAACAAATGGGCTGCACACCGACCCAATATCGCAAAAAACATTCGTCACAGTGAAGGTTGCGATACTACTGACTGCTCCAAAAAGTGCCTAGCAGATAGAACCAAACCTTAATCCTATATTAGTAACGCTCATTGTCAGACAAATCCGGAGAAGGGTTACGAACAATCGCCAGCGCTTTGTTGGTGTTCACGTGCCACATATAGTTAGTAAATCAGTCGACATGCAGTCTCCATCGAACCCTTTATTCAAGGTATCGCATAAGGTTACCCCAAATCCGAACGTTCGCTTTGCGACCAACGCAGCCCCCTCCGTCTTGACGCCAATCCCGAGCACAAAAAAAGGCCAGCTCCCGGCACGGCTCGTAAGCCTTGAAGTGTGCCGGGAACTGGCCCCCTTCATGCTTGATCAGTGTTTAATAGCGACGCCCATCAAACAGCATTTCCACTGCCGGTTCGGCATTAGGCTCCGGCAAGCCCAATTTCTCGCGAACCTCCAGATTCACATCCCACAAACGGTTGAACTTCTGCAGGGTCGCTGCTGCCGCATCTTGCTTTCCAAGCATGATGGTCGGGCGCAGGAACACCAGCAAGTTGCGCTTCACGCGACTTTCACTCTCAGACGAGAACAGCCGGCCCAAGTATGGAATGTCGCCCAACAGCGGCACCTTGCTCGTATTGACCTGATAGTCGTCTTTGATCAACCCACCCAGTACAACGGTTTCGCCGTCGTCTGCCAGCACGGTGGTTTTGATCTCCCGCTTATTGGTAATCAAATCGGAGGCTCCGGCTACGGTCGTCGCCGAAATATCCTCGGTTGTCTGCTCAACCACCATCCGCACCAGGCCATCTGCACTGATGGTTGGGGTTACTTTCAGTGACAAGCCTACGTCGCGGCGTTCTATGGTGGTGAATGGGTTGGTTGTGCCGTCGCCGGTGACCGTAGATTGCCCGGTGCGGAATGGCACGTTCTGACCCACAATAATTTCTGATTCCTGGTTATCCAGTGTAATGATACTCGGCGTAGACAACAGGTTTGCCGCCGACGCTGAGGACAATGCCTGAATCAGCACCCCCCAGGTAATTCCGTTCTCGTCACGGTTGCCCGCACCAATGGTGACGCCCGAACCTAGCTGAGGTACCACGTCGCCAACCAGCGCCCCGATTACGGAATTCAGGCCAACCATACCCGAACCGCTGGTCAGGTTGGTTCCCAGTACTGGCAGAGCCGACGCGGATTCGTCGCCAGCGGCCAGTTGCACACCGAGCTGGTCGCCCAGCTCATCACTGATCTCAACGATCGCCGCCTCGATCATCACCTGAGCACGGCGAACATCCAATTGAGAAACAATCTGCTCCGCTTCTTGCATCAAGGAAGGGTCGCCACGAACCACCAGGGCGTTCAAACCTTCATCTGCGAAAACAGCAAAGTTGTTGTTCGGGTTTCCTGCACTGCCACCGGTGCCGCCAGAGCCGCCACTTTCTTTAATGGCTTCGCCCATAACGCCTTTGAGTATTTCGGTCAGGGTTTTGGCATCGGCGTGGCGCAGGCGGATGACTTTGGTTGTGCCGCCGCTTGCGGAGGGCTGGTCCAGTTTGCGGATCAGCACTCGCATCTTTTCACGGAAGACTTCGTCGCCGCGCAGAATCAGGCGATTACTGCGTTCATCGGCCGTCACGTTGTATTTTTTGGCTACATTGTCGTTACCGGCACGGCCCAATTCACTTGGCGCCAATTCCTGCAGCAACTTCACCATGTCGCCAACCCAAGCTTCACGAAGTTGGATGACTTCCACCTCAGAACGGGAGGGGCTGTCGAGCTCACGAACGATCTGTTCGATGCGTTGAATGTTGGATGAGTGGTCACTCACGATCAGGGCATTGGCCGCCGCCACTCCGGCCAAATGCCCGTATTTAGCAACCAAGGGGCGAAGAATCGGCACCAACTCCAGCGCGTTGGCATTATCAATCTGGATAACCCGGGTAATCAGTTGTTCAGAGGGTGTTGCGTTAAACCGATCCAGTATTTCAGCGGATTGTTTAGCATCCACCTGTTGCACCACTTTCACGACCTCTTCGCCAGGAATGGCAGTAAAGCCGTGCACGTTCAGTACCGCCAAAAAGAGATCGTAAATTTCGTCTTTGTTCATCGGTGCGCTCGACAGCACCGTGACTTTGCCCTTCACTCGCGGGTCTACCACAAAACTGTAGCCGGTGATGTCCGCAACTTGAGTTACGAAGGCCCGTATATCTGCTTCCTTGAGATTCAGCCTCCACGTTTCTTCCTGCGCCTGTGCCACGGCCACTAACGGCAGCAGAAAAACAAATAAGAGTGCCCTGAGGATGTTTGTTTTATGGTTATACATCTGGCGGTATCGTCCTGTATTGAATTACCCGATCAGTTGCGCCATTGCTCGGGAATGGCGTAGCTGACCGTAAGTAGACTTCCGTTACGTTCTATTTCTATATCCAGCCGCGGCTGGCTGCGCCATTCGTCAAACAACGCTTTATCCTGTTCAAAATCGCCCAACCGCTGGCCATTCAATGCTGTGATCACATCACCGGGTTTCAGATTAACGGCGTTCAGCATGGCATTCGAGCCATCGTACACGTATCCGGATTGGCCATTGTCGCTGGCGGGGCTCAACCCGTAAGCGCGCAGAGCCGCTGCGCCCTGAGCATCCAGTTGAGCCCTGGCGCTGGCCAGAATGTCGTCAGGCGAACCTAGGGGACGAGATTCTTCCTTTGGTGTTTTCGCCACAATCCCGTCAACCCCGAGCACCTCTTCAAAGGCCAGCGATTCGTATCGCCCGCCTCGCCTGATTAATATGCGAGTGGGCTCAACTTCAGCAAGTTCTGCGTTACCCGGCAGCCTATCGCCTACCCGGTAGTATTCCGTTTCTCCGTTGCTTCCGGCAACTATAGCACCGGAGTCTTCCGGACGCCGCCCTATCAACACGCCTTCCAAGCGCAAACGCAAGCCAGTTTCCGGTGCGGTTTCTCGAATAACATCCGCAACACCGGCCTGAGACGCAGACCGGCCAAACAATTCGTACCCGGCTATCGGTGCCAAGCCACTGCCTAGTAAAGCACTCTGCGCGCCAGTTCCTTGCCCATACAATTCCGGCACAGGCTGCTCCGGCCAGGCATACAGCCAGGCAACCCGTGCAAGCTCCACTCCCAAATACATCACCAAAGCAAGGAGCAGCAGATTGGCCAATGTTCGAGACATTCGTTCTTGTGATTTCACGGACAAAACAGACATTTTATAAACCTCCCGGCAAAAGAGGTTGTTTAACCCGAAAAACCACATCGCTTGGGCTGCTGTTTTCAGACCAAGGCTGTTGCGCCAAATCCACCATCCGCTTGTACACACGAATTTCCATCATGCCGTCCCAGAGGATACTGGCATCCGCCGCGGGGCCATCACCGCCCTGCTCCGAAATATCTAATGCGACACCACCTTCTACCGTATCCAGGTTCGCCTGCATTGGCGGAAACTGAGCCTGACCGGTTTGATTCCCCATTGGCCAGGTAACCAAACCACCATCCCACCGCCCCAAGCCTTGGGCGTGTTGCAGCCGCTCATCAGCCCAACGCAGTTTCAGGCGATCAATAACCACCTTGCCGTCTATCATGGCCCCGCCGCTTTGGCGGATAAGGTCTTTAAATTCGGCAACGGTCACGATACCGTCGGCCTCAACTTCAAAATTGCCAGCCAAACTCACTGAGGCCATACCTTTCAAACGAGATTGCGGCGAAGAAACTGTGAATGCGAGTGGAAGGGTCAAATCAGTAAACGATGGCCAATCCAGTTGCCACTGTAGCCGCGCGGGGAATCCCGCCAAATGCACTTTCGCCGCACCACCCCACAAACTGCCCGACATTTGACGGACCTGTACCTGAGGCGGAAGGTCTATCTGCCCCGACACCTGATGCCAGGCCCAGCCAATCGGCATCCGAATAACAAGCGTCACCGCAAAGACAAACAGCCCAAGTAGCAACAGCAAGATGAACTTGCCGGGGCGAAAAAAAGGTTTTGGGGTATCTTCACTCATTGCATCGTGCACATTTGTAAGCCGGTTGCCGAGTCTAACAAACACAATTGCCAAGCGCATGATTAAAGCAACAAAAAACCCCGCGTGGATGTGATCCAGCGCGGGGTTTTCTATACAAACCAAAAAAGAGCAAAAAACTGAACTTTGTTATGCGTCAATTCTCGCGAGCAGAAACGATTACCCCCAGCCCGAATTTCAGGAAAACTTGAGTCCTACCGGGCCAAGCAAGGCCGCTATTGCCTTTTTCTTCGGATTTGCTTTAGCAAACCTCAGCCCAGGCTCGCTGCCCTTTGAAAAACGAATCACCGCGGTGTCGTGCAAATAACTTTGTATGACTTTCCACGGGCCACTATTGCCTTGTCTCGGCAACAAATGCCGGGCCCGTGCCACATATCCCGACTGCAAGTCTAGAAACGGCGCATCAGAGTAATCATCGCCCCGAGCTTCGGGGACGCAGTAAGGGATCCCGTGTTTATCCATATAGTTGATCAGGCGGCAGCAATACTCAGCTATCATATCGGCTTTTAACGTCCAGGATGAATTGGTGTATCCGAACGTCATAGAAAAATTCGGCAGGCCGCTGACCAGGGAGCCTTTATAGATCAGGCATTCACCGATATTTACAGCTCGCCCATCGACTACGGGCGTGACCCCACCAAATATTTTCATATCCAATCCAGTCGCTGTCACAACCATGTCTGCTTGCAGCACCTTACCGGATTTCAGCCGAATCCCTTGCTCGGTAAAGCTGTCGATATGATCAGTAACCACAGAAGCTTTTTTTTGCTTCAACGCTTTGAATAAGTCGCCATTGGGTACCGCGCATAGCCGTTCATCCCACGGATTATAGTGCGGTGAGAAGTGTGTCATGTCGAAATCCCTGCCCAGCTGGCGCTTGGCGGCCATCAGCAGAAGGCGCCTAACCGCTTGAGGCTTTTGTTTGGAAAGCCGGTAAACGCCAAGCTGGACACCAACGTTTCTTGCCCGAGCTAATTTATAGACCAGCTTCTCAGGCAAGACCTTTCGCAAGCCAATAGAAATATGATCTTTCTCCGGTACAGATGCCACGTAGCTTGGCGACCGCTGTAACATCGTCACATGCTCCGCCTGACCGCACATCGCAGGCAATAAGGTAACGGCCGTGGCCCCGCTCCCGATAATTACGACTCTTTTGCCTTGATACTGAATGTCGTCTGTCCATTTCTGCGGGTGAACAACCTCTCCCTTGAATTTTTCAATGCCCGGAAACTCAGGCGTATAACCCGAATCGTAGTTATAGTAACCCGTGCAACCCATCAAAAAATTGCACGTGAAAACATGTTCTTCGTTGCTATCTTTCAGAATAGCAATGACTGTCCATTGCGCTTTCGCACTATCCCACTCGACACGGACAACCTGCATTCCATAGGTGATTTTCTCTGTGATGCCGTACTCATGTGCAGTGTCCTTTATGTAGTTCAGGATCGAAGCGCCGTCGGCAATACTCTTCTCACTTGTCCATGGTTTAAAGCTATAACCCAACGTAAACATGTCAGAGTCTGACCGTATACCCGGATAACGAAACAGGTCCCAAGTGCCGCCCATAGACGATCGACTTTCCAGGATCGCAAATGTCTTTTGCGGGCAATTTCTTCTCAAATGAGCCGCTGCCCCTATCCCTGACAAGCCGGCCCCTATGATCAATACATCAACGTGCTTACTCATATTATCTCCGCGTCAACTAGCCCCACCACAGAATCACCCTCCGCACCCCACGATTCAATCAGAGTAAACGGAACCTGTAGACAATGCTACACTGGTCAATGTAACGTTGTACAGGAGATCAATTAGTGCACGTAATAAACCAACTCCAGTTGGAGGCTAATATGAGTCAGCCAAACACGAACACACCGATGTTAATGCCGACAAGACGCGACATTCGGTTCGCCTTGGACCCAAAGATTATTAGTGAGTGGCACTATTCTGGCGGCCCGGTTTTCACGACGTTCCTCAATATTTTTTCAACCATTCTTCCTGTCGGTGAGCGATTCTTTATCGATAGCGTTCGAGCCTACCGGGACAAGATTGAAGACCCTGAGCTGAAAAAAGCCGTCACAGCCTTTATTGGTCAAGAGGCGATGCATGGTCGTGAACATGAGGAGTACAATTCCGCGTTCTTAGCCAAAACGCCGGCCGCCAGAACGTTTGAACGGGTAGTGACCAAACTGCTTAAAAGCGCGACCAAGCATGCACCCAAATCTTTCGGGCTTTCATCGACGATCGCTTTGGAGCATTTTACGGCCCTGTTGGCTGACGGAGTGTTATCCGAACCACTTGCCACCGAAGGTGCGGATCCGCAATATGCCGCTTTGTGGCGCTGGCACGCTCTGGAAGAAACCGAGCACAAAGCCGTTGCTTATGACGTTTGGGATGTCGTCATGGGGCGAGGTGCAGGCGCCTACCTGGGCCGAAGTGCGGGCCTCGTGACTGCGACCGTGATTTTTTGGGGTTTAACGATTCCTGCGTTTATTGCAGCATTGCGCAATGAGGGACAAATCACCAACTGGGACGGCTGGAAGAACTTTTTCAGATACACGATGGGAGATATTGGATTACTGCGCCGTCAAATCGGCAACTATCTGGATTACTTTCGACCCGACTTTCACCCGTGGGATCACGACAACCGTGAGTACCTGCAGCAAATCGACCAGTTTCTCGCCGATCAGGAAACCATAGCCGCCTGACTATGAAGCGTCAGAACGCGGACTGTATGCCTTACAGTCCGCGCCCTTTCTCAGAATGACTACCTCGCTGTGAACGCCAGCGATTTTTCCACCAAGGTTTGATACGAGGCCGGCAACGCTCGCGCCATGACATCCAGAAGCTTGGCGTCTGGTCCGATCAGTATTCTGCGTTGGTTACTCTTCACTCCTTTCAAAATGACGGTCGCCGCTTTCTCAGCGGTGGTGATGAAAAGGCTCTCGAACTGATCGCGCATTTCCTCCGCGCTCGCTTGCTTACCGATACGCTCAACGCTTTTGTTCATTCGCGCATTTTTTGCGATGTTGGTTTTAATGCCGCCTGGGTGAACGCAGCTTGCTGACACTCTCCCTCCTTCCAGATCCAGCTCTTGTCTAAGCGATTCCGTAAATCCCCTCACTGCAAACTTTGAAGTGTTGTAAGCACTTTGAGTAGGTTGCGAGAACAAGCCAAACACACTTGAAATGTTCACCACATGCCCGTCTTCACCCGTCGATTTTAAATAGGGCAAGAACGCCTTGGTGCCATATATCACGCCCCACAAATTAATATTCAGGATCCATTCATAGTCTTCCAAAGGCGTTTCTTCAACAGTGCCGCCCATCGCCACACCGGCATTGTTAAAAATCAGATTTACCTTACCGTGATAACCAACAACGTTGTCGGCCCACTTGTTCATCGCCGCATGATCAGACACATCCAATACGTCGTGACACACTTTGACATCGAACTGTTTCAGCTCAGATACCGTTTTCTTCAACCCTACGGAGTCCACATCACTCAACGCGAGGTGGCAACCTTCCTTCGCAAGGGCTTTAGCAAGAGCTTGCCCTATACCAGACGCAGCCCCGGTCACGGCCGCCACTTTGTTTTGCAAACTTTTCATTGAGAAATACTCCGATAATCATGAATTAGACTGATTTTTTAAGGGGTACGTCAGCACATCAAGCGGCTCATATCCTCACAAGAACACCTTAACATTCTTAACATCAACGAATGTAACATATAACAGCGATCAGACCTGCCAGAACACTTTGCCTGCGCACCCGCCAAGTTTTACACATTATTTACCGAGCCACACCTTATTGTTACACTAGATAATGTAATAATAAAGAGAGAGATCAAGCCATGAACGAAAGCAGCCAATACATCGAGAATAAAGGGCTTCGTCTTCGCGTTCGCGAGTGGAACAAAAGCACCGATACGACCATCGTGCTTGTGCACGGTTACCCCGATTGCAGCCATATCTGGGACGCCACAATAGACGAGCTTGCAAAACGCTTTCATGTCGCCGTGTACGATGTACGCGGTGCGGGGAAATCCGACGCCCCCCAACGCACCAAGGACTATGCCCTGGAGCATCTAACGGCTGATTTTCGTACCGTTCTGGACGCAGTTAGCCCCGAAAAGCCTGTGCATCTTGTTGGCCATGACTGGGGCTCAATACAATGCTGGGAGTTTGCCACTCATCCCAACCTTCAAGAGCGCATAAAGTCATACACTTCAATTTCAGGCCCCAGTCTGGACCACGTTGGCTATTGGTTAAAACAAGGCCTGAAGAGCGGAGAACCTGCGAAAATTAACAAAATAGCCAAACAAGTCGCTCACTCATGGTACATCGCTGCGTTTCACCTTCCCGTTTTAGCCCCCACGTTATGGAAATCGGGACTGGATAAACTTTGGCCCCGTTTGCTTCAGCACGTTGAAGGTATTGCAGAATGCCCCTCTTCTGACAGTCAGCGGAAAGATGGGGCAGTGGGCGTTCGCCTATACCGCGCCAACGTAATCCCGCGAATAACCTCGCCACAAGAGAAGTCCACACAACTTCCCGTACAGCTTCTTGTTCCAAAACGAGACAAGTTTGTAACCCCAATGCTATTTGAAGACTTGCACAAGTGGGTTCCGCGACTTTGGTGCGAAGAAATCAATTGCGGACACTGGATACAGGTTAGCCATCCTGAGGTTGTAGCGAATCGTCTTTGTCGCTTTGTTGATTTCATTGAATCCGGCGTACCCGATAGCGATGCTCCATCCGGATTGGATCGCCACCGTGCTCAGGGAGAGCGAAAGGTATTCAGCGGCAAACTGGCGGTTGTGACCGGAGCCGGAAATGGCATTGGGCGAGAGACACTGCTCGAGCTCGCTAAAGCCGGCGCAGATGTCATCGCAATCGACATTGACCCTGATGCCGCTGCGCGTACCACTGAACAAGTAGGCCTTCTCGGTGCTCGAGCAACGAGCTATACCATGGACGTAGGAATCGCCGGTAGCTGGGATAAACTCGCACGCGAGCTCGCCAAAAAAGAACAAGTCCCCGACATTCTGATCAACAATGCCGGCATCGGGATGGCTGGCCCCTTTTTGCAAACCAGCCGCGCAGACTGGAGACGGATTCTCAATGTGAACCTCTGGTCTGTCATTCACGGCTCTCAGCTCTTCGGCAAACAAATGGCCGAAGCTCAAAACAGTGGCGTTATTATCAACGTCTCGTCTGCAGCAGCGTTCTCACCTAATCGTTCCATGAGCGCCTATTCCACCACCAAAGCCGCTGTTCGCATGCTTTCCGATTGTATGCGGGCCGATCTGGCCCATCACGGTGTCAGAGTCATCACTGTATGCCCAGGCATTGTGAACAGCGGAATTACCGATCGGACACGATTTGTGGGCAAAAGCGCTGAAGCCGAAAACGAAGACCGAAACCGGGCATCCAAGTTGTATGCCCGTCGAAACCTCAGCCCCGCAGCCGTCTCCACCAGCATTATTAAGGCATTGATAAATGACCAAGATGAGGTGCTGGTTGGCCCGGAAGCATACGGCCTGAACCTCATCGGGCGGGCCTCTCCGTCACTGAGCCGCTGGCTGGCAAAGCTAGAGCTGGCTTAACATCAACAGGAGATTAACAATGGCAACAACCACTGCTTCAAAAGCTAGCAAGTTAAACTGGCCGCGCTTTCAAAAACAGCAAAAAGGCTCTTCAAGCCCGCATTCTCTCACTCCGCGTCGTGTGGAATTCAACTGGGCAGACACGCCATTGGAATGGATTCCCGGGCAACCATTTGCGAGTTATTTCATTAATCAAATCAATATGATCCTGCCCGCTGGAGAATATTGGTTTTGCCGACTTTTTAACAAGGCCCTCCCACACATCACCGATGAGAAACTCCGAGAGGACGTTCAAGCCTTTATCCGACAGGAAGCCATGCACGCACGCGCTCATGGCGGCGCCGTCGAGGAATACTTGCAAAACCACAACATAGAAACGGCTCGAAATACCGATTTCATGGATAGTCTGTTCAAGGTGGCACTGGCCGACAATCCGTTTGGACAAAAAATTCCCAAACGATTAGAGCGGAACTGGCTGGTATTTCGCTTAGGTTTAGTCGCAGCCATCGAACACATGACGTGCGTTCTTGGCATGTACGCGCTAGAAAACGAAACGTGGGACGATGCTGGTGCGGATGAAGTGCTTCTCGATCTGTTGCGATGGCATGGCGCTGAAGAGGTTGAACACCGTTGTGTGGCCTTTGATTTATATCAGCACCTTGGCGGCAGCTATGTCTCTCGCTCCTATTTGGCGCTGATTACCTTCCCTCTTATTTTCGGATTGTGGGCCGACGGTGCAGCACATCTGATGAAACAGGACCCACGCTTCGCCAAAAAAAGACCCAGCATTTTCCGGCCGTGGATTTGGCGTGAATGGAGTCGCGCTGCGAAAACAGGTCATCTGCCAAGTCTGAGCTGGCTGACCCTGAAAGAGCTATCCTTTCTGTCACCGCTTTATAATCCCTCTAACGAAGGATCAACAGAACTCGCCTTGAACTATCTAAACGGCTCGCCCGCCTATCTCGCCACACAAAAGCCTGAAGCAAAGGCCATCGCCGAATCCGCTTGATGCATTAAACTGAACGCCAGTCACTTCTGAGCTTCCTTGCGGGTAGACCCCCTCTGCGAGGAAGCTCCTGCCGTTTAAAAAAACGTGAAATTCCGAACGAATCTGCCACGTAAAGTCAGTCTCATGATTGCTCCTCTTGCATGTTTTCTATTACAGCCGAGAGGCGATCGCCTAAGAAATTGCGTAGAGAGCGATTAAGAGCAAGCTCTGCTTCAGCCCGAATGGTCTGATGTGCGAGCGGACGGAGCCGCCAAATCAGCTGAGAAAGCTCTCCGATAGTCTCGGAGGGCGGTAGCTCATCCCCAAAATCGTCGAAGCGGGCCACAGCAATTTTTACCAAGCCGTCGGCGGCACGCTGTACATTTCCCCTCAAAAGCCGCAAGAGGTCGAGAATTTCTTCAAATGGCATGCCCAGCTTGATCAACTGAGCACCGGCTTCAATGAGCCTAGGGCTCGGTGCCACAAATTTAGTGCGTTTGCGTTCAATCAGGCCCAACTTTACGGCCTCATCAATCATGCTCTTGCTGTCACTATTAAGGCCAAACATCTTAATGAGGTCGGCAAGGCTGTACTCTCGGGGCGCTTCAGACGAGAAAGCAAGCGTGATCGCCTTCTCCAAGCCCAAGATGTCCTCTAAGTTTCGTCCGTCGGTCCATGCAGCGAGCAACTCGCGGATATTATCAATGGAATACCCACGATCTAGCAGGTTATTAATAATATCGAGTCGAGCGGCATGCGAGTCAAAGTAAACGCCCAAACGCCCGCGCTTTTCAGGAGACTCGAGAATCCCTCGGTCTTGGTAAGCTCGGATGTTACGCACAGTGGTACTGCAGCGGCGCGCGAGATCGTCGATTGTGTACTCGCCATCGGCCAACTGGCTTTTGCTCGTTTTTCGTCCGCGACGATTGCTGGTGGGATTATTCATAGTCCGCATTATATAACAGGCATGTTCCTTGGCAACTAACATCCCAGAGGTTATCGACCCTTTAGTACGCGGTAACGTGCCTACTATGACCTCGGCGGAGTTCTGGCCCGCCAACAAAAAAACCCCGAAAGCCAGAGACCTTCGGGGTTTCCGAACGCGATGGACGCGAGCGAATTAGCTACATGATGCTTACATCATGCCACCCATTCCACCCATTCCACCCATTCCACCCATGCCGCCCATATCAGGCATAGCGGCACCAGCACCTTCTTCAGCCGGTTCGTCAGCAACCATCGCCTCAGTGGTGATGATCAGCGACGCTACAGAAGCAGCAGCCTGCAGTGCGGAACGAGTTACTTTGGCTGGGTCAAGAATACCCATTTCCAGCATGTCGCCGTATTCTTCAGTTGCTGCGTTGTAACCGAAGGCCTTGTCGCCTTCGCGAACCTTCGCAACCACTACAGAAGATTCACCGCCTGCGTTGAATACGATCTGACGCAGAGGCGCTTCCATCGCGCGACGCAGAATGTTCACACCGGCTTTCTGCTCTTCGTTAATCGCATCTACATTATCCAGAGCTGCGATAGCACGGATCAGAGTTACACCACCACCTGCAACGATGCCTTCTTCAACGGCAGCGCGAGTAGAGTGCAGCGCGTCTTCAACGCGGGCTTTCTTCTCTTTCATTTCAACTTCAGAGCCAGCACCGATCTTGATCACCGCAACACCACCAGCCAGCTTGGCTACGCGCTCTTGCAGCTTCTCTTTGTCGTAATCGGAGGAGCTGTCTTCGATCTGCTTACGGATCTGCTCAACGCGGGCTTCAATGTCAGCCTGAGCACCAGCGCCATCGATGATGGTGGTGTTCTCTTTGGTGACGTTCACACGCTTAGCGGTGCCGAGGTCATCCAAAGTGGTGTTTTCAAGGGTCAGACCCACTTCTTCGGAAATCACAGTACCGCCAGTCAGAATGGCGATGTCCTGCAGCATTTCCTTACGACGGTCACCAAAGCCAGGCGCTTTAACCGCGTTCACTTTGACGATACCGCGCATGTTGTTCACAACCAGAGTCGCCAGCGCTTCGCCTTCGATGTCTTCAGCGATGATCTGCAGCGGCTTACCAGCTTTCGCAACGGCTTCCAGTACTGGCAGCAGTTCGCGGATATTGGAGATCTTCTTGTCTACCAGCAGGATGAACGGGTCGTCCAGCTCTGCAGACATGTTGTCCTGGTTGTTGATGAAGTACGGGCTCAAGAATCCGCGGTCGAACTGCATACCTTCAACCACGTCCAGCTCGTCGTCCAGGCCTCGGCCTTCTTCAACGGTGATCACGCCTTCTTTACCGACACGCTCCATGGCGTCAGCGATGATCTTACCAATGGTTTCGTCGCCGTTGGCAGAGATAGTACCTACCTGAGCGATGTTGCGGCTGTCGTCGCACGGAGTCGCCATTTCACGGATCGCTTTAACGGCTTCAGCAGTCGCTTTGTCGATACCGCGCTTCAGGTCCATCGGGTTCATGCCAGCGGTTACGGCTTTGATGCCTTCGCTAACAATAGACTGAGCCAGAACGGTTGCAGTGGTGGTGCCGTCACCGGCAGTTTCGTTGGCCTGGGAAGCAACTTCCTTAACCATCTGCGCGCCCATGTTTTCGAACTTGTCTTTCAGCTCGATTTCTTTAGCGACAGATACACCGTCTTTGGTTACGGTCGGCGCACCGAAAGATTTTTCCAGAACCACGTTACGGCCTTTGGGGCCCAGGGTAACCTTCACGGCGTCAGCCAGAACGTTTACACCTTTTACCATGCGCTTGCGGGCGCTATCACCAAACTGAACTTCTTTTGCTGCCATGTCTCTAATTCCTGTTCGTTAAACCGAAATTTGATCGATCGGATAAATGTTCGTTCGTGCGAGTCGCTTACGCGATCACTCAAGCACGCCGTAGATATCGTTCTCGCTCATGATGAGCAGCTCTTCACCGTCTACCTTCACGGTATTGCCGGCGTACTGGCCGAATACAACGGTGTCACCCACTTTGACTGCCAGTGAACGAGTTTCGCCATTCTCGAGAATGCGGCCGTTGCCCACAGCGATCACTTCACCCTGAGACGGCTTCTCTTTAGCGTTACCCGGCAGCACGATGCCACCTGCAGTTTTTTCTTCTTCTTCCTTACGGCGCACAACAACACGGTCGTGTAGCGGACGAATCTTCATTGCTCGGTTTCTCCAATAGTTAGATTAATGTGGCAATGACAATTGCTTGTTAAAAATGTCTGGCCGGAAACCCCGGACCCGACAAACTGCCCGGTCTCCAAACACCTGATAGCCAGAGCTTTTCGACCTGCGGCGAATCTGTGCAACTTAAATGGGGCTGCCCAATACGTTTTCAACACCCCACGATGAAATTTTTTTACTTTTTTTCCAGCTTGTCCCGGTCAGATTCGGTCTGATCCTGATACTCGCCTTCGATGATGTCGCCATCGGCATTGCGATCAAACGGACGCTGCGGGCCGAAGGGCCCCGAACCAAAACCGCCGCCAGCCTGAAAATGAAAACTTCGGCTTTGCCCTGCCACCACCATGCGCTTCATCGCTTGCCCGGCCAGCCAATGCCGTGTTCCCGGTAACAAGCAGAAGAAACCAAAAGCATCGGTAATAAAGCCCGGTGTGAGCAACATTGCACCACCCACTGCCAAAATCAGACCTTCAGCCACCTCTTTCGCCGGCAGCTCACCACTGTTGAGTCGCTGATTCGCCCTCAATAAGGTCTGCAGGCCCTGCTTACGTAGCAGCCAGGCACCAATAATGGCCGTTAAAAACACCAACGCAATGGTATTTAGAGCACCAATCATGCCCCCTACTTTGATGAGCACCACCAGTTCGGCAACGGGCATGACAATAAAAAGAAACAGAAAAACCGGCATATTGGCCTCGAGGTCGTGAATGTGTGTTCGGCAACGTCTGGTATACTCCGCGCCATACAAATAATGACTCAAAGCCACAGGCACACAGTTAATTCTTACCATCACTGAGAAACTAACTAAGGGCAAACTATGAAACTTCAAGACTCCGTAATCGCAATTACTGGCGGCGGCCAGGGTCTGGGCCGTGCAATGGCCGAATACTTGGCGGCTAAAGGCGCAAAACTGGCGCTGATCGACCTGATGGAAGACAAGCTGGCCGAATCGGTTGAAGCCTGCAAAGCAGCCGGCGTTGAAGCCAAAGCCTACGTGTGCAACGTGGCCAAGGAAGAAGATGTAGAGAATACATTCAAAGCCATCGTTGAAGACTTCGGCCAGCTAAACGGCCTGATCAACAACGCCGGTATCCTGCGCGACGGCCTGATGGTGAAAGTTAAGGACGGCAAGCTTGAGAAGCGCATGGAGCTGAGCCAGTGGCAGTCGGTTATCGACGTTAACCTCACCGGTGTCTTCCTGTGTGGCCGCGAAGCCGCTACCCGCATGATCGAAAATGGCGACAAAGGCGCAATCATCAACATCGCTTCTATTTCTCGTGCCGGCAACATGGGCCAGAGCAACTACTCCGCGGCCAAAGCCGGCGTGTCTGCCCTGGTACCGGTTTGGGCGAAGGAGTTGGCGCGTTACGGCATCCGCTGCATGGGCATCGCCCCCGGTTTCATCGAAACTGAAATGACCGCCTCCATGAAGCCGGAAGCGCTGGAGAAAATGACCGCAGGCATCCCGCTCAAGCGTATGGGTAAGCCCGAAGAAATCGCTTCAGCCGCCGCGTTCATCTTCGAGAACGACTATGTGTCTGGTCGTATGATCGAAGTTGACGGTGCGCTTCGCCTCTAGTCGGTGAATTGCGGAGTTCTAGGTGGACGAAATCGGTAACGAACCCACTAAAGAACAAAAGATCTGGCAAGTAGTGGCTGCAATCCCTCCGGGGAACGTGGCCAGCTACGGCCAGGTTGCCGCCATGGCGGGGCGCTGGGCAAATTGCCCGCCGGCCACAGCATTCCCTGGCACCGGGTACTCCGGAGCAACGGCCAGATCGCTTTTCCTGAAGGTACAGAAACCCGTCAACTGCAAACTGAAAAGTTGCGATTGGAAGGGGTAGAAGTAAACAAAGGAAAGGTATCTATGAAAAGGTTTCAGTGGCAGCCCTGAACCATCGCTCAGGGCCGCACTGATTAAAGCAGAAAACTCAGATTACACAGCCTTGGCTGCGATAATCTTCTCCTGCCACTCGACCGGGCCGGTCTGGTGCACGGAGCTACCACGAGAATCGACTGCCACGGTTACCGGCATGTCTTCCACTTCAAACTCGTAGATCGCTTCCATTCCCAACTCTTCAAAGGCCACCACTTCCGCACCTTTGATTGCCTTCGATACCAGGTAAGCGGCACCGCCAACGGCCATCAGGTACACCGCGCCGTGCTTCTTGATGGCATCAATGGCCACCTGACCACGCTCGGCTTTACCGATCATACCGGTCAAACCGGTTTTCTCCAGCATGGTGTCTGTGAACTTGTCCATGCGGGTAGCCGTGGTGGGGCCAGCCGGGCCAACCACTTCTTCGCCCACCGGATCAACCGGGCCAACGTAATAGATGAAGCGGCCTTTCAAATCCACCGGCAATTCTTCACCGCGTTCGATCATATCGACCATCTTTTTATGAGCCGCATCACGGCCGGTCAGCATCTTGCCGGACAGCAGAACGGTTTCACCCGGCTGCCAGTCTTTCACGTCTTCCGGGGTCACGGTGTCCAGGTTCACGCGGCGAACGTTCTCACCCACTTCCCAGGTGATTTCCGGCCAGTCGTCCAGGCTCGGCGGCGTTTGCAGAGACGGGCCTGTGCCGTCCAGCGTGAAGTGCGCGTGACGAGTCGCCGCACAGTTCGGGATGATCGCAACCGGCTTGTTGGCAGCGTGCGTCGGGTAATCTTTTACCTTCACGTCCAGAACCGTGGTCAAACCACCTAGACCCTGGGCACCAATACCCAAGTCGTTCACTTTTTCGAACAACTCAAGGCGCAGCTCTTCGGCACGGTTAGAGGCGCCGCGTTCTTGTAGGTCGTGAATGTCGATCGGGTCCAGCAGAGATTCTTTCGCCAGCTCCATCGCCTTTTCAGCGGTGCCACCAATACCGATCCCCAGCATGCCAGGCGGACACCAGCCAGCACCCATCTGTGGAATCATTTTCAGAACCCACTCTACAACCGAGTCAGACGGGTTCAGCATGGCAAACTTGGATTTGGCTTCAGAACCGCCACCTTTGGCGGCCACGTGCACTTCAACGGTGTTACCCGGAACCATCTTGTAATGAATGATGGCGGGGGTGTTGTCTTTGGTGTTCTGACGCTTACCATCCGGATCAGCCAGTACAGAAGCACGCAGAACGTTGTCCGGATGAGTGTACGCGCGGCGAACGCCTTCGTTGATCACGTCGTCCAGCGCCTTGTCGCACTCGAATTTCACATCCATACCGATGTTCACGAATACAGTCACGATGCCAGTGTCCTGACAGATCGGGCGGTGGCCCTGAGCACACATACGGGAGTTGATCAGAATCTGGGCCATGGCGTCTTTCGCCGCCTGAGACTCTTCCCTCTTGTAGGCCTCGTACACGCCCTGAATAAAATCCTTCGGGTGGTAATAGGAAATAAACTGCAGCGCATCGGCTACGCTTTCGATCAGGTCGTCCTGGCGGATTACGGTGGTCATAGTCGCCTCATCAGCTTTCTGATTATGGAAGTGCGCAGAACCGTCAAAGCAGCCCTGCTTATAAAGGAAGCGAGAGTTTACCAGAAATTTCGACACGCGAGGGATGCGACAGAAGGCGAAACAATCTATGACCTTGCTAGCCAGAATTTATAGGACATTCTGGGCATTTTCGAAACATTTTGTTAAATCCCGCAACAGCAGCTACCCATAACTCGACAAACCCCTAAAGGCGCTCTATTTTTCAAAGAGGCTACTCCAACTGTGCGAGGGTGGAGTTGCAACGCAGAATCACACTTTTGGCTGATCAACACTTGCCACTGTGTCGCTATAGTCGATGCTACAGAAATTGGCTTAAAGTGCTGGCTACGATTTCAGACAAATAAGCAGAACAGGCAAAAGAGCGGAATTCAGGGGCCGACCGGTTCCGTCTAAGCCGGATATAACGATACAACAACAGGAAAAGGTTCCACCCATGTTCAAGAAAACTCTAATAAGTCTTGCCGTGGCTTCTACTCTAGGGTTAACGGGCTGCTTTGATAGCAGCGATGACAACAAGAATGCAAACTCAAGCCCACAGAACACATCAACTGCTATCGATGGGAAGACCTGGCCGATTTTCAATCCGGCGACCAAGCAACTCCCAACACCTAACGACATTCTCTTCGCTCAAGAACTTGCAGCCGACGGGACCATGGCGGGCTCTAGCGATAACGCTGTTACGATCGGTTTAGACGCTCTAGACGGCGCTTCGACAGTCGCTCAGTTCGATATCAAGCTATCTGGGACCATCGAAAAAGACTCAGTGGACGGCCGAGTTCTCATTGAACAAGATGGAAACCTCATTCCTAATCCGACGCAAAATGTTTTTCTCTTAGGGTTAGACTTCCCTAGTGGCGATGCACTTCTGAATAACTCAGACCATTACATGAAGCTCGCAGATGATAACGGTATCACTCTACCTGAAGGCGTGGTACTTCCTGGCGAAACCCCAACTTTTGATCTGGGAATTTTGCTGAAGACAGCTCAGCAGTTGCAAGCAGCACTTGCCAATCCGGATACTCCGGATGCCTCCAAGCCGGCAATCGGCGCCCAGCTCATGGACATCGGCAAACAACTGCAAGAAAAAGCGATGGAGTATCGCGTCGAGGTTATTAACCTCGATGGCGGAACCGACAATGCGCTGAGAATTACACCTCTTCAGCCTCTCGACCCCAAAAAGAAATACCTTGTAGTTGTCACTAACGAGATCGTTGACTATGACGGAGATCCGCTCATTAACGACCCGGTATACAACAATATTTCTAGCGCCGAAAGCCCAGCTGATCTACTTAGTCAGCAGCTCGCTCCGCTAATCCCTGCGATCAACAGTTGGGAACAACTGGCAAGCGGTTATTTTGAGAATGTAACGAACATCGTGCGTAAGCAGGTTGGCCTCCCTGCTCTTGGTAATGACAACATTTCTTTAGCATTAACCTTCACCACCGGCGGAACCGCTGACGTTCTGGAAACAGCTGCAGCACCCGCACAATTTTTTTACCGGAAAGGGCTAACACAAACTCGCCAAGGAGCAATATTGCAGACGTTGGTTAGCAATTTGGACAGCTGGAGCGACCTTTCTCCAACTGAACAGTACACCCGCCTTAAAACTGCAGCAGAAACGGCAGTTGGACAAGCGGAAGCGGCAAGTCCGTCACTCGCACAAATTGCAGCCGGGACTGCAGCGAAGCTCAACTTACCGAGTCTAGGAGTTAGCAGCCCAGCACCAAGCACCATTTCAGTGTTCCCTGGGCGCATACCTGCACATGTAGCACTGGGGGAAAGTGCTAAGCCCACCGATATCCTAGTAGGGGGTATTACACTACCTTACTACCTAAGCATCCCAACAGAATCCAATCCTCAAGCCATTAATGCCCCGTGGGCCGCGTCGAGCAAACTTGGCATTAAAATCGACCCTAGCGGGAAAACCCCCCGTTCAGACAAAGTGACATATAAGTACCCCTTTGCTGACAAGCAGGGTGACGTGAGCGTGCCACTAATGCTTTCTGTACCCGATGAGGCTAAGTGCGGAGATGCCAAACCATGGGATGTTGTAATTTACCAGCACGGTATTTTTGGAAACCGCTCTCATAGCCTAGCTCTTGGCAATCAACTAGCAGATAACTGCTTCGTAACTGTAGCAATGGACCTGCCGCACCATGGCATTGCGCCAACATTGGCTACAGGCGGTGTGGACCCGTCTCTCGCGTTTGGTGCCGATAAAGCTCTAGACCCTAACACTGGTAAGATCGTGGACAGCCCGCTTCCGGTTAGCGAAAGACACTTTGGCTGGGGCCAGAAGAATGGTGCTCCAGTTCGCATGACGTACTCTCTTGATGCTGACAAAGCAGTCGGCTCATCAGGTCAGTTTTTCCTAAATCTCAGCAATTTACCCGTTGCTAGGGACAACCTACGCCAAGCGGTGGTCGACCTGCTCAATCTTAATGCCAGCCTTCCTAGCCTCAATGGCCTCGACCTTGACGATAACGGCACAGCAGGAGAAGACATCGACGTAGGAGGCAGTAGCAAGCTATTCTTCGCCGGACACTCTCTAGGTGGCATTGTTGGCACGACCTTTGTATCCGTTGCTAATGGCGCGTCACAAGATGCAACACTGGGCAATGCTAATATCAACGAAATCACAGCTGCAGCTCTAATCACTCCAGGAGCTGGAGTTGCCAAGCTGCTAGAGAACTCGCCAAGCATCAGCCCGACTGTCCTAGGCCAACTCGCGAAAGCTAGCCTCACTCAGGGCAGCCGAGAACTCGAGCTATTCCTCAATGTAGCCCAGGCATCTATAGATAGCGCAGAACCGCTTAACTTTGCTGCATCTCTAGCTTCCACCACTCCCGTATACGTAAATGAAGTGTACGGCAATGGTACAGACATCAAAACTAAGGATCAGACAGTCCCTGTTGCCGCCGATAAATCATACGGCGAAGCACTCAATAGCATTGAAGGCTACACAGCGCCACTCGGTCTTGCGAAACCTGCCCCACTTGCGGGAACTGAGCCACTGATCTACGCCCTCGAAGATTCCGGCGCAACGTCAGGGCAGACTATTGAAGTGAAGCGCCTTGCTTCGGGCAACCACTCAACGGTCGTGACGGCTCAGCCATTGAGTGCATTTTCGGAAATCGCAAATGATGTGATCACGTTCTTCGGAACGCAAGCTCAAGAATAGGACGAAGGGCCGCAATAACTGAAAAAGTAACGTTAAAGACAAAAAAGGAGGGGTAACCCTCCTTTTTTGTCGCTTTTAGGTAATACGATTAAGCGTATCTTATAGCCACCCCCAACTGCCTCTGCCCCAAACCATCCCCCCTGTCTTTCTCAACCACCATCCCCCGCGCCACAATCTGCGGATGCTCCGCCGCCTCCTCAATAGTCAGCACCGGCTCCACACACGCATCCACCTCCGCAAAAATCTCCCGCCATTCCGCAAAGGTTTTCTCAGCTACTTTTTGCTTTATGGCTTTCTTTAACGCCTGCTGCTGTTTTGGGTTTTGGCTAAGAGCAAAGCTCTTCATCTCGGGGATTTCTAGCGCATCACACAAGCGCGCCGAGAATTGTGGCTCCAGACTTCCGACAGACAACCAACGGCCATCACTGGTCTGGTAGTAGTCGTAGAAGGTGCCGCCATTGAGCATGCCACTCTCAGGCTTCTGAGTTTGGCCGCCTGCAATGGCGGCAGCACCTGCCATGGCGTTCATAGAAAAGGCCGCATCGGTCATGCTGATGTCAATGAAAGCGCCCTCACCGGTCTGCTGGCGGCGTATAACAGCTGCCAGAATGCCCATCACCGCGTGGTGGGAGCCGCCGGCTACGTCGGCAATCTGAATACCCATGGGCGGTGGCCCGCTGTCGGCCCGGCCGCAATGGCTGGCGACACCGGAGATGGCGAGGTAGTTAATGTCGTGGCCCGCGCGGTCTTTGTAGGGGCCGGTTTGGCCGTAGCCGGTGATGGCGCAATAGATCAGCTTAGGGTTAATGGCTTTGAGAGTCTCGTAACCAATGCCGAGGCGGTCCATCACGCCTGGGCGGAATTGCTCCACCACCACGTCGTACTCTTTTACCAGCTCTTTGATTTGGTCGGCGCTGCCCTCTTGCTTCAGGTTGAGCTGAAGGGTTTGCTTGCCACGGCCAAGATAGGAATACGCCGTGCTGAATTTGCCATCAAAGGGCGGAATCACTTTCACCAGATCCACTCTGTCTGGCGCTTCAACACGAAGTACTTCGGCACCCATATCGGCCAACATCATGGTGGCGTAGGGCCCAGGCAATAGCGTGCTGAAATCGAGGACTTTCAGTTCCTTGAGCGGGGCTGTCACGGCAATCTCCTGTCGTTTTGTTTGTCGTTATGAGTCGATGAACTCATGCTGCCGGTTTTTCGGGCCTCGGCCAACTACCCGTTTGGCCAATCCCATTGGCGAAATCTTCCATCTTCGCGGTCATTCAAGCGGTTGCATTGTCTTTCTGGGCACTTATGATGAATGGCGTCTCACAAAAGGTTCGTGTATGTCTGCTCTTACGGTTTCCAAGCACTTTGTTGAAGCATCCCTCACCGGCGCCGAGCGCTTGGGTTTTGATGTTCGCGAACTGTTACTGGAAGCCGGCATCTCGCCCGATTTACTGCGCATTGAGAAAGCCCGGGTTAACAGCGCCCAATTCAGCCGTTTGATGCAAGTGATCTGGACCAGAACCGGCGATGAGTTTATGGGGCTAGGGCCAAGACGGGCCCGAACAGGCACGTTCGCGACTATGTGCGAACTGGCCATCAACTGCCAGACGTTAGAAGAGGTGTTGCGGCAAACCTACCAGTTTTCCCGCCTGTTCGACCCCATGGCCGGTATGAAGCTTGAGATCCACGAAGACAGTGCGCGACTGGTGTCGAAGATTGAGGGTGAATACTGCGACCCGGACCATTTCCTGCAAGAGAGCCTACCGGTTATCTGGCACCGGCTTGCGAGTTGGCTGATCGGGCAACCTGTGGAACTGGAGAAAGCCGAGTTCCATTACTCTAAACCAGAACACGGCGATGAACTGCGACACATTTTCCGCTGCCCACTGGCGTTCGAATCGGACTGCACTGCCCTCACCTTCAACAAACGCTTTCTCTCGGCACCGGTGATTCGGGACAAGCCCGAGATGCGCCAATTCCTGAAAACGTCGCCAGCGGATTTGTTATCCCGCCCCGATGAAAGCAACACCTGGACGGGCCGTATTCGTGGCTTGATCGGCCGGGACTTCTCCAAACCCATGCCGGACTTTGACTGGATAGCGCAAGAGCTGCACACCAGCCCCCAAACCCTAAGGCGCAGGCTCAAGCAAGAGAACACGTCGTTTCAGGAAATTAAGGATCTACTACGGCGGGATATGGCCATTTATTACCTGAGCCATCAAGACTTGCCGATCAATGATATTGCGGAGCGGGTTGGCTTTACGGAGCCGTCTACCTTCCATCGGGCGTTTAAGAAGTGGACCGGCGTTACCCCGGGCGCCTGGCGTGATGGCGAACGGGGCAACTTGGCTACGCTCTAGCGTTCAATTCCCGGCACTACCTTGCTGAAGGTTACGAATGAGCCGCCCCAAGGTTTGGGCAATTTCGCTCACTTTCGCTTGATTAGGCGCCAACTGGAACAATCGTGAGCCGTCCCGAGGGTCGTATATCCAACAAGCGCCGACAACGTCCTGGCAATCCCAGCGTGGTTGTGGGTTCACACCATAAACCGGTAGCGGGCTGGTTTTGCGCACCAGAGTCCCATCGATTTCCCGCCGTACCTGTTGGATCGTAAGCTCACTGCCATTTATGGTCACACGGTATTGAATATCCGCTGGCCGGTCCAAGCGCACCACAGCTCTATCTTTGCGCCAACCGTTGGCATCCAGTAAGGCATTCAAGTGAATGATCAGTGCTTCCCGGTCGGTTTTGGCGAGATACAACTTACGCAAAGTGTCCAGTTTTTCGCCACCGGCGGGCTCGATCACGGCCACGGGCTCGCGCGCATTAACCTTACCTTCAACCAACGCACGGGCATTGGCTTTACTTTGTTTCTCAATATCCGTAATCAGGGTGAGAGACTGCTGGTAGTACTTACCTTCCGCCCCCGCACGACTGACGTACCCTTCAAGCGCAGAGCGCGCTTCGTTAAAATGTTTTGCCTGCAACATGGCTCTGCCACGGTAATACAAATATTCCGCAGGCTTTTCGGCCTTCATGGTCTGAAGACGGTTTAGGTATTCCCCCGCCTCACTCCAGCGCTCTGCGCTCACAGCCTCTTCGGTGGCCAGCATAAGCCGGCGAACTTCGTGCTCTGGCTCCAGAGCCTGAGCCGGCCCTGCGCACATCAAAAAAGAAGAAACCACCAATCCAGCAAGCCATGAACGGGCCACCGGCGTACACCGCTTTCGTGTTAACAACATACTGCTACTCCTGATGACTCTCGGTGCCGCTTGAAATCATGTCTGCTGACGCGGGTTCACGGCGCGATTCAGATGCTTCGTCACGCTCGACATCGTCAGCGTCCACTTCGGCTTGCTCAACAATGCTTTTCGGCAATTCTTTTTTTACCCGAACTCCCAACTCCACAAACCGGTTAGCCTGAGAGATTAGATTACCACGGCCTCGGGTCAGGGTATTCATCGCATTATCGTACGTACCCTGCGCTGTATGCAGCTGGCTGCCAAGCCGCTCCATGGCTTCCACAAACACTCGTAGCTTGTCGTATACCGCGCCTGCGCGATCAGCAATGCGGCGCGCGTTCTGGCTCTGCCGTTCGTAACGCCAAATGTTCTCAATGGTGCGCAACGTCGCCAACAGAGTGGTGGGTGTCACCACAATAATCTTTCTCTCGAACGCTTCAGCGAACAAGTTATCATCTTGTTGAAAAGCTGCCACGAACGCGGGTTCAATGGGCATAAATAAGAGTACGAAGTCAGGCGAATGCAACCCGTTTAGCTGACTGTAGTCCTTTTCGCTCAGCGTACGAATGTGATTTCTTACCGCTTCAACGTGTTGCTTCAAGGCTTGTTCGCGAGCCTCGTCATCCTCGGCGATCACCCATTGCTGGTAGGCCACCAGTGACACCTTCGAATCCACCACCAAATTACGCTGGTCAGGCAGATGAACGATGACATCCGGACGCAACAGCTGATTATCGTTGTCCCGATAGCTGCCTTGAGTTTCGTACTCAATACCTTTGCGCAAACCCGAACGCTCAAGTACCCGCTCGAGAATCAATTCGCCCCAGTTACCCTGTACCTTTTTATCGCCTTTCAGCGCTTTCGTCAGATTAGCGGCTTCTTCGGTTATCTGCCGGTTCAGATCCTGCAGCGATTTGATTTCGCTGCGTAAGGCTTGGCGATCCCGGGTTTCTGTGGTGTAAACGTCCTCTACTCGCTTACGGAAATCCTGCAGCTGATCGCGGAACGGATTTAGCAAAGAGTCCAGACTGGTTTTCGATTGCTGGCTGAAGCGTTCGCTCTTTTGATCGAAAATGCGGTTGGCCAGGTTCTCGAATTCCTGCTTGAGGCTATCCCGGTTCTTTTCCAACAGCTCCAGTTTTTCACTGGCGGCCCGGCGTTCTTTTTCCAGCGAAACCTGTTGCTCGCGCAGATCGGCTTTCAGCGCCGCAACCTGATCCCGCCAGTTATCTACGGCGAATTCCAGCTTATCGGCACGCTCCTGCTTTTCCGCCAAAGCCGCGGCCAGATGCTGAACTTCCTGGTCATGAAGCGCTTGGGCTTGCCGGGCCGCATTTAACCGGGACGTTCTGTTCAGCAGCAGGCCAAGCAGACCAACGCAAACGAACAACAGAACCATAGCACCCCCCAGCATCATCTCCGGGTTAGCTGTACTGAATTGAGCGAATCCCTCTACCACTGCCGGCAACTCCTGAAACTGTAGAACGAATTAATCAACGCGGTCGTCAACCACTGCAGCCTGACAGTCTAACCCAGAGATACGTTTTATGGGGAAATTGGAAAAACACCTCAATACCAGCCTCGACTGCTTGGCATTTACCGCAATTCACTTAAGTCGCTCTAGACGCAGGAAGTAAATTCATCTAAAAAGAATGAAGCTGACGTTCACTTTTTATGGCAAACCAGCCAAATGCTCACCTGCAGGACAAGAGCATGTTGAAAGAACTTTGGAGAAAACTGGGCTCAGAAATTCTGCAAACCGACGAGCCTGCAGAGGACCCCAGCTGGGCACAAAGTCAGGCGTCTGGGCGCCGCAGTGGCGCCAAAATGCTGCCTCACATCACCCATACAGGCGAGTTTCATCTGGAACGGCTAAACCGGCTATTGCGTGACCGCTACGATCACAGCTTTGTAGCTCCCGAAAACCCCGCCGCGAATGACGAAACACTGAAAGGCGTGATCAGCTATGCCTCCCGCATTCAGGATCAGGATATCCAGCGTGAATTGCTCCTGTTCTACCTCAACTGCTCTCCAGTCATCCAAGAATACTTGCGATCCGAAACCACTCTCGGAACAGGTTCATTTCTTGGCAAATAAGCCCGCGCCTTAACCATCTGTAAAGGCGTAGGATATGCAGCTTGTAGTATACTTCTCTCCCTAACCGACAACACAAAGAAGGCTCATCGGCACTAACTCCACGACCGATCTATTGAGCAGCCACTTCAGGGGATATGCATGGGTGACAGGTTCTTCAAACCTCGACCACTAATGGCGTTCGGCATGACAGCAGTCTTGTTCGCTTTATCCGGATGTACAGCGGACCAGTATTTTATGGTTCCCAAGGAAGGTGTCGATGATATTCGCGCGTCACTAAACAAACAGCGAGCGACGATGGTGACCATGGAGAGCAACGCCGGCGTTCGCCAGCAACAGTTGCTCGGCCATCAAAAGCAGTCTACCCAAACGATTCTGGACGCAATCGCCACTCAGGTTGAAAAACCCTCTTGCCCACCCGTGGTTCAGCGAAGTTGCCCCCCTGTCCCCAAAGATACGGGCCGGGCCGACCGCCTCAAAGGCAAGGTTGTTGTCGGTGAAGTTGAAAAACTCTACCTGGCAGATGCTGAGACGGTATACACCGCTCGCGTCGACAGCGGCGCCGAAACGTCGTCAATACACACCCGGAATGTAAAGCGTTTCGAGCGTGATGGTGGCAATTGGGTACGGTTTGAAGTCCCGGTTCCCGGCACTTCCGGTGAAGAATGGGTAACACTGGAAAAAGAAGTTTCCCGCCGGGTCAAAATCATCCAGTCCGCTGCTGATGAAGCGGAGCGCCGGGTTGTTGTAGAGCTTCAATTTGCGATTGGCGATCACGAGCAGGTTGCCGAATTTACACTGGCCGACCGCACCAATCTAACTTACGAAGTATTAATTGGCCGCAACGTTTTGCGAGACGTCATGCTGATTGATGTGGGCAAAGAGTTCGCCACCGAACTGCCCAAGAGTTACCGCAACAAAACCCAAACGGGAGATGACGCATGACCGTGAGGTCCCGCATTCCATTTTATGTCGCCGTGTTTCTACTCATAACTGCCGGGCTATCCGTTGCAACCTGGCGTCATTTCGAGATGGGCATTCCCTGGATGACCGGCGAGCAGCAACCCGTATGGATGGTTGAAGCCCGGGTGGACTTCGAAGGTTATGGCGAATCGGCACAGGTAAGTTTGCACGTGCCGCAACAACCTCCCGGCTTTCGTATTTTAACCGAGCAGGCAGCGTCACCCGGATACGGTTTTTCTATACTTGAGAATAACGGTAGCCGTCGCGCCGAGTGGACCAAACGCGAGGTCAACGGCCCACAAACCCTCTATTTCAAAACACAGTTCGTACCTGATGATTCCATCGTTCAGCAGCCACCCAAACGCCCACCCCAAGCCCAAGCGGTATTTTGGGAAGAACCACAGGCCACGGCCGTGCGAGAGCTGCTTAATCGGGCAACAGAACGTTCCAGCTCCCCGGAGAGTCTAACCCGGGAACTGATCACCCTCATGCAGCCAGACAACCGCACGCAGAATTCCACCATGCTGGTGTCTGACGAGAATTACCTGCAGATTCTGGTTCGAATGCTGAATCACGCCGGCATTGCGGCACGAACGGCAGACGCCCTGAAACTTGAAGATGCGCGCCGGCGCCAACACCTTGTGCCGTTCATCCAAATCTACGATGGCGAACGCTGGCTCACGTTTGATCCACGCACCGCCGAACAAGGCGTGCCTGAGCATCTGCTACTGTGGCGTCAAGGCTCGGAATCGCTGCTGGATGTCGTGGGCGGTGACAACTCTCAAGTCAGCTTCTCCATGCTTCGCCAAACCATCCCTGCCCTGCAATTGGCTGCGCGGGAAGCGGCCTCTAACGGCCTGAGCGCTCTCAGTTTTTACCAGCTTCCCATTGAAGAGCAAAGCATGTTCAGAATGCTCCTGCTGTTGCCCATTGGTGCACTCATGGTAGCGTTCATGCGCATGGTCATCGGCGTCCGCACCTCAGGTACGTTCATGCCGGTGTTGATCGCCGTCGCGTTTGTCCAAACGACGCTCGTGCCGGGACTCATCGCCTTTTTATCCGTGGTCGCTATCGGCCTTCTGCTCAGAGGCTATTTATCAAGCCTTAACCTTCTGCTCGTTTCCCGAATCTCGGCCTTGATCATACTGGTGATATTCATCACCGCCGGGCTGAGTATCGTCGGCTACCAGATGGGCTTCAATACCGGCATGACTGTAACCTTCTTCCCCACAGTCATCATCGCCTGGACCATCGAGCGCATGTCGATCCTCTGGGAAGAAGAAGGTCCCCGTGAAGTCGCTGTGCAAGGTGCCGGCAGCTTGTTTGTTGCCATATGCGCCTACCTCGTCATGAGCCTGCCGTTGGCAGGTCACTTGACCTTCAACTTCCCCGAGTTGCACCTGGTCATTCTGGGGCTGATTTTGCTGATGGGCCAATACACCGGCTACAAGCTTAGCGAGCTTCGTCGCTTTAACCCGATGAAGGCCTACGATTGATATGGACTGGATCTCCCCACGCAGGCTGAATCGAATCGGGATGCTGAATATGAACCGGCGCAATGTCGATTACATTGCCCGGTACAACGATCGCTCGTCGTACCCTTTGGTTGATAACAAGCTGAAAACCAAGCTGGCTGTAGGTGAATACGATGTAAAAACCCCGAAGCTCCTTCAGGTGGTGCGTCAACAACACGAAATTTCCCACTTTCGGGAGATAGCGGAAGACCTTTCCGGCTTTGCGATCAAGCCCGCCAAAGGCTCCGGAGGCAAGGGCATCACCGTAATCACCGGGCGAGATGGCGATGATTTCGTCAAAGCGTCTGGCGCACGAATTTCTGTTGCCATGCTGGAACGCCACTTAACCAACATCTTAGCGGGCCTTTATTCGCTGGCCGGCACGCCGGATGTTGCGATTGTCGAAGATCTGGTGGAGTCCTCTCCCGATCTCGCCAAGTACTCGTTTCAGGGCGTACCCGATATTCGCATTATCGTATTTCAGGGCTATCCCATCATGGCCATGCTGAGACTGGCCACCAAGGCATCCGATGGCAAAGCGAACCTGCACCAAGGTGCGGTCGGTGTGGGGCTGGATCTTGGCACAGGCCGAAGCCTGAACGCCGTTCAGTTTAATCGCCCGATTACGCTCCATCCGGATACCGGGCTGGCGCTTGAGAACATTCAGATTGAATCTTGGGAGAACATGCTGGAAATGGCCTCTCGTTGCTATGAGGCAACGGGCCTTGGCTATATGGGCGTGGATTTAGTGGTCGATGCGCATCAGGGTCCTTTACTTCTGGAACTGAACGCCCGCCCGGGCTTGGCAATTCAGATGGCCAACGGCTGCGGTTTGATGCCGCGCCTGAATGCCATCGAGGGCTTAAAGCGTCCGCATTTTAGCCCACGTGAACGCGCCCAGTTCGCGATGAACAGCTTCAGTCGAATGTAACAAGTATTCGTTCAGGCACAAAAAACCGGAGACTAAGCTCCGGTTTTTTGTGCCTGACTCATTCAATCAAAGCAACTCGCCCTTCTGAATAAGCAGCTTGCGCTCTTGAGAAAGTCCCTTCAACAGGCCCCACGTCATGATCAGCAAGATCGCGGTGAACGGCAAGCCGGCACTGATCGACACAGCCTGAATCGCACCGAGTGCATCGTCGCCACCGCCGAAAATCAGGGCAGCTGCAATAGCACTTTCCATAATCACCCAGAACACGCGCTGGGCAGTTGGTGCATCGGTTTTACCGCCAGCGGTAATGCTATCGACAACCAATGAGCCAGAGTCCGATGAGGTCACGAAGAACACCAACACCAGAACAATCCCAACGAAGGAGATAATGCCGGTCAGCGGCAGCCCTTCGAACATCTGGAAGGTCGCCAACGATACATCAGTAATACCTTTATCCGCCAGCACACCAACACCATTTTGAATCTGCTCAAGCGCAGTGCCACCAAACCCGCTCATCCAGATGGTTGTAATAACCGTCGGGATGATCAGAACCGCGGTAATAAATTCACGCACAGTACGGCCTTTGGAAACCCGCGCAATAAACATACCTACGAACGGTGACCAGGAAATCCACCACGCCCAATAGAAGATGGTCCAGCCGTGCATCCAAGCCGCATCATCACGGCCAAACGGGCTGCTCAACGGAACGACATTCGCCACGTAGGAAGACGTTGTCACCCATATGGTTTCAAGAATGGTCATGGTCGGGCCGGCAAACACGATAAACGCGAGCAACACGGCTGCAGTCATCATGTTGATGTTACTCAAAATTTTCACACCACCGTCCAGGCCACGCAGAACCGACATCAATGCCAGTGCAGTAACACCGACAATAACGGCCATCTGGACATTGGTGCCGGAACCGGTCTCAAACAGGTAATCCAAACCGGAGGCAGCCTGCTGGGCACCGAAGCCCAAAGACGTGGCCAGGCCAAAAATTGTTGCAACTACTGCCAGCACGTCGATGATGTGCCCCGGCCAACCCCACACGCGGTCTTTCAGCAGCGGGAAAAACGCCGAACGAATGGTCAATGGCATGTTCTTGTTGAATGCAAAGAACGCCAGCGACAAAGCGACGACTGCATAGATGGCCCAAGGGTGAAGACCCCAGTGGTACATGGTTGACCCCATGGCCAGATCACGAGCCGCATCGGTGTTCGCCTCTACGTTAAACGGCGTCTCATACCAACCGGTATAATACGCAACCGGCTCGGCAACCGCCCAGAACATAAGGCCGATACCCATACCTGCGGCAAACAGCATGGCAAACCACGAAAGCCGGGTGAACTCAGGCTTCGCGTCTTGGCCACCTAAACGTATTTTACCGACCGGCAAGAAGATGAGCGCCAGGCTCACCACCACGAAGATGTTCGCGCTGAGCATGAAGAACCAGTCAAAACTTGCGATGATTCCCCACTTTGCTCCATCAAGTGTTTCCTTGGCCAAAGCCGGAAACATGAGAGTCCCTATGACAAACGCCACTACAACCACTGCCGTAACCGGGAACACCCAGTTGTGCAGATCCAGGCCAAACGGATTGATATTATCCTGGCCTGCAACGTAGTCCGTTTGATATTCGTCTTTCACTACCTCGCCCACGTGGAGCCTCCTGGTTTTGGTGTGATGTCTGAAAGATGGATGATGAGTGGCCATTCCCAGCCGCTCTAAAAGATTACAAGCGCGTTATCCTATTACTTTGACCTCAAAACATCAAAGTACGCGTTGTGTCGCTTCCTTCCACAGAATTATAGACCACACAAAAGATCCCGGAGCTCTTTTTCCAAATCCTTACAGCGGCTTGCTCTCCTCTGGCTGGTCTGGCATATACTGAAAGCACCCACACTTCAGGGCCGCTAGAGGTATACATGGTCAAAACCACCACCTTCCCTTTTCGCTATTCCGCCTACGCAATCAGCATCGCGGGATTAGTCATTTCACTTCCACTTTCACTGTGGGCCGGCTCCGGGTACATCTTCCCTCTGATATTTGGCGCGCTAACGATTTTAGGCACCCGGGATCTTTTCCAACGAAAACATACCGTTAGTCGCAACTACCCGATTATGGCGAACTTCCGGTATCTGCTCGAATCCATCGGCCCGGAAATCCGTCAGTACTTTATCCAATCCGATACGGAAGAACGCCCCTTCTCGCGCGAGCAACGCACGATCGTGTATCAGCGGGCCAAAGGCGTGCTGGATAAACGCCCGTTTGGCTCACAATTATCGATGTACGAGGAAGGCTTCGAGTGGATGAATCATTCCCTCACGCCGACCAAGCTAACCTCTAATGATTTCCGGGTTGTGATCGGAAAACGTTGCGCAAAACCCTACAGCGCCAGCGTATTCAACATCTCCGCCATGAGCTTTGGCTCGTTGTCTGCTAACGCCATACTGAGCCTGAACGCAGGTGCGCAAAAAGGGGGCTTCTACCATGACACCGGGGAAGGCTCCATTTCTCGCTACCACAAAGAACCCGGTGGTGATCTGGTCTGGGAGATTGGCTCGGGCTACTTTGGCTGCCGCCACCCAGACGGCACCTTCAGCCCCGAGCGATTCCAGGAGAACGCCAGTCTGGATCAGGTGAAAATGATAGAGGTCAAACTATCGCAGGGCGCCAAACCCGGTCACGGCGGCATACTCCCTGCAGAAAAGGTCACGGCTGAAATCTCTGAGGCTCGCGGAATACCCATGGGTGAAGATTGCGTATCGCCTGCCAGCCACTCCGCGTTCTCCACACCGATTGAATTGCTTGAGTTCATCGAGCAACTGCGTGAGCTTTCGGGTGGCAAGCCGGTAGGCTTCAAACTCGCCATCGGGCATCCATGGGAGTGGTTTGCCATCGTCAAAGCCATACTGAAAACCGGCAAGAAACCAGACTTCATCGTTGTCGACGGTGGCGAAGGTGGAACTGGTGCCGCCCCACTGGAGTTCATCAATCGCCTGGGCATGCCGCTAAAAGAAGCCCTGCTTCTGGTACACAACACCTTGGTAGGTGCCAACCTGCGTGACGACATCGCCATAGGCGCGGCGGGCAAGATCACCTCCGCTTTCAATATTGCCCGAACACTCGCCATGGGCGCTGACTGGTGTAACGCGGCGCGCGGTTATATGTTCGCTCTGGGGTGCATTCAGGCACTGAATTGCCACACTGGCCGATGCCCGTCTGGCGTTGCCACCCAAGACCCGCGCAGAGGCAACAAACTGGACGTGCCGCTGAAAAGTGAACGGGTGTACAACTACCACACCAAAACGCTTGATGCCCTCCAGAATCTGCTGGAAGCTTCTGGTCTGAACCACCCTTCTGAACTTGGGCCAGAGCACATTGTTCGGCGCGTGTCGAAAACCAAGGTTCAGAGCTACCTCGATCTTTATCCTTTCCTGGAGCCTGGCATTTTGCTTGAGGGCGAAACCGGGTTAACGGTGTTTGATAAATACTGGACGTGCGCGCAACCGGACACTTTCGAGCCGCCGGAATTCATCCTGAAACTCAGAGAAACCAAGTTGCGATAATTGTTCTGAAGAAAGTCGCCGATCACCTGTTTATTTTTATTTGGGGCTGGCGTATACTTCGCTCCCGCTAAGCCACTGAGATAAACCTCTTTTCTTAGCGGCAAGCAGTTTACGGGGCGTAGCGCAGCTTGGTAGCGCACTTGCATGGGGTGCAAGGGGTCGTAGGTTCAAATCCTACCGTCCCGACCAGAATTCCCAAAAAAATCCAATCACTTAGCGGTGGTTGGATTTTTTTATTCCTGGAGATTTTTCCGGCCCTTCGTTTTTGCCCCACTTTTTGCCCCACCGAATTGGAAACCTACCTTCCCAAGAATTCAGGAAGGCAGGTTAACCAGGGAAGCGGTTTCCGGATCGTATGCCGCCTGAGTGATAGAGCCATCCCGAATCCGATCAACGGCCTCGTCAATCGCCGACAACGGAACCAGAAACCATTCCCTGGGCTTAACGGGGTGCCCGAATCGGTCTTTGATCTGAAGGTCCAGCTGGGCAGGGGCAAACACTCTGTGGAGTAGCGCCTCAAGTTTGGTGCGGTTGATCCCCGCCAGTTTGTAGGTGGCAACCACTTCCACATCTGCCAGTAGATATGTGGCATCGTGTTCGGCATTCGCTATGCGGGTTTCCACTTTGCCGCCAGTCACCCCGATCTTATGGATCAGTTCCCGGTGCTCAGCCACAAACGGGTTCTGGGACTTGCTCCGGAGCACATAGATAGTGCCCGTCTCTACGTCATCCTCCTCCCAGGTATCCCGAAACAGCGGCCCGGCATCGTGTTCGGTAATCCTGCGGCCAGTTTCGTCTTTATAGAGCGCGCGCTGAAGAGAACGCAGCAGGATGTCACTCTCCGTTTCATTGGAGTAGATCACCCGAAGCCTGGCGTCGTTGTCTCCATTGGGGGCCTTGAACATCTCACCAACTTCCGCGACGTACACCATCTGACCATTCAGGATAAAGAAGTTACCCTGCTCGATACTGGCATCCTGGCCAAAACGCCGTGTTTCCCGAATACCAGCCTTGAGCTCCGCCTCTACCTGACGGAAAAGCGGCCTGAACTGTTCAAAGTCTTCACACAAGGTTCGGTTCGCAATCTCATCTACGGCCCGCTTTTCAGCAGTAGAACGAACGTGGCGCAATTCCGTCAGCTCACCACCTGGCGCCATATCACTGAGCGCCGCCAGCAGCTCGTCATCATCCATGGCCTCCGCAGACTCGTCCTGAATACCGGCATCGCACTCCAGTAGGCCTTGGTGATCCAACCCAGCGACAAGTTCCCGGCATTCCTCCAGCGCACGAATGCGATCCAGACGAACAGCATACAACCGCTCAAAGATATCCCTGTCCTCACCATACCCGGGGATTCGACCATGCTCCTCTACGAAGCGCTGGATCTCCTCAAAGCCGGCAATAATCCGCTCTTCTCGGGCTGTCAGGGTCTTTTCTTTCTTGGGCTGGGCAAATTCCTGTAGCTCAGCACTCAGCTCATCAAGATCCATCGTAACGGCCCTCTTCTTTGTATCTCATAAACGCAGCCGCACCCTCGGCCATTCGACGCTCCCAGGCATCCTGAGACGTATTGGAGGGCGCCCGGCCCCGCTCACGCTTGAACTTCACCGCCCGAATCGCCAACTCTTTGGCCTCATCCGGCGAGAGAGACGTGCGCTTTGCAGAGATAACAGACGCGATCTGCTTCAAGCTGTCCTCGCTCATGGTTTTAGCCAGAATAGCGTAAGCCTCACTGAACGGGTTGATTCGGTCGATGAGATCAATATCCAACTCCGTCACATCCATAGCAAACTTGCGCACGCCCGCAATCAAAGCCGTATTAGGCTTCAAGCTGGGCTCACCGCCAACACCCTCGCCCCCACCTTCCTCACCACCGATAGTCTCGAGCAGCGCCTGCTTGGCCTGCTGAGTCATGTTCAGCGCCGCGATGGCGTGCTGGCGAACCGCCTCCTGATCCTCGGCATCCAGCTCCGGGTAGCGATCCTTGATGATTTTGCCCAAACGAACCTGGGTCAGCTCCTCGGGAATCATCTCCTCATCGAACAGGCCCCGTTCTATCGTTGTCTTGTCCTGGACAAAGCTGGCAATCACTTCATTCAGATCTTCGGTACAAATCCGGCTGGCCTCGTTGCTTTTGGGCTCTGCCAGGCCTTTGATCTCAATCTGGAACTGGCCGGTTTCTTCGTTAATCCCGACGTTACATTTCTCAGGATCATAGCCGCCCTCACCGTAGTCATAGCCTTCGACCGGGCCTGTGGCCTCTACCTTGGGCTTGAACTCAAAGCGGGGTGCCAATACTTGCTCCATCAACAAACTGGCAGCAATCGCTTTCAAGGTATCGTTAACCGCCTCCGCTACAGCCTGCTCCGAAGCATCCGGCTCAGCAATCAGGTTGGTAAAGCGCGCCCGGGTTTTGCCCGGCGCATCGCGGGTAGAACGGCCAATGATCTGAACAATTTCCGTAAGGCTCGAGCGGTAGCCAACCGTCAGCGCGTGTTCGCACCAGATCCAATCAAAGCCCTCTTTGGCCATGCCCAGGGCGATGATGATATCCACATGGTCACGATTGTTCTTCTGAGCAGGATCTTTCAGAGCAGCGGATACACGGTCTCGTTTGGCAGAATCGTCATCCACCAAGTCGGCAATGCGCAACACCTTCCCGGCGGAGGTTTTCACCAACTGGAAACCCGTATCCGGGTCTGTGCCCTGCCACTCACCCAGCTCCTCAATGATGTGCTCAACCTCCCGGATCTTGTCTTTGGTACTCTCCCGGGAATTGACGTTGGGAATGTGAACGATGGTTTTCTCATTCGGATCTAACACTTCCAGAATGCTGTCCGAGTAGGGGCCGGAATAGAAGAAGTACCCGATATCGAGCTGCTTCAGGTACTCGTAGCCATTCAGTTGCTCATAATACGTGTAGGTGACAGTATCGAACCGCGCTTCGTCTGTGGGCGCCAGCACCGCCTCCGCATCGCCCCGGAAGTAAGAGCCTGTCATAGCTACGATATGAACCCGATCCCGGGTAATAAATTGACCCAACTGAGCACCTAGCCGGTTATCCGGATTTGAAGAAACATGGTGGAACTCATCCACCGCAATCAGCCGGTCATCGAACGCCTCAATACCAAACTGATCCACGGCAAAGCGGAACGTGGCGTGAGTACACACCAACACCCTGTCGTCGCTGGCCAGGAAGGCACCCACCGACTTCACCTTGCCGCCGTTATCTGAACCGGGTGCGTTACACAGGTTCCACTTCGGCTCTACGTGCCAATCAGCCCAGAAACCAAACGTACTCAGGGGCTCATCGGCGAAACTGGAGCCTATGGACTTCTCCGGCACGACAATAATGGCCTGTTTCAGGCCCTGGTTGTGTAGCTTGTCCAGCGCGATAAACATCAACGCCCGGCTTTTACCGGAGGCCGGCGGCGATTTAATCAGCAGGTACTGCTCTCCGCGCCGCTCAAAGGCACGCTCTTGCATTGGCCGCATACCCAGCTCATTGGACTTAGTAGAGCTGCCATTGCTGGCGTAAGAGACTGAAACGGACGGAACGGTTTTGGTCATCAGTAATTCCTTATTAAACCCAGTCTGGGGTTTATCTGGCATACGGGGCTAGCAAATATCCCAACTCGAACCATCAAGGATTCCTTGACAGTTGACGCCAAGATTAACCCGCCACTTTGAGCGATGCCCTTGGCGAGGAGTAACAGGCTGCGTTTTGTGATCTGGGTTACCTCAGTTATTTCCAGCAGGGACAACGAAACATCCCCTCTCGCAGCCCCAAGACACGGCTGGACCTGGCCGGTGTCGGGGCTAAAATAACCACCCCATTCATCCACGACCTCCTTTGCTCTCTTGTGCCGCTTCAACGTCCTTGGCCCGAGCTTTGTCAAACCAAACAGGCGCAGTTATGTCTGCGCTATCAAAGATAGTACTCGGTACGTCTTTCCAAAATTCAACAATCGCATCGGCAAACTCCTGTAACTGCTGGTCACTAACGTAAAGATGATTGTGATCCAAGAACTCCAATCCACCGAAAGGCCCTTTCAAGTTACTGGCCGGATCAGAAAGATAATCAGGATATTTTTCTTTCAATTCACTCAGAGAGTTGCCATTTCCATGTTTATAAACATTTACAACTAAACGACAAGCGTCGAGCTTATCGAAATAATCCTTACCACGAGGATCCCAGCCAACCGAAGCCAACAATTCTGTCAACTTGCCAAGGTCTACAGTCCATACTTTAAAAGCAACGACATCACCTCTGTGCCAATGCTTTATCTCATTAACCAACCACTGACGAAAATGCTTATCCCACTCGTGATACATTCCCGAAACCACACTCAGAAGCGTCCGGTCTCTCATCTCTGTCAACAGTTGATAAAACTCGATACCAGCATCAAACGCACGTTCCTCAAATTCTCCAGGAACATGAACGTCTGGATCAAATCGGTGGGAATGATTAACTAACCAAACCTCGGCAGCTTTGTCAGCTTCACCCTCAATGTCTTCGAATTGTGACAACAAGCGTTGTCGCGCCTGCTTGACGTAGAAAAGGTGAGCGGCAATCAAAGATTGACGAAAAGATTCCCACATTTGAAACAGCACTTCACCGCCCATTAGATCCTCTCTGACTCGGATTCTTGTTCAAGGCCGAGGAAGGCGACATTTTTGTGTATAGACTGAACAGCTTCTCCAAGCGCTCTGTGTCATTCTTGAATCGGCGGCCAATGTATATTCGCTCTAAAACTTCATCATTTTTTTCATGCGCGTCCAAAAGCTCCTTCGGGGACTTAACTGAGTCATATAGGTCGGCAATTGAACTCGGAAAATATCCTTCCCTTTTAAGCAAGATGTTCTCCGCACATCGAGTAAGATCTTGCCGATTTTTTTCCGTGAGAACAGGAACCGGAAATGTATTCCAACCAAGTGTGTTCGAATATCTGATCCGAGTTTCTAGTTGTCCGCAAATTGTTTTAATCCACAACAAATGTAGCTTTGAAGCGATAATTGCCAAGCACCAAAGCGGAGCGTCATACAGGGCAAATGCTTCTGTCACAACCGAATTAGGCGGCAATTGTCCAACCGGCATGTATGCTCGCCCCTCTGAACTCACCCGAGGGACAACAATGGCATGCTGGTACTCTGGAGACCGAATTTCTACAAACCTATGTGGTTGATCTGCCCACTTAACCGTTGATGGCTTTTTGCTCTCAAGCCGCACAGCTCTGACTTTCTCAAAGCGTCTTGCTAAGTCTTTGCTCTGAAGTGCTGTTTCCAATTCTGATTCTGGCACCCAAAAACAAAATCTCGCCTTTCCCTGAATGAACTCACTCCCCCCAAATATCGGACGAACGAACTTCTTTGCCACACTATCGAGGCCTTGCCGTTCTTGCTCACTTATTATTAAGTTCCCACCATCTTTTGGGAAGTTTCCAAGCAGCATCTCAGGAATATCAGAAATAGGCTTCCGGGAGGCACTAACTATTTCACTCTTCCCGTCTAAAAGGTACGCATTTATATTTCCGGCAACTCTCACACTTGCTTCACCCTTGCTCCCATCGTGATAGAAAATCTTCTTCCGAAGGATAGGCTGATTTGAAATTGCAACTATTATTACCGTCACGCCAGCATTGTGACTGGCTAAGTTAGACCACTTAAAAGAAGTGTGGGCGAATGATATCTCATAGCCAAGTTTGAATAGTATCGGCCACAGCACCGGAACTTGCTGTCCCTGACAGATAGAATTCGTTGTAACGAATGCCGAAGCTGTTTCTGTCTGCAAACCATACTCGGCAGCTTTGATAAACCAACCAGCTACATAGTCTAGTGATTTCCAGCTTTTTGTGTAGCGCTCAAGGACAGACCTGGATTCCTCTTTCTGTTCCTTTGTCTGTTTCTTATCTCCAATGTACGGGGGGTTCCCACATATATATGTTTCACCACCTTCGTTCTCAAAATCAATCTGGGCCTGGGTCAGTGGCGTTTCAAAAAGATCGTCAGATTGGAGCTTGATCCCTGCTCCGGTGGGAGGACATACACTCAGCCAGTCCAACTGTAATGCGTTGCCGCAGGTAATCCAATTCTCAGCGTCTAATGGCAGAAATTCTTGCAATGCTTCTTTTTGTCCCCGGTAAACGACATCGCACTGATACTCGGCAATTATCAATGCCAGCCGAGCAATCTCAGCTGAGAAATCACGCAGCTCAATACCTCGGAAATTTGTCAGTGGAATATCACTTTTCCGCCCCGGCTCACCCCGTCGTTCATTGATCTCGTTCTCAATCTCTCGCATCTGCTTATAAGCGATTACCAGGAAGTTTCCGGAGCCACATGCTGGATCAAACACACGAATCCGGGCCATTCGATTACGGAGGTTCAGCAGCTTACGAGGGCTATCACCAGCCTCATCCAACTTCTCACGAAGATCATCGAGGAACAGCGGGTTTAACACCTTGAGGATGTTTGGAACGCTGGTGTAATGCATTCCTAGCGAGCCCCGTTCCTCATCATCGGCAACCGCCTGGATCATCGAACCGAAGATATCTGGGTTAATCTGAGTCCAGTCCAGATTCCCGATGTGAAGGAGGTAGGAACGGGCGATCTTGCTGAACTTTGGAACTTGAACACTTCCGGAGAACAAACCGCCATTCACATAGGGGAAACGCTCTGTCCACCTTGGCAGACCCGCAGCCTGGCGATCAGCTGCCCGGGTGTTCATGGCCCGGAAGACTTCGCTGATCACTTCATGGGTATTGGAAGAATCCCGGGCACTCATCTGCTCTATGGTGTCCGTGAACAGGCTTTCACCGGCAAAAATATCCGTGTCTTCGGCAAAGAAGCAGAAGATAAGCCTGGCCATGAAGTGGTTCATTTCGTGGCGTTGCTCGCTGCCGCCCCAGTCCGGGTTGTCTTTCAGCAGTTCAACATAAAGGCGGTTCAGGCGGCTGGTGGCTCGTATATCAAAGGAGCTATCACGCAGCTGCTTTACGGTAGAAATGCCCGCCAGCGGCAGGAAGAAACCGAAGTGGTCAGGGAACTGTTGGTACTCACAGGCAACCGTTTCACCCGTTTCCAGATCCTCAGCCTCAAAATTAGCGCCGTCTGTAGAGAGGACAAACCGCGCTTTAGCTCGGGCAGTGGCAGGGCTTTCCCTGAGCTCACCCAGCTTCTGTGTAACCTCTCCAGTATCGGCCACCGCAATGTGGATGTTGTTGGTCTGTAACACGCCCCCAAGATCGGATTTGTTGGTGGTGCCAGCTCTCAGCCGCTTTATAGTGGTTTCTTTGTTGCCAAAGGCACGCAGGAATGCGAAGGGAAACTCGTCTTTATCGAATGCCTCCAGGGCGAGATCGGATATTGCTTCTTCGATTTCTACTGCGTTCATTGACAATACACCTTCAAAAATCTCGTAAGGTACTGATTTAGTTGAAACCAGAATAGTGATCAACAGGAAAGTCTACCAGCCGATCTAGAGAAGTGATAGAAAAGGGAACAGACAAGCGAGCAAGCTACCTAACCGCCGGCGCCTAGCTCGGCACCAGCTATTTGAACACCCACATTACGGAGCATATGGACTAATGCGATTCGAGCCACAAAAACTGGAAATTGAAGACAACGACCCGTGGGCATCCAGTGCCTTCGAGCTCAGCGATACCGGGGAACGGCTTACCAATCTCGTCAAGCAAGCTGAGGGGCCAGCTGTAATTTCCCTCACAGCCGCGTGGGGGACGGGAAAGACCAGCTTTCTGGATATGTGGTCAGCGTCGCTCCGGTCGCAGGGAGCAAAGGTGGTCAAGTTTAGCGCCTGGGAAGTTGATTACACACACGACGCCCTTGTTGCTTTGATTCAGGAACTGAGCGGACAGCTGACTGACGATGACGATAGCGAATCCCCGTCGATTGAACAGATTAAGGCCAAGGGCGGGGAGCTACTACGGCACGTAGCACCGCTCGCTGTGCGGGTTCTGACTGGTGGCATAGTGGACATCAACGGCGTGGACGATCTCGCAGCAAAGCTGGTCGAGAAGAAACTGGCAGATCACGAGAATGCTAAACACTCAGCAGCCCGATTCAGGGACTCGCTCACCGAGTTCGCCAAGAAGCTTGAGGATGAAGGCAACGAGTTTCCTCTCGTCATAATCGTGGATGAGCTGGATCGCTGCCGCCCAAACTATGCTGTGGAACTCCTTGAATCAATCAAACATTTTTTCAATGTCGATGGTGTCGTCTTTGTCATCGGTGTGGATATTGACCAACTGGGAGAAACTATAAAGGGACATTATGGACAGGGGTATGATGGGCACCGCTATCTCAACAAATTTTTCCATCTTCAGTTAACGTTACCCGAACCCGACTTAGAGCAGTTTTGCCTGAATACAATCCACCGTCTTGGTATGGAATCCATTTTTGAGGGCCGCGGTCTATCCAATTCTGAGGGAAACGCATTCTCGGCGGATTTTATCGCTCGACTGGCAAAATCTTACAACCTTTCCATGCGCGAGATTGAACGTCTGTTAATGGAATCCGGTGCCGTATACGCCTCAAACTCCCAGCTACCACCGTTACTCTCCCGGGTCATTCTTTGGCTACTGGTACAAAAACAAAGGAACGCCAGCATTTTCGAGTCACTTCTTAATAAGAAAATATCAGCGGCGGAAGCATGGGAACATATCTGCCCTCACACCAAACTAATTTTCAGAGAATCCTTTCATGAGGAGGGTTATTTTAGGGCTGTGATAACACTTTTACTTGAAGGGCAAGGAGGCATATCAAGCCTTAAACAAAGTGCCCAGCAGCGTGTAGAGGAAGACAACGCATCACCGAGCCAAGTGGATTATTGGATGCCCGTTCTTACTGCTGCCACTGAGCTCTCTAACAGCCGGTTTCGGTCAAACTATATGAACATGGTAGGAGCTACGATCAGCCTGCTTGGATACCGCTCTAGCCGTGATGACGCCCCCTACGGCCACTAACACCCTAACGAGCAACGCTGGACATGTAGGACACATAGGCTGGCGGGAGCCTATAAAAGTTCCCGCCGCTGCTGCTCCAGTCCTTTAAGCGTCTTTGCCAATTCGCGCAGCTGGGGCCTCACTCCACCTTTCCAGGCATTGCGAGAGACAGTCGCTTTCCCTTCTTCTGTATTAGGGCCAGTGCTGTGCTTCCACGGCTGCCAATGCCTTATGAGTTCCGCCTGCCTTGCTCTCCGCTCTGGTGTCCGGAATCATTGAACCACTACAGTTGGCCTGCTGAACGAAGGCAACCCTCTTTGGAGCTTTCAGTTCGACCAACGTTTGCAGGGTGGCCCTAGCCTGGTTCTGAGCCCTTAATGCAAGCTTCATATACCGCTCAAGCTTTTCTAGGCTCCCACCAGTAAGGGCATCACTGGTGAGTTTGGAGCAGGTCACCGGAAGGAGCACCCAATTCTCGAGTCTACTCTTAGCCTATTTAGCACTTTGTGTGGATTTTAGAGGGTAAGTGACTGAATAACAGTGGCGGAAGTTTAGTTCTTTGCATGGTCGTCCAGCGGCGCCCTGACAAGGGCGTTCGGTGGTGGGATGACTTGCAGGCGGTCACAATTAATCTGCCGCTGTTACCTAGCTTCAGCCTATACTCTCCGTCAGGGCAATTTTCGAAGGCAGGCGACATACGAACAGGCAGTCCGCCAAGACTCAATCGATTTTCTGATCAAGGCAGAGACGAAAGATTCCCTGATGAGAGCAAAGAGCGCTCAACGCTGTATCCGGATTATTGTGAAGAAGCGATATCGTTTGACGCCATGGCGAGGCTTCTGGAGCGCGCACAAAAAGCCGCGAATGAGCGTGGACTGGCCGCAGCCAAAGCCCGGATTCGGGAGAGGGAAAGACGGGAAACACCAGCCAAGACTACCTCACCCGATGGGTGGTATCTGGTATCCGTCAACGGCGTGTCAAAAATGTCTGTCACTTTGCCGGCCGATCAATCCGGCCGGTATAAGTTTAAAGCAGTCACCATAGAAACCGCTTACCCCCAATACTTCAAGACTGGCTAGGCGTGGAACTGATGCCTGCCTTTAAAGCGTCCTGGGACTACCCCCGCAACCGCGCCCCCAAAAGGCAATGTGTCAATGAAACCACTGACAGAAACAATTGCCAGGTGGTGCGCTGCGCCGAATGGAGAGACCCGGAACCCCACCGATACATTGTGCGCTCCAAAGAAGATGCGATCGAACTCTACCATTCGATCTCCCGCTAGGGCCTGTATTCGGTTTGGTGGGCCTTCGAGCTCCCCTTTGATGATCCCTGTCGGTTCCGGAGCCGGATTTTTTCAACTCTGATGACTGAAAACCCGGTTAGCGACTAGTTAACGAAGCCTTGCCGCTTTCATTAACCATAAAAAAACCGGGCTGCTGCCCGGTTTTTTAGCTTGAAGCTTCTTAGCGCATCGTTTTCAACGCTTGCGCCCACTTCGCCAGCTCTTCCAGCGTGACGTTCGCAGATTGCGTGTGCACTTCTTCCGCTTGGAACTTGCCGTTCTCGTCCAGCTTTTCCCACGGCATCTGAACCATAACCCCCTCAGTCATTGGCATCATTTTCACCGTGGTCACCAGTTGTTTGGCCGTTTGTGCGGAACGAAGGCCGCCAGAAACACCGCCGTAACTTACAAAGGCACAAGGCTTGTAATTCCATTCGTTGAACAGGTAGTTCACCGCATTAATGAAAGACGGTGGCGGGCAGAAGTTGTATTCGGGAATCACGAACACGAAAGCATCTGCTTTCGACACGCTCTCCGACCATGCTTTGGTATGGTCGTGCTCGTACTTCTGCATACGCGGGTGATTGGGCTCGTCGTAAACCGGCAGGTTGAAATCGGCCAGATCAATCAACTCGTTTTCAAACCCAGCCTGCTCGTCTGCCACAGTGCTGAACCACTCGGCAACAGAAGAGCCAACACGCCCCGGGCGAGTACTGCAGATAATCGTTTGAAGCTTGAGAGACATACTATAGTTCCTTTCACGTCAGGTTTGCGAGTTAGTCACTTACTATAGACGCTGAAACCATCAAAAAATAATAAAGAAATCTGCAGCATCTGTTCAATATTACTGAACAAACGCTGCAGAGGTTCCTCTAAACCCAAGCCTGAACGGCGATTATTCCGCCGAAGCGATCAGGCTGGCGTTACCGCCGGCAGCCGTAGTATCGATGCACAGATGACGCTCGATGACATAACGCTGGTCCAGCGTGTGCTCAGTGATCACGGGCAACAAAGCGCCGTCCCGTACTGAAAGCGCGTCGCGGTATCGTTTCAGCAACGGTTTTTCAGCCACGCTAACAACGGCTTCGTAACCATCAAGCTGTGTCAGTGCCTCTGGCTCCAACAAACCGTCAGTGGCAACAACCGGTAGCCCTGCATTGATCGCGCGCGCCAGCGCTTTTTCAGCACCCGGGGCCACCACGACAACCTTGTTACCCTGCGACAACGCCGTACCGGCCTGTTCAACGGCCGAGTCTGCATCTGGCCCTAGGCACAAGACAACGCCACGAGCGTGGCAAGACAGATGGTTCTGCTCGCCGGTCGGCCCTGGCATTTCTTCATAGCCGAGATCCAGCGGCGCCGGAACCTCACCAAAGAACGGACTCAAAGCCTGTTGGCGATCTTTTGCCGCAGGCACATCGAGCTTGGCCAGCTGATCGATCAGCTTCTGCACCTTACGCGCCCCAACCGCTTTACCCTCACCCGCGGTTTTTTCAACAACGTCGCCCTTGATGAAGCGACGCACGTACTGCGGGCCACCCGCTTTCGGGCCGGTTCCAGACAAGCCTTCACCACCAAACGGCTGAGAGCCGACAATGGCACCGATCTGGTTACGGTTAACGTAAGTGTTACCGACTTTGATTCGGCTGGCGATGTGCTCGATACGGCGATCCACCCGGCTATGAATGCCGAAAGTCAGGCCGTAGCCTTTGGCGTTCACCGCATCCACCACTTTGTCGATATCCTTGGCTTCAAACGTAGCAACGTGCAACACCGGACCAAAGATTTCCTCTTCCATTTCCTCGATTCCGCTGACTTGCAGAACCGCAGGCGAGACGAACATGCCTTTTTCCGGCACCGGCAGCTTTTTGAGCAACTTGCCCTTTTGCTCGAACTTCTTGCAGTGGTCGTTAATCTTCTGACGAGACTCTTCGTCAATCACCGGCCCCACGTCAGTGGAGAGCTCCCACGGGTCGCCAATACCTAGCTCTTCCATGGCGCCGTAGAGCATGTCCAGCAAGCCATCGGCGATGTCTTTCTGCACGTAGAGCATACGCAGGGCGGAACAACGCTGGCCTGCACTCTGAAACGAAGAAGCCAACACATCGCGTACCACCTGTTCCGGCAGTGCGGTCGAGTCCACGATCATGGCGTTCATACCACCGGTTTCAGCCACCAGCGGCGCATCCGGGGCCATGTTCTTGGTCATCGCTTTATTGATCAGCTTGGCAGTGTCGGTTCCGCCTGTGAAGCAAACCCCTTCAATACGCGAATCCGATGTCAGTGCCGCACCCACGGTGCCACCGTCACCCGGCAAGAGCTGGATCGCGTCTTTCGGAATACCGGCTTCGTGCATCAGTTCAACCGCACGCACGGCCAGCAAAGACGTTTGCTCAGCAGGCTTGGCCACTACCGTGTTACCGGCCGCCAGGTTCGCCAGAATCTGACCAGTAAAGATAGCCAGCGGGAAGTTCCAGGGCGAGATACAGCAAATCACGCCACGGGCCTGCCCGGCGTCTTGGTACCGGATACCCTCGTTGGCGTAGAACATGGCGAAGTCCACCGCTTCACGAATCTCGGCCACCGCGTCAAACAGAGACTTACCCGCCTCCCGCGTGGTCAGGGCAAACAATTCATCCACGTTTTCTTCGTACAGGTCCCCAACTTTACGAATCAGCTCAGCCCGTTTCTCGGCGGGAACGGCCGCCCAGTCTTTGAAGCCGGCACGGGCCGCTTCCACAGCGGCATCCACGTCCGCTTCAGAGGCATAGGTAATCTGGCCTACCACATCGTCCAGATCGGCAGGATTGCGAACGTCTACCACCTCGCCACCCTTCGCGGCCGAGACAGTGACCGGGCCACCCTGCCATTGATGCGTTTTGTACTTGCCGCGCCCTTCATTCAGCTCGGCAACGGTGACAGGGTCTGTCAAATCCCAACCCTTCGAATTACGGCGCTGCTCGCCGAAAATATCCGCTGGTTTCACGATCATTTGGCTGGAAACATCCCGGCCGAGCGCATTCACGGCATCGATCGGATCTTTGGCGATCTCCTCCGGAGTAATGCTGGTGTCCACTATCTGGTTAACAAAGGAGCTGTTGGCACCGTTTTCCAGCAACCGGCGAACCAGGTAGGCCAACAGGTCTTTGTGAGCGCCCACCGGAGCGTAGATCCGGCACGGAACCTTGCTTTCTTTCAGTACCTGATCATGCAAAGACTCACCCATGCCGTGCAGTCGCTGGAACTCAAACTTGTCACGCCCTAAGTCTTTGGCCAGCTCCAGAACCGCGGATACGGAATGCGCGTTGTGGGTGGCGAATTGCGGATAGATGCGATCGGTCATGCCGAGCAGTTGAGTGGTGCACGATAAGTACGAAACGTCGCTGCAAGCTTTACGGGTAAACACCGGAAAGCCTTCAAGCCCCATAACCTGAGCACGCTTGATTTCCGCATCCCAATAAGCGCCTTTGACCAAACGCACCATGATGCGGCGGTTATGCTTCTCAGCCAGCGCATACAACCAATCCAGAGTCTGTGAGGCGCGCTTGGCGAAGGCTTGCACCACCACACCAAAACCGTCCCAGCCGTCCAGCGCAGGATCAGCAAAGATTGCTTCAATGACATCCAGCGAAAGGTCCAGACGATCCTGCTCTTCCGCGTCAATGTTGAAGCCCATATTGGCTGCAGCGGCTTTTTTGGCCAGTTCCAGCGCTCGGGGCACCAACTCGTTCATCACACGTTCTTTTTGACCATACTCGTAGCGCGCCAGCAAAGCCGAAAGCTTCACCGAGATACCCGGGTTGGTGCGAACGTCGCCTTCACAGCGCTTGCTGATGCTATCGATGGCCGTGGCGTAGGCTTTAAAGTAACGTTCAGCGTCGGCATCGGTGCGTGCGGCTTCACCTAACATGTCGTAAGAGTAGGTGTAGCCCTGATCTTCCATTTCACGACCATTTTCCTGAGCTTCTTCGATGTCTCTGCCCAGAACGAACTGGCGGCCCATTTCTTTCATAGCCTGCCCGGCGGCCACGCGCACGACAGGTTCACCCAAACGCTTGACCAAATGACGCAGGGTGTCGCCTACGCTTTGACGCTCCGAATCCTTAAGCAGATTACTGGTCATCAACAAAGCCAGAGTGGCAGAGTTAATCAGACCGGATTTGGCCTTACCAACGTGGGCGCCCCAGTTACCGGAGGTGATCTTGTCTTCGATCAGATCCTGAATGGTGAAGTTATCAGGCACCCGGAGCAGCGCCTCGGCCAGACACATAAGTGCCACACCTTCTTTGGTTGTCAGCCCGTACTCCGCCAGAAATTTTTCCATGATGGTCGGTTTGGCGTTGTCGCGCACATCGCGCACCAGCTCTGCCGCTCGGGCAGAAATTGCTTGGCGGGTTTCATCAGACAGCTGAGCCTGCTCAATCAGTCGGTGAATCACTTCATACTCGTCCGCCAGATAGTTGTCGCGAAGCGCCTGACGAATTTCGTGGAGCTCTTTTGCCGCGGATTGCTGCAAACTCATGGTTATGCCTCCTGATTATTGGAATACTGACCGCATTGTAGCGAAGGCGGTATATTCTATTTTCCTATTAGACGCTCTTATCAGGTCTTATTACCTTTAATTACCCCGTCAAAATTATTAAAAAAACCGGATATAGATTAAAATTAGGAAAATCGACTTATAAAGCCATAATTCAAACTCTCACCCTAAGGATAGCAGCCATGTCGGATCTCGACAGGATCGACCTTGCCATCGTTCGAGAACTGCAAAACAACGGGCGCATTACCGTCACCGACCTCGCATCGAGGGTAGGCTTGTCTAAAACCCCCTGCCAGATACGCATGCGCCGGCTCGAAGAGCAAGGTTACATCACGGGTTATTCTGCGATGGTGAACCAAACGAAGCTGGGACACTCCCACGTAGCTTTTGCTCAAGTGACGCTGAGCGATACGTCCAGCAAGGCTCTTGCAGCCTTCAACGATGCCGTAAAAAAGATTTCAGCCGTAGAACAATGTCACATGATGGCTGCTAATTTTGATTATCTGCTGAAGATCCGTACACGGAATATGGCTGAATACCGTCAGGTTCTGGGGGAACAAATTTCTAACTTGCCCCATGTGCTGCAAAGCAGCACTTTTGTTGTCATGGAAAACGTAAAAGACCGGGGTCTGTAATGACAACGCTTGACCAAGCTACCGCCCAGCGCATCGTTGATCGTGCGATGCCCGTCATCGGCCATTCCGTTAACGTGATGACGCCAGACGGCATCATCATCGCATCCGGTGATTCCCTTCGTGTGGGAGCCATGCACCAAGCCGCACGGCAGGTGGCGGAAACCTGCGCACCGGTAGTGATCACAGAACAAGAAGCTTGCCGTTACAGCGGCACACGCGCAGGTGTTAATTTGCCGGTTGAGGTGGGCGGAAAGATCGTTGCCGTTGTCGGTATTTCAGGCGTCCCGGATAAAGTCCTGCCTTTTGCGGACCTGGTGCGGATTACCGCAGAGCTGATATTGGAGCAAGCCTCATTCATCGAAATAAGCCGCCAACGCCGGCACCAGATCGAAAACACCGTGTTGGCCTTACTTAACGGCGAGGCGGTATCAGACCACTGGCTCAAACAACTCTCGATTGACCTCAGCAAACCCAGAATCGCGGTGGTGCTTGAGGCCAGCCAGCCCCACCTGCCGTGGTTAACCGATATCACCTCGCTGGCCCGGGATATGGAGCGGGTTGAGCCCGAGGCTTTGGTCGTTCAAACACCCGACCAGAACGTTATTTGCTTTTTTATCGAGAAATCGCCAACGGATGCAATGACTGCAGCACTGGCGCGCCTGCCTCAGAAGATAGCGGCGTCAGTATCGGCTGCCACGGGCGCCGTATTCAGTCACAATCTTAAAGCCTGCTATGAATCCGCCGAAGCGGTCTTGCAAGCGGCCAAACAACGTTACCCTATACCGGTTCGCGCGCACTATGACGAATTTCCTTTGGCGACCCTATGGCGAAGCTTGAAGCCGAGCTGGCAGCAAGATCAACTCACTCTGGCGCTTCGGCCTCTTCTCAATCACCCCCGTCGTGATCAGTACCTCAAGACTCTTCGCACGTATATTAATGCCGACGGCGATATCCAACGCTGCGCGGAGCAACTACATCTGCACCGAAATTCGGTTCGGTATCGCCTGAAAGGTATTGAGACTTTAACGGGGTGGTCACCGTTCCGGCTCGAAAACCTCGTGTTTCTTTATCTGGCGCTGGAATCAAACCGGCAGACTGTGCAGTAACACAATAAAGTCGAGCAAAATTAGATCAATTCTATTCTTATGCATAACGAATTCTTGTCAATCTGCTCTTACACTTAGCACCAGATAATCGACCACAGAGTCGGTACGTCAATCGCGTTGATTCTGGAGATTTCCAATGCATCTGGTGCTGATATTGGTCGCGGTCATAATTTTTATTGTGTTCGCCACCAGCCGTTTAAAACTGAATCCTTTTATTACCCTGCTGCTGGCCTCGTTTCTGGCGGCATTTGCCTTCGGCCTGCCGCTGGCCGACATAGAAAAAACCATTCGAGCCGGCTTTGGTAACATTCTGGGCTACATCGGCCTGGTGATTGTTTTGGGCACGATCATTGGCGTGATCCTTGAGCGCACCGGTGCCGCCATTGTGATGGCCGAAAGCGTGGTCAAATGGCTGGGCCAGAAGTTCCCGACGCTTACTATGTCGATTGTCGGCTTCATCGTGGCTATCCCGGTATTTTGTGATTCTGGCTACGTCATTCTGAACAGCCTGAAACGCTCTATGGCCAGAACGCTCAACGCATCCCCTGTGGCCATGACCGTGGCCCTGTCTACCGGCCTGTTTGCTACCCACACGCTGGTTCCACCAACCCCCGGACCTATCGCAGCCGCTGGCAACCTCGGCCTGGAAAACAACCTGGGTATGGTCATTGGAGTCGGGCTGGTATTCGCCATCATTGCTGCCTGCGCAGGCCTGTTCTGGGCATCCCGCTGCAAAGACCTGCCCAGCACCGAACTTGAACAAGCAGAAGAGGCTTTCGAAGAAGCCAAACAGCACTATGGCGAGCTGCCTTCGGCCACCAAAGCGTTCGCGCCCATCTTCGTTCCCATTCTATTGATTTGCATAGGTTCAGTAGCCAGCTACCCGACTGCACCTTTGGGTGACGGGATGGTCTATGACATCCTGAATTTTCTCGGCAAGCCGTTAAACGCACTGCTCATCGGCCTTGGATTTGCACTCACATTGCTGCAAGGCAGGAACAAATTTGAAGAATTTGGCCGCCATACCAGCAAAGGCCTGGAAGTCGCTGCACCTATTATTCTGATTACCGGTGCGGGCGGTGCGTTCGGGGCGGTTCTGGCCGCCACGCCACTGGGCAGCTACCTCGGTGATACTCTCTCCACATTGGGTCTGGGGGTCATCATGCCGTTTATTGTTGCCGCTGCACTCAAATCGGCTCAGGGTTCTTCCACCGTTGCCTTGGTAACTGCATCTGCACTGGTTGCGCCGTTGCTTCCGCAGCTGGGATTGGATTCCGACTTAGGCCGGGTACTAACCGTCATGGCGGTGGGAGCCGGCGCTATGACAGTATCCCACGCCAACGACAGTTACTTCTGGGTGGTGTCCCAGTTCAGCAAAATGAACGTTGCAACCGCCTACAAGTCACACACCGCCGCAACTCTGGTGATGGGCCTGGTGACCATTACCTGCGTGTGGCTAACCTCACTGGTGGCTTTGTAACATGCGTATTGTTATTGCTCCTGACTCGTTCAAGGAATGCCTGGCAGCCGATCAGGTTGCCAGCGCTCTGGCCCGTGGCTGGCTAAAAGCCGCGCCCCGAGACGAGGTCATCGAAGTGCCTCTGGCAGATGGCGGCGAAGGTACTACGGTTGCGCTGACCGAAGCCCTTCAGGGGCAACTGCATTCCGTCACTGTAACCGGGCCACTCGGGGAACCCGTGGTCGCCCGCTACGGTCTGGCAAATAACGCGAGCACAGCGATTATCGAAGTAGCGGAAGGAAGCGGCCTGCATTGTGTTCCACCGGATGAACGAAACGCACTATCGGCTTCAAGTTACGGTACCGGCGAACTCATGCTGGAAGCCCTATCACACAAGCCGAAAGTGCTGGTTATGGGGCTGGGCGGCAGTGCGACGACGGATGCCGGTGCCGGCATTTTGCAGGCGCTTGGCGCAAAGCTTCTCGATAAGGAAGGCAATCGTATCCCGGCTGGCGGTATAGGTTTGGGCAAGCTCGCCAGTCTGGACTTGCAGCCGGCTCTCGACGCCATCGGAGACACCCGCTTGGTCGTTGCCTGCGACGTCAATAATCCGTTGACCGGCCCGAACGGCGCAGCAGTTGTGTTCGGCCCGCAAAAAGGCGCGAGCATTCAGCAACTTATAAAACTGGATGCGAATCTGGCCCACTTTGCCCGGTTAGCCAAAAAGCAGGGCTGGGATATATCCAGTTTCCCCGGCAGCGGTGCCGCGGGTGGTATCGGCGGGATGGTGGCCGGTATTCTCGGCGCGCAATTGCGCCCGGGGATTGAGCTCGTCATGGAAACCGTCGAACTGGAAAGCCACATCCAGACCGCCGACTTGGTGATCACCGCTGAGGGCGCCATCGACAACCAAAGCGCTTACGGTAAAACCCCGGCCGGGGTCGCGCTTATGGCCAAGAAATATAACGTGCCGGTCGTAGGCTTTGCCGGCATGCTAGGACAAGACTTTTCGGCTCTGCAAACGAAAGGGCTGACCGCGGCCTTTTCGATAACCCGAGGGCCGATGGAGCTCCAAAGTGCCTATGCCCAGGCCCCGGCCAATTTGGAGCAGTGTGCCGAGCAACTCGCCCGGCTTACCCACGCTCTTCGCAACGGCTAATGAACCACAGTTATAAAGCAAAAAACCGAGACGTTTTCGCGCCTCGGTTTTTTTATGTTCAGCGATTTTGATCTTCTTCCGATTACTTGGCTGGAGCGTTCAACACATCCAAGACTTCTTCCAGTTCGGTAATCATTTGCCGGATCAATTGCTTGTACTGTGAGGTATCGTCTTTCACCTCAGAGCTGCTCAACTTTTGCTTGGCACCACCAATGGTGTAGCCCTGATCATAAAGCAGACTACGAATCTGACGAATAGTGATCACGTCAGCACGCTGGTAGTAACGGCGGTTACCCCGGCGCTTGACCGGCGAGAGCTGCGGGAACTCTTGCTCCCAATACCTCAATACGTGTGCTTTGACCGCACACAGCTCTGCAACTTCACCAATGGTGAAATAGCGTTTCCCGGGAATAACGGGAAGCTCGTTGTTATGACTCGGTTCCAGCATACGTTTCTACTTTTTGTTTCAGTTTTTGGCCGGGCCTGAAGGTAACGACGCGTCGGGCGCTGATCGGGATTTCTTCACCCGTTTTGGGGTTTCGTCCGGGGCGCTGCTTCTTGTCACGGAGGTCAAAGTTGCCGAATCCCGACAACTTCACCTGCTCATTGTGACTGAGAGCACCTCTGATTTCATCGAAGAAAGCTTCTACCATTTCTTTGGCTTCCCGCTTGTTCAGACCTAACTCTTCGTACAAGCGTTCTGCCATATCCGCTTTCGTCAAAGCCGCCATCCGTCAACTCCTCAGTGTTGCCCCCAGCTCTTCTTTAAGGGAGTCAATAACCCCGTTGAAGAGCGTATGCACTTCGTCTTCATTCAGCGTGCGCTCTGGATGCTGCCAAAACAGGCTCAGAGCCAAACTGCGATTGCCCTCTCCCAGGCTTTCGCCCTCATAGACATCGAACACACGCATATCTGTCAGGTGTTCGCCGGCTTGTTTACGAGCTATTTCTTCAACCTGAGCGAACGACACTTCGCTTCCGATAATGATAGCCAAATCTCTTCGAACTTCCGGGAATTTCGAAACATCTTTGAAATTAGGCACATATCCGGTCACGATCGAATTCAAGAATAGCTCAAACATTAGAATCGTGCCATTAAGTTCAAGGTTTTTCTGCACTTGAGGGTGCAAAGTTCCCAACCAGCCGACACTTTCGCCATCTCGCAACAGCTCTGCGGTTTGTCCAGGGTGCAATGCCGGGTGCTGACTTGCTCGGAACTGGATCTCGATACCGAGTACCTGGAACAGACTTTCCAGCTCACCCTTCACGTCAAAGAAGTCTGACGCACGGCGGCCGTTGGTCCAGTTTTCAGGGGTCTGGTTACCCACCACAACGCCAGCCAGCATGGGCTGTTGATCAATCTGGTCGCCATCTTTCACAAAGCGAAGACCCGTTTCGAACAAACGGATGCGAGGCTGCTGACGGTTCTGGTTGTGCTGAACCGTTTTAATCAGGCCGCTCCAAAGCGTGGTGCGCATAACCGAAAGATCGGCGGAAATCGGGTTCGCCAAAGCGATACCTTCCCGATCAGGATCAATCAACTGCTGAACTTTGGGGTCCACAAAGCTGTAAGTAATCGCTTCCTGATAGCCTTGAGCCACAAAGAAGTTGCGAACCGCCGATAGTGGCCGAACCGCTTCTTCCCGAACACTCAAACCTAACGAACCCGTCGGCTCCGTGACCGGAAGGTTGTTGTAGCCATAGATACGACCGACTTCCTCAATCAAATCTTCTTCAATCGAAATATCGGGGCGGAAGCTGGGTACGCTGATTCGCCAACCATCCTTCAGAAGTTTTTCTACACGTAAACCGAGCCGAGACAGAATTTCTTCTACCGTAGTACGGTCAATCGCCAAACCCAGCACGTCGGCCAAGCGCTTCTCACGCAGGTCAACGGTTTTTGCTTTCGGCAGATCTTCCCAGCTGACCACTTCGACAATATCACCCGGCTCACCACCGACAATATCCATCAGCAGACGGGTTGCACGCTCCATTGCCTCGCGGGCCAGCTCGTAATCAACACCGCGCTCAAAACGGTGAGAGGCGTCGGTATGCAAACCGTAGTGACGCGCCTTTCCGGCCATAGCAATGGGTTCGAAATAGGCGGACTCCAAGACCAGATCCTGAGTCTTTTCATTCACGCCTGAGTGCTCACCGCCCATCACACCGGCAATCGCGATCGGCTTGTCGTGATCGGCGATCACCAGAGTTTCAGCGGTGAGTTCGACTTCCTGGCCGTCCAGCAACACCAGCTTCTCGCCAGCCTTTGCCATACGAACCACAATCCCGCCTGAAATTTCTTCACGATCGAATGCGTGTAGAGGCTGCCCTAACTCCAACATGACGTAATTAGTGACATCAACGGCGGCATCAATGGAACGAATGCCGGAACGACGCAGTTTTTCCTGCATCCACAACGGCGTTTCGGCCTTCAGGTTTACGTTACGCAGAACGCGCCCCAGATAACGGGGGCAAGCTTCCGGCGCTTCAACGCGAATGGCCGGCACCTCAGAATGAACGGCCTCAACCGGCTCGATTTCAGGGGCTTCCACTACCTGGCTGTTCAATACACCCACTTCGCGGGCCAAGCCTTTGATAGACAAGCAATCACTGCGGTTGGGCGTCAAATCAACATCAATGGCGATGTCGTTCAGCTTGAGGTAATCAACCATGCTTTGGCCAACCGGAGCATCGTCAGGCAGTTCCATCAAGCCATCGTGGCTTTCTGACAGAGCCAATTCGGATTCGGAACACAGCATGCCTTGGGAGGGCTGGCCACGCAGTTTGGCTTTCTTGATTTTGAAGTTGCCGGGTAGGACTGCACCCACCTCAGCGAAAGGCACCTTTAGTCCTTCACGTACGTTCGGTGCACCACACACTACCTGTACAGTCTCTTCGCCATTGCTAACTTGGCAAACGCGCAGTTTGTCGGCATCCGGATGGGCTTCCACGGAAACCACTTCACCCACGATCACACCGGAAAATTCGCCGGCTACCGGTTCAAATCCGTCTACTTCCAGACCCGCCATGGTGATCTGGTCCATCAATGCCTGGGAATCTATGCTCGGATTAACCCACTCTCGCAGCCACTGTTCACTGAATTTCATCGTTCTAGCCTTGTCCTGATGCCATTTATGCGGTTGATTCGGAGACTTGCTTGCGCCGTTTAGCCTTCAGAGGCCTAACGGAACTGGCGCAAGAAACGCAGGTCGTTTTCGAAGAACATGCGCAGATCTTTTACGCCGTAGCGAAGCATGGCCAGGCGCTCTACGCCCAGACCAAATGCGAATCCGCGATATTCTTCGGCATCAATGCCGCAATGCTCGAACACTTTCGGGTGCACCATTCCGCAGCCCATCACTTCCAACCACTTAATGCTGCCGTCAGCTTCCCGGCCCCACTCGATATCCACTTCTGCAGAGGGTTCAGTGAACGGGAAGTAGGATGGACGGAAACGAACTTTCAAATCACGTTCGAAGAAAACACGCAGAAACTCTTCTACGGTGCTCTTCAGGTCAGCAAAGCTCACATTCTTTTCGATCAGCAAGCCTTCCACCTGATGAAACATCGGCGTGTGCGTCATATCCGAGTCGCAACGATATACTCGTCCGGGGCAGATCATGCGGAACGGCGGCTTGCCGGCTTCCATGGTGCGGATCTGAACAGGCGATGTGTGCGTGCGCAACAACGTACCCGGATTAAAATAGAAGGTGTCGTGCATGGCACGAGCCGGGTGATGACCCGGGATATTGAGGGCTTCGAAGTTATGGTAGTCGTCTTCGATTTCCGGCCCTTGCTCGACGCTGTAACCGGCGCGCGCAAAAATTTCTTCAATACGCTGCAGCGTGCGGGTCACAGGGTGCAAACCACCCAGATCCTGCCCGCGGCCTGGCAAGGTCACGTCAATGGATTCGCTGGCCAGCTTGGCCTCAATGGCGGCCTTTTCAAGATCGGAGCGGCGGGCGTTAATCGCCTGTTCAACCTGCCCTTTGGCTTCATTGATTTTTTGGCCGGCTGCAGGGCGCTCCTCTGCAGAAAGCTTACCCAGTGTTTTCGCCTGCTGAGTAATAGAGCCTTTCTTACCGAGGTACTCTACGCGAATTTGATCAAGCGCCTGAAGGTTGTCTGCCGCTTCGACTGCACTCAATCCGTCCTGAACCAACTGTTCAAGGTTTTCCATTGACCCTGCTCCAAACCTGAAATGAGGTAGGTTAAAACAAAAATAGGGGAAGAGCGTGCCCTTCCCCTATTCAGAAGGCGCCGTCATGAACTCATGAGGCGCCCTGATCGATCAGTAATCGATGAAAGAGCTTAAGCGATCACAGGGATGCTTTGGCCTTCTCAACGATAACAGCAAAAGTCTGCTGCTCGTTCATGGCCAGGTCAGCCAGAACCTTACGGTCGATCTCAACATTCGCTTTCTTCAGACCAGCGATCAGACGGCTGTAAGACAGACCGTTTGCACGAGCACCAGCGTTGATACGAGCGATCCACAGAGCGCGGAAAGCACGCTTACGGTTACGACGGTCACGGTATGCGTACTGACCGGCTTTGATAACCGCTTGCTTGGCAACGCGGAATACACGACTACGAGCGCCGTAGTAACCCTTGGCCTGCTTGAGAATCTTCTTATGACGACGACGTGCTACCACGCCACGTTTTACACGAGCCATACTATTATCCTTCTACCTTAATATACTTGATCAAGAAGTTAGCGGCTGAATCAGCACGCCGTCATGCGCTTGATTGAAGCCACGTCGGACTTGGCAATCAGCTTGGTGCCACGCAGCTGACGCTTACGCTTAGGGCTCTTCTTGGTCAGGATGTGACTGGTGAAGGACTGCTTGTGCTTGAAGCCAGTGGCGGTTTTCTTGAACCGCTTGGTGGCTCCGCTCTTAGTTTTCATCTTAGGCATTTTTTAAAACTCCGCATTCTATTTTAGGAAAAACAATTGTGCCCCTGAACGACAAATCCCCCGCTAATGCGGGGGACCCATCATTGGATCAGGTTCACTTCTTTTTGCGGGGAGCCACAATCATGGTCATCTGCCGGCCTTCCATTTTCGGCCGCATTTCTACCGATGCAAGCTCTTCAATATCCGCTTCGATTCGGTTCATGAGCTTCATACCAATTTCTTGGTGTGCCATCTCACGGCCCCGGAAACGGATAGTGATCTTGCCGCGGTCCCCGGCTTCAAGGAAACGTACCAGGTTGCGTAGTTTTACCTGATAATCCCCTTCTTCAGTTCCTGGACGGAACTTAAGCTCTTTGACCTGCGTCTGCTTCTGCTTTTTCTTGGCAGCCGCTTTCGCCTTCTTCTCTTCGAAGATTTTCTTGCCGTAGTCCATTATTTTACAGACGATCGGATCGGAATCCGTAACCTGCACCAGATCAAGTGTCGCTTCTTCCGCCATGCGAAGAGCGTCCTCAATTGGAACAACACCAACCTGATTGCCTTCGGCATCGATCAAGCGGACTTCAGTTGCGTCAATATTCTCATTGATAGGCGCTTTTGGAGTACGCCCCCGATTCGCTCGCTGTTTAATAATTAGATCTCCGTTTCAGTTTTGCCTTTGCGTTCAATGTCGGCAGCCAACAGCTGCTCAAACGCTTCAAGCGATAAGGTCCCTAAATCTTCACCTTTGCGGGTACGCACGGCAACCGCATTGTTTTCGATTTCCTTGTCGCCCACAACGACAAGGTAGGGAACCTTGTTAAGAGTATGCTCGCGGATTTTAAAGCCGATCTTCTCGTTTCTCAAGTCAGCATTTACCCGATATCCCAAAGAATCCCATTTTTTGGCCAATTTTTCACAGTAATCACGCTGATTATCGGTGATATTCAGCACCGCAATTTGTGTTGGGGCCAACCAGGTGGGGAACGCACCTTCGTATTCTTCGATCAGTATACCGATAAATCGCTCAAAAGACCCGAGAACGGCGCGATGCAACATAACCGGCGTTTTCCGCTCGGAATTATCGGCCACATACTGGGCACCCAAACGACCGGGCATTGAGAAATCTACCTGAATCGTACCGCACTGCCAAACTCGGCCGATGCAGTCTTTCAGAGAGAACTCGATTTTCGGACCGTAGAACGCACCTTCACCCGGCAGCAATTCCCAGTCAACACCGGCACGGTTCAGAGCTTCTTCAAGAGCCGCCTCGGACTTATCCCATACTTCGTCAGAACCCACCCGTTTTTCCGGACGGGTTGACAGCTTGTAAAGGATTTCAGAGAAACCGAAGTCTTCATAAACCTCGTGCAAGAGGTGGATAAACGCCGACACCTCTTCCTGAATCGCATCTTCTTCACAGAAAATATGCGCATCGTCCTGAGTGAAGCCACGAACCCGCATCAAACCGTGCAACGCACCCGACGCTTCGTTTCGGTGGCACGAGCCAAACTCTGCCAGACGCAGCGGCAAATCTTTGTAACTCTTCAGCCCCTGGTTAAACACCTGCACGTGGCAGGGGCAGTTCATAGGTTTGATCGCGTAATCGTGCTTCTCGGACTCTGTGGTAAACATGGCATCCGAGAACTTGTCCCAGTGCCCGGACTTTTCCCACAGCGTGCGGGAAACCACCTGCGGCGTTTTGATTTCCTGATAGCCGTGATTGCGCAGTTTGCCGCGCATGTACTGTTCGATTTCCTGATACAGCGACCAGCCGTCCGGGTGCCAGAACACCATGCCCGGGGACTCTTCCTGCATATGGAACAGCTTCAGCTTCTTACCAATTTTGCGGTGGTCACGCTTTTCCGCTTCTTCCAGACGATTCAGGTAAGCCTTAAGATCTTTCTTGTTGCCCCAAGCGGTGCCGTAAACACGCTGCAACTGCTCATTGTTGTGGTCACCACGCCAGAAGGCGCCCGCCACTTTGGTCAGCTTGAACGCTTTCAACTTGCCCGTGCTTGGCACGTGAGGGCCACGGCACAAGTCAATGAAATCACCCTGCCGATAGAACGACAGATCCTCATCACCGGGAATGTCTTCGATGATCTGGACTTTGTACTCTTCGCCCATTTCTTCAAACAGCTTGACCGCGTCTTCCCGGGACATAACAGAACGGGAAACCGGAATATCCTGCTTCGCCAGCTCTTCCATGCGCTTTTCAATTCGCGCCAGGTCCTCATTAGTAAACGGACGGTCGTATTTGAAGTCGTAGTAGAAACCGTTGTCTACCACGGGGCCGATCGTCACCTGCGCTTCCGGGAACAGCTCTTTGACCGCCATCGCCAGCAGGTGCGCGGTCGAGTGGCGGACAACGTCCACGCCGTCTTCATCACGCTCCGTTACGATCGCCAGTTCAGCATCTTTCTCAATCAAATAACTGGTATCTACGAGCTGGCCATCCACCTTGCCTGCCAGGGCGGCTTTCGCCAGGCCTGCACCAATATCGGCGGCAACGTCGTGTACGGTAACGGGTTCTGCAAAACTGCGGTGACTGCCATCTGGCAGGGTAATGACGGGCATGGAATTCTCCTGATGGTTTTTCTCAGCGGTGATCTATACCAAAGATCACATGGTTGTCAGCCTCCGCGACACAAACCGCGGGCCGATTTGAGGGCGAGTTTAACAGAAAAAAGCCCGGCAACAATGCCGGGCTTCTACTAACACCAACCTACCCTTGAATTTAAGCCGGCTGCGGTTGCGCCTCTTCTTTGGCCTTTCGCCTGAGCTGGCCGTAAGCGACAAACCCGAGCAGGAGCAGAGCCGGTATAAACACCAACTCCCTCGGCGGTCGATCCAACTTGGCCTGAACCGCTTCAATGGTCCAACCAAACTGAATGCCAGCTTTTTCAGCCGGACTACCGAAGTTGACGAAATCTACGGCCAACGCGCCATCAAACTCCGAAACTTCAAGCCCCGCAGCGGCCAACCGCTCTGCCCCGGTGTCTCCCGCGGGCATGTCGAGCTGCACGTAGGTGGTTACGTCGCTGCCATCAAGTGACATTCCAGATACTCTGAATACGACTTCTTCGTCTTTCGGAGCCGTTTCAACGTACTCCATAATCGCTGCGCCCTGCACTTCTTCGTGGGGCGGATAGACCATATCCCAGAAGAAACCCGGGCGGAACAGCGCGAAGGTGATCAGCAACAGCGCGATCGTCTCCCACCAACGGGTGCGAGTGAACCAGAAGCCTTGCGTGGCTGCCGAGAACACCAGCATTGCCGTGACCGCACTGGCTATGGTGACCAACAGATCAAACCAGCCCGTCAGCCCGATCAACAACAACTGCGTGTTGAAAATGAACATGAACGGTAAGATCGCGGTACGAATGTCGTAGGTGAAGCCTTGAACACCCGTGCGTATTGGATCTGCTCCGGATATCGCGGCCGCCGCATAGGCGGCCAACCCCACGGGCGGCGTATCATCCGCCAGTATCCCGAAGTAGAACACGAACAGATGCACCGCAATAAGCGGCACCAACAAGCCATTCTGTGCGCCCAAGGTGACAATAACCGGTGCCATCAAGGTAGACACGACGATGTAGTTCGCTGTGGTAGGCAACCCCATACCCAGCACCAGGCTGATCACTGCCGTGAACATGAGCATCAGCAGCAGATTACCGCCTGACAAGAACTCCACGAACTGGGTCATGACCAACCCGATGCCGGTCAGGGTAACCGTGCCCACCACAATACCCGCTGTTGCCGTGGCCACACCGATGCCAACCATGTTTCGCCCACCGGTCGCCAGGGAGTGAAAGAGGTCTGAGATGCCACCAACGAACTCGCTCATCAGGCCGCCGTGCTTGCGGAAGAAAGCCTTCAACGGGCGCTGGGTTATGACGATAAAAATCATGAACAAGGTTGCCCAGAAAGCGGAAAGCTGCGGAGAAAAACGCTCAACCGTCAGACACCAGACAAGCACTACAACTGGCAACAGATAATACAAGCCGGTTTTGACCGTGGGCCCCACCTCCGGAAGCTCACCCATATCCTCGTCCGGATCGTCCACCTCCAGTTCGGGGAATTTGGTCGCGTAGGCAATCAAACCCACGTAACTCAGCAACAAGGCACCGCCTAACACCCATATTGCCGCAGCGCCCAGGTATTCTTTCGTCCAGCCAATGCCGTAATAGACCACCGCGGTCAGCGCGCACAACCCGAGCAAGACCACCACCCAGTTCAGCATGCGCTGCGCCAGCGTTGGGCGGTTCAAGCGCTCAATGCCCTGCATCTTCAGCTTACAGGCCTCAAGGTGCACGATATAAACCAAAGCGACGTAAGAGATCAACGCCGGTAGAATCGCGTGTTTGATAACTTCCAGGTAGGAGATGCCTACATATTCCACCATCAGAAAGGCTGCTGCGCCCATAATGGGCGGTGTTAGCTGGCCATTGGTGGAAGCCGCCACCTCAACAGCACCGGCCTTCGTCGCCGGAAAACCAACACGTTTCATCAAAGGGATGGTAAACGTACCCGTCGTCACCACGTTGGCGATGGATGAACCGGAAATGACACCACTAAGACCACTGGAAACAACAGCCGCCTTTGCGGGGCCGCCTTTCATGTGACCAAGCATGGCGTAGGCAACTTTAATAAAGTAATTACCCGCGCCCGCACGCTCCAGCAATGCACCAAAGAGCACAAACAAGAAAACAAAACTGGTTGAAACGCCCAAAGCAACGCCAAAGACACCTTCAGTCCCCAACCATTGGTGCGAGGCCAGTTTGTTAAGGCTTACGCCTTTGTGAGAAATCACATCTGGCATATAGGGGCCAGCCAGTGAATACCCGATGAACACTGCCGCCACAACCGTTAACGGAAGCCCAAGGGCCCGACGAGTTGCTTCCAACAGTAAAACCAAACCACCCAGCGCAACCCAGAGGTCCTGAGTAATGGGCGCACCCGGGCGTTGGGCCAGTTGATCATAGAAAACGTATAAATAAGAGGCTGCAGCCGCCGCTGCCGCTGCCAGGATCCAATCGTAAATGGGCACTTTGGTGGTATGCACCCCCTTGATCATGGGGAATGCAGAAAACGCCAAAAATACAGCGAATGCCAAATGGATCGAACGCGCTTCTGTAGAGTTGAAGATGCCGAAATTCAGAATGAACGGAAGTGGTGATGCAATCCAAAGCTGAAACAAAGACCAGCACACTGGAATAATGAAGAGGATTGCAGCTGCAGGCCCGACAAGCGCCCTGCCCCCGGTTTCCGTCTGTAAAACCTGTTCGACTTTGGCAGCATCCACACTCGCGCCGGAACCGGAGTCATTCTTTGTCATTGAATGTACCTGTGATGTGTAGATAACTTGATGGGAAACTCAGGGCGAGCAGTGCTCGCCCTGATGCGTGCACGGCCTGTTAGTCGATCAGGCCGGCTTCACGGTAGTACTTAGCAGCACCTGGGTGCAGAGGCGCACTCAGAGCATCAGCAACCATTTCTTCTTTCTTCAGGTTGCCAAACGCAGGGTGCAAACGCTTGAAGCTGTCAAAGTTCTCGAACACCGCTTTAACAACCGCGTAAACCACATCATCGGGTACGTCTGTCGAGGAAACGAAGGTGGCCGCCACACCGAAGGTGGTCACGTCTTCATCGGTTCCGCGATACATGCCACCCGGAATGGTCGCTTGACGGTAGTATGGGTTATCAGCGATCAGCTTCTGGCTGGCTTTGTTGTCTACGTTTACCACAACACTGTCACAAGAAGTGGTGGCTTCTTTGATGGCACCGGACGGGTGGCCAACGGTATAGAAAAACGCGTCGATGTTGCCATCGCAAAGCGCTTGAGACTGCTCGGCAGCTTTGATTTCAGCGGCCAGAGAGAACTTATCCATTTCCCAACCCATGGCGTCCATCAGTACTTCAGCCGTGGCCCGCTGACCTGAACCCGGGTTGCCTACGGAAACGCGCTTACCTTCCAGATCTTCAAAGTTCTTGATGCCGGAACCTTTGCTGGCAATTACAGTGAACGGCTCTGGGTGCAAAGAGAAAACCGCGCGGAGCTTCTCGTCTTTGCCTGAGTCTTCAAACTGGCTGGTGCCGTTGTATGCGTGGTACTGCCAATCAGACTGGGCTACAGCCAAGTCCAGCTCGCCAGCGCGGATCGCATTCAGGTTGTATACCGAACCGCCGGTACTCTCCACTGAACAACGAATGCCGTGCTCTTTGCGGTCCATGTTAACCAAACGACAAATTGCACCACCTGCCGGGTAATAAACACCTGTTACGCCACCGGTGCCGATCGTCACGAAACGCTGATCTTGGGCGGATACAGAAGTTGAGGCTGCGCCAAGGCTGACGGCAGCGGCGACAGCCATTGCAGACGCTTTAAGTTTTAGTGTCATGTGTACTCTTCCCTTCTTAGGTCGTTATTGTCACTCGCCCACTCTGTCCATGGGCAAATCTTTCGCTCGAATTAAAACATAGAACACATCAGGCGATAAATAAAGAAACGATTGTGTCGCTAAACAGCTGAACAGAAAACAAAAAAAGCCCGCAAATGCGGGCTTTTTCATAATATCTGACTGCTATCAGGACTTGGACGCGGCTCTTGCCTTGGCCAGCATTTTATCAGGCCGTAACAAGAACCTCGCCAGCGCCGGCAACAACCAGATTGCACCAACCATGTTCCACAGGAACATGAAGAACAACAAGAAGCCCATATCTGCCTGGAATTTGATGGGGGAGAATATCCATGTCACCACACCAAGCCCCAGGGTTACACCGGTAAAGATAACCGCCTTACCCGTGGAACGCAGGGTTTCGTAATAGGCTTCCTGCAGGGTCTTTCCTTCAAGCAGGAAGTGCTCAAGTTTGCTGTAGATATAGATACCGTAGTCAACACCAATACCCACACCCAGAGCAATAACCGGCAAGGTCGCTACTTTGATACCAATGCCAGACATAGCCATGATGGCTTCGCACAAGATCGAAGTCAGCCCCAGCGGGATCACAATACATGCTACGGCACGCAACGAACGGAACGTCAGGAAGCACAACAAACTGACCACGCTGTAGACCAACAGCAGCATGATGTCCTTAGCGCCCGAAATCACTTCGTTCGTAGCCGCTTCGATACCGGCGTTACCGGCTGCCAGCAAGAAAGTATGCTCCTCATTGCTGTTCGCCTGAGCAAACGCTTCAGTCCGCTCAATAACGGTTTGCAGAGTCTCGGCCTTGTGGTCTTCCAGGAACACCAGCACCGGCGTCAGATCACAGCTTGTGTTGATCAGCCCTGAAGGTGCATCGCGGATCGACGCATTGATAATGGTCTGGTTACGAGAAATCTCGAACCACTTCCAGTTACCTTCGTTAAGCGCCTTGGTGACCAGCTTGGACACATCCGCCAGCGAGACAGACCCCTGAACGCCCGGCGTGTTTTGCAGCTCCCATTGCAGGCTATCCATGGCCCGAAGCACGTTGTACTGCGTACACTGCTCTTCAGGCGTTTTCACCATCACAACCAACACATCGGCACTGGTGGAATAATTGTTGATGATGAAGGCGTTGTCTTTGTTGTAACGCGAGTCTGCCCGCAGCTCTGGCGCACCTTGGTCAAGGTCACCGACTTTCAGGTCTTGCTTGTAGTACATACCCAAACCAAGACCGATGACCGCGATCAGCAGCGAAATAGGCGCAACACCCGGGTGCGAGAAATAAGACATGATCCGCCACTTGCGGTCCTGTTTCTCACCATGATTCTGAACGTGACGCACACCGCCTTTGGAAATACCGATGTAAGACATGATCAAAACGTGCAGCACCAGGTTCGTCACGATCACGAACGCAACACCCAAACCGGCAGCCACCGCCAGATCGCGGATAACGTCAATTTCAATGAATACCAGAGTCAGGAAGCCCATGGCATCGGAGATCAGCGCCAGCATGCCGGGGATATAAAGCGCCCGGAAAGCCAATCGAGCCGAGGTGACAGCGTCAAAACCTTTGGCCGATTCAACCGCCATGGCGTTAACGATCTGAACGCCGTGACTGATACCGATCGCGAATACCAGGAAAGGAACCAGCACCGAGTAGGGGTCCAAACCGTAGCCAAGCAGCTTCAACGCCCCCAGTTGCCAGAACACCGCAATGATCGAGGTAAACACCGGCACCAACGTTCCGGCGATGCAGCGTGAGTACCAGAATAGCAGCAGGGTGGTCAGCAGAATGGTAATACCGGCAAACCAGGCAATAGATCCAATGCCTTCGATCAGGTCACCCACTTTCTTGGCAAAGCCAACAATGTGGATACTGATTTCAGGGTTCTGGCCCTCATATTTATCACGGATTTTCTCTTCCAGTTGTCGGGAAAACTCCGCGTAATCCAACGCTTCCCCGGTTTCCGGATTCTTCTCGTAAAGTGGCGCGTAAACCACCGTTGACTGGAAGTTATCCGAAACCAGACGACCCACTTCGTTCGAACGCAGAACGTTTTGACGCAGTTTTTCGAGACTTTCCCGCGATCCGTCGTAGTTGTCCGGGATAACCGTGCCGCCCTGGAAACCTTGTTCAGTTACCTCGACCCAGCGAACGTTCGAGGTCCACAGCGATTTCAGGCCCGAACGGTCTACACCGTTGAGATAGAACATCTCATCAGTGATTTGTTTCAGGGTTTCCATATACTCGGGATCAAAAATGTCACCGTCTTCAACCGCTACGGCAATCCGAACGAAGTTGCCCAGATTTTCCAGATCATCCCGGTGATCAAGCATGTTGACGATGTACGGATGCTCAAGCGGAATCATCCGCTCGAAACTGGCATCCGGCTGAATCTTGGCCGCGTTATAGCCAAGAAACAGTGTCAGCACGAGAAATCCGAGCAAAATCAGCGCCCGGTTATTAAAAAGCAAACGCTCAAGAAACGGTTCCGCTTTTGGCGTTGTCAGGTAATGTTCACCCCTGTCATGCATCGGGTCAGACATTAATAAGCCCTCTATCCTTTATTCTGTTGATGCCACACCAGGGCGTTATTTAAGGTTCTTGCCGCGAGAATCGGTAAATTTCACACCGTCCTCACCAACCAGCAAAAGGTTGGTGTCGGACAGCGGAACCGCCCCCATGACACTCCCCCGATCACTGCGGAAGTATGCGCGGAAGCTCTGGCCACCGTTGGCGCTCATCAAAACAGCTCCGCCGTTACCCACCAGCGTAATGCGGCCATCTTCTGTCACCAGCGCATTATTCAACGTGGTGTTGCCTTCGTTTGGAACGATGGTCCAGCTGCGCCCCAGGTCACTGGAAAAAATCGTCGTTCCGCGCAGACCGAAAGCCAATATTTCGTTGACATTTCCGGTGCCGGTAACGCCGAACAATGAGCCGGGATACGGGCTTTCGCGCTTTTCCCAGGTATCGCCATTATCAACCGACACATGAATCTGACCAGCTTCTCCGACAAGCACCAGCGCACCACCGGCGACCTGATCAATGCCGTTGTAATGGAAGTTCTGCGCGTTATCGATGTACGGCGACCAATCCTGCCAGGATTCACCACCGTCTTGGGTCCTCAGGATCATGCCATAAGCGCCAACCGCAAAACCGTGCTGGTTATTTTCAAACCAAACATCGAGTAACGGGTTAACGGGCCCCACTTCCATATCGGCTTCTGCGTTCTCAAGCGCAAAAACCAAATCATCCAGCGCCCACTCAAGATCGTCTTTCTGATCTTCCGGAGCCTGTTCGATGACGTCTTCCATCTCCGCGATCTGCGCTTTTTTAGTTTCGATGGTCAACGCCGCCGCTTGTAACCCGTCAAACTGCAAGGTCCAGTTCTCGCCTGCATCCGAAGAGTGCAACAAGACACCACTGTGCCCGACCGCCCAACCATGGCTTTCGGTACCAAAATCAAGCGCCGTCAAAGTAACCGAAACCGGAACTTCAGCCTGAGTCCAGCTTTCGCCGTCGTTATCGGAATAAATAATGTGACCCCGCTCACCAACCGCAACAATACGATCACCCGTGCGGGTCACATCATTCAGCAACGACTCGGGGGCCAATTCTGTATCCCGTGCAGGAATATCAATGATATCTGTAAGCGCAGACACCGAGGGGGTTACCAAAGTCATGGAGAGGCCCAGACAGGCAGAACCCAGTGTCGCGCACTTGAACCTATTAGCCATTCAGATTGCCTTTACGTTGATTGAATCGTGAAACGGTTGCCGCAGACGCCGCAAACAAACCGGCAACACTGCGCTGCCGGTTCTGATGATACTGTTCAGATAACGGCAAGCCTGCGCCCGCCATCATCGACTTACCGCACACTGCGACGACGCAGGGAAGACGGCGAGAAATAGCGTCTGTTCGGGATATCGTCGGTGAACACGCGGGTATTCGGCTCTTCCGTATCCAAGCCAAGAACGTGATACCGGCGGGCCTGCAGATCGTGGTAAACATCGAGCACCGTCCACACACCGGGCAATTCGTAGTAGTTCTTCAGAATCCCCATAGTGACACGCCACAGGTTGCCTCGACCGTCGTATTGATCAAGCAGGGCGGTATTCCAGCTGTCTGCATCGACATAGAAACGACGCTTACCGTAAATGTGGCGCTCACCGTCTTTCAACGTTGCCTCAACCACATGCACGCGATGCAGCTCCCAGCGGGTAAGGTCCGGGTTCAGGTGAGTCATCCCCAATATTTCCGAATACGGTGTGCCCTTCTCACCAATCCGGTAGTTGTTGTAGGGGATGTAGATCTCTTTCAGACCTTCGTATTTCCAGTTGTACCGGTCCATCGCACCATTGAAGATATCGGTATCATCCGCGGTACGCAGGTTGTCGGCAGCTGCAATGGGTGAGTCGTACCCGAGGTTCGGGGCACGGCGAACACGTCGCTGTCCCGCGTTATAACCCCATCCGTTACGGGGGCTCACAATTTGGTTAAGGGTTTCATGAACCAGGATGGCACCACCCGCCAATCGCGGTGGCGACTGGGTGAACGACAAGTAGTAGAAGATCACGTTATCGAGATCTTTTTCACTGCCTTCGGGGTTATAGAAGTTAACGAACGCTTCTTGCTGCGATGTCACCAGGCCGTAATCGCCGTTGGTTTGCACTGCAACTTCACTGCTGCGACGAGTCACCGAGATGCCACGCCAGCGAGTCAGATGGTTCCAGATCACCTGCCAGGCCTTTTCTTCATTGGAACCATGCAAAATCGGGAAAGGGTAACCGCCGTAGGCGCCTTTGAGACCTTCCGCTTCACCCACAATGCGGGCATTGGTGGCATTCTTCTTGATGTTTTCCTCAACCCAGTCTGGCACCGCGTGAGTGCGGCGTGACTGATATACCGGAATTCGGAAGGTGGTCGGGTAGGTTTCCAGCATGGCCTTAACGCCATCAGACAGGTGCTCGCTGTACTGCTCCATGTTGGAGGCATTGATCTCGAAAAGAACCTGGTCGTCCGGGAAAGGGTCAATGTGATGCTGACCACTGCCCTCGTAGCCAGCCGGGGGTTCGGTCAAACCTCCGGTCCACGCGGGAATGGTTCCTGCCTCGTTACCCGCCTTAACAGACCCAAAGGGAGTGAGGTCATTACCTAAACGCGCAGCCTGACTTGATGAAACAGCAGCCGTTACCGGTGACGCAGCAAATGACAAAGCCAGCAGCCCGCCGAGCCATACATTTTTCTTGTATTTCATTGTGTAACCTTAAAGTCGTCTGAAAGCCTCTAGCGGGCCATCTTGTTATTGTCTGATACTACTCAAACTTTCTTTCAGGTTAGCCGATCGAGCAACAAAGTCTATCGACCAAAAGTGCGATTTTGTATCTGTAAGTGTCCGCCACCGTTGGCTTCACCACTACACGAAGCCAACGGTGTCTTGGTTCCATTTCCTTTGTATTAATCCGCCAAACTTTTCAGAACGACTTCATAAACGTCGCGTGAAAGTTCATCTTTATTACGCACTTGCTCCAACGCCGCCTTCATTTTCTGGCCATATTGGGGGGCAAACTTTTTCCAGCGTGTCAGCGGTGAAATCAGCCGGGCCGCAATCTGAGGATTTCTGTCATCCAACCGGCACACCTGCTCTGCCAGGAACTGATAACCACTGCCATCCGCTTTGTGGAACGCGGCCAGATTTTGGCCGGCAAACGCCCCGATCACCGAGCGAACCTTGTTCGGGTTTTTCCAATCGAACGCAGAATGCTGAAGAAGCGCCTGAATCTGTGGTAGCTGACCGGCCTGATTGCTGGCGGCCTGCACAGAGAACCACATTTCAACAACCTGTGGGTCATCACTGAACTGACGATAGAACTCCGCAAGCGCCTGTTCGCGTTCATCAACAAAGTCAGAGTTCACCAAAGCCCGTAATGCGCCCAAACGGTCGGTCATGTTATCGGTTGACCGATACTGGTCGAGCGCAAAGGCCAAGCCATCCGCATCTTTAATGTGCAGCAGCCAAGCGAGCGCCGTATTACGAAGGCTTCGATGGGCAATCGCATCCGGCGTTAGCTGGTAGTCGCCTTGAGTCTGGCTGCGCAGATAGCACGCCACCAATTCATCCCGCAGCGATTCGGCAAGATGGGTCAGCACGCGTTCACGGGCCGCATGAATTGCCGGCACATCCGCCTGATCCGCCAGCTCAACCAGATAGGCCTCTGACGGGAGCAACAGCATCTTCGCGACCAGCGCCTGATCCAGTGACGTGTCGTTCAGCAGACTTCGGTAGGCCTCGACCAATCGCGGATCAATCTCGGCATCATCCGACGCACCCATCAATGACTGAACAACATCAACGGCCAAACGCTGCCCAGCGTCCCAGCGGTTAAAGCCATCGGGGTCGTGGCTCATCAGGAACAGCAACTGCTCACGGGTCCATGGGTACTGCACTCGTACCGGTGCCGAAAAATTCCGCAGCAACGAGGGTACTGGTCGCTCGGGCACGCCATGGAATTCAAAGCTGTGCTCGGCACCCGTCAACTCTAATACACGATCTACCGGCCCGTTTTGCTCTTCGGCGCTCAAATTCAACGGCAATGGCTGCCCGGCTTTATCGAGCAATCCGAGCGCAAACGGAATGTGCTGCGGCTTTTTATCCGACTGGCCCGGCGTATCCGGAATACTCTGACGAATGTTCAGACGATAGACACCGCGCTGATCGTCATAGTCATCAGAAACCGTAACCACCGGCGTACCCGCCTGCTCGTACCACAAACGGAACTGACCCAAATCGCGCCCGGACGCATCTTCCATAGCCCGCACAAAGTCATCGGTGGTCACCGCTTGGCCATCATGGCGTTCAAAGTAAAGATCACTGCCTTTACGGAACAATTCGTCACCCAACAGGTTGTGAATCATCCGCACCACTTCGGCACCCTTCTCGTAGATGGTCAGGGTGTAGAAGTTAGAAATTTCCATATAGGAAGCCGGACGAACCGGATGCGCCATAGGGCCAGCATCTTCTGCGAACTGTGCGGTGCGCAGGAGCGTGGCATCTTCGATGCGCTTAACCGTTGGCGACCCCATGTCCGCAGAGAACTGGGCATCCCGGAACACGGTAAAGCCTTCTTTCAGGCTCAACTGGAACCAATCCCGGCAAGTTACGCGGTTACCGGACCAGTTGTGGAAGTACTCATGGGCAACGATCGCCTCTATGCGCTGAAACGAGGCGTCGGTGGCCGTTTCCTGACTGGCCAGTACGCAGGATGAGTTAAAAATATTCAGCCCTTTGTTCTCCATGGCACCCATGTTGAAATCATCAACCGCCACGATCATGAAAATATCCAGATCGTATTCCCGGCCGTACACTTCTTCATCCCAACGCATGGAGCGTTTCAGGGCATCCATGGCGAAATCGCACTTAGCCGCGTTCCGAGGCTCCACATACATGCGCAAATCGATGGTTCGGCCGGAACACGTTGTGAAGGTGTCTTTCTTCTCAACCAGGTCACCCGCAACCAGCGCAAACAAGTATGCGGGCTTCGGGAACGGATCTTCCCAGGTCACATAATGACGACCATTTTCCAGTTCACCTTGGTCGATTGGATTACCGTTCGAAAGCAGAATCGGATAGGCCGATTTGTCAGCCTCTACCCGAGTACGGAAAACGGCCATCACGTCAGGGCGGTCCGGGTAGTAGGTAATGCAGCGGAACCCTTCGGCTTCGCACTGGGTGCAAAACATCCCGGAGGATTTGTACAAGCCTTCCAGACGGGTGTTGTTCTGAGGCTCGATCCAGGTGACCACGTTCAGCTCGAATTGCGCCGGCACGGCATGGACCACCAACTTGTCGCCTTGCTCCTCATAGGCGTCCCCCGACAGCCGGGAACCATCCAGTGACACTGATTCCAGCGTCAAGCTATCGCCATTTAACTCCAAAGGCGCATCGGCTTGCGTGCTCTCGGGGTTCTTGCGCACAGTCAACGTGCTGTGAACCCGGGCCCCGTCTTCAAACAGTTCGAAACGCAAATCCACGTAATCAACCAAATACGCGGGAACCTGGTACTCGTTCAGGTAAATGGTTTGCGGCTGGTTGGTTCGCATTCATACTCTCCAAACAAAAACATGACAGGCTCAGTCAAGAACCCGGAACCGGACTTCGTAACCGGTAAATTTTCGGATGTTGATCACCCCGGTATCCAGCATCAGGTATTGGCCTTTGATGCCTTCCAATAATCCTTCGACTTCCGGCGTTTTATCCAGATTATGGGTTTTGACTTTCGCCGGCCAGACTTGCACCGGATAACCCAAGCCAAGTGAGGCTTCGTCCACAATTCGAAGGCTGTCTTCACCGTGTTGCTGCTTCAATGCAGCAAGGTCGTCTTGCACTAACGCCAATATGCGCTCGCGCTCTTCAACCAGATCCAATTCCGGCACATCACCTTTCAGCATCGCCCGCCAATTGGTGCGATCAGCAACATGGCTCTTGCACGCGACTTCCGCCAAGCCCGCCAGATAACGAGTAGACACACGTAGCATCGGGATTGCATCAACCGCGCCCTGATCGATCCAGCGCGTGGGCACCTGGGTGCCCCGGGTGATGCCAACTTTCAAACCACTTGAGTTAGCCAGATACACCACGTGCTCTACCATGCAGTTGGCTTCACCCCACTCCGGCTCGCGGCAGGTGCCTAAATGATAATGACACTTCTCAGGGCTCATGATGCAGCTGTCGCAGGCTGCCAGCTTGCGGAAACAGGGGTAACAAAAGCCTTGGTTAAAACTTTTCTTGGTCGTGCGGTCGCAGTTAATGCAGCGAATCACGCCTTCAAAATCCAACCGGAGCTTTTTGCCGATCAGCTCGTTCATGGGGATTCGGGTATCGCCCACTGCCAAGGTGTAAGCCACCGGGTTGCCTGCCTCGGCAGGCATTTTACGAAGACGCCCGGTCACATCGATGGAGTCAGTCAAACCTTAACCTCAACAAATTGATCGGGATCGACATTGGAACTTTGTTCCTGGCGATCTTTTCGGAACTGCACAGAGGGGTCGCAAGCCGTACCGGCCTTTTCGCCTCTGTCCAGATACCCTACCCGCTCTTCTTCCGGCACATCGTGCTTGTTCTCGTAGTAGATGACTGCCTCCAGGCAAATCGCACGCTGCTCACGTGAAACGGCACGGCCATCCGGCCACTTGCCCAGTTCGATGGCCTGCTTGAGGTTGCGGTATATGGTTGGATCCAGCCGCTCAATCAATTCGTCGTAGGTCATGACCCACCTCTTGAAAAATAGGTTCGTAAAAAAAATCGGCAAATCCGTTTGACAGACGCAAATGATAACGATTATTATTTTCAAACCAAATGACACTGGTCGTTTCATTTGGTCTCTCTCATCAGGAGCTATTAGCTCTTTTCAGCCTCACCTTTGGGTGGGGCTTTTTTTATGGGGAGGCATAACCAGCGCCATGCCAAGCCCTCCGAGAAAACCGCCCAGGTGCGCTTCGTTCGCCATTCGGCCCAACCCAACCCATTCGGGTATGGGTGTAAAGCCAATGACCATCCATATGAGCGCGAACGTCACCAACGCCGGCGGAAACTGAAAACGGGGTCGCCGCTGCTGACTCAACCAGCAATAACCCAACACGCCATAAACCACACCAGACAAACCACCAAATAACGGCCCGGATACCAAGTACTGAAGCACATTGGATGCAAGGCTGGTGACAACAAATAAAGCAACCAGACGCGCCCGACCGTCGATCCACTCAATCTGACTGCCCAGAAACCAAAGCATCACCGCATTAAAGATCAGATGGGTCCAACTGAAATGCAGGAAATCCGGCGTGATCAAGCGCCAGACTTCGCCCGCCGCCAAGGTTGCCAACAGCGCGTCTAGCCGGCCCGACAGTGTATCGAATACATGCCAAGGCACTATTCGGGGATCTACCGCCGTCAGTTTAACGGCCAGCGCATTCTGGCCCATGCCTGTCAGCCAAACCATAATCAGGGCCAGAACAAGCACCGCTACTACCAAGGGGGCGTGCTTAGGCCCCGGCTGCCAACGGCCATCCGGGGTCACAGGGGAAGAGTTCGGGTTATTCAAACTTACCTCGCAGGGGGTTATCGAGCGACACTGTCTTCACTGATGGGATAATCGGTTTGGTCAGGACGACTGACATCCACCCAAACAAATTTGTCTTTCGACAAGACTTTTTCATCGTCCATCCGGTACGCCACCATTCTTCCGTACTTCACGGCGCTGTAATCAATGCAGGCGACGTTGTGCTTCAGAGGCGCAGGCTCACTGTCCATCCAGTAATGCCCAACAAAAACCGGCGGTGCATCTTGTGGGTAGGTGATCAACTGGGCCCGCTCCTCTGGCGTCAGCTCCATTGCAGCCACTTCAGGTGGCAATGGGTCTGGCTGAAACACCACATCGGCGTAGGTTCGAGGGTTATCAGCCCAGAACTTGGTGCGGAAAAACTCTCGGGTATAGCCGTCACGCCCCGTGATTTTCACGCCTTCGGGCAAGCGAAGATCTGTTCCCCGCAGCAAGGTGTCCATAACCTGACCTGCAAACGACTCAATCGCGGCAGAAGCATGCAGGAAATCTTCATCAATGCACGCACCGCCCTGGCTCTGCCGGAACTGATCAATCAGCGATTGATCCCAGCAGGCGTGAACGGCACGAAACCCCTCTTCTTCAATAAACAGCGGGATGGTGTAAAACCATTCCAGAAACTCATTCCATTCGTGGGGATAAGCGTCGAATTGCTCAAGCGTTTCCTTGATCAACCGGTCATGTCGCGGGTTGTGTTCCCGCAGAAATTGCTTGCCGCTCCCGGGGCGCGCGCGCGTGCAGTAACCCAGCGCATTGTACTCATGATTCCCCATCACGATACGCGCCGAGCCTCGCTCGACCATATCCCGAACCAAATGCAAGGACTCGCGAATTCTGGGGCCCCGGTCGATGATGTCGCCGATAAATATCGCTTGTCGGCGTGCATGCTGATACACACCATTGTGCTTGCGATACCCCATTTGCTCCAGCAATTGCTCTAGCGTGTTGGCACACCCGTGCACGTCACCAATAATGTCGTAGCCGCGCCTTGCAACTTCGTTTGCTCTCACCATGATCAACTCGCTGCTATCTCGCTTGCCCACCCTAGCTTGTCACGGCAGGTGGCGTAGAAATTATGATCGGTCGGGTGGATAAGACGGATCTTGAATGGCTTTTTGGTGATCCGAATAATATCGCCGGGAGCACACGAAATGTTCATCTGGCCATCAAAGCTCACTTGCGGATAGGTTTCATTGGTTTCCCCGATCACCAATTTGATCTCGCTTTTGCCATCGACCACAATCGGGCGGCTGCTCAAGGTGTGCGGAAACATCGGAACCAGTACCACAGCATCCAGCTTGGGATGCATGATCGGACCACCGGCAGACAACGAATAAGCCGTGGACCCCGTTGGTGTTGCAACGATTAAACCGTCTGAACGCTGGCTATAGACAAAATGGCCATCAATATACAAATCAAAACCGATCATCCGGGTCGATTTACCGGGATGAAGCACCACATCGTTCAGTGCCGACCCGAATCCCAGCGGCTGGCCGTTACGTTCAACGTACCCGTCGAGCAGGAAGCGCGATTCTTCCATGTAGTCGCCGGCCAGAACCTGCGCCAGACGCTCCTCAAGATCCACCGGCGAAATATCGGTAAGAAAGCCCAGGCGACCTCGGTTCACACCGAGAATAGGCACTTTGGATTTTGCCAATTCCCGGGCCGCCCCCAACAAACTGCCGTCACCGCCAACCACGATGACCAGATCACAGATTTCTCCCAGCAGTTTTTTACTGGCGACCTGAAGACTGTGGCCCGGAATCATGGTGGCCGTATCTTCTTCGATAATGACCTGATAGTTATTGGCCGTCAGGTATTGCTTGAGCTGGCGCAGCGACTCAACCACTTTCACGCTGCCCATGCGACCGATGATGCCGATATTCCTGAATTGATCCATGAAGTATCCCGTGGTGCCTATATGAGACAGGCGCAGCAACTTGCCGCCCTGATCTTTTACGAAGTTAGGGACAGTTTAACGAAACTGGCGCAGATACTAAAAAAAGTTCGATATCAGGGCTTGTGAGCGTCACAACGATCGTCAGTTCCTGCCCTGAATTCTGCCGGCTGGGTTACTCGCACTATAGGTTGAGCACACCGACCTCCCGATTCGGTTGTTCCCACGCAGAGCGGGCTCTCATAGTGTTCCAGCCATTCTTTATAGGCCGATTCGCTCATACCACAACGTTCAGCGGCGTACGCCAACGGATTCTTGAAGTATTCACCAATATCAGTCGTTGGCAGGGTGATATGCCCCACGCCGTGATGGTAAGCCACCAGAAACACCGAATGATCGTGGAGCTTTTCGAGCAACGAATCCTCTAGCGGCTTGCGGTTCTTCAGCTCGTCGTTTTCGTGCTCCAGAACATCGATAATCTCATCGCGCAACTGTAATTCGCGCTCCTTGCGTTCTAGCTGTTCCCGCAACAGCACCCGTTCGGCGTTGGTTTTGTCGCTAGATCCGGTTTCTGTCGCTGCCATACTTTGCTGCATAGACAAGTACTGCTCATTGCGCTCCGACAACCGCTGTTTCAGTTGCTCATTGGTATGTCGCATGCGCTCGTGTTGCTGCTCAAGTTCTGCCAACTCCGTCCGGAGCGTCTGCATCTCAAGGCGATGCTCACGCTGCAGGTCTCCCAGCACGTCCCGATGCACACTTTGAAGGGTTTTAATGCGCAATCGATGCTCGCGAAGCAATTGCGCGATGCGGGCCCGCTCTTGGGACTCATCGCCTTGTTCTTCAGCGGGGGTATTCAGAATTGGAATGTCTTGTTCGGCGGTTTCCACTTTCTGAAAGCGCAACGTATTCGCCTGAACCGACTTACGAATTGCGTGAAAATGGCTGTTTCCCGGCGTCATATCCGGGTCCCACAGATGATCTTTGATCCCACGGTCTGGGGTCTGGCTTCGGCACACCAGGCGGATCGCCCCACCGCCCAGATCCGGCCCTTTCGAACCTTGATCTGCCAGCGCTTCAATGGGCAGGTTCCAGCGTCGGTCAGCCTGCCCTTCCTCATCAAACCAAATCTTAAAGAAGACCAGAGCCGCGACGGTCAGGTCCGGGTTCAGGTTGACCAGGACCGCGCGCACATCAGTTTCAGCAAGATCTGAAAGGCCGACGTAACCATCCAGAAACGCGCCGAACTCCGACAAACGCATCTGGCGCGACACTTCTACTCCATCCATGAAAAAAACTGCCGAGTGCGGCTCGGCAGTTTGGCTGGATATAACCATTAACCTTCTCCGTGCTTCGGGAACTCGATTACAAGGCGCTTTGGAACGCGCCAAGACTCCAAATTGAGCGGTCTGCTATACAGTCTAGCCAGACCTATCCCGAAACACAGAGAAAAACTGCAACGTTTTGTGATCAGATCTCAGCAGCCAGACGGCTACCCTGATCAATTGCCCGCTTCGCATCCAGCTCAGCCGCCACATCGGCGCCACCAATGAGATGCACAGGCAACCCGGCAGCTTCCAACCCCGCCTGCAGTTCGCGAAGCGGGTCCTGGCCGGCACAGATAATCACCGTATCCACCGGCAACAGCTTATCTTCTCCCTGCTCCGCGCCCTTCGGGGTTACCGTGATGTGCAAGCCTTCGTCGTCGATCTTACGATAGCTCACACCCGGGATCATTTGCACATCCCGATTCTTCAGTGACGTGCGGTGAATCCAGCCAGTGGTCTTACCGAGGTTTTTACCTACCTTGGAAACCTTCCGCTGTAACAGGTAAACCTCTCGGGCAGGTGCAGGCACTACAGGCTCGACACCTTTGATGCCGCCACGGTGCTCGGCCGTCAGATCAACACCCCACTCTTTCATGAAGTGATCGGTGTTCAATGAAGGTGATTCGCCTTCGTGCACAATAAACTCGGATACGTCGAAGCCAATACCGCCAGCACCAATCACGGCAACCTTCTGACCGACCGGCTTACGCTTAAGGATGGCATCCAGATAGCCGATCACTTTCGGGTGATCGATACCTTCGATTTCGGGCGTGCGCGGCTTAACACCGGTCGCCAGAATCACCTCATCAAACCCACCTGCTTTCAGATCTGCTTCGGTAACGCGAGTATTCAAACGCACATCAACGCCGTGTTTATCGAGCATGACACGGAAGTAGCGAAGGGTTTCGTAAAACTCTTCTTTACCCGGTATCAGCTTGGCCACGTTAAACTGGCCGCCAATTTCGCTGGCATCATCAAACACGGTTACCTTATGGCCGCGCTCTGCCGCCACGGTGGCAAACGCAAGCCCGGCGGGACCAGCACCGACCACTGCAATCGACTTAGGCTTGTTGGTTGGCACGTAAACCAGCTTGGTTTCGTTACAGGCCCTGGGGTTAACTAGGCACGATGTCTCTTTGCCACTGAAGGTGTGATCCAGACAAGCCTGGTTACAGCCGATGCAGGTGTTGATTTCTTCCGCGCGATCTTCAGCGGCCTTGAGCACCAGCTCGGCATCCGCCAAAAATGGACGCGCCATAGACACCATGTCGGCATCGCCTTCCGCCAAAACCTTCTCAGCCACGTCGGGCATATTGATGCGGTTGGTGGTGACCAGAGGAATACTCACTTCACTCTTCATCCGCGCTGTGACCTTAGAGAAGGCCGCTCGCGGAACTGAGGTGGCGATCGTGGGTACACGCGCCTCGTGCCAACCGATACCTGTGTTAATGATGGTTGCACCGGCTTTTTCAATTTCTTTAGCCAGATGCACAACCTCTTCCCAGGTGCTGCCGTCTTCAATCAGATCAAGCATCGACAAGCGGTAGATGATGATAAAATTCTCACCCACCCGCTCCCGAACACGGCGCACAATTTCGATCGGCAACCGAATGCGGTTCTCGTAGCTTCCACCCCACCGATCCGTTCGGTGATTGGTGTGCGAAACAATGAACTGGTTAATGAAATAACCTTCCGAGCCCATGATCTCAACGCCATCATAGCCGGCTCGCTGAGCCAGGGCCGCACAGGTTGCGTAATCTTCGATCTGCTTCTGAATACCCTCTTCATCAAGCTCTTTGGGCTTGAATGGGTTAATAGGCGCCTGAATGGCCGAGGGTGCTACCAGAGACGGGGAATACGCGTAGCGGCCGGCATGGAGAATCTGCATACAGATCTTGCCGTCCGCCTCATGTACAGCCTGCGTAATCACTTTATGTGAGTCAGACTCTTCTTCGTTCGTCATTTTTGCGGCGTGCTGGAAAACGGCACCTTCGGCGTTTGGCCCAATACCACCCGTCACAATAAGCCCGACACCGCCGCGTGCGCGCTCGGCATAGAAAGTAGCAAGGCGTTCGATACCTTCCTGCGACTCTTCCAGACCCGTGTGCATCGAACCCATCAGGGCACGATTACGTAAGGTGGTAAAGCCGAGATCCAAAGGCTCCAGAAGGTGTGGATACTTGCTCACGCCGGGGCTTGCAGTCATCGATGTACTCCTCATCATCATAATTGGTCAGGACGGGGAAACGCTCCCTCCCCTGTTGTTATGACGCTACATTACCCAGCATGCTCAGTAGCAACAATATCCAGCAACAACATTTGATTATCTTTAAATAACACGCATAATCTCTCTATGACACCCAAACGCCCCAAAACCACGAACGCTTTAGGCGATATCAGCCTTCTCTACGTTTCTGTATTGCTGCGCGCCATTGAAGCGGAAGGCGGCAAAACCGAAAAACTCCAAACCCAATTTCATCTCGGCGATTCAGCGCTCGCGTCGCCGGAGTCTCGCATCAGTATCCCGCGCTACATGCGACTGGGCCATGCGGGCATCACACTAACGGGCAATCCCGCACTTGGGCTGAGAATGGGCGCTCTGACTCGTCCGGCAGACGCCGGGTTGGCGGGATTCGCCGCCGAAACCGCCCCGTCGATTGGCCAGGCCCTTTCAACACTTATCCGGTACTCCCTGCTCACCAGCCAGAATTCCCGAGGCGAACCAACGGTAGACAAAACCGCACGACTGGCGCGCTTTCATTCGATCTCTCCCTACAACCAATACAACTATTTTGTCGTGGACTCGATTCTGGCGGCTTGGGTACAACTCGTGCGGCATATGACCGGTCGCTATGATGTGCTTGAGCGCGTTTGCATAGAATATCCATCGATTGGCCTGGACGAGCTGTTTGAAAGCTGGTTCCGCTGCCCGGTCGAATTCGGTGCTACGGAAAACTCAATCCAGCTCAAGGAAAGCGTATGGCGCCAGACACCCACACAATCACACGACGCCATGCACAGCAAGCTGACGAACTGGTGCGAAGAAGAATTAAGAGAGATACAGCAAGGCTGGAGTGTTGGCGATCGCGTTCAGCGACTGATGACGCCACTGCTTAGAGGTGAGACTCCAACGCTGGAGACGATCGCGGCCAAGCTCGGGACAACGCCTTGGACGTTACAACGACAACTGAATTCAGAAGGAACCGGTTTCAGGCAGCTTTTGGATGAAACCAGAAAACAACTAGCGAAGGACTATCTTAAGGAAACCAACTCGTCGCTCTCTGAAATCGCCTGGTTATTGGGCTTTGCAAACCCGCCGGCTTTTCATAAAGCATATCAACGCTGGTACGGCATTAGCCCGGGAGAGAGTCGAAAGATTATTCGAAAAGAAAGATGAGATAAAACGAACTAAAAGAGAGGTAAAAATGGCGGAGCGGACGGGACTCGAACCCGCGACCCCCGGCGTGACAGGCCGGTATTCTAACCAACTGAACTACCGCTCCGCGCGGGCTGCCTTTGCAATCCGTTGATTGCTTGCTGACAACGAGGCGGAATTATATAGACCTCCGCCCCTATGTCAACGCTTTCTCAAAACTTTTTTCATTTTTTTGGCTTTGGCTATTAAGCAGTCACCTCGGTGACATCTTTGCTCTGAGCCGTCTTGCGGTATTCGATGGGCGTCATGTTGGACCAACGCTTAAATGCCCGATAAAACGTGCTGGGCTCAGAGAAGCCCGTCAAATACACAATCTCATCGATTGACTCGTCGGTAGTCGCCAACAATTGCCTGGCCAATCGGTAGCGAAAATCCGCCAAAACCTGATTAAAGCTCGTCTCGGCCTCGGTCAGTCGTGTCCGAAGGGTGCGGGCTTTAATGTCCAGACGCTCAGCAACCGAATCCAGAGTGACTTCTCCGCTATCCAACAACTCGGCAACAATGCGCTCGACCGATCCGACAATGTCTTTCTTCTCAAGCCTTGCAACCTGTTCACTAGCGAAGCGCTCATGCAGCGCCAGCAGTTCCGGCTCTGCATGTGGTGATGAATAGGACAGAACCTCGACAGGGAAATACAGTCGGTTTTCCTCGACACCAAACACTACATCACAACCGAGCACTTCTTTAACGTGTTCAATGCCTTGTTCACGGTCATGCTCAAATTCAACACGGGACGGATAAAACCGGTCACCCGTAATGGATTTGAAAAAGGTGATCAACCCCTGCACAAAGCATTCGTTAAAATGCTTGAGCCGACGAACTTCCTCGGATGCCGCATCCAACACCATGCACGCTTCATCGCCTTCGATATAGAACGCTGTGTTGGCAGCATCGCTCAGCAATCGCTGATAGTTTTGAGCCCGGCGAAGACCATCGCCGAAGGTGGGGCTGCTTAAAAACAAATACTCCAGGACTTGCCCTTTGTAGGGCGGCAATACGGCCCCCAAATGCAAACCGATGTCCGGGTCGCCCGATTCGACTTCTACCGCCTGCCAGAAATAGAGCTGCGCACTATGGGGCGTTCGAAGCTGCTCGGTGTATACATAACTTTCATCTACACCCAAGCGACTAAAAACAGCGTCGGTATCAATACCTTTTTTTTTCATCGCTTCGTAGATCAAGCGCAACATCACACCAGCATCACGTAATTCCTGCATAGTTTCCCTTGTATCCCGCGTTTTTATAATTAACAGCGATCGCTTTGGCCCGCTGGACAACGCCCGAGGCTTGCTTGGTCAATGCCCGTTGCAACGGGGTTTGACAGACTTCCTGGCAGCCTCGACTGTGGCCATCCACTAGTATCATATCAGGCCATAGAAGCACAGTTGTACTAAACCGCGAATAAACTTCAACAATACAACTAACTTTTATAACTTACCGGCGACGACCCGGCAACGGAGACAGCATTCATGCCCGACTCGATCATTTACCGAAACACGACGCCCAGCCTGCTCCCGTTATTTGGACGAGCCTTGCTTCCCAAACAACAAAAACCGAGTGACAACACACGCATTCCAGAACTACAGGCTGAAGTGGTCGGCATCGCTACAGACACAGACACGCTGCCCAGCTATCGCAAAGTTTGCGGTTTCAAAGCCGGATCAGAACTACCCCCAACCTGGCCTCATGTCTTGGCATTTCCACTGCATCTGAAATTACTAACCGACCCTCAGTTCCCTCTTCCTTTGCTGGGACTGGTACACATCCGCAACAGCATCACACAGTACCGACCGGTTTTAACCGGAGAAAACCTGGATATTCGCGTAACGCTGAGCAATCAGCAACGAACCGACAAGGGCATTGAGTTTGATTTGGTGACGGAAGCACGTTCTGCCGGCACGCTGATCTGGGAAGAAACCAGCACAAACCTGTTCCGCATGGCAGCACCTAAAACCTCCGGGACTAAAGCAAAAAACGCTCGCAACAAACTGGAGACACTGACGTACACCGATTTGATCACCGCCCCGGAAAATATCGGCAGACAATACGCCAAGGTAGCGGGAGACCGAAATCCCATCCACCTCTACACACTGACCGCAAAAGCTTTCGGATTTCCCAGAGCAATCGCTCACGGCATGTGGAGCAAGGCCCATGCACTGGCAAAACTTCAGCAGCGAGAAGATTGGGCAAGCGGCGCATTCACCATCACCTGCGCCTTCAAAACACCGCTACTGCTACCGGGCACGGCCCAGCTAAACTGGCAGGAAGGGAGTGATGGCTGGGATTATCAGGTACTAAACGAGAAAGGCACAGCACCGCATCTGAGCGGACGTGTAGACTGGCTCTAGGCGAGCCAGTCCGAAGGCAGGACTGCCTGAACAATCAGGCAGTGAGGTTACTCGGCAGTGCAGGCGTCTGTGCCTGCACCCGCAACCGGAAGCGTGAAGTAGAAGCAAGCTCCGGCACCATCAGGTCGCTCGTAGCCGATTTCTCCACCTTGAGCCTGAATCAGGGAGCGGCACGTGGCCAGACCAATTCCCATGCCGTCTTCTTTGGTGGTGAAGAACGGATGAAAGAGTTTTTCTTCCGCTTCTTCAGCAACACCTACACCGTGGTCCCGCACCTGCACGCGCACGCATTTCTCGCTACATTGACGAGCCGTTACCTCGACGGGCGCGGAAGAACCGGCCGCTCGGGTCGCCTCAAGCGCATTGCGAATGAAGTTCAGAGCCACCTGTTGCACCTGTACCGGGTCCGCGACCACATCCGGCAAGCCGTCTTCGATAACCACCTCAATCCCGCCTTCATTGTTGCGCATATCCACTTCCGCAAACTGGCGAGTATCATCAAGCAGCGTGGATACCGCTACGATCTCTTTGCCGGTCGCCGGTTTTTTCATGAACCGGCGAATACGACGAATGATTTCACTGGCACGGTGGGACTGCGCTTCAATTTTTTCCATGGTTTCGTGCAGCAGGGAGAGGTCGGGGTTTTCTTTCGCCATAACCCGGCCAGACACTCGCGCGTAATTGGCAATCGCCGTCAAAGGCTGATTAACCTCATGAGCAAATCCGGCCGCCATCTCACCCATCGTGGTCAATCGCGAGGTGTGGGCCAATTGGTCCCGCTGCTCCTGCACCAGTGCCCGGGCTTCTTCCAAGGCTCGTTCGTTGTTGAGTTCTGCGGTGATATCCCGAAATACCACGACCGCCCCGTGCAGCTCATCGTTATCCAGCTTCGGAGTTGCTCGATACTCTGCCGGGAAAGCCTCGCCATCAACACGCTTTAACTGAATGTCCCGCTGATGCTCGGCGACCCCCTGCCGACAGGTTCCCATCACCGGCAGGCAGACATCACTGTCAGATGCCGTCGCAAAATGCAGCTCAAAAAAATTCTTTCCGATAAGGTCTTCAACGGGAGAGTTCACGATCATCGCAGCGGCCTGGTTCGCAAACTCAATCACGCCATTTTCATCAAGGCCGTAGATGCCCTCACTGATGGAATTAAGAATGCGGGCCTGATCACTGACCAACTCACGGTTGCGAGCCTGCAACTCCCTCTCAAGACGAATAACTTTGGCGTGGGTATCTACGCGGGCAATCACTTCCTGAGACTGGAACGGTTTGGAAATGTAATCGGCGCCGCCCAGCGAAAACCCCTTCACTTTGGAGGCCAGATCATCAAGCGCTGACAGGAAAACCACGGCACAATCAGAGGTGACCGGATCGTTTTTGAGGCGCTCACACACCTCGTAACCATCCATCTCCGGCATCATGATATCCAGCAAAATAACTTCAGGGCGATGACGGTGGGCGAGATCCAGAGCTTTTGCGCCTTCGTTGGCAATCAGCAATCGATACCCTTTGTCTTTCAGGGTCTCGTATAGAACCTTCAGGTTCTGCGGATTATCATCCACCAACAGAACCGTCACCTCTGAGTTTTCACTGGCAATTGCAGTCATAGTCAACCTAATCGGTTATAAAGATTCTGGCATGATGACCATACCAGCCCGATCAGTCGATAAGGTCCTTTACGGACAGCACCATACGCACCAGGTGTGCGAGGGAATGCGTGCCCATCTTGTGCATCACCCGTGAACGATGGATTTCAACCGTTCGCTGGCTGATCTCCAGCTCAATGGCGATCACTTTGTTTGCCTGGCCGGCGATCATCCGGTCCATGATTTCCGTTTCACGCGGAGTCAGGCTTTTCACACGGCGCACGATTTCCATACGCTCGCCCAACGTCTTACGCTGCTCTCGGTCCTGCTCAAGGGCCGCCTCAATCTTTTCCAGCAACGCTTCTTCCCGGTAGGGCTTCTGAATGAAGTCCACCGCACCCTCTTTCATGGCGTCAACGGCCATTGGAACGTCGCCGTGGCCGGTCACGAAGATGATCGGCAAGATGGAATGCTTTTCGTTGAGTTTCTTCTGCAACTCCATGCCGTCCATACCGGGCATCCGGATGTCCAGCACGATGCAGCCTGCCATCTCTTCCGAATAGTCTTTCAGGAAAGCGCCTGCATTTTCGTAGGTTTTCACCGGCTTGCTGTCAGACTTCAGCAACAACGCCAACGAATCACGGACGGCTTCGTCGTCCTCTACTACGTACACAGTCTGCGGGGTATCAGTCATGAAGGTTCACTCTCCTGTCCGTTTTGTTATAGGCCCAATCAGTGAATGGAAGGATCTTTTTGATCGTCCCGAGCGTGCTCCTGGCGCTCATGTTCACGCATTTTTTCTAATCTTTGCTGGATAATGCCAAAAACGCTCTGCTTAGGGTACCTGCCTTTGCTGTCAGCCTTGCCTGCAGGCTTACCCAACAACAGTGTAATCGCCTCTTCTACGCGGGCAACCGGATACACCGAAAACTTTCCTGCTTTAGCAGCCTGCAGCACTTCGCTATCCAGCATCAGGTTCTGAACATTGGTATGCGGGATAATGACTCCCTGGCTCCCGGTCAAACCGCTTTTCAGCTGGCATGTGGTATAGAAGCCTTCGATTTTCTCGTTTACACCACCAATCGGCTGCACCTCTCCAAACTGGTTGACCGAGCCGGTAATCGCCAAATCCTGACGTACAGGCACATCCGACAAGGTGGAGATCAGTGCCACCAACTCTGCCAACGAGGCGCTGTCACCGTCCACTTCGCCATAGTTCTGCTCGAAGGTCAGACTGGCAGACAAGTGCATGGGATCATTCATGGCAAAGTGCGAGGCCAGCCATGAACTGAGAATCATCACACCTTTGGAGTGAATGTTTCCGCCCAGTTTTACATCGCGCTCGATGTCGATGATTTCGCCGTCACCGTAGTAACAAGAAGCCGTGACCCGATTGGACAATCCAAATTCAAACCCACCCGTCGATAACACAGACAAGGCGTTCACCTGCCCCACACACGTACCGGTGGTGCTTACCAGCGTTGTCCCGTCCCGAATGGAATCGTAAAAATGGTCACGAATTCGGCTGTCTCGATAGCGAGCACTTTCGAGTGCGCGAGTCACGTGCACATCGCTGATCAAGCGAGCGCCCGCCTGCCGCGCCCAGAAGTCGGACTCTCTAAGCAGATTGGCAATATCAGCAGCATGCAACGATAGCCGGTCTTGGTGTTCAGCTCTGCGCGCACTGTATTCTATGATCCGAGCCACCGCTTTCGCGTTGCAGTGCAGCAGTTTCTTCTCAACCACCAGGCTGGCAATAAACTTAGCATACTGCACCTGACTGTCGACGGTGCGATACATCTCGTTTTCAAAGTCGGCAGTCACCCGGAACAGCTCTGCAAATTCCGGGTCGTATTCCTGCAGCAACATCCAGGTTTCCCGATCCCCGAAAAGCACAATTTTCACATCGAGCGGAACCGCTTCCGGCTCCACCGAGATGGTGCCGGACAGGGTTAATTCCCGCTCCAAGGAATTGATTTCAATGGCATGTGAGCGCAGAGCGCGCTTCAACGCGTCCCAAACAAACGGCTGCTCCAGCACCTTTTCGGCGTCCATTAACAGATACCCGCCGTTGGCACGGTGCAAGCTACCCGGGCGAATCAGCGAAAAATCCGTGAACACTGTTCCCTTGTACGTGACGTTCTCCACGTAACCGAACAAGCTGTGATAAGTCGGGTTCTCTTCTACCACCACAGGCACTTCGTTGTTGCTTTGATGAACCAGCAAGTTGATCAGGTACCGACGGGGCGCCTTTCTGTCCAGCGAAGCATAGGCCATCGCTGCCTGTTCCTCACCGTCTTCCAGAAAAATATCGAGATTTTCAGCCAGGTCTTTACGCACAGCTTTCAGGTAGGTGACCACATCGGAATGCTTTTCGTATTTGGCTTCTAATTCATCAAACTGATGGCCAGATATCCCTTCAAGGGTTTCCTGGTTTAGCGCCTGCTGCTTTTCAGCGTACTCCAATTCCCAGTCGGCCAGTTTGCGAAGTGCCTGCCGGAGCTTTTTCTCCAGCTTGTTAATGACTTCTTCAAACTTATCCCGCTGAGCGTCGGTCAATTCTTTAAAACTTTCGGGTGTATGGGGATGATCCCCATTCATGGCAACCAGCCGATACCCGCCCGGAGTTGTGACAGTCAGACTGACCTTTTTACGTCGTGCTTGCGCAGCAACCTTTTCCAGTTCGTCTTCCTGCATTTTGACGTAGTCGTTTTTCAGGTTTTCAGCTCTTTCCAGAAAACCATCACCTTCAAACGTCTGGGGGATCATTTTGACCAAACGGGACATCAGTTTATCCATGTCCTGTTTCAGCTGATTCCCCATACCGGCCGGCAACTTAAGCAGTTTCGGATTTCTGGGTTCGTCAAAATTGGCGACATAGCACCAGTCATGTATCTGCTGCTTGGAATCGGTGTGGTGCTCAAGGTAGCGCAGCATCATCGTGCGCTTGCCCAACCCATTTCGGCCAACGGCGTACACGTTGTAGCCTCCGTGAGGCATGGCCAGCGCAAAACGAACCGCTTCTTCAGCTCGATTTTGGCCTACGATTTCGGCCAGAGGTTCCAATTGCCGGGTGGTTTTAAATGGCAGGTCTTTCAGAACACAGGCTTTGTACAACTGTTGCAGCGGCAATGACTTCAAGTTTGGTACCCGTCGAGGTCGATTTCAAATGGTAAAAACAACCTTGCATTGTAGTGCTTGCGCTGCTGACTGTCGCCTATCACTTCCAGTTTTAACGAATTGAATTAAACCAAACCCGCATCCAGACTGGCTGCAACGTACATGCCCAACTCTTCACACTGCTCGACAAATTCTTCTTTAAACTCGCCGCGACAGGTCAGAGGCTCGTTAACCAGCTTCCAACGTAATCCGGTGGTAATACTTTCAATCGCCCGGCGGGTGCCCGTGCCATCGTGACCGGCGCGAATGTAAAAAGCGAAAGGGAGACCTTGTGTCTCTTCAAGACAGGGGTAATAGCTTCGGTCAAAGAAGTCTTTGAGGGCCCCCGACATATAGCCGAGGTTTTCAGTAGTACCGAGGATGATGGCATCACAAGCCAGTACATCCTCGGGGCCGGCTTCCAGCGGTGCTTTTACAACCACGTCTACCGCTTCAATATCCGGATGGCGGGCGCCGTTTTCAACGGCTTCCCGCAATCGCAAAGTATTTGGAGATGGGGCATGGGCTACAATGAGCAGACGCTTCATATCTCACCTCCTGATACTGAAATTAAAGCAATTCGCCGTTTGCCTCAGCCGGTGCGGCTTCTGCCTCTTCCTTTTTAACCGGCTTTGGCATCAGCTTGTCACGAACCTTGGCTTCGATTTCCTGGGCCACGTCCAAATGCTCTTCAAGATACTTACACGCATTTGCTTTGCCTTGGCCGATCTTGTCACCGTTGTAGGCGTACCATGCACCGGCCTTATCAACAAAACCCTCTTTCACGCCCATGTCGAGCACTTCAGCCATGTGGTAGATGCCCTTACCGTACATGATCTGGAATTCAGCCTGCCTGAACGGCGGAGATACCTTGTTCTTAACAACCTTAACGCGGGTTTCGTTACCCACCACTTCGTCGCCGTCTTTGACCGCACCGATACGGCGAATATCCAGACGCACAGACGAGTAGAACTTCAGTGCGTTACCGCCGGTGGTGGTTTCGGGGCTGCCGAACATCACACCGATTTTCATACGGATCTGGTTGATGAACACCATCAGGCAATTCGCATGCTTGACGTTACCGGTCAGCTTACGCAGCGCCTGAGACATCAAACGAGCCTGAAGGCCAACGTGGCTGTCACCCATCTCGCCTTCAATTTCAGCCTTTGGTGTCAAAGCCGCTACCGAGTCAACGATGATCACATCAATGGCGTTGGAGCGCACCAGCATATCGGCAATTTCCAGCGCCTGCTCACCGGTATCCGGCTGGGACACCAGCAGGTCGTCTACGTTAACGCCCAGTTTTTCTGCATAGACCGGGTCAAGCGCGTGCTCGGCATCGATAAACGCACAGGTTTTACCCTGCTTCTGAGCTTCCGCAATAACCTGCAGGGTCAAGGTGGTTTTACCAGAGCTTTCAGGACCGTAGATCTCAACAATCCGGCCGTAAGGCAAACCGCCTATACCCAATGCGACATCCAGTCCCAAAGAGCCGGTAGATACCGCAGGAATGGCTTCACGGGGCTGGTCGCCCATTTTCATCACGGCACCTTTGCCGAACTGGCGCTCAATCTGGCCAAGCGCTGCGCTGAGTGCTTTCTTGCGGTTATCTTCCATTATTGCCCCACCTTGTTTACCTGAACGGCCGACTCTGAAAAGTTTGTGGTCAGCTCCGATATTCGAAAGGAAACACTGGAGGCCATCCAGTGTTTTTCCTGTATATTTGAACAGTATTAAAACATAAGCGTTGGCAGAGACCAACCCCCGCCCAAGCGAAAAACATCACAGCGTTCGCAGAAACTCTGTAACCCCCTGCAGGACATACAAAACTGCTTGTCTGCGCACCTGGTCACGGTCGCCATCAAAACACTCCACACGGGTTTCTGTGCTTCGGCCCTGAGCACCCCATGCAAACCACACCGTGCCAACGGGCTTTTCGGCGCTACCGCCCCCGGGGCCGGCAACACCACTTATCGCCACAGCCACATCGGCACCGGCCGCGCTCAAAGCCCCGGCAACCATCTGGCGAACCACCGGCTCGCTCACTGCACCATGCGTTGCTATAACTGAGGACTCTACGCCCAAAATCGCCTGTTTGGCATCATTGCTGTACGTCACCAGCCCTGCCAGCAGATACGCCGACGAGCCCGGCCTATCGGTCAAAACCTTGGCGACCCAGCCGCCCGTGCAACTCTCGGCGGTGGCCATTGTCCGGCCTTGTTTTTCCAGTAGGGCTGCCAATTCGCTGCCTGCCTGCTCAAGCGCCTGATCGGATGCCTGCATCGCTCAATCTCCTGTCAAAAGCCTTCCACAAACCCACGATCAATTTTATCTTTCAACCGCCAGACCCACCTTCCGGAGAACGCGAGCGGGCCGTAGCACCCTATGGCGGATCGGTCGCCACAGGAAATAAGGTACAACGTATAAGGCCGCGGTTGAAAGGTTGCGAATTCGCCGGCATTCGTAGCGGCTCGTAAATTGGCCGCCAACGCCGGTGCGGCTCGAATTGCGTGCACTCCAGAGCGATTTAACGCTCGGTCCGATCGACTACACACATCCCCCACGGCAAACACCTCGGGATGGGACAGGCTTTGCTGGTGTTCATTCACCAACACAAACCCTTCGGCATCCACCGCCAGGCCACTCGATTTCAAAAACGGGAAGGCTTCTGAGCCCGTAACCGCAACAACCAGATCCGGGCGCATACTCGCACCGTCAGTCAGGGTCAGGAGCGGGCCGACAGCTTCCGCGCGCTGCTCAATAACATGCACACCTAACCGTTTCAGTTTCCGGCGGGCCAACTTCCGTATGCAAGGGCGAAACCCCGGCAAAAGCCCTTGATGACCGGTAATCAAACTTACTTCAATCGGCGCGCTAGCGCCGGTCCGGCCGGCATACGCAAAAGCCATCGCCAGCTCGGCACCGGCGGCGCCACCGCCAACCAACGCACAATGCAGCACCTCCGAAGCTGGCCGCTCCTGAACCCGCGACCAGCGTTCGTGAAACTGCTCCAACGGTTTAATACTTAGCAGTGAACCTGTGTATCCCCGCAGACTCGTAACGCTAGTTTGCGCGCCAATGTCGATCGAAAGCCAGTTGTAATCCACTAACTCGCCGCCCGCTAGCCGAACCTGCTTCTCGTCCGCTCGTATTTCCTCTACGGTGTCCAACACAATGTCAGCACCAGCCGCCAACGCCAGGGCTTCAGCATCAATTCGGCATTGATCAATGGAGTAATGCCCGGCAACCCAGCCGGGAATCATGCCCGAGTAATATTGCCATGTGGATGGAGTAACCAACACCAGCTCCACATCCGTCAGAGGTTCACGCAACCACTGCTTCAAAACAACCAAGTGCGCGTGGCCCGCTCCCATCAAAACCAATCGTTTCATCGCACCTCCAAGGACTGCCAGCAACACACCACAAACAAAGGTATTCTCAAGTGCGACTCCATCTGGTTAGATAAAAGGGCTATCGCTTAAGAGCCACAAACCCAAACATGTTTCGGAGCGCTAAATTTACGTGTCACACCCTTCCCGGGTTCAACCTGAGTTGTCCATCATCGTACCAGTGCTGAACGAGGCAGACGCAATAACGGGCCAATTGACGCATTTGGATCATTGGCGGCAACGAGGAGCCGAAGTGGTCATTGTCGATGGCGGCAGTACCGATCAAACCGCCGAGATAGCGCGCCGTGCTGATTTTAACGTCATAACCTCTGCCGCCGGTCGCGCGCTCCAGATGAACGCCGGAGCGCGCGCCTGCCATTCACAACACCTGTTGTTTTTGCACGCCGACACCAGGCTTCCCGAGAATGCGGATCAGGTTCTGGCTCGCACATTTAACACTGGTTCTCCAGTATGGGGACGCTTTGACGTGATAATACAGGGGAGCTCCAGAATGCTACCGGTTGTCGCCACTCTCATGAACTGGCGCTCGAGACTTAGCGGCATTGCTACCGGCGACCAGGCGTTGTTCATGACCCGAGGGCTATTCGACAAAACCGGTGGCTTTCCCGAGCAACCCTTGATGGAAGACATCGAGATCAGCAAACGTTTGAAAAAGCTCTGCCGTCCGGTTTGCTTGCGAGAAAAAGTCATCACCTCCGGCCGGCGCTGGGATGCCCGAGGCAGCTGGCCAACCATCATACTGATGTGGCAACTTCGGTGGGCCTATTGGCGGGGTGTTCCCGTACAGAAATTAGCAGAGCGTTACCGATGAAACCTGTCCGAATCATCATAATGGCGAAAGAACCCCGGCCCGGCCACGCCAAAACCCGACTGATTCCGGCTTTGGGGGAGCATGCTGCAGCGGCTCTGGCAGACCGCCTGTTTAAGCACGCGCTGCAACACGCCTTGGCCGCCAAACTGGGGCCGGTTGAACTGCACATTACCCCAGACCCGAACGCTCGATACTGGCAGGATCTACCCGGTATCGAACAGTGCGAGCTATACTCACAGGTGGCCGGCGACTTGGGGAGCCGCATGGCTGCCGCGGTACGAAGCAGTCTTGACCAAGACGCAGCTGTACTCATAATCGGCACCGACTGCCCGGACCTGACTGCCGGGAAGCTCAGAGCCATGGCGCAATCGCTGCAAACCCACGACAGCTGTTTGTGTCCGGTTAACGACGGTGGCTACGCTCTGATCGGCTTGCAACGGTTTTCCACGACTCTGTTTACCGATATCCCCTGGAGTACAGACCACGTTGCACGGATCACCAGGGACAGAATCAAAGCCCTAGGCTGGACATGCCACGAAAGCGAATATTTGAATGATGTAGACGAACAAACCGATCTTCCCCACCTCGAACAAAATTACCCCGAGCTGTTTTCGTCGAACAGCTAAACGACGTTTAACCGGAATCACCGAGAAAGGATCTTCGAGCCCACAGCGGCTCGTGATAACATCCCACCCTTTTACACGATTGCCCCTAGTTACCGAGGACATATGACGGCATCCGCGAAGAACCCGGCCAAGCAGGAATCTCCCAAGCACACTCCAATGATGCAGCAGTACCTCAAAATCAAAGGTGAACATCCTAACGAGATGGTGTTCTACCGTATGGGGGACTTTTACGAGCTGTTTTATGACGATGCCAAGAAAGCCGCCGAGCTTTTGGACATCACACTGACCGCGCGAGGCCAATCCGGCGGCAACCCCATCCCGATGGCGGGTGTCCCGTTCCACGCTGCGGAAGGCTACATAGCACGCATGGTCCGTGCCGGACAATCCATTGCCATTGCCGAACAAATTGGTGACCCGGCCACCAGCAAAGGTCCGGTTGAGCGAAAGGTCGTCCGCATTGTCACCCCGGGCACCCTCAGCGATGAAGCCTTTCTGGAAGATCGCAGAGACAACCTGCTGGCAGCCATCTTCAGCCACAAAGAGCAGTTCGGATTTGCTTCACTGGATATTTCCAGCGGCCGGTTTGCCGTATCCGAGCTTGATAACCTTGAAGCGCTGCAAGGCGAGCTTCAGCGCCTGCGCCCGGCAGAAATCCTGATCAGCGAAGATTTCCCCTACGGCGAGATCCTTGAAAGCTTCACCGGCGTGCGTCGACAAGGCCCGTGGCTGTTCGAAATGGACACGGCGCATCGTATTATCACCCAGCAATTGCAGGTAAAAGATCTGACCGGCTTTGGCTGCGAAGACCTGCATTTGGCCATCTGCGCCGCGGGCTGCCTATTGCAGTACGCGCGCGAAACTCAGCGCACAGCCCTGCCCCACATCCGTAAACTAACCCGAGAGCGCCGGGAGGAAGCGGTGATTCTGGATGCGGCCAGCCGCCGTAATCTGGAGATCGACACCAACCTGATGGGCGGCCACCAGTACACCCTCGCGTGGGTGATGGACCGCACCGCCACCCCCATGGGTGCACGGGAACTGCGCCGCTGGCTGAACCGCCCCTTGCGTGATATTCATGTAGTCCGCCAGCGCCAACAAGCCGTCGCCGCGTTGCTGGACGGCTTCCATTACGAACCGATTCACGATCTGCTCAAACGTGTCGGCGATATTGAACGCATTCTCGCCCGGGTTGCCTTGCGGTCTGCCCGCCCCCGGGACCTGGCGCGCCTTCGCGATGCCTTCCAGGCCCTGCCCGACCTTCAGGAAACCCTGAAATCCGTGCAATCGGAGCATGTTGCGCATCTTGCGAACACCGTCAGCGAGTACCCTGAGCTGGCGTACCTGCTTGAACACTCCATCATTGAGAACCCGCCCGTGGTGATTCGTGATGGCGGTGTGATTCGTGAAGGTTTTGATGCCGAACTGGACGAACTGCGCAACATCAGCGAAAACGCGGGACAGTATCTGCTCGATGTAGAAACCCGGGAACGCGAACGCACCGGCATCAGCACCTTGAAAGTGGGGTACAACCGAGTACATGGCTACTACATCGAAATCAGCCGAGCCCAGTCTGATCAAGCTCCGGCAGATTATATCCGCCGCCAGACTCTGAAAAACGCCGAGCGCTTTATCACGCCCGAACTGAAAGAATTCGAAGACAAAGCGCTAAGCGCCAAGAGCCGTGCCCTGGCCCGGGAAAAAGGCCTGTACGACGAGGTGCTGGAAACCGTTGCCGAACAGCTGGCCCCTTTACAAGATGCAGCCCAGGCGCTGGCCGAACTGGATGTGCTGAGTAATTTTGCCGAACGCGCCACCAGCCTTCGCTTCACCGCACCGGAGTTCACCGACGAGCCGGGCTTTACCGTCGAAGAAGGTCGTCACCCGGTGGTCGAACAACTGCTAGATGAACCGTTCGTCCCGAACAATCTTCTGATCGACGACAAGCGCCGCATGCTGGTGATCACCGGCCCAAACATGGGTGGTAAATCGACTTACATGCGCCAAGCCGCGCTCATTGCGCTGCTTGCCTACACCGGCAGTTTCGTGCCCGCTGACCGCGCGGTACTGGGCCCGGTTGACCGAATCTTTACCCGCATGGGCTCATCGGATGACATCGCCGGAGGCCGCTCGACCTTCATGGTAGAGATGACCGAAACCGCCAACATCCTGCACAACGCGACCGAGCACAGCCTGGTGTTGATGGACGAAGTGGGCCGAGGCACCAGTACCTTTGATGGTTTGTCACTGGCCTGGGCTACCGCCGAGCATCTGGCCAAAGACATTCGGTGCTACACCCTGTTTGCGACCCATTACTTTGAGCTGACACAGCTAGCCGAAAATTTGGAACACGCGGTTAACGTGCACCTGACCGCTACCGAGCATGATGACAGCATCGTGTTTCTGCACAATGTCCACGATGGCCCGGCAAACCAGAGTTACGGCCTTCAGGTTGCACAATTGGCGGGTGTACCTCAAGGCGTTATTCAACACGCCAAAGCACAACTAGCGCATCTGGAAGGCAGTGCCGGCCCGGCGGCCGAGGTTCCAAAATCCGAGCCCGCACCGGCCCAGGCCCCAGTGACCGCGCCAAGCAACGATGATCACAGTGCATTCCAGGGCGACATGTTCGCCAGCATGGGGCCCAGTGACGTCGAACGCGCGTTGCAAAAGCTGGATGTTGATGATTTAAGCCCGAGAGACGCACTCAATCAGCTGTACGAACTTAAAGCGTTGTTGCGAAATTAGCAGAAATAAACGGTAACTTGACCCAAGTAATAAGGTTATAGCGCTCTGAGGCTTGCGGCTGGCAAGGGCGCTCCCTACAATATCGCGCATAAATTAAGAATGGGGCCGATTTTTCCGAGCTCCTGATGAGACTGTTTGTTCTACGAACCAGGGATCTGACTATGGCGTTTATCGTTACTGATAACTGCATCAAGTGCAAATACACCGACTGCGTAGAAGTCTGTCCGGTAGACTGCTTCTATGAAGGCCCCAACTTTCTGGTTATCGACCCGGACGAGTGCATTGATTGTGCTCTGTGCGAACCAGAATGCCCGGCAGAAGCCATCTTCTCGGAAGACGAGCTACCTGCTGGCCAGGAAGCATTCATAGAGATCAACGCCGATCTCGCGGGTACTTGGCCGAACATCACGGAAAAGAAAGACCCGCTGCCAGATGCAGAAGAATGGGACGGCAAGCCAGACAAGCTCCAGTATCTGGAGCGCTGATTGCAGCCGATGCCGAAAACGAAAAGGCCGGAAGAGAAACATCTTCCGGCCTTTTTTGTGATGTGTGACCCGTCCTGAAAGACGCTAGTCTTTCAACAACTTCTTAGCCGCCGCAGAACGGTAGAATGCCCCTAGCCGTCTGCGCAACAAAGCTTCCAGATAGCCTTCTTTCCGCAACACATCAACCATCGGCAGAGCCAGCTCTTTGAGCTCGGTGGCAATGACCTCACGGGTAACACCTAAATCTTGCAGTAAATCCATAACCGGCACAGGGCCATACGTCTCGTAAAGGTGGTCAACCACCGCCCGGGCGCAGCCTTCGAAATACGGCGTTTGCCGGAAGTTCAGCCAAAATTCGTAGCCGAGCACCACAAATTCCTGCAGGCGCACATCGCCCAGCCCCTCGTTCAGTTCTGCGATGGTGGTTCCCTCCAGCGAAACCCAAGCGGCCATCACGCTATCCCGAAGCTCATCGTCTGTCAGGGCTTTCTGAAGAAACTGCTCACTCCGGGTGATCAGCCCCGGAAGACTGTCGGACAACCAGGCCTTGATGCGGCGCTCGAAGGTTTCATCCAGGCCCGGCACGGCTTTGTTGGCAACCTTCTTGCCGAACTTCATCATAGAACCGACACCCGGTACCGAGCGGGTCAGCAAATTGTCTTCATACAGATAGTTGACCAAGCCGTGGTACACCACATTAGAAACAAGTTCTTGGTATACCGGGTGTGCCATAATTTCTGCAATAAAAAGCTCACGCTGCTGGCGCAATTCCAAGGCTTCTTCAACAAACGCGGCCGCTTGTTCCCGCGACAGTATTTCGCCCAGAGTGGTGTCAGCTTGCACCGGCGCACTGGCCACCTTCGCCGCCATTTCGCCGGCCAGCTCAGGGATACCTGCGTCCAGTTCCATGTTCACGACAATGCGTTGAATCACACCCATCACCTGTTCCGCGCTGACCAGCTGCGACAGCGTCACGGTGCCTGCATAACCCAGCAGTTCATCCACCTCTGTTTCGAGAAACTTGGTGAGCTTGGCACCTTTTAAAGCCGACAACTCGTGCTTAACGTGCGCTTCAAGGAGCTTGTCGGCCAGATCAGTGCCCGATGTGGTCATAGAGGTGCTATCCATTCTTATTGATAATCCTGAAATTCATGAGGTTCCGACGCCAGGCTCAGGCATATGCTGCCCGGCCCTACATAGATCGAGCTGGTGATGCCCATTTGCGACAGCAGCAGCTCAACATTGTGCCGTTCACAGGTTTCACGCAGGCGGTCCAGCGCGGGCAAAGCTTCGATTTCATCCCAGTTTAACCCGCAGGACAAGCTGACATAAGGCGTCAGTAATCCAGCTTCAACACGACTGGCGGCATAGTTCATCACGCGCTCAACGGCAGTATCGAAGTTAAAGGTTTTCGCCACCGGCTTTCCTTCCACCCCTTGCCCAAAAATCACCGGTGTCAGGTTTAAAGCTTTCCCTAAAAACGCCGCGACAGCCGAGACACTTTTGTCTCCTCGGCGCCGCGCACGCTCGCGGATGTAATGAATATCCCGCGGAATAACGCAGGTGAAGATGTTATCGGAAAACGTTTCAACTTCGTATTTCAACGCATTCTTGGAAACTTTTTGCTCAATCAGCTTGAGCGTATGCGCCGCCAACAAGCCTTGCCCGGCAAAAATCTGTTTGCTGTCAATCACCCTCATGGAAAACTTGCCGGCTCGACCGGATGCCTTGCGGGCCGTTTCATAGTTCGCCATTACCGTGTGCATTGCATCACTGGCATTCTGAAAGATCAGGCTTCGGCTTCGGGTGACGGTTTCACAAATGGCGATATCGTATTCGGGGACAATCTTTTCCATGAACAGTTCGTGTATTTGCTCAACCGAAAACGCTTCTGTTTCAGCATGGTGTCCTTTTTCCAACAGACCACTCTGATAAAACCGCTGGGTAAGCGCCGGGTCGTGGGTATCTATGTAGGTTTCACCATTGATGATCGCAGTGACCGGCAGGATAAACAGGCCATGCCTGATGGCAAATTCGTGGGGTAAATCACAAGCTGAATCAACGATCAAACCTACGCGCATACTACACACCTCCAGATTCGGGCTGCCTTGATGCCGGCACACCTCTTCTTATCATTATTTTGCAGGCAGTAGTGTCACACACGCTTTAAAACATTGCAGCCGCCAGAACGGGCCAAATAAAAAAAGGGAGGCACAAAGGCCTCCCAAGGACACACAGGGGTTGATGCCGCCGCTGATAACAACGGCGACAGATATCAGTGTTCTTCGGCCACTTCTGCGCCGGGGGCCTCAGGGTCCGAGGTAAAGCCCAGAAGACGAGTACGCTCAATCAGGAAGTACAACACGGCACCGGTTGCCAGTCCCCAGCCTGCACCATACACCGCGAGTACCACACCCATGGTGCCGGCAATACCACGCTCGGTGTTGTTCTCCAGCTGCTCCAGACCCACCATCAAACAGATATAACCGGTCAGCAACAGGGTCAACGACAAGGCGATTGGCAAGACAGGCTGGAAGAAACTCACCAGCGGCAGCACGAATAGAGCGATGAAACCAGTAATCCAGAAGGTGCCTCCACCGCTGTAGATAGAGTCCATCGCGTTGCGGCCGTACTTGTAGCGCTCGGCCATGGTGGCGGTCACCGCGGTCCAGATTGGGCCAGCCAGGCCGGGATAAGGTGCGAAGAAAGCGTGGCCACCGTTACGCAGGGCCGTGACAAGGTGCGCTCGGTCGATGCTGTTGTCGATGTCTTCGTCTTTACGCAAATGGTCTACGCGACTCATCAGCGACTGCCCCACCACGATGTCACCAAAGGCGATGACGTAAGCAATCACAGCGGTCGGAATGGCGTACAGGAAGACGTTCATATCCGGGAAGCCCACAGTAAACGGCAGGTAGTTCCACAGCTGGTCAAACGCCGGCTTGGTGATGCCCCACTGCACATCCGGCACGTCGTATTCACCAGTGGCAAAACCAACCAAAATTGCCACAACCATACCCGGCACCATGCCGTAGTTGGCAATCTTGCGGGCCAGCGCACTCTTATCAACAAAGCCTTTAAACGAGACAGAGAACATCAGGTACAGGCACACCAGACCGCCCACGATCAGTGAGATAGGTGTATTGGCCAGTCGGCCACCGGCCTCAATTTCACCCATTAAAGCGGCGATGCCGGCACCAATGATGATGCCGCCTTTCATAGAGCGCGGGATCCACTCCACCAGCTTACTACCCAGGCGGGTAACACCCAGAATCAGGAAGATCAGGAACACCAGGAACTGCAGTGCAAACAAGGCTTGAATAGCCTCAGGACCCGGCTCGTAATCCGAAAGGAACAAAAGCACAACGGGAATCCCGGGTGTGATCCAACCCGGAACCAACGGAACACCCAGTAACGCAGGCAGCATGAACCCGATGCCGCAGATCACCACGTAGGCCAAGGCTACGTCGTAAGGAACACCCAGATATTTTTCCAGCAACGGAATCATGGCAAGACTGACCACAAACATGATCAAAGCCTGAACCATCTCCGCAAACTCCCACCGATAGTGGACAAACGGGAGTCGAATTTTGAAGGGGCCAGCCGGCCAGTACGGCTGCTCTTCGCCATTTTTTCTCTTTAGTAGCTGCATTACTGTACCTCCAGGCACTCTCTAACGGGTGCCAGTCAATGTTGTTTTTGTGTTGAGGTTTGGCTGCGCCGGGCGGCGCAGCCTATGGCCTGATCAATTCAGCTCTTTGGCCTGATCGCGAAGCACAAACTTCTGGATCTTGCCGGTCGAGGTTTTAGGGAGATCAGTGAAAATCACAGTTTTGGGTACCTTGAAGCGGGCCAGATGCTCCCGGCAGAAGCTGATAATGTCCTCTTCAGAAACATCCCCGGCTTCCGGCTTCAGGGTAACGAACGCACAAGGTGTCTCGCCCCACTTTTCATCGGGTCGCGCCACAACCGCAGCTTCCATCACCGCGGGGTGTCGATACAGGGTGTCTTCCACCTCGATGGTGGAAATGTTCTCGCCACCGGAGATGATGATGTCTTTCAGGCGATCCTTGATTTCCAGGTAGCCGTCTTCGTGCCATACCGCCAAGTCACCGGTATGGAACCAGCCGCCACGGAACGCTTCTTCCGTCGCAGTCGGATTTTTCAGGTAGCCTTTCATCACGGTGTTTCCGCGCAGGAAGATCTCCCCGATGGTTTTACCGTCTTTGGGTACTGGCTCCATGGTATTCGGGTCACCCACCATGGTTCCGCCCATGGTGTGATAACGCACCCCTTGGCGAGCCTTCAGCTTGGCGCGCTCGTCCAGCGGCAGTTCATCCCACTCGGATTTCCAGGCACACACCGTCACCGGGCCGTACACTTCGGTCAGGCCGTAGACGTGAGTCACTTTGATGCCAAGCTCTTCAATGGCACCGATAACCTGCGCAGGGGGCGCGGCACCGGCTGTCATAGATTTCACTTCGTGATCGATGCCCGCCTTGGCTTCAGGCGACGCATTCAGCAAGGCGTTCAGCACGATTGGCGCACCGCACATGTGGGTAACCTGATGGTCGCGAATCAGCTGAAGAATCTTTTCCGGGTCAACTCGGCGCAGGCATACATGGGTACCGGCCATAGCAGTGATCGTCCACGGGAAACACCAGCCATTGCAGTGGAACATGGGCAGCGTCCACAGATAAACCGGGTGCATCCCCATAGACCAAACCGCTTGGTTACCCAGCGCGTTCACGTAGGCACCACGATGGTGATAAACCACACCCTTCGGGTTACCCGTGGTGCCAGAGGTATAGTTCAGAGAGATCGCGTCCCATTCATCCGCAGGAAAACTCCACTGAAACTCCGGATCCCCCTCCTTCAGCAGCGCCTCGTAGTCAAGATCACTAACCTGAACACCTTCGCCGTATTCTGGGTCGTCCACGTCGATCACCAACGGCTTGTTTTTCAACCCGCTTACGGCATCCTTGATGACCTGACCGAATTCACGATCTGCAATGACGACTTTCGCTTCGCCATGTTCAAGCATAAATCCGATTGCGTCCGCATCGAGTCGCACGTTGAGGGTGTTCAAAACCGCACCGATCATCGGCATGGCAAAATGGCATTCCACCATGGCCGGAATATTCGGCAACATGACCGCAACGGTATCGCCGCGATGAATTCCGCGTCCTTTCAGGGCTGACGCTAAACGACGGCACCGATCGTAGGTTTCTGCCCAGTTCCGGCGAATAGCGCCGTGAATGATGGCGGGATAGTTCGGGTACACGCTGGCGGTGCGTTCGATGAAATCAACGGGGGATTGGACCGCGTAGTTCGCGTCCCGAGGCGCTAGGCCTTCATCAAAGATCGAAGTCATGTGTGTGGTCCTCATATTCTGGTGTTATTTTTATGCCGTCTACAGTGGAAAGGTTAGACTGGTTATTCTTTCGATTAATCAAATGGTAGATTACAGAGTTATTACTAGAAATTCTACCATCGTATTATAGGGTATATTCTATAATCATGAGTAGGTCCACTCCCAAAAAGGGCTTCGTGCAATTGCTCTCACAAGATCCGAGCCCCACTCTCATTGTAGATGCTCTGGGAAACGTGCTGTGCGCCAATCCGGCAATGCAATCGCTCCGGCCCAAAACATCGGAAGGCTACGGGGAGGTTTTACCCGTCAATACGGTGGCTCTGATCAAGTCGGCTCTGGAACAAAACCGGGCAATTGAAAAGGTGGAATCCCGAATCGGCAGCCTTATTTTGCTTTGGAGCTTCATTCCCGATGCTGACACTCAACAGGTTCTGATTCGTGGCCGGGATGCCACTACCGACATCCTCACCCAAGAACAAGCCACCCGCTCAAACCGCCTTTATCGATTGATTACAGAGAACACCACCGACCTGATTTCACGGCACGCCCCGGATGGCCGTTTTATTGATGCAACGCCTGCGTCGTGGCGCCTGCTGGGTTATTGGCCGGAAGAATTGCGCGGTCAGCGATTGGAAGATGTTTTTACCGGCCAGCCAACGGACGCCTTATTTACAGAAACCCGACAAAAACTTCGGGACGATGGCTACGCCACCATGACCCTCGATATTACCCATAAAAACGGTGCCCGCCGTTGGCTTGAAATTGCCAGCCGAGCCATTCGTGAAACCTATACCGGCGCGGTGGTGGAGGTGATCAGTGTGTCCCGGGATATCACCGCCCGAATAGAATCTGAGGAACAGAACCGTTTGCTGGCCGACGAACTGGCGCACACCGCACGGCTCGCCACCCTTGGCGAACTGGCTTCAAGCATTGCCCATGAAATGAACCAGCCACTGGCATCGATTGTGAATTTCGCCAGCGCCAGCCAACGCTTTTTGAGAAATCGTGACCAGCATCCAGCGCAACTAACAAAAGTGGATGATGGCCTTCAAAAGATTATCCACCATGCAAACCGCGCCTCTGAAGTTATCAAACGGCTGCGCGCATTTTTGCGTAAAGGCAAAAAAAGCATGGGCCCGGTGGCACTCAACACGCTTATCTCAGAAGTGACACGCCTTTGCCAATGGGAAGCAGACAAGCACAATGTGAAGATTTCCAGACAACTGGCCGATGAAGACCCGGTTGTCATCGCCGACCCCATTCTTCTGGAACAGGTGCTGATCAATCTGATTCGAAATGGCATCGAAGCCAACGTCGACGCTTGTCAAAAGTCGAAATCCATCCATACGTCGGACATTCTGGTCAAAACCTTCATCAACGATCAAAATGAAACCTTGATCGTAGTAACAGACGAAGGCCCCGGACTGGATGACGAGGGCGTTCGTCAGATGTTCCAGCCGTTTTACACCAGCAAACCGAAAGGGCTTGGCCTGGGACTCTCCATGAGCCGCTCTATTATTGAGGGCTTTGGCGGATTTTTGGATGCCCGGCCCGCCGAAACCGGCGGCTTGTCGCTGATCTGCCGCTTTCCAAACACCCATACCGCTACCACTACAAATAAATCGGAGCCTTTAGATGCCTGAACTCTCTTCATCTGCAACTAACACCGTGTTCGTCGTAGACGATGATGCAGGCATGCTGGAATCGACCCAGTGGTTACTCGAGTCGGTCGGGCTAGAGGTGAAAGCCTACAGCGATGGCCGGCAGTTTCTGGACGAGGTAAACGAGAACCGCCCCGACTGCGTGGTTCTGGACATCCGCATGCCCGGGCTAGGTGGATTGAATGTTCAGGAAGAACTGCAAAAACGAGACATCGATGTGCCGATCATCTTTGTTTCCGGTCACGCCGACGTGCCCATCGTTGTCCGAGCCTTCAAGTCTGGTGCGTTTGATTTCATCGAAAAGCCCTTCAACGAACAGTTGCTACTGGACAGCATCCAGCAAGCGATGCAAACCCCGAGCGCAGCCAAAAACCACACGGAGGTCAGTCAGGATGCGGAGGAGCTGATCAACACCCTCACCCGGCGCGAACGCGATGTTTTTCTCCCACTGGCGCAGGGCTATACCAGCCGGGAAATTGCCGAACAACTTGGTGTCAGTGTGAAAACCATCGACCTGTATCGTGCACGGGTAATGAAACGCCTTGGTGCCGACAGGCTGCCAGATGTCACCGGTATCGCAATTGCGGCCGGCTTGTTGAAGCCGGAGGATTTGCGGGCTAGCTAGCCTGTTTATGTAACAGAATCGAATTTCAACGGACTAGGACAAACCATGAAAATCCCGATCTACCAGATTGACGCCTTTACCAATACACTTTTTAGTGGCAATCCGGCTGCGGTCATGCCGCTTGAGCATTGGCTGCCCGATACGGTTTTGCAGGCTATTGCTGCAGAAAACAATCTGTCAGAAACAGCCTTCTTAGTAGCCACCCCCGAGCGGGAAGAGGCCGACTTCCACATACGGTGGTTCACGCCTACAGCGGAAGTGCCTTTGTGCGGTCATGCAACTCAAGCGGCCGCCTGTGTGGTGTTTAATAAGTCTGAATGGCCCCACGACAAAATCCGTTTCCTGTCGAAGTCAGGATTGCTGTCTGTTTCGAGGAGGCCGGACGATTCTCTGGAGCTGGACTTTCCAAACCTGGCATACGAGCCCTGCTCTACCCCGGAATTAATTAAAGCGGCCATGCCAGAAGCACCAGAGAACGCATTCTTTGTTCCTAACGACACGAATTACATGATTGTGCTGGGCTCTGAGGACGCAGTTCGCGCCGCGACTCCTGATTTGCAGCCCCTGAGCCGGCTGGGCAATCAAGGGGTGATCATAACGGCGAAGGGGGACCAGTGTGATTTCGTCAGCCGCTATTTTGCACCGGGCGTGGGCATTGACGAAGACCCGGTAACAGGCTCCATTCACAGCGTGCTTACTCCCTATTGGGCCGAGCAATCAGGTAAGCGCTCGTTGATTGCCCGCCAACTCTCGAAACGTGGTGGCAATTTACGCTGCGAACTTCGCGGCGACCGTGTGGCAATCTCCGGCCACGCCGTGTTCTTCATGGAAGGCTCCGTACACTTGCCCTGAGACTGATATACTGCCCGCCGGTTTTTCATCAGGGGCGGGCAGGCAATGGCAGCATCTTCATCACACTACGACGTTATCATCATCGGCGCAGGTGCAGCCGGTTTGATGTGTGCGGCCACCGCAGGCTATCGCGGCCGCAAGGTGCTGGTCGTAGACCACGCCAACAAGCCTGGTAAGAAGATTCTGATGTCGGGCGGCGGCCGCTGTAATTTCACCAATCTGAACAGCACGCCGGCGAACTTTCTTTCCGACAACCCGCATTATTGTATTTCGGCACTGAAGCGCTACACCCCGCAGGATTTTCTCGAACTGGTGGACCGCCATGGCGTGGAGCATGAGGAGAAAGCGCCGGGACAACTGTTCTGCAAGAGCAGCGCGAAAGACATTCTTAACGTGTTGCTGACCGAATGCGAATGGGCAGGGGCGGAAATCCGCATGAGCACATCCATCACGCAAGTTCAGTCTTCAACCACCGGCTACAATCTGAAAACCAGTTCAGGAGCGCTGAGTTGCGAATCACTCGTGGTCGCCTGTGGCGGGCTTTCAATCCCCACCATGGGTGCAACCGGATTTGGGTATGAACTGGCCAAACAGTTTGGCCTGAACGTTCTGCCCACCCGCGCAGGCTTGGTGCCCTTTACTTTGCATCCCGAGCTAAAGCAGCAACTCTCTCCGTTGTCCGGGGTAAGCTGCCCGGTAGAAGCCCATTGCAACAATCAGCATTTCAGAGAGCCGATGCTGGTCACCCACCGTGGCCTCAGCGGCCCTTCGATGCTGCAGGTATCCAGTTACTGGCACCCCGGTGATGAGGTACACATCAACCTGCTACCCAGGCAGCAGATTCAGGATGACTTGTTTTCGCTTCGCAAGAACAAGCCTCAATCCACCATCGCCCAGTACCTGAACCAACACCTGCCAAAGCGCTTCGCCCAGGCATTCAACGAGCTGCAAGGATGGAACCGACCGCTGCAGGAATACCGCAACGCAGAACTTGAACAGACAGCAAACACGTTAGAAAACTGGACAGTGAAACCCGCCGGTACAGAAGGTTACCGAACAGCCGAAGTCACGTTGGGTGGCGTGGATACCCGCCAGTTGTCATCAAAGACCATGGCAGTACTGGAGCAGCCTACTTTGTACTTTATCGGAGAGGTGGTGGACGTAACCGGGCACCTGGGCGGGCACAACTTTCAATGGGCCTGGGCGTCAGGCGTTGCCGCGGGGAAGGCCGTCTGAACCGTCGTCAAAGTTGGTGCCTACCGCAAGACACAAACAGAGCTCGAATACACCGGATTGCTCACCAACAATATCCCGCGCTACAATAATGGCGCCCTATGAAATGGCTCAGACGTACGTCCCTGTCATGCATAACGTCGCTGCTGCTCAGAGCCCGTTGTCATGCAACAGTCTGCGATTGAGCCGGTTGTTAGTATCCGTTCCTCTTAACGCGTGTTGCCATTTCTCAGATGAAATACCAGTCCCGCTTTCGCCAGCTGTCACTTTTTTTGTTCAAGTGCTTTCTGTTTTCCTTCAGCATACTGTTGGTTTCACGCTACCTGTTTTTTATGCATATACGGGATGGGTTGCCGGAAACAGGGGTTGGAGATGATATCTGGCAGGCTTTTTTTGTTGGCGGGCGATTTGACGCCAAGGTCACTGCGATTGCCTATTCGCCGCTATTGTTAAGCGGCCTTGTTGCCGCAGCGTTTCACGGCGCTTACCGGCGCTGGTTAAGATTTGCGATCGGCTACCATACCGTTGTAGCCGCCCTCTACGTAATAGGTTGCATCTGCAATTTCTACTACTACACGACCTATGGCAGTTATGTCGACCTATTTGTGTTCGGGCTATGGGAAGACGATTCCACCGCAGTGCTCATCAACATCTGGGAAGACTACCCCGTCATACGCGGCTCTCTGTTGGCTTTTGGGGTAGGTGCGCTGGCTTATTTCACCGCCCGGTGGTTCCTCCGCAGTCCGTTGGGTCGAATTAACCCGCAAGCTTACTGGCACTGGGGCGTTACCGCACTGGCGGTTGTCGCCCTGTTTTTGTCAACCTTTGTCACAGCGCGAGGCACTCTAGACAGCCATCCCCTTAAGCGTTATCACGCCAGCGTTTCCCAATACAAACCGCTCAACATGGTCACTCCGAACATATTCATGGCGCTGGAGTGGGCAGCCTCTGACTATAAAGAACAACAGCGCTTCGAGCCCGTTTCTGAGGCCGAACTGAGCGCTCAGATGGAAAAAGTACTCGGCCAGCCGACCCCGGTACACCACACTCCGGAAAACGAATACCTCCAACAGAACCCACCCCATGTGGTTGTAACAATGATGGAGGGGATGGGCATGAATATTCTGGTGGAAGACAATCCTCCCGATAACGACCTGCTGGGACAACTCCGCCCTCATTTCGAAGACGGTTTTCTTTTCAAACGCTTTTTAGCGGGCACGTCCGGGACCATCGATAGTATTGTAATGATGCTATTTCACAGTCCTGTGGCGACCATCAGCCATTCCTCGGCTCAAACGGTCGCATTGCCGAGTTCTGCGGTTCTACCTTACAAGCGGGCGGGCTACGAGGTGGCGTTTCTATATGGTGGAAATGGCATGTGGCGCAACCTGGCCAGCTACCTGCCTAGGCAGGGATTCGACCGCGTTTATGATGAAAACGACATCATCGAAGCAATTCCGGAAGCGGATGAATACTCAGGAACCTGGGGTGTGCCTGATGGTTTTATGTTCCAGTTCGCCAACAAAGTATTGGAAGAAGCGGATAAACCCACCCTGCTCTTTATTATGACCACCACCAATCATTCACCTTACGAGGTACCGGAAATCTATGAACCCGGGCCGACGGAACTCAGCGACCGGTTAGCCGCAATGGCGGAATATGAGGGTGAAGAGACCCGAGTACTTCTTGAAACTTTTCAGTACGCCTCTGATGCGCTGGGACAATTCATGACGGGCATCAAGCAGTCAGCTACGCTTCGCGACAACACCATTATTGCGGTAACCGGCGACCACCGCGTACGGAACCTGAGCACGCATGAGCCCACAGAATTTGGCCTTACCTATGCGGTCCCATTCCTGCTAGACGTACCTGAGCCGATTCTTGAAAATGCGCGCCACACGTATGATCCCATGCGCATCGGGTCCCATCGGGATATTTTCCCCACGCTGTATCATTTCAGCCTGTCGGACCAAGACTATATTACCCTCGGTGGCGAGAACCTTCTTAGCCTCGATGGAGTCAGCAACGTAGGGTTCAATTTGAAGCGCAGCATCAACGAGCACGGGGCGTTCAGCAACGACAAGTCCGGTCTGTTTTATCCGTGGCAGAAAGAGAATCCCCTATTCAACCAGCCGCAGCCGGAAGAGAAGCGGCCATTCGACCCTAGCTGGGCAGAGGAATACCATCGATTGATGGATTATTACCTTCGCTCTCAGATTCTGCCTACGACCAGCTCGGATTCGCCATAGCACGTCTGCAAGCTATGCCGAGCCAAACAGCTTACAGATACTTTTCCAGTGGCAGCCAGGACAAGAAACGGGATTTCGTACGACGCCAGAAGCCTACGTCCGGCTCGTGATCAACCTGTTGACCTGCCGACTGCCACAATAAATCGCCACTCTCATCCAGGGTCACCTGCCAACTGTTTTCCGGTGTCATGGAACGACGGATATCGTCAGAAACGGCTTTGGCCATTTCCGGACTCTGAATAATCAGCACCGTTTCACCGTTCAGGTAGATTGAACGAAGATTCACATTGAGCGAGCCTACAAACAGAGTACTTTGGTCAAATACCACGGCTTTGGAATGAAGGCTGACCGCGCCATTATCACAGGCCGCTTGATTAACAACCCACGCTTTACAGTCTTTTGCATCAGGCCGGAGTTCGTAAAGCTCGATGCCACTTTCAAGCATTTCTTCACGCCACCGGGCGTAGGCCGAATGATTGGTCACCAAATCGTTCGATGCCAGCGAGTTGGTTATCGCAAGTATCGAAAGCCCTGGTTTCACCACCTCGCGCAAATCGCTGAGCTGCTCGTCCGCCAACACAAAATACGCCGATTCCACCAAAATTTCTTTCTCGGCCTCGGTAACTAGCCCGTAAAGAGCCTGCGCAGTGAGCTTGGGCGTATCTGCGGGGGCTTCAGGGTCTTTCGGCGGTACGTCATACACCAATTTGGCCGGCGCTTGAATCAAATCAGCAAAGCGCTCCTCCAGCAAAGTGTTTGCAGCCTCACGACCTTGAGGGGGTATCGCCTTGAATGCCTGAGCCTGTGCAGTTTCGTTGATCAAACGTGACCGGGCACTGGCGGCCAGTTCCGGAGGTTGCGGCTGGTAAATCTGTTCAAGCGGGTACGACCACTGACTATTCCAGTAGGCTATAAAGTTGTCGGTCATATGACCAGCGACAGGCCCCAACGCCATCACATCTCGGTCCCGAAAGTTCAGCTCAGGATGCTCATCAAAATACTCATCTCCGATATTCCGGCCCCCGGCAATCCCTGCGTAGCCATCCGCGACAAAGGTTTTGTTGTGCATGCGGCGGTTGATGCGGTCAAAATCGAGAATCAATGATAAAAAGCGGCCAGCCCCACTGCGCGAGCGAGCCGGGTTAAAAATGCGGACGTGAATATTGGGATGACCGTTCAGTACGGCAAATAACGATTCCTTACCCGCCACGTTGATGTCGTCCAACAGCAACCGGACATTGACACCGCGCTCTGCCGCAGCCAGCAAACGGCCCGCTAGATAACGACCCGAGCTGTCATCATTCCAGATGTAGTATTGGGCATCGATTGACTGGTTGGCAGACTCGATAAGTGCGGCCCGGACCATGAACGCATCGCGGCCCGTGTTGAGGAGCAGAAACCCCGTCTCCGGAAGGTTGGCGGACAAGTGTTTTTCCGCCTGTTTCGTAAAGAAAGAGTCCGGCACAGATCCATTTGCCTTTGCCAGAACCGGATCATGCTCGACCGGTTCAAGCGCCGTGGCACACCCCGTCAACACCCCCAACAGAAGCCACAAACTCAGTGACTTGATAAACGAAGTCTGCGGCTTGCTGGGCATGTCGGATGTTCCTGATTAGCGAAGAATAACCAATGGCTTGGTCGCGGATTTCAGCATGGTGGTTGTGGTGCTGCCCACCAGGAACTGGCGAATACGAGAATGGCCATAAGCGCCCATAACCAGAAGATCAATGCCCTGCTCTTCCTGATACGCATGCAAGGTAGGTTCTACGTCGCCCTGACGAATCGCCAGCGTAATCTCCACGTCCAACCCGGACAGCATGGCCTCGGCTTTCTTGAGCTGCTCCCAGTTATCCGCTGTATCGGCACCTACCATCACCAAATGCAGCGGAATGCCGCGTAAAACCGGGCTGGCCGCCAACATTTCCACGCCTTTGAACGCGGTTTCGCTGCCATCAAACGCCAGCATGGCCGTTTTCGGCTCGGCGTACTCATCCGGCACCAACAAAATGGGCCGCTCAACGCTGCGAATTACCGTTTCCAGCTGGCTGCCAATGTGCACGTTGCTGTCTGAACTGCTCTCACCGTGCAACCCCATGACAAACAACCGGGTGTCTTTTTCCAAAGCAACGAGAGATTCCGAAAGATTGCCGTGCCGCTGACGTTTGACCACCTCGTTCGTACCCGCAGCTTTGACTCGGATCTCCGCCTCATCCAGCAGGTGATGCCCATGCTCGAGCGCCAGCTTGGAACGTTTACGATCAAGTTCCGCCAGTTCTGTCAGCAGTTGCTCTCGACTACCCAGACCGATATTGCCCGCCAAATCCGGCTCGGACGGATAACGCTCGTCATCCAGAACGTGCAACAGCATCAGCGGTGCTTCCATGTGCCGGCTTGCCCAGGCTGAGTAATCACACACAGCGTGCACAGCCCTGGAGCCGTCAATACAAGCTACTACTCTCAACATGTCTGTCTCGCCTTGATCAGAATTCTGTTTAGTGTCCCATAAGCTGATCTACAGCTTCAGGCTTATCGTGTACACCGAACCGGTCAACAATGGTCGCACTGGCTTCGTTCAAGCCAATCACCTCAACATCAGCCCCTTCCCGGCGGAATTTGATCACGGCCTTATCCAGGGCTCCCACCGCGGTGATATCCCAGAAATGAGCGCGACTGAGATCAATCACAACATTATCAACCGCTTCTTTGAAGTCAAAGGACGCCGTGAACTTTTCTGACGAACTGAAGAATACCTGCCCGGTAACGGTATAACGACGAGTGTTGGTTGTTTCGTCCAGCTCGGACGTCACCGCCATGTAATGGCCGACTTTGTTGGCGAAGAACAAAGAGGCCAACAGCACGCCCGCCAGCACGCCAAATGCCAGGTTGTGAGTAGCAACCACAACGACGACCGTCACCACCATTACGATATTAGTTGAAAGCGGGTGATTCTTCAGATCCCGGATGGATGTCCAGCTAAAGGTACCGATAGACACCATGATCATCACGGCAACCAGCGCCGCCATCGGAATCTGCACCAACCATTCATCAAGCACCAACACCATCACCAGCAAAAACACACCCGCTGTGAACGTCGATAAACGGCCACGGCCGCCCGATTTAATATTGATCACAGACTGGCCTATCATCGCGCAACCGGCCATACCACCCAGCAGACCGGAGCCAATGTTAGCAATGCCCTGACCTTTACATTCGCGGTTACGATCACTGGTGGTATCCGTCAGATCATCAACGATGGTTGCGGTCATCATAGATTCCAGCAAACCCACCACAGCCAAACCGGCCGAATACGGCAGAATAATCATCAGTGTTTCGAGGTTAAACGGCACATCGGGCCACAGGAATATTGGCAAGGTATCCGGCAGTTCCCCCATATCGCCTACCGTGCGAATATCCAGATTAAGGAACATTGCCACTGCCGTCATGGAGATAATGCACACCAATGGCGAAGGGATCAGCTTCCCGACTTTAGGCACGTACGGGAACAAATAGATAATACTCAGCCCGGTCGCCGTCATGGCATAAACATGCCAGGTTACGTTGGTCAGTTCAGGCAACTGAGCCATAAAGATCAGAATCGCCAGCGCGTTGACAAAGCCGGTTACCACCGAGCGCGACACAAAACGCATCAAGCTACCCAGTTTCAAGTAGCCAGCCGCTATCTGAAACACACCGGTCAGCAGTGTGGCCGCGAGCAAATACTGAAGGCCGTGCTCTTTTACCAAGGTCACCATCAGCAGCGCCATAGCACCGGTCGCGGCTGAGATCATTCCGGGGCGACCACCTACGAAAGAAATAATGACAGCAATACAGAAAGACGCATAGAGCCCGATTTTCGGGTCCACACCGGCAATGATCGAGAAAGCGATGGCTTCAGGGATCAAAGCCAAAGCCACCACAATGCCGGACAGCAAATCACCTCGAATGTTCGAGAACCAATCTTGCTTGAGAGAGTTCACCATGGTTGGGGATATCCAGTTACTCAGAGAAAAAAGAAACAGTTACTCGCGCATCTAAACCAGCACGCAGAAAACCTAAGGAAGGTGGATTGCTTCAAATTTTGGGGCGCGAAGCTTACCAGAAACCGCTCAAAAAAGTAACAAACCCCAGAGCTGCACGCGTCAAAGCGTGACCCTCGGCCGGGTAATTGCCTAAAATAGAATAACAGCGAGTTATTGAACGGAACCTACATGGATGAACTAGCAAGCCAGTTTATAACTTCAAACCAGACCGCCATTCACCTTGCATTGGCCTTGCTGCTTGGGGCCATCGTCGGTCTGGAACGCGGCTGGGGTGCCCGGGATCAGAAAGCCGGAGAACGTATCGCCGGCATCCGAACTTTCTCACTGATTGGCTTTCTTGGTGGCCTCTCTGCGGTACTGTCTACCGAAATCAGCATCTGGGCGTTCCCGGCCCTTCTGTTCTGCGTCACGGCCATCGGATTGGTCGCCTATAGAGAAAGATTGCGACACGTACAAAACTTCAGCATTACCGGCCTCATCGGCATGCTGCTGACCTTCTGCTTCGGGGCCGTTGCTGTTGCCGTCGATCCGGTTATTGCCATTGCCGCCGCCGTCATAACCGCCCTCATTTTGGACAACAAGCAAGAAATCCATAACTGGGTCAGAAAACTGCAAGCCCATGAACTGGATGCCGCGCTCAAGTTGCTACTCATTTCCGTCGTCATGCTGCCGCTGCTGCCCAACGAACGGCTGGGGCCGGGTGGCGTACTCAACCCGCGGGAAATTTGGTGGATGGTGGTCATGATTGCCTCCATTTCCTTTGTCGGCTATTTCGCAATGCGAGTTGCCGGCACCCGAAAAGGGATCTTGTTCACCAGCCTTTTTGCCGGCCTAAGCTCTTCCACTGCACTGACTTTGCACTTTGCCCGGCAATCCAAACAAGCTCCGGAATTAAATCCCCAGTTTGCCGCCGGTATTCTCATTGCCTGCGGCACCATGTTCCCGAGGATTCTGGTGTATTGCCTGATCATTAACCCTGCGCTATTGCCGCAACTGACCTGGCCTGTGCTGCTTATGACGGCACTATTATATGGCCCGGCTTTCTATATTTGGCGAAAGCACACAACCGACGAATTCATCACCCAGCCACGCCTTACCCAGAACCCGTTGAATCTCGCCTCCGCACTGGTCTTCGGTGTTTTGCTCACCGCGATCCTGCTGCTGGGTGAATTCCTGAAAGAAGCGTTCGGCGATGCCGGTATTTATGCATTGGCTGCCACATCGGGCGTAGCGGATGTTGATGCCATCACCCTCTCACTGACCCGCATGTCGAACAACGGTCTGGGCATGGAAGCCGCCGTTTTGGGAATCGTTGTCGCCGCCTCGGTGAATAATCTGGTGAAGTCAGGCATTGCCTGGGCCATAGGCAACCGTAACATTGGCATGCTGGTGGCCGGTCCCATGGTTTTGTCGCTCGCCGCCGGCTTCTTCGCGGCTTGGTTACAATAATGCCCTTGAAGCCGACCCTCGCGCGTATCACACACATGGCCCGCTGTTCAGGCAAATGAAAGCCTGTTCATGAAGCCGAGCCAAAAAACCCGTATATTTCAGCTATTGATAACGACTTTAAGGAAACCCGAATGCTGTTCGCAATGATATTTGGTGGCCTGATTGGTTACGCCTTTGGCCGCTTTCCGGGCTTTTTAATTGGCGCTGCAATCGGCGCCTTCCTGTTTCAGCGGTTAAAAAGCAAACTGGTCGGCGGCTTACAGCACATCCAGCAAAACTTCATCGAATCGGCATTCTCTGTGATGGGGGCTCTCTGCAAAGCTGATGGTGTTGTCAGCCGTGATGAAATCCAGATGGCTGAAACCATGTTTGTGCGTTTCCGCCTGAACGAGGAGCAAAAAGCCATCGCCAAAGCCGCGTTTAATCGCGGCAAGCAACCGGATTTCGATCTGGATGCAGCACTTCAGAGCTTCCTTGCCGCGTCTGGGCGTCAGCCGGCTCTGCTGCAGATGTTCCTCCAGATTCAAGTATCCGCGGTCGCCGCTGATGGCCAGGTACATCCTGCCGAACATGAAATGCTGCTTCGCATAGCTCGAGGCTTGGGCCTGCCTGAAAGCCAGGTAGACCAGCTCGAAGCCATGTTACGCGGCGCTCACGCGGGTCAGTCGGGCAGCAGGTCAAACTACTCTACCGGCCAGCAGCTGGAAGATGCGTACAAAGTACTCGGCGTTTCGCCAAGCGCATCAGATGCCGAAATCAAACGGGCTTACCGCAAGCTGATGAGTGAAAATCACCCAGACAAACTGGCCGGCAAGGGCTTACCCGAAAGCATGCGAGAGATGGCTGAGGAACGAACCCGGGAAATCAGCCACGCCTATGACGTAATCAAGGAAGCCAGAAAAACAGCGTCTTGAGCCCAAAATGATATGCCGTCACGTTTTCGGCTGGGTTATGGTCAAGGTCCGTCAAACACCTTTTGGAGTACTGAATGGACCACAAGCAACCGACCCTCTTTCATTGTTTTCAGGATGACGCACTCGGTCGCTCTGACGCCACAGAACTGGCGGAACGAATTCGCCGGGGCGAAGTATCTGCGGTCGAGGTAACGAAAGCGGCGATAGCCCGGTCCAAACAGGCACAAATAGCGCTCAACGGTGTCGCCACCGAAAATTACGAAGGGGCCCTCGAACACGCTAAAGCTGTAGATCCGGCGACATCGCCATTTGCGGGTGTTCCCACCTTTATAAAAGACAATCTGGACGTAAAAGACCTACCCAGTGGCCACGGGTCTGAAGCCGTTCCACTCCGGCCTGCCAAAGCCACCAGTCCCTTTGTCGAACAAATGCTGGCCCAAGGCTACGTATGCCTAGGCAAAAGTACGCTGCCGGAATTTGGCTTCAATGCCTCTACCGAGTTCCCAAATGGTGAAGCCACCCGAAATCCCTGGAACCTGAATTACTCCTGTGGCGCATCCTCCGGTGGCTCCGCAGCCATGGTCGCGGCAGGCGTGGTCCCCATCGCCCATGCAAACGACGGTGGAGGCTCCATTCGCATTCCGGCTGCATGCTGTGGCCTCATTGGCCTGAAACCCACCCGAGGCCGAGTGGTGCTGAACGACTCGGCGAAGAGTGTGCCAGTAGACATCGTCAGCGACGGAGTGGTTACCCGCTCGGTAAGAGACACCGCCGGATTCTTGTCTCATGCCGAGCAATATTTCTACAATCAGAAACTGCCCAAAGTCGGGCTCGTGCAAGGCCCCGGCGATAAACGCTTGCGAATTGGCTTGGTGCTGGATTCCATCAACGGCCATCCTACGGATAATGAAACACGTCAAACTGTTGAGAAAACCGCGAAATTACTGGAAAAAGCGGGCCACACAGTAGAGCTTATGTCAGTTCCTGTAGCAGACACCTTCCCGAATGACTTTGCGTTGTACTGGGGCATGCTGGCTTTTGGCATGAGGCTCAAAGGGCGCCAAATGCTGCACCCCGATTTTGATAAGCGAAAAGTGACCCGTTTAACCAAGGGCCTGGACCGCCGTACCCGCAAACAGCTGTGGCGACTGCCCGGCGTTATTTGGCGTTTGAAACGGTCTTGGCATGACTATGCCCGCGAAATGGCCGATTACGATGCAGTATTAACACCGGTGCTCGGCCACCCAACACCGAAGCTTGGCCATCTGAGCCCCAACGTACCTTTTGACACCCTGTTCGAGCGTTTGAATGCCTACTCGAACTTTACACCTTTGGCGAACGCCACCGGTGCCCCGGCGATTTCCGTGCCTATGGGCATGACCAACAACAACTTACCTATATCGGTACAGTTCATGGCCAAACACGGGGACGAGCGCACACTGCTTGAACTCGCCTATACCTTAGAGACCGAGCACGGTTTTCCAAGCTTAGGCTAAACCTCCGGAAAAATAGTCAGTACGTCCTGAAAGCTCGGCTCCGGCTGCGCTTTCAGGACAAGCTCCGCCCCCGTCACCGGGTGCTGAATTCGTAGCTCCGTTGCCGCCAACAGCAATCTGCCCTGACCAAACCGTTCGGCAAAGTAACGGTTATGCCGCCCTCTGCCGTGATTGGCATCACCGATAATCGGGTGATTGATGTGCTTCATATGCCGACGCAGCTGATGCTTCCGTCCGGTTTTCGGGTATAGCTCTACCAGACTGTAGCGGCTGGTGGGATAACCCTCGATTTCGACCGGCAACTCGGTGGTTGCCAATCTCCGGTAATGGGTTAACGCCTCCCGTATCGGCTGCTCCAGCCCTTTCAGCCGCCGATCTTCCGGCTCATCCCTCAAAGGATGATCAATCACACCCGATTCCGGTGTCCAGCCACGCACCACCGCCTGATAGGTTTTGGACACCTGCCCAGCCATCATCGCCCGCCCCATTATTCGCGCCGTCTCTGAATCACGCGCGAACAGCAGCACGCCCGACGTGGGCCGGTCCAGCCGATGAATCGGATACACATGCTGACCACCGTTCAATTGCCGGGCGTATTGCAAGGCGAATTCCGTTTCGTGCTTGTCGATGGGGCTGCGGTGAACCAACAGTCCGGACGGCTTGTGCACGGCCAGTAGCCACTGGTCAGAATAAATTTCAAAAAGGGGGTTCAGCATTTTCACGAATGGCCGATAATAGGAAGCTATCTACGGCAGGGTTGTCCTGACCGCTCCGTACGACCGAATCATACCGTTCAACCCCCACATGAAACAGGATTACCTCCAATGCAGTGGTACACCAAAAGTATCCTGAACCGCATTCTCACCGTCGTTTCGCTGGCCAACCTGCTGATTGCAGCCATGGCGGCCATGTATTTCAACAGTTCTTTGAAAGTCCAAGAGCAATACGATCATCTGGTTAGCGCTCAAATGGTTCAGGCCATACAGGCTCAGGACATCCTGAGCGATTTCAAAACACAGGTTCAGGAATGGAAGAACGTACTGCTTCGGGGAACGGATCCGGCGCAGCGTGAAAAGTACTGGAATAGGTTTCAGAGTACGGAAGCAAACATTCAGCACCAGCTTGATCAATTGATCCCGACGCTGACGGATGCCAAAGCAAAAGCGCTGATGCAACGATTCCAAGCGTCTCATGAAACCATGGGACGCGCCTATCGCGAAGGCTTCATGCGATTTGAAGCCGCAAACTTTGACCATACCGCAGGAGATCAGGCAGTGGCCGGCATCGACCGGGAGCCGAGCCGGATGATTGAGGGCGCGGTCACGCAAATCCGGGATGTTGCCGTTTCACGCTCGGCTGAGTTGCGCCAAGATGCCACATCCGACACATGGTTTATGGGCAGTCTGTTGCTTGGCGCTATCATTCTGGGCACCCTCGCCTGCTTGATTGCATTGATTCGCTCGGTGATACGCCCTACTCAGGAGCTCGTAGGCAAGCTATCCAAAATTGGCGCAGGCGATCTGTCCGACCCGGTTACCCTTGAGCGTCGGGACGAACTGGGCAAACTGGCAGATACGGCGCGGGTTCTGCATCGTTTCCTGACCGATACTGGCGAACTGATGAAGCAGAATGCCACCCAATTGGCCGATACCGGCGCAATGATCCGCACCAGTGCCGATGCCGTTTCGAACCAATCAGATCAAGCACACCAGCGTATCGACCAGATCGCCACCGCCATGAACGAAATGTCTGCGACGGCGCAGGACGTCGCTCGCCACGCGGCCTCCGTGGCCGGTCAGGTTGATGAAACCACCAATCAGACCCGTCATGCCGACGATCAGATCAACATTGCCGTCAGCAGCATGAATCGCCTGACGGACCAAATCCAAAGCTCTACCGAAACCGTAGCGCAACTGGCGAAAAGCGGTGAGCAGGTAGGCAATGTTATGCAGGTTATTCGCGAGATTGCGGATCAAACCAACCTGTTGGCATTGAATGCCGCGATTGAGGCGGCACGAGCCGGAGAGGCGGGAAGAGGTTTTGCCGTTGTGGCTGACGAAGTACGCAATTTGGCAGCAAAAACACAGGCGTCTACGGTGGAAATTGACGGCATTATCGCCAATATTCAGTCTGGATCTAAAGATGCCACAGAGTATATGGAGGCCTCCGGGATCGTCGCCAGAGAGAGCAGCGACTCCGTGGATGCGGTCAGGCAAACGCTGGCAGTTATCAATCAGCGAATGCTCAGCGTAAATGACGCGACCACTCAGGTGGCGACAGCTGCTGAAGAGCAAACCAGCGTCAGTGAGGATATCAATCGAAACGTTACGGAAGTGGCCGAGATTTCCGAAAAAATGTCCGAAGCGGCAGAAGACAACCTGCGGGCTGTTCCGGAACTCGAGGCAATGGCCGGCAAAGCCCAGGCCATCGCCCAGCGCCTAAACAACTAACCCGGCTTCAGCCCGAGCGGCCGATCAGTGAACGAAAGCGCTGACCGGCGTTCTCCCCCAGCACCAACAAAGCCGGAGTCAGCAGCAAGGTAAGCAAAGTCGCGAAGGCCAAGCCGCCTGCAATAGCACTCGATAGCTGAGTCCACCACTGGGTAGACGGTGCCCCCAAGCCTAACGACGGCTCCAGCAAGTTCACGTTAACGCCCAGCACCATGGGCATAAGGCCAAGAATCGTGGTGGTGGCGGTTAACAACACCGGGCGGAAACGCAGGCAACCGGTTTCGAGTGCGGCTTCAACGGCTTCCTTACCCTCTTGCTTCATCTGGTTGTAGGTATCAATCAGAATGATGTTGTTGTTCACCACAATCCCCGCCAATGCGATGATACCCATCCCTACCATAACGATGCCGAATGACTGGCCGTTCAACAGCAGACCGAGCAAAACGCCGGCGGTTGAAAGCACAATGGCCGAGAGAATCAGTAAGGTCTGGTACATGGAGTTGAACTGGGTAAGCAGGATGAGCACCATCATGCAGATCGCCACCAGGAAGGCCGTGACCAAGAAAGTCGAGGCCTGCTGCTGATCCTCATTTTCACCGCCAAATCGCAGCGTGACGCCTTCCGGTGGTTCCGGCATTTGTTCTTGCAAGGCCTTGAGCAGCTCGTCCATGCGCCGGCCCGGTGCCACGTCGGATTTGATGGTGATGGTTCTCTGGCCATCCACTCGAACAATACTGCCAGTTTTGTCACCGGGCTCCAGAGTCACAAACTGAGACAACGGTACCTGCCCACGAGGCGTATTGATGGTCTGCCGCTGCAGGTGTTCAAGCTCACGCCAGTTATTCGGTACCCGTACCGCAATATCCACTTCATCCCGGACATCCTCCGGGCGATAGGTGGCCAGCACCATGCCGTTGGTCACCAAACGCACGGCACTGCCGATGCTCAGCACATCGGTACCAAAACGCGCGGCCGCCTCGCGATCTACCTGCAAGCGCCATTCAATGCCCGGCAAACTGCGATCGTCTTCAATATCGACAAAGCCGCCAATGCTCTGCATGGCCTGTTCGATCTCATCCACGTAGCCATCAAGCTGCTCGGAATCCAGACTGCTGACTAACAACTCAATCGGTTTGCCATCTGCAGGGCCGCCTTCTTGTTTTCGAAACTCCAGTTCAATACCGGGAATACCCGCGGTACGTTCGCGGAAGTCTTCCAGTATTTCTGTTGCAGGCCGACGCGTGTACCAATCGGTAAACTGGAACTGCAACACACCGATCACATCCGGTGCCATATTGTTTCCGGTGGACAGCATGGAACGTGCATATAAGGCTTTTACTTCCGGCATGTTCAGCAAATGACTTTCCACTTCACGAACGATGGCATCTCGTTCCCAAACGGACAGATCGCCGCGAGCACGCACCTGAACCTGCGCCGAATCGGGCTCCACACTCGGAAAGAAATCGACGCCGTGGTTAAAACGCCCATAGGCGGCATAGATCAGAACAATAAGCACTAGGGCTCCAATCAATGTGAGCCCAGGGCGCTGCAGGATGTTGGCCAAGGCGTGTCGATAGACTTTCATGATGCGCCCCTCGACCGCATCTTCATGAGCGCGCCGGCCACCACTGACGCCGCCCATAACCGGCAGGAAAACAAGCGCCATTGCCAGTGAGGCTATGAGACAAATCAGCACGGTCATCGGCAGGAACTTCATAAACTCGCCCACCACACCCGGCCAAAACAGCAGGGGCACGAATACCGCCAACGTGGTGGCCGTCGATGCAATCACAGGCCACGCCATTCGGGAAGCGGCTTCTACCCAAGCCGTTTTTACCGGCTGGCCATCGGTCAAATTACGATCCGCCAGTTCCGATACCACAATGGCACCATCCACCAGCATTCCGGCCACCAGTATCAAGCTGAACAACACCACGATGTTGAGCGTGAGCCCCATGCTCCAGATCACCAGAATACCGGTCAGAAACGCCCCCGGGATGGTTAGCCCAACCAGCAAAGCGGAACGCGCGCCCATAGCTGCAATTACCACAATCAAAACCAGCACAATCGCCGTCATCACGTTGTTGAGCAAGTCAGAGAGGATATCCTGCACCTCTTCCGACTGATCCATGATGTAACGAATCTCCAGCGCTTCTGGTAACTGAGGTTTCACTTGTTCAACCAGCGAACGGACCTTCTCGATGGTGGCAATAATGTTCGCCCCGGATCGTTTCGACACTTCCAGCACCAAAGCCGGTTCGTTGTTAATGCGCGCAAACCCGGACGGATCTTTAAACGTCCGCTGCAACATGGCGACATCGCCAAAGGTAACGACCGTGTCGCCATCCACTTTGATGGGCATCGACATAACATCTTCGATCGACTCGATGACACCAGGCACTTTCAACGACATTCGGCCATTTCCGGTGTCCAATGAACCCGCGGCCACCAGTCGGTTGTTGCGGCTCACCATGGACGCAAGCTCATTGAAATCAATGCCGTAACTTTCTAGCACTTGGGGATCTACAACGATCTCCAACAGGTCTTCCCGATCACCGCCTATCTCGACTTCCAACACTTCCGGCACACCCTCTATGGCATCCTGGAAACGCCGGGCTATGGTGATCAGTTCACGTTCTGACAAGGGGCCAGACAGACCAATGGAAAGTACCGGGAACAGAGAAATGTTGATTTCGTGAACTCGAGGCTCATCGGCTTCCTGAGGCAGTTTGCTACGGGCGGTATCCACCTTCTCCCGCACATCCTGCAAGGCTTTATCGGCGTCAAAACCGGCATCGAATTCCAGCATGACTGACGCATGGCCCTCAGAGGCGTTGCCCCGCATCTCTTTGATTCCTTCAAGAGAGCGAAGCTCTTGTTCCATGGGGCGAACAAGCAACCGCGCGGCGTCTTCCGGACTGATCCCGTCCAACGCCATAGCAACGTAGATCATAGGAATCGCAATATCAGGGCTCGATTCCTTGGGAATCACTTGATAGGCGACGATTCCGCCAATCAGGAGAAACAAAAAAGCCAGCAACGTAGTGCGGCTGCGGTCCATGGCTGCGGTGATAAGGGTTCTCACAATCATCAGCCCCGCTTGTCGGAACGGTCAATCGGGTTCACAACCTCACCGGCCACAACAAACCCGGCACCGCGAGTGATCAAATATATTTCATCCGGGAGGCCGGTTACCCACGCACCATTGGTGGAAATGCTGAGCAATTTGACCGTTTCGAATACCACCTCGTTGTTGGAATCGACGTATTTCACACCGGGACGGCCGTCATCATTGAGGCTCAGATAAGCGGGGGAGATAAACATGGCCTTCTGCTCAGGCAAGCGCACGTTGAGCGTTGCTGTGCCGCCCGCGGCGCGTTTGCGCTCAGGGTTTTCCACCACCACTTCTACGGCGAAGCTACGGGTTGCAGTATCGGCAGCACTTGCGACAAAACTCACCACTCCGGCCAAGCGGGTGTCGTCCAGCAAAATCACTTCGACCGCTTGGCCGGGCTGTACGTCTTTCACGGTTTGCTGCGGCACCCGCCCCGTAGCTTTCAGGCGATCAACCTGAACCAGCTCCAGTAACGGAGTGCCTACTTTGACCAGCGTTCCGGGGTCCACTTCCCGGCGATTTACGACGCCATCAAACGGCGCGACGGGGGTCAGGTGCTGCAACGTCAGCTGGGCGCCTGTCATTTCCGCCCGAGCCGCCGCCAGCTCGCTTTCAAGGCTCAGAATTTCTTTCTCTGCCACCAGGTTCCGGGTTTTAAGCTTGCGGGCCGCCGATAAATCCGCTTCCAGTTTGCGAATACGCGCGCGCCAGCTGGCAACCACCGAATCACGCCCATCGGTGGACAACGTCAACAGCGTTTCGCCCGCTTTGACGTGCTGCCCAAGATTTACCCGCAGCTGTTCAACCGTTCCTGCCGTGCGCGCGCTGACCATCACCTTCTGCCAAGGCTCAATCTGCCCCTGCATTTTAATCGAAGGCTGGTATGGCTCAGCTTTCAGCAACTCGACTTCCACCTTAGTGGGTGCTTTTTCCGATTGTTCAGGCTCTTGTGGTGCATCATCGCTGGCGACTTTCACATCTCCGGTAGCCATCCAGACGATCAAAACCACCATCACAAGTATCGATAGCCCCAGAGAACCCCACTTTGCTTTCGTCATATTCCACTCGCCGTTTTAGTTGTTCTTGGTTGCTGCAAAAAGTTGACCTTGTTCCAATAATTTCCAACAAAGGGTTGCAACCGCTTTTAAACGTGCGGTAGATTCTACACATATTGTTCAACTCTATTCAGAGCAGACTGTCGATTTTATGAACTTCACTGCAGTTATCGTCCTAGTAAAGCTAATCCTGGTGGTCGTGGTACCGTCCGGGGGCTTTTGCGTGGACAAGCAGGTGAAATAGCGACAACCTGATACAGACACCAGAAACCCCCGGCACCGAAAGGTCCCGGGGGTTTCTTTTTATGCGGCAAAAGAAAAGGGAAGTAACGACCATGAACGGCGCACAGCACATTCTTGACGCGTTTCACCGCCACAATATCAATACCGTTTTCGGCTATCCGGGCGGCTGCATTATGCCGCTCTACGATGCACTGGTAGATGATGTCGGCGTGGAGCATGTGCTGTGCCGCCATGAACAGGCCTGCGCTTTGGCGGCCGACGGTTTTGCCCGCGCCAGTGGCGAGATAGGCGTTTGCATTGCCACCTCGGGCCCCGGCGCAACCAACCTGATTACCGGTGTTGCCAATGCCTACATGGATTCGATACCCATGCTGGTTATCAGTGGTCAGGTGCCCTCACCTCTGATCGGCACCGATGCGTTTCAGGAAACCGACATTCTGGGCATGACCTTAGGCATCGTGAAGCACAGCTATTTAGTGGACGATGCCAACGCGTTACCTACCATTATGGAAGAAGCCATCACACTGGCCCAAAGCGGCCGCCCCGGGCCGGTTTGGATTGATATTCCGAAAAACCTCTTGCTCACGGAAGTGACCGCCCCCTTCGTTTCAAAATCGAGCGAGCCAGAAGGCCCATGCCCGGACATTGCCGAGGCCCTCGCTATGTTGCGATCCGCCAAGCGCCCTCTGCTCTATAGCGGTGGGGGAATTTCTTTGGCGCAGGGGGAGGACAATTTCCGCCAGTTTGCACAAGCTTCGGGTATGCCGTCGGTTGTGACTCTGAAAGGCATCGGCAACGCAGGCAAAGGCAACCCGCACAACCTGGGCATGCTGGGCATGCATGGGTCACGTGCGGCAAACAAAGCGGTTGATGAGTGCGACTTGTTGTTTGTCATCGGAGCCCGTCTGGATGACCGCGCGACGGGCAAACTGGACGGTTTCGCCCCCAATGCGCGCATGATTCATATCGACGCGGATGCCGCTGAAATCAACAAACTTCGCCCGGCGGATTTAGCGTTGCGAGGTAATCTGAACCAGATTCTTGCAGTTTTCACTGCCGAGTTGAATGCCAAGCCGTTAACGATCAACGAATGGCAGAAACAGTGCAAAACCTGGCACACCACCGGCGGTTTTCAGGCCGCCGACAATGAAGAATCGTTGGCTCCGATTGCTGGCCCTGCTTTTATTCGCCAGCTGTCAAAAATTGCTCCCGATAACGCGGTGATTGCCTGCGACGTTGGCCAGCATCAAATGTGGGTGGCCCAGCATTACGAGTTTGATCACCCCCGGCATCACCTGACCAGCGGTGGGTTGGGCACCATGGGGTTTGGCTTGCCAGCCGCCATCGGCGCGCAGTTTGCCGACCGCAACAGCACGGTTATTAATGTGACCGGCGACGGCTCATTCATGATGAACGCTCAGGAGCTGGCCACCATTCGCCGTTACAACCTGCCCTTGAAGCTGATCATTATGGATAACCAGTGTTTGGGCATGGTTCGCCAGCAACAGGAGTTGTTCTACAAGAATCGTGAAAGCCACATTAATCTGGATGACAACCCGGATTTTGTGGCCATGGCGCGGGCCTTCGATATTCCGGCGCTGCACATTGAGCGCACGGATCAGATTCGCCGTGGCATTGAAGCCATTCTGGCTTATGACGGGCCGATGTTATTGCACGTTGCCATCAGCCGTGAGGAGAACGTTTGGCCGATCGTGAAACCCGGCGGCAGCAACAAAGAGATGATTGATGAAACCCGGCGCACCAGCGCATCTACTAAGGAGCAGGTAGCATGAGTTCGCAAGCAGAGTGTTCTACACCGAGCTACAACTTGAATTGTCGTATGCATATGGAGGCGGCGGCGCTTGAGCGTTTGTGTCAGGTTGTTCGGGTGCGTGGGTTTCGGATTTCTGAGATGTCGATGAGTTCGGGCAGCGAGCATTTGGATATTGCGTTGACGCTGGAGGGTTCCCGGCCGATTGCTATGCTTCAGGCTCAGTTGGAGAAGTTGCATACGGTGGCGGAGGTTGTGGTTCAGTCTCCGAGTTCGGTTCGGTCGGCTTTGGGTTGAGGTTGGGTGTTTCGGCTCCCCCCCTAGCCTGCTGGTTTTGGGGGCGGGTTTGCGGGGTGCGGAG
>NZ_JALKAQ010000007.1 GCF_023016065.1 Marinobacter sp. S0848L | reverse complement strand
GTCGGAAAAACGTGACTTCTTCATGCAGAATCTCCCTGCGTGTAGCTTACGGAAAATTCTACTTTTAAACACCGCTGTTTTTCGGGGGGATTACCGGAGGAAGCCAGATCGGTTATTCACAACCTGAGCGGAGACTACAAGCTTGTTGCCATGCTGCTTTACGGTTCTGGTCTACGAATCAACGAAGCCCTGCGCCTGAGAGTTAAAGATGTTGATTTTGATATGCAGCAGTTGATTGTTCGAAGCGGCAAAGGGGCTAAAGATCGAATTACCCTACTTCCAAATCGCCTTGTAGAGCCTTTAAAACACCAGATTGACTCCGCTCTACACCTGCATCAGGCGGATCTCTTGAAAGGATCTGGCTCTGTGTATCTTCCCACGGGCCTCGCTCGCAAATATCCGAATGCCAGTCAGGAGCCTGGTTGGCAGTATGTATTTCCCGCTCAGGGTCTTTCTCGAGACCCTCGTTCAGGTATTCACAGGCGACACCGTTTGTTGGACCGAACGGTGCAAAAACATTTTCGCCGCGCAATCCAAGCTGCCGGAATTCGCAAACTCGCCGGCAGTCATACCTTTCGCCACAGTTTTGCCACCCGCCTGCTAGAGACTGGCTATGATATTCGCACTATCCAGAAGCTTCTTGGCCACTCAGACATACGCACCACCGAAATCTATACCCATGTCGTTCAGAAAGGTGGTTTTGGTGTTCGTAGCCCGATTGACGAAACCTTCTAACTTTCCCAATTGCTGGCAGGAGTTCTCTCACAGAAACAGAAACTTAGCTCGGTTCTGAAGGGTTACCGTTATGAAAGGGTACATCCTGTGTGTATCTGTTACCTTGAGGGCCATCGTCGGCTTGGGCAATCAAGCCATAACTCAAGGATTATGATGAAAGGTGAGAACATGTTGAGAAGTTCTATCGCCATTGCTCTGGGTGCGTCCCTTTTAGCAGGGTGTTCTGCATTCGGCCCGTCCAGTACCAACAACACCGCCCCAAACTCAACCACAAATACCTATTGGGTAAACAGCTTGAAAGCCAAGTGCGTGGGCGTGGGGCCTACGCAATGTCTGCAGGTTCAGGAAGGAGACGAGCTCTCTGGCGATGACTGGCAGCTGTTCTACGGCTCCATTCAAGGATTTGATTATAAGCAGGGGTATGTCTACAAACTGAAAGTGAAAGAAACGCAACTGCCGGCAAACCAGGCGCCAGCGGATAAGTCGTCGATTGACTACGAACTGTTAGAGGTTCTGGACAAACGGGTGGACAGCAAATTACGACTTCACGATATCTGGGTACTTGAAGCCCTAGATGGTCAGCCAGTGCAACTGGGCGACGAGCGTGAGCGGCCCCGCTTGGAGCTCAATCTCACGGAAATGCGCTTTACGGGTACTGACGGCTGTAACCGTGTATTCGGAAGCCTCGAGGCCGTCACCGCAGACACCTTGGCGTTTGGCCCAATCGCCTCCACCCGGATGGCCTGTGGTGACATGACGCTTGCAGATCAGTTCCAACAGCGGTTAGACAACGTTGAGGAATATTCGCTTGAGGGTGGAAAACTACACTTGAAGAATGCCAAGGGCACCACGGTTCTGTCTTTCCAGAAAACCGATTAAGCGTAGTCTCCCCAACAATCCGCCAGGCTGGCGCTGTTCGCACTAGCCTGGCAGAAGGTCACCACTCCAACTGCGCCCCGGTCTGGTACTCAATCACCCGCGTTTCAAAGAAGTTCTTCTCTTTGCGCATGGTGGCTTGTTCATCCAGCCAGGGCGAGACGTTTTTCGCTCCGGGGAACGGTTCTTCCAGCCCTACGGTGCGGGCTCTTCGATTGGCCACAAAGCGGAACTGTTCGCTGTGGTATTCCGCGGAGTAGCCCAGTATCGGGTCGCGCAGGATGTAGTTGGCGTAGTCGCGCTCGGCGGCTTCGGATTCTTCCCACATCTCGCGCACGGCCTTCGGGTCCAGGCTGATGTTTTCTTCTTCCAGTATCTGGTTCACCACTTTCAGGCCGAAGGCGAAGTGCATGGCTTCGTCGCGCAGGATGTACTGGAACTGCTCGCCGGTGCCGCGCATCAGGCCTCGGCGTTGCAGGGCGAAGATGGGGCTAAAGCCATTGTAGAACCAGCAGCCTTCAAACACCGCGGCAAAGAACAGATACGACATGATGAATTCTTGCAGATCGTCCTTGTTGCGCAGGTTGATGTCGGGGCGCATGGCGGCATCCAGCCGGCGGTTGGCCATCTGGATTTTGGCGTTAATCTGCGGCACCACGCGGTAGCGGTTGTAGATTTCGCTTTGATCCAGGTTCAGGGTTTCAATGCAGTGTTGGTAGGTCCAGGTGTGCAGAGCTTCTTCGTACACCTGCCGGGCCTGGTAGATTTGCAGCTCCGGCGCGGTCATCTTTTCCATCACCGCCAGGCCAATGTTGCGCATGGCCAGTATGTCGGAGGTGGTCAGGTAGGCCACCACGTTTTCGAACACGTGCTTTTCTGCCGGGTTCAGGCGGTGGTGGTAGTCGTGAACGTCTTGCGCCATGTTCACGTCCAGCGGGGTCCAGTGGTTTTTGTTGGCGTTCATGAAGAACTCCCAAGCCCACGGGTACTTGAACGGCGCCAGCTGGTTTACGTCGGTTTCGCCGTTGATCACGCGTTTGTCATCTACGTTCACCGGGGCCACGCTGCTGTCTGCAGCGGGCTGGCTTTCTGGTTTGGTTTCGTCGTCCCAATTCAACATGGTTGTGCCTCTCTGAATAAGTAAGTGGTTACTGACAGGCTTCGCAGTCGGGTTCGTCGATGCTGCACACTTGTGGCTGAGGCGCGGCTACCGGGGCGGCTTGCTCGTTCACGCCGGTGGCACCGAGTGAGCGTAGGTAGTAGGTGGTTTTCAGGCCACGTTCCCACGCCAGCTGGTACAACTCGTCCAGTTTTTTACCGCTGGGTTCGGCCATGTAGAGGTTCAGGCTCTGGGCCTGATCCAGCCACTTCTGGCGGCGAGAGGCGGCTTCCACCAACCAACGGGCGTCTATCTCGAACGCAGTGGCGTAACGGGACTTCAGTTCCGTGGGTATGCGCTCAATTTGCTGCACGCTGCCATCGAAGTATTTGAGGTCGTTCACCATCACGTTGTCCCACAAGCCTTCGGCTTTGAGATCGCGCACCAGTGAAGGGTTCACCACGGTGAATTCGCCAGAGAGGTTCGATTTCACAAACAGGTTTTGGTACGCCGGCTCGATGGATTGCGACACGCCCACAATGTTGGAAATGGTGGCAGTCGGCGCAATGGCCATCACGTTGCTGTTGCGCATGCCGTGCTGGGCGATGAGTTCGCGCACCGGCGCCCAGTCCAGACGGCTGTCGGTGTTCACGCTGATGTCGCCTTCTCGGCGGGCCTTTTTCAGCAGCTCGATGGAATCGATGGGCAGTATGCCCTGGCTCCACAGGGAACCTTCGTAGCTTTCATACGCGCCCCGCTCGGCCGCCAGCTGGGCGGAGGCGCGAATGGCGAAGTAGCTCAGCTGTTCCATGGCCACATCGGCGAATTCCACCGCTTGCGGGCTGGTGTACGGCAGGCCCAGTGCGTAGAGCGCATCCTGAAAGCCCATCAAGCCAAGGCCCACCGGGCGGTGTTTCAGGTTGGAGTTACGCGCTTGCGGCACGGCGTAGAAGTTGATGTCGATCACGTTGTCGAGCATGCGCACGGCGGTGTTTACGGTGCGCTCCAGGCGCTGTACATCCAGCTCGCCATTGGCGATGTGGGCCGCCAGGTTCACCGAGCCCAGGTTGCACACGGCGATTTCATCAGCACTGGTGTTCAGGGTGATTTCGGTACACAGGTTGGAGCTGTGGACAACACCCTTATGCTGCTGCGGCGAGCGCAGGTTGCAGGGGTCTTTGAAGGTGATCCACGGATGGCCGGTTTCAAACAGCACGGTCAGCATTTTGCGCCACAGCTGTTTGGCCGGGATGGTTTTGAACAGCTCGATTTTGCCTTCCGCCGCTAGTGCTTCGTAATGCTCGTAGCGCTCGCGGAATTCGTTGCCGTACAGGTCGTGCAGATCGGGCACATCGCTGGGGCTGAACAGAGTCCAGTCGCGGTCTTGGCGCATGCGTTCAATCAGCAAGTCTGGCACCCAGTTCGCGGTGTTCATGTCGTGGGTGCGGCGGCGTTCGTCACCGGTGTTTTTCCGCAATTCCAGGAACTCTTCGATGTCCAGGTGCCAGCTTTCCAGATAGGCACACACGGCGCCTTTACGCTTGCCGCCCTGGTTTACCGCTACAGCGGTGTCGTTCACGACTTTCAAAAACGGCACTACGCCCTGGCTTTGGCCGTTGGTGCCTTTGATGCGGGAGCCCAGCGCTCGCACGGGTGTCCAGTCGTTGCCTAGGCCGCCCGCCCATTTCGAGAGCATGGCGTTGTCGCGAATGGCGCCATAAATGTCTTCCAGATCGTCGCCTACGGTGGTGAGGTAGCAAGACGATAGCTGGGAGTGGCGGGTGCCGCTGTTGAACAGTGTGGGCGTAGAGGCCATGTAGTCGAACGACGACAACAGGTTATAGAACTCGATGGCGCGGCTGTTGGGGCTGTCTTCACGCAGCGCCAGGCCCATGGCCACGCGCATGAAGAATACTTGCGGCAGTTCTAGTCGATCTTCTTTCCAGTGCAGGAAGTAACGGTCGTACAGGGTTTGCAGGCCGAGGAAGCCAAACTGTTGGTCGCGCTCGGATTTGATGGCTGCGCCTAGCTGTTCCAGATCGAACGCGGCCATGGCTTCGTCCAGCAACTCGTAACGAATGCCAGCGTGAATAAAGGCGCTCAGGGCCTGTGGATAAACCTCGGCAAGGCTCAGGCTGGTATCAAGATTCAGCGCGTTGACGCTTTCAAGGCGCAGTTGTTCCAGCAGCAAACGAGCCGTCACGGCGCTGTAGTCTGGCTCGCGCTCGATACGGCCGCGGGCGGTCATGATCAGGGCGCTGAGGACTTCGGCTTCGTCGATGCCGTTGTAGAGGTTGCGGATGGCCTCTTCCACCAACGAATCGCCTTCAATGCCTTCCAGCCCTTGAGAAGCCTGCTCGACTTGGCGTTTCATCAGGCCTAAGTCCAAGGGTACGGTACGGCCACTGGCTTGTTTTACGGTGAGATGGGGGTGCGCTTCTACGGGTTCGTGCTGGGCGCGCTCACGGGCGTGTTCTTCACGGTAGAGTACGTAGGCGCGGGCCACTTTTTGTTCTTCGGCGCGCATCAGGGCCAGTTCTACCTGATCCTGGATGTCTTCAATGTGTACCCGGCCACCGGCTTTCAGGCGGCGACTGATGGCCTGTACAACCTGTTCGGTTACGCGGTGAACGGCATCGTTAATTCGGGCAGATCCGGCGGCTTGATCGCCTTCCACCGCCAGGAAGGCTTTGGTAACGGCTACGCTGATTTTAGACGGGGTAAAACTGACCAGATTGCCGTTGCGCTTGATAACCTGCAGGGCTTCTGTGTCGGACGGTGAGGTGGGCCGCGGTTCGGCCAGGGCTGTAGCAGACATACCGTTATCTCCTGAATACGCGTGGGTTCTATAACCTTCGCGTACGCAGGACGAACAAAGCATCAACCCGAGCGGGCTGTCGCTGTGCCATGTTCGTTGCTGCTCACCTTAGGGTGCCAAAATGCAGGCGCCTGAGTCGCGAAGGTGCAGTCGAGCTGTTTTCTTCGTGGCGATAGAAAACAACACGTCTCTGGCAGGTCTTCGGACTCAGGGGCGTGAACCTTGTGGTTCGGCCTTGTGTGGCGACTTCCCGGCGGTTGCCAGTGTCAATATGCCACGCTCGTTCCCCAATACCGCTGCGCGTCAGTTCCGGATTCTCACCGGATTCCCGGCTACCTTTTGAACGATGTGTTTGAAATTCACTCAAAACACAACATCTGGTAGCTAGCCAGAGACACCACAACTATATACACGAAGTGTGACAGAAACAAGATGGCGTAAGCTTTACCTGCTAGGGCGTAGGAAAACCTTGCAGAAGAATGGATTTTTCGCGGGTGTCGGCGGGTGGTAATTCACCGCGTTCGGCCAAACGGTGATAGGCCGCATCGAACTCGGCCTGAAGAGTTTGCGCCTCGGGTATGGCTGCCGAAAACAACCAGGCCCCGGTTCGGGTTCGGATTTCGGTTTCCTGAATCCTGGCTGCCGAAAAGCTCATCAACTCTTCCCGCACCGGATCCCGGTAGTCCAGCAGGTAATCGCCACGGCCACGGTTGAGCATATCGATGGCCGAGCGGTGATTAGGGGCATTGGTTATGCGGATGTCGTCCTGTCGTTCCAGCCAGGACCGAAGGCCACCGTAGGTGAACCCGTTAATCAGTATCACCACCTGATCGCGAAAGTCGTTTATGTCGGTTACCGGCGCCTGGTCTTCCCGATACCACGCACTCAGTACAACGGACACCAGGTTGATCTCGCTGTCGATCACCGCACCTTTGAGTGCCGGCACTTCAGTTAAGCCCAACGCGAAATCGACGCTGCCCTTTTTCAGGTAGAGATACGCGCGGCTAACGGGAAGGTATAGAAATTCCAGCTCGTAACCCGCCTCTTTGGCTACTTTACGCGTTGTTCCCACCATCTCGCCCTCGGGCTCTCCAAACGCATTCTGGTAGGTCACCGGCGGAAATTCCATATAAGCCACGCGCAGGGTGCGGGTGTCGGAACCTGTGTGCTGGATATTTTCTGCTTGCACAGTACCCGCTGCCCCGAAAAAGCATAGCCCGCTCACGAATACGTAAATAACGCGGCGCAATGCTCCGGGCATGAGAAGGCTAAGGCGCATAACAACCCTCTGGAATCTCTTTATTGATAGCGAAGAGTACCAGATCAGAAGATTGACTGTGCAATCCAATGCTCAGATTGCATCAGAAAGCGTGAGTGACCATATACAACCCGACACCGCCCATCACCAAGGTATAGGGGAAAGCCATGATCACCATCTTGCCGTAGGACAAGCGCACCAGCGGCGCAATGGCCGAGGTCAACAGGAACAGAAACGCCGCCTGGCCGTTGGGTGTGGCCACGCTGGGTAGGTTGGTGCCGGTGTTAATGGCCACGGCTAAGGTTTGGAAGTGTTCGTAACTGATGCTGCCGCTATCCAGTGCCTGCTTCACTTCGCTGATGTACACCGTTGCGACAAAGACGTTGTCACTGATCATGGACAAAATGCCGTTCGCGAGGAAGAACATGCCCGGTTGCTGGCTTTCAGGCAGGCTCAGAACATAGTCGATAATCGGTTTGAACAGGTGCTGCTCGTGGATCACGGCCACCACGGCAAAAAACACCACCAACAACGAGGTGAACGGCAGCGATTCCTGGAAGGCTTTGCCGATTTTGTGCTCATCAATCACGCCAGTAAACGAAGTGATAAGAATGATCACCAGCAAGCCAATCAGCCCAACCTCGGCAATGTGCAGCGCAAGCCCCAGCACCAGAACCACCGCCGCAGCGGCCTGAACCCAGAGCGCAGCTTTATCAGACGCCGTGCGGCTGGCCCGCTCGTTTTCAGCAAATTCTTCCAGTACCTGGCGCACGGGTTTCGGCAAACGTCCGCCATAACCAAACCAGCGCAGTTTCTCCAACGCCCAACAGGTGCATAAGCCAGCCACCAGAACCGGCAAGCTCACCGGCGCCATGTGCAAGAAGAAACCCACAAAGTCCCAACCCACCACTTTGGCGATCAGCAGGTTTTGGGGCTCCCCAACCATGGTGGCGACACCACCGAGCGCGGTGCCAATGGCCCCATGCATCAACAGGCTGCGCAGGAAGGCCCGAAAGTTTTCGAGATCTTCCCGATGTAATTCGACCACTTCGGCATCGCTGTTGGCATTGTGGTCTTTCTGTTGATAGCCTTTGCCGGAAGCAACTTTGTGGTACACCGAGTAAAACCCGACGGCCACACTGATGATAACCGCCGTGACGGTAAGCGCGTCCAGAAACGCGGACAAAATCGCTGCGGCAATACAGAAGAGCAAGGAGAGTGCAGATTTAGAGCGCACGCCCACCAGAATTTGAGTGAAGGTAACCAGCAGCAGTTCCTTCATGAAGTAGATACCCGCCACCATAAACATCAGCAGCAATATAACCGGGAAGTTGGTGAGCACTTCGTTGTAGACCGCATCGGCCGTGGTCAGGCCAATCAGCAAAGCTTCTACCGCCAACAAACCGCCCGGTAGCAACGGGTAACACTTGAGCGCCATCGCCAGCGTGAAGATAAACTCGGCAATCAACAACCAGCCCGCAACGCCCGGCCCGAACACGTACATCACGATGGGGTTGGCGATCAAAAACAACAGGATGACTTGCTTGTACCAAACGGGGGCGTTGCCGAGAAAGTTACTTGTAAAGCCAGACAGGATGGAGTTGGGCATTGCTGAGTTCTTCTGAAAGTGGGCGTTTGTAGGTTACGGGGTGGCGCCCATACTTTCCTTGATATTAGTCGGCTTGGTGCTGGCTAAAACGCCTCTGCATGGGCGCCATGCAGAGGGCTTGGAATCGTTATCTGGCGACTGCCAACGATTCTCCAATAAATTGGGAGGCAGTACCTTAAAGTCATTCGGCTAAGAAATAAAGCAAGCTGCGCGAAGCTGATGATCCAGATCATCAGGGTCGAGCGTACGGCTGATAACTTCCAGTCGCGATTCATCAGCAGGCTCCGTTTCCAAGAGCGTCAGTGTGCCTTGCACAGCATTCAACATCCACCACCCATCGGAGGTATAAACCACCCCTTTAAAACGCTCAAAGTCCTCATTACTGGCCAGACTTTGCAGTGCGATTGCATCAAACAGCGTATCTTTGTGAATGCGCCAACCCATGCTGGCGTAGCCGTCGCCCGTGTTAACGTACGTTTGCCAAGGCTCATCTGCCAGTGACGGTTTTTCGGCCTGTGCTTTGCCGTGGTGATGGTGGTGACTCTCAGGAAACTGTGGTGGAAGTCGGTCAGACTCCCCCATCAGCCATGTCAGCGGAAGCTGCCCTTCACGGATCTGTTCAATGCGCCGCTTTGCCGGTTTCCAGTCGCTGGCCCAAGCGTCAAACCTGGCCAGTTGTTCGGGTGTGCACAGCTCGGCTTTGCTCGCGACCAACAACTCCGCCACGGCGACCTGATCGTGGAACTGCCGGCTGGCAAGCACCCGCTCGTCTTCAAGCCTGCGCGGATCAACCAGGCAAACGGACGTGGAAAGATGCAAAACGTCCCTATAGAACTCACCGGTCAGCGTTTCAATCACTTGGGCCGGGTGCCCCAACCCCGTGGGTTCGATGAACAGCCGGTCAGGGCGCGCAAAACTGATCAAACTGTTGAGCCCAATCTGCATCGGCAGCCCCGACACACAGCACATGCAGCCGCCGGGCACTTCTTTCACCGCTACGCCCTGATTCGACAGCATGGCGCCGTCGATTCCCACCTCCCCAAACTCATTGACCAACACCGCCCAGCGCTCGCCATCCGGCTTTTGCTTCATCAGATTAAGAATTGCCGTGGTCTTGCCTGCGCCTAGAAAGCCAAGTACCAGGTGCGTGGGTATGCGTGCCGGGGTGTTTGCCATTTTTTTATTAAGTCTTTACCAAATCGCCTAAAAAGTTACGGCCGGAAACCGGCCGCAACTAAAAAACCTGTCAGCGTGGCCGGTCGGTTATTCGACCGTCACGCTCTTGGCGAGGTTACGAGGCTGATCCACATCCGTGCCCTTCAGGACTGCGACATGGTACGACAGCAACTGCAGAGGCACGGTGTAGACGATTGGTGCGGTGATTTCATGGACCGAAGGCAGCTGCATCACGTGAATACCGGGCTCGGCTTTCACTCCAGCGGCTTTGTCGGCAAACACAAACAGCTCGCCGCCACGGGCACGCACTTCTTCCAGGTTGGATTTTAGCTTCTCAACCAGATCGTTGTTGGGCGCGACCGTGACCACCGGCATCTCGCTGTCCACCAGCGCCAGCGGTCCGTGCTTCAGCTCGCCGGCCGGGTAGGCTTCAGCGTGGATGTAGGAGATTTCCTTCAGTTTCAGAGCGCCTTCCATCGCCACCGGATACTGTGAGCCACGGCCCAGGAACAGGCTGTGGTTCTTATCCATAAAGGCTTTGGACATGTTTTCAATCTCGCCGTCCAATGCCAGAACGTCGCTTACTTGGCCGGGCACCAGGTGCAAGGCTTTTACGATTTCCGCTTCTTTCTCTTCGCTCAGGCCGTTGTGGCGTGCCAAAGCTACAGAGAACAGCAACAAGGCGACTAGCTGGGTGGTGAAGGCCTTGGTAGAGGCCACGCCAATTTCCGGGCCGGCCTGGGTCATAATCACCAGGTCGGATTCACGCACCAACGAGCTGCCCGGTACGTTACAAATGGCCAGTGCCGCACGGAAGCCGGCTTTTTTGGCCTGACGCAATGCCGCCAGGGTGTCGGCCGTTTCGCCAGACTGAGAAATGCACAGGAACAGGGTGTCCTGCTGAATCACGTGCTTGCGGTAACGGAACTCGGAGGCCACCTCCACCGAACACGGCACACCGGCCAGTTCTTCAATCCAGTAACGCGCGACCATTCCGGCGTGGTACGAGGTACCGCAGGCAATGATCTGAACGTGGCGCACGTTTTCCAGCAGTTTGGCGGCGTCGGTACCCAGGGCCTGTTCCAGAACACGGCCGTCGGTGATGCGACCGGTCATGGTGGCTTTGACTACTTTCGGCTGCTCATAGATTTCTTTGAGCATGTAGTGGCGGTATTCGCCTTTATCGGCCGAATCCGATGCATGCTCGAAACGGGTGATTTTACGTTCAACCACATTACCGTCGCGGTCTTCGATAGCGATCTTGTCCTTGCGGATGTCGGCGATGTCGCCTTCTTCCAGGAACATGAAACGGTCGGTCACCGGCAGCAGGGCCAGTTGGTCAGAGGCGATGAAGTTTTCGCCAATGCCGACACCGATAACCAGCGGGCTGCCTTCACGAGACACCACCATGTGGTCTGGCTCGTCGGCGTGTACAACCGCCAGAGCATACGCACCGCGCAGACGGGTCATCGCGGTTTTCACGGCTTTGTACAGGTTGTTGTCGGCCTGATAGTGCTTGTTGATCAGGTGCGCAACCACTTCGGTATCGGTCTGGGAGGTGAACTCGTAGCCTTCGGCTTTCAGTTCATCTCGCAGTTCCTGATAGTTTTCGATAATACCGTTATGCACGATGGCCAGACGGTCACCGGACATGTGGGGGTGGGCATTCAGTTGCGACGGTTCACCGTGGGTCGCCCAACGAGTGTGGGCAATGCCCATGTGGCCAGCAACAGGGTTGGCTTCAATCGCGTCGGCCAGTGCAGCCACCTTACCCACTTCCCGGGCACGCTGTACCTGAGCCTCGGAACTTACAACGGCCATACCGGCGGAGTCGTAACCCCGATACTCGAGTCGGCGCAGACCCTCCAGCAGAATTCCCTGGACATCCCGTTCAGATACCGCTCCTACAATCCCACACATGCTGCTATCACCTGTTCGTTAATCGGTCTTTACGCTTTTTTCGGCCGTTCCCAGCCTGAAATATTCCGTTGTTTGCCACGAGCTACGGCCAAATCGTTTTCGGCAACATCTCGGGTAATGGTCGAGCCCGCGCCAATGGTTGCGCCTTCCTCGACTTTTACGGGGGCCACCAAGGAGGTATTGGAGCCTACAAACACGCCGTCACCCAATTCGGTGCGGAACTTATTCACCCCATCATAATTGCAGGTGATTGTACCTGCACCTACATTCACATTACGGCCAAGAGAGGCATCGCCCACGTAACTAAGGTGGTTGATCTTGCTGCCCTCACCCACGATAGCTTTCTTAGTTTCCACGAAATTGCCCACCTTTGTATTGGCTGACAACTCGGTACCGGGGCGCAGTCGTGCAAAGGGTCCGATTTGGGCGTTAGCGCCAACTACGGCACCTTCGATCACGCTATTAGCTTTGATCTCGGCACCATCGGCGATGGTGGCATCTTTAATCACACAGCCCGGGCCAATGCTCACGTTGCTGCCAAGACTGACCTTGCCTTCAAACACGACGTTAACATCAATCCACAGGTCGTTGCCGATGTTGAGCTCGCCGCGCACATCAATGCGGGCAGGATCGGCCAGAGTAGCGCCTTCAGTCATCAACCGCTCTGCTTGCTGCAGTTGGTACCAACGCTCCAGTTCGGCCAGTTGCAGGCGGTTATTTACGCCCTGCACCTCGAATGCGGTTTGGGGCTGGGATACCGCGACGCTCAAACCGTGCTCGACTGACATGGCGATGATGTCGGTCAGGTAGTATTCACCTTGGGCATTGCTGTTCGAAAGAGTAGGCAACCAACTCTTCAGGTGCTTGGCCGACACCGCCAGAATACCGGTGTTCACTTCTTTGATCGCCTGCTGTTCGGTGGTCGCGTCTTTTTGCTCAACAATGGCTTGCACCTGCCCTTCTGCACTGCGCACAATCCGACCGTAACCCTGCGGGTTATCCAGATCGACCGTGAGCAACGCCAGGCGCTCGTCGTCAAGCTCTTGCACCATGCCTTGCAAGGTGTCTTTGCTGGTTAGCGGCACGTCGCCGTACAGAACCAATACTCGGGCGTCGTCTGGCAAATCCGGCAACGCTTGGGCAACCGCGTGGCCCGTACCCAATTGCTCGGTTTGCAGCACCCAGTTAACGCTGTCGTCCTGCAGGGATGCCCGCACCTGATCCGCACCATGACCGATCACCGTGTGTATTTTTTCTGCGCCCAGTTGCTTTGCGGTTTCAACAACGTGATGCAGCATGGCTTTGCCGGCTACCGGGTGTAACACCTTCGGCAGTGCGGATTTCATCCTTGAACCCTGACCGGCGGCCAGAATAACAACGTGTAACGGATTCATGGGGCGAACAACTCCAAATTCGTTGGTCATCTCATAGTAAAAAACCGCACCCCGATGAGAGGCCACTGGTTTCCTCTCGGAACACCAGCGCCCGCCACCTGCGGATGCGGTTCACTGTCAGGCCTGTCCGGGCACTGACGCAAGCACTGCTTATCGCAGGTTCTTGCGCAGTTTCTGGATAGTGCGCAGCTGAGCAGCGGCTTCTGCCAGCTCTGCTGCGGCCCGGGAGTATTCAAACTCGCCTGATTTGTTTGCCAGTGCCTTCTCAGCTTCCTTCTGGGCTTCCAGAGCTGCAGCTTCGTCAACGTCTTTCGCACGAATTGCAGAGTCGGCCATCAGAGTCACGAGGTTTGGCTGTACTTCAATGTATCCACCGGATACGTACAGAATTTCCTCAGCGCCACCCTGTTTGATGATCCGCACTGCGCCCGGCTTGAGCGCAGACAGTAGCGGAGCATGGCCAAACTGAATACCAAGCTCACCCTCAGTACCGGTGGCGATCAGCATCTCCACCAGACCGGAGTAAATTTTCTTTTCGGCACTTACGACGTCACAATGTACGGTCATAGCCATTTCTTACGCCTCTTGCGTCTGAAAGTGAAGAAAGGTGTTATTTACCTTCCTTCTCCTTCATTGCCTTAGCTTTCTCAATCGCTTCTTCGATGCCGCCGCACATGTAGAACGCCTGCTCTGGCATGTCATCGTAGTCGCCGTTAAGAATTCCTTCGAAGCTGGCGATGGTCTCTTTCAGAGACACGTACTTACCGGGGGAACCGGTGAATACTTCAGCAACGTGGAAAGGCTGAGACAGGAAACGCTCAATCTTACGTGCACGGGATACGATCAGCTTGTCGTCTTCTGACAGCTCGTCCATACCCAGGATGGCGATGATGTCTTTCAGTTCTTTGTAACGCTGAAGAACGTTCTGAACGCCACGAGCCACGTTGTAGTGCTGCTCACCAATCACCAGCGGATCCAGCTGACGGGAAGTAGAGTCAAGCGGGTCGATCGCCGGGTAGATACCCTTGGAAGCGATGTCACGGCTCAGTACAACCGTCGCGTCAAGGTGCGAGAAGGTGGTGGCCGGGGATGGGTCAGTCAAGTCATCCGCAGGTACGTATACCGCCTGGATAGACGTGATAGAGCCGTCTTTAGTGGAGGTAATACGCTCCTGCAGCTCACCCATTTCCTGAGCCAGAGTCGGCTGGTAACCTACCGCTGAAGGCATACGGCCCAGCAGTGCAGATACCTCGGTACCGGCCAGGGTGTAACGGTAGATGTTGTCTACGAACAACAGTACGTCACGACCTTCGTCACGGAACTTCTCAGCCATGGTCAGGCCGGTCAGTGCTACACGCAGACGGTTTCCTGGGGGCTCGTTCATCTGGCCGTAGACCATTGCTACTTTATCAAGAACGTTAGAGTCCTTCATTTCGTAGTAGAAGTCGTTACCTTCACGAGTCCGCTCACCAACACCGGCGAATACAGAGAGACCAGAGTGCTCTTTCGCGATGTTGTTGATCAGTTCCATCATGTTAACGGTCTTACCAACACCGGCACCACCGAACAGACCAACTTTACCACCCTTGGCGAACGGGCAGATCAGGTCGATAACCTTGATGCCGGTTTCCAGCAGGTCGGCAGAGGCTGACTGGTCAGCATAACCTGGTGCTTTACGGTGAATGCCCCAACGCTCTTCTTCACCGATCGGACCCTGTTCGTCGATAGGACGACCCAGAACATCCATAATCCGGCCCAGCGTTTGTGTACCCACGGGTACAGAAATCGGTTTGCCGGTGTTTTCTGCTTTCAGGCCACGCTTGAGGCCTTCAGTGCTGCCCATGGCGATGGTACGTACAATGCCGTCACCCAGCTGCTGCTGGACTTCCAGAGTTGTTTCGCCACCTTCAAGCAGCAGTGCGTCGTAAACGCTTGGCACGGCGTCACGTGGAAATTCCACGTCGATAACCGCGCCAATGATCTGAACGATGTGTCCGCTACTCATGCTCGGTTCCTCGTTATCTAGTAGTCAATAAAACCAGTAGGTTAGTGAGCGCGATCAAACAGATGCTGCGCCGCTCACGATCTCCGAAATCTCTTGTGTGATCGCTGCCTGACGGGCTTTGTTATAGGCCAACTGGAGCTCATCAATGATGCCACCAGCGTTGTCAGTTGCGCTCTTCATAGCGATCATCCGGGCGGCCTGTTCACAGGCCAGATTCTCTACCACACCCTGATACACCTGGGATTCGATATAACGTGGCATCAACCCGTCAAGAATCGGACGTGAGTCCGGCTCGTAGATGTAATCCCACTGGCGACCGACGTCGTCATCTGAACCTTCCGGCAGAGGCAAGAGCTGCTCTGACTTCGGGCTTTGCGTCATGGTGTTTACAAACTCGTTGCTGATCAGGAACAGGCGGTCAATCTTGCCTTCCACGAACGCATCCAGCATCACCTTAACGCTGCCAATCAGCTGTTCCGCACTCGGGCTGTCGCCCATGTGGGTCAGGGCTGCCACCACATTTCCGCCGTAGCTGCGGAAAAAGGAGGCGGCTTTCTGGCCGATGGCACAGATATCGGTCTCAATACCTTTTTCTTTCCATTCACGCATTTCGCGCACGAGCAGTTTGAACGCGTTCGTGTTCAAACCACCACACAGGCCGCGGTCTGAGGAAACTACAATGTAGCCTACCCGCTGGACCTCACGCTCCTGCATGAACGGATGACGGTAATCTTTGTTGGACTTGGCAATATGTCCGATTACCTGACGCATCTTTTCCGCATACGGGCGAGTCGCCTGCATGCGTTCCTGAGCTTTACGCATCTTACTCGCCGCCACCATTTCCATGGCGGAAGTGATCTTCTGCGTGCTCTTGATGCTTCCGATCTGGTTACGTATTTCTTTTCCGACGGCCATAAGTCACTGCCTTTTCAAGTTAGACACTCAAAGGGACCAGCAGGCCCGCTTATCGGCGGGCCCAATGGATTTACCAGCTCTGAGTGGTCTTGAATTTCTCCAGAGCAGCTTTCAGGCCGGCAGCGATGTCGTCGTTGAACTTACCTTCAGGACCGATCTGGTCGAGCAGTTCTTTCTGCTCGGCACGCATCCAGTCCAGAAGTTGTGCTTCAAAGTTCACAACCTTGTCTACGTCAACATCGTCAAGGAAGCCTTCGTTTGCTGCGAACAGGACAGTACCCATTTCAGCCACAGTCATCGGGCTGTACTGGTTCTGCTTCATCAGCTCGGTTACGCGCTGACCATGCTCAAGCTGCTTACGGGTCGCTTCGTCAAGATCAGAAGCGAACTGGGCGAATGCCGCCAGTTCACGGTACTGAGCCAGTGCCAGACGGATGCTACCGCCAAGCTTCTTCATGATCTTGGTCTGAGCTGCACCACCTACCCGCGATACCGAGATACCTGCGTTCATGGCAGGACGGATACCGGAGTTAAACAGGTTGGTTTCCAGGAAGATCTGACCGTCGGTGATGGAGATCACGTTGGTCGGAACGAACGCAGAAACGTCACCAGCCTGGGTTTCGATGATCGGCAGAGCGGTCAAGGAACCGGTCTTACCTTTCACTTCACCGTTGGTCAGCTTTTCAACTTCTTCAGCGTTGATGCGAGAAGCACGCTCCAGCAGACGGGAGTGCAGGTAGAAAACGTCACCCGGGTATGCTTCACGTCCTGGCGGACGACGCAGCAACAGGGAAATCTGACGGTAAGCAACAGCTTGCTTGGACAGATCATCGTATACGATCAGAGCGTCTTCACCGCGGTCGCGGAAGAATTCACCCATAGAAGTACCGGAGTACGGAGCCAGAAACTGCATTGCTGCAGGATCGGCGGCGCCAGCGGCAACGATGATGGTGTGGTCCATAGCGCCGTGCTCTTCGAGCTTGCGCACAACCGCAGCGATGGACGACTGCTTCTGACCAACCGCAACGTAGATACACTTGATGCCAGTGTTCTTCTGGTTGATGATCGCGTCGATTGCAACCGCAGTCTTACCAATCTGACGGTCACCGATGATCAGCTCACGCTGACCACGACCGATTGGAACCATGGTATCGATCGCTTTCAGACCAGTCTGTACCGGCTCATCAACGGACTGACGAGCGATAACGCCCGGTGCAACCTTCTCAACCGGAGAGGTCTGAGTGTTGCCCAGCTCGCCCTTGCCGTCGATCGGGTTACCCAGACCGTCTACTACACGGCCCAGCAGTTCGTTACCAACCGGTACTTCCAGGATACGACCAGTACAACGGACTTTCTGACCTTCGGCCAGGTCCTGGTAGTCGCCCAGAACAACCGCACCAACAGAATCACGCTCAAGGTTCAGCGCCATACCGTAAGTGCCGTTGGCAAATTCAATCATCTCGCCGTACATAACGTCGGCCAGACCGTGAATCAGTACGATACCGTCAGAAACGGAAAGGATCGTACCTTCGTTCTTTGCTTCGGAAGAGATGTCGAGTTTCTCGATTCTCTTCTTGATGATGTCACTGATCTCGGATGGATTCAGTTGCTGCATGCCTTTGTCCTCAAACCTTGTGCTGAAATCAGGAGCCCAGAGCCTTGGCCATTCTGGCCAGCTTGCCACGGACTGAAGCGTCGATAACCAGGTCGCCTGTGCGTACTACCACGCCGCCGATCAGAGACTGATCCACTGCGGTTTCAAGCTCAACCTTGCGCTCCAGCTTTCTGGACAATGCGTCAATCAGTTTCTGTTGCTCGTCGCCCGACAGCTCGAATGCGGTATCGATTGTCAGCTTAACGGATTGCTCCAGATCTGCACGATACAGAGCGAATAACGCAGAAACTTCTGGCAACAGGGCCAGACGCTTGTTTTCAGCAAGAATCAACAGGAAGTTTCTGAGTGCTTCAGGCAGCGGCTCTTCAAAACAGTCTGCGAAGAGTTCCGCCTTGCGTTGCTCAGACAGGCCAGGATTGGCCAGGATGTTCACTACCTCTTGGTCAGCCGCAACCTGAGCTGCGAAAGCCAGAGCCTGATCCCACTGATCAACGGCATTCTGGTCCTGCGCGGCTTTAAAAACGGCTTTCGCGTAGGGTCGGGCTAACGTAGTTAGTTCTGCCATGATGACCCTCTATTAGAGTTCTGCGGCCAGCTTTTCCAGCATCTCGCTGTGAGCTTTGCCGTCGACAGAGGTTTCCAGAATCTTCTCGGCACCGGCAACAGCCAAGGCTGCCACTTCGTTTCTCAGTGCGTCGCGAGCCTGAACACGCTCCTGTTGAATTTCTGCCCTGGCCTGTTCAATAAGCTTTTCGCCTTCTTTACGAGCGTCGTCCTTAGAGGCTTCGACGATCTGGGCGGCACGCTTATTGGCCTGGTCAATCAGGGCTGCAGCTTCTTCTTTCGCTGTGCGCAGTTCTTTAGCAGCTTTCTCTTGAGCAAGCTCAAGGTCTAGTGATGCACGGTCTGCGGCGGAAAGGCCGTCTGCAATTTTCTTCTGGCGCGCTTCCATGGCTGCCGTGATCGGCGGCCATACATACTTGACGCAGAACCAGACGAAAATAGCGAAGGCAATTGATTGCCCTATCAACGTAAGGTTTATATTCACGGCAATATACCTCTTGCTATTCGTTGCGTCCTGGTTTCCGGAAATAGGGCGCGGTGTCTCCCACCAGCGCCCTGCATTCTCGGTCTAATTAACCAGCAACAACGAAGATCAGGTACATCGCGATACCAACACCGATCATGGGAACGGCGTCAAGCAGACCCGCCATGATGAATGCTTTAGTTTGCAGCTGGTTAGCCATTTCTGGCTGACGCGCTGTAGATTCAAGCAGTTTGCCGCCCAGCAGACCGAAACCGATACCGGCGCCCAAAGCACCCAGACCGATGATCAACGCAGCTGCGATAAATACCATTTCCATTGAGAACTCCTCAGTTTTTTCAGATAGTTAAGGGTTTGTGTATTTAAGGGTAAATCAGTGATCTTCGTGCGCTGCACTGAGGTAAACCACAGTCAGCACGGTAAAAATAAAGGCCTGAAGCGGAATAACCAAAAGGTGGAAAATAGCCCAGGGGACGTTCAGCGTCCACTGGATCCACAATGGCAACAAGGCAATCAGGATAAACACAACTTCACCGGCGTACATGTTACCGAACAAACGCAGTGCCAGACTGATCGGCTTGATGATCAAAGCCAGGATCTCGAGCAGCAGGTTGACCGGAATCATGGACCAATGGTTGAACGGGTTAAAGGCCAGTTCTTTACTGAAGCCACTTACGCCTTTCACCTTGAAGCTGTAGAACAAGATAAGCAGGAACACCCCAAACGACATACCAAAGGTGGCGTTTGGATCGGTGGTCGGGACGATTTTGAAGTATTCCAGGCCCATGGCGTGCGCCAGAGACGGGATGAAGTCCACAGGAATCAGCTTCAGGACGTTCATCAGGAAGATCCAGACGAAAATCGTCAGCGCTAAAGGCGCAATCAGAGGGTTTTTGCCGTGGAAAACGTCACGGACAAGCCCTTGGATAAACTCGAAACACACCTCTACCAGGTTTTGCAGTCCGGTCGGCACACCTTCGGTCACACGGGAGGCGGCAAAACGGAACAAGCCCAAGAATAGAAGGCCCATTGCGATGGACCAACCCATGGTATCCACGTGGATCGCCATGAAACCCATGTCTGTTGCTTCTTGAGCGGTGGTTGCAAATGACCAGCCGGCCTCTTGCATCACACTGCCGTCAGCCCGCTCATAGCCGGCCGGAAGCTTGCCATAGGTAAGGTTGGTTAGGTGGTGTTTTATATACTCTACTGGGGTATCAGCTGCCATACTGCTCTCGTCCAGTCATCGCTGTGGTTGCGGCCGGATGAGCCAGCGCAGTGCCGTACCCAACACAACCATCACAGCAAAAGTGAATAACAGAGCCGGTACATGTACTGGCTCCATTAAAGTGAAAACGGCCGCAAAAAAGATTGCGGTAAGGGCGAGCTTGATGCTCTCAGCCCTGAACATATTTCCTACCGCCACATGGATCTGGCGGGCGCCCTGATACCGGAAGGTTCGATGGGCAAAATACGCGTTTGGTATGACAAAAATAAGACCGCCGATGAACGCGGAATAACCAGCCAAACGACTTTCTGTAAACCAAAACATGCTGAGAATGATCAGTGTGGCCATCTCAATGGTGAGCCACTTTGCCAGCGGCACGTACGTGATGGCTTTCCTATAACGGGTCATATCACCTACTGTCATTCCAAGCGCGCGGAATTATATGTGTTAACCGCTAGCGGTTCAACTGAGTCTTGGGGATAATCTGGATGTTTTTTAAGCAATTGAAGGTAACAGACGCTTCAACTTCACACAAGTTGTGGTCTGCAACCTATCGCACAACCACATCTGGTGTTTGCGGGTGATACTAGGCCTTTCGGATGATTTCGCTAAATTTTCGGTGCTTAGCGAATATGACCCAATATTCCATCAAGTTCATCCAACGAGGTGTATTCGATAACCAGCTTTCCCTTACCCCGCTTGCCATGAGCAATCGATACCCGGGCACCCAAGCGCTCGGAAAGATCGTCTTGCAGGGCCCGAATGTTCGGATCAAGGGCTTTTTTGTCTTCGCCCTTTTCTTCGGGGGATTCCTGCTGCAAACGGCGCACCAATGCTTCGGTCTGGCGCACGGAAAGCGATTTCGCCACCACCTGACGGGCCACCTGCATTTGCTGCTCGGGTGGCAGTGTCAGCATGGCCCGGCCATGCCCCATTTCCAGATCACCATGCTCCAGCATGGTTCGCACGTCTTCGGTCAGGCCGATCAAACGCAGCAGGTTGGTAATCGTTGTCCGGGACTTACCCACAGCCTCGGCGACCTGGGCCTGAGTCAGACCGAACTCGTCTTGTAAACGCTGCAGCGCGAAGGCTTCTTCGATGGGATTCAGGTTTTCACGCTGAATGTTCTCGATCAGCGCCATGGCGATGGCGGCTTCATCCGGTACTTCGCGGATAATTGCGGGAATGCTGTCCAGCTCGGCCAGCTGGGTGGCGCGCCAACGACGTTCGCCGGCAATCAGCTCGTAACGGCCATCTTCTATAGCCCGCACCACAACCGGCTGCATAACGCCTTGCTGACGAATAGAGTCGGCCAGTTCTTGCAACGCCGCAGGATCCATATCGCGACGAGGCTGGTAACGCCCACGCTGGATGAGATCAACAGGGATGTCCTGCATCTCACCGTCGCGCTGTGTGCTCTCGCTGCTCTGATTGAGGTTCACTTTGGAACCCTGTAACAGAGCCCCTAAACCACGTTCGCCCAAGCCTCGCTTCTTCGCCGCCATGGTAGTAGTCATTCTTCCTAGTGAAATAATGGATGCATGGTTGCCTGACGGCGAACTATGTTACACCGCAACGGCGCTGGATGTCTTTTTTGTTCCGTGCCTACGGACCATCTCACCCGCCATCGCCAGGTAGGCAATGGCCCCTTTCGACGCTTTATCGTAGTTCAGTGCCGGCATGCCGTAGCTGGGCGCTTCTGCCAAGCGCACATTGCGGGGAATCACCGCCCGGTAGACCTTGTCACCGAAATACTCCTGCAACTGGCCGGAAACATCGAGTGTCAGGCTGTTACGCGGGTCATACATGGTGCGCAGAATGCCTTCCATCTCCAGCTGGGGGTTCACCGTTTCCTTTATTTGTTCCACGGTGTTCATCAAAGCCGCCAGTCCTTCCAAGGCATAGTATTCACACTGCATGGGAATCAACACAGAATCGGCTGCCGATAACGAGTTAACGGTTAACAGGTTCAAGGACGGAGGACAGTCGATCAAAATGTAGTCGTAGTTGTCCCGCACTTCACTCAAGGCCAGGCGCAACCGGTGTTCACGGCCAATTTCGTTCATCAGCTCAACTTCAGCGGCGGTCAGGTCGCCATTTCCCGGAAGCAAATCGAAACCGGCCGGATCGGTTTTCACCACGACTTCGCCTGCGGTTGCGCGTTTCGTCAGTAAATCGTAGCCAGACAATTCAAGGGCGTTTTTATCCACACCACTACCCATGGTGGCGTTGCCCTGCGGGTCCATATCGACCAGCAAAACCCGGCGTTTGATAGCAACCAGTGACGCAGCAAGATTGACGCAGGTGGTGGTTTTACCCACACCGCCTTTCTGATTGGTCACTGCAATCACGCGCGTCATGCTTTGCCTCCTGCTATTGCGGGTTACCGGGGTGATGAATGCCGGGTGACGACCAACAGATGTCGTTCACCGTCAGCACCGGGGACATTCAGAGAATGGTTGGATTCTACCTGCCAATGGCTTGGAAGGGCAGCCACTTCATCATCCGGATACTGTCCTTTCATAGCAAGAAACTCACCGTCTTGCGCCAAAAGTTGTTCACACCAGGTCACCAGGTTCTCTAACGCGGTGAACGCGCGGCTGCTGATCTGGCGAAACGGCTGCTCGGGCTGGCAATCCTCGGCACGGCCGTGGATAACGTCCACATTCTTTAAACCCAACTCCAGGACACACTGGTTCAGGAACCGGGTCTTCTTGCCATTACTGTCCAGAAGCGTAAAGCGTTTGTCCGGAAACGCAATGGCCAGGGGAATACCGGGCATACCACCGCCGGCACCGACATCGAGCAAATGATCGGTCGTGATCCAAGGCACGATGCTCAGGCTGTCGAGCAACTGGCGCGATACCATGACCCGCTCATCCCGGACCGCCGTCAGGTTGTACGCCTTATTCCATTTGTTCAGCAGAGCGAGAAAAGCCAGCAACTGTTGTTGCTGGCTATCGTTCAAGGAAAGCTGCATTTCTGCCAGCCCGTCTCGGAGCTGGCTTTGCCATTGTGGATAAGTCATAGAGGTTGGATCAGGCGCTTTGCTTGCGGAGAAGGTCCCGCTTTTTCAGGTGAACGAGGATCTGGCTGATCGCGGCCGGGGTCACGCCCTGGATGCGAGAAGCCTGGGCAACCGTTTCCGGGCGCACTTCCTGCAGCTTTTGTTTGATCTCGTTGGACAAGCCACCGATCACGTCGTAATCGAGGTCTACAGGCAACCGGGTGTTCTCGTTTTTCCGCAAGCGCTCGATTTCATCGGCCTGGCGGGAAATGTAGCCTTCGTATTTGACTTCAATTTCCACTTGCTCGGCCACAACCGGGTCTTCCGCGCACTCACCACCAATGTCGGCAATGTGCTGGTACACGATTTCCGGGCGGCGTAGCAGCTCGGCCAGCGATTGGTCACGGGTCATCGGCTGCTTGAGGAATCCGTTAGCGCGCTCCCCTGCTTCCGTGTTCGGGTGAATACGGGTTTCTTCCAGACGACGACGCTCAGTGATGATGGCTTCGCTCTTTTCGCAGAACTTCTGCCAGCGTTCGTCGTCCACCAGCCCCAGCTTGCGGCCGGTTTCGGTCAAACGCAGGTCGGCGTTGTCTTCGCGCAGAATTAACCGGTATTCGGCACGGCTGGTGAACATGCGGTACGGCTCACTGGTACCCATGGTGATCAGATCATCAACCAACACGCCCAGGTAGGCTTCGTCCCGGCGCGGGTACCACTCGTCTTTATCCTGTGCTCGCAGCGACGCGTTAATCCCCGCCAGCAAGCCCTGCGCACCGGCCTCTTCGTAACCGGTAGTGCCGTTGATCTGGCCGGCAAAATACAGGCCTTGAATAAACTTGGTTTCCAGGGTGTGGCGCAGATCCTGCGGGTTCAGGTAATCGTACTCGATGGCATAGCCCGGTCGCAGTATATGGGCGTTTTCAAAGCCGGGAATGGACTGCACAGCCTTGAGCTGAATATCAAATGGCAAGCTGGTGGAAATGCCGTTCGGATAAAGCTCGTTGGTGGTCAAACCTTCCGGCTCAACAAAGATCTGATGTGAATCTTTGTCCGCGAAACGATTGACCTTGTCTTCAATCGACGGGCAGTAACGAGGCCCAACACCTTCGATGTTGCCGGCGAACATGGGCGAGCGGTCGAAGCCGCTGCGGATAATGTCGTGGGTTTCTTCGGTGGTCCGGGTCACGTAGCAGCAGACCTGCTCTGGGTGCTCATCTCTGCTGCCAATGAACGACATAACCGGTGCCGGGGTATCACCCCACTGTTCCTGCATGACCGAGAAATCCACCGTGCGCGCATCGATACGCGGCGGAGTACCGGTTTTCAGGCGGCCTACGTTGAAAGGCAGTTCCCGCAGGCGCTTGGCCAAGGCATTGGCTGGAGCATCGCCCGCGCGGCCACCGGCATGGTTCTCCATACCGATGTGGATAACTCCGCCCAGGAAAGTGCCGGTGGTGAGTACCACCGTTTTCGCGTTAAAACGGATGCCGGTCTGGGTTACCACACCCACCACCTGATCGTCTTCCACAATCAAATCATCGGCGGCTTGCTGAAACAGTGTGAGATTCGGCTGATTTTCCAGCGTGTGGCGAATCGCCGCTTTGTACAGCACCCGGTCTGCCTGAGCGCGTGTTGCGCGAACAGCCGGGCCCTTGCGAGCATTCAACACTCTAAACTGGATACCGGACTGGTCGGTGGCTCGGGCCATGGCGCCGCCCAAGGCATCGATTTCTTTCACCAGATGGCTCTTACCGATACCACCAATGGCGGGGTTACAGGACATCTGCCCCAAGGTTTCAATGTTGTGGGTCAGCAACAGGGTTGCTGAGCCCATGCGCGCGGCCGCTAGAGCAGCTTCAGTACCGGCATGGCCACCACCAATGACTATGACATCGAAACGGGTCGGAAAATCCACACTACACCTCGGGAATCGGGGGATAAAATCAGGTGCGGGAGTATACCGCTTCATTGAAGAGATTGCAGTCAGAATGTGCAATTTTTAACCAGATTACGGGTAATCCCAAATCACTCAAGCACGATCAACCGTAAACACTATACAAAGTTATGTTTTTCATCGCGTGGGAAAACTGAAACTCACGGATTTTCAGAGGCTTGTGATCAGCTCCTGACAAGTTCTTAAAGTTTTTATCCACAGAAAATATGCTCAAAAAAACCTGTTCACAAACACATTAAGTATCTAATAAATAACAAGTTTTACATTAATATCCAAAACTCTTCCCGAACTTATCAAACAATTTATCCACAAATGTGGGAAGGCATAATGGGCCATCCGCGATTGATCACGACATTCATATCTGGCCGGAATCCTCAACCGACCCCGCGGACAGCCGCTCCAGCTCTTTTTCCACAGCATTGGAGGATTTTGCAAATCGGGCCAGCAAGTTATACAACACCGGGATAATAAACAGCGTTAACGTGGTCGCGAAGATAAGCCCACCCAAAATCACCACGCCAATCGCTGCGCGGCTCTCCGCCCCGGCGCCGGTGGCAATCACTAAGGGCACCGCTCCGAAGACTGTGGATATCGTGGTCATCAACACCGGCCGGAAACGGAGAATGGCACCTTCCAGAATGGCATCCCGGACTTCATACCCCTGGTCCCGAAGCTGGTTGGCAAACTCAACGATGAGTATTCCGTTCTTCGCCATCAGCCCCAATAGCATGATGATGCCAATCTGACTGTAGATGTTCAGGCTGATGCCCGACCAAGCCAACGCTAGCAAAGCACCGGTGACCGCCAAGGGCACAGACAACATGATAATCAACGGATGAATCCAACTTTCGAATTGTGCCGCTAGGACCAGAAAAACAATCACGAACGCCAAGGCGAAGGTGACCAAGATGGCCGATGACGATTCCTCGAACTCCCGGGACAAGCCCCGGAACGACACTCGCGCTTCCGGCGGCAAGTTATCCACAGCCAGATTGTTCAGGTAGTTGAGCGCGGTGCCCAGATCATAGCCATCGCCCAGCGAAGCACTGATCACCACTGCCGGTAACCGGTCAATGCGCTTGAGATCAGGGTTGGCACCAATTTCATCCACAGACACCAGAGCTTTCAACGGGATCAGCTCTCCCCCTGCCCTCGGCCGCATGAATATTTGCGCCAGATCGTTCGGGGTTGCGCGCTGGGCATCTTCAGCCTGAACAATCACATCGTATTCCTGGCCGCGGTCCATGTAGGTAGTAACTTGACGAGAAGCCAGCATGGTTTGCAGCGTCAGGCCGACGTCTTCAACGGTAATGTCGAGGTCAGCCGCCCGATCCCGGTCGATGTTGACCCTTAATTCCGGGCGGGTGAGCTCAAAATCGCTGTCGACGTTCAACAGATTCGGATTTTCTTTCGCCCGCTCAACGATTTCATCACTCCAGGCTTGTACCGATTCGTAGTCCGGGCCTGCCACCACAAATTCCACGGGCTGACTAAACCCTCGTTGGCCCAGTCCTGGAGGATTAATCACGCTGATGCGAACGCCAGAAATGTCTGCAAGCTTTTCACGAATTTCCGAAGTTACCTTCTGCTGCTTTATAGCACGCTCATCCCAGGGCACCAGCCCCATGATCATAAAGGCGCTGTCTTCTTCGTTTCGAAAGCCCACGATGGACAAAAATCGCTCTGCTATACCCTCATCCAGATATTCAAGCAGCTCCTCTTCAGCCTGTTGGACAAAATGATCGGTAAACTCCACGGTGGAACCCCGTGGCGCACCAACCGGCATAATGATCACGCCGCGGTCTTCAGTAGGTGCCAATTCCTGTGGAAGATTCGGATAGATCGCCGCAGCCATGACCAGCCCGGCCACGCCCAACCCGAGCAACAAACCGGATTGGCTTAAGGAAAACCGCAATGCTTTCTCGTAGCCACGGGTCAGACCATTCAATACCCTTTCACTGAACGCCCACAGACGATGCCCTTCTTCCGTTTCGGGGCTGTGTCTGAGCCATTTGGAACACAACATGGGCGCCAGCGTCAGGGCCACCAGGCTGGAAACAATCACCGCTGCGGCCAACGTAAAGCCGAACTCCGCAAACAGCCGCCCGATGTTGCCGCCCATAAACGAAATCGGCACGAAAACAGCCACCAAGGTCAACGTGGTGGCAATCACCGCAAAGGCGACCTGCTTGGCACCGTGATAGGCCGCCAGCAATGGCGGTTCGCCCTCATCAATACGACGCTGAATGTTCTCCAGCATCACAATGGCATCGTCCACCACCAGGCCAATTGCCAGAATCACCGCCAGCAATGTCAGTACGTTGATGGAGAAGCCCAGAAAACCTAAACCGATAAAGGCCCCGATCACCGCAACCGGTATGGTCACCGCAGGTATCAAAGTGGCGCGCCAGGAGCGCAGAAACAGGAAAATCACCAATATCACCAGCGACACAGAGATCGCCAAGGTGATCAGCACTTCTTTGATGGAGGCGCGGATAAAGATGGATTCGTCATAGCTTTCGGAAATCGACACTTCGGGAGGCAAGGTTTCACGAATCGATTCCAGCTCGGCTTTCACGGCGTCGGAAACAGCAACCGTATTCGCTTTCGACTGGCGGATGATGCCCATCCCGATGGCCGTCCGCCCACTGGCCCGGAGTCGACCAACATCGGATTCCACCCCCATGTTTACGTTGGCGACTTCGCCCAGACGCAAAAGATCATTGCCATCCCGGCGCACCACCAGATTACGGAACTCGTCCACTGTGGATAACCGGCCTTCCGCACGTACGGTGAAATTTCGGGTGGCTGAATCCACCGACCCGGCCGGCAATTCCACGTTATTGGCGCGAAGCGCCTGCTCTACTTCGGCGACGGTAATGTTTCGTGCCGCCAGCTTTTCCCGATCCAGCCAAACCCGTATGGCGTAACGGCGTTCGCCGCCAATACGAACATCGGCCACTCCATCCAGCACTGAAAAGCGATCACTCAGTACCCGGTCGGCAAAATCACTGAGTTCGGCTGCGTCCCAAACCTCGCTGGTCAGAGTGACCCACATCATGGGGCGCGCGTCGGAGTCGGCCTTCCTGACGACAGGGGGATCGGCTTCATCTGGCAACCGGTTCAGGATGCGCGATACCGCGTCCCGCACATCGTTCGCGGCAACATCGATGTCTCGGGAGGTGTTGAATTCGATGTTGGTTCGGGACTCACCCTGCTCGGTGGAGGATTCAATCGAACGAATGCCCTCTATTCCGCTGATACTGCCTTCAATCACCTGCGTGATTTGGCTATCCACTACCTCGGCAGCAGCACCGGTGTATTCGGTTGAAACCGACACCACGGGTGGGTCAATGTCCGGATACTCCCGCACCGGCAAGCCGAACAGCGCCGAGAGACCAAAAACAACGATTAACAGGCTAAGAACGGTGGCAAAAACCGGGCGCTTGATAGAAACATCAGATAAAACCATAAATCAGGACTCCCGAACCGATTCAAACCGGTTTTCGGGAATCGAACGATCAGACTCAAGCTCCCGTATGCGGTTCCCCGAGCTCAGCCGGTCTTGCCCGGTGACCACGACAGAGTCTTCGAGACTCAATCCTTCTTTGATTTCCACCCACCCCGGCATGCGATTTCCAATCTGAACGGGCACCCGGCGGGCAAGGCCATCCTCGGCCAAGAACACGTACTTCTCATCACCACGCACCATCACTGCCTGCTCAGGCACCACCAGTGCTTCTCGTTGCTGCAGGGTCAGTGAGGCCGACATAAACTGCCCCGGCCGCAGTTGGCCATCAGGATTGTCGATCAGTGCGCGCACCGCCAAAGTTCGGCTTAATTCACTGATGCGGGTGGCAAGTTCCACCAATTGGCCTTCAAATAATTGGTCGGGAAACGCGGGCGACACCGCTGAGACTGGCTGGCCAACCTTTACCTGGCCGACAAACCGTTCCGGTACTGAAAAATTCAACTCAAGCTGGCCGCTGGAATCCAGTGTGGTAATGCTGGTTCCTGCTTGCAAAAAAGCGCCAAGGCTAATGTTTGAAAGCCCGATCACACCGGCAAACGGCGCTTCGATACGGTGGTTTTCCAAACGAACCTTGGCGGCTTCCAACTCAGCCGCCGCAACAGCCACCGAAGTTTGCAGCTCATCAACTTGGGACTGGGACACACTGTTGTTGGCCCGCAGACTTCGAGCCCTGTCGTACTGGCGCCGGGCATCGGAAAGGCGGGCTTTCAATACCGCCAAATCAGCACGGGCCTGTCGGTCGTCCAAGCGAAGCAGCACCTCACCTTGTTGAACCGGTTGGCCGGGTTTCAGGTTCAGCTCTACCACCCGACCGCTGGCTTCCGTCATCAGTTCCACCGAGTCCACGGGCCGCAGGTTGGCGACCGCAGAAATCTGATCACGAATCTGCCGCATTTGTGGTTGGCCAATATTAACTGTCGTCGGCTTGGCTTGCTGATCTTGCCCTTCCGCAACCGGTTGCTGGTTCAGATACACACCCACTCCCACCAGCACTATGGCGACAACCGCCATCCCAACCAACCACTGCTTCCACATGCGCTTTGACTACCTGTTGATAATGTACGTTTGGAGTTATCCACACCCCGGATCCAGACTGACAAGTACTAACAGATTCGGTTCCAGTTACCTTATAAGAGTCTTCTGAGGCATGCCATGTGCATTCTTCGAAACCAAGGAGGTTTGCATAATATTTACACACTTAGAGCCGGGCCCCTACTCCGTCATTTGAGCCAATTGTCCAAACTGACATTGGCCTCGGAGCTTTTCGTCAATGGCAGCTTTCGTTGAATGCCGTACAACTAAAAGCATCAGGGTCGTTGAGCCCTCTAATGCACACGGGAAGGATTGGATATGCCTCAGTACAAAGCCCCCCTGCGGGATATGAAGTTTCTGATGAACGACGTGTTCGATTATCCACGTCATTACGCGGGTTTGAGTTCAGGCGAGAACGCCACTCCGGATATTGTTGAAGCGATATTGAATGAGTGCGGCCGGTTCTGTGAAGAAGAGCTGAGCCCGTTGTACCAGATAGGCGACGAAGAAGGCTGTAAGCTGGAAAACGGCGAAGTAACCACGCCCAAAGGTTTCAAAGACGCGTACAACCAGTATGTGATGGGCGGCTGGCAGGGTCTGTCGGCACCGGAAGAATTCGGCGGTCAGGGATTGCCTGCTTCCATGGGCTTGTTCAAACAGGAAATGATGGGCACTGCCAACTGGTCATTCGCCATGTACCCGGGTCTGTCGCTGGGTGCGATGAACACCATCTACCTGCACGGCAGTGACGAGCAGAAGCAAACTTACCTGGTTCCGCTCACGGAAGGCCGTTGGGGCGGCACCATGTGTTTGACTGAACCCCAGTGCGGAACCGACCTTGGCCAGGTGAAAACCAAAGCCGAGCCTCAGAAAGACGGTACCTACAAACTGACCGGCACCAAGATCTTTATTTCGTCCGGTGATCACGACCTGACCGAAAACATTGTCCACATCGTACTGGCCCGCCTGCCCGGCGCTCCGGCCGGTACCCGCGGCATCAGCCTGTTCATCGTTCCGAAATTCCTACCCACCGAAGACGGCGGCGTGGGTGAACGCAACGGCGTGAACTGTGGCAGCCTCGAAAAGAAAATGGGCATCAAAGCTTCCGCCACCTGCGTGATGAACTTTGATGATGCAACCGGCTACCTGATCGGCCCTGAGAACGAAGGCCTCGAGTGCATGTTCACCTTCATGAACACGGCTCGTATCGGTACTGCCATTCAGGGCGTTGGCCCGGCCGAACTGTCTTACCAGTGGGCGCTTGAGTACGCCAAAGACCGTCGTTCCATGCGCGCGCTGTCCGGCAAGAAAGAACCGGACCAGGTGGCCGATAGCCTGATTCACCATGCTGATGTTCGCCGCATGCTGCTGACTCAGAAAGCCATCGCCGAAGGCGGCCGCGCCATGCTGTATTACGCTGCGAAAACCGCAGACCATATGGTGGAAGCGCATACTGCCAACGATGAAAAAGCGGTGAAAAAGCACGACGACAAGTTGGGCTTCCTGACTCCGATCCTGAAAGGGTTTCTGACCGAACTGGGCAACGAAGCGGCAAACTTAGGGATGCAGGTGTTTGGTGGCCACGGTTACATCCGTGAGCACGGTATGGAACAGATCGCTCGGGATACCCGGATCGCCACGCTGTATGAAGGCACCACCGGCATTCAGGCTCTGGACCTGCTGGGCCGTAAAGTGCTGCTGATGACTCAGGGTGGTGCGGTACGTGAATTCACTTTAAAAGTTGCCAACTTCGCCCGTAAGCATCTGACCAACAGCACGCTGCGTCCGATGGCCGTTGAGCTGCTGAAGCTGACTGCCCAGTGGAACCTGCTGACGGTACGCGTGATGCTGTCTGCTCGCAAAGACCGCGATGTGGTCAGCGCAGCGGCTTACGACTTCCTGATGTACAGCGGCTATGTGTCGATGGCTTACATGTGGTTGCGTCAGGCCGCGGTGGCTTCTGACAAACTGGAGAACGGCGGCGAAGAATCCGAAGCCTTCTACCAGACCAAAATCAACACGGCAGAATTCTACTACGAGCGTTTGCTGCCCCGCGCTCAAAGCCATGCCACCAGCATGCTGAGCCCGACCCGTAATCTGATGCAGATCGAAGCAGATAATTTGGCCTTTACCGGGTAACTCCACCGGTAACCTCTCTCCCGGGTAGGTCTTCTACCCGGGATTTTTTTGCAGAAGCTTATAGCCCGTATTTAGTCTCGATAGCCTGATACATACCACTTTCTTTGATGGCTTCCAGGCTTTCTTGCAACTTCTGAATAACATCATCCGGGGTGTTCGGGTTCATCGCGAGATACAGTTCAGACTCGTTAAACGAATAAACCGGTTCCAAGCCTTCCACATCTTGCTGTGACGCAAAGTAAGGTCCCGCCAGTCGATCCGAGATCCACAAATCTACCTGTCCCAGTTCCAAACGCTTGGGGTTGATGTCATCACTTTCCATTTCCGAGACTTTATAACCACGATCCAATAGGTAGTTGGTCATCACATCGTTGCGAAAGCCTCCGTATAACATACCTTTGGTATCTTCCAACTTGTCGATGTCCAAGTTGGTGCCGGCGGCTGCAAAAACTGTCCACAGGTTCTTCGTCAGCGGCCCTACCCATTTAAAATTGGGCGCTCGCTCTTCGGTGTAGGTTGTACAAAAAATGCCGTGGTTGCGTTTGCTCAGAGCGCGCTTGTAACCGTAATCCCAATTGCGCAGCTTGATGACATGGTCCAGGCCCGATTTATCCAGAATCGCTTTGACCATCTCCGAACAGATGCCGTCCACTTCATTACCGTTATGCTCAAAAGCACGGCCTGTGGCGCTCATGTTGTACGGAGGGAAGTTCTCGGTATAGATGTAAAGCTTGTCGGAAGCTGTCACCGGCGCGGCTCCGCTGCCCAATGCAAGGGCGCCCACCAACGCTATGAATTGACCCAATTTACGCACGGATACTCTCCTTTATCATTTTTTCCTGCCGCCGATCTGAAAAAATCAGCAATTCTAGGATGTTAGGGGCCGGAGAGTACCCGATTACCGTTTATGCGTTTAGCACTAAACTGTTAGTTTTCGTAATAGTGCCACGTTGCGCACAGACTAGAAGGTGACGTTCGCAGATAGCCACAAACGACGCCCTTCCTCTGAATTCGCGTACCGGTTTCCGTAGCGGCTACCGTTGTCATACGCTTTGTAATCAATAAAGTCTTCATCCAGAAGGTTGTAAATGGTGGCGCTCAACGCGACATTCTCTGTTGCTTTAAACTTCCCGCCCAGATGAACCAGGGTGACCGACTTGAAGTCCCCCAAGTCCGCATAGGACGGGGCTCCGCGAACCCGTTCTCTGGCGCGGTAACGCTCACTTTCATACTGTGCTTTTACGAACGTTGACCAACGCACTGACGGAGCCCAACGCAACTCGAGATTGGCCATATGCTCCGGCGTGTCGGTAAGCGGCTCGCCTTTATCCTCTCCGGATTTCTGCTCGCTGTCGGTATAGGTGTAGTTCGCTGCCAAGCGCCAGTCCTGTGCGAAAGGCACCGAACCGTGCAACTCCACCCCTTGGGTGATGGCTTCATCAATATTTTTGTCCTGACCAAACACGTCGGCCAAGGGCCAGTTACCTTTATCCACACACCCGGGGCGATTCGGATCCTGTGCATAACTGCAATTCAACAGATCCGGGCCGTCTGCGATCTTGTCTGTAAATTCGTTGTAGAAGACCGTAGCACCAACACGATATCCGGCCGGCTTTTCATACACCACCGCAAGTTCGGTTGACGTGGACGTTTCAGGTTGCAGATCCGGGTTGCCGAACAGGGGAATCGTACCTTGGCCGGTAAATCCGACGACGCCAGGATCCAGCTGTTCCAAGCCGGGTGTTTTATAACCTCGACTGACACCACCCTTGATGGTCAATTCAGGCGTAGAGCTCCAGACCAAATAAGCTCGAGGGCTAAATTGGCCACCAAAAGAGTCGTGGTGGTCGTACCGGCCACCCAAGGTCAGCGCCAGATCATCCGCAAGGAACCACTCATCCTCTACAAACAACGCTTTGGTTTTTTGTTTGAACTCCTGCTCGGCCACACCATCGGTCATCCGGGCATCAAACCATTGGCCACCCACTGTCAGAACGTGATTTTCAATGGGCATAACGAGTTTGCTATCAATCACCCGATTTTCAGCCTTCAATTCCCGATGCAAGCCGGGCGCTTTGCCCGGAACACCATTTGGAATGACCCGGCCACCGGTTTCGGTAACGTTTCTCATTATGCTGGTTTCAAGCGTCCCAATCGCTAACCGTCCGGTATGGCCGACAGCAAACTGATCCCGATCGAATTCCAGTTCCGGGCCGTAGCCCCGCGGACCCAGTGTGCCCAGCTGACCTTCCGAGTTGTCGTAGTCTTGCTTACTGGTTTCTATATCAAGCCACAAGTCGTGCGAATCGCTCGGGGTAACCGTGAGCCTTCCGCCCACCGTGTATTGCTCAGACTCTACCGGGCTAGGCCCGCGGGTGCTGACTTCGATCGGGTCACCGTTAAGATCCAGGAACTCCAATTCGGATTCATCCCTCTCAAACCAGCGGCCACGAAGTTGCAGGCCAATCAAGTTATCCACAAGCGGGCCGGTGGTGTACGCACTGTAGGCTCGGCTGTCGCCAAAATCCCGGTCTTGGTTCAGGGTGGTTTCTGCAGTCAGCGAGGTGGTCCACTCCGGGCTCACTTTACGGGTAATGATGTTAATCACCCCACCCATGGCATCCGAGCCGTAGAGTGTGGACATAGGGCCTCGAACAACCTCAATGCGCTCGATGGCTGCTGGCGGGGGTAGAAAACTGGTGGCTGTTTGCCCGAAACCATTGGGCGTTACGTTGCCTGCGGTGTTTTGCCGGCGGCCGTCAATCAGGATCAGTGTGTATTCGGCAGGCATGCCTCGCATACGAATATCAAAACCACCTGTTTTGCCCGCAGAACCGCTAACATCCACACCTTCTACATCGGCAAGAATATCGGTGAGGCTATAGGCTTGTTTATTCTGAATCTCTTCACGGCCGATCACGGTAATGCTGGCCGGAGCCGCGGACTGGCTCTGCTCAAAACCCGAGGCTGATACCACGATTTCATCCAGCTCGACGGGCTGCGCGGAGACTTGCAGCGCAAATCCGTAAGACACGACTGCAACCGCGGTCGAGAGAATGGAAGTCCTGAACTGCATGAGCCACTCCTTAAGTTGACAACAAATATCGGCGGCAAATGATAATATTTTGCATTTGATAATTGCAATAACTTAATTTCTGTCGGGCTTGAAATTCCTCTATCGGTCCTTACATTCCTTTTCGAGTACGCCCAATTACCGTTAACTCACTAAGGAATTTAAGAGTTTCCCTAACCTGCTCGCTTACCTGTAAGTAAAAGCACACCATCATCGTGATGTTTAAAAGAAGGAGGTTCGAACATGGACACTCGTACTGACGACTTTTATCCCACGCGTCTCGAAACCCCAATGGCTCCGATAGACCGGTTAGACCCAGTTATCCACAGCCGCGGGGAAAACCGAACAAACGGCCCTTTGAGTGAGGCCGAGTTGGCCAGGTATGAACGGGACGGATTTCTGGTATTCAATCAGTTTCTCGACCACGAAACCGTCCGGCGGTTTCAGGAAGATCTTGCAGCGTACGAGAACGACGACCGTATCCTGCGTGCTGAAGGGACAATTACCGAGCCCGGAAAGCAGGAAATACGATCCGTTTTCGGCATACACCGGCTGTCACAGCGCTTTGACCGACTCACCCGGGACCCGCGAATCCTGGATATGGTAAAGCAGATATTGGGCAGTGATGCCTATATTCACCAGTCCCGGATCAATTTCAAACCTGCTTTCCATGGCAAGGGCTTTGACTGGCATTCCGATTTTGAAACCTGGCACGCAGAGGATGGTATGCCGAGAATGCGGGCGGTCAGTTTTTCGATCACGTTGACCGATAACAACCCGTTCAACGGCCCTTTAATGCTGATTCCGGGCTCCCACAAAACGTTCATCCCGTGCGTCGGGCGCACACCGGAAGACAATTACCGGTCTTCGTTGAAGAAACAGGACCTGGGAGTGCCCAGTGAGCAGGATATTAAAGAGATGGCGAACAAACACGGCATCAAAGCGCCCACAGGGCCAGCCGGCTCTTTGATTATATTCGAATGCAACACCTTACATGCCTCCAATGCCAACCTGTCGCCCTGGCCACGCAGTAACCTGTTTTTTGTATACAACAGTACTGAAAACCAGCTTACCGAACCCTTCTGTGGTAATAAGCAACGTCCGGATTTTCTGGGCAACCGCAGCAATACCAGCGCTCTGACACCGGTTCAGAACGACGGCTGGCGGCAAAGCGGCTGAACGGCGGTAGCAAGGCTTCATTGCGGTTAACAAGCGAGCAGGCGGGTAATATTCAAAAATGAACGAACGGCTACCGGTACAATTACCGGTAGCTTAATGGGAGGCTATTAACGTTCTGGATTAACAAGGAAAGCCTTTAGACGAGGCCTTGGCGCCGCAGCACCGTTCCCCGATCGCCTACCGCATAAACCACACCCCTTCGGGTAGCACACACCACCCTCAAACCGGCATCACTGCCACTGGGTTCCGTTAGCCATTGGCCCGCTTCGAGGCGCAGAACACAGCCTCGGGTACCTACCGCAAAGGCGCCTGCGGCCTCGGAGCCGGATACCGACAGAATATCTTCCCGCAGGCGGGTCGCCATTTGCTGCCAGCGCTGGCCATTGAAATGTGCCAATGTACCTGAGAGCCCAACGGCGTAGATATTGCTCAAGCTGTTGCCCCAGATTCCATAAAGGAAATTCTCGGTGCCCACGTTGAATTCACTCCACTCTTTGCCGTTGTATCTCAACACCAACCCGAAATCGCCGGGGGCCAGCATGTGTTCGTCATCCATGGCCCAGAGACTGTAGAGAGCTGACTGGGTGCCACTGGGCATGCGCTGCCAGCGCAAACCGTCAAAATGCAGAATCAGGCCTTCATCGCCTACGGCGTACAGGGATTCGGGGCTGCTGCCCCACATGTCCATGATGGTAAGATCAAGGTTCAAGTCGTAATGCAGTGACCATTGCTGACCGTCGAAACGGAATATGCGGCCTTCCTGGCCAGCGGCAAAAAGCCCGGCCCCGGTATCCCACAGGCAGTGCACCGTTAGATCACTGGGCGGTGGCAGAAGCTCCCAGTGATCACCCTGCAAGCGCATTACCGTACCAGCCTCGCCGCATGCGTAGCAGGTGCCATCCAAACCTTCGGTGAAGCCCCAAAGCTGGTTTTTGGTGGGTACATCCATGGCTTCCCAGGGGCTGGCGGCTGCAGCTTCAGGTGGCGGCGCCAGAGCCTGGGTGAAATCTTCTGCGGCGGTCATGATGGTCGCAAAATCGCCCACCGCCAGCGCTTCACCGGTAGACAGTACTATAATGTCCATCAGGTCGTGATGGCTGTTGCTCTCCAGTTTGTCGAGCCGCAAATCCTTGAAGTAGTACAAATGACCCTGATCGCCAACAATCAGTACGCCGCCTTTGTAGGCTTTCAGTGATCTCAGGCGCGGCATGGGTTCGTCAAACTTCAGGGCCTGGAACTGGCCGTTCTGGTAGCGCACCAGCTCGCCCCGGAAACCGCCCTGATCGACGAAATAACGGCCACCGCCCAACAGCAAGCTGCCATCGTCCATCACCAGCAAAGCATGAAACCCGGAGCCCAATGGGCAATCGAGTTTTTTCCACAGGCCGTTGCTGTCCCGGCGCAACACTGTGCCTTCGGCACCAGCTGCATATACGGTGTTGTCTGGTGCGCAGGCAACCGCTCTCAGATTGACCTGGGTGGGGCTTTGCTCCCGCTGCCACTTGGCTCCGTCAAAGTGCAGCACCATGCCATCATCGCCTACCGCCCAGGCTTGCCCCTGTTCGTTACCATCAATGGCAAACAAGGGTGTATTTTCCTCACAGGCGGCAAAACGCCCGTTTGTTTCATCAATCACACCGCCCCGCAATAACTGCCATTTATCGCCATCGTAGTGAAGCAGGGCACCCATCCAGCCCACGGCAAAGAGATTGTTTGCGGCTGTGCCCCAAATGCCATGTAAGGGCAACCGTGTGGGCAGTGTCATCTGTTGCCATTGCGCTTCTCCTGCTTCGGCTTTACCGGTATAGCGCAACACCATGCCTTCATCACCCACAACAAACAGTTCGCCTTTGCCTGTCCAGCCCGACCAGAGCACATCGCCATCACCGGCACCCACTTCCGGCACCCGGCGCCAGGGTGCGCGGCCGGGCGCTGCAGAGTTGTCTGTTCCTAACAGCTGGCGGAAAAAACGTCGGCGTTCAGGCGCGCGAGTGTCTGTCATGGTAATACTCTCAATTTAAAGGCTTCTGCCCGGCCATGGGCCTGTCGCAACAAAAATCTGGTATTCAATTCTGCGGTGAAGGATCGTTAGAGCTCCCCAGCAAGGATGCAAGCTGTTGGCGTAGCGTGTCTCTTTGTTCCTCAGGCACGGATTCCAGTGCCTGCTCCAGCTCGTCACTTTCCAGGCCAGCCTGTGCAAGTCCATGCAGGGAGTGTTTGGCCGCTTCCGCAAAACCTGCCTGAGCATGCGCCACACAGGCTGTGACAACGGGAGCAAACGCCTGTGCTTCAGGGCCTTCCGGGTCCGAGACGACGATTGGAACGCCGGTATCGGAACCGCTGGACAACGCCAGCGACAGGGGAATTTGCGCCAGGGATGTCACATCGGCAGACGCCAGAGCTTCCGCAAGATGACTTCGAGGAAAAACGTGAAAGTGGCCGCTGCAGTGGGGGCAGCTGACACCCGCCATATTCTCCACCACACCCAGCAGGGGAAGCCCCCGCTCCTGACAGAACCGCACCGCCTTGAGGCTGTCCATCAGTGCCACTTCCTGGGGCGTGGTGGCCAGCAACGCTGCCACATCATGGCCTTCCAGCATATCCGAAAGGGTAATCAGTTCGTTGCCGGTTCCCGGTGGCATGTCGATCACCAGAAAATCCAGCGGGCCCCAATCAAAGGACCCAATCAGGTGGTGCATGAAGTCATGCTTGTAGGCATCCCGCCATACGATAGGCGTGTCGTCCCGCTCCATCATGAAGGCAAGAGAGCCTACTTTCAGCGAATACTGCAATCCGGGGTACTCGAAGTTTTTGGGTGGCAGACCTTTTTTGCTCAAACGCACTCGCTCACCCACAAACCCGAAAAACCGGCTCTGGTTGGGGCCGTGGATGTCGGCGTCTGCCACCCCGACCCGGTAGCCCTGAGCCGCCAGCCCGGCCGCTACGTTAGCCGACACCGTACTTTTACCCACGCCGCCCTTGTTGGCCATCACCATGATGATCTGGCCAATCTGTGCCAGCCGGGTTTCAATCAGCCGTTTTTCATGGTGGCCTTTCTCCAGCTGGCACTGCTCTTCCTCAGGGCAGAACTGGCAAGCATGCCCTCGGCCACAGTCCTCCGGCGCAAGGGCCAGCGGGTCACGACCGGGAAAGTGGGAAACCGACATCAAGGGCTCCTTAGTTATCGTTGTCCAGGCGGGTGTCCAGAAGTATCCAGGTATGGGTGACACGCTTGTTACCATCGCGCTCATTGTCACTACCTTGCCATATGGCAAATCCCATCGGCACTGTTTCACGATCAAAATTCACTTCGTGTTCACCATCCGACTCGAAGGGCCGCGACATCACCACCTGCCATTCCCTTTTCTCTGGAACGTCGCTGGTAAAGTAGGCACTGCCACCATGCACACTCTGTTTCGGCAAACGGGTGGTGCTGCCATACCCCCCAGCAGCAAGATTCTCAACCGCGGGTGCGCCGGCGCGCCAATACCAGATGTTCACCGGGTTCTCATGACCAGACCCCATCATGTACGAGGTATCTGCATCGTTTAGTGCGAACTGCACCGCCACGCCATCACCGAATTTATCCACAGTGGTCGCACGGTCTTCAGTGGGGTCTTTCCAGTGCATGCGTAGGTAGAGCCGCTCATCGGAACGGGCCACCTGAAAATAAACATGCTTGCCCCGGGTTGAGCCTTCTTCAAATCGCAAACCAACAGACTGATGAACCGGCGGAGCTGGTAACAAATTGGTTCGGTACTTTGGCAAACGATCCCAAATCAGATCATCCGGATCGTTTTCGGTTCGCAAATAAATGCCATCAGGAATACGCGAGACTTTCACTGTATCCCAGGCTTTTACTTCACTCACGTTCGGGTTTCTGTCGCTGTGATCCGCCAATGCGTAGGGGCTCGCCGCCATACAAGCCACCAAGGTGATCAACCCCTTAAACCGGCTGATGCGATTTACCAAAGGGCCATTTGCAATAGGTTTCGATGTCATGGCGTGGTTCCTCATGCTAATCGGTTGGGGTCAATCCCACATGGTTTGGCTGCCGGCTTCGGTACCGATCTTTCGTGCACCCTCTTCAGGACATGGCCCTACCTGATGCTCCAATGCCCGCTGTTGAGCCAGAGTCCAGTCCGGGAGCACGTTCACGAGATGTGCCAGATTGGCATCCAGACCGTGCTGATCTTCCTGAGCGTATTTGGCGCGGATGGCTTGCAAAAGCGGCCTGAGATAACGAACCAGAAAATCCCTTTGGGCTCGCCGGTAAGGCGATGCATCCCACTGGTTTTCCAGGGCATTCGCCTCGAGATGGCAAAGCAATGCACAAAACTCCAGCATCGCTAATAAGTGATCAGGCTGATCTTTGTGGCCTTCATCGTCCACAGCGGCGGTCAGCCCGAAGTGTGTATAGAACGCCTGAACATTCAACAGATAGGCACCGGGAGTTAGCCCCCCAACCAAGCTGTTGTAGGCACTGGCCACCAAGGGCACCCGGGGTTTGCCCCGTTTGCCATGAACAAACGTGGCCATGTAGCCCACTTGCAGGGCCTCTGCATCGGGGCTTGCATCAAACTGTGGCCAGGAGTCTCCTCCCAGTGATTGCCAGGCCTCGCTGAGCGCCCCTTGCAGGCGCCCATCGGCCAATGCTTCCCAGGTTTCTTCCATGGGGTAACCCAGTGCCACAGCCGCAAGGCGATAAACCGCTCCACGAGCCTCAGCCGTTTCAAACTCATGCTGCCGGGCCGCTGGCGCTGCTAATTGCGTCATTTCCTTTCTCCCGGCCTCAGCTCAGTTTGAACATTTCAGCGTGTTTGTAACCAATCAGGATGTCCATAAGCTCACTGCCCTCACCATGGGCTTTCGCCTGACGGGCTGCTTGCAGTGTGTCCAGAACCTCGCCAGTACGGGGGCCAAACAGGCTTTCCAGATAGGAAAGCGGTATCCGGGATTCAGCCAGTTGTTCGCCATTTTCACCGAACTTGGGTGGCGACAGGGGCGGCACATAGAATACGTTGGGCTGAGTGCCCCATTCTGCGTGCAGCGGCAAGGCCACTTTGTACTTCTCCACCAGCTTGTGAATCGGGCCTTCTTCGTCGTCGCGGTAGCCTATCCAGCGAATCCGCCCCACACACTGCTGGGCACAGGCGGTGGGCAGGCCTTTTTCAATGCGCGGGTAGCAGAAAATGCACTTCTCGGATTTGGAAATCTGCTCGTTGAAGTAGATTTTCTTGTACGGACAGGCGTTTACGCAGTAGCGATAGCCCCGGCAGCGCTCCTGATCCACCAGTACAATGCCGTCTTCCTGGCGCTTGTAGATGGCGTTACGGGTACAGGCCGCCAGGCACGCCGGGTTGGCGCAGTGGTTACACAGGCGCGGCAGGTAGAAGTAGTAGCTGTTGGGGTAATCGCCCTCACCTTCGTCTTCGTCCCAGTTGGCACCCCAGGTGGGCTTTACGTTGGGGCGCAGCCAGGGGTCGGTGCCGGTCATCAGGGCGTCTTCGTAATTGTATTCCCACGGAATACCGTAATCTTCCTGGCTGGGCTGACGGCCAAGGCGCAAGGCACCCTCGGCATCAAAACCGCCCCCCATGTTTTCGTAGTCCCGTGGATAGCCTTTACCCGGTTGGGATTCCACGTTGTTCCAGTACATGAACTCACGGCCGTTGCGGTTGGTCCACATGAGTTTGCAAGCTGCGGAACAGGTGTGGCAGCCAATGCATTTGTTCAGATCCAGGACCATGCTGAGCTGGCGTTTAACAGTCATGATTATCTCCCCTTAAACGGCCCGTGGGTCGGTGATGTCTTCTGCCTTGGCCAGCTCTATGTCGTAGCTGCTTTCATGAATGTGCTGGTTGGCATTCCACATGGCGTAAATAAACTTCAGGTGGCCCCAGCCGCCCGCCAACTCCAAGGGTTGTAAAAATACCGCGTGGGAAACGTTCATGTTTCTGCGCTGAATATACTGATGCGGCTCCCAGCCGTGCTCCATCATGATCGAGTCCACCGGAATGCTCGGATAGAACTTGGCCTGAGCAAAAAAGTCACCGTTGGCATTGAATAGCCGCACCGTATCACCGTCTTTGATGCCTTTTTTCTCGGCCAGCTGTGGATTGATGTAGATATTCGGTTCACCACGCTGCAGCCGCAGCAGGTACTTATTGCTGCGCCAGTTGGAGTGGATCGCCCAACGGGAGTGCGGTGAATAGAATTTCAGCGGATAATTGGACGCCTCTGGCCCGGCATACAAACGTGCGGTGGGCACAGTGGATTTCAGTTTCTTGAACCAGGGGTGATCACAGTAGAAGGTGATACGGCCGGTCAAGGTGTCATAAGGCTTCTTGCCATCGGTTTGCGCAGTGAACGGGTTGTAACCTTCATCCGGTTTCAATGGCTGGTTCAGACCCGCGTGCTCGTTCATCACGATGAAGCCTTTCTCAGTGGCCTCTTCAATGGTGACACCACCGAACTCCGGAGAATCCTCAATGATGTGCTTGAGCACATCGTAGTCTGTGTTCAGCGTGCCCTGACGGGTAAAGTCGTCGTGAATGGTGTGCAGATCACGGGTTACGTCACCATCCTGAATCGGGCCTACACCGCGGGCAATGGCTCGCTCCTGGATCTTCTTGGTGAGCAGCGCCATGATTTCCCAATCGGGCTTGGACTCGCCCACCGGCTCCACCGAACGGGTAAACACGTTGGCGAAGCGGTGGTATCCCTGGGTACGGATATCCCAGGCTTCGTAGTGGCTGGCCGCAGGCAGCACGTAGTCAGCCCACTCTGCGGTGGAATCCATGCGCACGTTAATGTTGACGTATAGCTCCTCCGCCTGACGCAGGTGCTCTTCGCGGTACTTGTGGCTCATTTTGTTGCGGCGGAAGGTGTTGTCCGCAATCGAAATCATGCCTTTGATTTCGCCGTAATACGGCATCCAGCCCTTTTCCATGGACTCGTTCATCATCTCTTCCATCTCATCGAGATCGAAGCCAACACGCTCCTTCAGTTTTTTGTTGTCGTAATGCTTGCGGGCGCCTTCCATCATGCCGCCGCGCAGGAATTCACCCAACCCACCCGGCTCCAGGCGGGCCGATTTCTTACCTTCAAAGCCGGCCAGCTCACTCCAGCGTGGGTGACTCCAGACCACCCAGGAGGTGTCCAAACCACCCGTGCGGCCGCCGTGCCCGGTCAACGCCAGACTCAGGGCGTAACCCCAACAGGTATACAAGCAGTTGGAGTAGCTTGAGGTGATATAGCCCAGCATGACGATGGCTTTCTTGGCCTTGGCCAGATGGCGGGCTTCCTGCCGCACAATATCCGGATGAATGCCTGTATGTTTCTGATTTTTCTCCGGCGTGTGTTTCGCCGCTTCTTTCTTCACGTGCTCGAACGAGGTCGTCACCTTGATGCCGTCGACTTCGAAGGTGCCTTCCAGAGCAGGATCCACATCACCGAGTTTCAGGGTTTTCTCATCGTCCCCCATGGAACCTTTGGCTTTCACCGCCTTATTGGTGTTCAGATCCCAGTGGTAAAACACTTCCTCGGAACCGCCTTCAACCAGGTCAGACTCCCGGAGTAACTGATCGTTGTCCAGACGAACCAACATGGGCAGGTCTGTTTGTTCTTTCATAAACGCCGGTTTAAACAGTTTTTCTTCAATAATCACGTTCACGAACGACATGGCCAGAAACGGATCCGAACCCTGTTTTATGGGCATCCACAAATCGGTGTGGATGGCACTTGGGTTGTAATCCGGTGCCGTACTGGTGATGCGTGCACCATTGTATTTGGCTTCCCAGATGTAATGGGCATCAGGAATACGGGTAGCGTTGGGGTTAATCATGCCCAGCATGATGTAGTCGGCATCAAACCAAGCATCGGAGGTGAAGCTTTCCAGGGGGTTGCCATAGGCCAGGTGAGCGCCGGTCAACAGATCCCCCACCACTGTAAAGCCGTCGAGCTGGATGCCCCCTACCAAGGCTGCAAAACGTGCGGGGCCAGACTGGCGCACCATGGTCTGGTTGCCAGAACCCTGGTGGGTTTTCAGCTTGCCGGGGCCGTGATTGACAAAAATGTCGATGATTTTATCGGCCACTTCTTCTGTGGCCTGATCCCAGGAAATTCGCTGCCATTTGCCTTCGCCTCGCTCACCCGCGCGCTTCAGCGGATAGCGCAGGCGATCGGCCTCGTACATGGAGGTGGAGTGAATCGCGCCTTTCTGACAACCCCGAGGGTTGGCATCGGGTATGTTCTCGTGCACTTGCGGGTATTTGGCAATTTGCTCTTCACGAATGACAATGCCGTCTTTGACGTATACATCCCAGGCGCAGTTACCCATGCAGTTGATGCAGTGAGCCGCATGACCCACGTGGTCCCAGGTCCATTCGTTACGATACAGATCCTCCCAGTCACGGTAGGGGTATTCAGTGGCCAAGGTATCTTCGACTGGCTCTAGCCGGTTCAACGCCCAGACGTTACCACTCAGCATCACACCGGTACCCGTGGCCCCCAACCCCTTAAGGAAATCGCGGCGCTTCAGCTTCCACATTCCCATGACTCTCTCCTCATCTCGACAATTGTCATCATCCGATAGTGTGAACGTTGATGGCTTTCCTTCTTAAAGTTAGCACAAGAACCATAATTAAAGGTCCGGTCTACTACTTATTTCAAAGGATCCTTGAGCGTAAGTTGACTCATATCATTTTTTAATGACTGATGAACGCCTGTCGATTGATAACAATATTTTTAAACGGCTTAATTCTAAGCTATTAATCTATTGTCTTACGTGGTGATTTTATTAGGAGGGGATCACATGAAAGCAATATATATAATATATATTATTATGGCGTGGGTTACGTTACCTGTTATGGCGGCCGATGCAGCGGCCGGTGCAGAAAAGATCAGTACCTGCGCGGCTTGTCACGGTATTGATGGGCAAGCGACAGCTGGTATTTATCCCAATCTTGCGGGCCAGCCGGCAGCCTATTTGGATATGGCTTTGAAAGCGTATCGTGAAGGACAGCGATCGGGTGGAATGTCAGCAGTAATGACACCCCAGGCGGTGAATTTGTCTGATGAGGATATTGCTGATATTTCTGCTTATTACAGCGAACAATAAATTTATTTTTTTAATTCGTATTTAATATAAAAATATATAAAAGCATTTTTTATACCCTCCCCCAAAAAAACTTCAGGGGGAGGGTAAATTTATCAGCCGATTAGATACTTCGCATGGAAGCGAAGGTGCTCTTCAATAAAACTGGCGATGAAGTAATAGCTGTGGTCGTACCCTTCATGCCGGTTCAGTTCCAGCGGATAGCCACTTTGTTTGGCAGCGGCTTCCAGCATTTCCGGCTTCAACTGCTCGGTCAGGAAGTTGTCCGCTTCGCCTTGGTCGACCAACGCCGGCACAAACTTGCTCGCCTTTTGCATCAGAAAGCTGGCGTCGTACTCGGCCCAGCTGGCGGTGTCTTTACCGAGGTAAGCGCCAAAGGCCTTCTTACCCCACGGGCAATTGACCGGGTTACTGATCGGGCTGAACGCCGAAACAGACTGAAAACGCTCCGGATTTCGCAATGCCAGTACCAATGCACCATGCCCGCCCATCGAGTGGCCAGAGATGGAACGCTGATCGCTCACCGGGAACATATCTTCAATCAGTGCCGGTAATTCGTTGAGCACGTAATCGTACATCCGGTAATGCTTGCTCCAGGGTTCCTGAGTCGCATTTACATAGAACCCGGCGCCCTTACCCAAGTCGTAGCCTTCATCATCGGCGACATCGTCCCCGCGGGGGCTGGTGTCCGGGGCAATAATGGCGACGCCCAGTTCGGCAGCCATGCGATGGGCACCGGCTTTCTGCATGAAGTTTTCATCGGTGCAGGTCAACCCGGACAACCAATACAGCGCTGGCACCTTTTTGCCATTGGAGGCCTGCGGCGGCAGGTAGATAGCAAACCGCATCGAACAGTTCAGGGTCTCGGAGTGATGACTGTACTGCTTGTGCCAACCACCAAAACTTTTATTACTGCTCAGATTTTCAATAGTCATTGCAACCTCTCAACAAAACGGTCGCCCGCCTGACTGGCGGGCGACCAGATTTCATTACTTGTCGAAGTGAATAACGGTACGGATGCTCTTGCCTTCGTGCATCAGATCGAACGCCTTGTTGATATCTTCCAGCCCCATGGTGTGGGTGATGAAATCGTTCAACTTGAATTCACCTTGCATGTACCGCTCAACGATGCCCGGCAGCTCGGAACGGCCCTTCACGCCACCAAAGGCAGAGCCTTTCCAGACCCGACCGGTCACCAGTTGGAACGGACGCGTGGAAATTTCCTGGCCGGCGCCCGCAACACCGATAACCACCGACTCACCCCAGCCTTTGTGGCAGCATTCCAGGGCTGAACGCATTACGTCCACGTTACCGATGCACTCGAAGGAGTAATCCACACCGCCGTCGGTCAGTTCTACGATCACTTCCTGAATCGGCTTGTCGTAATCTTTCGGGTTGATGCAGTCGGTCGCGCCCAACTGACGGGCCAGCTCAAATTTGCTCTCGTTGATGTCGATGGCAATGATGCGGCTGGCTTTAGCCATGGTGGCACCAATCACCGCCGACAGGCCGATGCCGCCCATACCGAAGATGGCCACGGTAGCGCCCTCTTCTACTTTGGCGGTGTTCATCACCGCACCCATGCCGGTGGTTACGCCACAACCGAGCAAGCACACTTCTTCCAATGGCGCTTCTTTGTTCACTTTTGCCAGAGAAATCTCGGGCAGTACGGTGTACTCGGAGAAGGTTGAGCAACCCATGTAGTGATAGATCGGCTCGCCGTTCAACGAGAAACGAGTGGTGCCGTCTGGCATCAGGCCCTTGCCCTGGGTTTCACGAATCTTCCCGCACAGGTTGGTTTTACCAGAGGTGCAGAATTTACATTCGCCGCACTCAGGGGTGTACAGCGGAATAACGTGGTCACCCACTTTCAGGCTTGTAACGCCTTCGCCTACCGACTCAACAATACCGCCGCCTTCGTGGCCGAGAATGGTCGGGAAAATGCCTTCGGGATCTTCGCCAGACAAGGTAAACGCATCGGTATGACACACACCGCTGGCGATCACCCGGATACGTACTTCGCCAGCTTGAGGCGGCATCACATCCACTTCCTCAATGGACAGAGGTTGTTTCGGGCCCCAGGCAATAGCGGCTTTAGATTTGATGGTCTGAGTCATGTTGTGTACTCCAGATTTTGTCGGGCTTCGGCAGGTTCTTCTGCCATGTTGATGGGATCATTGTATTATTATTCTTAAGATAGATAATCAACTCACTAAGCAAATCACCTTTACTGTATAGTAACAATGAACCGTATTTTGTTTGCTGGCGGCATCTTGTATCTAAGCTCACCCAAGTCGTAACGCAAGGAACTGAACATGTTTATTTGGGAAGGGGTCAGTGAGTTTGTGGCGGTCGCGGAAGCCGAAAGTTTCACCGCGGCGGCAAAACGATTGGGCATTTCAACGGCACAAGTCAGCCGTCAGGTCAGCGCACTGGAATCCCGGCTTTCGACCAAACTGCTGTATCGCACCACCCGCAAGGTTTCGGTAACGGAAGCGGGCCAGACGTATTACCAATATTGCCGGCAGGTACTGGATGGCTTGGAAGAAGCCGAGCGAGCGATGACCAACCTGCAACTTATACCCAAGGGAAAATTACGGCTGACCGCACCGGTGACCTATGGCGAGAAGGTCATTGCCCCCTTGGTGAACGATTTTATCCTGCGCTACCCGGAGTTGGAGGTGCAACTGAATCTGACGAACCAGAAGCTGGATCTGGTCGGTGGCGGTTACGATTTGGCGATTCGGCTTGGAAAACTGGAGGATTCATCCATGATGGCCAAGCGGTTGTCGTCACGAACGTTGTACGTGTGTGCCTCGCCCGCTTATTTATCCACCTACGGCGTGCCTCACTCACTATCGGAACTGGAACAACACAACTGTTTGCAAGGTAATCTGGATTACTGGCGGTTTCAGGACAGAGGCAAACCCCACAACGTCCGCATCAAAGGCAATATGAAGTGTGACAGCGGCTGGGCACTGCTGGATGCCGCTCTGAAGGGCATCGGGATCGTGCAACTACCCGACTACTACGTTCAGCCCTCATTGGCCTGTGGAAAACTTATGAGCTTGCTGGAACATTATCAAGAAGCCGACGATGGCATCTGGGCGATTTATCCACATAACCGTCACTTATCCCCAAAAGTGCGGATGCTGCTGGATTTCCTGGACGAATCGTTAAGTTAAATCCTGTGGGGCGTTGGTCGTCTCACTTGCCGATACAGAACGAGCTGAAGATTTTGCCCAGTAGCTCATCCGGCGTCAGATGCCCGGTGATTTCGCCCAGCGAGTCTTGCGCAGCTTTCAAATCTTCGGCCAACAACTCCCCGGCTCCGTAGCCTTGTAACTGGGATTGCCCTTGCACCAGTGAATCCCGGGCGCGCTCCAAAGCGTCGAGATGCCGGCGGCGCGCCAAAAAGCCACCTTCGGTGGTGCTGGCAAAACCGATACAGGCTTTCAGGTGTTCCCGCAGAATATCCAGCCCTTCCGCTTCCTTAGCCGCCAGCCGAACAACCGGCGCAACTCGCCCGGATTCGTCACGGATACCCACTTGTTCACCCGACAAATCCACTTTGTTTCGGATCACCGTAACCGGTGCATTCTTGGGTAGCTGGTCGATAAAATCCGGCCAGATTTCGTGGGGTTCGGTTTTATCCGTGGTGGTGGCATCGACCATTAGGAGAATACGGTCGGCCTGGCGGATTTCATCCCAGGCGCGGGCAATACCAATCTGCTCAACTTCGTCCGGGCTGTCGCGAAGCCCGGCGGTGTCAATGATATGCAGCGGCATGCCATCAATGTGGATATGTTCCCTGAGTACATCCCGGGTGGTGCCTTCGATCGCCGTCACGATGGCCGCTTCGCGCCCCGCCAAGGCATTGAGCAAACTGGATTTTCCGGCGTTCGGGCGACCGGCGATCACCACTTTCATGCCGTCCCGGAGAATGGTGCCCTGCTGGGCTTCCGAAAGAATCTTTTCCACACGCTGTAACAGGTCATCGAGGTCGGTGGCGACTTTGCCATCGGCCAGGAAATCGATTTCTTCTTCTGGAAAATCAATGGCCGCTTCCACATAGATGCGCAGATGAGTAACGGCTTCAACCAGGTTATCAATCTGCCGGGAAAACACCCCCTGCATGGAACGAACAGCACAGCGGGCGGCTTGTTCAGAGCTGCTTTCAATTAGGTCGGCGATGGCTTCGGCCTGAGCCAAATCGAGCTTGTCGTTCAAAAATGCTCGTTCGGAGAACTCACCGGGGCGAGCCAGTCGTGCGCCCAGATTGCAGACTTCGCGCAGCAACAGATCAAGGATCACCGTACCGCCGTGACCTTGCAGCTCGAACACATCTTCGCCAGTAAACGAATGAGGATTCGGGAAGTACAGGCCGATTCCCTCGTCGATCAGTTCACCCTGAGTATCCAGAAACGGACCAAAGTGCGCGTACCGCGGTTTGGGGTCAAACCCCAACATGGCGCGTGCAATCGCCGAGGCTTTCGGGCCGGAAACCCGGACGATACCCACCCCGGCTTGGCCTGGTGCGGTGGCAATAGCGGCGATGGTGTCGGTAGCTGGCTGCATAATTTCTTTCCTGACTAGAACTGACAAAGGCTCCGCAAGGGAGCCTTTGTCGGGTCAGAAATACTAACGAGTCAGTATTTCTTGCCGGCGGTTTCCGCTTCAATCTTGCGGGTAATGTACCACTGCTGCGAGATTGAAAGAATGTTGTTCACCAGCCAGTACAGAACCAGACCCGCCGGGAACCACAAGAAGAAGACGGTAAAGATCAGCGGCATCAGCTTCATGATCTTGGCCTGCATAGGATCGGGCGGTGTCGGGTTCAGGCTCATCTGGATGAACATGCTGGCACCCATCAGGATTGGCAAGATGAAATACGGATCCATCTGGGACAAATCCTGAATCCACAGCATGAACGGTGCGTGGCGAAGCTGAACACTCTCGAACAGTACCCAGTACAGCGAAATGAACACCGGCATCTGCACCAGAATCGGCAAACAGCCACCCAGCGGATTGATTTTCTCCCGCTTGTACAACGCCATCATTTCCTGGGACATGCGCTGGCGGTCGTCGCCATACAGTTCTTTCAAGCGGGTCAGTTGCGGTGCAACGGCACGCATTTTCGCCATTGAACGGTAGCTGGTAGCAGAAAGGTGGAAAAACACTGCTTTAACCAGAACTGTCAACAGGATAATAGCGACACCCCAGTTACCCACAAGACCGTAGAACCATTCCAGAATGATGAACAACGGCAGCGAGATGAAGAATAACCATCCGAAATCGACGGTACGGTCCAGATTCGGCGCCAAAGCCTCCAGTCGGTCGATGATTTTGGGGCCGACATAGGCGGTTGCACCCACTTCGGTGGTTTCACCCGCAGCTACGGTGGTTGCTGGGTAAACGAAGCCCATTACGTGCAAAGGTCCGCGCCGGGTTGTCTGGAACTGGGCCGGGGTTTCGGCATCGGGTACCCAAGCGGTAATGAAATAATGCTGCAAAAACGCCAACCAGCCGTTGGTGACAGATTCGTTGATGCGTGCTTCTTTGAGGTCATCGAAGTCGTATTTTTCATACGGATCTTCCGGTGTGCTCATCACCATACCCAGATAGGCTTTGATACCCATGCTGGCTTGGGAAGTAGGGTCCGGTGCCTGATCCCGAACAATTTTACCGGTGAAGTTACCCTGCCAGGCGCTGTCTGACTGGTTGTCGATTAGATAACGCACACCAATTTGGTAGCTATCACGCTTGAACTCGTAGCGTTTGGTGATTTTAACGCCGGCATCTGTGGTGAAGTTGAGATCCAGAGTCAGCTCATTGCTGCCTTCTTCGAGAACAAATTCATTGGCTGCTGCTTCGAAGACCGGGGGTTTGGCTGCGCTGCGACCGTCAGGGCCATCCCGTCCGATTAAACCACTTTCGAGGAAATAGGTGCGGTTATTGGTGTTGGACAGCAGTTTTAATGGTTGTTCACTGTTCAGTGATTCATCGTAATCGAGCAGTGAGCTTTCAACGATGTTCCCGCCGATACGATCCACTTTCAGGTTATAGACATCGGTTTTTACAGTAATGAAACGATTTCTTACATTTTCATCGGCTGCAGTAGCTACGGATGCAACGCCACCGGTTTCCGGAGTTGAAAACTCATCAGCACTGTTACTGGACGATCCACTCTCAGGTAACACCATGCTGTCTGCAGGCTGATTGCTGTTGGTCTGCGTTTCGGCCTGAACCACCTGTTCAGTTTGTGGTTGGTGATAATCTTCGTTCCAGGCTAGCACCATCAGATAACTGACAATCGCAAGACCGGCAAACAAAACGATGCGTTGAATATCCATAAACTTAGTGTCTGGTCTGAGTAGTGGATGGGAGCGTTTCTGTTGGGCTAGCTGTCATTTCAGGGGCTGTATTCCCATTCGATTCAGTGCCTGGTACCGGATCATACCCGGCATCCCCCCATGGATGACACCTCAACAAGCGTGCACCGGCTAAATAGCTGCCTTTTAGTGCTCCATGATGTTGAATAGCCTCGACGGCGTATTGTGAACAGGTAGGAGTGTGTCGGCAATGGCTAGCCATCATGGGACTGATAGCGTATTGGTAGAATCGTATCGGTAACAGCAGAAGTTGACGCATTACTCGTTGCCTTGAGCGTTAGCATCCGACTGGGTAATGGCAACCTGGCGATATTTTTTCTTCACCCTGCGCCAAATGTCGTTCAAAGAGGAACGAACATCGGGGTTTTCAAGCTTATCAAGCCCTTGCCGGCCTAAAACGATAATATCGAGGCTTGGCAAATCCTGCTGCAATCTGAATGTTTCCCTAACCTGGCGTTTTATGCGGTTTCTTTGAACGGCATGACGCAAGTTTTTCTTGGAGAAAATCAGACCGACCCTGGCGTGACCGAGGTTATTCGGGGCAGCCAGGATCAGAAAATTCCTGTGCGGAACCTTCAGCTGCACGTCATCAAAGACTTTGCCGTAATCTGCAGGCTTAAGCAGCCGAGCGGATTTTGGAAACGTCAAAGCCTTCATGAGGCAGAAATCAGCTTACGCAGACAGACGTGCGCGGCCTTTGGCACGACGACGGGAGATCACCTTACGGCCATTAGCAGTCGCCATACGGGCACGGAAGCCGTGAACACGCTTGCGCTTCAGGACGCTCGGTTGGAATGTTCTTTTCATGATGATGTTCTCACAAATCGTAAATTGAAATTTGTAACTGGCTGCAAAATAGACAGCTGAAACAGGAGCGGCATTCTAGTCAAATCTGAGGGGAAGATCAATCGAAGACTGTCTGGCTGACCAAGTTTTCTGTGTGGGTAGATACCACAACGACGAATAATAAATGTATTAGGTTCTTTTAAATTTCTTTTAAAGATTAATTATTACTGTTATTACGCACCTTGTTTTCTGTGGACAAGCCTAAAAAGCGCAATAAACCCAGATAGTTGCGTTAATGATAAGGCTTGTGACACTTGGGGTTAAGCCCTGTGGGTAAGACCAAGAGGGAATGTGAACAAGTGCACTTTCAGGATTTCGCCCGAGTTATACATCGGTCGGTGCAGAGCTTTCACACAGGGCTCTACCCCGGCTGTACACAACGTACTGTGAATAACTATTTTTTAGACAATTTCTGTACACAAGCTTGTAGATATGTCTGTAAGAGCTTGAAAGCGTAGTTTAATTGTTTCCACAGGGTGTTCATTACCTAGAAGGGTGCCCTTTTCCTAGCGTGCCGGGCGGGGTAGAATTCGGGGTCATCTTGAATAACGGGCGTGAGTTTTCCCCGTTGAGAGCACAATCGGGTAGTTGGGAGCAGGCTGTCTTGCCTAATAGTATGTGGCATCAATGTCTTGAAGTACTTCGGGATGAATTTCCCGCACAACAATTTAATACCTGGTTACGGCCTCTTCAGTCTGATCACCGTGATGGGTTGTTGATGCTGTTCGCTCCCAACCGCTTTGTTATGGATTGGGTCAATGAAAAATACCTTCGGCGTATAGAAGAAGTCTTAAAAGATCTGAACGGTGGGCAGGCGCCCAGGGTTCAGATGAAGGTTGGCTCTGCGCCTAAGCCGGATGAAACCGTGGAAAGATCGGTTCCGGAAGTGGATGAAACCGGCCATGCGGTAACTGAGGAAGAAAAGAGTGTAGCCGCGACGGCTGTGCAACGAAACCTCGAACCCAGTGAGCCGGCTACTCCACCACCAGTGCCGGCGCCAGCCTCAACCCCCACGAGCAGCCAACGCCGGTCAGTGCAGGTAGAGGGCGACATTAAACATCAGAGCTTTCTGAACGAAACCTTCACCTTTGATACCTTTGTAGAAGGTAAATCGAACCAGTTGGCCCGAGCCGCCTCCATGCAGGTGGCCGAGAATCCCGGGGGAGCCTATAACCCTCTGTTTTTGTACGGCGGCGTTGGTTTGGGTAAAACCCACCTTATGCATGCGATCGGGAACGAAATCGTTCGCCGCAACCCGAGGGCGAAAGTCGCGTACCTGCGTTCGGAACGATTTGTGGCGGATATGGTTAAAGCCCTGCAGCTGAACGCCATAAACGAGTTCAAGCGTTATTACCGTTCGGTGGATGCGCTGTTAATTGACGATATCCAGTTTTTCGCCCGTAAAGAACGCTCTCAGGAAGAGTTTTTCCACACCTTTAACGCGCTGTTGGAAGGTGGTCAGCAAGTGATCGTCACCTGTGACCGTTTCCCGAAAGAAATCGTGGATATGGAAGAGCGTCTGAAGTCCCGTTTCGGGTGGGGATTGACCGTGATGGTTGAGCCACCGGAGCTGGAAACCCGGGTGGCGATTCTGATGAAAAAGGCGGATCAGGCGAACGTAAAACTGAGTAGCGAAGCTGCGTTTTTTATCGCACAGAAAATACGCTCGAACGTTCGAGAGCTTGAAGGTGCACTGCGTTTGGTGATAGCGAATGCTCACTTTACGGGTTCGGAGATTACCCCTCCTTTTATCCGGGAAAGTCTGAAAGATCTGCTTGCTCTGCATGAGAAGCAAGTCAGTATGGACAATATTCAACGAACGGTGGCGGAGTATTACAAGATCAAAGTGTCGGATCTGTTGTCGAAGCGCCGTACCCGCACCGTCACCCGTCCTCGGCAAGTGGCGATGTTGTTGTCCAAAGAGCTGACCAATCACAGTTTGCCGGAAATCGGCGATGCCTTTGGCGGACGCGACCACACCACGGTGTTGCATGCGTGCAAGAAGATTCGAGAACTCCAGGAAACCGATCCGGGCATCCGGGAAGACTACCAAAACTTTATGAGATTACTGACCACCTGATGTGAAGGGTGGCAAGTTAATAACATTCACTTCCGATAATTGAAGCCGAGTGCCATGAAACTGACAATCAGCCGTGAATCCCTGCTCACTCCGCTGCAAAGTATTGCTGGCGTTGTGGAAAAGAAACAAACCATGCCGGTTCTGTCGAACGTGTTGTTGGAAGCGGAAGACAACACCTTGACCCTCACCGGTACCAACATGGAAGTTGAGCTGGTTGGCCGTGTTACGCCGGTGCACGTTGATCAGCCTGGCAGAATCACGGTTCCCGCGCGCAAGCTGGCCGATATTTGCCGCGCCTTGGGTGATGAAGCACCAATCGATCTGGCTCAGGAAGGCGATCGGCTGCACGTTCGTGCCGGGAATTCGCATTTCACTTTGTCTACCTTGCCGGCGGAACATTTTCCCAACGTCGAAGACGAGCCTGAAAGTTTCCGTTTGGAGCTTCCGCAAAAAGAGCTCGGCCGCATGTTGGATGCCACGGCATTTGCCATGGCCCAGCAAGACGTACGTTATTACCTGAACGGTTTGTTGTTGGAAGTGGATGCCGGTCATGTACGCACGGTTGCGACCGATGGCCATCGATTGGCGTTGGCGCACTTTGATATGGAAACTGGCTGCCAGGAACCGCGACAGGTGATCGTGCCGCGTAAAGGTATTCTGGAATTGGCGCGCTTGCTCGATGACGATGAATCACCCGTGACCTTGGTGATCGGTGATAATCATCTGCGGGCAACGGTCGGTTCTTACACCTTTACCTCGAAATTGATTGAAGGAAAGTTCCCGGACTACAACCGCGTTATTCCGCGCGGTGGTGACAAAGTGGTTTTGGCGGACCGGGCCACACTGAAAAATACTCTGCAGCGTGCTGGCATTCTTTCCCACGAAAATATTCGTGGTGTGCGTTTGAATCTAAAACCCGGGCAGCTTGAAGTCTTTGCCAACAACCCGGATCAGGAACAGGCCGAAGACGCGCTGCCTGTGGACTATCAGGGCGAATCCCTTCAGATCGGTTTTAATGTAGGCTACCTGATCGATGTGATGAATGCGCTCACTGATGCTCAGGTGAAAGTGACCTTGTCGAACCCGAACAGCAGCGCATTGATCGAAGCCGAAAACGATAACGGTTGTATGTACGTTGTCATGCCGATGCGTTTGTAATTTTTGCGGGAGGAGTGAATGGGACCAGTAGTGAATGGAATCAAAGGTGCGTTCAGGATTGGTCAAACCCTGAGCGTGCTTGGCCGTGCCGGGTTTAACTGGGTGCGGGGCGATCGCCCCCCTACCCCGAAGCTGTTGCGCCAAACCTTCGAAAATCTGGGGTCGACTTATATCAAGCTCGGCCAGTTCATTGCCAGCTCCCCCACATTCTTTCCGAAAGAATATGTTGAGGAATTCCAATTTTGCCTCGACAGTACTCCGAACCTGCCGTTCAGTGTGATCAAAAAGATCATTCGGAACGAGTTAGGCCGGCCGATTAACGAAGTGTATTCGGAAATTGATCCGGTTGCTCTGGCTTCGGCATCCATCGCACAGGTGCATGCGGCCAAACTGGTGACTGGTGAAGATGTCGTGATCAAGGTTCAGAAACCGGGTGTGGAAAACATTCTGCTGACCGATCTGAACTTCCTGTATCTTTCCGCGCGTATTCTGGAAACCCTGGCGCCCAAGTTATCCTGGACTTCCCTGTCTGGAATTGTGGATGAAATCCAGAAGACCATGATGGAAGAATGCGATTTCATCAAGGAAGCCAATAACTTGAAAGTGTTCCGGGAATTTTTGGAAAGCACCGGTAACGAAGATGCGACCGTGCCTCGGGTGTACGAACATTGCAGCAGCCGACGCATTTTAACGATGGAGCGTTTTTACGGCGTGCCGTTAACGGATCTGGAAAGCATTCGTAGTTACGCCAAAGATCCCGAACGCACGTTGATCACCGCCATGAACACCTGGTTCTCGAGCTTGACCCAATGTGAGTTTTTCCACGCGGACGTTCACGCGGGTAATCTGATGGTGTTGAAAGATGGCCGGGTTGGTTTTATCGATTTCGGTATCGTCGGTCGAATCAAACCGGACACCTGGCAAGCGGTGAGTGATTTCATTTCGGCGATTATGGTCGGCAACTTCGAAGGCATGGCCGATGCCATGATCCGGATTGGTGTTACCCACCGGGAAGTAGAAGTGCAGGATTTAGCGGCAGACCTCCAGCGTTTGTACAAACAGATGGACCGCATGGTGCCGGATGAAAGCGCTTATCTGATGGATCAAGCCGAAGACGACGTAAACCACATTTTGATGGATATGGTAAAAGTTGGCGAAAACCATGGCTTACACTTCCCTCGCGAATTCGCGCTGTTGCTGAAGCAATTCCTGTACTTCGACCGCTATGTTCATATCATGGCGCCAGAAATGGATGTGTTCATGGACGATCGCTTGACCATGCTGCATTAACGAGCGAACACGCATCGCTTCTTGTACACTAAGGCAATGCTGGGCATCAGCATTGCCTTTTGTGTTTTAAGGCCCCTAGATTTCCATCTGATATTGAGATTCCTTCCTTTATGGCGCTCGTGAAACTCCAGACTCAGTGGTTCAGAAACCTGGCGCCTGAACCGGTTCGGTTCTCCCCTTCGTTCAATCTTCTTTATGGTGCCAATGGCAGCGGCAAGTCCAGCGTTCTTGAGGCCATAGGCTACTTGGGGCTTGGCCGCTCGTTTCGAATTTCACGGCATCAGGCCGTGGTGTCCCATGGCCAAAACAAGCTCACGGTGTTCGGCGCATTGGACAGAGGGCTAGACGAAGATGCGCCGGACCAAGGCGCGAGCACCGAGCTGGTAGAACACCGTGTCGGTATCTCTCGTGATATCGCCGCGAAAGAAACCGCTTTGCGGGTAAACGGCGAAGCGGTTCGTAGCTTGTCGTCGTTGGCGAAACGGTTGCCTGTGTCCGTCATCGATCCGGGCGTGTTCGATATCGTCGCGGGTGGCCCCGGTAAGCGTCGGCAATTTCTGGATTGGCTAGTGTTCCACGTGGAACCTTCGTTTTCCTCAGTGTGGCAACAATGTCAGAGAGTGACATCACAGCGGAATCAAACGCTCAGAAATGGTAGAATCGATGAGTCGTTGATGAGGGTATGGGATAATCAGTTTTCCCTGCTTGCTGAATCTCTCAGCGACACCAGAGCTGCGGTTTTCCACAGGTTTAAAAGTGCCTTTGACGACGTGCTCAAAGAGCTGGATGCCGGCTGGACCGATGGGTTGAAACTCGAGTTTTACCCCGGTTGGGATCGCAGTCAGGCGTTGGTGGACGTACTGAAGAATCACAGAGAACAAGAGCGGCGCATGGGACACACTCTGTATGGTCCCAACCGTGCCGATATTCGCCTGAAATTGGGCGGGCGACCTGTGGCAGAAACGTTCTCCAGAGGGCAGCAAAAGACCCTGGTCATTCTGATGAAGATTGCCCAAGGCAAAGTTTTGAGTGATCTGGGTAAACAGGTCACCTTTTTACTGGATGATATTAATGCCGAGCTGGATGTCCGTCATCGGATTATGTTGGCCCGGAAGCTTCAGGAATTACGTTGCCAGGTGTTTATTACGTCCATCGAACACCCGGAACCGGACGTATTGTGGACGGATGGACAAGCACCAGAATACAGAATGTTCCACGTGGAACATGGAAAATTGACGGAAGAAAAAACTGGGTAAGGTTGCAGCAGATCTTTTCCACATTGCTGGATCAATTACCGGGTATCACCTTCAGGAGTCTCGTTAATGAGTGAGTCGAATTACAATTCCTCCAGTATCAAAGTCCTAAAAGGGCTGGATGCGGTGCGAAAGCGCCCGGGCATGTACATCGGTGATACCGATGATGGCACCGGCCTGCACCACATGGTCTTTGAATTGGTGGATAACTCCATCGATGAGGCTTTGGCTGGTCACTGCTCTGAAATCGGTGTGCTGATTCACCCGGATGAGTCCATCACCGTTCAGGACAACGGCCGTGGTATCCCTGTGGATATTCATGAAGAAGAAGGCGTGTCTGCCGCGGAAGTGATCATGACCGTCCTGCACGCAGGCGGTAAGTTTGATGACAACTCCTATAAGGTATCAGGTGGTCTTCATGGTGTGGGTGTCTCGGTTGTAAACGCCCTCTCCTCCAAGCTGACGCTGACCATTCGTCGTAACGGCATTGTGTACGAGCAGGTTTATACCCACGGTGTGCCCAATGCGCCCTTGGGGGAAGTGGGTGAAACCGATGCGTCGGGTACCAAGGTTCACTTTATTCCATCGCCAGAAACCTTCACCCAGATTGAGTTCCACTACGATGTATTGGCCAAGCGTCTGCGGGAACTGGCGTTTCTGAACAGTGGCGTGCGTATCCGGTTAACCGATGAGCGCACTGGCCGTGAAGAGATATTCGAGTATGAAGGCGGGCTCCGGGCTTTTGTTGAGCACTTGAACACTAACAAGACCCCGATTAACCAAGTGTTCCACTTTAATCGTGAGCGGGAAGACGGTATTGCCGTAGAAGTGGCGATGCAGTGGAACGATGCCTTTCAGGAAAACCTTTACTGCTTCACCAACAACATTCCACAGCGCGATGGTGGTACCCACTTGGCCGGCTTCCGAGCTGCCCTCACCCGGTCGTTGAATAACTACATTGATCAGGAAGGTCTGGGCAAGAAAGCAAAAGTGGCGACCTCTGGTGATGATGCCCGGGAAGGCCTGACCGCAATCGTCAGTGTGAAAGTGCCTGATCCCAAGTTCTCGTCCCAGACCAAAGACAAGTTGGTGTCATCTGAGGTGAAAACCGCGGTAGAGCAGGAGCTGTATCAAAGCTTTGCTGACTATCTGCAAGAACACCCGAACGAAGCCAAGCTGATCGTCAACAAGATGATTGAAGCAGCCCGTGCGCGTGAAGCTGCCCGAAAAGCCCGGGATATGACTCGTCGCAAAGGCGCTTTAGATATTGCCGGTTTGCCTGGCAAGTTGGCTGACTGCCAGGAAAAAGACCCTGCCCTTTCCGAACTGTTCATAGTGGAGGGTGATTCTGCGGGTGGCAGTGCCAAACAGGGCCGTGATCGTAAGACACAGGCGATTCTTCCTCTGAAGGGTAAAATCCTGAACGTGGAGAAGGCTCGCTTCGACAAGATGTTGTCCTCCGCGGAAGTGGGCACACTGATTACTGCATTGGGTTGTGGCATTGGTCGTGAGGAATTTGATCCTGACAAGCTGCGTTACCACTCCATCATCATCATGACGGACGCCGACGTGGATGGATCTCACATCCGCACCCTGCTGCTCACCTTCTTGTTCCGCCAAATGCGCGAAATCATCGAGCGTGGTCACGTGTTCATCGCCATGCCGCCGCTGTACAAGGTTAAGCGGGGTAAGCAGGAACAGTACCTGAAGGATGAGAAGGCCAAAGTGGCTTACCTCACTCAGACCGCTCTGGACGGCGCTCAGCTGTTCGTGAACCCGGATGCGCCACCGATCAAGGATTCCGCTCTGGAAACCATGATCAAGGACTACCAGGCCGTGATGAACATGATCGAGCGCTTGTCTCGTGCTTACCCGGGCAAGGTTCTGGAGCAGATGGTGTATAACGACACCCTGACCTTTGAACAGTTGAAGGACGAAGCCGCTGTAGCAGCCTGGGTTGGCCGTTTGGGTGAAGGTTTGGAGCTGGATACCCGTACCGGCACTAAGTACACCTTCTCGGTGACCCGCGATGAAGAGCGTAACCTGTACTTGCCGAAGGTGACCGTGTTCATGCACGGTATTCCTTACGAGCACGTGTTTGGTCACGATTTCTTTGAATCTACGTCGTACAAGGCCATCGCCGATCTGGGCGAAACCCTTGAAGGCCTGATTGAAGATGGCGCCTACATCCAGCGCGGTGAGCGCAAGCAACCGGTTCTATCTTTCGCCGGCGCTCTGACGTGGTTGATGAAGGAAGCCCAGCGCGGCTTGAACATTCAGCGCTATAAGGGACTGGGTGAGATGAACCCGGAGCAGCTTTGGGAAACCACCATGGATCCGGAAAGCCGCCGGATGATGAAGGTTACGATCGAGGATGCCATTGCGGCAGATCAGATCTTCACGACCCTGATGGGGGACGACGTTGAACCTCGCCGTGACTTCATCCAGACCAATGCATTGGAAGTAACCAACCTGGATATCTGATTCCTCAGACCATCCGGTACAAAAAAAACGCTGGCGTCCGAGAGGAGCCAGCGTTTTTTATTGCCCGGGAAAACCGAACGGTGTTATTTCGGGGACTGTGCCCTCTTCCGCTCTTTTTCCTTTTCTTTTTCAATCAAGTGCGGAGCCATAACGTCTTCCAGAGTGTGCCCGGTGAGGCGGCGAATAGTGCGCCAGAGGTACCAGAAAATCAGCATCATCATCACCATGGATGGAATGGCGATCATCGGGTAGCTGACCAACGTCATACGCCCCAGTTCTTCGTTAAAGGCTTGGGTTCCGGCCAGGCTCACCACAATCCATTTGGCCAGCACGTAGTTCATGATGGATGAGAATAAAAAGGTCCCGGCGAAAAAGTAGCTGGCCTTCAACAAACGGTTTTCGAATTCATCCACACAGCCCCGTTCTTCGAGGGATTGGTGAATTTTATCCACATCCAGAACGTTCGGGTTATACAGCAGTGTTCTCACCAATGGGTACTTGGTTCGGGTCGAGATCAGTACCGCCAAACCAATCACCGCAGGAACGGCCGCTTCTTTGATGGCCAGCCAACCGGCATCCAGTTCCAGCAGACCGATACCGCCGGTTAAGGCGACACTGATCAGACCCAAAAGCGCGATGAAGTTCTTTTTGCGATAGCGGATCAGTTCAAACAAACCCCAGCCAAGAGGAAATGCCAAACCAATGATCAGTGCATTGACGCTGCCCAGGTGTTCATCGCCACTGAGCTTCATAAGAATCACTGAAGGAATGACAATACTGACCAGAAGATCAATCCACGGGCGTGGTTGATGCTCGGGGATGGTCCGGGAATTCTGGGAGGTCATGGTTACCGCCTGATAGATCAAAAAAGGGTAAAAAGTGCGTAAGCCGAATAGGGCTTTGGCAGTATACGATGAATTGAAAGTCCAGGGTAACCGCCCCTTCGGGTCACCCATTTGGGATCAAAAACAAAAAGGCCGGGTCAGTGCCCGGCCGGATGAAGCGCCTTATGTGCCTCAGGCACCGGTATCTTTAAGACATTCCTCGACGATATTCAGGCCTTCTTCCAGCACATCGTCTTCGATGGTAACAGGCATTAAAAAGCGCAAGGTGTTACCAAACATACCGCAGCTAAGCAAAATCAGTCCTTTCTCTTTGGCTTTCTTGGTTATTGATGCGGCCAGCTCTGGCAGCGGCTTACGGGAATCTTTGCTTTCGACCAGTTCAAAGGCTGCCATAGGCCCGAGGTTTCGAACATTATCGACGTGGGCAAACCGGCTTTGCCATTGCTCGAACCGCTGCCTTAAGGTTTCGCCCAAGCGCTGGCTTTTACCCAGAATGTCTTCTTCCTCAATGACATCGAACACCGCCAGCGCCGCTGCACACGCCGTAGGACTGCCGGTGTAAGTGCCGCCCAACGAGTTGGGCCCGGAGGCATCCATCACTTTATCGGTGCCAACCACCGCGGAAATCGGCATACCATCCGCCATGGATTTGGCCATGGTCATGATGTCCGGCTCAACACCGCTGTGCTCAATGGCAAACAGTTTACCGGTGCGGCCAAAGCCACTTTGGACTTCATCGACAATCAACAGAATGTCGTTGTCGTCGCAGAATTGCCGCAAGGCTTTCAGAAAGCTTGCCGGGGCCGCGTAGAAACCGCCCTCCCCTAACACCGGTTCCAGAACAATCGCAGCCGTATCCTGCGCCGGTGAATCGGTTTTGACCGTCATCATCAGGCCACGTAGAGCGTCTTCCTCGGATACACCGTGATAAGGCACAGGATACGGCGCCCGATAGACCAGACCGGGCATAGGGCCGAATGAGGTTTGGTAGGGAGCAGCTTTGCCGTTCATGGCCATGGTGAAGAAGGTGCGGCCGTGATACCCGCCGTCGAAACAGATGACGTTGGGCTTGCCTGTGGCGGCCCGGGCAATCTTTACCGCGTTCTCCAAGGCCTCAGCCCCGGAGTTGGCCAGCATCACCTTAGCGTGGCCGCGAACCGGAGTGACGTCGCTGAGCTTTTGAGCGACCTTCACATAGCCCTCATAGGGCATAACGGTCTGGCAGGTGTGCATCAGTTTGTCGAGTTGTGCTTTAACTGCATCCACCACTTTCGGATGACGGTGACCGATGTTGAGAACCCCGATGCCCCCGGCGAAATCAATCATCCGTTTGCCATCGGCGTCCCACAATTCGGCGTTCAACGCATGATCGGCAAACTGTTCATTGGGGCTAGCGGCTCCTGCGGCCACGTACCGCTCTTTGAGTTTTTGCAGTTCCTGGTTACTCACGTGTGTATCCCCCTGCTTCAGAGTGATGAATGTCTAACTTCAGTGTAGGAAGTACGTGGCTAGTACACAAACTGACCATCGAGGCGGCAGGCATGTATTTACGTTCTGCAGTACACTCTGGCGGATACTGAATAACTTTATCCACAGCCTGATGGCCGGTTTCGCTTTGAACTAAGGATGTCCTGTGCGCGCTTACGCCGATAACGATTACCCTGCCGACCACAAACCCGATTGGAAGCTCATCGCCGGGCTCTGGCCTTATCTGGCCGAGTATAAGGGCCGGGTGGTACTTGCCCTGTGTCTGTTGATATTGGCCAAACTGGCCACGGTCGCCACGCCGGTGGCGCTGAAATACATTGTGGATTATCTGGACCAGACCCAAACGGCAGATATGCTGCTGTGGATACCGGTGCTTTTGGTCTTCGCATACGGGGGCCTGCGTTTCAGCAGTACGTTGTTCAGCGAATTACGCGATGCGGTGTTCGCACGGGTGGCCGAACGAGCCATGCGGCGGGTATCGTTGCGGGTGTTCGAACACCTGCACCAGCGCGAGCTGGGGTTTCACCTCGATCGCAGAACCGGCGGGCTGGCGCGGGACATTGAGCGCGGCACCAACGGCATCAGTTTTTTGCTCCGTTTCACCCTATTCAACATTGTCCCCACCTTGCTGGAAATCCTGATGGTGGCGGGCATCCTCTTAGTGGTGTTTAACGTCAGCTATGTATTCGCCATAGTGATCGCCGTGGTGGTGTACGTGGTGTATTCCATCAAGATTACCGAATGGCGCACCCGCTTTGTGCGCGAAGCCAACGCCCGGGACAACGAATCCAACTCACGGGCCATCGACAGCTTGCTGAACTACGAGACGGTCAAATACTTCAACAATGAACGCTATGAGGCTGAGCTTTACGACCACGACCTGGATAACTGGGAGCAAGCGCGCCTGAAAAACCGGTTGTCGTTAGCGGCGCTGAATACCGGGCAAGCGTTAATCATCGGTGTCGCACTGATTGTCATCATGACCATGGCGGTGCGGGAAGTGGCCAGCGGCGAGATTACCCTGGGCGATTTCACCATGGTAAACGCCTATCTGTTGCAACTGTTTATACCTCTGAATGCTCTCGGATTCGTGTATCGGGAAATTCGCCAGGCGCTGGTGAATGTTGAGCGCTTATTCAAACTGCTTGGGGATAAACCTGCGATCCAGGATGCACCCGATGCCACGGATCTGGTTGTGGATAACTCGGAAGTGCGGTTTGAGCAGATTCACTTTGCCTACCGGCCGGACCGCCCTATCCTTCAGGATGTAAACTTCTCCATTCCCGCTGGCCATACCGTGGCCGTGGTGGGCGCCAGTGGCGCAGGGAAGTCTACCCTCGCCCGTTTGTTATTCCGCTTTTACGATGTGGATAAAGGCCGCATCAGCATCGATGGTCAGGATATCCGCAAGGTAACGCAGGACAGCCTGCGGTCCGCCATTGGCGTGGTGCCCCAGGACACGGTGTTGTTCAACGATACTCTGTACCGGAACCTGGCCTATGTCCGACCGGACGCAACCGAAGAAGAAGTGCACCGGGCTGCGCGCATGGCCCATCTGGATAACTTTATCCACAGCTTGCCGGAAGGCTATAACACCAAGGTGGGCGAGCGGGGTCTGAAGCTGTCCGGTGGGGAAAAACAGCGAGTGGCCATCGCCCGGGTCATTTTGAAAAACCCGCCCATCCTGATTCTGGATGAAGCCACGTCGTCACTGGATTCGCTGTCTGAGCAGGCCATCTTGAGTGCCTTGAAAGAAGTCAGCCAGCAACGCACAACCCTGGTGATTGCTCATAGGCTTTCAACGGTGCGGGACGCCAACACCATTCTCGTGATGGATAGCGGCCAAATTGTCGAGAGCGGCAGCCATAACGAGTTGTTAGCGCAGGGGGGCTACTACGCTAATCTTTGGGAGCAGCAACACCGAACTGACGATAACGCCCAGACAAGCCAGTGAGCAGGAACCCCGGCCAAAACTGTGCGGAGCCATGGATGGCGGAGCTCAAGCGCCACATGGATGTGCCGAAGGAGCGTGTTTTGGCCGGGGTTCCTGCTTACCGGCGTCTCGGAGCCCCGTTATCCACAAGCCGAAGCGCCAACCCTGACGCGCGAACCACCCGCTGATTCACTGCTTCACTGAGCACCTGAGCATCGCCGGTGATCAGACTGAACCAGTGCCGGGCTCGGGTGATCCCGGTATACACCAGTTCTTTGGTCATCACCGGGCTGAGCCGGTCCGGTAACACCAGACAGGTGTGGATAAACTCCGAACCCTGAGACTTATGCACAGTCATGGCGTACACCGTTTCCAACTGCTGCAATCGGCTGGGAGCAATCCAGCGGATCCCTTGCGTACCATCGCCGCTCGGGAACGCCACTAACCGGCTTTCTATGGGCGTGCCGTTGGCATCTCTATCCCACGTCACCCGGAAGGTAATGCCGATGTCACCGTTCATCAGGCCGAGATTGTAGTCGTTACCGGTGATCAGTACCGGCCGGCCGTGGTACCACGGGTGTTGTTCCTTGATCAGATGGTTCGCACGCAAATGCTCTTCCACCCGTTCATTCAAACCTTCCACACCCCAGGGCCCTCGGCGCAGCGCGCACAGAATTTGGAAATCGTTGAAGGCGTTCAGCACCTGTGATGCCAGAGCGTCCCAATCGGCGCGAGAGCTGTCGGCGGTGAGTTGGTGGTCATTCATCATCGTTAGGTAATGATGATAACCGACCGGGGCCGCCAACTCTGTTTTATCCACAACCCTGCCCTGCCCTTGATGGCGGAACGCTTCCGGTGTACCGGTGACCGCGTGCTGACAGATTTGTTGCAGGGTCGTGTCGAGGTCCGGCCTTGGCTTGTAGCCATTCAGCCAGATCACGTCGTCGAATTTGGCGTCGCGCATCTTCTGGCGCACCGAGTTATCCACAGCACTGTTGTTAACCGCCTCGGATAACGCACGAATGCCGCTGCCTTCCTCGAAACGGTAACTCTTGCGCAGCATTGCTACCGCTTGGTCCAGAGCGTGGCCGTTCGTGTCGATCAACGACTCCGGCACGGGAGTACCGGCAATCGAGGCCAGCCAGTCTGAAGTTTCAGAGGTGTAATGGCCTTCGTAAGCACGCTGGCACAACTCGCCCAGCACAGCGCCTGCGTCCACCGAGGCAAGTTGGTCTTTGTCTCCCAACAGAATCAGCTGGGTCTGAGCGGGCAAAGCATCGAATACCGAAGCCATGAGATCAACATCCACCATGGACGCTTCATCGATCACCAGAATATCCACCATTAGCGGGTTGTCCTGGTGGTGGCGAAACTTTCGGGAGTTCGGCCGGCTGCCCAACAGGCGGTGCAAGGTTGTTACTTTGGTGGGGATATCATCCTGCTGGATGCCGCCGGGCAATTCCGTTAAGGGTAATTTGCTCACCGCGCCGGCAATGGATTCGTTCAGGCGTGCGGCGGCTTTACCGGTTGGTGCTGCAAGGCGAATGCGGTACTTACGCCCTGCCCGCTCCGGGGATTCACCTGCGATTGCCTGCAGTGCCGCCAGCAGCTTCACTACGGTGGTGGTTTTACCGGTACCCGGGCCGCCTGTGATCACCGAGAAGCGGCTGAGGGCTGCCAAGGCACACGCCAGTTTTTGATAATCGATGTCTTCGCTGGGTTTGAACAACGTGTTTAATGCCTGCGACAGGGTGCGAGCCGATGGCGAATCGGGGTCCGCCACCGGAGATGGCAACGCCAACCGTTGCAAGATTCCTTCTGCAATGCGCTGCTCGTAACGCCACAGCCGACGCAGATAAAGCCGGCCATCGGTCAGAATCAGCGGCGAGATCCGGCTGCCATCACTGACAGCAAAAGATTCGGATAAGGCAGACAGGCAATCGGACAGCGTGATTCGGGCCAGCAGGTCCGCCGGTTTCAGGTGGTGCCATTCCGGCGGCACGGCCGGGTTCACGTTATCCACAGGCGGCGTTCGCTCGGCTGCAGGTTCCTCCGGCGGCAGTGACAAAGTGGCATCGGCATCCGCGAGAAGCGTGGCCAGATCAATACAGACGTGGCCGCGGCCCACCTGGTGGGAAATTAACGCAGCCAATAGAAACACCAGAGGGTGCAGCGCTTCACCCTGCTCGTCGGACAAATCCCGAAGCAGGCGGGCAAAGCCCAGATCCAGCGGTCGAATCCATTCCGCTTGCTGCCAGTGTTCCAACAAGGCATCAATGTTATCCACATGGGCTAATAGCCGAGAGTTATCCACAGATGCTTTTATCGGCTCGGCGGTTGTGTCATCGCCCAAGTCCATGGTCATTTGCTGGTCATGGTTGCGGGTACGGCTCATGCCGCCACCTCCCCTGAGACGTTGTCGCCATCAAACAAGGCATCCAGTTGCTCGATCAGTGTTTTCGGTGGTTTGTCGGTAAAGGCGCCGCCGCCGGCCGAGTTCACGCCACGCAGGAACAGATACACCGCACCGCCGATGTGTTGGTCGTAGTCGTAATCGGGGATTCGGTCTTTCAACAGGCGGTGCAAGGCCAACAGGTAGAGCACATATTGCAGGTCGTACCGTTTATCCACAATGGCGTCTCCCATGGCCTGGTCGGTGTAGGCGCTGTCTTCCTCACCCAAGGTATTGGATTTGTAGTCCAGCACGTAATACTGACCGTTGTGTTCGAACACCAGATCGATGAAGCCTTTGATCATGCCATTAAAGGTGTTGGCCTGAGCCTGAGGGCGGTCGGCCCCATTGAGGGTGTGCGCTTTCACCAATCGGTCGAGCGTTTGCACATTCACGTTGCGGCTCTCGAACCAGAATTCCAACTCTGGCCGCAGGCTGGTTAGCTCGGCCAGACTCACCTGTGCCTCGCCCGAGCGTTGCAGATTGACAGGCCGGGTGATCAGGGCCAAGATCCAGTTATGCAGGGGCTCTACCCACTCGCTCCAACCGCGGGTGCTGCAGCGCCGGGTCAGTTGCTCGTGCAGTTGTTCTGGGTTGTCCACAACCCACTGGAAACCGTGATGGGTGCACCACTCCAGTAGTTCGTGCAGGAAGGTGCCGGGGCCGGCGCCTTTCGGGAAGTGGTGATGATTGCGTGCGACCGATTCGGATGCGGTCTCTTCACCATCATTATTGTGCGCACTTTCTTCCAGCAGGTTCTGGGTTTCAGCGTCTTCAACCTCACCGGTGAACACAATGCCGGTGCCGGCCATACCGGTGTATTCGATCGACGAATAGCTGGCAATCCACCAGTCTTCCTTGGCTTCCCGGGTGGACACCAGTGCCGGCCCCAAGGCTTCCGGGGCCCGTTCGCTGTAGAGGGTCTCGTCTGCTTCCGGCAGCGGCGTAACGGAAATCTCCTGCCTGCCCTCGGCCAGCGCCTTCAGGCACTGACCAATGCTCTCGGCACCGCTGCCGGAAATCAGATACCCCAGCCCGCTTTGCTGCCAGTTATCAAGCGCGGCGGCACCCACCCAGGTGGCGAATCTGGCCCGGGTCAGGGCCACGTAGATTTTCCGGATGTCTTCGCCCAGGCGTTCCTGATCGGCCTTGGCAACGTCGTCGGCACTGGGGTCGAACACGGTGATCAGTTTGTTGTCGCTGTCGTGGTAGCTGACAAACGATTGCTTTTCGCTCTGGGCTCGGAAGGCGGTACCAAACGGCAGGAACACCAAGGGGTATTCCAGACCTTTGGACTTATGCACCGTAATTACTTTTACCAGGGCCGCATCGCTTTCCAGGCGCAGGGTGCGGTGTTCGTCTTCCTCGTCGGCGGCGCGCAGGATCTGGGTGAAGTGGTGCACCAGTGCGTGTTCGCCATCCAGTTGCAGGCTGTCTTGTTGCAGCAGTTCGGCAATGTGCAGAATGTCGGTCAGCCGGCGCTCGCCATTGGGCCGTTGCAGCAAGCGCCCCGGTACCTCGAAATCCATCAGGAAGCTGCGCAGCGTGGGCAGCACGCCCTGGCTGTGCCACTGCTGTTGATAACTTATAAAGCGCTCTATTTCATGCTCTAACGCCAGTTCGTCGGTGAGCAGTTGGTTCATCGCCTGCCAGGACTGGCCCAGCGTCGGGGTTGCCAGTGCCGCCCGAATGTACGCCAGTTGCCGGGGTTCGGCGAAGGCTCTCAGCCAACACAGCACTTCTTTGGCTTCCGGCGAGGTCAGTACCGAGCCCCGGTCAGACAGATACACACTTTTGATGCGCCGGCGGCCCAGAGCATCGCGAACGGCAGCGGCTTCATTACGGTTGTTGACCAGTACCGCTATGTCCTGGGGGCTGACCGGCTCCAGATCGTCGGGGTTGTCCGGTGACACAAAACCGGCCTTTCCGCCCTGACCCAGTGTGAGTAAACGGGCGATTTCACTGGCACAGGTGTCGGCGATATCGGCGGTGGCGGCACCTTTTGTGATGGCTTTGGGGCTGTCGTCTTTATGGGTATCGCCGGACTCGTGGGTCCAGAATATCAGGCTGGGTTGCGGTTCTCCGGTCACCGACCACACCCGTTTGGTGCCGTTGGCCGCAACACCCTGAAACGGTAAAGGGGAGGTATCGCCCTGACCAAACAGGAAGGCACCGTTGCGGCTGTGTTGGTCGCTGTATTCGAACACCCGGTTTACCGCAGACACCATGGTTTCGGCCGAGCGGAAGTTTGTCCCCAACGTGTAGGTACGGTCTTGCACCCCCAGACGGGCTTGCAGATAGGTGTAGATATCCGCGCCGCGGAAGCCGTAGATGGCCTGTTTTGGGTCCCCGATCATCAGCAGGCAGGTATCCGGGTGGTTCTCTTCAACCCGGTAAATGCGGTCGAAAATCCGGTACTGAACCGGGTCCGTATCCTGAAATTCATCAATCAATGCCACCGGAAACTGGCGGCGAATGGTGGCGGCCAGTTGTTCGCCCCGGGGGCCGTGCAGGGCATCGTCGAGCCGGGTCAGCAGGTCGTCGAAGCCCATTTCCGAGCGCTTCTGTTTTTCCTCTTCCAGCCGCCGGGCAATCCAGTGACTGGCGTGGCGCAGGATGTCGGATTTCGCGCTGGGTTGGTTCTGGCCGAATTCGATCAGTTCTTCAATCGCGTCGAACGCCGGATGATACGGGGCCGGGTCGTCACCTTTCAGAATGTTGTCCAGCCCTTCGGGAGTCTGATTCCTGAAGCCTGCGGCGGAGTCCAGTTTTTCCGGTAACAAGTCGTCGGAGTTGGCCCAGGCCACCAGGGTATCCCAGACTTTCAGCATGGCGTTCTTGCTGCCGCCGTGCAGACGCTTGCGCTTGTTCAGATCATTCAGCAGGTCGGAGACTTCCCCCTGCCATTTAGCCCAGTCGTAACGTTTCAGTGCGTTGGATTGGTTTTCTCTTTCGGTGACCACTTGTTCGATGGCGTTATGCACATCCGAAGGCGGTGTACCCAGGCTTTCCGGGTCGCCAATCAGGTTGCGCACGGCAGCGCGAAGATCCGTTGGGGTTTTCCAGTGACTCAGGGCTTCATCCATCAGCGCTGGCGGCAGTGGGTACACAAAAGTACGCCAGTAGTCCCGAGCGACCTCATCCAGCAATTCACTTTGGTCGGTTTCCAGTGTGAGTTTAAACAAGCTGCCACTGTCGAAGGCGTGCTCGCTCAGCATGCGGTTGCAGAAGCCGTGGATGGTGGACACCGCAGCTTCGTCCATCCACTCGGCGGCGAGCAGCAGTTTTTTACGGCAATCGGGCCAGCTGGCCGGGTCCGGATAGCTGTCGTCCCGCAGCTTGTGGATAAGTGCTGTTTCCGGCGAAGGCTCTAGGTCAGCGGCGTGCTCGGAAAACACCTCGGCGGCCTGGGTGAGCCGGGTGCGGATGCGGTCCCGAAGTTCCTTGGTGGCGGCTTCGGTAAAGGTCACCACCAACAGGTTCGGGGGCAACAGGTCCTGTAGCGGGCTTTGTTCGCTCTGACCGTGGCCCAGCACCAAACGCACATACAGTATGGCGATGGTGAAGGTTTTGCCGGTTCCGGCACTGGCTTCGATCAGCGCGCTGCCGTTCAGAGGCAGTGTTAACGGGTCGAGATTCGGGTTTCGGTTGCTTGCGTGTTCTGTCATGCCATCTTCTCAATCTGTTCCGCCGCGGACTTATCCTGCTCTGCTTCCCACAGGGGCACATACAAGTCGTGCAGGAGCGCTTCAAATTCGCCACTGGCCATCAGGGCTTCCGGAGTTTCAAAAGCACCGCGCAGATAGCCGGTGTCTCGTTCCAGGGACGTGTTGTAGGCGGTTTGCGCTTCATCAATGGCGCGTTCGTGATTGCCCACGTGCTTCTTGCCGCCGTAATAGCTGGTGATCCAGGCAAAGCCGGCATCGCAATGAATCGGCAAGGCCCGGGTAGTGGCCTCCATCCAACGTTGCAGCACGGTGTCAACGTGTTGTTTTGCCGTGGCGATGGCCATGGGCGCGAAGGTGAACTTGCGGTCTTCTTCCTTGCCCAGAATCAGGGTGGTAAAGGGGTGGCCGCTGAGCTGCCCGGCCAGATGAATCAGCCAGTCTCGCATCAGGTTGGCGTAGCGCACTTTTTTGCTGTAACCGGAACCGCTCAGCAAACTGGAACTGGCCACTACCAGCCGGCACAGGTCGCCGTTGGCGTTGCGGCGCAGGCCGTCAATCAGGTCGGCGACTTCCAGGGCACCGGTGGTATTTTCATACGCGTAGTTGAAGGCCAAGGGTTCGGGCACCGCTTCCGGCCATTCTGCCAAGGCGCTTTGGTAGCGCCCGAACAGATTGGGCAAGCGGCCGGATAACTCGCTGCGCAGACGATGTTCGGTGACCCCCATACCCAGATCGCCGCGCCGGGCCATGCGGTCCAGCGTGGTTTCCAGTCGTTCGTGCAGTTCCTCTTCGGTGCCGGCTTTGAGCAGGCTTTGCTGAATCAGTTCGTTATCGAGGCGCCAGCGGTCCAGCCCGTTCAGGTCAAAGTTTTCGTTGTCGGTGTCTTCGTCTTCCACCTCTTCGAAGCGCACTTGCAGGCGGCGCTGGTAGTAGGTTTCAATGGGTTTTTTCAGAAAACCGGCCAGATCGTTCAGGCTGATAGGCTCTTCCGGGGCCTGGTACGGCAACGGGGTATGTGCCTGTTCGCCGGTTGCCACACCATGGGCGCTGCGCCATTCCCGCTCGTAGGTGAACAGGTTTCGGCTCTGCAGTACCTCCGTCAGTGGCTTGGCGACTTCTTCCGGGTTGTTTTCTAACCCATTGGCTTTGGGGAAATAATCGCGGCTGAACGGCTGCAACGGGTGTTGGGTGGTAAGCGCTTTCGTCACTTTTTTAGCCGGCTGCCCCGCCACTGTCCACAGGCTGTCGAGATGGTCCTGAAGTTGGGCCACCAATACCGAAGGTGGCCGCTCGGAGTCGTCCTTGATGCTGCGCCCTACCCAACTGATGTACAGCTGTTCGCGGGCGGAAAGCATGGCTTCAAGAAACAGATAGCGGTCGTCTTCCCGGCGGGAGCGGTCGCCCGGGCGGTAATCCTGCGCCATCAAATCGAAATCCACCGGTGGCCGCGAGCGTGGGTAGTCGCCGTCGTTCATGCCCAGCAGGCACACCTTGCGGAAGGGTATCGCGCGCATGGGCATGAGTGTGGCGAAGTTGACCTTGCCGGCCAGGAAGCGCTGGTTCAGACCGCCTTCGTCCAAGCCGGACAACAGCACGTCTTTAACAATGTTCAACGGCAGCGGTTGATCGTTCAGCCCTGCGGCCAGTGCATTTTCCAGCCATTGCTCCAGATGCCGCCGGAAGCGGTTCAGCAGCAACAGGTCACTGCCTTCCACCTTGTGGAAAAACTGCTCCAACATGCCCGAGAACAGCGTTTCCCACTGCTCGGGAGTGCGTTGGGTTTGCAGCGCCTGCCATAAGGTTTCCAGTTGATGCACGAAGTTGCTTAGCCGGCCGGCAAGGTCCGCTTGTAAGCCGGCGATCTCGGCGTAAGGCTCTACGCCTGCCCAAGGTTCGTCTTCGCCCATACCGTAGCCCAGCAGCATGGATCTCAAGCCCGATTGCCAGGTGTTGCGGTCCAGTTCTGCCGGTAAATCCAGACTTTCCCGGTGTTGACCGTGCAGGCCCCAGCGTATGTTGGCACCTTCCACCCATTGTCGGGCCAGCGGAATATCGTCTTCGGTGATACCGAAGCGGTCCCGGATGCCGGGGACTTCCAGCAGGCTGATGATCTCGCTTACGCCGAATCGGCTGCGGGGCAGCGACATCAGGGTTTCCAAAGCAATCAGCACCGGTTCGTGGTGGCGCTGGCCCTGGTCGGAAATGGTGAACGGAATGTGACGTTTGCGGCCGGGCTGGTAACGGCCGAACACCGCCTGAATATGCGGGGCGTACACGTTGATGTCTGGCACCATGACGATGACATCGCGGGGCCGAAGGTACGGGTCGGCATTGAATGCCGCCAGCAATTGGTCGTGCAGTATTTCCACCTCGCGCTGGGGACTGTGCGCTTCGTGGAAGGCGATGGAATAATCCCGAAGCAGGTCCAGCTCTCGCGCCTGCTCACGGATTTCCTGCAGCGGTGTCAGGTTGTAGATGTCATTCTGCAGCTGGTTCAACAGGCTGGGCGTTTCGCCGTTACCGTGCTCGGAAAAGATATCGATCTTCTGGTCCGGCGTCTGGAAACTGCTGCGGTACTCGTCCGGGTTATCGAATTCGTCCAGCAAGCGGATGTAGTCTCGGCCTTGTTTACCCCAAGCGGCCAGTAGCGGGTTGGCGTGCTGGTGTAGCTGATCTTTATCATCAATCTGCGACAGCACCGGGTGCGCCAGACCGCGCTTGCGGTTGGCTCGGAGCAATTCCCGGTCGCTGATGATGTCGGCCCAGTAGAACTGACTGGGGTTATGCACACACAGCACCACCTGGCTGAAGCGGCTGAGCACGTACAAGGCTTCCAGAGCTTGCCGGGGTAAGGAAGACACGCCAAACACCACAATGCGTTTGGGTAACCGGCTGGGGTCGGCTGGCGCGCTGATGCGCTGGCCTTGCTCCATAAACCGGGTGTGAATGTGCGAGCGGCTAGTGCCAGCGGCTTCGCCCACATCTTCGACCAGCTTGCGCCATAACAAGGGCTGCCACAGGGTTTCCGGTGCCAGCGGTTTTTCTTTGCCCCGGGGCGTGATCAGAACATCCCTGCCCTGCTCCCAGGCGGCCAGCCAGTCAGCGCGGAAGACCTGATATTGGTCGAACAGGTCCGCTACTTTCTCTGCCAATTGGAAATTCCGCAGGTCGGTATCGCTGCCGTCCAGAAAGCGGGCCAGCGGCGTGAAAGCATCGTCCTGCCCGACCAGTTCCGGTAACAGCCGATATAATCGCCAGACCAACCGGCTTTTATCGAAGGGAGATTGTTCGGGCACTTCGCCGGCCGGTAACACCGCCCGATAGGCCTGCCAGATAAAACGAGCCGGGAACAGAAAATCCATGCCGGCAGCAATGCCCAGCCCGCCTTCCATACCGTCGTTGGTGCGTTTTTCCGCCAGTGCCAGCTTCAGCCACTGGGCGATGCCGTTACTCTGTACCAGAAAGGTTTCGCTCTCCAGCGGCGGCAGCGAGTTTTGCCGGCAGATGTACACCACCGCCCGGCGCAGGTCTTCTAGATGGTTGGCGTGAATGGCGTGAAAGCCGGGTTCAATACTGTTGGTGTCAGGCATACCAGTGTTATCTTGATTCCGGAAAATGAGTCTGGGTGACAGGTTACCCCAAACCCGAGTTGGTTTCGTCAGGCAGGATAGTCCTTTCATGCGACAAGTGCGGTCGTATCCAAAAACAGCGGATCTCGAGAACCCGCTGTATTACCTGGAAAACATGAACACCTTGGTTGATTGGGTGGCCGAACACCACGGCGACCTGCTGACCGAAGGCGAGCGCGCCCGGCTGGAAAGTTTTCGCCAGCTGCCGGTAGCGGCGCGAGCTTTATTAACCCGAATGGTTATGCGCACCGGTGAATTGTTTCGTGTGGATAAGTTGAACTACCCGGAATTGCCTCAGCCGGAAACCGAAGCCGTGGCCGAGCTGATCGCACAGCAATGGCTGGAGCCTGCCCCGTTGCTTGGCCTGGACGATGTGTTCCGGTTGTTTACGCTGGCGGAACTGCGGCTGAAGTATGCGGACTGGCTGGCGCACAACGGTTTGCCCAAAAACCTGCCCAAAGCCCGGTTACGAGAGGCGCTTGCCGACGCGGAGTCTGAACCGAAACCGGTTGATCGATGGTTCGAGCAATCTGTGCCGCCGGTGGTGCAAGTACAGGGTATGGCTTTGTTCGATCGTATTCGGCTGATGTTCTTCGGCAACCTGCGCCAAAGCTGGACCGACTTCGTGCTGGTGGAGCTGGGCGTGCAGCAATTTGAAACCGTGCCTTTTACCCCCGAATCCCGGGCCTTTCAGCATCGGGCCGAAGTAGACAGTTACCTGCAAATGCATCAGTGCCGGGAGCGCTTGGATGCCGGCGAGGCGGCTGACGAGGTTTGGGCGGCTATTCCCGACCCTGTGGATAACTCGTGGCTCACCAGCCGCCGGAACCGGCTGTTGTTGGAACTGGGCCGACAGGCCGAGCGGCAGGGTAATTCGGAATTAGCCTTGCAGGCTTGGGCCGCCAGTGGGCACCGGGAAGCCAGGCTCAAGCAGTTACGATTGCTGGAGCGTTTGAAGCGGTTTGAGGAGGCGTGGGATATTGCCAGTCAGTGGCAGAACGGTGAGCTGAGCGATGCCGAAGCCCAGGGGCTGGAGCGCCTTCTGAAACGGCTGGCACCGAAAGTGGGCGAACCGAAACCTCAGGCGCCGCCCAAACCGTTGATTCGGGAATTCACCGTTACCCTGCCGAAACCCGACACCGGCTCGGTCGAACAGGCGGCCTTGGCGCATCTCAGCACCGACGAAGCACCGGTGTTTTATGTGGAAAACACGCTGATCAATGCCCTGTTCGGCCTATTGTGCTGGCCGGTGATTTTCAAACCCATCGCGGGCGCCTTCTTCCACCCGTTCCACATCGGCCCGGCAGATCTGACCCGGGAAGATTTTGTTGCCCGCCGGCAAGCGGATTTCGACCAGTGTTTTGCCTGGCTGGAAACCGGGGCCTATCGACAGCGAATCTTTGAAACCTACAAAGCAAAACAGGGTATTGCGAACCCGTTTGTCGCCTGGCCGGTGATCACAGAAGACTTGCTGACATTGGCCATGAATTGCATACCCGCGGAGCATCTCAGGGTGCTGTTTGACCGCTTGCTGGCCAACGTGAAGGAGCACCGCAGCGGCTTCCCGGATTTGATCCGGTTTATCCCCAAGGCGGAAGCACCGGAACCCCGTTACGAAATGATCGAAGTGAAAGGCCCCGGTGATCGACTGCAGGATCACCAGCGCCGGTGGCTCGCGTTTTTTGACCAGCAAGGCATACCCGCCAGCGTATGTTACGTGCGTTGGCAGGAAGCTGAGGGCCGTTTATGAAAGTGGCCGTGCGTACCCTGTGTGAGTTTGCCGCTCGCCACGGTGATCTGGACTTTCGATACACCCCGGCCCCCAGCGCGGAAGAAGGCATCGCGGGCCACCAGGCCATTCAGGACAACCGCGGTTATGGCTACAAAAGCGAGTACTCACTGACTGGTGAGTGCATGGGGCTGGTGTTATCCGGTAGAGCAGACGGTTATAACCCGCACAACGGCCGGCTGGAAGAAATCAAAACTCACCGGGGCGATGTATCGCGCGTACGCGAGCATCAACGGGCGCTGCACCGGGCGCAATTACGCGTCTACGGCGCATTATTATGCCGGCAGGAAAAGCGCAAAAAACTGGAGTTGGCGCTGGTCTATTTCGACATCGGCAAGAGTAAAGAAACCACACAGGTGGAAACCGCCAGTGCCGACGAGCTGTGGCAGGAACTGGAAGCCCTGTGTTCGATCTATAAAGCCTGGGCCGAGCAGGAAGAACATCACCGGGAACAGCGCAATGCCCTTCTCGCCGGGATGGCCTTCCCGTTCCCGGACTTCCGCCCACGCCAGCGGCAACTGGCGGAAACGGTGTATAAGAATGCGGTCAAAGGCGAAGCTCTATTACTGGAAGCGCCCACCGGACTGGGTAAAACGTTGGGAACCCTGTTCCCGGCCTTAATGGCGATGCCGGCGGCTGATCAGGATCGGTTGTTCTACCTCACTTGCCGAAACACCGCTCGGCAGTTAGCGCTGGACGCTGTGGATAAGTTGCGTTCGGGCCAAGACCCTTTGCAGCCCTGGCCGCTGCGGACTCTGGAATTGGTGTCGAAAGACGACGCTTGTGAACACCCGGACAAAGCCTGCCACGGCGATTCCTGCCCATTAGCGAAAGGCTTTTTCGACCGCCTGCCGGATGCGCGGGCTGAAGCTGTTCAAAGCAAAAGCCCGCTAACTCAAGATATTTTGCAGAAAATCGCTGCAGGTCACGACATTTGCCCGTATTTCCTGGCTCAGGAAATGGCCCGCTGGAGCGATCTGGTGATTGGTGATGTGAACCGGATGTTCGACCAATCCGCCCTGCTCCATGGTTTGATCCGCCAAAACAACTGGCGTGCCAGTGTGCTGGTGGACGAAGCCCACAATCTGGTGGATCGAGGCCGTGGTATGTATTCGGTGCGTCTGGATCAGCAGCGTTTGTTGAAGGTTAAGAAAACCGCGCCGAAACCGCTGAAGTCGGCTTTGGACCGAACCGCCCGAGCATGGCAGAGCCTGATTCGTGATCACGGTGAGCAAAGCCAGCCGGTGTTTTTGGCTACGCTACCCACACAATTATTGGGAGCCTTGCAGGCATTGGTGTCTACCATTACCGATTACCTGGCCGACAACCCACCAGACTTACCGTTGCAAGAAGTGATGTTTGAAAGCGTGGCTTTTATGAAGCTGGCGGACAGTTTTGGGGATCACTCGTTGTGTGAATTCCAGCGTACCGGTCGCGGCCGGGCCAGCTTAACGTTGCAGAACCTGATTCCCGCAGATTTTCTCAGAGACCGTTTTACCGCTGCCAACTCGGTGTTGCTGTTCTCCGCTACCCTAAGCCCTGGCGTTTATTACCGGGACCTGCTAGGTATGACGGAAGCCGCCCGCTTTACCTCGCTGCCCAGCCCGTTCAGTGCCGATCAGTTGCAGGTGAACTTCACCCCCGGCATCAGTACCCGACAGATACACCGGGAAGCGTCGCTGCAACCCATAGCGGAGGTGATTGCCAGCCAGTTCCGGCAACACCCGGGCCATTATCTGGCGTTCTTCAGTAGCTTCAAATACGCCCAGGAAGCCAGTGAAACGTTGGCGGCCCAAGCGCCGGATATCCCCCAACGCAGCCAGCAGCCCGGAATGACCCCGGAGCAGCGGCGCGAGTTTCTGTCGGAGTTTCAGCAGCCCAATGGCAGTGTAGCGTTCGCGGTATTAGGTGGGGTATTCAGTGAAGGCATCGATCTGCCCGGGGATCAGTTGATCGGCGCCTTCGTCGCCACCTTGGGCCTGCCGCCCTTCGATGCCTGGCACGAAATCCTGAAAACCCGGCTACAGCAGCGGTTTGGTAACGGCTACGAATACACCTACCTCATACCCGGCTTACAGAAAGTCGCGCAAGCGGCGGGCCGGGTGATTCGAACACCGGAAGACCAAGGGGTGATCTGGCTCATAGACGACCGATTTCTGAAGCCGTCAGTTAATCGGTTGCTGCCGGGCTGGTGGTTTCCTGAGCCGTTCTGAACTTTGTTATGTTTTGTAACTCTTTGAAATAAAGCCGATGTTTCGCTATCTGACTATTGCAAGTCTAGATCGCTTGCTTACAATTCGTCAGCTTTTCGCGTTTTCTTCATTTATCCCCAAGGCAGACACTGCAGATGAATAACACGGATCTTGTTTTCCAGAGCTATGGTCGTTGTTGTCAAAACGAAGAGTTTTTTGTCGATTTCTACGACTTTTTCATGGCGAGCTCTGATGCTATTCGCAAGCGTTTTGCAGATACTGATATGTCGGCCCAACGCCATCTGCTTCGCCACGGGGTGATGCAAATTATTCTGGTGGCGCGAGGTATGTCTGATCGAAAACTCCGGGATTTGGGCGAAAGCCACAACCGCCATAACTACGATATTCAGCCGGAATGGTACGACTTGTGGGAAGAGGCGTTGCTGAAAACCGTGCGCATGCACGATCCGGAGTACAGCCCGGAACTGCGGCAAGCCTGGAAAGAGGTGTTAAAGCCGGGAATTGATCTGATTCGCGGCGCTTATTGAGGCCGCTTGTTTCGGGTATCGCCCTGAAAAAAAGCCCTGCCGTTATCACTGAAGGGCTTTTTTGTTGATCAGCCGAACTGGAAAAACGCCAGTTTGTTGCCGTCTGGGTCGCGCACATAGGCACCGTAGAACTGGTCCGGGATGCGCTGCCCAGGCTCACCGTCACAGGTGGCACCCAGCTCGATGGCTTTCTTGTAGTAGCTGTCTACGGCTTCTTTAGAGCCCGGCTGCAACGCCAACATGTTGCCGTTGCCCGGGTGGTTCGGTTCACCGTTGAACGGTGTGCACACCGCTAACAAGGGCGAGCTCATGTCCTTGCCAATAAACGCTATTCGGCCCATATCCATGAGTACTTTTGCGCCCATGTCGGCCAGCAGGTCGCTGTAGAACTGCTTGGCTTTCTCCATATCGCTGACGCCCAGAGTAACGTATCCGATCATCATGAATCTCCGCTTGGGGTTAGGTTGGGTTAAGCGCTGTTTCGACCTGCTACACTAACCCATTAACCAGAAGGAGTGTATGCATTGAATAGCAGGTTCGGGCGGATTTATCCGGGTGTCGGCGTTGTTCTTGTCGTGATGTTGTCTCTTGCGCTGAGCGGGTGTGCCCTTCCCCCTCTGAGTGATCGTCCGGAAAGCCAATCCATTCCTGCGCAACAAACGGCCAGCACCCGGCTGGGCCGTGCCATTGCTCCTCTTGCGGCCGAACACCCCGGGGACAGCGGCATAGTGTTCCTGCAAAACGCCTACGACGCTTTCGCGGCCCGAGCGCTTTTAGCCGAAGGCGCCGACGCGACCTTGGATGTGCAGTACTACATCTGGCAGGCGGATATCACCGGAATTCTGTTATTAGACGTGCTTTACCGAGCTGCTGAACGGGGCGTGCGAGTGCGGCTGTTGCTGGACGACAATGGCATTTCCGGCCTTGATGATATCTTGGCCGCACTCCATACCCATCCCAATATAGAAGTGCGCTTGTTCAACCCGTTCGTGGTGCGCAGTCCCAAGTGGATTGGTTATCTCACCAGCTTCTCGCGCCTGAACCACCGGATGCACAACAAATCCTTCACCGCGGATAACCAGGCCGCGATCATCGGTGGTCGTAACATAGCCGATGAGTATTTCGGCGCCGGCTCCGGAGCGTTGTTCGCGGACCTTGATGTATTGGCGATTGGCCCGGTGGTGAATGAATTGTCCCGGGATTTCGACCGCTACTGGGCCAGTGCGTCTGCCTATCCCGCCTCAGCGATTTTGCCGGAACCCGGTGCGGAAGATCTGGCAAAAGTGGTGGAAACCGCCCGAGAATGCAGTGCCAGCACAGAAGCCAGTCAGTATGTCTGCGCCGTGTCTGAATCCGAATTTCTGAAGAACCTGTTAGCGGGCGATCTTGAATTTGTCTGGTCGCCAGTTTCGATGGTCAGCGACGACCCCGCGAAAGTGCTTGGCGAAAAGACTGAAAAGGGCTTAATGAGCCGCCAGTTGGCGCAGGCCATGGGCAATCCCGAACACTCGATCACACTGGTGTCGCCTTACTTTATCCCCACCAAAGCCGGGGTGGAGATGTTCCAAAAACTGGAGCGCCAAGGCGTACAGGTGCGTGTGCTCACCAATTCGCTGGAAGCCAACGACGTAGCCATGGTGCACGCCGGCTACGCCAAATACCGGAAACCGCTGCTGGAAGCCGGCGTGCAGCTGTTCGAGTTGCGCAAGGTGCCCGGAGAAGAGCCTGTGGAGCGTTCTCTACAGGACAATCTGATGGGCAGTTCCTCTTCCAGCCTTCATGCCAAAACCTTCGCTGTGGACGGACAACGGTTGTTCGTGGGCTCGTTCAACTTCGACCCTCGTTCCGTTCACATCAACACGGAGTTAGGGTTTGTGATCGAAAGCCCGGAACTGACTCAACTGATGGAAAACCATTTTGAAGAACAGGCCCGGGTAACCGCCTATGAGGTGGTGCTGGACGAAGACGGCGATTTGCAGTGGATAGAGCGCAATGGTGACGAAGAGATTCGGCACAGCCATGATCCGGGTGTTGGGGTGCTCAAACGGATGATGGTTTCGGTGTTTTCGTTTTTGCCGATTGAGCATTTGTTGTAGGGGGCGTTTTAGACAACGCGTGGTTACTCGATTACGCACATAAATTCACCCACTACTCGATACTGAAGCGCATTTTCTTCGTTCAATTCAAGAGTTTCGAAGTTTTGATCGTACGAGTTGGGCTTAAGTTGAATGCGCTTATGGAGCCAGCCGTGTTCGTCTTCGGTTTTAAAGCTTTCGTACACTTTCACCGTGTAGCGCGAACCGAAGTCAGCATCGATGCTATCTGTGCATTCCACCAACACCGTTTTGCCATTCCGGCTGCCACCTCTATCGGGACGGAACAGGCACAAAGTGCCATTGGGGATAACTCGATTCATTGACTCTCCGATCACTCGGCAGGCAAACATCCCCTCCCGTACTGGAATGCCGCTGGGTACGGCTACCCAGTCTTTGTACTGTGTATCCTGTAAGTCACTGAACGTGCCTGCAGCCGCTTGTAGATCGAACAAGGGCACTGCATTGACATAGGGCTTGAGATTCACCACTTCGGGTGTCCGGTTTTCTACTTGGCTGGGAGCGCGCAGAGGAATGTGTTGCTTGAGGTATTCCCGAAGCGCCTTATCACAGGCATAAACGAAGGTGCCGCGAATTCCCCGAAGCATGATGGTTCGGTAGATATTGATGATGTATTGCTTCAGTTCCTCCGGGTCTTTAATGCCCTGACCACCGGTGCGGTCGAAATAATTGGTCTTATCGATGACGATGGACTGGGTCTCCGTATCGAAACGGATCTCTTCTCCGAATATGATGCCGGCGTAGTTTAGGTCGTAGCCCTGTGTCGTGTGGATGCATCCGACTTCGTTGTGAGAGCCTTCTTTATTAATCCAGTCGGTATTGGTGCTGTTCCAGCGAAGCTGAACGCCATCGACAACAATGTCATACGCTGTGCTGTCCTTTTTCGAGATCCAGGGCCATGAATAGCCGGCGATCAACCGGGATAGACTGACCTTTGTTTCTTTCTCGTTGATGGCCTGCACCATATCGCCGAGAGATTCGAACACCTCGAATTCATAGTTTTTGGCTCGGAAGACTTCCTCTTCTCCAACACGTCCGTTGAGCAGATTATCAACAAACTCAACGTATGGCTGACCGGCCTTTACACGGAACTGAGAGAGTAGCGAGTGCTTCACTGAATCCTTGGCAGCTTTAAGGCGCAGAAAAACTTCCGTATCGGCGTCCGAAGGCTTGATCGATTGCCCTTGGTCATAGAAGAAAATGGCTTTTGCAGATTGCTGGCATACCCAATCAACTTCGCTGCAGCTGTGTTTGTCCATACTCAATGCAGCACAGGTTTTGTCAAAGCTGCCAAAGTAGGCTCCAAGGTTTTTGCGCTTTCGCAAGCGATGGGATTCGTCCACCAACACGATGTCGTAGTGCTGTTTCGCGAGTTCAGATGGGCTGATCACCATGCTGGGACTGAGGCCTGAGACGTGTTTGAAGGCCTTCTTCAGTGTGGTTCGGAAGGATGTCATCGGCACTACCAGGGCCATTTTCGGCTTGGGAGTAGCTTTTCGTAATTTGGCAAGTAAAGACTGAATTTCTGCTTCGTCTTCGGAAAAATCTCGAAGATCAACGTGATGATTTTCTGAGAGAAGCAGTTTGAATAGAAATATCGCCAAGACGGATTTTCCGGTACCTGCACCACCTTCAATAACGATGTTTTTAACACCAGGGTTTAGCAGTTCATGCATGATGGTAAGCAGCCCCTGACGCTGATCGAACGACAGCGATTTATAGGGGGAATATTTGAACACATCGGAATTATCGAGGTGATCCAGAGTACGGGATACCACTCCTTTGGCGATCAAGCGATTCCAAACTTCTCTGAATACTTCGTTGTAGAGCGCGTCACGTTGGTAATAGTTGTGATCGGCGAGCCCGAGATTGCCGTTCAGCAGAGTGTATTTGCCATCTGCTGCCATATACTTAATGAGCAGTGATTCAACGTCCAGCGTAGCCGATTTGTTGAAGTATTCACTGGTGATCAGGTGGACAGCTGTTAGCAGTTGTTTTTCGTCGTGTTTCAGGTGGGTGCTCATGCGGGTGAGCGTGTCTGTGGTTTCGCCGATGTAAGCACGTCGGTGTTTTTCATCACTTAGGACGTAAACCAAGGGCCAGCTATCCGCTGCAAAAGCGTTGCTACGTAACTCGCTGATAGCGTCTTGGTTGAATGGGTAACGCTTTACTTCTACCATCGACGATTGACTCATAGCTCCGTGTATTTTTTGGCCGTTCCTTTAGCCTTGCTAACGGGGTACTTCTGTTCGTTCTTGGTAATCTTGTCGAGGACGATTTGTTCCAGATTAAGGTCGTAGCTGTCGGCCAGCAACAGGGCATAGGCAACAACATCGGCCAGTTCCTCTTTCACTTTCTCTACATTGGCTTGCTCGGGAGATTTCCAGAGAAACAGTTCCAACAACTCTGAAGCCTCAATACTCAGAGCCAGTGATAAATCTTTTGGGTTATGGAATTGTTTCCAATCTCTGTCGTCACGGAATTGACGTAGCCGGGCCAGTGCTTCTTTCATAAAATGCCCTCCTTTCTATTCTGATTAAAGATAATTGCCAGAACATTAGCAGACTTACGAAAGATACAGAAATGCTAACCCGAAAAGGGCTGTGGAGTGATAAAAACGAGGGAGAAGAACAACAGAAAAGCGGGAAAGTGGTCGGCGTGGCAGGATTCGAACCTGCGACCCCTTCGTCCCGAACGAAGTGCGCTACCAAGCTGCGCCACACGCCGATCAACGGCCGGTATTATACGGATTACCGGCCATTTTGCTAGCCCCTTCCCTGGGGAAATACCTACTTAAAACTGCGCGTTAGCGCCTTTACCCGGCTGTGGGTAGCAGGGAAATATCGGCAACGCGCAGGAACAGGTTGCGAAGACGGTTGAGCAGCGCCAAACGGTTGTTTTTAACGGCTTCATCGTCGGCCATAACCATGACCTCGTCGAAGAAGTTATCCACAGACTCGCGCAGGCTGGCCAAGGATGTCAGAGCGGTGGCGTAGTCGCCTTGCTCGAACAACGGCAACACTTTTGCGGCTTGCTCTTCAACCTTCTGGGCCAGAACTTTCTCGGGCTCATCCTGCAGCAACGCGTTGTCTATGGTTTCGCCAATGCTGTCGCCGCCCTGTTTGGTCAGGATGTTCGATACCCGCTTGTTGGCACCGGCCAAAGCCAGAGCTTCTGGCAGCTGGCGGAAAGCTTCAACGGCCTTCACGCGGCGGTTGAAATCCAGTGGGCAGGTCGGGCGACGTGCGTGCACGGCCAGATAGACTTCGGCACTGATGCCCTGCTCGTCGTAGAAGGCCCGGAAGCGCTCCAGCATGTAGTTAACCACGGTGCTGGCGGTGTTCTCTTCGGTCAGCACTGTGAAGTTCTCTTCCGCCCATTCACACAGGGTCTGCAAATCCAGCGGCAGTTCACGCTCGATGATGATGCGCAGTACACCGAGGGAGGCACGGCGCAGCGCAAACGGGTCACGGGTACCGGATGGTGGCTGGTTGATACCAAACAGGCCGACCAGCGAATCGATACGGTCTGCGATGGCAACGGCACAACCGGTCAGCGTGGTGGGCAGATCGTCACCGGCGAAGCGTGGCATGTATTGCTCGTTCAGGGCCTTGGCAACGTCGGCGTGTTCGCCGTCGTCGGTGGCGTAGTAGCTGCCCATGATGCCTTGTAGCTCAGTGAACTCCAGCACCATTTCAGTAACCAGATCGGTCTTGGCCAGCATCGCGGCACGTTCGGCCAGCGCTGGATCACTGTCGATCGCTTCGGCGATCTTCTTGGCCAATGCCGCGACGCGCACAGACTTGTCGTAAATGCTGCCCAGTTTTTCCTGGAACACGATGGGCTTGAGCGAATCGACACGCTCTTCAAGCTTGGTTTTGCAGTCGGTTTCGAAGAAGAAGGCGGCGTCCGACAAGCGTGGGCGAATGACCTTCTCGTTACCGGCAACCACCTGGGCAGGATCTTTACTTTCCAGGTTGGCGACGGTGATGAACAACGGCAACATCTGGTCGTTACTATCGACCACGTGGAAGTATTTCTGGTGCTCCTTCATGGAGGAAATCAGGGCTTCGGCAGGCACTTTCAGGAAGCGCTCGTCGAAACGGCCCATCAACGGCACCGGCCATTCGTTCAGGGCGGTGACTTCGTCCAGCAGATCTTCGTCGATAACGGCAACGCCACCGGCTTCGTTCTTGGCCAGTGCGTTCACGCCAACCCGAATTTGCTCACGACGCTCGGCGAAATCAGCCAGCACGTAACCTTCTTGCTTGAGCACGGTTTCGTAGTCGGCCGGGGTCGGGATGATCAGCTCTTTCGGGCAATGGAAGCGGTGGCCACGGGTTTTGTTGCCGGGCTTCAGGTTCATGATCGGGGTGTCGATTACGTTGTTGCCGTACAGCATGATCAGCCAGTGGACCGGGCGCACGAATTCGGTGCGATGGGCACCCCAACGCATGCGTTTGGGAATGGGCAAGGCCGACAGCGACTGGTTGACCAGTTCCGGCAGTAGCTCAACGGTGGGCTTGCCCTTTTCAACGGTACGATACACCAGCCAGGCACCTTTGTCGGTTTCCAGCGTGTCCAGTTGATCGGGGGTAATGCCCAATGAGGTGGCGAAGCCGGTCAGTGCGCGGGTCGGGTTGCCGGCATCGTCAAAGGCGGCTTTAACCGCAGGGCCACGCTTTTCCACAGACTTGTCGGGTTGGGCATCGGCCAGATCCCGAATGCGCACCGCCAAACGGCGTGGCGCCGCGAAGGCTTCAACGGCGCCAAAGGCAACACCAGCGTCTTCGAGGCCTTTGGTAATGCCTTGAGTAAAGGCGTCAGACAGGCCTTTGAGGGCTTTCGGAGGCAGTTCCTCGGTGCCCAGTTCGACTAGAAAATCCTGTGTAGCCATTATGCTTTCCCCTGTTCCTGCTGTGCCTTTTTCGCTTTTCCGGACTTCTTGCTTTTGGCTTTGGCGTCAGCCGCATCGGCCGCTGCCAGCACTTCGTTGCGGAGAGCTTCCGGGGCCAACGGGAAGCCTTGCTTGCGACGGCTTTCAAAATAAGCCTGAGCCACGGAGCGAGCCAAGGTACGTACACGCAGGATGAAACGCTGGCGCTCGGTCACTGAGATGGCGTGGCGAGCATCCAACAGGTTGAAGGTGTGGGAGGCCTTAAGTACCTGCTCGTAAGCAGGCAGTGGCAGGCCAGCTTCGATCAGGCGGGCGCTTTCCCGCTCGTACACGTCGAAGCTGTGGAACAGGAATTCGGTATCGGCCTGTTCGAAGTTGTAGGTGGATTGCTCCACTTCGTTCTGATGGAACACATCGCCGTAGGTAACGACGCCGTCCGGACCGTTGGTCCACACCAGATCGTAAACGCTGTCCACGCCTTGCAGGTACATGGCGATGCGCTCAAGGCCGTAGGTCAGCTCGCCGGTAACCGGGTAGCATTCCAGACCGCCCACCTGCTGGAAGTAAGTGAACTGGGTGACTTCCATACCGTTTAGCCAGATTTCCCAGCCCAGACCCCAGGCGCCCAGAGTTGGGGATTCCCAGTTGTCTTCCACAAAGCGGATGTCGTGTACCAGCGGGTCCAGCCCCAACGCGCGTAACGAGTCCAGGTACAGTTCCTGAATATTGTCTGGAGACGGTTTCAGAACCACCTGAAACTGGTAGTAATGCTGCAGGCGGTTCGGGTTTTCACCGTAGCGGCCGTCGGTCGGTCGGCGGCTGGGCTGCACGTAGGCGGCGTTCCAGGTCTCGGGCCCGATGGAGCGCAGGAATGTGGCCGAGTGGAATGTGCCGGCGCCGACTTCCATATCGAGAGGCTGAAGTATCACGCAGCCATGCTGCGCCCAGAAATTCTGCAATGCCAGAATCAGACCCTGAAAGGTCTTGATGTCTGGCGCGGAGTTATTGGTTGCCTTGTCTGTCACGACGATTGCCTGCTGGTCAGTCTGTGTGTGGCGCCCCGTTGTTACGGAGCACTCCGAAATTTGAAAACGCGCATTATACGCTGGCTGGCGCTGCTTTTCTAAGTGCCAATCTGCGTATTGATTTGTTCGGGATCAATCAGAAGAAAGTGAGCCCCACGTGGAATAGCTTCTCGACATCCCGAATTCGGGATTTATCGACCAAGAACAAAATAACGTGGTCGTTCGGCTGCACGCGCAAATGATCGTGTGCAATCAGAACCTCGCCATGGCGCACGATGGCGCCGATGGTGGTGCCCGGCGGCAGATGAATCTCATCCAGCCTTCTGCCCACCACTTTCGAGGATCGATGGTCGCCGTGGGCAATGGCCTCGATGGCTTCGGCGGCGCCGCGGCGCAGGGCGTGTACGTTCACCACATCGCCCCGGCGCACGTGGGTCAGCAAGCTGCCGATGGTGGTCTGCTGGGGCGAGATGGCAACGTCGATGACACCGCCCTGAATCAAATCAACGTAGTCGGGGTTGTTGATCAAGGTCAGGACTTTGCGAGCACCCAGGCGCTTGGCTAACAGCGACGCAATGATGTTGGTTTCGTCGTCGTTGGTGACCGCACAAAAGACATCGGTATTCTCGATGTTTTCTTCCACCAGAATGTCTTTATTAGCGCCGCTGCCTTCCAGCACCACCGTTTTGCGGAGTTTTTCCGACAACATGATGCAGCGGTCGTGATCCCGCTCGAGAATTTTTACCTGATAGCGGCTATCGAGTGCTCGTGCCAGCCGGTAGCCAATGTTGCCACCGCCACAAATGAAGATGCGTTTGTAGGGCTTAGACAGCGGCTGCAACTCGCTCATCACCGAGCGGATATGATCGGTGGCGGCAATGAAGAACACTTCATCGCCGTCTTCGATCACGGTATCGCCTTTCGGGATGATGGCCCGGTCTTTCCGGAAAATGGCGGCAACCCGGGTGTCGATCTTCGGCATGTGGGTGCGCAGATAGGAAAGCTCACGGCCGACCAGGGGGCCACCTTCAATGGCTTTGATGGCGACCAGCCGGGTCAGGCCTTTGGAAAACTCCAATACCTGAAGCGTGCCGGGGTACTCGATCAGCCGGGTGATGTGTTTGGTAACCAGCTGTTCCGGGCTGATGATGACATCAATGGGGAAGCCCCGAAGTTTATCCAGATCCTTCTCGGTATCTTTGTTATAGAACAGCGCAGGATTGGCCAGATAGGAACCCGCGCGTACCCGGCAGATGGTGGTCGGGGTTTTGTGCAGAAGCTTGGCAACCTGGCACGCCACCATGTTGGTTTCATCGCTGTTGGTGACGGCGATCACCATGTCGGCGTCTTCGGCATTGGCTTCGTTCAGTACCGCCGGATAAGACGCCTTGCCGTGCACAGTGCGAATGTCGAGGCGATCTTGCAGCTCCCGGAGGCGAACGCTATCGCTGTCGATAACGGTGATGTCGTTGGCTTCATTGGCGAGGTGTTCGGCCAGCGTACCGCCGACCTGGCCCGCACCGAGAATCAGGATATTCATGCGTCAGGTTTCTCCAGCACGGCGTAGAAAAAGCCGTCATGGCTGTCTGGATCCGGCAGCAGATTGCGACCGGCTTCCATATCCAGGCCCCAGCTCGCGTCGATGGGAATCAGCTGTGCCTGTTCTTGCTGCTTCAGGAAGCGTTGAATGATGCGGTGGTTCTCTTGCGGAAACACCGAGCAGGTGGCGTATACCAAACGGCCTCCGGGTTTCAGAATAGACCACATGGCGTTCAGCAGGCCAAGTTGAATGCCGGCCAGCGGCACAATGTCCGATTCCCGGCGCAGCAATTTGATGTCCGGGTGTCGGCGAATAACGCCGGTGGCGCTGCAGGGTACATCCAGCAGAATTCGGTCAAAGGCCTGGCCGTCCCACCATTGCTCGATGTCCGCGGCATCGGCTTGTAACAGGCTGGCGGACAAGTCGAGGCGGTCAAGATTTTCCTGCACCCGGGGCAGGCGGTCGGCCGATTCGTCAATGGCGACCACTTCGGCAAGCTCGGCACAGTTTTCCAGAATGGCGCAGGTTTTGCCGCCGGGTGCCGCGCAGGCGTCTAACACTCGTTGACCAGGCTGAAGATCCATCAGAGTAGTACACAGCTGGGCGGCTTCATCCTGAACACTGACCGCGCCGTCTTCAAACCACGGCAAGTTATCCACCGGAAACGGGCGCTCCAACTGAATGCCTAGCGGGGCAAAGCGGGTTGCTTTGGCGCCAATGCCGGCATCGGTCAGTAACTTCAGGTATTCGTCGCGGCTAAAACGCAGGGCGTTTACCCTCAGGGTCATCGGTGCCTGGGTGTTGTTGGCATCGAGGATGGCTGGCCAGTGGTCGGGCCAGTTGTGGCGCAGTTTCTCCACCATCCAGACCGGATGGCTGTAGCGGCTGCTGTCGTCGCCCGGCTCCGGTGCGCCTTCCCGCTCGGCCGCTCTTAACACACCATTGACCAGCCCGGTCAGGTGCGGCCGATCGAGTGCTCGGCACGCTTCGACGGTTTCGTTGAGAATGGCGTAGGTGGCTTGTTCACTAAAACGAAGCTGGAACAGGGCAACCAACATTAAATGATGAATCACCCGGTCGGGTTTGCGAATGGGCTTTTTCAGGCGCTGATTGAGTTCGCCATCCAGTCGGTGAAACCAGCGACAGGTGCCGTAGCAAATGGCCTGCAACTGGGGCCGCTGTTCGGGAGGCAGCTGGCTCAGAGCGTAGGGCAGGCATTGCGACAGCGATTGCCCGTTTTCGACCGAAAGCAGCACGTCGGCGGCGACGGCGCGGAACGGCAGGGAGTCATAGAACATGATCAGTTCAGCTCCTGTTCAGGCATCAGCACGGGTTTGCCGCCGTTAATCAAATCGTTCACGGTCAAGGCGCGGGTGCCGGGCAGTTGCACTTTGGTCACTCTCAGGCTGCCAGTACCGCAAGCAATGTCGATGCCTTCCCGTTCACGGCGAAGCACGGTGCCGGGGGCTTTGTCGCTGCCCTGCTCTAATGCCTGCGCCTGATGCAAGCGGATGCGCTGTTTGCCCAGGTCGGTGAAGGTGCCGGGCCAGGGATTGAACGCCCGGATCAGTCGCTCGATGTCGGTGGCGCTGTTGTTCCAGTCGATGTGGCCTTCTTCTTTTGACAGCTTGTGGGCGTAGCAGGCTTCGTCGTCGTTCTGGGGCTCGCCGGTCAGCGCGCTTTGGCTCAGTTTCGCCAACGCCTCTACTATCGCATCGCCGCCCATATCCGCTAATCGGTCGTGAAGGCTGCCGCCGGTATCGTCCGGGTTAATCGGAGTAGCGGTTTTCAGTAGCATGTCGCCGGTATCCAGGCCCACATCCATCTGCATGATGGTGATACCGGTCTCGGCATCGCCGGCGGCAATGGCCCGCTGAATCGGTGCAGCACCGCGCCACCGAGGCAACAAGGAGGCGTGGATGTTGAGGCAGCCGTGGCTTGGTATGTCCAGAACCGCTTTCGGCAAAATCAGACCGTAGGCTGCAACGATCATGACGTCTGGCTTCAGGGCGGCCAGCTCTTGTTGCGCGTCTTCGGGCTTTAAACTCTGGGGCTGAAACACAGGGATGTTGGCATCCAGTGCCACTTGTTTTACCGGGCTTGGCATCAATTTGCGGCCGCGGCCGGCAGGCCGGTCAGGCTGGCTGTAAACGCCTACAACCGTGTGTCCGGCTGCAAGTATGGCTTTCAGGGCGATGGCGGCGAAGTCCGGAGTTCCGGCAAAAACAATGCGCACGGTGGTGTTATCTCTGTGTCGTTGAATACGAAAAAACCGGGTCGTAACCCGGTCCTGAATTCGGTCTGAAGTTGAGCGCCATTATCCGGCTCGGGCTCAGGCGCTTTGCTTGTGGAGTTTTTCCAGCTTCTTGCGAATTCGGTTGCGCTTGAGAGAGCTGAGGTAATCCACAAACAATTTGCCGTTCAGGTGATCCATCTCGTGCTGGATACAAACCGCCAGAAGGCCGGTGGCTTCCAGTTCAAAATCGTCACCGTTTCGGTCTTTGGCGGTAATGCGAACGTGTTCAATGCGTTTTACATCTTCGTAAAAACCGGGCACCGACAGGCAGCCTTCCTGCATGGCTTCCAAGTCGCCATCCAGTACTTCCACTTTCGGGTTGATGAACACCCTTGGCTCGCTCTTGTCTTCGGACAAGTCCATCACGATGATCTGCTTGTGCACGTTCACCTGCGTTGCCGCCAAACCAATGCCGGGCGCATCGTACATGGTCTCGAACATGTCGTCGATCAACGTTCGGATCTCGTCGGTTACCTCGTCTACCGGCTTGGCAATGGTGCGTAGGCGCGGATCGGGGTACTCAAGAATATCTAGAATCATAGTGCTCTGGCTTCTCTGAAATGCGACAGCGTACTGCGCAAATTTTCTTCACAATTCTATTATGAAGCATGTGTGATGGGGGTATTATCCGATAAATTACCGATTGAGTACAAACTGATCAGTTAATAGTAGGATTCTATCGATTATTCCGCAGAATTTGCTGGAAGAACAAAAGATAACATCACAAATCCCCCTACATCTTCTATAGTAACGGGAATAACAGTGTAACAAGCTGCGGGTGATCTGTGGTGACGTTACCGAACGCTAAGATTCAAGGCACGCGATCAAGGATACAGACGATGAGGAAATTGTTGTACGCTCTGGCGGCTACCACGCTGCTGTTTACCTCTTTGGCCCAGGCACAGCCCGAGTTCAAAGCTGACCATCCTGAGCGTTACACCGTCGTCAAAGGGGATACCCTTTGGGACATTTCAGGGCGTTTTTTGAACAACCCTTGGTACTGGCCGGAAATCTGGCACGTAAACCCTCAGGTTGCCAACCCGCACCTGATTTATCCGGGTGATCGCCTGGCGCTGGTTTACATTGACGGCAAACCGCGCATCACCAAGGTGGCGTCCGGCGATGTGAAACTGTCTCCTCAAATCCGTTCCGAAGCCATTGATACGCCAATTCCCGCGATTCCTCTGGATGCCATTGCCAGCTTCCTGACCGACACCCGCATCGTCAGCCCTGAAGAAATCAACGGTGCGCCGTATGTGCTGGAAGGCGAAGACGGCCGCATCATCACCGGTGCCGGGGACAAAATCTACGCCCGCGGTGAAAAGCCTGCTGATCGGGTTGGCGTGTTCCGCCGCAGCCAGGAATTTGTTGATCCGGATACCGGCGAGTTCCTGGGGCTGGAAGCACGCAGCATCGCCCGGGGTAACGTGGCGGCCGAGAACGGCGACGTGTTGACCGTCAATCTGACTCGCTCCAGCGAAGAGGTGCGCATTGGTGACCGCTTGCTGGTGAGTGAAGACCGTCGTCTGACCACTAACTTTATGCCGAGTTCACCGGATGCGGAGATCGAAGGCAAGATGATCTCGGTCGATGGCGGCGTCAACCAGATTGGCCAATACAACGTAGTGGCCATTAACCGTGGTGCCCGTGAAGGTATGAAAGCCGGCAACGTGCTGGCGGTGATGAAAGCCGGCAACCGTGTTCGCGACCCCATCACCGGCGAAACCATTGAACTGCCGTCCGAGCGGGCCGGTCTGCTGATGGTGTTCCAGGTGTACGAGAAGATGAGCTACGGGCTGGTTCTGAAGGCAACTCGTTCGCTGTCGGTGGGTGACAAGGTCGTAAACCCCTGATATTTCTCTACCCGCGCAGCTCAGACAGGCTGCGCGTGGTGATAAGCAGTAACATTGAATGGCTGGGCCGGAGCGCCCGGCCATTATTGTTTTCAAGGATGAAAAATGTCGGAACAGAAATATCTGCAATCTGAGGCTGGCCGCTGGCTGGTACTTTCGCTGCTTCCCCGGTTTGGCGTGCGCGCTCGTGAACGAGTGCAGTCCAACACCGCCAGTCTGGTTGATACGCTTGATCTGAACGCCGCGACTCTCAAAGCGTTAGGCCTGGGGACCGAAGCCATTGAACTGGTTCATGCCTGGCAAGCGGGGGATGTCCATCACCCTAAAATACAGCACGCGCTCTGGATTCATCAGGCGTGCCAGCAACATGGCATTGCGATCATTGGCCAGGGTCATCCCGATTTCCCGGAGGCGCTGCGACAGATACACAATGCGCCGCTGGTGCTTTACTTGTTGGGCGATAGCAGGCTGCTGTTGCAAGATCAGATTGGCGTGGTGGGTAGTCGCAATGCCACCCGGCAAGGCTTGGATCACGCTCGGCAGTTTGCCGCGGAACTGAGCAAGCGCGGCTTGTTGATCACCAGTGGGCTGGCGCTGGGCATTGACGGTGCAGCCCATGCCGGGGCACTGGATGCCGGGCATCCGACCATTGCTGTGGTGGGGTGTGGTCTGGATCGGCTGTACCCGGCGCAGCATCGAAAACTGGCCCACCGCATTATGGATAACGGTCTGATTGTGTCGGAATACCCGCCAGGCACTCAGGCCCGAGCCGCCTATTTCCCGCAACGGAATCGCATCATCAGTGGCTTGAGCCGAGGTGTGCTGGTGGTGGAGGCGAGTTTGAAAAGCGGGTCACTGATTACCGCGAGAACCGCTCTTGAGCAAGGCCGGGAGGTGTTCGCCATTCCCGGCTCCATCCACAGCCCGGTCGCCAAAGGCTGCCATCAACTGATCAAACAAGGGGCGAGGCTGGTCGAAACGGCCGATGACGTGCTGGAAGAATTAGGCACCTGGTGGTCGATGCAGGAAGCGCCCGCGCCAGAGCTTGCCCGTCCGGTTGAAAAACCGGATCTGGACAGTCGGGAAATCGCGGTATTCGAGGCTTTGGGGTATGATCCACAGTCTACCGATGCATTGAGTCTTGCCACCGGATTACCGGCCGATCAGTTGATGCAGTCGCTTTTGCTGCTGGAATTGGAAGGTTTGGCGTGTTCTGCCCCGGGCGGATACTTGCGGCGAGGCTAACCGGTGCATTTCCACTATCTGATCAAGCAGGTTGTACGATTTCTATATGTCGCCAACGTCGTCCTTGAATGCCTGGCAACTGCACTGTGCCCGCCGCACCGTGTTGTCCGGCGGAGTAATTGCTTACCCCACCGAAGCCGTATGGGGCCTGGGGTGTGACCCCTGGAATCAACAGGCGGTAGAACGCATCCTTGAGTTGAAACAGCGGCCGATGGCCAAGGGCATGATTCTGGTGGCATCGTCCATCGATCAGGTGCGGTTTCTTTTAGACCCTCTGCCGCGTGTGTTGCAATGGGAAGCCGAGCAACACTGGCCCGGGCCCATCACCTGTTTGATACCGGACGTACTGGAACAAATTCCCGAATGGGTGCGGGGGCAACACAGCACCATCGCCGTTCGAGTGTCTGACCACCCGTTGGTGCAGGACCTGTGTGAAGCGACGGGAATGCCTCTGGTTTCAACCTCGTGTAACCCGGCAGGACGGGCTCCTGCCCGTAACATCTGGCAGGTACGGCGTTATTTCGGAAAGGAACTCGACCGCGTGATACCGGGCGCACTCGGGGGCAACCGTAAACCCAGCCGCATTATCGATATCCTCACCGGAAAACAGTTTCGTTAGGAGCAAGCATGTCACAACAGCCGGACTCTCAGGTCGTTAAAGCGTATTTACTGGGCCTTCAGGATCGCATTTGCCAGCGATTGGAAGCACTGGATGGTCAGGCGTCCTTCATCGAAGACAGCTGGGAACGTCCCGAAGGCGGCGGCGGTATCAGCCGGGTCATTTCTGAGGGCAAAGTGTTTGAAAAAGGCGGCGTGAATTTCTCCCACGTGATGGGCGACACCATGCCGCCGTCAGCCACAGCGCACCGCCCTCATCTGGCCGGCGCACCTTGGCAAGCGATGGGGGTGTCGTTGGTGATGCACCCCGAGAACCCGTATGTGCCAACCTCCCACGCCAACGTCCGATTTTTCATCGCCACACCCAAAGACGGTGATCCGGTGTATTGGTTCGGCGGTGGTTACGACCTGACCCCTTACTACGGTTTCGACGAAGATTGTGTGCACTGGCATCGCACCGCGCGCAACGCTTGTGAGCCGTTTGGCGACGACGTTTACTCACGCTTCAAGCATTGGTGCGACGAGTATTTCTACCTGAAGCACCGGCAGGAACCTCGCGGTGTCGGCGGTCTGTTCTTTGATGATCACAACACCGGCGACTTTGAGCGGGATTTTGCCTTTATGCAATCCGTGGGCGACAGTTATATTGAAGCCTACGAGCCCATTGTTCAGCGCCGGGTGGATCATCCCTGGGGCGAGCGGGAACGGGATTTTCAGCTTTATCGCCGCGGGCGTTACGTGGAATTCAATCTGGTGTATGACCGAGGCACCTTGTTCGGGTTGCAGTCGGGTGGCCGGACAGAATCCATCCTGATGTCATTGCCGCCGATGGTGCGCTGGGATTACAGCCGCCAACCGGAGCCCGGCAGTGAAGAAGCTCGATTGACGGAATACTTCCTCGCGGACCGAAACTGGTTGGAGGGTGTCGATGATTAATGAACTCTATGCGGTGGTCGGAAACCCGATCAACCACAGCAAGTCGCCCCGGATTCACAGTTTGTTTGCGCAGCAAACCGGCGAGCCTGTGGAATACACCGCCATTCAGGCGCCGTTGAACGATTTTGCCGGAACCGTAAAGCAGTTTTTTGACGGCGGCGGAAAAGGTCTGAACGTTACCGTTCCGTTTAAGGAGCAGGCCTGGACGCTGGCGGAACACCGAACACCCCGAGCGGAAAAAGCCGGCGCAGCCAATACGTTGTACCTCGATCAAGAAAATGACCTTGTGGCCGATAACACAGATGGTGTCGGTATTGTTCGCGATTTGCGTGACAACCAGAAAGTACCGCTCAAGGGTGCGCGCATTCTTGTGTTGGGGGCTGGCGGTGCCGTACGGGGCGTATTGGGTCCGATTCTGGCGGAACAGCCTGCGGCCCTGACCCTCGCTAACCGAACCGTCGCCAAGGCCGAGGCATTGGTCCGTTTGTTTGCCGACGAAGCTGCCAACGTTGAGATGTCCGCTTGTGGCTTCGAGCAACCGGCGCAGCCGTTTGATGTCATTATCAACGGCACCAGCGCCAGTTTGCAGGGTGATTTGCCGCCGATTTCGGGGAATGTGATCGGGCCGGACACCGTGGCGTACGACATGATGTACTCTCTGCAAACCACCACGTTCAATCAGTGGGCGCTGGATAACGGTGCCCGGCACGTCTACGACGGGTTGGGCATGCTGGTCGAGCAAGCGGCTGAAGCGTTTCTGGTGTGGCGGGGTGTCCGCCCGGAAACCGATCCGGTTGTGGACGAACTGAGAAACGACTGAGCCGGGTTGGATAACCTCGGCCGTAAGGGAAGGTCATGGATATTCTGACGTTGGTAGGGCTGCTCGCCGGAGTTGTGATTGTTGTGCTTGCCATGCTGGCAAACGCCTCGCTCACGACCTTCCTGAATCTGCCTGGCTTGGCCATCGTGCTCGGCGGCACTTTCGCGGTTACCTTAATCAAATTCCGGTTGCCTACGGTTGCCAGTGCGTTCCGGCTGGCGGCGAAAACGGTGTTTACCGATCGCCTCCCTCGCCCTTCTTCGTTAATTCTGGAAGTGGGAGAGCTGAGCCGAATGGTGCGCAAGGAGGGCATTCTGGGCCTCGAAGAGCACGAAGCCAGCGACGACTTCCTGAGAAAAGCCATCTCTCTTTGTGTTGATGGCCACCCGCCGGAACTGGTGGAAGAAGCCTTGCTGCAAGAAAGCCAGCAAATCGCCGAGCGCTACGAAGTGGCTGAGCGGGTGTTTCGCGGTATCGGTGAATCCGCCCCGGCCATTGGCATGCTGGGCACTCTGATTGGCTTGGTGCAGATGCTGAATACCCTGGATGACCCTTCCACCATCGGGCCCGCCATGGCCATCGCCCTGCTGACGACGCTGTACGGGGCTTTTCTTGCTCAGTTGATTGCCCTGCCTCTGGCGGAAAAACTGCAGCTGAAAGCCGACGACGATGCGCGCAACCAATTGCTGATCCTTACCTCTATCAAGAGCATTATGCGCGGTGAAAACCCCAGAGTGATGACGGAGTTTCTGTCTTCCTACCTGCCCCCCGAGCATCGGACCGGTCTTGCGCCTGAAAAGGAGGCATAAGGTTTGTTGCTGCCCCGGCCTCGCAAACGGCAAAAAACCAAAAACGGTGCGCCAGACTGGATCGTCACCTTTGCCGATCTGGCGACCCTGCTGCTGACCTTCTTTATCTTGCTGTTGTCGTTTGCCGAGATGGATGTGGAAAAGTACAAGGCTATGGCAAATTCCATGTCACTGGCTTTCGGTTCGCAAAATGTCATTGGCGACGGTATCGGTGGATCACCGATCACTTTAGTGGAATCGGATACCGTGTCACTGCCCGACCCGTCAGACAATTTGCAGGACCAGCCAGAGTTTATTGATGAACGGGCGGAACAGCCGGAAATTCGACAGATTCCCGGCGGTGTCCTCGACCTGACCTCCAGACTGGTACGGGAACTGGAGCCAGAAGCCGCAGCCGGCAGTGTACAAGTAAATTACGACGAAGATCAGGTGGTTATCCGGTTTGCCGAGGAAGCGACCTTTCGTTCAGGAGAGGCTGCGATCAAACCCAGTATGATTCCGATCATTGAACGGGTTGTGTCGGTTTTGGCCGGTTGTGAGGGCGATGTGGTGGTATCTGGCCATTCTGACGACCGCCCCATTTCCAGCAGTAAATACCGCTCGAACTGGGACCTGTCCGCGGCACGGGCCGTGTCGGTGGTGCATGAGCTGGTGATGAACCGGCAAATACCCGCAGATCGTGTGATGGCAGCCGGGCGCGCTGAAACTCGCCCGTTGGCAGCAAATGACAGCCCGGAAAACCGGGCCTTGAACCGCCGGGTGGAGATCTCCATCCGAAACCCCGAATGTGAGACAAACGAAGCGGTTGGCGATCTTCCTGTCGAAATTCTACCCTGACTTGCGCTGCCTTATGCTTGCAGCGTAGATCCTCATAGTACTTTCATATAACTGGCACAGTTTCAAAGCCTTATACTGTGCGGCCTTAATACCTGGAATCCATTGGGAGTAAGAGCAATGAGCGGACCGGATAAACCGAAAGTCCTTGATGAAGTGTGGAGTGACGAGCGGGTAAAAAGCTTCCTGGACCTGGAGCCGTATGACAAGAGCTTGCAGGCGGACCATTTCGTGTTGCTACGCGCTTATGAAGCCATGCGTGCCGAGGATTTCGAGCGTTTTGTCGGGTTCTTTGTGGCCGCTGGCCGTAACCTGGATGCAACAGACGAGCACGGCGAAACCATGCTGGATCGCATCTCCAGGCATGGCCGCAGCGGCGATTACGCCCGCGCCCTGAAAAACGCAGGCGCCAAAGCGCCAGCCGGAAACTGAGTTCCGGCTGAGCTTATTCTGAAGTGTCGAGGTATTCGTTCTTCAGCTTCACGTAGTTGGCAGCGGTGTACTTGAAGAAGGTTTTCTCTTTGTCGCTCAACGCTCTTGCTTGTTTGCAGGGCGAGCCGACATAGAGGTAACCGGATTCAAGCCGCTTGCCCGGCGGCACCAAGGTGCCTGCCCCGATGATCACTTCGTCTTCGACCACGGCCCCGTCCATCACGGTACAGCCCATGCCGACCAGCACCCGGCTGCCAATGGTGCATCCGTGCAGCAGTGCCTTGTGGCCCACAGTCACATCGTCCCCGAGAATCAGCGGCCAACCGCCCGGGTTGAAATCGCTGGCGTGGGTGATGTGCAAAACCGACCCGTCCTGAATGCTGCAGCGGTCGCCAATGCGAATTTTGTGCATGTCACCGCGGATCACGGTCATGGGCCAGACTGAGCAATCGTCGCCCATTTCCACATCGCCGATCACCACAGCACTCTCGTCTATCCAGGTACTTTTACCAAATTTTGGTGTGCTACCCTTGTGAGTTCGTACATTCGCCATTACATATACCTTTTACAGGCCGAAAAGTGAGGGGACGGAGTCTTTGGGAGGTGGGCTGCGCAAATTTTTGGAAAGCTCACCTCCCAAAGACTCCCCCAAGCATTGGAGTTGCCTGAAAGTACCTTAAACCGGAATAGCTGAGAAGGGGACCTATGAATAACCCGCTACTGACTGACGATCTGCTGCCGAAGTTCGAGCACATTCGCACCGAGCACATGGAAACGGCGATTGACCAGATTCTCAGCAAGAATCGGATGAAGATCCAATCGCTGGCTGAACAGGACGATCCAACCTGGGATACCCTGGTACAACCCATGCAGGCGATGGAAAACGACTTGAGCAATGCCTGGTCCGTGATTTCCCACCTAAACGGCGTGATGAACAACGACGACCTGCGCACGGTGTACAAGAACTGCCTGGAAAAGCTGACCGAATACAGCACCGAAATCAGCCAGAACGAAGCCCTGTGCAATGCCTACAAGAAGCTGGCGGCAAGGGACGATTTTAAAGACCTCAGCGAAGCCCAGCGCAAGTCCATCGAGAATACCTTGCGCGATTTCCATTTGGGCGGTGTTGATTTGCCAGCGGACGACAAGAAGCGCTACGCCGACTTGTCCCGAGAACTGGCGGAGTTGTCCAATAAATTCAGCGACAACGTATTGGATGCCACTCAAAGCTGGTTCAAGCGGATTACCGATGCCAGTGAACTGTCGGGGGTGCCGGAAACCGCTATTGACGGGGCCAAGCAGGCTGCACGGCAAAAAGAGCTGGAGGGCTATGTGATCACGCTGGATTTCCCCAGCTTCTACCCGATCATGACTTATTGCGATAACCGAAAACTGCGCCGGGAAGTGTACGAAGCCTTTGTTACCCGCGCATCTGACCAAGGTCCGGATGCCGGTACCTGGGACAACACGCCGGTGATGGCAGAAATTCTGAAACGCCGTCATGCCCTCGCGCAGTTGTTGGGTTTTAACAACTACGCCGAGCGTTCATTGGCCACCAAAATGGCCCGCAGCGTGGATGAGGTGCTGGAATTTTTGAACCAGCTGGCGGAGAAGTCCAAGCCGCAAGCCGAGAAGGAATTTGCCGAGCTGAAGGCGTTTGCCAAAGACGAGCACGGTGTAGACGATCTACAAGCTTGGGACGTGGGCTATTACAGCGAGAAGCTGCGCCAGAAACGCTACGACATTTCCCCGGAAACCCTGCGCCCCTGGTTCCCTGTGGATAAAGTGGTGCCGGGCCTGTTCCGGGTGGCGGAGAAGCTGTTCGATGTGCAAATTGAAGCAAAGCCCGACGTTGAAACCTGGCACGAAGATGCCACAGCTTATTGCATCAGCCGTAACGGCGAACCCATTGCCTGGTTCTATCTGGACCTGTTCGCCCGTCAAGGCAAACGCGGTGGCGCCTGGATGGCCGATTGTCGGGTACGCTGGCGCAACATGCGTGGCCAGCTGCAGCTGCCGGTTGCCTTCCTGACCTGTAACTTCACGCCGCCGGTGGATGGCAAACCATCGCTGCTGACCCACGACGAAGTGACCACCCTCTTCCACGAGTTCGGCCATGGCTTGCACCATATGCTCACGCAAGTTGAGGTTATGGATGTATCCGGCATCAACGGTGTGGCGTGGGATGCCGTTGAGCTGCCGTCTCAGTTCCTGGAAAACTGGTGCTGGAACCCGGAATCTCTGGCCTTGATTGCCAGCCACCACGAAACCGGAGAACCGCTGCCGGACGATCTGCTGCAGAAACTGCTGGCGGCGAAGAACTTCCAGTCCGGCATGGGTATGGTACGACAGTTGGAGTTCTCGCTGTTCGATTTCCGCCTGCACGCGGAGTTCACCGACGAAGCCCCCACCAACCCGCTCGACATGCACCGCAAGGTGCGGGATGACATTGCCGTGGTGCAATCGCCGGAGTTCAACCGCTTTCCGAACGGGTTCTCCCACATCTTCGCAGGCGGCTACGCAGCGGGCTACTACAGCTACAAGTGGGCTGAAGTGTTGGCCGCAGACGCTTTCTCGTTGTTCGAGGAAAAAGGCATCTTCGATCCGGAAACCGGCAAGGCGTTCTTGCAGAACATTCTGGAAAAAGGCGGTTCGCAGGAACCCATGGAATTGTTCAAAGCCTTCCGCGGCCGTGAGCCCCAGGTGGATGCGTTGTTGGAGCAATCTGGCATTACCGGCGAAGTAGCCTGATACAATGAGCGCTGGCCGTGCTGATGCGGTCAGCAGATCGATCTGGAGTTGAGTTATGCCGAGTCCAAAACGTTTTATCGCCGGTGCGATTTGTCCGCGCTGTGCGGAGATGGACAAAATTACGATGTTCACGGACGACAAAGGCGATCAGGTGCGTGAGTGCGTGGCCTGTGGTTATACCGATGCCCTGTCTGAGGTTGAGCAGCCAGCGGCTCCTGAAATTGAAACCCGGGTGAATACGCGGGGCAATGAGGACGACCATACGGTTAAACAGGTGGTGTTTTTTAAGGCTGGCTCTGAGGACTGACTTGCCTTGGAGTATTGTTGATTTGGGAGATGGTCGGGGTTCGGGAGAGGGGTCAAAAACGGAAAACGTGGTTTTCCTGATAGTTTTTGACCCCTCTCCCGAACCCCTTTTTTTGGCCTTTATACAAACGCTTGGGTGCTTGAAAGATTTTCATTAAACCGCCAAACAGTGCTTTTTAGTTATCTTTAGTCTTTCCCAGATATTTCACTAAAGATTAACGTTCGGGGTTGGTGGGGGGTGTCAAAACTATCAGGGAAACCACGTTTTCCGTTTTGACACCCCCCACCAACTCCGAACAATCCCCCAAAAGAGAAGGCTACAAAAAGCAGGCTACCGCCGAAGCTAAAGAACCATAGCCGCCAACCACCCAAAGCCAAGCAGCGGCAAGTTGTAGTGCAGGAATGTCGGAACAACCGTATCCCAAATGTGGTTGTGCTGGCCGTCTACGTTCAAACCAGCCGTTGGCCCAAGGGTAGAGTCAGAAGCTGGAGAGCCGGCATCACCCAGAGCACCGGCGGTGCCAACCAAGGCAACAATGGCCAGTGGGCTGAAGCCCATTTGCAGTGCCAGCGGAACGTACAACGCTGCGATGATGGGAATGGTGGAGAACGACGAGCCAATACCCATGGTAATCAGCAGGCCCACCACCAGCATCAGCAAGGCCGCGAGTGGCTTGTTCTCGCCAATGGCGGCAACCGAGCCTTCGACCAGATTGGCGATGTCGCCGGTTTCCCGCATGACTTCCGCAAAGCCGTTGGCCGCGATCATGATGAAGCCGATCATCGCCAGCATTTTCATACCTTCGGTGAACAGGTCATCCGCTTCCTGCCATTTAACAACGCCCGACAGGTTGAACAGCACGAAACCAGCCAGTGCACCCAAAATCATGGAGCCTAGCCACAGCTGCACCACGAAAGCTACAACGATGGCGACCAGTGCCATAACCAGAGTTTTCGGGCTGTATTTCACATCCACCCGCTCGGTTTGGCTGATCAGCTTCAGGTCGTAGCCACGGCCGCCGCGATAGCTGAAGAAAATGGCAATCAACAGGCCCACCAACATGCCTAACGCGGGCAGCGCCATGGCGGACATGACGTTAAGTTCACTGGCATCGACACCGTTGTCTGCTACGTTCGCCAGCAGGATTTCATTCAGGTAAATACCGCCGAAGCCCACCGGCAGGAACATGTACGGGGTGATCAAACCGAAGGTCAGTGCACAGGCTACCAGGCGGCGGTCCATGTGGAGCTTGGCCATCACGTACAGCAGCGGCGGGACAACCAGCGGGATAAAGGCAATGTGGATCGGCAGGATGTTCTGGGAAGACATTGCCACCGCGACCAGCAGGCCGATAATCATGAAACGGATGCCGGTGGCTGGGCCGCCTTCGTCTTGTTTGCCGATCAGTGCCAGCGCCTTGTCAGCCAGTGCGTGGGCCAGCCCGGATTTACCAATGGCAACAGCGAAGGCTCCCAAAGTAGCGTATGATAAAGCTACGGTTGCGCCGCCGCCCAAACCGGCGTTAAACGCATCAATGGTGGACTCTAAAGACATCCCTGCGACAAGGCCGCCAGATATGGCACCGACAATCAGGGCAACAACAACGTGGATACGGCACAAGCTCAATACGAGCATAATCAGTACCGCGGCAACAACGGCATTCATGGCAAACTCCGACTGAAAACTGAAGGTGAGCTGGCACCTTCAGGGCACCAGCGGTACGAAAAGTGGGCTAATGTGCAGGAAATGGCCGTGTCAGTCAAAGTGCTTATGTAATTAATCGCTGGCGTCTACCCGGGCAAACCGGGGTACGTCTTCTCCAGCAACCTGAACGGTTTCCCGGAACATACTGAGTGGCCGCACCCACAAACTGTGGTCGCCGTAGAGGCAACGGTAAACCACCAGCGACTCTTCGGTTTCGCTGTGCCGGGCCACGCCAATGACTTCGTAATCCCGGCCTTTGTAATGGCGGTAGCGGCCCGGTGAAACAGTTTGCGGAGATCGGCTCATAAATGTTGCCCCATGCGAAGTGAGCTATGCTCAAAGTGTGCGTAACGTTCAGCCCGTAGAATCTGAGTTTCCAGCCGGCCGATGAGCAATGGTAGATATGTTGTGAGAGCTATTCTATTTATTTTGCTGTATCTGACCAGCCCGATTGCCTTGTCTGGCCCGGTAGCGTTTCAATGGCTGGCCGTGCCTTATGACGAGCTCACACTGGAGGACGTTCGCTCTACACCTGCGACCGAGTGGCACACGGTATCTGCGGAAGACACCTTCAATCACGGCTTCAGCGACAAGGATTATTGGTTAAAAGTCTCTCTGCCTGTGGATAAACGTAACCGACTCTTGGTTATTGGCTATCCGTTGCTGGATGAAGTGTCTGTGTACTGGACGGTTGCCGGGCAATTGATCGAAACCCACCACACTGGTGATAAGCTTCCGTTCAGCAGTCGTCCGATCGTCCATCGTAACTTTGTTTTTTTAGTCCCTGCCTCTACTGAACCCTTGACCGCTTGGGTGCGAGCGCACACCGATGGTTTGGCTGGTGGCGCGATAATCAGACAACCACCGTTAATTAATGCTCAGTTTTTGAGTTTGTATCGGCCCGGGCCGAGGAAGATGACGGCTAAAGCCGTGAACAAGAAGAAGCCCTGCAGCTCCAGTGACCAACCGCCGTTGCTGCTGAGCGAGAGCAGCTGATGGCTGTGCACTAGTGCGATTGCCACAATCATATTAAAGACAATGATGAGCGCACCAATACGAGTCTGGTAGCCCAGAATAATCATCAGAGGCGCAAGGATTTCGCCGATGTAAACGCCGTACGCCAGAATGGTTGGCAGATTGTGGCTGGCCAACTGGCCTTCAATAAAGCCAACGCCGTTGAGCAACTTGGACACCCCGTGGAACAACAGAAGGCCACCAAGCGTGAGTCGAATAATCAGTTTTCCCAAGTCTGCATTGTCCAGCACGAGAGTGTATCTCCTTAATTATTTCAACCAGTAAGGTGAGTTGCGGCGATCAGTTTAGCGGGTTGCCGGGTAGTCGGAAAGGCGTGCGTCGCGCGCTGAGCAGCGCATGGTCGGCAGGGTTAGAGCAAGCCCGGCCTCAGTGAAAACTGAATGTGATTGCGATCCAGCAGATGCTCCCAAAACTGGCGCATCCAGTCCCAGGCGCGGTTGTTGACCTGATTCACGAAGGGTTCGAGATCCAGGCTGTAGTAGTCGGGGGTTCCGGCAATCTGAAGTACCGTGATGGTGATGGCATCGTCGAGTTCATTCGCAAAGGGCTCGCCAATCAGCTCATGCACCAGCAGGTTGGCCCGGGTGGCCTCCAGATCGATGAGCTCGCTGGCACGGATAGAGCGGTTGTTGTCGTGCATTTCTTCCATCAGGCGGTGGCACATGTAGGCACGGATAAGCAGCCCGTCCAAACCGTCGTATTGAACCAGTAAAACCGAGGGTTGGGTGAAGTATTGGGCCGCCCCGTCGATAAACGGTTTGAATAATTCTCGGATGCCGGCTTCCTGAGCGCATGCGTCAACGCATTCGATCAGGCGGGGAGCCATTTCGATGTATTCGATGGCGAACTGGAACAGGCTGGTCGCAGGGTTCGAGCCACCCACCACAATAGACGCGGGTAACCGGTCCACCTTTTCCTTCATCTGACGCAGAAACCTGCCGGAGCGAGCTTCTTTACGCCGAGCCTGATCAATAATCTCAAGGACTGCTTGTGGTGTCATTGCAGGAGATGCCACTTTGTGTACGAGTTGAGGTCGCAAGGCCCCTCCTTGGTTCAACCAAGAGCAACCGGAAGCAGGTCATAGGGTGGCTGGCCACCACGATATGCCTGCCATTTCTCGTTATTGTAGCCAAAATTCGCGAGACTGCTGCGGCCAAGTGTTAAATATCGTTACAGCTGCAGACGTTCGATTTCGGTTTAGTGAGATTGAAACCAGCGGTCGTGGCGGGTGTATTGCCAGCATAGCCAGCCCATGCTGGCGGCCCGGGCCAACATCAGGCTGATCAGTGAGAACCACAAACCATGGTTGCCCCAGCCGGTTGTCAGCCACCACACCGGAAGAAATACCACGAGCGCAGAAAACAACATGGTGTTCTGCATTTCCCGGGTGCGGGTTGCGCCGATGAAAACGCCGTCCAGCAGAAATCCCCAGACCGCGGCGAAAGGCAGCAACCACAGCCAAGGTAGATACTGCCAGGCTGTGAGCTGCACGCCCTCAATATCGGTCAGCAAACTGATCAACCATCGACCGCCAAGTACGAACGCAACCGTTAGCAGCAGTGCCCCCCATATCGACCAGCGCAGGGCGCTGCTGAACACGGTTTTAAACTGATCTTTGCTGCCTTTGCCAATGGCTTCGCCAATCAATGCTTCGGCGGCATTAGCAAAACCATCCAGAGCGTTAGAAATAACCAGCAGGAAGGTGATTAAAACCGCATTGGCGGCCAGAATGATGTCGCCTTGGCGGGCGCCCTGGGCCGTGAAAAAGGCAAGCACCAGCAACAGCGCGATGGTGCGCACCATGATGAATCGGTTGACCTGCAAAATACGCAAATAATCCGAAATGCGTCCGAACAGCTCTTTGGTCAGCGTTTGGCCCTCGGGCATGCGCCTGAGCACGATGGCGAAACCGATCGCGGTAGCGCCGTATTCGGCCAGCACCGTGGCCATGGCAACCCCTCGGCTGTTCCAGCCCAGCACGGTCACGAAGAAGATATCCAGAGCTATGTTGATACCGTTGGCAATGATCAGCATCACCATCGGACCCCGGGGATACTGGGTGCCAATCAGCCATCCCACCAAGGTGTATTGGCATAAAACCGCGGGCGCGCTCCAGATACGAATCGAGGCGTATTCAGCTGACAGCTCAGCCACCGAAGGGCTCGGGTTCATTAAATGCAAACCGAGGGTGATCAGCGACTTATGAAACAGGATCAACAACAGGCCGATGCCCACAGCAAGCATCAATGAGCGTAACAACAGAGCAACCTGAGCGAAGGAGTCCTGCTGTCCCCAAGCTTGAGCGGCCAGACCGGTGGTCCCCATGCGCATGAAGCCGAAGGTCCAGTACAAAATACTGAACAGGTTAGCGCCAACTGCAACCGCACCGAGATATTCCGGGTTATCCAGATGGCCCAGCACGGCGGTATCAACCAAGCCCAGAAGCGGCACCGTGAGGTTCGTCAACATCAGCGGCCAGGCAAGCAGCCACAGGCGCTGGTCTGTGGGGCTGAAGATTGCTTTATGCGAATTACTCATTAAAACGGGCCGTTTATCTCATTTAGGTTTAATTGGATTTTTAGTGTTTTGCTAATCACTGGCTACACTGAGCAATGATGTATCCATAAGCAGGCTTTCACTCGCGGTTGTTCCGGTGTTGCGAGCATCAGAACGAACCGCAGAGGGATGACGCAAAATCCGACAAGAATAACACTCTGTGGAGACACAGTATGCGCGTGCATGCCAAGCGGGCACTTGCCCTAGTTACTGGTCTGTTGCTTCCGGCTGTGGTCATGGCGGACTGGACCATGAACATGACGCCGGGTGTAACCGGTACCAGCAATCAGATATTCAGCCTTCACATGACCATTTTATGGATCTGCGTTGCCATCGGTGTGGTGGTGTTCGGGGTCATGTTTTGGTCAATCTTTGCCCACCGTAAGTCCCAGGGTTACAAAGCAGCCAACTTCCATGAAAACACCTTGGTGGAAGTGCTTTGGACCGCCATACCGTTCGCGATCCTGGTCGCCATGGCCGTGCCGGCTACAGCCACCCTCATCGAAATGTACGACACCACTGAGTCCGAGGTCGATATTAAGATCACCGGGTATCAGTGGCGTTGGCAGTACGAGTATATCAACGATGACTTTGGTTATTTCTCCAGTTTATCGACCCCGCGTGATCAGATCGAGAACCGTCAGGCGAAGGGTGAAAACTATCTGCTGGAGGTGGATAAGCCACTGGTGATCCCGGTCGGTAAGAAAGTCCGTTTTCTGTTAACGGCGAATGATGTCATCCACTCTTGGTGGGTGCCGGAGTTTGGCGTGAAGAAAGATGCCATTCCGGGCTTTATCAACGAAACCTGGACCCGTGTTGATGAGCCCGGCATTTATCGTGGCCAGTGCACAGAACTTTGCGGCAAAGATCATGGCTTTATGCCAGTGGTCGTTGAAGCTGTGCCTGAAGAGGAATATGCCGCTTGGGTGGCAGAGCAAAAAGAAGCTGCCGAAGCAGAGCGTCAGCTTACCCAAAAAGACTGGACGTTGGATGAGTTGATAGAGCGTGGCGAGAAGGCTTATGCCAGTGCTTGTGCAAGCTGTCACCAGCCGAACGGTGCGGGTATGCCCCCGGCCTTCCCGGCGCTTAAGGGTAGCCCGATTGCCACCGGCGATATGGCGGCACACATTGACATTGTGGTGAACGGGGTTTCCGGCACCGCGATGCAGGCCTTTGGCGGGCAGTTGAGCGAGGTAGACCTGGCCGCGGTGATTACCTACGAGCGGAACGCGTGGGGTAATAACACCGGTGAAATGGTCACACCGAAAGAGATCTTCGACTTCAAGAATAAAGAGTAGTTGACGCCAGATAACAACAATCACCAGCCATAACAAAACGGCGGTAACGGGGGTTTTCATGAGTGCGGTTGCAGATACCCACAACCAGGAACATCACCACGGCCCGGCCAAAGGCATCAGCCGTTGGTTGTTGACCACTAATCATAAAGACATCGGGTCTATGTACCTGATCTTCAGCTTCGCTATGTTCCTGCTGGGCGGCAGCATGGCGATGGTCATACGGGCGGAATTATTCCAGCCGGGTTTGCAGATTGTTCAGCCCGAATTTTTTAACCAGATGACCACCATGCACGGGCTGATCATGGTGTTCGGCGCAGTCATGCCCGCGTTCGTGGGGTTGGCCAACTGGATGTTGCCGCTGATGATTGGTGCGCCCGACATGGCGTTGCCACGGATGAATAACTGGAGTTTCTGGCTGCTGCCCTGTGCCTTCCTGATCCTGGTGTCCACCTTGTTTATGGAAGGCGGCGCGCCAAACTTCGGTTGGACCTTCTATGCGCCTTTGTCCACGACTTACGGGCCACCCAGCACCACCTTCTTCATTTTCGCCATCCACATCATGGGTGTGTCGTCCATCATGGGGGCCATCAACGTGATTGCCACCATTCTGAACCTTCGGGCACCGGGCATGACGTTGATGAAAATGCCGCTGTTTGTCTGGACTTGGCTGATTACGGCGTTTCTGCTGATTGCGGTGATGCCGGTCCTGGCCGGTGCGGTCACCATGATGCTGATGGACATTAACTTCGGCACCAGTTTCTTTGATGCTTCGGGCGGCGGCGACCCTGTTTTGTTCCAGCATGTGTTCTGGTTCTTCGGGCACCCCGAGGTGTACATCATGATCTTGCCGGCGTTCGGGGCCATCTCCCACATTGTACCGGCGTTTTCCCGCAAACCGCTGTTTGGCTATCCCTCGATGGTGTACGCCACGGGCGCCATCGCCCTGCTCTCATTCCTGGTTTGGGCGCACCATATGTTTACCGTTGGCATTCCGCTGGCGGGGCAACTGTTCTTTATGTACGCAACCTTGCTGATTGCGGTGCCTACCGGGGTGAAAGTGTTCAACTGGGTAACCACGATGTTCCGCGGTTCGCTGAGTTTTGAAGCGCCCATGTTGTTTGCCGTGGCCTTTATTATCCTGTTCTCGATCGGCGGCTTTTCCGGTCTGATGCTGGCCATTGCTCCGGCTGACTTCCAGTATCACGACACCTACTTCGTGGTGGCGCACTTCCACTATGTGCTGGTGCCGGGCGCCATCTTCGGTATCTTCGCCTCCGCATACTTCTGGTTGCCGAAGTGGACCGGCAACATGTACGACGAAACGCTCGCCAAAACCCACTTCTGGTTGTCGTTTGTGGGCATGAATCTGGCGTTCTTCCCCATGCATTTCCTCGGTTTGGCGGGCATGCCACGGCGGATTCCGGATTACGCGTTGCAGTTCGCCGATTTCAACATGGTGTCGAGCATTGGCGCCTTCATGTTTGGCGTTACGCAACTGCTATTCCTGTTTATCGTGGTGAAGTGTGCCCGTGGCGGTGAGAAAGCACCGGCAAAACCGTGGGATGGCGCAGAAGGTCTGGAGTGGACGGTTCCATCCCCTGCGCCTTATCACACCTTCACAACACCCCCTGAAGTGAAGTAACCGGGAGTTTTGTCATGGCTGATCAGCAGCAAGGCAAGCGCAGTAACAGCCGGGTAATTGCCTGGTGCATGGCCGGCGTGGTGGGCATGTTCGCGTTTGGATTTGCCCTGGTTCCCTTGTACGACGTGTTTTGTGACATCACCGGAATAAACGGCAAAACCAGTGGCCGCTATGAAGCGGGCACTGGTGAACAGGTGGATGAGAACCGGACGGTCACGGTGCAGTTTCTGGCCAGCAATGGCCCGGGAATGACGTGGGAATTCCGCCCTGTTGTACGCAGCGTGACGGTGCACCCTGGTGAACCGATGACCGTGAAGTTCTTTGCGGCCAATCCCACCGGCAATGACATGGTGGGGCAGGCAGTGCCCAGTCTGTCGCCTTCAGAAGGCACCCTGTATTTTCACAAGACCGAATGTTTTTGCTTCAACCAGCAACCATTGGAGGCGGGCGAAAGCGTGGAGATGCCGCTGGTCTTCATCGTAGACCCGGAGTTGCCTGAACACATTACCAAGCTGACGTTGTCCTACACCCTGTACGATCAGGGTAAGCCCGTGGAAGTTTCTGGCCCTGCAACGGCAGACACAATAACCAACAATAACGGCTAAGCCATCGGAGAGAACTATGGCGGATCACCAGACCTACTACGTTCCCGAACAGAGTAAGTGGCCCATTGTTGCCACCGTTGGCCTTGGGGTCACCCTCTACGGTGCCGCATCCATCATGGTCAACGGCAATCAAGGTGAAAGCACCACCGGCTCATGGGTGATGTTCTGGATTGGCGCACTGATTATGGCCTACATGCTGTTCGGTTGGTTCGGCAGTGTGATTCGTGAAAGCCGGGCCGGCTTGTACAGCGATCAGATGGACCGTTCGTTCCGTTGGGGCATGAGTTGGTTCATTTTTTCAGAGGTGATGTTTTTTGCCGCCTTCTTCGGCGCGCTCTTCTACGTTCGGGTGTTTGTGGTGCCTTGGCTGGGTGGCGAGGGGGACAAAGGCAGTACCAATATGCTTTGGGAAGGCTTTCAGGCCAGTTGGCCTTTGATCAGTAACCCGGACCCAGAGGCCTATCGGGGGCCGAAAGAAGTCGTTGGTCCCTGGGGGCTTCCGTTGGTGAACACCCTATTGCTGGTTACGTCTTCCGTTACGGTGACCATTGCCCACCATGCCCTGAAAGCCGGTAATCGCGCCAAGGTGAAATTGTGGCTCGGGTTGACGCTGGCATTGGCCGTGGTGTTTCTGTTTGTTCAGGGTTACGAATACGCTCACGCATACAGTGACCTGGACCTGACCCTGCAATCCGGCATTTACGGCAGTACCTTCTTCATGTTGACCGGGTTTCACGGGGCTCACGTGTTGTTGGGCACCATCATGCTGACGGTCATGCTGATACGGATCATCAAAGGCCACTTTACGGAAGACAATCATTTTGGCTTCGAAGCGGCCTCTTGGTATTGGCACTTTGTCGATGTGGTGTGGCTGGGGCTGTTCGTATTTGTCTACGTGCTTTGAGCGTTGTCGGTATTTATGGGGTCGGGTTGAGAGTAATCGACCCGGACCAGATTGCGATTAACAGCAGTGCGATCAAAAGCACACTCAAGGCAACCCGGACTGCGAGTGTGTTCACCACGCGCCGAGTTTTGCCGCCATCGTGGATCAAGAAAAACAGACCGCTGAATAAGCTGACGATGACGGCAAACAGCAGTATGACGATGGCGATTTTAAGCATGGAAGGTCCTGTTGTTATTGATCGTTATTGCGCTGGCCGAAGAGATTTAATTCCTCATCTTAACTTCACTATAGCAAAGCATGGGTAGACCGTTTTGATGGATCGCCGATGGCATTTTGATTGGCGCTTGCTTGTTTTCAGCGGGTTACTCCTGCCACTCCTGTTGAGCCTTGGTATCTGGCAATTGGACCGGGCTGAGGAAAAGCAAACCCTGTTGCAGGCCTGGCAACAACGAGCCAACGATACGCCTTGGGCGGAGGTTGTAACCGGTGAGTTGCAGGCCGGTTTGCCGGTCTATGTGACGGGCTTTTACGATGAGCAAAGCTGGTTGTTGGATAACCGTACCCGAGACGGCGTACCCGGATACGAGGTGCTGACGCTGTTTCGGCCGCTTGAAGGGCCCGCCGTGGTGGTCAATCGGGGCTGGGTGCCGGGCACGCGAACCCGCGATAGCTTGCCAGTGATTGAAACCCCCGATCAGCTCGTCACTCTGGAAGGTCGGTTGGCGGACTACCCGGAGCCGCCGGTGTTGGCTGACACCAATGCGGCAGACGCAGGTTGGCCCAAACGGGTGCAGGCCTTACCGAAAACCAAGGTTGCCGAATTTGTGCCTAAACCGGCTCCGATGACGGTCATGTTGTCTGACCCAAAACAACCCGGAGCCTATCGCGCCGACCGGGTTCCGGATGTGATGGGGCCACAAACTCATTATGGATATGCGGTGCAATGGTTTGCGCTTGCCGCAGTGCTGACTATATTGACTGTAGTAGCGAGTTATAGGCGTAGCGAGACATAAAAATAAAGAAAGACGGAAAGGCAGGAAGCGATCATGACAACAACAACGGCTGATTCCATGAGTGGTCGAGAAAGCCCGAGCCCGGAACAAATTCGACGAGGCCGCCGCACGGCGATTCTGCTGTTTGCTGTGGGTTTTGGCCCTATGGTGTTGGCCACCATCATGTTTTACACCGGCTGGCTCAATCCGGCAGGGCACACCAACAACGGCGAGTTGTTGCAGCCGGTAGTGCCGATACAGGCCTTAAATCTTGAAACCCATACCGGTGAGCCGTTGGCCGATCGATTCGGTGCCGACAAGGCGAACGCTGAGTGGTTAATGCTGGTGGCTGCAGGTACATGCACCGACGATTGTGAGCAATTGCTGTATTTGGCACGACAAGTGAATATCGCACTGGGCAAAGAAGCGCCGCGAGTCAGCCGTGCCACTTGGTTGGGCGCAACGCCGGCAACACTGGATGCGCGCTGGGAACAGGAATACCAGCGCATGGAGCGGCTGACGCTAATGCCAGGCGCCACACCGGCTTGGCCGGAAGGCGTTAATCCCGACGCCGAGCCCCGTATTCTGTTGGTTGATCCCTTTGGCAATGTCATGATGCATTACGGCACCGAACACACCGGCAAACAGATGCTCAAAGACATCAAGCAACTGTTGAAGTTATCGCAGATTGGCTAACCGGGAGGGCGATGCGGTGAACCAGACTTCAACAGAAACTTTGGCCAGAAAGCTGGCGGCTTGGTCCACATTGGCCTGCGCACTGGCGGTGGTGGTGATCATGCTGGGGGCCTGGACGCGCTTGGTCCATGCCGGTCTTGGCTGTCCGGACTGGCCCGGCTGTTACGGTTTTCTGACCGTGCCCCAAGGCGAAACCAATATCGCCATCGCTAACGCCCGCTTCCCCGATACGCCTGTGGACGTTGCCAAAGGCTGGCCGGAAATGATTCACCGATACGCCGCGGGAACCTTGGGGTTGGTGGTGTTCGGCCTGGCCATTGCAGCCATTCGCCATCGTCGCGAACCTTTGCCATTGCGTTTGCCGTTGTTCATCGCGGGCTTCATTGTGCTGCAAGGCGCCTTTGGAATGTGGACGGTTACCCTGAAACTGTGGCCACAGGTGGTGGCGCTGCATTTGTTAGGCGGGTTTACCACGCTTAGTCTGTTGTTCCTTTTGACCTTAAGGCTACGCAAGAGCGCGGGTATCCAGAGCCTGTCAGCGGGGCGAGTGGCGGCCAACCTCACCAAACTGTGGTTATACGGTGGCTTGCTTCTGGTTGTGTTACAGATTGCACTTGGCGCCTGGACCGCCGCTAATTACGCGGCGGTGGCCTGCACCGATCTGCCCACCTGCCAAGGCCAGTGGTGGCCCGATGGCATGGATTTCCAGCATGGGTTCGATATTGCGCAGCAGGTGGGGCCGAATTATCTGGGCGGACAACTGACCGATGATGGCCGCGTTGCCATTCATGTGACCCATCGGTTAGGGGCCATGATTGTGCTGCTTTACCTGGGCCTGTTGCTGGTTCGGCTCTGGCGGCAACGGGGCAGCAGTGGTCTGGACCGCAGCATCGTACTGGTGGCCTGCGTTCTGGCGTTCCAGTTCAGTCTGGGACTGGCCAACGTCTGGTTCCATATTCCGCTCGGTATTGCCGTGGCGCATAACGCCATGGGTGCCGGGCTACTGTTGTCGATGATCAACCTGATCTGGCGGCATTCCCAGTTACCGCATTCGAAAACAGCGACAGCATCCCACACAACAACCATAACGCGGGAGGTAACGGCATGAGCGAGCAAGTGAAAGCACTGCCGGTGCAAGAATCGACGGGCTCAGTAACACACATCTCGTGGCGCGATTATCTGGAACTCACCAAGCCACGGGTAGTGGCATTGATGATTCTGACCTCTCTGATCGGCATGTTGTTGGCGGCCCCGGGCATACCGGGCTGGAGTGTTTTGCTGTTTGGTAACCTCGGCATTGCTTTATTGGCCGGTGCGGCGGCGGTAGTGAATCATGTGGTGGATCAGAAAATCGATACCGTTATGGCGCGCACCCGCAAGCGCCCTGTAGCCACAGGCCGGATCGCCCCCTTCGACGCGATACTGTTTGCTGTGGTGTTGGCGGCGGTGGGAATGATTGTGCTCATGTGGCAGGTGAATGAGCTTACCGCCTGGCTCACGCTGGCTTCGCTGGTGGGCTACGCCGGTATTTATACCTTGTTCCTGAAACGGGCCACACCGCAGAACATAACCATTGGCGGCCTTGCCGGAGCCATGCCGCCGTTGCTGGGCTGGACCGCGGTCACCGGGCAAGTAGAAGGTCATGCGTTGCTGCTGGTGTTGATCATTTTCGCCTGGACCCCTCCGCATTTCTGGGCGCTCGCCATTCACCGTAAAGAAGAATACTCCAAAGCAGGCATACCGATGCTGCCGGTCACCCACGGCAACAAATACACCGAGCTGCACATTGTGTTGTATACCGTGATGCTGTTGGTGGTTAGCTTGCTGCCGTTCGTTACCGGCATGTCGGGCGGCATCTACTTGGTGGGCGCACTGGTTTTAGGCTTACGGTTCCTGCAATATGCCATTCGTTTGCTGAAAGGCGATGATCGCCGGGTAGCCATGGACACCTTCAAATATTCCATCGTGTATCTGATGGCGTTGTTTGTGGTGCTGCTGGTGGATCATTTCGTCTTTTTCTGAATAGTGGGCATGATACTCATCTGACAGGGAGGCCCTATGGGGCGTTCGCTACGTATTACGCTGATCGCGTTGTTTCTGATCGTTGCTCTTGTTTTCGGCTTAACCGTAGGGCGGCAGGTGTTTCTGGCGAACAGCGAGCCGGCACCAGCACCAGACCTGAGCGAATACAACACCTATGTGTATGACCAGCCGCGCGAGTTGACGGAATTCACTCTGACCAATGAGCAAGGGGACACCGTAACGCGGGACGACTTGAAAGGCCGCTGGAGCTTTGTGTTTGTGGGCTACACCAACTGTCCCGATATCTGCCCCGCGGCCATGGCCAACCTGCGCCAAACCGACAAGCTGCTGCCGGCGGAACTGCCTCAGCCGGATTATTTGCTGGTGACCGCAGACCCGGAACACGACACCCCGGACACCCTGAAAGCCTATACCGGCTTCTTTGGTGAGCATTTCCATGGTCTGACCGGTGAGCTGGACACGCTCAGAGCGCTGGCGAAAAGCCTGAGTGCGGTGTTCGTGCACCGGGAAGTCGACGGCCAGCTATTGGTGGACCACAGCGGACACTTCGCGCTGCTGAACCCGGATGGCAAACTGCAGGCTCTGATTCAACCACCGCACAACCCTAAAGAACTGGCGGAAGCGTTTGAACGAATCTACCGCTGGGCCAAGGAAAATCACCCCAGAGCCGTGGGTGCCTGAGCCCCTGTGGCCAAGGTCTGACTGACAAAACCCACTGTCTGCCATACACTGCTCGGCAAAAGCTTTAATCACGCATCGCCGGGCAGTAACCATGACCTCATCACCAACCGCTTCTCCAAAACAGCTATTCACCGTTCTGCTGGCCGGTGGGCTGGTGTTGTTGGTGGTGCACACCTTGGGCCGGTTCATCTATACGCCATTAATACCTTATCTGGTGGCGGACGCTCAGATAAATGCCTCCCAAGGTGCCGCGATCGCCACCTGGAATTACCTGGGCTATCTGATGGGGGCCATGCTGGCGATCCGCTGGCACCGGATCGAACAGATCCGCTTCCTGTTACCGTTATTCATGCTGGTGCATGTCATCACGACACTGATCATGACCCAAACCGACAATCTTACGGTGATGTCGGTAATCCGTTGGCTCAACGGTGTGGCAAACGGCGTGATCTTCGTACAGGCACCGGCTCTGATTCTGGAATGGCTGGTTTTGCGAAACCGCGCTTCATTGAGCGGGCTGGTGTACATCGGTGTAGGAACAGGACTTTTGGTATCCAGCGGTTTGGTGACCGGTCCCGCCGACTTTCTTGAGGGCGCCCAGCGCTGGTGGCCTGCCCTGCTGGTATCTATCCCGCTGGGCTGGTGGGGCGTGATGCAGCTGCGAAAGCTCGATGTGCCTGTTCGTGAACAAGATGACTCCGGTAAAACGATCACCACCACGCCGTTGCTGGATCGCGCCAGTGTGCCGCTGTTCCTGAGTTACGCTGGCGCGGGATTGGGATACATCCTGCCTATGACTTTTTTGCCGTTGCTGGCGAACCTTGAATTGCCGGCTGACCATTTCCTGCAAGATGGCACCTGGATGCTGGTGGCGATCGTGACCATTCCCTCGCCGTGGCTTTGGAACAAACTCGGTGCCGTTATGGGTGATCTCCGAGCGTTAAGATTGAATTTCATCATTCAGTTGGCGGGTGTTCTGGCGGCCGTTGTCTGGCCGGGCGCTGTTGGTCTGTCGTTGTGCGCGGTGCTGGTGGGCAGCACGTTTGTCGGTACCGTTCTACTCACTCAAAGAACCGGCCGTTCTTTGCACCCGCACCAAGGCCCAAGGCTGTCGGCGGCGATGGTAGCACTGTATGGCTTTACTCAAATGGTCGGCCCTTGGCTAACCAAGCAGTGGCTGGATGCTGGCGGCACTCTGTTGTCGGCATTCGGTATCGGTGTGGCGGCGCTGGCCTTTGGTTTGGTGTTTGCGTTCTTTGTGCCTCGCCCGGAGGTTTGGCATTCTCGGTCTTGAGTCTGGTTTGGCCAACTAAACCGTCGTTCAATCATGGTAGTGTTTTTACATATCTCATTATTCTGCAGGGTGTGGGAGGGGTTTTGAATTTTGGGTCGAACAAAGGTGTCTGAGCGAAGCGAGTTCTTTTTCGGCCCAAAATTCAAAACCCCTCCCGCGCCACCCCCAAACTAACAGGCTAAACCCAACAACAGCCCATGCCCCCAATAGAAGCCATACTCCCAAAGCTAACCCAATCCCTGAACCAAAGCACCACAGCCCTGCTACAAGCCCCCCCGGGAGCCGGTAAAACTACCCGAGTGCCCTTGGCGTTGCTGGAAGCCGAATGGCGGGATGACCGGAAAATCCTGATGCTGGAACCCCGACGGCTGGCGGTCAGATCGGCGGCGCGGTTTATGGCGAAACAGTTGGGAGAGGCCCCGGGGCAAACGGTCGGCTACCGGACCCGGCTGGATACCAAGGTTTCTGGGAACACCAAGATTGAAGTGGTCACCGAAGGCATCCTGACACGCCTGATTCAGAGCGACCCCATGCTGGAAGACTACGCCGCTGTGCTGTTCGATGAATTCCACGAGCGCTCTTTGCAGGCCGATTTGGGATTGGCCTTGGTACGGGAAACCCAGCAGGCGTTGCGGGAGGATCTTCGGATACTGGTGATGTCGGCAACGCTGGATACCGCACCGATTGCCAAAGTGCTGGGCGATGTACCGGTGATCAGCAGCGAAGGCCGGGCCTTTCCGGTGGAGGTGATGTACCGCCCGGTGCCCCGGAATGGCCGGGTGGTGGATCAGGTGGTGGCAGTGGTGCAGGAAGCCTTGGCCGAGCAGACCGGTTCGGTGCTGGTGTTTCTGCCGGGAGCCGGGGAAATTCGGCGGGCTGCACAGCAACTACAGGGGCAATTACCCGAAAATGTCCTGCTCGCCCCGCTCTACGGCAATTTGAAATCCGAGGAACAGGACAAAGCCATATCGCCCGCCCCCGAGGGCTCGCGCAAGGTTGTGCTGGCCACCGCCATTGCCGAGACCAGTCTGACCATCGAAGGTGTGCGGGTGGTGGTTGATGCCGGCCAGCAGCGCCGGGCGGTTTTCAATCCGAACAGTGGCATGACGCGCTTGGTGACCGGTCGAGTTTCCAAAGCGTCGGCGGAACAGCGAAAAGGCCGGGCCGGACGTATCGAGCCGGGTGTGTGCTACCGGTTGTGGAGTGAATCGGAACAGTTCGGGCTGGCAGATTTTACCCCGCCGGAGATTCAGGAAGCCGACCTGGCCCCTCTGGTGCTGGAACTGGCCCAATGGGGCGCCCGTTCGCCGGATCAGGTGGCGTGGATCGACGCCCCACCTCTTCCCCACTGGCAGCAGGCGGTCACGTTGCTGCAGTGGCTGGATTTGTTGGATGCCGAAGGTGCCATCACCGATCATGGCAAGGCTGCGCGGGAACTCGGTATGCATCCGCGTTTGGCGCACATGGTGATCCGCGGACGTGCTCTGGGGTTGGGGCAACTGGCGGCGGAATTGGCTGCCCTGCTGGAAGAGCGGGATTTACTTGGCCCCGGTTCCGGCGCTGATCTGCATGAGCGCATTAGGGTGTTGCGTGGTGAGCGTGGTCATCGCGGATTAGACGTGGCGCGGTTAAACGCCATCAAACAAGCCGCGAAACGGCTGTGCCGGGGAGAAAAAACAACCGGCTTACCCTCCGAAACCGACGTTGGCCGGGTGTTGGCGCAGGCCTACCCGGATCGCATTGCCCGCCGTAGATCAGGCAGTACGCCTCGTTACCAGTTGAGTAACGGAAAAGGCGCGGTATTAAGGGAAGATGACGCCTTGGCCCGGCAGGAATGGCTGGTTGCGGCGGATCTGGACGGCAAAGCCCGGGAAGCGACGATTTATCTGGCGGCACCGGTGGATCTCGTCGATCTCGAGCAGGACCACGCCGGTCATATCGAAAATCGTGAGGAAGCCCTCTGGGACGATAAACGGGGTACCGTCGTTGCCCGACAAGTGCGAAAACTGGGGGCACTGGTACTGGCAGAGAACGCACTGGTGCAGGTAGGGCCTGAGTTGCTCCAGCAAGGCTTGTTGGACGCGGTGCGTCGTAAAGGCTTGGATAGTCTGCCTTGGACACCGGCTGCGCGGCAATGGTGCGCCCGTGTGCGACTGCTGGCCGGCGAGTATCCCGGCGAATGGCCGGAAGTCAGCGACCAAGCCTTGTTGGAGTCTTTGGAAGTCTGGCTGGCACCTTATTTGTCGGGCATGAAGCGCTGGTCCGACTTGGCTGGTCTGAATCTGGTTCAGGCTTTGAATACGCTGTTGGATTACCCGCAACAGCAGCGCTTGGAAGAACTGGCACCCCGCGCGGTGACCATTCCCACCGGCCAGAACGTTACCCTCGATTACAGCGCCGACAACGGCCCGGTGTTGGCGGCCAAGCTGCAGGCGTTGTTTGGCTGGACGGAAACCCCCAAAGTTGCCGGGGGCCGCGTGCCGGTGGTGATTCATATGCTGTCACCGGCCCAGAGGCCATTGGCGGTCACCGCAGATTTGGCCAGTTTCTGGCGCAACGCCTACCCCGAGGTGCGCAAAGACACTCGCGGTCGATACCCCAAGCATCCCTGGCCGGAAGATCCGTTGACCGCGCAAGCGCAACAAGGCACGAAAAAGCGCCCTGCCAAATAACGCTCATGCCTTCAAACCGGGGTCCAGGAGTACACGCGTTGGTCGCTTCATACATAGACTAGAAATCCGTGTTGCGCATGGGGTTTTTCGCACTGAGTTTATGGGTATATATGCTCATTTGCGGTGGTTAAAGAAAAGCCTGAAGATCGCGAAATCGTATGGGTGCTGCAGTAAAGCTGCGGTGCCTTTTTTTATGCCTGCTTTCCCTATGGAGGGACGCACCACTGATGATCGACGCAGCCAACGCACAGATTGCTGATTACTACGACGCCGAAACCTTCAAGCGTATCAAGGAATTCTCCGAAACGAAGGAAACGCCGTTTGTAGTGATTGATACCGCTACCATTAATCGTCAATACGATGAGTTGGTGGAAGGATTCCCTTATGCGAAGGTTTATTACGCGGTAAAGGCTAACCCGGCCCCCCAGATCCTGACTATGCTGAGGGACAAAGGCGCCAATTTTGATATCGCATCGGTGTACGAGCTGGAAAAAGTGATGGCGTTGGGTGTTACCGGCGACCGCATCAGTTACGGCAACACCATCAAAAAGGCCAAAGACGTGCGGACCTTTTACGAAAAAGGTGTGCGCTTGTTTGCCACGGATTCCGAGGCGGACCTACGCAACATTGCGAAAGCCGCGCCCGGCTCGAAGGTGTACGTACGCATTCTGACCGAAGGTACGCTTACGGCAGACTGGCCTTTGTCTCGCAAGTTTGGCTGCCAGACCGACATGGCCATGGACCTTTTGATTCTGGCCCGTGATCTGGGCTTGGTGCCTTATGGTGTGTCGTTCCACGTGGGCTCTCAGCAGCGTGAAATCGGTGCCTGGGATGCCGCGTTGAGCAAAGTGAAGGTGATCTTTGAGCGCCTGAAAGAAGAAGATGGCATTGAGCTGAAAATGATCAACATGGGCGGTGGTTTTCCGGCCAATTACATCAGCCGTACCAACGAGCTGAGTGTTTATGCCCAGGAAATTGCCCGTTTCCTTGAGGAAGACTTCGGTGCCGACCTACCGGAAATCATCATTGAGCCGGGCCGGTCACTGATTTCCAATGCCGGTGTGTTGGTGAGCGAAGTGGTGCTGATTTCTCGCAAATCACGTACCGCGTTGCACCGATGGGTGTTTACCGATGTAGGTAAGTTTTCGGGTTTGATCGAAACATTGGATGAAGCGATCAAGTTTCCGATCTGGACAGAAAAGGAAGGCGTGGGTGAAGACTGCGTAATTGCCGGGCCAACCTGCGACAGTGCCGACATCATGTACGAGCACCACAAGTATCCGTTGCCATTAAATCTGGCGATCGGCGACCGGATGTATTGGTTGTCCACAGGCGCCTATACCACCACTTACAGTGCGGTAGAGTTCAACGGATTCCCTCCGTTGAAGGATTACTACATCTAAACAATGTGGCTGTCTGGCCGAGGTTCGCTGTCACGGCGACCTCGGCTCAGGCGGTATCATCAGGAATCAGTGGCGGTTCAGTTTTAACCGGAAGGCAATGGGCAGCACCAGAACGCCGTAGGCGATAATCACCCCAATCGCGTGACGAATATCCCCCGTCCAGTCCGCCAGAACCCCGCCCAGCATTGGCACAGCGAACGCCAGTGTGTAACCGACCAGAAACGTGCCCGCCGAGAGCCGCCCGGTTTCTTCGGACGACACCAGAAGCGGTGGCAAAGCCACCATAAGAATCAGCAAGATACCCGCAAAAAAGCTCATGAAGGTGGCGCTGATGATCGATGCCCAGCCGGAAAGCAGAAGTGCGCCGAGGGTGCCGCTGATGCTCAGAACGCCCATGATGATAATCAAGCTGCGAACCCCTACCCAGCGCCGGGCCATTTTCAGCATGAGCAGAGAAGCGAACACCTGCGCGAAGTTGTACCAGAACAAGGCATCCGGGAGCAGATCCAAGTTGCCTTGCTGTTCCAGCAGGTTGCCCATGTATGCGTTCAGTCCGAAAAAGGACGAGCCCGACAGCCCCAGCAACAGGCCCAATCGAAGCGTTAACGGATTCTTCCAGTCGGGAAGCCAGGCTGTTTTCCGGACAGGGCGAGCCAAATCCCGCTTGGGAAGAAACAACGCAGCCGCGATTAACAGCGCCGGTAACGACCAAGCCAGCAGGGTGGCGCGCCAGCTGTTCTCCAGCAAAGGCATCAGTACCGGCAGAGTAATGCCGGCCCCGATAAACTCGCCCATCAGCATGCCATTCATATAAATAGCGGAGCCGATGGCCAGATGATGAGGCTCAAGCCAGCGCGGCAACAGGGCCGGTAAGGCCGGCTGCATCATGGCCACACCCAGCCCCATGACGGCGCTGGCGATCATCAGCGTCAGGGTATCGGGCACTAAACCTCGGCCAGCCGAACCAATCACCATGATCAACATGGCTAACGCCAGAGTGTTGCGCGGGCCGATACGGGAAATGGCAAGCGACCCGGGCATAGCGCCAATGGCGAGCATCAGAATAGGTAAAGTCGTCAGTGCACCGGTGAGCGCTTGCGTCAGGCCCAGTTCGTCACTGATGAACGGTGCCAGCGGCGGTGCCACCAGCACAGGAATTCGTAAGTAAACACCGGCTAACCAAAGCAACACCGCCACCGGCAGCAGCTTGGCTGGCGATGGCGATGTGTTTGCGGCGATATTGTTTGCCACGGCGTGCGAATCAGTCTTCGCTGGTGTCGGGCAGGTAGGCGCCGTCTTCGTCGTGGACTTCCTGGCCGGTCACAGGCGGGTTGAAGGCGCAGATCAGGCGCATGTCTTCGGTGCCACCGTACAGGGTGTGACGGTCGTGCTTGTCGAGGGCGTACAGGGTGCCGTCGGTAATTTCGTGCACTTCACCGGTGGCAAGATCCTTGATGCGGCCGTTACCGGCTACGCAGTAAACCGCTTCCAGGTGGTGCTTGTACCAGAAGGTGTGCTCGGTGCCGGCCGGGATGATGGTTTCGTGGAAAGAGAAACCCATACCATCCTTTTTCAGCAGCAGGCGGCGGCTGGTCCATTGCTGGGCGCTGACTTCGCGCTCGGTACCGATGATGTCTTGCACTCGTACGATTTTCATTCGCATTCCTCATTTGGTGATGGAATAGCCTTACAGTATAAACATGCCCGTCAGCCGCGATTCAACCGCCAGTTGTCGTAGGCGGCCATGGCCTGACCAATCGCTTGCGCCAGATTTTGCCGCTGAGACTGGCTGAGCGGACGTTGTTTTCGGCATCGGTCGAGTGCGCGTTGAATCTCCCGTCGGCTGGTTTTATCGAGCAGCTCCAGCCAATGTTGATCGGCTGGCTCCAGCGCCAGCAAGTCGCGCCCGGCGTGGTTGCGGTGGCTGATGTGCCACCAGTGATCAACGGCTCGCCCGAGAATGACATAGCCAAACTGGCTGTCCTGCACCGGGCCGAAGGTGGCGGACTGCAGCCCGTTCTGTAAAGGGCCGATATTGAGCGCTGGCAGCACCAAGCGATCGCCGTAGAAATAACTCCCTGCTGCGCCAATCAGTCCACCCACGAGAGCCCCGGTGCCAAGTGACGAGCCGAAGGTGAGCGCATCGACACCGGCGCCGCCCATGGCCCCGGCCCCGAACCCGGCGGTTGCCAGATACTTCTTGCTGACCGCCCAATGTTGGCGGGTATCTTCAGAAAACAAATCGTGCTGGTTGGCCCATTCCAGCTCGGCTTCCTGACGGGTAATGCGTTGGTGCTGATACAGGTGCTCGATGTCGATGCGCAGGGATTGCTCCCGCCGGCGTTGACGCTTATACCAGCGGTCGCGCAGCGTGTCGGCCAGTGTCGCTTCGCTGGTGCTGGCCACCTGATCGAGCGTGAGCGTGCGTTTCTCCTGATAGCCCATTAAATCTTCCAGCGCCCGGGCGATGATGCTGGCGGCCAGACGCTGGCGTTGGCGGCGTTGCTCGGCCAGTAGCTGTGTGGCTTCCTCCAGAGGCTGTTCCCAGTCGGATTCCAGTTGGCCGAAGGTTCGTAAAAGGCTGAGATGTTGCTCAAACGGGGCGCGAACGGCGTCGAATTTGCGTACAACCTGAAAGAACTGACCAAGCGCCGCCTGCCACACATCGCTGTAATCATCATCTCCAATGCTGTTGATCAAAGCCAGGCTCGGGCGGCCGGTCCAGCGCAGGATGGTCATTTCCGCTTCGTGCTCGGCGCTGTACGGCACCGAACCATCGACCACGTAAATAATCCCGGCACCTTCAATGATGGGGCTTAGTAGCTCGCATTCGTCTACGTAGCGCTCGTCGCCTTTGTGCTGAAGTACGAAGGCTCGAACGGTATCGGGGTGGTCCGATGCCGATAAGCTGTGGGCTTCCAGCCATTGCAATACGCGTCTCGGGCGCTGAAAGCCGGGGGTGTCGGTCAGCGTGTAGAGCTGCCGGCCATCCACCGTCAGCGGGTAACGCTGGCTGGCCCGGGTGGTACCAGGTTCCAGTGCGATGGCGATGGCATCGTTCTGGGACAAAGTCGCGACGACGCTGGATTTGCCTTTATTCGGATGGCCGACAACCGCAAATACGGGCGTTTGGGTCATAGCGTGGAGGCTCCCGCAACCTGGTAGGGGCTATCCGGCGGAGGTGGCAACAGGGCAACGCTGGCAAAACCCTCGGGAAGCCTTTCGGTAAAGCGCAGCCACGGCTGAATGAGAAGATTCTTCGGACGCTGGTTGGCATCGTTGGCCAGCGGCACAATCATGACTCGAGTCTCTGCAGGCCAGTGCTCCCGGGCCTGTTCCAGAAAATCGTGTAACTCGCCGGTTGGCGGCTCCCAGCTGCGGGTGACCAGAATAACGGCGGGTGAGTGTTCCCGGGCAAGATCCTTGGCCAAGGTGGTCAGAACGTGATCGTCTTCGGCTAACGAAGCTCGGCCACCGGCTTTCCGAATCTGGCTGTCGCGTCTGGTTAATTGCCGGGGCAGCTCCGGTTCGCCGGCACCTGCCCAGCAAATCATGTGAGGGGTGTCGCACAGATCGCCGGTGGTGGCTTGAGTGCGAACATCCGGCAGATCGTCGGCATCGTTATGTTGGTTGCCGGTGTCGAGTGTCGGGGTTTCCATTCGGTACAACAGTGCTTGCATGCCCGGGTGGCCGTGCAGCTGCAGCCGTGCTTTATGAGCGGTAAACCAGTGGCTGAACGCCAATAACAGCAGTCTGGGGAGCATCACCCAGGTGACCCAAAGCATGACCACAAATGGCCACCAGTTGCCCCATTGCTCCGGCGCTACGCCCTGACTGGTGGGGGCCGCCCGGAAGAAGCGGGTTGCTTCCACAAGCTCAAGCGACGGCACGGCCGCCGGCCACAACAACGACCAGGGTGTGGCGATGGCGTGAACTAAACGGTGGTAGCTGGCGGCGGCGGTATCGAGCGTGGTACTCCAGCCAAATGCCAAATCCTGAATGACCAGTAATACAAACAAAGTGAGCAAGCCGCTCAGGGCAAAGGCCACACCGCCTGTGTGCCCGGCGCGCGCCATCAGTGTGGGTTGCAGAGGTGCCAGCGTGCTTTCCGGCGCGTGCAGACTGAGGCGTTTGGCAAGCCAGCGCCATGGCTGCCAACCCATCAGTGCTTGGGCAGTGGTTGCCAGAGCCAGAAGTAGCTGTAACACAACGAAGGCCAGAAACACGGTGATGTTGATGCGTTGGCCGCCGTCGTAGAAAAGCAGACCGGCCATCGTGAGCACACCGAACAGCGCACCAGCGATGGCAAACCCACTGTTGATACGTTGCCACTGTTGCTGCACTTTGCGCCCTGTTTGCGCTTCGTTGCCGGGGCCGCTGAGTCGCCGCATATGATCGAGCCAACGCTCTGGCGTCGGGCTGACTCCCTGTTGCTCACAATCGAGTGCAAAGCGGCGGTCCCGGCGGTGAAGAAACGCCGGGGACTGATCCCTGTCCCGCTGGAAGCGGCTGTCTACGTCCAGCAACAGACGGAGGGTGTTCTGGCTCATGCAGCGTCCTGATAAATTCGATCGGGTTTGCTTTCCTGCTAGGATATAGCTAACGACGCTAACGAAGCCAGCCGGAAACCCTATGCCCCACCACTTGATGAATCTTCGCAACGTACCGGACGATGAGGCCGATGACATCCGCGCGCTGTTCGAAGAGCACGAGGTCCGTTACTACGAAACACCACCGAGCCGGTGGGGCATCAGTATGGGCGGTTTCTGGGTACACGATGATGACGAAGCGGCCCGGGCAAGAGCTTTGTTGGACGACTACCAAGCGCAACGTGTGGCCCGGCAGCGCGAGGAATACGATGCCCGTTGTCAGCGCGGTGAAACGGGCCTTTGGCATCAGTTCCGGTCCCGGCCGGTCACCTTCCTTGCGGCAATCATCGCGATTGCCGCTATTCTGAGTTTGACGTTGCTACCTTACATTCGTCTGTAGTGACGATGGCGAGTTTTTCATGAAGCAAATTTTTCCTGATAAAAACAAAACCGGGTTAACCCGTGAGCTGATCGACGCAATGGCGCCGCTGTTTGAGCAAGGCAGCGCCGGTGCCATCGCTATTGATGTGCAGAGTCGCATCACCTGGATCAATCAATGTTATGCAGATTTGCTGCAATATCATCTGGCGGCCTTCCCCTCCAACGCCCTGACCGGGCAATCTATGGTGGTCAGCCACGGTTGGCATATGCAGTAATTACCTGGAGAGACCGATGAGCACAACAGAACAATCAACGGTGGTATGGGCTCCGACAGAAAACACCTTGGCCCAATCCCGGATGGGTCAGTTTAAAAGCTGGCTTGAGCTTGAAGGTTACGGCCCCTTCGCGGATTACCACGCGCTGCACCAGTGGTCGATCGACGAACTTGAAACCTTCTGGCAGAAAGTCTGGGACTACTGTGGGTTGGTCTGTGATACCCGGGCCACGCGGGTGCTGGGTAGCCGCGATATGCCGGGTGCCGAATGGTTCCCGGGTATGAAACTGAACTTCGCCGCCAATTTGCTGCGTTGGGCAGACAATGACCATGCAGACAAAGAAGCGGTGGTTGCCTACTGCGAAACCCGGCCGGTGCTGCGAAAAAGCTACCGCGAACTGAAAGCCGATGCCGGTGCGCTGGAAGCGTTTCTGCGCAGTAAAGGCATTGAAAAAGGAGATCGGGTTGCAGGAGTTGTCACCAATGGCTACGAAGCCTTGGTGGGTATGCTGGCCGCCACCAGCATGGGGGCGATCTGGAGCTCCGCGTCACCGGATTTCGGCATTGGCGCCATTAACGACCGCTTCGGCCAAATTGAACCCGCTGCGCTGATCGTGGTGAACGGATATGGTTATGGCGGCAAAACCTTTGCTCGCCAGCAGGATTTTGCCGAGCTTATTGGTGGCCTGCCTTCACTGAAAGCGGTGGTCAGCGTTCAGCAATTACCGGACGAAGCGCCGGTAGCCGGCGACCGGGTAACTACCTGGGAGCAGGCCCTTGAAGCCGGTGCCGGGCAGGCACCTTCGTACACCCCGGTAGACCCGGATCACCCCGTGTACATCCTGTATTCCTCAGGCACCACAGGCAAACCCAAGTGCATCGTACACGGCACCGCTGGCCTGCTGATCAACCATGCCAAAGAATTGATGCTACACGGCGATGTCGGCCCGGAAGACCGCTTCCTGTACTTCACCACCTGTGGCTGGATGATGTGGAACTGGCAAGCTTCGGCTCTGATGACCGGTGCCGCCGTGATCACCGTAGACGGCTCACCCGGCTACCCCAGCCTCGACTACCTTTGGGAAACCGTGGCCAACGAACGTGTTACCCACTACGGCACCAGTGCCCGCTTCATCGCCGGTTGCCGGAAAACCGGGCTGGAACCGGCAAAAAAACACGATCAAAGTGCCTTGCGCGTGGTCTTCTCCACCGGCTCGCCGTTGCTGCCGGAAGACTACGACTGGATCTACAGCCACGGCGCACCCAACGCATTGCTGGGTTCCATCGCCGGCGGCACCGACATCTGCGGTTGCTTCGTCGGCGCCACGCCACTGCTGCCGGTACGCCGGGGCGAAATCCAATGCCGCTTCCTCGGGGTGGATGCCGTCGCCTACAACGACGACGGAGAACCGGTCAGCGACGGCCGCGGCGAACTCGTCTGCCGCCAACCACTGCCGTCCATGCCCGTCAGCTTCTGGCAAGACCCGAACAACGAACGCTACCAGGACGCCTACTTCAACACCTTCCCCGGCGTCTGGGCCCACGGCGACTTCATCGAATTCACCGAACACGGCGGCGCCATCATCTACGGCCGCTCCGACGCCACCCTCAACCCCGGCGGCGTGCGAATCGGCACCGCCGAAATCTACCGTCAGGTTGAAACCGTCGCCGAAGTCAAAGACAGCCTGGTGGTTGGCCGCCAAATCGAAGGCGACGTAGAAGTCGTCCTGTTCGTAGTGCCAGCTGCCGGCCAAAGCGTCACCGACGAGTTAATGAAAGCCCTGAAAACCAAAATCCGCGAAGGCGCCAGCCCCAGACATGTGCCCAAGCACATCGTCGAAGTGCCCGACATTCCCTACACCCGCAGCGGCAAAAAAGTGGAACTCGCGGTAGCTCGCCTGATCAACGGCTCAAAGAAAGCCGATAACAGGGATGCCCTAGGCAATCCAGAAGCCTTGGATCAAATACGGGAACGTCTGGTGGAATCCGGCTTGTTGCCGGAGTGATCGCCAAGCCAATGTTGGTTTATTGAGCGTTGAGCTTCGAATATAAAGCAGGAAGGGTTCGGGGTCGCGCGCGGAATATAATTCGGAGTTTGATCAGCGGTGTGGGGTTAGGCTGCCCAAAACTGTGCGCAGCCATGGATGGCGGAGCCCAAGCGTCACATGGATGTGCCGAAGGAGCGTGTTTTGGGCAGCCTAACCCCACACTGCGTCCACTCCAAACCCTAGAAATGTTAGAAAGTTTCGTAAATTCCCGCCGTTTCATCATGTTGTAGCCAAAGATCCGGCATTGTTCGTACGTTCTTATACTAAGATCGTAATCCACAAGCCCCAAAAAATGCTATCTTAGTAGGTCTATCAAAAGTTCCGAATCAGTCATCGCCCCGGCCAGACGTTCACAAGACGACCGGCCTCGCCATGACCGTCCTGAACCCACCCCTTAGCCAGAGGACGAAAATGACCAAATCCAAGTCCAAGATCATCTACACCCTGACCGACGAAGCCCCCGCGCTAGCCACCCGGTCACTGCTACCCATCCTGGAATCCTTCGCCAAGCCGGCTGGTATTGAATTCGAAACCAGCGACATCTCCCTGGCGGCCCGTATTCTGGCCGGTTTCCCTGACTATCTCGAAGAAAACCAGCGGGTCACCGATGACTTGGCCGAATTGGGTGAATACACCAAAGACCCTGATGCCAACATCATCAAACTGCCGAACATCTCTGCCTCCATCCCGCAGTTGCGTGCAGCCATCAAAGAGCTGAACGAAAAAGGCTACAACGTCCCTGAGTACAAAGAACACCCAGAGACTGACGAAGAAAAAGACATCCACGCCCGCTACTCCAAAGTGCTGGGCAGTGCCGTAAACCCGGTTCTGCGTGAAGGCAACTCCGACCGCCGTGCCCCGGCCGCAGTGAAAGCCTTTGCTCGCAAGTACCCGCACACCATGGGCGAGTGGAGCCCGGCCTCGCGCACTCACGTTGCGCACATGCGCGAAGGTGATTTTTACTCCAGCGAGCAGTCCGTTACTCTGGACAAGGCGACCAACGCCCGCATCGTGTTCGAGAACAAAAAGGGTGAACAAACTGTACTGAAAGCCGATCTGCCGTTGCAGGAAGGCGAAGTTGTAGACGGTATGTTCATGAGCAAAAAAGCGCTCTGCAAGTTCTTCGAAGACGCGATCGCAGACTGTGAAAAGACTGGCGTGATGTTCTCCCTGCACGTCAAAGCGACCATGATGAAAATCTCCCACCCGATCGTATTCGGTCACGCGGTGAAGATTTACTACAAAGAGTTGTTCGACCAGTACGGCGACCTGTTTAAAGAAATCGGTGTGAACCCGAACAACGGTCTGTCTTCCGTACTCGACAAGATCAAGCAGCTGCCAGAGTCCAAGCAGGAAGAAATCCAGGAAGCCCTGCACAAGACCTACGAGCACCGCCCGGAAATCGCCATGGTCGATTCGGTAAAAGGCATCACCAACCTGCACGTGCCCAGTGACGTGATCGTTGATGCTTCCATGCCGGCCATGATCCGTAACTCCGGTAAAATGTGGGCCCGTGATGGCAAGCTCAAGGACACCAAGGCGGTTATGCCGGAGTCCACCTACGCCACCATCTACCAGGAAACCATCAACTTCTGTAAAACCCACGGCGCGTTTGATCCCACCACTATGGGTACCGTACCGAACGTTGGCTTGATGGCGCAGAAAGCGGAAGAGTACGGCTCCCACGACAAGACCTTTGAAATTGAAGAAGAAGGTATCGTCCGTATCGTCACAGAAGACGGCACCGTGCTGACCGAGCACAACGTGGAAGAAGGCGACATCTGGCGTGCCTGCCAGACCAAAGACCTGCCCATCCGCGATTGGGTCAAGTTGGCCGTGAACCGCGCCCGCGCCACCGGAATGCCGGCAGTGTTCTGGCTGGACGACGAACGTGCTCACGACGCTGAACTGATCAAGAAGGTAAACACTTACCTGAAAGATCACGACACCGAAGGCCTGCACATCCGCATCGAATCGCCTGTACGTGCCATCCGCTGGACCATGGAGCGTCTGATTCGTGGTCTGGACACCATTTCTGTTACCGGTAACGTTCTGCGTGACTACCTGACCGACCTGTTCCCGATTCTTGAGCTGGGCACCAGTGCCAAGATGCTGTCCATCGTACCTCTGCTGAACGGCGGCGGTTTGTACGAGACGGGTGCTGGCGGTTCTGCACCCAAGCACGTGCAGCAGTTGGTTCAGGAAAACCACCTGCGTTGGGACTCACTGGGTGAATTTTTGGCCACAGCTGTGTCTCTGGATGAGCTGGGCGAGAAGCACGACAACGCCCGTGCCCGTCTGTTGGGTCAGACCATGGACAAAGCAACCGAGCGTCTGCTGGAGAACAACCAGTCTCCGTCCCGCGTCACCGGCGAGTTGGACAACCGGGGTTCCCACTTCCATCTGGCCCGTTACTGGGCTGAAGAATTGTCCAAGCAGGACGACGACAAGGAGCTGAAAGAGTTCTTTGCCAAGTTGTCTGAGCAGCTGGAAGCCAACAAGGACAAGATTCTGGAAGAAATGACGGTTGTACAGGGTCATCCGGCCGACATCGGCGGATACTACTACGCACCGGCTGAAAAAGTGTCTGAGGTGATGCGCCCAAGCGCGACCCTCAACAAGATCCTTGAGGAAGCTGCTGCTTCCGTGAAATAAGGCTCGAACTCAGGCCGGGGGTAAAACCCCGGCCTGTTTTGTTTTAGTCTTGCTGTAAATCTGCGAAACCCGCACCGGTCAGCGTAGCCAAATCGGCCGGAGCCAATTCGATTTCCAGTCCCCGCTTACCTGCACTGACAAATACGGTGTCGTACTGCTCGGCAGTTGCATCAATGAACGTCTTCAAACGTTTTTTCTGACCCAGCGGGCTCACTCCGCCCAGCACATAGCCCGTGCTCCGCTGAACCATCTGTTTATCCGCCATACCGGCTTTTTTCGCCTTCGCCGCTTTTGCGATCAGCTTTAGGCTAAGCATGCTGGTGACGGGCACCAGACCAACCGCCAGCTCTTTGTTGTCGAGCGCCACCACCAGGGTTTTAAACACCCGGTTCGGGTCTACGCCCATTTTGTCCGCGGCCTCGTTGCCGTAGCTTTCGGCGGACGGATCGTGTTCGTATTCGTGTACGGTGTAGCTGATCTTCGCTTTTTTAGCGGCGAGAATTCCGGGAGTCATGAGCAGTCCTGTTGCCTGAACGGTTTGCCGGAATTAAAGCACGGACGGTGGCCGAGTTCACCCCCGCCCGAACACCGGCCAGCGCTCGGTGATTTCACCTTTGGCCCCGTCGAAAACGGCGAGATCGCCGAATTGCAGCAACACCGACTCGCTTTGGTGAGGTCGCAGGAACACACGGTCGCCTACCTTGAGCGGAACCCCTTCCGCGAAATTTAGCATTTCCTGATTGGTTGAGCGGCCATAGATGCTGTTGTTCACCAATCCCGGAGGCGATACCGGGCTGGCTTTCCAGTAGCCACCATAGATAAATGCGGTGCGCGCGTGATTGGGATTCCACAGTGTTTGCAGACGGCCCAACCCGGGTGCGCCGGGAATACGGGTGCGATCCAAAAGCTTCAGTACCGGTGTGGCAATGAAGGCCGCCCGTTGATGGTCGGCCAGTGTTGACACATCGAAATCGGTGGGCATAACCAGCGCAGAGCCTGCCGCCAGCTCGTTAGCGGGGATCTGGCCGGCCATGCCTTGGTACAACTGATAGGTTGTTGAACCACCCGTGTTCAGCGTCAGGTCAGAAATGCTGCGGCCCAAGGTGCGTTCGGCGGTGTCTACAAATTGTTGATAACGGACCATAGCCTGGTCACGCAGCCAGTTCGTCGGCCCCGGTGCTTTCAGAATGTGGGGTTCGTACCCCATAAATCCGCTAAACGTCAGCCACGGTGAGCGTTCGATGATCGTAAGTGCCCAGACTAATGCGTCCTGACTGGCAAATCCGCCCCGGTGCAGGCCAATATCGATTTCAAGGTTTACCCGCATCGGTTGTTGGCGTTGCTCGGCCAGTTGCCGGTACTCGGCCAGCCGCGCCGGCGAATCCACCAGCCATTGCAGTTGCCGATCGGGTTTGAACCCGCTTGGGGCCGTTTCGAACTGTCTATAGAAACGCCCGGCACAGGCTACCGGAAGCGGTTTCCCCAGCAGGATGTCAGAATCGGGCAGAGCGCGCGTAACCTGATTCAGGCTTGGTTGATGAAACAACATCAGCTTGCGGGTGCCCGTGGCCGCCATGACGTGCTGCAGCAAAGGCACGGACGGTAGGGACTTGGCGACGATCCGATAACTGAAATCCTCGCCCATGCAACGTTTTATAACGGCGATGTTGTGATTCAGACGCTGGCGGTCGATCACCAGCGTCGGCGTTGCCAGGCCTTTTTCGCGCAGGGCCTTTTGCAGAGTTAGAAAGTAACGGGAGTGCCCGGTGGTTTGCGCTTCCGGCTTCAGGAAGCCGGCAACGCCCAGCCCTCCCACCGCAACTCCGGCCAGCAGCAGTTTGCGGCGTTGTTTGCGAAACGCTTCGCTGTGAGCCATGTCTGCCTATCCCGTGCTCGTTGGTTGGTTGAACAGCCGGGCCAGGTAAGGGTTCAGGAAGCGGCCGTTCGGGTCGAGTGCTTCCCTCACTTCGTTAAACGCCTGCCATTTCGGATAAAGGGCCTCGAAATCGGCCCCGGTGAGCGTGTTCAGTTTGCCCCAGTGTGGTCTTCCCCCGTAGCGTTTCAGAATCGGTTCCACGGCTTCAAACAACGGTGTGTGGTCTTCTTCGAAGAAATGATGAACTGCGATGGAAACCGAATCCCTTTGATAGAAAGGGCTGAGCCAGGCATCGTCTGCTTTTACGAACCTTACCTCAATTGGGAAAAACACCTCGGGGAACTGGGTTTCGATGGTATCGATCACCTCACTCAGCGCCGCCTTCCAATTGTCTCTCGGCAGATGGTATTCCATCTCATTGAAACGCACGTTCCGGGCGCTGGTGTAGTTCTGCCAGGACGAGGCTACCTTGACCTCAGTGTTGAGGGTGCGCATGTAGCCCCCGAGTATGAGCCGGCGCAGACGGGGCGACCACGACAGGTAGTCGCGGGCTTGTTGGAGATCCCGGGCACCGTCGTTCTGATCGACGGCCTCGGTTTCAGATACCGGCTCATCGGTGATGTCGTGGGTGCTGGTGAAGCCCATGCCCGAGAACGGGATATAGAAGAATTCGTAGTTGCGGTGCGCCTTGGCGCGAGCGTCGGCGTTATTGAGAATGTCGTCGATGGCTAACCATTCGGTGGTTTTCTTCAGCCGGTATGGGCGACGGTTCTGCAGCGTGACATCGGTTACAAAGCCCAAACTGCCCAGCCCCACTCGTGCCGCCTGGAAAATGTCGGGGTTCTGGTCCCGGCTGCATTCCAGTACATCCCCTTTCGCGGTGACCAGCGTCAGGCCTTCTATATAGCCCGACAAACTCATCAGTTCCGCTCCGGTGCCATGGGTTGCCGTTGCCAGCAAACCGCCCAGAGATTGCTGGTCAATGTCTGGCATGTTGAACAGCGCCTGGTTGATGTTCTCGAGAGGTTGGCCTAGCTGGCCGAGCAGTGTACCGGTAGCGATGCGGGCACGGCACTGATCATCGTCGTGATCCAGAATGCCATTCAAGCGGGCCAGTGACACCAGTACATCGTTGGTCGGCACCAGCGGTGAAAACGAGTGCCCTGAGCCGACGGGGCGAATGTTGCGACCTCGATAAGCGGGGTCGCTCAGAATGTCCAGCAACTCGTTGACCGACCGCGGTGCCAGCCGGTGGCTCGGGTTGGAACTCTGCGAGCCAGACCAGTTGCGCCAGGTCATCGGGCCGGCGGTGCTCGGTTGCTGCCCGGAGGACGTTTGGGCATGGCCAATCTCGGGCCATCCCATTTGACTGGCAATGGCGCTGCCTACCAGCAAATTCAAAAAATGCCGTCGTTGCATCTTCTGCTCCTAATTCTGCGCTGATGTTGCCATAAAAGTGATCAGCGCCTGAAAGTCGGCGGCGTTACAATCCATGCAAAGGCCATAAGGGGGCATGCCGCCCATGCCCGATACAACGTTATTCAGCAGTGTATCCATGCCTTTCTCCATGCGGGGTTGCCACGCGGTTTGATCACCGGTCAGTGGCGCATCGGAGGTGCCGTTGCCGTGGCAAGCCATGCAGGAACGTTGATAGATTTCCGCCGTTTCCGGGTTGTCGGGGGTAGCCGAGCGGGCGTACTCGATGACCTCTTCTGAAGGGGGGGAGGTATTGGTACAGGCGGTTGACAGGGTGATGGCCAGTAACGCAAAAATAGCCCAAAGAGCGGATGTTAATGAACAGTTAAATCGCATCATGATCAGTAAACGTAATTGAGTGTCACGTTTATTTTTGACTAACTTGGCGTTAAAAGCAAGTCAGACTCGACTCTGATCCTGACAGTGGCTACCTTTGAAGTAAGGATAAGAATGTCAGACAAGGTATTTCCATGCGTCAGGGTCCACCCGAGGACAGCAGCACAGAGCCGCTGCAGGCGAATCGCAGCCCATTGCGACGTGCGCTGTGGGCGGCCTTTGTGTATTTGCTGGTGGGGCTGGCTTGGATCCAATTCTCCGATCAGCTGGCGGAGGTCTGGTTCCCGGATGCCCGTACGCTGTCGAAGGTCCAAACCTGGAAGGGCTTTTTATTTGTTGGGGTGACGGGCTTCACCTTGTTTTTCGTCATGTTTCGCCAGCTCCACAAAGACCGCTTGCTGCTTTTGCTGCAGATTCGCCAGCGCAAGGTAATGCGTGAACATGAACGGCAGTTGACGGTTCTGCTGAATAATTTGCCGGGTATGGCGTTTCGCTTCAGAAATGATCATGCCGGCAGCTTTCTTTTCATTTCTGATGGCTGTGAAGAGCTGACCGGTTACAGTGCCGGCGAATTGATGGCAAAAGGTTCTCTCAGCGAATCCGGCCTGATGGACGACAACCGTCGTCGGGCCATAGCCACAGAAGCCGAAAATTCGATTCGCCAGAACGGGTTCTTTTCCATCGAATTTCCGATCACCTGTAAAGGTGGCCGGGACATTTGGGTTTGGGCCAGAGGGACCGGTTTAACTGGCGATGATGGCACCCGTTTGTTTGAAGGGATTGTTCTGGATGTTTCCAAACGAAAGGCGCTTGAGCAAGAGTTGGAGGAGCTGGCGACAAAAGACTCGCTGACCGGGCTATTGAACCGTCGCGAGTTGAGCCGGGTTCTGGCCGAAGAATTAGAGCGTGCGCACCGCTATCACCGGTCCTTGGCGGTGCTGTGGATCGATTTCGATCATTTTAAAAAAGTGAACGACAGTTACGGCCATGCCGCCGGCGACCTTGTGTTATCCACCGCCACCCAGATTCTGGATAGCAGCGTGCGTGGCGTAGATTCTGTAGGCCGGTTCGGGGGTGAGGAGTTCGTGGTTGTCTTGCCGGAAATGGGGCAAACCGAAGCTATGGATACCGCTGAAAGATTGCGACTGGCTGTGCGTGAAAAACCGGTTAGTCTGACGACGGGTGACTGTGTTTCGGTCACCGCAAGTATTGGTGTCGCCGTGTACCCGGTACACGGAACCACGGTTGAAGAGTTGTCAGCAGAGGCCGATAAAGCGATGTATCGGGCCAAAATGCAGGGTCGCGACTGCGTGGCCATAGCGCAGCCGGCACAGCCCGTACATAATGAAGTGACATAAAACCGTACTTCAGGGGTAAGCAGCTCCCGGAGGAAGCGAAACCCGTCACTCTGAAAATAAAGGCGCTTGTTATGCATTCACTCGCCCGCCGTGCTTTGCACACCTTCAAGGTTCCTCAGGACCTCTCCTCCGTCACCTTTCGCGACAGCGCAGGTGAGCGCCCAGAGCGAGTGAACCTGTCTCAAGGCGAGGTCGAATCTATCTGGCAGAGTGTCGAGTCGTTGTATCGCACCGGGGTGCATCCGGGCATACAGCTTTCGTTGAGGTATCGCGGCGAACAGGTGCTGCATCGGGCCATCGGGCATGTTCACGGCAACGGCCCGAACGATGACTCGCGTTTGCCGAAAACTCTGATGAGCACAGAAACCCCGATTTGCTATTTCTCGGCCTCCAAGGCCGTAACCGCATTGCTAATGCATATGTTAGCGGAGCAAGGTCTGGTTAACCTGACGGACCCGGTGTCGTACTACTGTCCGGAGTTTGCAAAGAACGGCAAGCGCACCATCACGGTGCATCAGATTTTGTCGCACCGGGGCGGCATTCCCGCGATTGCAAAAGATACCCCCATCGATGTGTTGTGGAACAGGGACGAAGTGTGGCGTTTGCTGTGTGAGGCCAGGCCGGTAGAAGTGGATGGTGCCAAAGTGGCCTACCATGCGATTACCGGTGGCTTTGTGCTGCAACGGGTGCTGGAGAGAGTCACCGGCGACACCATCGAGAATTATCTGGATAAGTATTTGCGCAAGCCCATGGGGATGACGTGGTTCACCTACGGCGTGGCTCAGGACCACCTGCATGAATTGGCATCAAACTACGCCACCGGCCCAACGCCTCGCTTCCCGGTATCCTGGGTGGTGAATCGAGCCTTGGGTGGCGATATCAAAACCGTCGAACAGGTAACCAATGACCCGCGTTTTCAGGAAGCGGTCATCCCGGCGGGTAATCTGTGCGGTACGGCCGAGGAAATGAATCGCTTTTTCCAGATGATGCTGGATGGCGGTATTTGGCAAGGCAAGCGTATTTGTAGCGAGTTAACCATCCGCCGTGCTATCCAGCAATTCGGTTCCATGCAGCTGGACCGTACCATGTTGGTGCCCATGCGCTTTAGTGCCGGGATGATGCTGGGAGGCAATCCGGTTGGTCTTTGGGGGCCGCAAAGTCGCCATGCGTTTGGCCATATCGGTCTGATTAACAAAATGTGTTGGGCGGATTCCGCCAGGGATATCTCGGTCAGTCTGCTGAATACCGGGTTCCCGATCGTGGGTCATCACATCCCATCGCTTGCCCGGTTTGTCTACACTGTTACCAAGCAGTTTCCGATATTGCCGGAGCAAGAGAGACGGCTAACTCCGGCATAAAATGAAACCTTTTTCATTTTATTGTTTTTTGTCTGACAGTTTGGCAAGATGGCAAACAGGTTTAGGATTGCCAATGATCTCAATGGATGAGGTGCCACTGCATGAACCGATCAAATATACCGATACCTGATGCCTCGCGTGTTGAGCTGGGGCAGTACGACAGTGTCCGAACGCACGTGCGCCAACAGGTATGCGATGAAGTCCGGAAACTGGAACGCCGGATTGATACCCTGAAGCTGACCCAGGCCCCGCACGCCGAGATCATCATCTCAGCCTATGAGCGGATGATCGAGCGAAAACGAGGCTTTTTGCAAAATTGGGACATGTAATGCCTATTGGCGGTGAGCCGTAGGCACCGTATTCCAAACGACTTTAGCGTCATTTTTGCTTTGGTTGACGCAGTAGTCCGGGTTGGGAACGGTTGGTACATCCTCTGAATTTTCGTAATCGTCCGGATTGGCTTCCGGATCTTCTATTCTGGCCGGCTCGTTGTGTGAGGTGTAAATCTGCACCTCGCTCATGGTGTAATTCAACTCGACACGCTGACAGTCCGGGTTGGTTTCCGTAAGTACCACGCCGTGACTGCTGTAATCGATGACCGGCTGATCGCTGTTTTTGATGAACAACGTGTCTTTTTCTTCCCCTATGAATTCCTGACGCAATTCGATTCCGCCATGACTGCGACTGACAAAATCAGCCGTGGCCAGCTCTGGCGTGTTATAACCGGAAGCGCTGAAATGGGTTGCGCTGAAACGTGCCCCGGCAAGCAGGCTTAGCAATTCCGGCTGTTGATCTTGTTGGGCTGCATCGACGCTGCGCGCGATGTATTGGATGGTGCGGTAGACCTTTTCATCCAGGCTGCTTTCACTTGTTGTCTTCGGAACATAGCGCCAGTCGAGAGTCTGGTACCGCCACTCGCGGTCGTTGAGGGCCAGCTGGGCATTGGTGGCCGCCTGATCAGTAAAACGGATGCTGGCACCGGCACTGCGTGTGTTGTAAGTACCCGCAGTGCTTTGACCGATCCGGTCGCTGATGTACTGGCGCCCGTCGTCGAAGTTCTGCACATTGCCCACACTGATGACCTGTTTCATCAAGTCCAGTGGGTTCCGTACCTTGACGTAGCTTTTGCCATCCTCCGCGGGGGTTGCGCCAATGAAGATATCGATATGACGACGAATGTCTTTCGCCGTTTCCCGGTTTTCCGGGGTGTTACCGTCGCCACGGGGTTCTATGCCGGCGTAGTAATCGCTGAACAGGGTGTGTTCGAGAGTGTCCGGTGCCTGAGGGGTGTTGGTCAGATCAAAGGTTGAAAAGGTCAGGTCAACATCGCGGGCAGGGTTTAGTGCCGATGATCCGGAGCTGTCCGAACCGCAGCCGGAGGCTGTGGCAACGGCGATGGAAAGCGTGGCATAGAGAAAAGCAGATCTCATTTCGAGTGACCTCAGGGTGCGAAAACCATTGCGAACAGCTAAAGTGATGACTGCTGACAATAAACGATAAAGTAAACAGCTGCCCGCTCGGAGATCACATTTTGCAGCAACGGTTACGCGATACCTGGGTCCGGGTGTTCCTGATGGGCCTGTTTTTGTTTGTGATTGCCCTACCTTCCCAAACCTTTGCACAGCCCGGGTGCCGTAACGGCGTGTTGTCGTTGGGGAATGGCAGCGAAGGTATTCGCGATCTCAACGGTTGTCTGGCCTATCTGGAGGACCCGGATCAAAGCCTGAGCTTCGACGAAGTACGCAACCTGCCCCTCGGTAGATTCAATCGCCATTACGAAGGTGTGCTCAACTTTGGCTACACCGAATCGGCGTACTGGACACGGTTGGATATCGGCACACGGGAACTGAGAAAGTCCGCGGACTGGATGCTTGAGCTGGCTTTGCCGCTGGTGGACGATGTTCGTTTGTACGTTGTTCGGGATGGCCACCTGGTAGAAGAGCGCCGTGCCGGCTATTACGATAATTGGCGCGATCGGGATTTGGCAGTGCCCAACCCCACCTTTCGCTTGACCTTGCAGCCCGATGCGCCCACCACCATTTTTCTGCGTGTCACCAACAAAAATACCTTCCGATTACCCATCACTCTGTGGCCGCGCGATGAGTACATTGCCAAGGTGGCTGTCGATGAGGTGGTCCGTGGCATTTTGCTCGGCGCGATCCTTGCCATTCTTGCTTACAACCTGTTCGTGGCGGTATCGGTTCGTGAACCCAGTAATATCTATTACTTGCTCTATCTAGTGTCGGCTGTGGTGTTTACGGCGACTGAACAAGTGCACGGAATTCAGCTGTTTGATGAGCGACCGTTGCTTCTGAGCAAAGAATATCTTCACTTCCACATTATTTTCACCTGGTTTTTCGGGTTGCTGTTCGCGCGGGCCTTGCTGGAAACACGGCAACGATCGCCAGACCTCGACAAGGTGTTGATGGTATGCATGCATGCAGTGGTGGCCACCTTTGTCATGGCTCTGTTTATGCCTTACTCGGTATCCATGGAATGGATAGTCGTGGCCTCCATTCTCCTGAGCAGTATTCTGATCGTGGTGAGCTATCTGTCATGGCGGCATTACAATCCGGCGGCCAGAGCGCATTTTTTTGCCTGGACAGCGGCATTGATCGGTTTTGGGATATACGGATTCACCGTCATCGGCTATTTGCCCCTGAACACCTTCACCAGTTATACCCCCCAGTTCGGGATTACTGCTCAGGTCATTCTGTTCTCATTTGCGCTGGCCGACCGGATCAAGCAGGTGCAGGGCGATGCCCTGGCGTGGAACAAAAAGGCACTGGCCAATCTCCGGCGCTATCAATCGTTGTTCGACAACGTGATTGAAGGGGTCTTTCAGATGTCTCCGGAGCGCCGTTTTGTGACCGTGAACCCCGCTATGGCGGAGTTATTAGGCTACCCGAACCGGCATGAGTTATTGCAAACGAATCCCGACGTACTAGATACCTGCATTGCCGATGATTTGCTGCGGCGCTTGGTTGTCGATCAGTTGGAAAGGACCGGCACCGTCAAAGGGGTGGAAGCCAAGTACCTGACTCGAAGCGGTGAGGAACGCTGGGTCACGATTTCGCTGCACACCGTTTATGACGCAGAAGGCAGGCCAATGCATTTGGAAGGCACCTGCATTGATACCACCGAAAGCCATCAGCGACTGCAGATTGAACGCGAGCGTGAGCAAGAGCGACTGGAGAAAGAGCTGGCCCGGAATTCGGCGCAGGCGAAAAGCCAGTTTCTGGCGAATATGAGCCATGAGATCCGGACACCGTTGGCTGCCATTATCGGCTATGGCGAGACGCTGCTTGACTCCGACCTGAGCGAAAGCGAAAAGCGTAACAGCGCAGAAACCGTGGTACGAAGCGGCCGGCATCTGCTTGAGTTGGTCAACGACATACTGGACCATTCGAAAATTGATGCCAACAAACTCGATGTCGATGTGGTGCCGGTTAACTTGCCGGAAATGCTGGACGAAATACGCGCCTTTTTCGAGCCAAAAGCTAACGACAAAGGTCTCGAATTCAGCGTTATTTGTGATTATCCACTGCCCGAAAAGATTCAGACAGACCCCACGCGTTTTCGGCAGATAATCATCAACTTGTGTGGAAATTCGCTAAAATTTACGGAAACGGGTTCGATCTCCCTGATTGTCAGGTGCGATCGTGAGCGCGAAATGTTGCATGCCCGGGTTGTGGATACCGGCATCGGCATGAAGCCCGAGCAAATCGACCGGTTGTTTGACCCGTTTGCGCAAGGCAGCAGCGCGATCGCCCGGCAATATGGCGGTAGCGGCCTCGGCTTGAGCATTTCTCTTCGTTTGGCCGAATTGCTGGGTGGCAGCATTCGGGTAGACAGCACCTATGGTGAAGGCAGCGAATTTGAAGCGACCATCAGCACGGGCCCGCTGAATGAGTGCCACTTTTTGAGGGACGCGTCCGAGTTCATTGAACGGCGCCGGGCGATTCCGATGGTGGCCGCACCAGCTCTGAAAGGGCGTATTCTGTGCGCCGAAGATAACGAGCTGAATCAACGTTTGGTGACCTTGCTGGTGGAGCGAACGGGCGCCGAGCTGGTCCATGTTCCGAACGGTGCGGAGGCGCTTGAGCGGGCCACCAAAGAAGCGTTCGACCTCATCCTGATGGATATTCAGATGCCGATCATGAATGGCCGCGACGCGACGCTGGCGTTGCGGGAAGCGGGGGTAAATACCCCCATTGTCGCGTTAACGGCCAACGTGATGACCGAGGACATTGCCGAATACCGGAAAGCCGGGTGTAACGGATATCTGGCTAAGCCCATTGATAAGCAAGAGTTCTATCAGACCTTGGCGAAGTATTTGGGGCACGATGCGGAGCCGGCACCTACCTTGTATAACGGGCGGGTGCTGGTGGTGGAAGATAACGATGACAACCGGCGCTTGGTTGAGCGCATGCTCAAACGTATCGGCGCGGACCCCGTGCTAGCGGCTAACGGTGAAGAGGCGGTACGCACGGCTTTGGCCGACACGGTCCATCTGGTGTTGATGGATCGGTTCTTGCCCGGAATGGATGGCGTTGAAGCCACCCGGCTGTTACGGCAAACCGGCTTCAGGCGACCGATCATTGCCTTTACCGGAGGCGATCAATCAGAAACCGATGCGCTGTTGAGCGCGGGCTGTGACGGTGTTCTGCGTAAGCCCATCGACCACACCCACTTGCAGGCGTTGCTGGATCGTTACCTGAGCAGAGGCACAGACGATGCGAATGATGAAGATATCGGCTATTTGTCGTCACGATTTCTGGCCGGGCTGGCTGACCGGCAACAGCGCATGAACGACGCGTTGGCTCGCCACGACCTGGCCAGTTTGCAGCTCGAAAACCATCAGATTAAAGGCACCGCCGGTGCTATGGGCTATCCGTTGCTGACCGAACAAGCGGCGGTGTTAGAGCGGCACATTCGGAGTGACATGCCGGATTGGCAGCGTATTCACGCCGGATTGGAGAAGCTTAACGACATGATTAATCGCGCCTTGGCAGAGACGGGTCAAGGGCTTGGTGATAACACAGGATCCGATGTATGAACCACAACCAACTCCGACAGGAACAACACTCACTGAGTATGATGTACGGCACCTACGCTGACATCCTGTTCGTACTCTTTCCTTTTTTGATCATTGCCATGAAGCGGCTTTGGGATGGCAACCTGTACCATACGTTAATGCAACCGGACCTCAGCATTGCTGCCATTATTCTTGCCGGTTTAGCGATGGGCAAGTTTGTATTGGGCTTGGTGACGAATCAGGACCTGGGGCGCTTTAAAGAGCGTATAGTATTCTTTATCGCGTTGACGCTGTTTTTGGTGTTGGGGCCGGCCATCATATTGTTGTTGAGCATGATGAGTAATGCTGAAATCCCCCGTTTTGTCGCTTTTGTGCAGCCGGTTTTATTGATCATTGCCATTTCGCTCTACTCCACCGCCGTGAGTGTCGCCAACATTCTGACTCGTGGCGAGCCGGCAGAGCGGGACATGTCGCAGGTCTATTCAGACAGCTCTGTGTCTCGGGGGGTGGTGGACCATCCCCCGCTGGATTTGCCGAGGCGAACCGACAACGACGCGCACTGAATGGACAGATTAACAGGTGAGGTACTGTGAAATGAGTGATCTTAGAGTTTTGGTCGTTGAAGACGAACCGTTGATGCGTGAACGATTGGTTGGCATGTTGCAAAAAGCGGGTGCGACCGAGGTGGAAGAATGTGCGGACGCCGCCTCAGCACGCGCGGCGTTCGATGCCAGCGAGTTTCACATCGTACTGCTGGACCTGGGTTTGCCGGATGGCAACGGCCATGAGTTGATGGCTGCGTTTAAAGCGGAGAGGAAGGAGCAACACATTGTGCTGGTAACGGCTGATGACTCGATCGAGAGCATTCAGCGCGCCATCAGCGCTGGCGCAAACGGATACGTTGTTAAGCCTTATTCGCAGGAAAAGATCCACGATGTGGTCAACAACTTTGCCATGGTCCATGGCGGCGATATGGCCTTGATCGAAGGGCTGAACCGGCCGCATTAACCGGTTCAGCCGCTGGCCTGGCGATAAACTACGCGACCTGGCGAGCAATCCATGAATTGTAGCGGGTTGCCAATGCCCTGACGTACCGAGCTTCGGCACCGTCAAGGTTGCTTAACACCCCGTTAAAAATCCAGCCTCGTTCGTACACCCCCAGCACGCGCTGTTCATCGTCCAGATTGACGCGCTGGTTCAGCTTCTTGCAAATGGCATCGAGTAGCGGCAGCTTCTCTGGTCTTTTGACCGGGGCATTGCGGTTGCTGATTGGCTGGTTAGCGGCCCGCCTCATTGGTTGTCTTTTCATTGTCTTCTCCTTGCCTTTTGCTGCTGCAACAACAGAAAACCCCGGAGCCTGAAGCAACCGGGGTCTGGCAGAGAAGCTGCCCCGGTCGCTGCAATGGCTCCCGGGACTTGACCGAAAGCCGTTAGATGTCTTTCACCATGGCACGCTGGGTCTGCCCTACCGGGCAACCTGCGATTGTGGAAATACTGTGTTGGAAACGCATGATGGTCATAACAACTCGTTGAATTCGGTTCAGCTATCAGTGTATAGCCAATTACAGGGTTTGCAATAGTCTGGGCTATTCGGCAAACGCGTACAGACAGTTTTGGGGCGCGGCCTCATAATTCGCATCGTCACGTGTTTTTACGTTGTGTAATCCGCGGCACCTGCCCAGGTGCCGATTGGATCTCTCCTTTCTGGCGCAGTCTTTATGACTGCGCTTTTTTTTTGCCTTGAAGAAACCATCTCGGTTAGTTCGTAGCCACTAGTTCGTACAGCTTAAATCTTTAGAATTGGCGATAATTTGCACACTAAAGAACTTCCAACTGAAACGAACGAAGAGGTTGAAACCTAAGAAAATGTCCAAAGACCGCGCACGCGCTGTTAAGAGATTTGTGACTGACTTTATTGTGGAAATTGCACTGGTTATCGCTGTCGCTGTGTATTTTGTGATGGCTCAGGGGCAATCTGTTGGTGAGAACCTGACCTTTACCATGGTCGGCGCAGGCTTGATGGCTGTTGCGACATACTGGACTTTGCACACGGCACGCAAAGGCCTGGAAGTTATCGCGCTTCGACTTCACCCGGGCAAATAATTCGTTGCCAGGTTCGATGAAGAATCAGGGCATCGTTAGAAGCCCGATGAACCGGTAAGCCCAGCGCGTCTATCACTTGCTGGCGAATGGCGGGCCAGCGTCGAACCTGTTCCGGATTGAGTAGCGAAGAAACCGATTCCAGCTGAAAGGCGGGTGTCATGCCCGCCGCACGAAACAGCCGGTGCAGCCAGAAACTGTCGAAGGTCCAGGCGTCACAAAACACCTGATCGGGCAGAATCGCATTGAGCTGGGCAGCAACGTGTGAGACGGAGTAACCCTGTTCTTCCAGCTCCTGACGACTGATACCGTGAATCGCTTCCGCCCGAGCCGACCAGTCGTGCCAGGTTTTATGCGGATCAATCAACCAGCTGTGCTGCGCACCATCCGCCAAGCACACGCCCACCTCGATCGGGTAGCCCGCGATCAAATCCAGACTGGATGCTTCGAAATCGATGAATGCCGGTTTCGTGGTAACGGTCATGAATAAGCGCTGATTGTTGTCGGTTTTCACCCGAGTTTACTCCTGATCTTTCTCCTGTGCGAACCCAACACGCCGCAGCGCTGTTACAATGTACCCGCGCTATGTATAACCTCGATGACAAATCCTCTTTTATCCCGGTGACCGTTCCATGACTGACACAGTTGTTGTTATTTACTCCGGAGGCATGGACTCCTTTACCCTGCTTCACCTTGCTCGTGCCCAGGGCCACAACGTACACGCATTGTCGTTCAACTATGGCCAGCGCCATGTGCGTGAACTGGACGCCGCCCGGGCCGTGTGTGAAGCCGAGGGAATTCCCCATAAGGTGATCGACATTCGGGCGATGAGCGAGGTGATGTCCGGCTCGGCTCTGACCTCGGATGCTGAAATACCAGAAGGTCACTACGAAGAAGACAACATGAAAGCGACGGTTGTGCCCAATCGCAATATGATTTTGTTGTCGCTGGCGACCGGTTATGCCGTCACCGTGAATGCACAAGCGGTCTGGTACGGCGCCCATGGAGGCGATCACGCCATCTACCCCGATTGTCGCCCCGAGTTTGTCGAGAAAATGGACGCGGTGTGTCGGGTCGCCAACTACGAACCGGTTGCGGTAAAGGCACCGTTTATGACGTTGGACAAAGGCGAGATCCTGGCGGAAGGGTTGAAGCTTGGGCTTGATTATGGCCAGACCTGGACCTGCTACAACGGACGTGAAAAAGCGTGTGGACAGTGTGGTTCCTGCGTTGAGCGTCTGGAAGCGTTCGCCGCTCACGGTATCAAAGATCCTCTGGCTTATGAGCGTGGTGCTTGATGTACCGGGTTAAAGAAGCGTTCTACACCTTGCAGGGAGAAGGTGCCCAGGCAGGCCGTGCCGCGGTGTTTTGCCGGTTCAGCAAGTGCAATCTGTGGAACGGGCGTGAGCGCGACCGGGCCAATGCGGTGTGTAATTTTTGCGATACAGATTTTGTCGGAACCGACGGCCAGAATGGTGGGGTCTTTGATACCGCAGAAGCGCTGGCCGCGCATATCCGTGCGCTCTGGCCCGAAGGATTGGGCAAGCCATACGTGGTGTGCACCGGTGGTGAGCCGTTATTGCAACTGGATACTGAGTTGATCGCGGCCTTTCATGACGTAAATTTCGAAGTGGGTGTCGAAACCAACGGTACCTTGCCTGCGCCCGAGGGGATTGATTGGCTGTGTGTCAGCCCCAAGGCCGATGCCGAGGTGGTTATCACCGAGTGCGATGAGCTGAAGCTGGTGTATCCGCAACCGCTGGCGATGCCGGAGCGGTTTATCGGGGTTATCCGGGCAAATCATTATTTTTTGTCGCCGATGGCCTCGCCTTCGATACCTGAACAGGCCCCAGATCCGGTCAAGCAGAGTAATACCCGGAAAGCGACGGATTATTGCTTGGCCAACCCCCAATGGCGATTAACCTTGCAGATGCACAAGATCATTGGCATAGACTGACGGGGTCAGGCCTGCTTTGCCAAGCGGGTGTTGGTGATCCTGTGCTGGCTTGGGCTGTTGCCGGTCCAGCGCTTGAATGCGCGGGTAAAGTTCGCCGCATCGGCATAACCCAGAGCATCGGCAATCTGGGTCAGGTTCATGGTGGTGTTTTCCAGCAAGTCCTGAGCGCGCTCCAGACGTACTTCATCCACAAGGCTCTGAAAACTGGCACCCTCTTCTTGTAAGCGCCGTTTCAGTGTTCGCTCCGACACGAAAAGTGTGCTGGCCGCCCGTGCCAGTTTGGGCGGAAACGGGTGACTGGCTTCGATCACTCGACGCACTTTGCTGGCTACCCCGGCGAGCTCTCCCAGCTCCTGTAATGCTTGTTCGCACTGCTCTCGGGATGTTTCCGCCAGATGTTGATTGGCGAAGCGGGTTGGTTGACTAAGATGGCTGGCGGGCACCACCAGAGCGTCTTCGGTCGCACCGAACTCAACGGGCACGCCGATCATGCGTCGGAAACGGTGAAAGTGGGTTGGTTCTGGCCCTCGTCTCATGATTCTCAAACCTGGTAACGTGGTGTCAAGGAGCTGTGCCCCCATAGAAACACAACCGAACAACACGGCATCCAGAATAAAACTGAGAATCGAGCCGAGTTGAGTTTCGCAATTCACGGCATACCAGACGCTGGATCCCGCCATATGCTTCTGAACTTTCAGGTGAGGTACCCGAAGCGTCAGGTAACGGGTCATTAACTCAAGGGCTTCTTCAAGAGTGCGGCTGCTCATGACCGCTGTGCCCAACGCGCCGTGCAACGGCAATTCGAGCTCTTGCGCCAACAAAATACCCAGCCCTGGTTCGCCGCTTTCAACAATGGCACGGGTTACAAATTCCGCAGCCTGAGCCTCGCTGACTCTGAGATCGGTGGATTTCAGCCGTGTTGGGTCCAACCCGACGCGCTGAATCAAGTCCCTTTCATCCACTCCAATAGTGTGGAGCAGCTCGGCCAGAGTGTGTAGATAGATGGCCGGCATGCCCAGATCCTGTGTGTTAGAAACTGAGACGCCCATGAGTTTCCTCGATCGTGACGGTTATTGTTATGTAAGTGGTAGAGATTATGGCCGCTTCGTGGCTTTGGTCCCATGACTTGGATGACGGGTCAATTAGCTGAAGAGGCCAATTCAGGGTGGTGTCGGAAGTAATCGACTTAGTGATTGTGCTGCTTTATGAAGCCGGATAACGCCGCCGCAGAGCGTTTTGGGGTCTCCAGCATCGGCAAGTGGCCAACGCCACGGAACACGTGTATATCCGCATCAGGAACGGCGGAGGTGAGCCAGTCAACACAGCGTGTCGGCGTAATGGTATCTTTGTCGCCCCATTGCACTTGCAGAGGGGGGGTGTGAGCCCCCAGATACCGCGTGGGTGCCATCGGGTCTGCAACCATGTCGTTAAAAATATGCTGCAATGAAGGCCGCCGCTTCATCAGGTCAGGGCCAAGCAAGCCGGTCATGGCAATGCCGGGCAGCGTGGGTTTGCCCTGCCCGACGCTGTTAAACATACGATAAACGCCCGCCCAGTCTCGCGGAATGAGTACCGAATCCGTAGTGGGGCGCGTGGCGGTGGTTGGTGCGGTGCCGGGAGACTCCGGAATGCCCGCGCTGTTCAGCAGGGTGAGTGTGCGGGGAGGCACGGTAAGCTGATGAGCCAGCAATGCGGCAATCGCACCGCCCATCGAGCTACCGGCAATGTGCAGATGATGGTTGTTTGATCCGGACAGCCACTGACCAAGTCGCGCGGCCTGGCTTTCATACCCGTAGTCGGCGCCGGGGCGGTACTGGCTTTCGCCGAGCCCCGGTAAATCGGGCACTAACAAATGCCAGTGCGAAGGTAATTGCTGCATCCAGAAAGCCCAGTTTTCCTTCATCGAGGCAAAACCATGGAGGAGAACCAGCGTAGGTGTGCCCGGATTCGCTTGGCCTCGTTCCAGAAATACCATCCGGTGACCGTCCACCGAGGTTTCTTGCCGTTTGGCCCGTAACAGCAGGCGTTGCCCCGTGCGGGCTAATGGCCAAACGTTGGGCGTGGGAAGTTTCATGGCAGATTCACCTGATTACGATTGATGGAACGTCAGTGTAGCGGGAAGAGTATCGGGTGCTATTGCTGCAAAGCCTGGTATTACAGGCAACAAAGTCACTCGGGTTGACGGGGGTTAGAGCCGGAGGTCGGTAATCACAGGGTTGTGGTCTGAAGCCCTCCAGGGGCCGTTAAGTTCGGGGGCGCTCTGGTAGCCCAGTGCCCGGGGTTCATCGGCGTTAATGTTCCAGATGTACACGCCGGACACGTGAGGCATGAGCGCTTTATTGGCCAGCGCATAATCCAATGAGCCCTTCTCGCCCCGATAACGGTAGCTGTGATATCGGCAGTCGCCGGGCCGGCATGGGTGAGCGTGATGCAACAAGCTGGTGAAGCCGGCGCCGTAAAACGTGGTTAACGGCGTTTCTTGCGCATAACTGTTGAGATCGCCGGTAATAAGAGTGCCAGCCAGAGGTTGCTGAGCGGATAAGTCAGAGAGCCAACGGATGATGGCTTGCGCTTCGCGGGTACGATGAGCGCTGAAACAGCTTTGACCGTCGTGCTGATCGGAATTTCGCCCCTTTGCGTTGCGGCAGGATTTGGATTTCAGGTGGGGCACCACTACCCGAACAGCCTGGCCCCCCGCGACAGGCGTAAATATCTGCGCCAGCGGTGGGCGCCCGCGGTGCCGGTAAACGCCCTGTTTTAGTCGCAGCGCTTCACCTTCGGGCCGCACCCGGTCGCTGCGGAACAAAAGGGCCGTTCGAATGGCATCGGAGCCGTCCCGGTCGGGCGTTTTGATAAAGCGCCAGGCCGGACCAAGCGCCCGTGTGAGCTGGGCTAAGGCGCTGCGGGGGCCATAGCCATCGTTTTCCAGTTCCGTGACCGCCACGATATCCGCAGCAGCCTGATGGATGACGCTGGTCAGGCGCCGGAGTTGGTTGTTATGGGCGTTCAGGGTTCTGGCGCCTCTGGGCGTTGGGTAGCCGCCGCGTTCGCCGTCGCCGTTGAAATAATTTTGCAGGTTCAGGGCCATAATCCGGGTGATCTCGCCTGACGCTTTGGGCGGAGCATCGGGCCGGGGTTCTTCTCTGGAAAACTGTGGGTTTTGGTCGGGTTGAATCCGCCATTGGCCAAAACGGTAATCCAGCACACCACGAACCCCGACCACCTTATCGCCGGCCCGAATGGTGTGGTTCTCACCCAGATCAAGCCAGGGTACCGGCACAGGGTTTCGGGTGCTTTTACCGTCGTCCAGCAGAACGCGATGCTGAAAATTTTCGAGCTTTTGCTGAACCGACTGATTGCCGGGGGCCAGATACTCGGTCGGGATGATCTGATCGGTTTGGGCCAGTGTCAGTTCGCCAAAGCGAGCCAGGTTGTGATGTTCGATGACGGTCAGCGGCGCGTTGAAGGATACCCGCATATTTTCCAAGCGTTCCGGTGGGTGGGGCCACGGCAGCGAAAGCTCGACAGGCTCGGGCAGTGGCGCCTGGCCGCAAACGCTGAGCTGGCTGACGTTCACCAGTTCTGTCAGGTCATGGAACTCTTTGACCTCCCCGGTTAAGCGCAGCCGTTGGCCGGGGCTGGCTTTGCGGCGGGTATAGACAAACAGGGCTTCCGAGGTGGCGGGGTCGTTGTCCGTTTCGGCATCCGCTTGTTGAAGGTAGAAACCGTTAAAGCCACCTTGCTGGCTGGATGTGTAAGTCACGATGCCTTCGATCGAGACGGTTTCGCCTGCCAAAGGTGAATGAGACCCTGAACTTTGAATCTGGTGAATAGCGGTAGCGGGCGAACCGCACTTTTGTGCAGCGTGCGCTGCCGGGCTGGCCGTCCATAAAAACAGCCCGGCTAGGGTGATGAATATTGCGAAGAAGGGTTTGATCACAAGGCCTGTCTGTTAAAGACCGGCCACCGCTTTAAGGGCTTGTTCGCGTTTGCTTCCAAAGCCGAGCTGGTCTGGGTTGACCAGTTCCAGTTGCTGCACCAATGGGTCCGGGTGGTCGCGGTCAAAGGTGATGCCCAGTTGTGACAAAACGTAGGGCGCAAGTGCTGCCCGGGTTTCAACCTGCAGACTGCCATGCTTCATACCGTAGTCACGCGCAACGATCTGTTGTTGCGCGTCGGTTAGCCGTTGGTCCGGTGCGATTTCGAGGGTGACCCGGCGCTGCCAGTCTTCATCTTGCTGAGCACTATAGCGAGCTTTCTGGCGCAGTGCTTCCGGAGTATTCTGAAAACGGCTGAGCGCGAAATCACGGAATTCCCGGTTGGAGCTGCACCAGGCACGAACGTGCCAGTTGTTTCCGGCGCATACCAGCGAATGGGGTTCGAGCACACTTTCGACGGCTTCGGGGCGGCTGAGAGACACGTAGCTGGCTTTGAGCAAGCGTTTGTAACGAGTGGCGGCGACGACAGCGCGCATGGTTTCTGGCGCAACATAGCGGCCGGGGCCGGAAATGACAGTGTTCCCGGGCATGCCCAACTCAAGTTCGGCAAGAGAATCGTTAAGATTCTGCTGCTGGGCGAGCAGGTCCTGATATTCCGACGCGTCGCCATGGGTGACCACGGGTTTAAAATGGCTGGATGGCACATAGCCCTTGAGATGGCGGTCGTACACCAGATTGCCCGGTGCCACCTCTCTCAAATAGGTATTGATATCCTTGGAGGCCTGCTGGCGACCAATGCCGAAACTGTGGCAAATATGGTTGGTGGTCAGACGTCCTTCCCACAGTGCTACGGTTTCGATGAGTCGATAGCGAAGCAAAAGATCCCAACGAATGGGCCAATCCGTTTTCTTCATAACCAGGCGCTCACAATTCCAGAAAGAAACTTCTTAATTATCTTACCCGTTAAGGGGTTAGGGGTCTGTTACGGCCCATTAATGTAAAACAATGTCAAATTAGACCAAGTGTAATACAAGTCTCGGCATCTCCCTAGTTTCGGCGACCCCATAGACTGGTTAAATGCCGGGCAACCGCCCAAGGATAATGCTGCTATCCTTCTCTTGAGCATGCCCACCTATTGATGATGCGGAGTCAGTCATGACCCGAATGGTAGCTTCCCTGTCTGCGTTGCTTTTGAGCGTTGTGTTCCTGATCAGTGGCAATGCGTTTTTAATGACGCTGCTGGGTATTCGCTTGAGTATCGAACAGGTGACACCCGATATCATCGGCTGGATTCTGGTGTGTTATTCCGCCGGTTTTGTCGTCGGTACTCTCTATGTTCACAACATTATAGGCCGGGTCGGCCACATTCGCGCTTTTGCAGTCTTTGCTGCCATGGCCGCAGTTGCCGCATTGATGTACCCGATGGCGGTGTCTGCGCTGTTCTGGGCGGCACTGCGAGTATTGTCAGGGTTCAGTGTTGCCGGGGTGTTGGTGGTGATTGAAAGCTGGTTTTCCAGCCGGGCTACCAATTCCAACCGCGGTTCTTTGTTCGCGGTGTATCAGATCATTTTCTATCTATCGGCCGCCGGCGGTCAGCTTGTGGTGAACGTGGGCAACCCGGCTGATTTCTTGCCGTTTTCATTGGCCGCCATTCTACTGACCTTGGCCTTGATTCCGTTGTCGATGACGCGAATGGAAGCCCCTGCGATAGAACATACCCACCGGATGTCTGTGTTCAAGTTGGCGAGAGAATCGTTTTCGGGCGTTGCCGGGGCCTTGGTAAGCGGCGCGCTGATTGGTGGCTTTTACGCGCTGGGGCCGGTTTACGCTACTTTGGTGGGGCTGGATGTCGGTAAAACCTCAACGTTTATGGCCACGGCGATTGTTGCTGCTATGTTGCTGGCCTGGCCTATGGGGCGTATCTGTGATTTGTTTGACCGCCGAAGAGTGATGTTCTGGGTGTCGCTGCTGGCTTGTTCGGCAGCTATTGCTGTTGCCATCACCGGTGCGCAGAGCTTGCTGATGCTGACAGCACTTGTCGCGGTGTATACCGGTTTGTCGGCGACGCTGTATCCGATTGCGGTGGCGATCACCAACGACCGCATGGACAGCAATCGCATCGTCGCGGCCAGCGCAACCTTGTTGCTCAGTTACGGCATCGGGAGTGTGATGGGTCCGATTGTCATGGCGGAGCTGGTGCACCTGCTGGGCCCTTCGGGGCTGTTCTACGGCAACGCCGGATTTCTGATCGTACTAGCCGCGATTACCCGGTTCCGCATCATGCAAACCGACGATGTACCCGTGGCCGAGCAGGAGCACTTTGTACCTGCCATGCCGGAAGCCTCTGCGGTGCTTTCGGAAATCGACCCGCGCAACGAGGCGTTCTGCGAGTCTCCGGAAGCCGAGGCGATGCAGGAAGAGATGCGCCACGGCCATTAAAATATTGCGGCATTTTGGGCTTGATTTCGCATTTGAATCTTTCCTCATTTCAACCAGTAGCTTACTATTGGTGAAATTGTTGTACCGTTAGCGTCTTGCCCTATCCGTCGGCAAACGTAGAACCATTGAGGAGTCAACGTTGTGAGAGATCAGTTCCCGTTTGCGGTTGCCCGCGTGACCCGCCGCTGGCGCAAAATGTTAGACGAACGCCTGAAAGATCTGGGGGTTACACAGGCTCGCTGGAGCACCATGGTGTATCTGCAGGAAGGCGGCGAAGGTCTGACCCAAAGAGAGTTGGCCAGCTTGATGGCGATCGAGAATCCGACCTTGGTTCGGCTGTTGGACAGCCTTGAACAGCAGGGCTTGATCGAACGCCGGGCTTGCCCCAAAGACCGTCGTGCCCGCAGATTGCATCTGACAGAAGAGGGGGTGAACTTTATGGAAGAGTTGACCGAACGCGCAAATGAGCTCCGGGAAGAAATGCTGGAAGGGATTTCCGACAAAGAGATCGAGAGCGCACTCGCGGTTTTCCATAAAATTATGGAAAACGCAGAAACGCAGAAATAAGCTTTGGCGGATAATACGATTGCCGGGCTTGAGGCCCGCTACGGCGAACGTTGGCGGTGGCTGGCGGTTGCCACCGTAGTACTGGGCACGATGGCGACGGTGCTCAGTGCAACCGTCGTTAACGTCGCGCTCCATGACATTATGCTGGAATTCGGCCTGCGCCAGGGTACCGTTCACTGGTTAGCCACCGGTTTTATTGCGGCCATGACCACCACCATGTTGGCGTCGGCCTGGTTGCTTGATCGCTTTGGGGTGCGCAAAACCCTTGCGTTCGCCATGGCGATGTTTGCCGTGATTTCTGTCGCTGGCGGTTTTGCCCAAACACCGGCCCAATTGATTGCTGCCCGGGTGGGTCAGGGTGCCATGGCGGGTTTGATGCAGCCGATGGGCATGTACCTAGTATTCCGAATCTTCCCGGCCGATCGGCGTGGCCAGGCCATGGGGATCTATGGCATGGGCGTTATTCTGGCGCCTGCGTTGGGGCCGGTGCTCGGCGGGTTTCTTGTTGATCAGTTCAATTGGCGTTACGTCATGTACGCCCCTGCCCCGGTTACTCTGATTGGTGTTTTGATGGCCTGGCGGTTTTTACCGGTTCCGGTGTCCCGTCCGGCGCGCTATGCCTTCGATTGGCCGGGATTGGTGATGTTGGGTGCCATTGTGGGCTTAACGCTCGACACGCTGACGCGCTTGCAGGCGCTTGGGGACAACGAAATACGGCTGATTGTGCAGGCCCTTGCCGTCAGTCTGCTACTCGTGGTTTTCCTCCGGCGGGAGGGGTCAATTCCCTACCCACTGGTGAACCTTGCATTGTTGCAACAGCCGGTTTTTCTGTATGCGACCATCGGTGCGATGGCGCTTGGGCTGGCACTCTTCGGCTCCACGTACCTGATTCCGCTTTTCGTGCAGACCACATTGGGGTTTTCTGCGACCGAAGCCGGTTTGTTGATGCTGCCCGCGGGTGTGGTGCTGGGCTTCATCTTTCCACTCTCCGGCCGGTTAGCGGATAAGCGGAGCGCACGCAGTTTGGTGCTGTTTGGTATCGGCGTATTTGCACTTTCGGCGATTCTGTTTGCCTCAACCGGGCAGTTCGCCGGTTTTGGTTGGCTGGCGTTCTGGGCGATTCTTGGTCGTATTGGTATCGGTTTTATGCTGCCGGCTCTGTCCATGGGTGCCTTGAATCCACTGCCGCCGGAACTCATGGGTGCAGGCTCCAGCAGCATCAATTTTGCTCGTCAGCTTGGCGGTGCGTTAGGCGTGAACGTGGTGGCCCTGACCATTGAATTTGGTGAGCACCAAAACGGTATACCAACGTTGCAGGCGTTCGAATCTGCCTGGTGGCTGGTCGCTATTTTCGTGGCGCTGGCAGCCATCCCCATCTGGAAAATGCGCGTTTAATCAGCGCGTCCGCGTTACCATAATGCAAGATACCCTCGATTGCCCGCCGCCCCTTGCTGTTGGCGGCCGGTGATGCCGATATAATGGGCGGTTTCTGGTGCACAAAAATACACCTTGGCAATCCAGAATGAACTCTGAAGCCGAGTGCTGGTCAGTGTAACCAACCGGCCTTGAACCGACGTGGAGTGTTATGCAGTTGAAATACGTTCTTTCTTTGGTGCTGAGCCTTGTTCTTTGGGCTCCAATATTGCCAGCGGCCGAAACGGGCCAGGCGTCCCCTGCAAGCTCTGACAAGCGGGCAAGCGACGCGAAAGCTGATCGTTCTCCCCGGGTGCCGACCTTCGCCGTCAATGGCGATCTGGCCGGCGACCTGCAGGTGTTCACCACTGCCTATGAAGATACCTTTGCCGGTATCGGCAACGAGCTGGCTTTGGGGTATCTGGAGTTGGTGAAAGCCAACCCCGGTATCGATCCGTGGTTACCGGGTGAAGGCACACAGATTACCCTGCCCAGAATGTATGTACTGCCGGATGCCAATCGCGAGGGCATCGTGATCAATCTGGCGGAATACCGCCTCTATTACTTTACCGGCGACGGTGTGCAGGTGTATCCGGTCGGCGTAGGCACAGAGGACAACCCCTCGCCGCTGACCAACGCCAAGGTCACCATGCCGCTGGAGTCGCCAGCCTGGTATCCGCCGGCAAGCATCCGGGCGGAGTACAAAGCGTCAGGCGAGCATCTGCCCCGGATGATTCCCCCAGGGCCCGACAACCCTTTGGGTTCGCACGCATTGATGCTGAGTGAAAAAGGCTATCTGATTCATGGTACCAACAAGCAGTTCGGTGTCGGAATGGCGGTAAGCCATGGTTGTTTCCGCATGTATAACGAAGACATCTCCCGCTTTGTCTATCAGGTATCCAAGGGTACGCCCGTGGAGGTGATCCGAGAGCCGGTGAAGGTAGGAATTGCCGGTGGTGAAATCTGGTTGGAGGTGCACCGCCCTCGCGAAGACTACACGGCAGAGGATCGTGAAGAGCTCTGGCGTGAAACCATGGCAAAAGTTGAGGATTTTCAGAAGCAGCATCCGAATACTCAGGTCAAACGAATGGCTATTGAGGTTGCGGTTGATCAGGCCGATGGCATTCCCAGAATGATCGGTGAGAAGCTAACACAGGTTGCTGCGGATAAGAGTACGGAAAAAGCCAAGCCGGAAGACCGTCCGACATTCGAGCAAACTCTGTATTTCTGACATAAAAAAAGGCCGGTTTTACCGGCCTTTTTCATGCTAAGCGCTAGCCTTACTTCTGGCTGGCACGCTGCAGCATACGCTTGGCGCGCTCGTTCGCTTCGTTAGCGGACTTCTGAGCAGCACGGGCAGCAGCCAGAGCTTCTTCGGCAGTCTGCTGAGCAGTGCGAGCGGACTTGGAAGCGCTGTTCGCAGTGTTCAGAGCATTGTTAGCAGTTTGCTCGGCGGAGCTTGCAGTTGCATTGGCTTCGTCGATAGCAGCTTGATCAGTTGTGGCACAGCCTGCAGTCAGAGCAGTGGCCATTGCAAACCCAGCGATCGTCAGTTTACGCATGGTAAATCCCCTTATTGGTCGTTTTATTTCCTGAGACCCGGAAGTCAGTCGGACGACTTCCTGTCAGTCAAGCCAGTAGGCAATGACTACCGGAGTCGTTAAACAGTGTAAAACACTCTGGAAGAAAATGTTAACTGAGTATACGGGAATTTGCATAGCTCATGACAACAACGTAATGCACTGATGTCATGGCGTTAATCATCGATTGCGGCGTTTAAGGCAAAATCCGGATCGGGGTGCCGTCATCAACCAGCTCCCAGATTTCGTCAATTTCTTCATTGGTGACGGCAATGCAGCCGTTGGTCCAGTCCAGCCCGGTAAAGGCGAACGCCAGATCACCCGCGTCGTTGGGTAAGCCATGAATCATGATGCTGCCACCGGGCTTCAGCCCCCAGGCTTCCGCCGCTTCTTTGTCTTCCGGGCTGGGGTACGAGATGTGAATTGATTTGTAGAAATCGCTGTTGGAGTTGCGCCAATCAAGGAGGTAGCTGCCCTCCGGGGTGCGTTCGTCGCCTTCGTAGAGTTTGTGGCCGACGGGATTGTCACCCAACGAAATCCGGTAACTTCTTACTTTTTCCTCACCGTTAAGAAGGTATAGGCGGCGCTCACTTTTTTTGACCAGAACCTCGGTAATATCGAAAGCATGAGGCGCTTTCGGTTCAGGCATGATCATTCGTTCATCGGCCCGAGCCAGTAATTCGGTGGCTGCTGCCAGGCTTGGTAGAAAAATGAGCAGAGCTGTCAGAAGGGTTCGAGCAATCATAAAACCGCACTATCGTCAGAACGTTAAATTTTGTACATGGTTTTTATAGCACAGAGGGCCGGGGTTTAGGTAAGAGGGTTTTGTTACATTTGTTGGCTTTACGTAGCCTCGCACACTATTCGGTCAAGATTCCATTTTCAGACCAACTTTGGTCACGCGATCGGCTTCAATTGCCCGGGCGACCAACGCTACCGGGCCGATCGTGACAATATCACCGACCACGGGGTGCCCTTTGGTGCGAAGGTCAAAGCATTTGGCCAGCGTTAGCTCTGACGGCATTTCTTTGAGCTCGATGCCGTAAACCTGTTCAACATCACCGAGCAACGCATCCCCATTGAGTACAAAGTCCCCGAAGAAAGTGCGCTCGGCCAGGTGTTTGGGGGCCTCGCGAGTGCTCAACACCTTGCTGAGTTCGGTGACTCCGGTTGGTGTTGCAAACAGCGCAAGCACATCGCCGGTGCTGACTTCCAGATCCGGATGCGGCTGCAGGCACTCTCTATCTCTGAAGATGCCCGCAACAGCGGTGTGCTCGGGCAGGCGTAGAAGGCTGATTTTTTTAGGGTTGTTCCAGCTTTTTCCGCGCAGTGGGAACAGCATCAGTTCATGATCGCCGGTCGCGGGAACGTCCAGTGGAAAACGCCGGAACGGCGCTTCACTGGCCGGAACCTCAAGCTTCAGTTTGCGCGCCAGCGGGGCCATGGTGGTGCCTTGCACCAGCAACGACACCAGCACAATGAAGAAGGCAGCGTGAAACACCAGTTTGGCGTCGGGCAAGTCGGCCAACACCGGAAACAAGGCCAATACGATCGGCACAGCGCCGCGCAGACCGACCCAGCTGATAAATCCGATTTCCCGGCGGTTGAAGCCAAACGGCCAAAGGGTGGCGATGACCGTAACCGGGCGGATCACGAAAATCAGTGCAAACGCCAGAATCAAGCCACTGCCGACCAGAGGCACCAGCTCCGAAGGCGTAACTAACAGCCCGAGAATCAAGAACAGGCACAACTGCGCCAGCCAGGCCAGGCCATCGTGAACCTGCAGGATCAACGGCATCATTTTCACCTGCCGGTTGCCGATCACGACGCCACTGAGGTAAATCGCAAGGAAACCACTGCCGCCGGCGGCGTTGGTGGCGGCGAATACCGCCAGCCCCGCTGCAGCCACCAGCAAGGGATAAAGTGCCGGCGTCAGATGAATGCGGTTCACCAACGCGACGATCAGATACCCGCCGAGCAAGCCCGCAGGAGCACCAATACCAAATTGCTGCAGCAACATCAGCATTCCGGAGGTGAATGCGCCCTCTTGATGACTGCTAATCAGAGTGACAAGCATTAGCGTCAGGAAGATGGCCATCGGGTCGTTGCTGCCGGATTCAATTTCCAGTGTTGCACTGACCCGTTCATTCAAATGCAGGCCACGGCCCTGCAGTAACGAAAATACCGCAGCGGCATCGGTTGAGGAGATGATGGCGCCAATGAGCAGTGCCATTAACCAGTGTAGATCGAACACCCACCAAGCTACGACGGCGGCGCCTACCGCGGTCATGGCCACACCTACCGTAGCCAGTAGCAATGCCGGTTTCAGGCCGACCCGGAAGGTTTCGGCCCGGGTGCGCATGCCACCATCCAACAGTATGACCGCCAAAGCCAAACTCGCGATGATGACCGCAAGCTCGACATCGTCGAATTCAATTCCGCCCGGACCGTCTTCGCCCATCAGCATACCCACACCCAAAAACACCAGCAGCACGGGCATACCGACCCGGCTGGAAAGGGGGCTGAGAACGATGCTGAAAACCAGCATCAGGGCGCCAATGAGCGTGAACGTGGGATCCATGAGACTCCAGATCAGAAGATGTGCCCGAGCTTTGGCTCAAACAACGTGTTGCTTGAACTGACATTATGCAGGGGCACCTACCGCAATGGTAGCGCCCTGTAAGGCTTAGTGGAGCTTTAACCGCGGATGCATCGCGCGGCTGATTTTATCCATCAGCCAAATGACTCCGGTACGCACAAAACCGTGCAGCGCAACCTGGTGCATCCGGTACAGCGAGACATAAAACAGGCGTGCAACCTTGCCCTCGATGTACATACTGCGACCTGACAGGTTGCCCATGAGGTTGCCGACGGTGGTGTAGTGGCTGAAGTTAATCAAAGACCCGTGATCTCGGTAGACGAAAGGTACCGGGGCTTTTCCTTCAAGGCGGTTGCACAAGGTTTTCGCGAGCGCATCGGCCTGTTGGTGAGCCGCCTGGGCCCGAGGTGGTACCGGCCGGTCTGAGTCGGGCTGAGGACAAGCGGCACAGTCGCCGAACGCGTAGATATTGTCGTCATGGGTGGTTTTCAGGGTTTGCTCAACCACCAGTTGATTGCCCCGGTTGGTTTCCAGCCCTTCCAGTTCGGCAAGAAACGCCGGCGCTTTGATGCCGGCGGCCCAGATCGTCATGTCGGACGGGATTTCCGAGCCGTCTTTCATCACCAGGCTGTCGCTTCGCACTTCGCTCACTGGCTGGCCGGTTAAAACCTTCACGTCCTGACGCTCCAGTTCTTGCGTAGCCGCGGCTGACAACCGGCCGGGCAAAGCGGGCAAAATCCGGTCGGCTGCTTCAATCACGCTAACCGAGACGTCAGAAGACTTGAGGTGGTTCATGCCGTACACCGGCAGCTCGCGGGATGCCAGGCGTAGTTCGGCTGCCAGTTCTACCCCGGTGGCACCGGCTCCGATAATGCTGATATTCAGGGCGTGAGGATTACCCTGAAGCGCTTCGTGGTTCTTGCGGAGGAATGCGTTCAACAGCAAGCTGTGAAAGCGTTGTGCCTGGTGCAGGCTATCCAGAAACAAGCAGTGATCTTGCGCACCGGGTGTGCCGAAATCATTGGCGGTGCTGCCAACGGCGATCACCAGCGTGTCGTACTTGAGACGGCGTTCAGGCACCACTTCGTTGCCTTCGCCATCGTGGAAGGCGGCAATCACGATTTCCTTGTTGGTGCGGTCGAGTCCGTTCATTCGACCCAGTTGGAATTCGTAGTGGTGTTTACGAGCGTGTGCCCGGTAATTAACTTCGTTCGTGCTGGCATCCAACGAACCGGAGGCCACTTCGTGTAGCAGGGGTTTCCATACGTGGGTCAGGCCGTCATCGACTAGGGAGATACGAGCTTTTTTCTTTTTACCGAGTTTGTTGCCCAGGCTGGTAACAAGCTCCAAGCCCCCGGCGCCGCCGCCAACGACGACAATATGGTGCAGACTTTCCATAACAGTGAAACCTTAAAGAAGTGAAAGCCAAACACTCTTGAAACGATCAAAAACGCTTGGCTATCGCCTCTGGTTCCAGTTGGGCGGGGGCGTGTGCCGGCTCCAATACTAGCGACAAAGTTGCTTCAAGGCAATTGCCTGCCCGTTGGTGTTACGTCTAAAGTATATAGTTATCAGTAAGTTGGGTTTGATGTCGGTGGCGTTGCAACTTTGTTAACCTGAATGGGAATGCTGGGTGAACAGCGAATAACTGTGAACCCGTACCGCTTGGGTATAAGCTAGTCTAAGACAACAAAAGGAACGAACAACAGGAGATAAGATCGTGAAACTAGAGGTGGGTGGTGTTGAAGAAGGGCGCCCGGTACCAGAAAAGTTCGCATTCGGTGTGTACAACCCCGATAACCACATGAGCTTCGGGCCCAACCGCAACCCGGAAATGAGCTGGGAAGGAGCCCCTGAAGGTACCAAGAGCTTTGTGGTGATGATGTTTGATCCGGACGTGCCCAGCGTTGCCGATGATGTGAACCAGGAAGGCAAGACCATACCGGCTGATCTGCCCCGTGTGGATTTCTTTCACTGGTTGTTGGTCGATGTGCCTGCGACAACCCGACGCATTCCGGAAGGCGAAGACAGCGACGGCGTCAGCCCGAAAGGTAAGCCGTTTGGTCCGGGGCCCGTTGGTGTACGCGGTATCAACAACTACACGCAGTTTCTGGCAGGCAACCCGGATATGGCCGGGACCTACGCAGGGTACGATGGCCCTTGCCCGCCCTGGAACGATTCGATCGTTCACCGTTATCACTTTGAAGTGCATGCGCTGGATGTGGAAAGCCTGAATCTGTCCGGCGAATTTGACGGCAACGCTGTGCGTGAAGCCATGGCGGGCCATGTTTTGGCCAGCGCCCGGGTATCGGGTACCTACACACTCAATCCAGAGCTGCGCTAGGTTCGCATCGTGCCCGCCCGCCGGGGTGGCCGTCGGCGGGCGGGTGTAACATTCTGGCTCGGTGCATGTCTGTAACCTGTGGTTGCTACCCGGAGATGCTCTATGCCAGTAACGATTCCGTGTTCATCGTGGTTCATTGCCCTGCTGCTGTGCGCGGTGATGCCGGTGCAGGCTGCTGTGTCTGAAACCGTTTATGCCCCTTTCCAAACCTTACTGAACCAGTACGTTATCGAACAAACGTTGCCCGGCAACGGTTTGGTGACGGCCTTCGACTATTCCGGTGCGCTGGCGGACGACCGCACCGCCAATTTGCTGCGTGAGCAGCGTCAGGCTCTGGCCGGATTTGACCCAGCCCGGCTTAACGGTCGGGAAGAGGCCGTTGCCTTCTGGATAAACGCTTATAATTTTTTCATGGTCGATAAAATTTTGTCGGACCGGCCGGGTGGGCAATTGGTGTCGTCGGTGTGGGACTACGGAGGGCGAATCAACCCCTTCGTGGATTCGGTGTTCGAACGTGAACTATTCAACGTGGGTGGTCGTGATTTGAGTCTGGATGGTATCGAAAAAGGCATTTTGCTTGGCGATGACTACAAAGCTAAAGGCTGGAAGGATGCTCGGGTTCACTTTGCGGTAAATTGCGCCTCCACCGGATGCCCGCCGCTGAGAAACCGGGTTTACACGGCGACCAACCTGGACGCTTTGTTGGCCGAAAATACCCGTAGAGCGTTGAATACCCCGCGCCACCTCAGAGTGACGTCCGGTGAGCTATACGTGACAGAGTTGTTTGACTGGTACGAAGACGATTTTGTTGAAGCTTCGGGGTCCATCCGGGGCTTTGTTCTTGAATGGGCCGAATCTGATCAGGCGAACAAGGTCCGGAGCGCGCGCGGGCTCAGGTTCAGCGACTATGAATGGCCCCTCAACCGGCCGGATAATTTCCCCGAACTACAATGAGTTCGGCTCTGATTCGTCTTCCTCCCAGTCCAGAGTCCGGTAATCAAAATCGGCCACCTCGATCGAAGGTTTGACGATGCGAAAGTACGGCGAGGCATCAAAGTCTCTCGGCGTGAACAGTGAGTGGTGTTTGATCCGATAGCGTTCCCGAAGGCAGGTAATGCAATCCGGGTCATCGGCGGGCAGCAACTCCACGATAGGCAAAATCGGATATTTAAGGTGTTGGAATGCTTCCGCCAAGAACGTGGAGCAGATCGCCCGAGTCGGGTCGCCGCTACCGAACGCCAGCAACTTATGCCGGTGGCGACTCGGTACCGGAGGGGTCGGGAGCAGATAGCGGGCCAGGTCGAAGGCGTTTCTCAGGTCGTATTGTTGGCCGATGCGGCGTCTGGCGTACTCCGTCAAAGTGTGAATATCGCTGTCAGAGAGCCCTACCGGGCGGCAGATGCGGGTATGAGCATGCCGGTAAAACGACAGTGGCAACGGCCGGATGCCTTGTTCCAGGTCGGCCTCAATAAGAGTGTTGGGGCGCCCGTCCGCAGAAGTGCCGAGTCCGGCGTGAGGTCCGAGATACAGCGCTGCGTGGGACCAGGTGGATTGTGTCAGGTATTTGATGGCGACACTGATCCGGGTGTTGCCTTCCACTAACAACACGTCACCGGGTTGCAAGGTGTTTTTCAGAGCTTCCCAGGTTGAGGTCCGGACCGAGTGCTGCGAGACCTCTTTGGATAAATACGCTGCAAGGCGCCGCGTTAACCACGTCAGTAGCATACAACCTCCCGAGCACAATGCTTTGTTTATTAGTAGCACAGACCCTGGTGCAAAGCCTGTGTTACGGCTTACCGCTTAATAACCGGCTCAAATCAGAAAGTCTGTAACAACCCGATGACCAAGGTGTCTAAGCGTTAACCGCTCTTCTGAGCGGTGGCGGGCTATGAGGGTCCGCAACGTCACTCCTGAACGGAGATACACGTCATGACCACAACAAACGCTCTAACACACGCCATTCGTCACACCCGCTCCCATCGTCATACTGCCTGGTGGCCTGCGGCTTTGATAACCGCCCTGTTGAGTGCCGGTGGAGGACTCGCATTTGCGGCCTGTGACCCCTGCTCGCCATGCAAAGGGACGTGTAAGGCTGGTCAGCATTGCAAGGCAGGTTGCAAAGCAGGGTGTAAGCCCTGCGGCGCGAAAAATCCGTGCGCCTGGAAGAACCCCTGTTCCATGAAGAAAAGCTGCGCTCCCAAAGGCTGCAACCCGTGCGCTGCTGTGGGTAAGTGCGGTGCCAAACCGAACACGCCAAATAAAACATGTGGGAAACAGCGCTGTTGCCACGTGAATAGGGGGGAGCAGCGCCCCAAGGAGGTCACCGATGACCGACGGTATCCGGATTCCCGAACTGAGAACGCTGAGCGATAGCCAGTTGCAATCGAGCCTGGTGGCTATAGACGAAATCCGCGAATGCTACCGCGTACTGAAAAAAGGCGGCTTGAACATTGTTGGTGAGGTACTCCGGGATCAAGGCCCGTTCTACGAAATGGATCATTACCCGAAAGACGATGTGTATGACCGGGAGACGGCCTCTCAATACTACTATCACGCCCATCGCGAAGAGCAACCGGAGCACGGCCACTTCCATCTGTTTCTGCGCAACGCGGCACTCCCCGGCAGTGCCGAACCGGGCTTTGGAACTGACGGGGAGCATCGCCATCGATGTGGAGGGCTGGGCGGCCAGATTAGAAGAAGGGCAATTTAGAAGGTCGAAAAACGATCAGTCTTTTTTGCGGGCTGCAAGAGCTTCAGCGATTCGTTGATCGATCCTGCGCATCAAGGCCTCGTCGGGCGCAACCGATGAATGCGCTTGCATGAGATCCGTGCTCACGCGCAGGTTGCCGATGAAGGAGCGGCAATGCCGGCACATCATCAAATGCATTCTGATGGCCAGGTTTTGCGAAGTTGCCAACTCACCATCAATGTAATCACTGGCAATCTCCGCCAGATCTTTGCACATTAACATTCGCCGGACTCCTGAAACGTTTCCACCATCAGAAAAATGCGTTGCCTCGCTCGGTGTAACAGCACTCTCAGGTTAGATGCACTGACATCCAGAATGTTACACACATCTTCAGACTTGTGTTGGTGAGCCTCGTACAGCATTAAAGCAGAACGCTGGTTTTCCGGTAACGCTGACAGGTGTTTATCCAGGCAATCGCTCAGTGCGCCGTTTTCCAGCAGGACATCGGCGGACTCATCAAAACGGAGGCGAGGCGGTTGCTGCCAACGGCGAGACGCATTGAACCTATTAGCCAGTTCGGGGTCGAGAGTCTCCGAGAAGTCGGTGTTCACTTCGCGTTTGTTCGAGCGAAGTTTGTTTTTGCAGCGGTTGGCCACGATCCGGTGCAGCCAGGTTTTCAAACCCGACCGACTTTCAAATTTTTCAATGGCGTCTATGACGGTAACCCAGCAATCCTGAACAATGTCTTCAGCGCTGGCGGCATCCATGTAGAAGCGTGCAACTGCAAGCATGCCGGATGAATATTCTCGAACGGCTTTTTCATAGGCGGCGGCATCGCCCTGCTGAAGAGCAACGATCAACGTGTGCTCGGCGTCTTTCTGAAGCGCTGTGTTCATGAGTATGGGTCCCGGGAGCGCTCAATCGTTTGTTGGTGTAATTTATAGTGTTTCTGAGCGCGAAAAAGTTCCTGTACTGTGCAACAGTTACAAAAAAGACTAGGGCAAGTTGGGTGTAACATCCAGAGGTTACGGGTGTCTGGGTGAGTACAACGTCATTTTCAAACCGCTCACACAGGCGCTCATATGAGTCGAAAAAAGCTTTTTCTTGTTCTGATTATCGTGGCCGCGATCGCGGTGTTCATTGGCTTTGACCTGCACCAACTGCTGACGCTGGAGAACCTGCAAAAACACCGGGAGACGATCGCCGGCTGGATTGATCAGAATCTGTTTTCGGCCGTGATTGGTTATGCACTGGTGTATGTTTTTGTGACGGCGCTGTCATTACCCGGGGCGGCCATCATGACCCTCGCGGGCGGTGCGTTTTTCGGCAATCTATATGGGCTGGCAGCGGTGTCTGTGGCCTCCACCGTGGGGGCATCGCTGGCGTTCTTGATCGCGCGTTTCCTGCTCCGCGATACCTTACGTAGCCGTTACCGCCAAACCGTCGAAAAAATCGACCGAGGCATCGAAAAGGACGGCGCCTTGTATCTGGCCACCTTGCGCTTGGTGCCCGTATTCCCGTTTTTCCTGATCAATCTGGCGATGGGTTTAACCGCGATGAAATTGCGGACCTACGCGTGGGTGAGCTGGTTGGCGATGTTGCCGGGCACCTTTGTGTATGTGAATGCCGGCACCCAGGTCGGGCAGATCCAGTCCACCGGTGACATCCTCTCTGGCGAGCTGCTGTTGTCGTTTGCCCTGCTTGCGCTTTTTCCTTTGCTGGCGAGGTATCTGGTGGCGTTTTTACGCAGCCGGAAGGTGTATGCGGGCTGGCAGAAGCCGACACAGTTTGATTACAACTTGCTGGTGGTTGGCGGCGGCGCCGGGGGGCTGGTTTCGGCCTACATCGGTGCGGCGGTCAAGGCCAAAGTCGCGCTGATCGAAAAGCACAAGATGGGGGGCGATTGCCTGAACACCGGTTGCGTTCCCTCCAAAGCGTTGATTCGCAGTGCCAAAGCGGCCGATACGTTGCGCCATGCCGATTGCTACGGCTTGGAGTCGGTGCCGGTGCAGGCATCGTTTAAAACCATCATGAGCCGCGTTAAGACCATCATTGCGCAAGTTGAACCTCACGACTCGCCGGAGCGCTATCAGCAGCTCGGCGTAGACTGCATTGCCGGTGAGGCCAGTTTTGTGTCGCCCTGGGAGCTGGAAGTGCGCCACAACGATGGCCGTACCGAGCGCCTGACCGCCCGAAGTATTGTCATCGCCACCGGTGGCAAGCCAGCCTTGCCACCGATTCCAGGGCTGGATGCCATGGCCCCGCTGACCTCGGACAATCTTTGGGACCTGCAGGAACAACCGAAACGCCTGTTGGTGCTGGGCGGCGGCCCGATTGGCTCGGAGCTGGCCCACGCCTTTGCCCGGTTGGGCAGCCAAGTGGTGCAAGTTGAGCGCGGGGATCGCCTGCTGGCGCGAGAAGACGCCGATGTTTCGGCGCTGGTAAAAGCCCAGTTTGAAGCCGACGGTATTGACGTGCGCCTGCAGCACGCCGCCACTGAGTTCCGTTTGGAAGACGGAGAAAAGGTTGCTTACTGTGATCACAATGGCGAGCGGGTGCGTATACCCTTCGACCAGGTGTTGGTGGCGCTCGGCCGGGTGGCCAATACGCGCGGACTGAATCTGGAGCGAATCGGGGTGGAAACCCTGCCCAACGGCACGGTACCGGTAGATGACGACATGAGCGTGCGTTTCCCCAATATCTTTGCCTGCGGCGATGTCGCCGGCCCTTACCAATTTACACACGCCGCCGCTCACCAAGCCTGGTATGCCGCGGTGAATGGGGTGTTCGGTCAGTTCAAGCGTTTTAGCGTGGATTATCGGGTGATGCCGTGGGTCACCTTCACCTCGCCAGAAGTGGCAAGGGTGGGGTTGAGCGAAGCCGAGGCCAAAACCCAGGGTATCGATTACGAGGTCACTCGTTATGGCTTGGACGACTTGGACCGGGCGATCGCTGAAAGTGAAACCCAAGGCTTTATCAAAGTGCTGACCGAGCCGGGAAAAGACAAAATTCTGGGCGCAGTAGTGGTTGGCTCCCGTGGTGCAGAAATTCTGGCGGAATTTACCCTTGCCATGAAGCACGGGTTGGGGCTGAACAAGATTCTGGGCACCATCCACCCCTACCCGACCTGGAACGAATCCGCCAAATACGCAGCCGGTGAATGGAAACGGGCCCATGCACCAGACCGGGTTTTAGCGATCTTGTCTAAACTGCATGCATGGCGTCTGGGAAAACGTTGATCGTGCGTGTAACAAATCACAGCCGGCTGGGTCTGTGTTCAAGATAATTTATAAAAACGAGGAGCAACTATGCCCCTGATGCAACCTCAGGCACCCAAAGGTGAACGCATTCCTGCGGTAGAGCTGCTGGCCCCCAGAGCCCGAGACAGCTGGACACATACCCGCAACGGCGACCCACGCGGCTACATCGATGCGGACCGGTTGAAGGAGTTATGGATCCACACCGGCACCGCCTGCAACCTGGCTTGCCCGTTCTGTCTGGAAGGCTCTCACCCGGGTGATGGGCGCATCCCCGGTATGAAACTCAGCGATGTAAAACCGTTCATCCACGAAGCCATCGAGATGGGTGTGGAGCAGTTCTCGTTCACCGGCGGCGAGCCCTTCGTGATTCGGGACTTCGTCAACATCCTCAACTACGCCAGCCAGCATCGCCCTTGTTTCGTCCTGACCAACGCCACGGAGCCGCTGTTGAAGCGTCGGCATCAGGTGTTGCCGCTGTTGGATAACCCCTATCCGATTCACTTCCGCGTCAGTCTGGATTTCCCCGACCGCGTCCGGCACGACAAAGACCGCGGCGACGGCAGTTTCGAGCTGGCTCTGGAGGGCATTCGCTGGCTCATCGAGCAGGGCTTCAAAGTGTCCATTGCCCGCCAGACCGATCCGGGCGAAGTGCCTGCCGAGGTGGAAGCGGCCTTCCGGGCTATCTTCCGCGAACACGATATTCCTGAAAATCTGGCGTTCACCGCCTTTCCCGATTTAGGTGCTCCGGGTTCGGAAGATGGCAGTCCGGAAATTACCGAAGGGTGCATGGAAAAATACCCGACGCCGGAATCCCGCGCTCACTTCATGTGCACCTATACGCGCATGTTGGTGAAGAAAGGCGATCAGGTACGGGTGTATGCCTGCACCTTGGTGGATGACGATCCGCAGTACGATCTGGGCGGTACGCTGGCGGAGAGCATGGATGAACGCATCATGTTGCGGCATCACCGGTGTTTTTCTTGTTATCGGTTTGGGGCTAGTTGTTCGGCGCCTGTTTGAGTTTTGTTTGGGAGTGGTCGGCCTTTCGGGCTGGGGTGGCCCTCCAAAACGAAAATCGTGGATTTTCTAATAGTTTTTGAGGGCCACCCCAGCCCGAAAGGCCTTTTCGACTTCTTTAGAACCGCTTTGCAGGCAGTTCAGAAGTACGGAGGCGTCAGTCGGGGGTAGGGGGTCAAAACCATCAGAAAATCCACGATTTTCGTTTTGACCC
>NZ_JALKAQ010000006.1 GCF_023016065.1 Marinobacter sp. S0848L | reverse complement strand
GGGCCAAAACGGAAAACGTGGTTTTCCTGAATGTTTTGGCCCCCTCGCCCGGCTTGGTTCTTCCAGTGTTAGGCTTAGGATCCGCGCTTGGGCGGAATTCGCCTTACTCCGAAGTTCAAACTCAACGACGCTTCATGGACTGGAAGAACTCGTCGTTGGTTTTGGTGTCCCGCAGTTTATCCAGCAGGAATTCCAAAGATGCAGTGTCGTCATCCATGGAGTGCAGCAACTTACGCAGAATCCAGATACGCTGGATTTCTGATTCAGACATCAACAGGTCTTCACGGCGAGTGCCGGAACGACGCACGTTGATGGCCGGGTAAACCCGCTTCTCGGCAATTTTACGGTCCAGATGGACTTCCATATTACCGGTACCTTTAAACTCCTCGTAGATGACTTCATCCATCTTGGAGCCGGTATCAACCAACGCGGTCGACAGGATGGTCAAACTGCCACCCTCTTCGACGTTACGGGCGGCACCAAAGAAGCGCTTCGGCTTCTCCAGAGCGTGCGCATCCACACCACCGGTCAATACTTTACCGGAAGACGGAATCACCGTGTTGTAGGCACGAGCCAGACGAGTCATGGAATCCAGCAGGATGACCACGTCCTTTTTGTGCTCAACCAAACGCTTGGCTTTTTCGATCACCATTTCGGCTACCTGAACGTGGCGGGCCGGTGGCTCGTCAAAGGTAGAGGCAATCACTTCACCGCGCACGGTGCGCTGCATTTCGGTCACTTCTTCCGGACGCTCGTCAATCAGCAGCACCATCAGGTGGCACTCCGGGTTGTTACGAACGATGGATTGGGCGATACCCTGCATCAACAGCGTTTTACCGGCCTTGGGTGGCGACACAATCAGACCACGCTGGCCTTTACCGATGGGTGATACCAGGTCGAGTACCCGTGAAGAAAGGTCTTCGGTACTGCCGTTACCCACTTCCAGTACCAAACGCTCATCCGGGAACAGCGGCGTCAGGTTTTCAAACAGAATCTTGTTGCGAGCATTGTCGGGCTTATCGAAGTTGATCTCGCTCACTTTCAGCAGAGCAAAGTAACGCTCACCGTCTTTGGGTGGGCGGATCTTGCCGGCGACGGTGTCACCCGTGCGCAGGTTAAAACGGCGGATCTGGCTTGGCGACACGTAAATGTCGTCAGGGCCGGCCAGGTATGACGCGTCGGCAGAACGTAGAAAGCCGAAGCCATCCTGCAGAATCTCCAGTACACCATCACCGTATATGTCTTCGCCGCTCTTAGCGTGCTTCTTCAGGATGCTGAAGATGACGTCTTGTTTGCGCGAACGGGCGAGGTTGTCGAGGCCCATTTCTTGCGCGATTTCGAGCAATTCGGGCACAGATTTCTGCTTGAGTTCAGTAAGATTCATAATTTGTAGGATTTTTCAGGAATGGAAGTAAACGACGGTTGAAATTGCAGGGATGCCCCTGAACGCGTTGATCATAAATATATATTGAAACAAGGTGCTGGCAGATGGAGCATCCGGTGCAGAGGGAAGCCGAATATAATTGCTTGAGCCAGTAGAGTGGGAACAACTGTTCGCCGGGCAGTCAGCATAATCGACCACCTTGACCGGATATGTCAAGTGTACTGGACAAATTTACGCCAATTTTTGATCCAAATGCCTGTTCGTAAGCCCAGCACCCCTCTCTGGCAGGTTACTCCCTTCCATTGGCCGGCGTTGAAAGGGATACTGACAGAGACTACTTTCCCTGTGACTTTCGGAGCGATTCGCCATGAGCACTGAACCCACGCACGCACCCGAGCCTCTCAACATTGCGATTCTGACCGTATCCGATACCCGTGGTTTTGATGAAGATTCCTCTGGCCAGTTTCTCGAAGACAGCGTGGTGGAAGCGGAGCATAACGTGACGTCTCGCCGCATATTGCCGGACGATGTTTATCTGATACGCGCCGCCATATCATTCTGGATTGCCGATCCGGATATTCATGCTGTGATCATCACCGGCGGTACCGGCTTTAGCGAGCGAGACAGCACGCCGGAAGCAGTCGTACCGCTGTTGGACAAGTCGATCGAAGGCTTTGGTGAGGAGTTCCGCCGTTTATCCGCCGCGGAAATTGGCAGTTCCACCATTCAATCCCGCGCCTTTGCCGGCCTTGCCAACCACACCGTCGTTTTCTGTCTACCAGGTTCAACGGGAGCCTGCCGAACAGGCTGGAATGGCATCCTGCGTCCGCAACTGGACAGCCGCCACGGTCCCTGTAATTTTTCAGCTTTGGTAAGACGCAAACCGCAGCGCGCAATTGCGCGCCTGAACGACATCATCGGAACCCGTGCAACACGCTAGATTTGATCCCGGAGACTCGTATATGACCGCCCAGCTCACATCGCTCGAAGACGCCCTTGCTCATCTGCTCGACCAGGCGCCGACCATTACCGCGACGGAGGTGCAGCCTCTTACAGAGAGCTTTGGCGGCATACTGGCCAAGGACTATCAGGCTCCGGCTGATGTGCCGCCCGCCGATAACAGCGCTGTTGACGGCTACGCCTTGCGAGCTGGGGATCATGTGCCCGGCCAGCCGCTACCGGTATCTGACCGGATTCCCGCTGGCTCCGCACCAGCGCCACTGCAACCCGGAACCACGGCTCGCATTTTCACAGGTTCAGAAATCCCGGCGGGCGCCGACACCGTGGTCATGCAAGAGCGCGTCGAGGTGACCGACAGTGGCATTCTGATCAACGCAGAAGTTCAGGCCAGCCAGAATATCCGCAGGCAGGGCCAGGATCTGACCAAAGGCAGCCTTGCCCTGAGTAAAGGCACAAAAATCCGTGCACAGGAAATGGGCCTTTTAGCGTCTCTGGGTTTAGCTGAGGTTGCAGTGGTTAAAAAGCTGCGGGTGGCCATTTTGTCCACAGGCGATGAACTGGTCGACCCCGGCAAACCTCTGGGGCCGGGCCAGATCTACAACACCAACCGGTACACTCTGCTCGCTCTGCTGGCCGGAGCCGGCTGTGAGGTTGTGCTGTGCGAAACCCTGCGCGATACCCGGGCAGCAACCCGAGAAACCCTTGCACGGGCAGCCGCACAAGCAGATTTGATCATCACCAGTGGTGGCGTTTCCGTGGGCGAAGAAGACCACGTTCGGGCGGCTTTGGAAGAAGCCGGCGAACTGTCGCTGTGGCGCCTTGCGATCAAGCCCGGCAAGCCTCTGGCGTTTGGGGCCGTCAACGAAACGCCGGTCTTCGGTTTGCCCGGCAATCCGGCCTCGGTACTGGTTACGTTTCTGATGGTCGTGATGCCCTATATTCGCGCCCGACAAGGACGACAGCGGGTTCATCCGGTTGGCCAGCAACTCCCGGCCGGCTTTGACGTTAGCACGCCCTCTGTGCGCAGAGAATTCGTCCGTGCGCGCACGGAACTGGTAGATGGCCAAACGCAAGTCAGCGCCTACCCGAACCAGAGTTCAGGCGTGTTGAGTTCGGCATGCTGGGCCGATGGCTTAGCCGTTATTCCAGAGCACAGCACCCTTTCCAAAGGAAACCTGATCACCTATTACCCGTTTACGGAGTTGCAGAGCTGATATGACCGACAAGACCGTTACCGTCCGTTTCTTTGCCCGCCTCCGTGAAGAATTAGGCACGGAGCAACTGACACTGGCAATATCCGGGCATCAGACCGTCGGGGATCTGCTGGCAGAACTGGCTGGCCGGGGTGGCCCTTGGGCGCAACTTCAAGGCGACCAACCTGTGATGATTGCCATCAATCAGGCCATGGCCAAATCCTCGGCGCCAATCCGAGCCGGCGACGAAGTTGCCTTTTTTCCACCGGTAACCGGGGGTTAGCATGATCAGCATTCAGACCGAAGATTTTGATGCGGGCGCTGAGTACTTAGCACTTCGCGACAGCGGTGCCGGCACGGGCGCGATTGCCAGCTTTACCGGGCTGGTTCGCGATTCTGGCGACACCCAGGATGTTTCCGGATTATTTCTGGAACACTATCCGGGCATGACTGAACAAGTGATTGCATCGTTGATCGAAGAAGCGTCGCAACGATGGGATGTGCGCAAAGCTCGGGTTATTCATCGGGTCGGCCAGCTGCAGCTGCAAGATCAAATCGTGTTTGTCGGCGTGTGCAGTGCCCATCGTGCCGATGCGTTTGCGGCCTGCCAGTTCATTATGGACGCGCTGAAAACCTCCGCGCCGTTCTGGAAAAAAGAACTGTCCGAAACAGGCGAACACTGGGTTGAGCAAAAAGCGTCGGATGTCGCCAGAGGTGAGGCCTGGAACAAATAGCGCGACGGCCCTGCAAGCGCATAGCCATCAATCGCCGAATTGCAGCTGGGGTCCAGTTAACCCCGGGGGGCAAGGCAAAACAATCGTTACGGAGCGGTTTCATGACTCTCCCGATGTTAAGTGTTCACAGCTCAGCACAAAGTCAGCAATACCGGACACATCGTCCAGATCAAAAACGGGGCCGGAGAACTCGGCCGGGTAATCCGCGGCCACCGCGATGATGCTGGAGTCCTCGCGATACAAAGGCGCTCGCAAACCTTCCTGCCGATGCACCTCAATTTTTCGATGCGAGTGGGTTTTGAACCCTTCCACGACAACCCAATCGCAAGGGCCCAAACGCGCCAGCAATTCATCCAGCGTTGGCTCTTCGGCACCGCGCAATTCGTGCATGATGGCGAAGCGCTGGCCACCCGCCAGAATCACTTCCTGAGCGCCAGCCTGCCGGTGCTTGTAGCTGTCTGTACCCGGTTGATCAACATCCACACCGTGGTGTGCGTGCTTGATCGAACTGACTGTCAGCCCTCTACCGGAAAGTTCGCTGATCAAGGCGCTGGCCAGGGTTGTTTTTCCGGAATCTTTCCAGCCCACGATACCGATCACATTCACGTCAGGTGTTTCTCCGCCCATGCCAGATCATCCGGCGTGTTGATGTTGAAAAAATCGCCTTCGCTGAAAACCACCAGTGTCTCGCCCTGCGCCTGCGTCCACTGGCGAATCTTGCGCACGCCGTCCTTCAGGGCGGCGCGCAGATCATGCCGCAGGGCGACCCGCCAGCGCCCAAAGGTCGGCTGGGGCAATCGCCCTCGCTCCGGGTCCGGGGTAGCGGCCAGCACCACCGGCGTGTCGTACTCGCCCAGCCGCTGCACCAGATCCCGCGGAAAAGACGGCGTATCGGCAGCCACGCTGATCAGCCAGTCATACCCCTGCTCGGCGGCCCAGTCCATGCCCGCAAGTATGCCTGCTAACGGCCCGGGGAACCCCTCGATAGAATCCGCCACTACGGGTAAGCTCAAATCCTCGAAGCGGCTCAGATCTCCATTGGCATTCAGCACGACAGCTTCAACTTGCGGGGTGATTCTCTCGATGACGCGGCCCATTAACGAGCGCCCGCCAAGCATTAACCGGCCTTTGTCACCACCTCCCATGCGATTGGCCTGGCCGCCCGCCAGAATCACCGCGCACTCAGTCATGCCCGGCCATCATATCGCCAAACACCGTGCCTACAGCGCAGCCCGAGGTGCGGGTTTTCTTTTCCAGTTTGCTTTCGACATCGGTCACGGTGATGGATTTGTGCTCACCATTTTCGTCAACGCCCTCAACGCCACGAGACAGACGTGGGTCTTTGGGGTCTGGAAGTAAGGGCTCAATCGTCATTTCTGTTATAGCCGTTTCATGATCGCCACAGAATGGAACATGTAACGATCATGCCAGAAATTCACTTATTTGGCATTCGGGTCACTTCACCCACCAGATAGGCACCGGCGTTAATCAACATCACCAATGTCAGCAGGACAATGCCCAGCCCAAGGGCCAGCGGGAGGTTACCTTTGCCGGTTTCCAGCACGATAGCGGTGGTCATGACCCGGGTGACTCCGTCAATGTTGCCGCCCACCATCATCACCGCCCCCACTTCGGCACTGGCGCGGCCGAAGCCGAGTCGGGGTGGGAATTGAAGCCGAAGCCTTGGGCGGCTACGACATCAGCGAGCTGGGTCAAGTCATCTAAAACGCCTGAACGGCGCATAAAAAAACCGCCCAGGAGCAGGGCTCCGGGACGGTTTTCAGGCAACTGGAAGCAATTAGAGGTTGCTGTCCAGGAATGCCGCCAGCTGAGACTTGGACAGCGCGCCGACTTTGGTGGCGTCCACGTTGCCGTTTTTGAACAGCATTAAGGTCGGGATGCCACGAATGTTAAATTTAGGTGGCGTCTGTTCGTTTTCGTCGATGTTCAGTTTGCAGACTTTGAGCTTGCCTTCGTATTCGTCGGCGATTTCTTCCAGAACCGGCGCGATCATTTTGCACGGACCACACCACTCAGCCCAGTAATCTACCAGTACCGGAACGTCAGACTTCAGTACGTCCTGCTCGAAGGAAGCGTCGGTGACATTAACGATATTTCCGCTCATTACCTATTCCTGATTCAGGCGCTCCCGCTGTTTTCGTGTCAGCAAAGGAGTCGCTGTTGGCTATAGCAGACGGTTAATCTTCGGTTCATGGAAGCCGTCTACCCGAAAGTCGATAAGCAATACTTTACGCGATTGGCGGCGTGTATGTGAAGTAGGTTGTATCCACGGCCAGTTTGATTGCGGTCAGTATTGTCCGCATTTGGCTACTGACACTTTGATGATGTTTCCCTTATAGTACGGACAAGTTCACTCTACACAGGACACCTCTTACCGTGACGGCCGCATCTAATGCCGAGTACGACGCTCCCACCCCGGACCTGCTGGCTTCCATTGATATGGGATCCAACAGTTTCCATATGGTTGTTGCCCGTCTGGTACATGGTGAAATTCGCACCGTAGAGAAAATGGGTGAAAAAGTTCAGCTGGGCGCGGGCCTGGATGAGCACAACAACCTCAGCGAAGAAGCCCAGCAACGCGGCATTGAGTGCCTGCGCCGGTTTGCTCAAAGACTCAAAGGAACGCCGCCCGAGGGCGTACAGATTGTCGGCACCAACGCACTGCGTGTGGCCCGCAACTCACAAGAGTTCATCGACAAAGCGGAAGAAGTGCTGGGGTATCCTGTTGAGGTGATCGCCGGCCGGGAAGAAGCGCGCCTGATTTATCTGGGGGTTTCCCACACGCTCTCGGACGACGAAGGCAGAAGGCTCGTGATCGATATCGGCGGCGGCAGCACCGAGTTTGTGATTGGAGAGCGCTTCGAGCCACAAGAGCTTTCTAGCATGCACATGGGCTGCGTATCGTTTCGAAATTTGTATTTCCCGGAGGGCAAGATCACCCGCAAACAGATGGACAAGGCGATCATCCACGCCGAGCAGGAATTGCAGAGTATTTGGCGCCGCTATCGATCAATCGGCTGGCAAAGTGCTGTTGGCTCATCCGGCTCCATCAAGGCAATCGCCAGCGTACTGGCGACCCTGAAACTCACCGACGGCCGAATCACCCGCACCGCGATGGACGAGCTCCGCACGCGTCTGGTGGATATGGGGAACGTCAACAAACTCGCCGACCTTGGCGTTCGGGAAGATCGTCAAAGCATTTTCCCAGCCGGATTCGCCATTCTTCTGGCCGCGTTTCGCGCACTGGACATTCAGGAGATGGAATTCGCCGACGGCGCGCTCCGCGAAGGCCTTTTGTACGATCTGGTGGGTCGCATTCAGCATGAAGACGTACGCGAGCGAACCATTAGCGCACTACAGGAACGCTACCACATCGATCAGGCGCACGGTACCGCTGTCGAACAAACTGCGCTTGCCGCCTGGGCGCAAGTTGCAAACACATGGAACTTGCATACGCCTGCAGACGAAGACGCCTTGCGCTGGGCCTGCCGGCTACATGAAATCGGCCTGACCATTTCCCACTCGCAATACCACAAACACGGTGCTTACTTGCTGCACTATTCGGATTTGCCGGGTTTCACCCTGCAGTTTCAGAGAGCCTTGGCGACCTTAGTGCGCGGGCATCGGCGAAAGCTAACGCCCTCGGTATTCGAGTACGTGGAAGCAGAAGACAAGCCCCGGCTACGATACCTGTGCATCCTGCTGCGGCTGGCGGTGGTCATCCAGCATTCCCGAAATCTGGAGCCGGCCCCTGACTTCGTCCTCCGAGCAGAGGAAGACAAACTCACTGTCGAGTTTCCGAAAGGCTGGCTGGACGATCGGCCGCTGACACTGGCCGACCTGCACAATGAGCAAGACTATCTTGCGCGCCAGATGTTTACTCTGGAGATCAAGACTCGGCCGAGCTGAGCGTCAATTCCTGCTCAAGGGTTTCAACAGTTTCACTCACGTCCAGCCATTCTGCCTCGGCTTCGTCCAGCTCGCGCTTAAAGCCGGCCTGCTCCGCCAGCAGTTCCTTCAAGCGCACTTTGTTGCTGTCATCATAAACCGAAGGGTCAGACAACGAGGCTTCTACGGAGGACAGCTTTTCCTGAAGTGTCTCCATGCGGTTTTCAAGCACGCCCTGTTTTTTGCGCCACGGGCTGATCTTCTTGCGGATCTCCGCTTCCTGCCGCTTTCTAGCCTTACGTTTGTCTGCGCTTAGTGTGGCTGTACCGGTTTTGTTACCGGCCTTTTGCTCAACAACCTGCCGCAGGGGTGGTTCTTCATCGTCTTTCCGACGATCCGCCAGCCAGCGCTCATAATCTTCCAGATCGCCGTCGTATTCTTTGACCACCCCGTCGGACACCAACCAGAATTCATCCACGGTATTACGCAGCAAATGACGATCGTGCGACACCACGACAATAGCGCCGTCAAAATTCTGAAGCGCCATGGTCAACGCCTGGCGCATTTCCAGATCAAGGTGGTTCGTCGGTTCGTCCAATAGCAGCAGATTGGGCTTCTGCCAGGCAATCACCGCCAACGCCACCCTCGCTTTTTCACCCCCGGAGAACGAACGGATTGGGCTCAGCGCTTCGTCACCGTGGAAATCAAAACCGCCAAGAAAGTTTCTCACTTTTTGTTCTGACGCCTGTGGGGCAAGACGCTGCAGGTGCAGGAATGGGCTGGCATCCAGATCCAGCGATTCCAGTTGATGCTGAGCAAAATAACCGATGGCCAGATTCTCACCCGCCGCGCGCTCACCCGACATCAGCGTATTTTCGCCACGAAGCGCATCCATAAACGTTGATTTACCGGCACCGTTGGGGCCTAAAAGGCCAATGCGTGAACCCGGCAACAAAGATAGGTTGATATCTTTTAAAATCGTAGTCTCGCCATGCCCCGCCGAGCCGTGACGAATCGATAACAACGGGCTCGACACCTTGTCGGCAACAGGGAATTCGAAGCTGAACGGCGAGTCCACATGTGCTGGCGCAATCCGCTCCATGCGTTCCAGCGATTTGACCCGGCTTTGCGCTTGCTTGGCCTTGGTGGCTTTCGCTTTGAATCGATCAATAAAGCGCTGGATTTCAGCAATACGCGCCTGCTGCCGCTCGAAGCTGGCTTGTTGCTGGGCCAGTCGTTCACTACGCTGAATTTCAAACGCTGAGTAATTACCGGTATAGAGCTCCAGCTTCTTCTGGTCGAAGTGCACCAGATGGGTTGAGACCCGGTCCATGAAATCCCGGTCGTGAGAGATAAACAACAGCGTGCCCGGATACTTACGCAGCCAGTTTTCCAGCCAGAGACACGCATCCAGATCCAGGTGGTTGGTTGGCTCATCAAGCAAGAGCAGATCCGACGGGCGCATGAGCGCTTGAGCCAGGTTGAGACGAATACGCCAGCCACCCGAAAAAGCAGAAACCGGGCGGTCTGCATCGCTATCGGCAAACCCCAGCCCGCGTATCAGCGCCTCAGCCCGGCGAGTAGCCGACCAAGCCTCATGGATATCCAGATCGCCGTGGATGTGGGCAACCGCGTAATCGTCTCCGCGGGCTTCAGCAGCGACCAGCTCCGCTTCCAGCCGCCGCAATTCCAAGTCGCCATCGAGCACAAAATCCCGCGCTGATCGGGACGATGCCGCCACCTCCTGTGCCATGTGTGCAATCCGGCAGCCGCCGGGCAAAGCAACACTGCCTTGTTCAGGGCTCAAATGGCCCAATAAGAGCTGAAACAAACTGGATTTACCGGCACCATTGGCGCCGACAATGGCAACACGCTGGCCCGGCTGAACCGTCACGTTGACGTTTTCTAGCAACCAGACGCCGCCCCGTTGTAAACTGAGATCGGTTATCGTTAACATAGAGCAACTTTAATTCATGGATGTCAGCCAAGGAAGAGGGCTACCGTGACCATGACGCAGACAGATTCACTGACTCTGCCGGCCTTAATGGAACCGGACAACCCACTTTGGCGTTATGCACTGGCCTGTTGGCAAAAACCGGACTTAGCCGAAACCTGCCTGATGTTGCAGGCGCAAGGCTGGAGCGTAACCCGTATTCTTTGCGCTGGCTGGTTAGGGGTGAACGGACGTACGTTCACCGGTATCGAGGACGCTAAGGTAACAGAGTGGCGCGAGCATGTAACCGGTCGCATCCGCGCAGCAAGAAAATCGATCCCCCGGGATCATGGCCCGACTCATGAATTCCGAAGCGCCCTCGCAAAAGCTGAATTACAGGCTGAGCAAACAGAACTGGCGCTGGCATGGCAAACGCTTTATGAGCGCAACCCGGACGTTGCGAGCATGCACAACTGCACCACGGTTATCGTGCAGAACTTACTTTCCGCAGCTCCACTCACGACACGGGAAACTCAGCCTATGACCCAAATTACCAAGCTTGCCAGCCTTTTGGCGGAGCATTCTCAACGGAGCACCGAGCCATGCTGATGAAATGGCTGATACGGTTATCATTCCCTGCCCTTGGTCTGCTGTTGTTGCTGATCTTTTTCGGACTGGGCGATCCGGAACAAGTGTCCGAGCCGGTACGCAACGCCGAAGCCGAGGCACCGCTGCCCCCCTTTGAAGGGCTTGTTCCGTCTCCGGCCCCTACCAACGGCCCTGATATCGTATTCAAATGGAAAGATACGGATGGCCACTGGCACTACGCCGACCAGCCCCCCGCTCAGGGCCAGTGGAACGCACTGGCGATCGAGCGCAACGAAGCACCTTCAAAAAATGCCCCCGCGGCCAATGCCGGTGATGACTGGCAAACGCCCTATAGCGCGCCTTTCTCTCTCAACGGCCCAGCCTACAACAGAGAGTCATGACAATCACCATGCCGCAGCCTTAACACTTGTTCAGTAGCATCCTCTTACAGAACCCGTTAAGTTGTTGACCCTAAATTTCCAACAGGGCCGAAGAGCCCTGAAACATGTGCAAAGGAACGATTCATGAAGAAAACACTCTTAGCCGTAGCCATGGCCGGTGTTGTTGCCGGTTGCTCAACCACCGAGCCAGATCCGTCACTGGAAACCACACCAGAGAAAGTCAGCTATGGCATGGGCCTGGTCATGGGCGAGCGCATGAGCAATGACCTGCCCGACCTGCAACTGCAGCAGTTCATTCAAGGCTTTGAGCATGGCCAATCCGGCGACGAAGATGCCAAGCGTCTGACCCGTGAAGAAATCCAAACCGCGCTGATGGCCTATCAGGAAGAGCTGCAAAGCCAGCAAAAAGAACAGTACGAAGAGCTGGCCCAGAAGAACAAAGAAGCCGGTGAAGCTTTCCTGGCTGAAAACGCCGAGCGTGAAGAAGTGCAAACCACCGAGTCCGGGCTTCAATACGAAGTGATTGAAGAAGGCGACGGTGACAAGCCAACCGCTTCAGACCGTGTGCAAGTGCACTACACCGGCGAGCTGATCAACGGTGAGGTGTTCGACAGCTCACGGGAACGTGGCAAGCCGACCACCTTTGGCGTTGGCCAGGTAATCCCGGGCTGGATCGAAGGCCTGCAGCTGATGAGCGAAGGGGCTCGCTACAAGCTGTATATCCCGGCAGAACTGGCCTACGGTGCCGCCGGCAACCAGGCCATTGCTCCGAACGAAACGCTGGTCTTCGATGTTGAGCTTCTGAAAATTAACCCAGAAGCCGAATAATCGCGATTGGCACTAAAAAGCCGGTCTGAGGGGCAACCCCAGACCGGCTTTTTTGAATACAACAAAGGTTTGCTCAGAACCGGCTTCAGGCCGAGGCTACCTTCTCCGCATGGGCTCCGTGCAAGTTCTCAATCAGAAAATCTTCCATCTCAAACCGGCTTTCCAGCACTTCACCTAAGCGCGAGAGCTCGTTAAACAAAGTATCGACATCTTCTTGCGTCAAAATACGGCTATCGACTTGATCATTGAACGCTAACGCCACTTCGGTGGTCTTCTGAATCTCCGGGTAGACTTTGGCAGCCAATTCCAGTCCGCCGTCGTCAAACTCCCGCGCCTCCTGAATCAACTGTTCGTAGACTTCAAAGTGGCCCGCCGATACATAGTCCACCAGCACTTCACACAACCGGATGAACTTTTTGCTCAGGGCCTCTGATGGACTGCGATCGCTTTCGCCGGACAGCTCGCAGTAATGAACCAGAAGCTGCTGCCGTTCTTTCAACCAGCGGTCAATCAACTCACTGACGCCGCCCCAGCGCTCCTTGGCATTCCGACAATTCTCCAACATGACGCCTGTCTCCCTTCGACCAAGCAACCAGTTCACTGGCTTTATTATTCAAGTGGCTTCGCTTTCGTCTAGTCAAGTTACCCCAAGGCTGCCGTGAGTCGCAACTATTTCAGCTCTGCAACTTTTGGCCAAACCAACGGGGGCAAAACAGCAAAGCCAAGCCCAACAAAACCAGCCCGGCAAAGAATACGGCGGTCCAACCCGGTATGCTTAAGCCCAGGAAACGCCATACCACCGCGGCGCAATCTCCGGTGCCGCGAAGTGCGGTTTTGAGCACATCGAGCCAGGGCAAAGCCTGCAACAGGTAATCAACCGAAGGTCCACACGCCGGAACCTGATCGGCCGGCAAATTCTGCAACCAGAGCTGTCGCCCGGCGATACCCAAACCCGCACCCGCCGTAAGAATGAGAAAGAAGCCGTATATCCGGCGCCCCATCTCGGCGGGCCCGTGCAGAAAGGCGATCAGACTCACCAACCCTGCGCCCATGAAACCGAAGCGCTGCAGCCAACAAAGCGGGCACGGCTTCATTCCCATAACGTGTTCCATATAGAACGCCACCGCCAGCAGCCCCGCACACAGTAAAAACACAAAGCCGAATACCCATCTGCTTGTCAAAACGTCACCTCGGAATCATGATGTCAGGTACACATACTCGATGGACCCAATCGTAACCTATGAATAACGCTAAGCACATGACCAAGAACCGGATATTTTTCTTACGCCTGCTATTGGTGCTTCTTACGATGAGTTTGTGGCAGAACGCCGCGGTGGCCGAGGAGGGCGAAGAAGACGCCCCCGAGGAGAAGGCTGTCACTGACTACATTGAAATGAAGCCAGCTTTTGTTACCCACGTAGGCAAGCCGGGCAACAAGATAAACTACCTGAAAGCCGCTGTGACTCTGCGAGCCTCCGGCGAGTCGGTACGGCCAGCAGTAGAGGCACACTCTCCAAGACTGCGCCATGAACTGGTGGTGCTATTCGGGGAACAAACGGATTTAGACACGCTGTCATCGATGGAAGGGCAACAGGCCTTGCGCGAAGAAGCCACCCGAAGAATTAACAGCGTACTTGAAGAGCAGCAAACCGGGGAGCAAATCACCGGGGTACTGTTTACGGAGTTTGTGGTGCAGCGTTAACGCGCGGATTCAGGCGATGTGTGCAAACAGGTTGTCGTTCTGCTGCTGTTTCTGAGCCTCGGCAACCGCTTGCGCGTCATCCCAGCCGGCTTCCCATGCCGCGATCACCACGTCGCCACGGTAGGGGCAACGAGACTTTGCCATGCCCATAGAACCTGCCATTGCGCCTTGGCGATACGCTTTATTAAGCGCTTCGACATCCCAACCGAGCCCACTGTCCTTTGCCATAACGTGTCTCCCTACTTTGTATTACACAACGTAACAGCAGGTAACAGAGGCCGCAAACCCAGATCAGTAATCTGTGCGTCACGTCCCTTTTTAGTGGTGACGCACAGTACGGTTCAGGATTTCAGATAATCGTCCAAAAACTCAGCGAAGGATTGGGTATCAGCGGCTTCCATAGCTGCCTGCTCGGCTTTGGAGTCGCGGGACATGGCTTCAAAGCGCGCGAGGGTATCCGCCGACAGCGGCTTTTCGGTCAGTGTCTGTTTATGTTGTTTCGACACAGACAGCACCCAATCCCGGTGCCCCAAACCGGAGGCACTCATGGCTTCCATTACCCGTGCCGACGGCACAGACCAGTCGTCGCCTTCAATCTTCGCTTGCTGGGCCGACAGTGCCGTCTGATAGGTTTCACCGCCTTGCCAGCTGTCCAGCAGTTCCGCTAAGGGCTGCAAACGCGACAACAGTTCTTTGGCCGCCGGGCCCACAGCAACCCGCGCACCACCCTGACACAAGGTCAAATCCTGCCAGCGCCCTTGGGCAACCACGTCTTTGTAGCCGTCATCGAGACGGTCGCACTCGTCTTTTCCAATCACCGGGGACTCAGAGAGCAGGCAGTCCAACAAGAAAAGATCCAGAAAATCCACTTGCTCGCGATTGATGCCAATCGGCGAGAACGGATCCAGATCCAGGCACCGCACTTCTATGTATTCGACACCACGGGCATCCAGCGCCTGAATCGGCTTTTCGCCGCGTTCTGCCGTACGCTTGGGGCGAATCGCGCTGTAATACTCGTTTTCTATCTGCAGGATGCTGGTGTTGAGCTGTATGAACTCGCCGTTCCGGCGCGTGCCGATCGCCTGGTAATCCGGCCAGTCGGTATGAATGGCCTGATCCAGCGTCTGGGTGTAGGTGGTTAGCTCGTTGAAACAAATGTTCAACGACGACTGGGCGTTGTTGTGATAACCCAGATCGCCCATTCTCAGCGAGGTGGCATAAGTACCGGCCCAAGTGCGATCGTCGAAGCGTTTCAGATCGTGCTTTACGCTCGCCACGAAACTGGCATCCAGTGCCGGCGAGGCGCCAAACAGCAGCATCAGCAACCAGCTCCGGCGACGAAAGTTCCGAATCAACCAGAAATACTGCTCGGATTTGAAATCCTTCAACGCGCCGGTACTCCCGGTCACTTCCTGCCACTTCGTCCAGAAGCTGTCGGGTAACGAGAGATTGTAATGAGTCCCGGCAATACTCTGCATAATACGGCCATAGCGCACGGCCAGGCCTTGGCGGTAGACGTGCTTTAGCTGGCCGGTATTGGACGTGCCGAATTCAGCAATCGGAATACTCTCGTTGCCGTTGATCTCACAAGGCATACTGGCAGCCCAGAACACTTCATCGCCAAGGTTCTGCTGCACGAACTGGTGGGTATCCCGCAACGACGCGAGCATACCTTCGGTGGTGTTAAATACCGGTGTGATCAGTTCTAACAGAGCTTCAGAGTAGTCTGTTGTGATCTGAGGATGCGTGAGCGCTGCCCCCAGAGCAGACGGGTGCGGTGTTTGCGCGATAAAGCCATTGGCATCGGCCCGCAAACCTTCTTTTTCGACACCCTTGAGAAAGCCGCCCCAATCGGACGCAGAGAATTGGTAAAACAGGGAGTGGCGGGAATCAGCCATTGTATGCTCCTGTAAGGCGGCGCGCTTATCATTGCGTACACCGCCACTGAATCATGAATAGAGGTCAGCGACCGTCTTTTCGCGCTGAAGCCAAAGCCTGAGCCAGCGCACCCGCCATGGCACTCTGGCCCTGACTGTTTTGTGGTTTGCTGCTGGAACGTTTGCCTGCCCGGTCACCGCCTTTGGCAGACTTGGCCGAGGTATCTGCGCCCGGCTGATCGTCCATGCGCATCGACAGGGCAATCCGTTTACGGGGGATGTCCACTTCCATGACCTTGACCTTCACAATATCACCCGCTTTAACCACTTCGCGGGGGTCTTTGACGAAAGTATTAGACAAGGCAGAAATATGAACCAAGCCGTCCTGATGCACGCCGATGTCAACGAATGCTCCGAAATTGGTCACGTTGGTGACTGACCCTTCGAGCACCATGCCCGGTTTCAGATCGTTCAGGGTTTCGACACCCTCTTCAAAGCTAGCAAAGCGAAATTCCGGGCGCGGGTCCCGGCCTGGTTTTTCCAGCTCAGCAATGATGTCTTTCACGGTGGGCAAACCAAACTGTTCGGTAACATAATCCTGCGGGTTCAAACTGCGCAGAAAACTGGCATCACCCATGATGTTTTCAATCTTGCGATTGTTGCGTTTGGCGATGGCTTCGGCCACGCCATAGGCTTCCGGGTGCACCGAAGAACCGTCTAACGGGTTTTCAGCGCTGGCAATCCGCAGGAAACCTGCTGCCTGTTCGAACGTCCGCTCGCCCAAACGGGCAACCTTCAGCAGCTGTTTGCGGCTTTTGAAAACACCGTTCTGACTCCGGAAATCCACAATATTTTGCGCGATGGTCTGACTCAAGCCTGACACTCTCGCCAACAACGGAACGGAAGCCGTATTCAGATCTACGCCAACACCGTTAACACAGTCTTCCACCACCGCGTCCAGGCTACGTGACAGCTGCACCTGAGACACGTCGTGCTGGTACTGGCCCACGCCAATGGATTTCGGCTCGATCTTCACCAATTCTGCCAAGGGATCCTGCAGGCGACGGGCAATCGATACGGCACCACGGATGGTCACATCCAGATCTGGCAGTTCCCGGGAGGCAAATTCCGACGCGGAGTAGATGGACGCGCCGGATTCGTTCACCACAATGCGGGCCAGCTTCAGATCCGGGTAACGTTTGGTCAGATCCGCCACCAGCTTTTCAGTTTCCCGGGAGGCCGTACCGTTACCGATAGCGACCAGCTCGATCTTGAATTTCTGACACCAGGCCGCCAGCTGGGCAATCGAACGATCCCATTGGTTCTGTGGTGCGTGCGGGAAAATGGCGCCATGGTCCAACACCTCGCCGGTGCCGTCGATCACTGCCACTTTGACGCCGGTACGAAGGCCGGGGTCCAACCCCAGTGTCGGCCGGGGCCCGGCAGGTGCCAGCAACAGCAGATCTTTCAGATTGGCGGCAAATACATTGATGGCTTCGGCCTCGGCTGCTTCGCGCACCTGCGCCATCAGATCGGTTTCGATCTGGGTAGACAGTTTCACGCGCCAGGTCCAACGCACTACGTCGTTCAACCATTTGTCTGCGGCCCGGCTGTTGTCACGAATATTCCAATGTGCGGCAATGCGCTGCTCAGCGGGGTGCGGCTGACGGCGGTCGTCTTCCCCATCGCCCATGACAATAGAAAACGTCAGTACGCCTTCGTTACGGCCACGCAGAATGGCCAATGCGCGATGCGACGGCACCTTTTTGAGCGGTTCCACGTGATCAAAATAATCGCGGAACTTAGCGCCTTCGGTTTCTTTACCGGCGACCACGGTTACTTTCAGTTGCCCGTCTTGCCAAACAAAATTTCGCAGTGAGCCTAACAGCTCCGCGTCTTCGGCAAAGCGCTCCATCAGGATGTAACGTGCGCCGTCCAACGCCGCTTTGGTATCAGCGATGCCGGCTTCGCCGTTCAGGTAGCCTGCAGCGGTGCTTTCGGGGTCCAGTGTAGGGTCGTCATAAAGCGCATCGGACAAAGGCTCCAGACCAGCCTCACGAGCTATCTGAGCTTTGGTCCGGCGCTTGGGTTTGTAGGGCAGGTATAAATCTTCGAGCCGGTTCTTGGTATCGGCTGAGTTGATGCTGGCGCACAGCTCATCGGTCAGCTTGCCTTGCTCGTCGATGCTTTTCAGAATCGCACCGCGACGATCTTCAAGTTCTCGCAGGTAGCGCAAGCGCTCTTCCAGGGTTCGCAACTGACTGTCGTCCAGCGAGCCGGTTACCTCTTTCCGGTAGCGGGCAATAAACGGAACCGAGGCTCCTTCATCCAGCATAGCAACCGTGGCGTTAACCTGTTGCTCGCGTACTCCGAGTTCTTCAGCTATACGCTGGGAGATACTGTTCATGCAACCTCTGTCATATCGCTTGCGAAATTAAAGCGCAAAGGTACAGCGGCTTACTCTTACAGGCAAGCGGACCGGTTCTGTTGGGTCAAAAATTGAACAAGATCATCCCACGGCATAGGCCGTGCGAAATAGTAACCCTGAATCTCGTCGCAATGCTGTTGCTGGAGAAATTCCAGCTGCTCTTTCGTCTCTACACCTTCAGCAACAACACTCATGTGCAGGCTGTGGGCCAGCGTGATAATGGCTCGGATAATGTGCTCCGCATCCGCTGAATTTCCCAGGTCCTGTATAAACGACTTATCGATTTTCACCAATGAGATGGGCAGGTGCTGCAGGTTACTCAACGAAGAATAACCGGTACCGAAATCATCCAGCGCAAAGCTGACCCCCAGCTGGTTAAGCTCACGCAGGCAACGCTGGGCATATTCCGGGTCGTGCATCATAGCGCTTTCGGTGAGTTCCAGCTCCAACAGACTGGTATCCACATTGGCGTTGAAAATAATCCGAAATATGGTTTCGGTCATTTTCGGGTCGTGGAACTGCCGGAACGACAAATTCACCGCCATCACCAGCCCCGGGAAACCCAGTTCGGCACTTTCCTGCAAGCGCCGGCAGGCTTGCTCGATCACCCAGTAGCCAATCGGCACAATCAGGCCGCTACGCTCTGCCACCGGAATAAATTCATCAGGCCCGATCATGCCTCGCTTCGAGTGGTTCCAGCGCAGCAGGCACTCCATTCCGCGCACTTCGCCCGTCGCCAGGTCAATACGGGGCTGGTAGTACAACTCCAATTCCTGCGCCCGGATCGCGTGGCGCAGGTCTGTTTCCAGTCGCAGCTGATACCCGGTCGAAATATGCAACTCGCGATTGTAGAAACGGTAACTGGTACCGGTATCTTGCTTGGCTTCAAACATGGCCCGATTCGCACGGCGCATTAACTCTTCCGGACTGTCGCCGGCTTCCGGATAGGTCGCCACGCCCAAGCTGGCACTGATCACAATACTCTGGCCATCGATCACCACGGGCTCGGGCACCTTCATCACCAACGTGCGAATGATCTGGCTAAGGTCCAGGGAATCTTCGACTTTCTCAATGATAATCGCCAGCTCGTCGCCGCCAATACGGGCCAGCGAATCCAGACGTCGCAACTCCCGCCTGAGCCGATCAGCCAACTGAACAATGAGCTGATCACTTTTCTGGTACCCGAAAGATTCGTTAATGCTGCGAAAACTGTCCACATTCAAGTGAATCAGTGCGAGCCGGCTCTGAGTCCGTTCGGCGCGCAGCAAAGCATGCTGCAAGCGCTCAAAGAACAGATCCCGATTGATAAAACCGGAGGCCACCTCGCGACCCAACTGACCGTGAGACAACACAGAGAGTTGCTCCCGATACCACAAACATTTTACCGCGCGCCGAAAGCCCCAGGTTTCCAAACTTTGCCGGCACAAATAATCCGCTGCACCGCCAGCCAAAAGTTCCGGCCCTTTATCGTCGCTGGCCTCCGCGCTGATGGCAAGAACTGGCTTATCACCACCGGAGACGGTTAAATACTGAAGAAACGACGATTCACACCCGGCATGAAACACGCAATCCCAAACGATGACATCAAAGCTGGCGTTGTAGATCAGGTCGTCACAATCGATGAGGTCCGGGCACCAAGTTGCATCGAGGCTCAGTGCAGCATCGCCGGAGAGCATATCCTGATACCACAAGAAATCTGTGTACTCGGTAGTTAAAACAAGAAGACGCAGGCGATCGTGCCGGCTGTCAGGGGGCAAGGTCATTGCACGGGATCCATGTATCGGTAAGCGTAACATCCGTAGTTTCTAGCATAGCGTAAGATCCCGAAGGTACATACTGCCGGGCTGGTGTAGAATAAAAAATAGTGATTCTTCCTGCACGATTCTTATATTTGGCCTCATTACTGTGAACAAGCTCAATCCCAGACAAAGAGAAGCGGTTCGTTACGCAGACGGCCCCCTGTTGGTACTGGCCGGTGCAGGCAGCGGCAAAACCAGCGTGATCACCCGAAAAATTGCCCACCTGATTGAAGATCTGGGCATCCCCGGCCGTCACATTGCGGCACTGACCTTTACCAACAAAGCCGCTCGGGAAATGAAGGAACGAGTGGGCAAGATCGTTGATCGGGGAAAGGCCCGTGGCCTGATTGTATCGACCTTCCACAACCTGGGCCTGAACATCATTCGGGATGAACACCCGCATATGGGCTATCACCCCGGCTTTTCGATTTTCGATGCCGAGGATGCCAAAGCCCTGCTGCAAGATCTGATGATGCGTGGTGGCAGTGCGGAGGCCGGCGACGAAGTGAACGACGTGCAGATGACCATTTCGTCGTGGAAAAACGCACTGCGCAGTCCTGCCGAGGCCTACAGCAAAGCCGCTGATGAACGCGAACAACGCATCGCCATCATCTACAAGCAGTACAACGAGTACCTGAAAGCCTACAACGCTGTTGATTTTGACGATCTGATTCTGCTGCCCGTTCAGTTGTTCCGGGATTTCCCGGACGTACTGGCAAAGTGGCGCAAAAAGATTCGCTACCTGTTGGTGGATGAGTATCAGGACACCAACGTGTGCCAGTATGAGTTGGTCAAACAATTGGTGGCTGAACGCGCCGCGTTTACCGTGGTCGGCGACGACGATCAGTCGATCTATGCCTGGCGAGGTGCCCGCCCGGAAAACCTGGTGCAGCTTAAAGAAGATTTCCCTAGCCTGAAAATCGTTAAATTGGAGCAAAACTACCGCTCCACGGGCCGGATTCTGCGCAGCGCCAACACCGTGATCGCCAACAACCCCCACGTGTTTGAAAAGGCTTTGTGGAGTGACCACACCATCGGTGAGGAAATCCGCATCATCCGCTGCCGCAGTGAAGACGCCGAAACAGAGCGGGTTGCCACCGAAATTCTCGACCAAAAGCTTAAAAACGGGCTGAACTTTCAGGATTTTGCGGTGCTCTACCGGGGCAACCATCAAGCCCGGCTGCTGGAAATGAAGTTGCAGGCCTACCAGATTCCGTATCGTCTCTCCGGCGGTCAGTCGTTCTTCTCCAAGAGCGAAATCAAAGATGCCATGTCGTACCTGCGGTTGCTGATCAACCCGGACGACAATGCGGCCTTTCTGCGCGTGGTGAACGTGCCGCGACGAGAAATTGGCCCGCGCACTCTGGAACAACTGAGCCATTACGCTCGGTCCCGCAACGTTAGCCTGTTCAAGGCCCTCAGTGATATGGGCGCTGAAACCCATGTCACCGAGAAAGGGCTGGATCGCCTGCGCCGCTTTGCCCACTGGGTAGACAAAACCTGCGAAAGGCTGTTTTCAGAAGACCCGATTCCGGTGATCAAGCAACTCTTCACCGATATCGAATACGAGGAATGGTTGCACCAGCACTCCGGCAGCCCGAAACAAGCGGAGCGCCGGATGGAAAACATCTGGTATTTGGTGGAATCCATCCAGCGCATGCTGGACGACGGCAAAGGCACCGCGGATGAGCTGGGCATTGAAGATGCCATCGCCAAACTGATTCTGCGCGACATGATGGAACAGCGGGAAGAGGAAGATGACAGCGACAAGGTCCAGCTGCTGACGCTGCACGCCTCCAAGGGGCTGGAGTTTCCGCACGTGTTTATCATGGGGCTTGAAGAGGAAATTCTGCCACACCGAAGCAGCATTGAAGAAGGCAACATTGAGGAAGAACGGCGGCTTATGTACGTGGGCATCACCCGCGCGCGGGAAACTCTGTCGCTAACCTATGCTGCTTCACGGAAACAATACGGCGAAAAGCTGGAAACCATCCCCAGCCGTTTTCTGGACGAGTTACCGGAGGAAGACGTGAAGTGGGAAGGCTTGGGTGATCAGGATAAAGAAGCCAACCAGAAAAAGGGCAAGGCGACCCTCAGTGCTCTGATCGGAGATCTCGGCCTCTAAACCAACAAAGCCCCGCATCGCGGGGCTTTGTTGCATTTCAAGCCAATCTTACTGGCTTGACTCGACCATGTGCTCAACCGCTGCGGTGATTTCTTCATCCCCGCAACTGGCACAGCCACCCTTCGGCGGCATGGCATTGAAACCGTTGAGCGCGTGCTCAAACAAGGTTTCCAGACCTTTCTCGATGCGAGGAGCCCAGGCATCGGCATTACCAACAACCGGCGCACCCGCAGCACCTGTTGCGTGACAGGCGGTGCAGGTAGCTTCATAAACTTCGCTGCCTGAACGCGGCCCGGAGCTGGCCGGTGCGGCAACCGCTTGGCCGCACTCGTCACCCTGCAAACACAGCTCACCTACTGGCTTGATGCGCTCACGGATTTCGTCTTCAACACTTGCCAGTGCAGTACCGGCAGCCAGGCTAAAGCCAAGCAAACCAACAGCCAGGACTCTCTTCATCTTCACAATGCACCTCGCATTTGAGCGTTATAATATTTCGGTCGCAGCATTATAGCGATTGAGCCCCTGCAAAAAAACCAAACAGCAGAATCAGAATTTGATTTCAACCCATTTAATGACAGTTTTGTAGGCTGCAACCCAATGCTATTCGTTTCCGGTTACCATAGGCGCTACTGTACCACCCTTCACGACCTGTGAGCCTTAGCATGCCCCAAATACCTGACAATCAACCCGATAAGCGCCGCAAGCCGCTGCTGATTCTCGAGTTTAGTTCTTTGGCGATTCTGCTGTTTTCAATGGGCTGGTTCAGCAGTCAGTCCAGCGCCGACAACCCCATCAGTCCGGCTTGGTTGCTGGTTCCGGCATTGGCCAGCCTCGGTGTGTTTTTAAGCTTTATCGGTTTAATGTATTTGCGTTGGGTCGCGGCCGCCACCGATGAACGCCGCAGCCGCCACAAGGTGATTTTTGCCTTACTCGCCATCACGCTTTTGGGTATTTGGATATACGGCATCGGTAACACATGGATTAGTCTCAGCGCCAGTTAAAGGAATTCCTTATGACGTTTCGATTTCATTTCGCCTTTTCACTGAGCATGCTCACGTTGGCACCGGCGTTACCGGCCTGGGCCGACGGTGAGAATGAGCCGGATAACGTGGACTGTGCGCTCATTGTAGACGGCGTTCGCAGGCTTGCCTGTTACGACGCCCAACATGATCCAAAAGCGGCCCGGGAAGAAGCGAAGGAGGAATCTGTCGAGCAGGCAAACAAGCGTGCCGATGTCTTGGCCGTCGACAAGGAGAAGCGCGAGGAGATTGTGGGTAATGCTTTGGAGGATGATCCGGATGCCGGCGTAATGGATTCGCTGGTCAGCAGTTATCTGGAAGCAGAGAAGAGCTTGTTTTACTTCACCGGCAGCTTTGTTTCCCACAAGCCCAATTACATTTTGCCCCTGACCTGGGTGAAAGACCCGAATTACACGCCGTACAGCCCTCGATTGGGCCACACGTTTTACGATTACGATCTCAGCCGGGAGGAGGCGAAGTACCAGCTCAGCTTCAAGATTCCCCTGTTGACGGGGATTTTCGATGAGCAAACCACGTTCTGGTTTGGTTATACCCAGAAGTCGTTTTGGCAGGTGTACAATCAGGATGAGTCTGCGCCGTTTCGGGAAACCAATTATGAGCCGGAGTTGTTTTTCCGCCACCAACTGAATTGGAACATTGGCCCGGGTACGTTAAACACGGTGTCGGTGGGGCTCAATCATCAGTCGAACGGGCAGGCGGACCCGCGTTCGCGGAGTTGGAACCGCATTATGGGCTCGGCGGCGTACAGTTATAATCGCTGGCTATTTATGGTGAAGCCTTGGTTGCGGTTGCCTGAGAGCGGCAGTGATGATGACAATGCGGATATTGAGCGGTATTTGGGGCACGCCAGTTATCATGCGGTGTATAAGCTGACGGAGGATCGTACGTTTTCGTTGAAGCTGCTGAATAATTTGAGGTCGGATAATCGGACGTCGGTGGAGTTTGGTTATAGCTTTCCTATGGGGGATTCTTTGAAGGGGTTCTTCCAGTATTACAACGGCTATGGCGAGAGTTTGATTGACTATAACGTGCGGGTTGAGCGGTTTGGTATTGGGGTTATGTTGAACGATTGGCTCTAAGCACTAAGGCAAGCAAAGGAGTAAGGCCGAGGTATCGGGTACACCCTCTAAAACGGAAAACGTGGTTTCCCTGAATGTTTTAGAGGGTGTACCCGATACCTCGGCCCCGATCTTTGTGCTGAACGCCTTTCGTTACGCGTTCAGCTTTTCCATTTCTCCTAGTAGTTCTTTTGTTTTCTCTTCCATTAGGGCGATATCCGCTCTGGATTCTACGTTTAGGCGAACCACCGGTTCGGTGTTCGACATGCGCAGGTTGAAGCGCCAGTTGTCGAATTCGATGCTCAGGCCGTCTACGAAGCTGACGTTTTTCGCGCCGAAGGAGTATTTCTCTTCGATGGCAGCAATGACCTTCGCCGGGTCGTTGATGGTGCGGTTGATTTCACCGCTGGCCGGGTAGGCTTCGATTCTGGCGTCGATGAGGGACGACAGGGTTTGGCCGGACTGGCACAGGCGTTCGGCGATCAGTAGCCATGGGATCATGCCGCTGTCGCAGTAGGCGAAGTCGCGGAAGTAGTGATGGGCGCTCATTTCGCCGCCGTAGACGGCGTCTTCGTCGCGCATTCTTTGTTTAATGAAGGCGTGGCCGGTTTTGCTTTCAATGGCTTTGCCGCCGGCAGCTTCTACCAGATCCTGGGTGTTCCAGACCAGTCTTGGGTCGTGGATGACGCTGCCGGGGCCGGTTTTTCTGAGGAACTGGTCTGCCAGCAGGCCGACGATGTAGTAGCCTTCGATGAAGCGGCCGTTTTCGTCGAAGAAGAAGCAGCGGTCGTAGTCGCCGTCCCAGGCGATGCCCATAGCGGCGCCATGCTCTTTAACGGCGTCAGCGGTGGCCGCTCGGTTTTCTTCGAGGATGGGGTTAGGCACGCCGTTCGGGAAGTTGCCATCGGGCTGGTGGTGCACTTTGATGAATTCGAATGGCAGGTGTTTTTCGAGTTCGTCGATCACCAGACCTGCACCGCCGTTGCCGGCGTTGACCACGATCTTCATCGGTTTCAGGGCGGCCGCGTCGATGTATCCCAGCAGGTGGTCGATGTAGGCACTGGTAACTTCCAGTGTTTCGTATTTGCCTTGCACCGGGGCATCCGCGAACGGCTCTTTTACCCGATCACGAATCTCGTTCAAGCCGTTATCGGAACTGATCGGGCGGGATTCCGGCCCCACCATTTTCATGCCGTTGTGGTGCTTGGGGTTGTGGCTGGCGGTGACCATGATGCCGCCGTCTGCGCGGTAATGGCTGGTCGCGAAGTACACGTACTCAGTGCCGCACAAGCCGATGTCGAGCACGTCAGCACCGGCGGCCATCAGGCCGGAGTTCAGGGCTTCGGCGATTTCCGGGCTAGATAAGCGAATGTCGTATCCAACGATGACCTTTTTCGCGCCGGTGACTTCGACGTACGCCCGGCCGATTTTCTCGGCCAGGGTCGGGTTCAGCTGCTCTGGTACGCTGCCGCGCAGGTCATAGGCCTTAAAGCAAGACAGATCCATTGTAAGTAATTACTCCGCTGCGGATGACTGAAGCTGTATGTAGTTCTGGATGCCCATCTGTTTGATCATTTCGAGCTGAGTTTCCAGCCAATCGATGTGTTCTTCTTCACTGTCCAGAATGCTGCGGAACAACTGTCGGGTGGTGTAGTCGTTCACCTGCTCGCAGTAAGCAATCGCTTCTTTCAGATCCACATGGGCCATGTGTTCGATTTTCAGGTCACATTCGATCATTTCCTGCACATTCTCACCAATAAGAAGCTTGTTCAGGTCTTGCAGGTTGGGCAGGCCTTCGAGAAACAGGATACGCTCGATCAGCTGATCGGCGTGCTTCATTTCATCGATGGATTCTTCGTATTCTTTGGCGGCGAGTTTGGTGATGCCCCAGTCTTTGTACATGCGTGAATGCAGGAAATACTGGTTGATGGCCGTCAATTCGTTGGCAAGTACCTTGTTCAGGTATTGAATGACTTTCTTATCACCTTTCATTGCAACGCTCCTTATCTCTCCGGGGCCGTATCAAAGTTGAAACGGTGCCAGCGGCTGTTTCGGGTTCCGCGAATCCCTATGGATTTCGCGTATCACCAGACAAGGATAGCGTGTTAGAACCTATTTCGAAATCAGGGGGGTAAAAAACCCGTCAGGCTGGAGTCGCCAACATGTTGGCCATCGCCAGATAATCCGATGAACGGGTTTCTTTCAGTATGCTCCGGGCCATGCTCGCACAGCGGCCGCACTGGGTGCCAACACCCAACTCTTTACCAAGCTGGCGTACAGACGAGGCGCCATTTTCTGCGGCTTCGCGGATGTCTCTGTCGGTAACTCCGTGGCAAAGGCATACGTACATAGAGGGCTCTCACTAACGATAACAATGTTAGTGATAATTATTGTCATTCCCATCCCTGATTGCAACCCCGATTGCGTTATTTTTGTTCAATAATCGGGATCACGATTCTGCTTCGCGGGTCAGGTTGCGGTTCCCCGTCTCGGTTACCACCACGTTGTCTTCAATGCGGATACCCCCGCAACCCATCAGTTCGTACAACCGTTCGCGGTTTAGGTGCTGCCCCAGCGGCCCCGCCAGTATCGGTTCAAGCAAAGAGGGTATGAAATACAACCCCGGCTCGATGGTCACCACCATGCCGGGCTCCAACGTTCGAGTCAGGCGCAGAAACGGAGCATCGTCCGGTGGCGGGGCAGGTTTACCGCCCACATCGTGCACCTGTGCCCCTAAGAAATGCCCAATGCCATGGGGGAAAAAGGCTCGGGTGATACCCTCAGACACCATGTCTTCATCACTCAGCCCGGTCACCAGTCCCGCGGCATTCAAGAGCGCGGCAATGCCTTGGTGGGTACGGCGATGAATATCCACATACTCCACCCCAGGTGCCACCATGTCGCACAAGCGGAACTGCAATTGTTCAAGCCCGTGCACCAAGGCAGCAAAGCGTCCTTCCTCTACTCCAGCGGTGGTGCGGGTAATGTCAGAGCAATAGCCCCGGTAACGCACACCGGCATCAATCAACAAGCTGCGGGACTTTGTCGGCGTTGCGGTGTCGTAGTATTGGTAGTGCAAGGTACCGGCGTGTTCGTTGATGCCGATAATGCTGTTATACGGCGCTTCGGCTTCCCGCTGTCGAGTGGCCTGCTGGTAGGCCAAGCTGATATCAAACTCGCTGGCACCGGCCAAAAAGGCATCGCGTGCGGCCCTATGGCCAGCCACCGCCAATACGTTGGCTTTAGCCAAGCATGCGATTTCGTATGGAGTTTTGTGTACTCGGGTTTCATTCAGCGCGGCGCACAGTGGTTCGGGGTTATGGTGGCCGGACAAACCGACAAGCAGATCCGGATCGCCGATAACGGCTAACTCGCTCACGCCCTCGAATTCCGGGGCAGCGCGGTGTTCGCGAAAAGTCAGCTCGATTTCTTCGTGCCAAGGCTCCGATGTCAACTCTAAGGTCGCATGCCAGAAGTCCACCGGTTTATGCAACGACAACAACGGTTTATGCCCGGGCCGGATCAACAGCCAAGCGTGTTCGAACCCGGCCAAGCCTGTCCAGTGCAAGAACGGTCCATAACCCTGAAACGCCCAGCCCTGATCGTCACCGTATTGCAGAGGCGACGCCCCGGAGCTGATCAGTAACCCGTCGTACCCGTATTCCGCCAGCACGGCCTGGTATCGGGTTTGAAGCGTTTTGATGTGATCGCGCTGAAGCGTCAGCAAATCGGCATCCAACATGGTGGGTTCCTGCTCAGTTAATGTCGTTGAAGAAAGCCTCCCTGCTGTCTCCCGTAGCAACCTCGGCTTGTTAGAGCCGCCCTTCTTCCACTGCGTGGCAAGCCACCTGCACGTTGGCATCGGTGGCAATCAGCCTTGGCACCTCGGTGCGGCAGCGCTCGTTGGCGTGCGGGCAACGGCCGTGGAAAACACACCCTGAAGGCAAGTTCACCGGCGTTGGCACTTCCCCTTGCAGCCGAATGTAATTGGGCCGTTCATCTTCCAGCTTGGGAATGGCAGACAACAGCGCCTGCGTATAAGGGTGGCGCGGGTTAGCGAACAAGGTTTTCGTGTCCGCCAGCTCACACACCCGTCCCAGATACATCACTGCCACCCGGGTACCGAAGTGCTCAACCACCGCCAAGTCGTGGGTGATGAACAAATACGTCAGGTTGCGGGTTTCCTGCGCTTCCATCATCAGGTTGAGCACCTGCGCCTGAATGGAAACGTCCAATGCGGAAATGGGCTCATCGGCCACGATAAACTCAGGGTCTACCGCAAGGGCTCGGGCTATGGCGATACGCTGACGCTGGCCGCCAGAGAACTCATGACCGAAGCGTGCGCCCCAATCGGGGTCAATCCCGACCGACTGCATCACTTCCTGAACCTTGGCGCGCACTTCACTCTGGGACAAATCTGGCTGGTGAAACCTTACCGGCTCTTCCAGCGTTTGCTGGATGGTCATGCGCGGGTTCAACGACGCATAGGGGTTCTGGAAGATCATCTGCATTTTACGACGGTACGGCAGCGCATCGCGCCCCTTCAGGTTATCGATACGCTTACCGTCATAATGGATTTCGCCGGCCGTCGGCGACAGCAGCCCCATGACCGTGCGCGCCACCGTCGATTTACCGCAACCCGATTCGCCGACCACACACAGAGCTTCGCCTTTATGCACCTGCAGGTTCACGCCGTTGATGGCATGCACAGCTTCCTGTTTTCGCTGAAAACGGCCGTCCTTGAAGGTGATTTGCTCCAGCAAACTGCCAGACAGATCGAACTGTTTTTCCAAGTCACGAATTTCAACCAAGGGGGAGGTCATGGGCGCTCCTCCTGCATGTGCTTCTCCTGCTCAATCCGTTTGCTGACTTCGAAACATGCCACGTCTACTCGCCCTGCCTGCACATAATCCGGCATCGCCTGCCGACACTCGTCGGTCGCGTATTCGCAGCGGGGGTGGAACGGGCAACCGGTAGGTACGTTTTTCAGAGACGGCATAGAGCCGGGAATCTGGAACAGCCTCGCTCCGGGCTCGCCCATTTGTGGCAAGGCGCTGATCAAACCTCCGGTATACGGATGCTGCGCATTGTCGATAATGTCGCGGGTTGGACCCTGTTCGATGATCCGGCCCGAGTACATCACCAACATCCGCTGCGTCACCTGAGACACCACACCCAGATCATGAGTGATCAGCATCAGTGCAACGTTTTCCTGCTCACACAGATGCAGCAGCAAATCCATGATTTCGGCCTGAATGGTGACATCCAGCGCGGTGGTGGGCTCATCGGCAATGATGACCTCCGGGTCGAGCAACAAGGCGATCGCAATGATCACCCGCTGGCGCATGCCGCCTGACAGTTCATGAGGGTACTGATCCAGCCGTTTCTCCGGCGACGGAATCTGCACTTTTTGAAGCCGGTCCAAAGCAATCGCCCGGGCTTCTTTCTTACTGATTTTTCGATGCGCCAGAATGGCCTCAACCATTTGCGTGCCAATGGTCAGCACCGGGTTCAGAGTCATCATCGGATCCTGAAAAATCATTGCGATGCGATTGCCGCGAATCTTGCGCAATTCCCGCTCACTCATGGCGGCCAGATCTTTGCCTTCGAACAGAATCTGACCACCGGCAATGTACCCCGGCTTGGCGATGAGGTTCAGAACGGAGAACGCCGCCACCGATTTACCGGCACCGGACTCCCCTACCAACCCCAAACGCTCGCCCTTATCCAGGCTGAAACTGATGCCGCGCAAGGCCGTTAAATCGCCGCCACGCACGGCAAAACGCACATCCAGATTTTTTACCTCCAACAGTGCCATGGCGTTACCCCTTATACAGCCGTGGGTTCATTACATCCCGCAACCAGTCACCCAACAGGTTGATGACCAGCACGAGCACCACCAGCACCAGCCCCGGAATCAAGGTAATCCACCAAGAGCCACTCTGAATGTAGTCAAATCCGGATTTGATCAATGAGCCCAGAGACGGTTGGGTTTCCGGCATCCCCAAGCCGAGAAACGACAGCGCCGCTTCGGAAATAATGGCGTTAGCGATCTGCACCGTGCCAATAACAAAAATTGGCGACAGCGTATTCGGCAAAATATGACGGAACATAATGCGCGGAGTGCCAAAACCCATGACTTTGGCGGCGTCCACGTACTCTTTCTTCTTCTCCGCCAGCACCGAGGCACGTACAGTCCGGGCAATCTGCGGCCATTCGGCCACCCCGATGATGAAGATCAGCATGTAGATGGCAATTTCACCGAACATCAGGTTGCCAAAGCTGGCTTTAAAAACCGCGCCGACAATGATCGCAACCATCAGGGTTGAGAACGACAGCTGAACATCGGCAATGCGCATCAGCACCGCATCGACTTTGCCGCCCAGATAACCCGCCAGCAGGCCAAACAGCACACCCAAAATGGATTGCAGCAAGACGGCACCAAAGCCGATCATCAACGACACCCGGGTGCCGTACAAGATGGTCGAGAGCAGATCACGGCCTTGAGCATCGGTGCCTAACGGGAAGGCCGGATCGGCGCCGTCCAGCCCCGCCGGCGGCAGCTCGGAATTCATGATGTCGATCTGCGCCAGATCATAAGGGTCAGCGGGTGCCAGCATGGGCGCAAACACCGCCGCCAACACCATCAGCAGCAAGACGATAAAACTGGCGATAGCCACCTTGTCGCGTTTGAAGCTGTACCAGAAAAAGGACTCGCGGAAGCGGTCCCAGCGGGAAACCGTTGCCGTTGTCATGCTTTCTTACCTGCCAGTTTGACGGTGGGGTTGACCAATCCGTAGATCAGATCCACCAGAGTGTTGGTAATCACAAAGATCAGACCTACCACCATCAGGTAAGCCACAATCAGCGGGATGTCACTGCGGGTGATGGCTTCCAGGAACATCAGACCCAATCCGGGCCACTGGAACACCGTCTCGGTCAGAATCGTGTACGCCACCATGATGCCTATTTGCACGCCGCCAACGGTAATCACCGGCAGCATGGTGTTTTTCAACGCGTGAAGGAAATTGATTCGGCCGGCGCTCAAACCTTTGGCTCGGGCGAAACGAATGTAATCGCTCTGCAACACTTCCATCATTTCCGCGCGGATCAGGCGAATGAACAACGGCAACATGATCGAGGCCAACGAGATGCACGGCAGCAATAGGTGCGCCAAGCCTTCGCGGGTAAACAATCCGGAATACCAAGTGCCAAACAAGTGAACGAGATCATCACCGCGGCCATACGACGGTAAGCCGCCTTCGGTGGTGAGAAATTCGTTCATCCACTGCCCCCAACCGGTATCGCCCGGGAACCAATTCACGGTGACACCGATGGAGAACAACTGGATCAAGACAATGGCCGTGAGGAACACCGGGATCGAAATACCCACCGTGCTCACACCCATAAAGAATTTGGACAGCCAGGCTTGCGGCCGGATGGCCGAATAAACACCTATCGGAACCGACAAAAAGATGATTATTAAGCTGGCACCGATCACTAATTCAAGGGTTGCAGGCAAATGCTCTGCAATCACCTCAAGTGCCGGCTTGCTGTAAAAATAAGAGTTTCCAAGATCGCCCTGAATGGCGTTTCCGGCGAACCGGAAATACTGGACCAGAAAGGGATCGTTCAACCCCAACTCTTCGCGAATGGCTTCCCGTTCCTCTTCTGAAACGGACATGCCTACCATTTCCTGAAGCGGGTCCCCGAGGCCATCCTGTATGGCAAAGGCGATCACACTGATCACAAACATGACCAGCAACGCCTGGGATATCCGCTGAACCAAAAACGCTAGCATGAAGGATTTACCGTTGGTGAGTACTAGTTTACCCCTCTCCCGTTGCGGAAGAGGGGTTTGAGCACAGGAACTAGTGCCTGTTATTCAACGACGAGATCACCCAGATACGGGAAGTTCATCACGTTGAGCACAGGTGCAATGTTTACGCCTTTCTTGGCCGCCCACGCCAGGTCCTGCCAGTGCAAAGGTACAAAAGCGGCGTCATCGTACAAGCGCTGCTCAACTTCTTGCAACATGGCTGCACGCTTGTCCAGATCGGTTTCGACGTTGGCTTTCTTCACCAGTGCGTCGATTTCCGGGTTACAGTAGTTGCCCGCGTTGTACTGTCCTGCGCCAGAACCCGCTTCCGGGCAGAACGTCAGGAACTCGAAGAAGTTTGCCGAGTCTTCGGTGTCGGCGTGCCAGCCAATCAGCATCATGTCGGCGGCGCGGTTATCGTACTCCGGCCAGTACTGCGCTTTCGGCAAAGTTTTCAGGTCTACTTTGATATTGATGCGAGCCAACATTGCGGCAGCCGCCTGCGCGATTTTGTCATCGTTCACGTAGCGGTTGTTCGGCGACATCATAGTAATGGTGAAACCGTCTTCGTAACCCGCTTCTTTCATCAACTGCTTGGCTTTGGCCACATCAAACCGGGGTTTCAGGTTTTCGTTGTGGCCCTGATAACCGGCTGGTGACATCTGTGCTGCAGGGGTGGCAAAACCCTTCATGATTTTGGCGGCAATGCCTTCCTGATTAATGGCATAAGCGATGGCTTGGCGCACCTTCGGGTTCTTGAATGCTTCAACCCGCTCCTGATTCATGTGGAACAGGATGATGCGGGTACCGCTCATGGTGACCAACTCACTGTTGCGGTCACGCTTGATACGGTCCAGATCGTTCGGTGGCACCGGTGCGATGAAATCCACGCCGCCGGACAGCAGGGCTGACACACGCGTCGCGTTTTCCTTGATCGGCGTCAGGACAATTTTGCCGACGTTGCCCGGCGACTCGGTGTCCCAGTAATCTTCAAAGCGTTCAAATTCAACACGCACGCCCTGACGACGATCCGCAACGGTGAAAGGCCCGGTACCAGACAGGTTCTCCGAAGCGAAGGAGTTTCCGTGCTTGAGGATGGCGTCTTTATCTTTGCCGTCTTCGGTTTCACCGCTGTAAAACTCGCTGTCCAGCGGGAAGATATAGGTCGCCGTGTTCAGCAGTAGCGGAAACGGCTCGGCGGTCTTAAGTTCGAAGGTATAATCATCGACAACTTCAATGCCGCTGAACGGCTGGAAGATGGCCTTAAAGTCTTGGCTTTCTTTCAGACGGTCATAGGTGAACTTCACATCCGCTGAGGTGAGTTCGTTACCAGAGTGAAACTTCACACCTTTGCGCAACGTAAAACGCATGGTGTTTTCGTCTACACGCTCCCAGCTTTCAGCCAGACGCGGCTCAAACCCGAGATCTTTACTCCAACGCACGAGCGGATCAAACGCCATGTGGGACAACTGCAGAATACCGCCAGACAGTTGCTCATGGATGTCCAGCGTGACTGGATCAGAATCGTACGCGACCTTCAGTTCTTTCGTTGCTTCTGCGGCCATTGCTACCGGCGCAGCCGCCAGCGCCATAGAACCTACAAAAGCTGCTAATAATTTTTTCATCGCAATTTCCGTCTCTATTTTAGGAGTTTTCCACGGAACACCGGCACACGCAGGTGCGGCTGTCTAAAAACAAACTAGCCGTGACATAGGCTTACAGCAAGCAAATCTATCACACCTAATAATCAGGTCACGAACCACTCTTACAAGAGAGGCTCGACCAAATGAAAGGCCAGCGGCAAAAATACTGCGGTAAAGACTCCGGTCAACCCCATCCCCAGCGATGAGAACGCTCCTGCAGTAGGGCTGATTTCAAAGGCTCTGGCGGTACCAATGGCATGGCCATTCAGGCCCAGGGCAAAACCGATGATCCGGTCATCTGTAATTTTTAACCACTTCGCCGTCCAATCCACAAACAAAGACGCCAGCACACCGGTGATCAGCAAAGCGCCCAGCGTGAGTGAAATGGAGCCTCCGATTTGCTCTGCGATCCCCATCGCAATCGGCGCCGTCACGGACTTGGGTGCCAGCGATGCCAGCACCAGCGGCGTTGCTCCCATCAGCCAGGCAATGCCGAGCGCATACACCGCGGCGAGGGTGGCTGCGAGCGGCAACGTCATTACAATGGGTTTCCAAAGCGCGCGAATATGGTGCATCTGTTGGTACAGTGGCACCCCCAAAGCCACGGTGGTCGGGCCCAACAATACCGTTAACCAGGACGCGCCGGCGTAATATCGGTCAAACCCGAGGCCTGAAACTGCCACCACCAAAGCCAATAAAACCGCCGCGATCAGTACCGGCGGCATCCATAAGGGTTTTCGGAAGCGGGCAAACAACCATTGGGCGGCCAGAAAAGCACCCAGCGTTAACGCAACGGACAGCATAGGCCCCGCAGCTAACGCCTTTAGAGCGTCGGTAGGCAGCGTTGATTCAGTCACGCTCATCACCCTCCACGGCCGCGCCAGTTGCTTTCTTCATCAACAATAGCGTGGTAAAAACGCTGAGCAACGTACCCAAAACCAGCGCCACCAAAACGGTTGTCCAATAACCGCTGAACTGATCCACAATAAAGAAAGCGCCCACCACCCCCGGCGTAATAAGGAGCACCAAAACCGAGATCAAACCTCGGCTGGCTTCGGCCAGTTCATCACTGACCTTGCCTCGCAGCATCAACGTGAACGTCACCATGATCATTCCGAGTACACCACCATTGACCGGCAACCCAGCCACCAAACGCAACGCTTCGCCAAGCAGGAAGAACACCACCAGAACCAGAAAACCACGCAACATCACCATACTGCTATGCACTGCCTCGTCTAATTTGCTTTACACTACGCCCCTGCCCGACTAACCGACAGGATTCCCAATGGCACTGAAAGCCACCATATTCAAAGCTACGCTCCATATTGCGGATATGGACAGGCATTATTATAGCGACCACCACCTGACCGTTGCGCGTCATCCATCGGAAACCGACGAGCGCATGATGATCCGGCTACTAGCCTTTGCCCTGAATGCCAGCGACACGCTTGAATTCACCAAAGGCCTCAGCAGCGACGATGAGCCAGAACTTTGGCAAAAGTCTCTGTCGGACGAAATCGAACTCTGGATAGAGCTGGGCTTGCCCGACGAAGACCGCATCCGCAAGGCCTGCAACCGCTCGCAACACGTCATACTGTACACCTACGGTGGCCGAGCAGTGCCGGTGTGGTGGGAAAAACACCATAACAAGCTAACGAGATTTGGCAACCTGACTGTGGTCGAACTTCCCGCTGACCCTTTGATCCTACTGGCCGCTTTAGCAGAGCGCTCGATGACACTTCAGGTTTCGATTCAGGATGGTGAAGTGACCTTCAGTAACGACACGAGCCTTGTCAGCATCACGCCCGAGCAACGCCTGCCGCAACAATGATGCCGTGACTTGCCTCTAGGGCTAGACAGAAACCCCGTGCGCACGTAAGATTGCGCACTCGAAATTGATGAGCACTCACCGATTTCGTATCCGCCCGTAGCTCAGCTGGATAGAGCGTCGCCCTCCGGAGGCGAAGGTCAGAGGTTCGAATCCTCTCGGGCGGGCCATAGATTTCAAGGCCTTACGTGAAAGCGTAGGGCCTTTTTATTGAGTGGGCAAAAAATCGGCAGCCGGAAGTCAGCCCTTCGCAAACTCCAGATACCGGCTGGCGGCCTGCTTTTTCTCGTCTTGGCTACTTAACAATTCCAGCCTTAACCGGTCGATAATACGCATGTAGCCGTCGAGGGGTGAGTCCTGTTCCCCTGCGTTTTTGGTTTCTTCGATAAAAGCTTTTTGTTTTTCTCGGATCTCGTTGAGCTTTTTCAGCGCACCGCGAATAGCTTCGATACGCGCACCCAAGAGCCCACCAATTTCGCCCTCGCCTTCACTACCTTCTGGTATGGCGGCACCGTTGCTGCCAATACGCTGAACTGCCGGCGGAACTTCTTCCGTATTCTGCTCTGCCAAGGTGATTTCTTCGAGCGTGCGAACTTCGCCCTCTGTCGTCAGGTAGATACCGGAGGCCTGTATCTGTCCCAAGGGAATGCCTTGGCGGTTCGTCAGGGTAAAGCTGTCTTCAGTACTGCCGACGTACAGCGCTTGCACGCCCACCTCCGCAAGAGACTTCAATGTTTGAGAACCATCGGCTGCTTGCACCCACACAGACAATGAAGAAAACACGTCATCACTGGCATCAATCCATTGGTTGCCATCGTCATCAAACTTTGCAAGTTCACTGAAGCCGGAGCCACTCTGCGGCCCAAACAGTTCCGTGCCGTCGTCCACTTCACCGTTGCCATTTCGATCAAACACGAGATAACCACTGCCACTTCCGAGGCTAGCGAACTGCGCGGTTTTTCCATTTCCTTCCATATCGAATTCGAAAAGCGTGTCGGTCAACTGTGCGGTGGCACTGCCAAAGTTAATCACCAATGGATCCGTCATCGGACGCTCTTCAATCCGCAAGTTTTCGGAGTATTCGTAGGTTTGCGATTGCGACTGGCGAAGCGACAGGGTGAAATCAATGGATTCACCATTCTCAAGTGAAATGCTTCCGGTAGAGGTAAACGACCGGGTTTCACTTTGCGAATAGAACATGTAGCGGTTCGCTTCAATGGACATACTGCCGCTCGCTTGGGCGGTGGCATCACCGCTCAAGGCGGCACGACCCACACTGAGAGCCTGTTGGCCACGGAGGTATAAGTCTGTGGTTTTCTCTACTAATTCCGCACTGGAATACACCTTATTGCTATCGCCACCACTAACGGTGCCGGAGCTCGTAAACCCAAGGCGTTCCTGGCTGTTGTAACGATAACTGGCATCACGCACAAGGTTAAGCTGTCTGCCGCCACCCTGCGCATCGGCAAGGCCTTTGGATAGGGACTGCTGGTTAATCCGCAGTTGGCTTTGGCTAAAAGCCGTCTCGTGGCGCGAGCTTCCCTGAAGGAACGAAATTTGGCTGGATATAATCATGGCGGCTGCTTACCTCAAAGCTCATTAGGTACCTACTCGCATATCGGCAGGCGCCCAATGAACTTGAGCAGTTTATATACAATCGCTGAGCGCAGCTGGACTTACTCCAACGCAGTGGATACGCCTAGCCTATTAAGTGCGTTTGCTATGCAGACCTGGGTAAGTGCGTGTCAATCAAAAAACTGACGGGTGAACTCAATCCTCCGGCGGGCGAGCCTCAGCTTGCCTTTGCGTTCCAATTCCTTGAGCAGTCGACTTATTACCTCTCTGGCAGTGCCCAGCTCTGTGGCAAGCTCTTGATGGGTAATCATGAGAAATCCCTGCTCAGCCCGGGCTTCAAGCCAGCAAAAAAGACGTTCATCCATACGTCGGAATGCGACTTCCTCAACCAAAAGCATCAAATCGTTCAGGCGACGACCGTAGGAATCCATAATGCCGCGCCGAAAGCCCGCTGACTGATCCATCAGGCGGTCGAAAACATCTCTCGGCATCATGAACACTTCCGTGTCTTCCTCAACGACGGCCTCTGCCCTAAAACCCTCGCCCGTCATCAGACACCCAATAGACAAGGTACAGATTTCATCTGCACCCATTCGATAAAGCACTATATTATTGCCGGACAACCCGGTCATTTGGACCCTTACGACTCCGCTCAACACAAGGGGAAGACCAGAACAGGGCTCTCCCGCACAGAACAAAATTTTTCCATGCTCAAAATGCATGGTCTGAAAAACACCCAATATCTCGCTGCGCAAGCTCTCGGGCAACGTATCAAAAATGCTATGGCGCACCCTCGGGACTCCCATGAAAAACCGCACCTCGGCTATCAAAGCTGGCTAGAGCTTGTGTGACTTTATCACTGACTGAGCTTAGTAGTCGGCGCTACACTTTTTATATCATCTTTCAACCACACTGGAGTGCACACAATGAGTACCAATATGGGATCAGCAGACCGTGTCATTCGAGCTCTTGTCGGCGTTTTACTTCTGTCGCTCGTTTTCTTTGGCCCGCAGACACCCTGGGGCTGGATTGGGATTATCCCGCTAGTAACCGCTGCGGCCGGCAATTGTCCTGCTTACTCACTGCTCGGCATAAAGACCTGCAAAAAACGATCATAAAACGAGTCTAGAGAAAGGTGTAAAACGACCAAAGTACCGTTACAGGGTGAAAGCAAGCCTACAACCGCCTAACCCTGCAATCTAAAGCGGTGGCCAATTTGGTGGCCAACAGCTAAAGGCAGACGGTATTTAAAAATTTCCTTGAGGAGCTTCCCCATGTTCAAATCCATTAAAGCCTTGGCCGCGGCTACGCTGATTGCTGCCGTACCTTTCGGTGTCCAAGCCGACAGCCATAACGGCAGCGTTGAAGAAGTGCTGGTAATTCTGTCCAGCGATTCCCTGCAAACCCAAGGCATGGCCATGGTTCTTTCAAACACGATGGCCCAACAAGGGGCCAAGGTAAACGTACTCCTGTGCGACCAAGCCGGGGATCTGGCGCTGAAGTCATACGAAGCGCCGGCGCTCAAGCCAAAGAATGTGACCCCGGGGCAAATGTTACGAAGTCTTCTCAATCAAGGCGGCCAAGCAAAGGTTTGTGCGCTTTACCTGCCCAACAGCCCGTATGGCAAAGATGACCTGATCGACGGCGTCGGCGTTGCCATGCCGCCTGAAATGTCTGGCCAAATGCTGAACCCGAAAATCAGGACGTTCACGTTCTAAATACATGGTCGCCCGATCCGGCGGCGGCCTACATCGAAGAATAGCTAAAGACTCTAACGGTGTTCTTCAAGGTCCTCGTAGCCGGTGACCATGGATTTGATCAGGCTGGTAATCGTCGGCCCCATGGTTGCCATGTAGACATGGGCGATGATGAAAATCAGCCTGGCAAAGGCAGCCGCGGCATGAACCAGTGCCACCGTCTCCAGTTCCAGCGCGCCTGACAGGGTTGCGGGCCAGTCGTTGTAGAATAAATAAAGCAGACCACTGAGCCAGATGATCGGTGTAATCATCAGCTTAAAAAACAGGTAGGCGTGATGCTGCAGAGGGTTGTGCTTGGCACGGGTGGTTTTCCGGTAAGGGTGCGCCTCACCGGTAAAAGTCCCGATCAGGTAGTAGCGGATCACCGCAAACAAACCGTTTCGGGTTGCCAGCTGAAATTGCTCCACAGTGAGCTGTCATCAACAGACGTCAAAGACTCCCTGCTGACGCGACTTCAAAGCCGGTAAAACGATGATCCGGATTACGGACGATAGATCTTCTCGGGGTTGAGCTTCATAGACCATGGCAGGCCGTCGTTCTGCCAGCCGTTTACAATTCTCATGCCTTTCTTCTTACCTTCTTTGGCACCACTACCCTGAAAGCCGTGGTCAATGTATTTCACATTGGTAAAACCTCGTTCCATCAGGTATTCCGCGCTCGGCTTGCCACGACTGGAACCGGAACGACACATGGTAATAACCAGATCATCCTTGGTAAGGCCTTTTTTTTTAAGGGCATTTTCCACCTGCGCCGCGAACTCCGGGTTCGTGTTCATGGCGAAACGGCCCTTGTCGTCCAGAAAGTCCGAGCGATCAGCAAGTTTGAACGGAATATTCTTATCGACCAGATCTGTGTAACCGATAAACATGATTTCCACCGGATCCCGCACATCCACGAACAAGAACTCATCCCCCTGCGCCTGAACCATGTCATAGGTTTGCTGTGGAGTCAGGGAAAGAGCTTCTTCTGCCTGCACGCTGAAGCTAATGGCAAAAGTGACAAGCAAGGCTGTCAGTATCTGTTTCATGATGGTGCTCTCCTGGATTCGGCAATCCCGATGATATTCAGAATACGCCTGTGATAGCGGCGCAATCAATAATGGTTATAACCATATCACTTGATCTTTGACCGGAGTCAAAACCTAAAAAAGGGTGCTGTACGATTGGCAAAAGCAGGCTGCCTCGTCACGGCGAGATAACAATAACCTCTTTCCAGGCATATAGCCAGTATAGTTATATCTATAGAACCAATAGTATTAATAGATAAACCCCACTCCCAAGCAAGCCCCTCATATACCATCAGGGATATTGATTTTTGCAGCTTCCGCTCAGTCAGCAACAGGAGACCCCGACATGGGTGCAAAGGCAGCAGCCAATTGCATCGGGTCTCACCAAGCGAACGGTGGAGGTAAACATATTGGAGGCGGTGAATCTTGGCCTCGGCTCGCCGGACTGAGCGCAGATTACATTGCCAAACAAATGCAAGAGTTCAAAAATGGCACCCGTAAAAACGCGTCGATGATGGCGTTCGCAAACATGCTATCTGAGCAACAAATCTTGGACGTCGCGGCTTATTACGCCCAATTGAAGCCAACCGAGGTAGGCGATAACGAAGCCACCTCATCAAAAGCTGGCCTAGCGTCACCTTTCCGAAACGCCGCTCAACGTTCCGTTGAAAACAAGCGAACGTTGAGCGCTTCAACCTCTGAAACGTGCACTCATGCCACCCCACCGGTGACACTGCTCACACAATTACATTTCAGCAACAAATCCTGCGTATGGCCTCAACTGATAACAGCGCACAATCCCAATCCTTTGTTAGACCACGTTAAATCACATAACGACTTCCAAGGATTCAAGATGCTGCTCGGGCGAATAATGGTGTACGGGTTAACCGGTTTTTTGATTGCAGGCTGTGGCGGAAGCTCTTCTGATGACAAGAAGGATGATGCAGCAAACCCACCGACCGTGTCAGAACACACACTCGATGCTCCTAACGCCATTACCGCACTCACCTATAAGTTTCAGCCAGAGCACGAAGTCCTCGCTGGAAAGCTTAAATACAGTGCCGACACTTTGCCTGACTGGGCCTCTATTAACCCTGAAACCGGCGTCATTTCTGGCACGCCCGGCCCCAAAGATGCCACCGCAGAAACGCCTCTGACTGTAACCGTTTCAAATGGCTCGCGCCGTCTAGTGTTGAACGGTTCGATCAAAGTGGAACACGCAGAGGCCTTTCTCGAGCAACCGGCTTTAGACTTCTATTCCACGGATTTCAACGGGGAACCCCGAGCACTGAGAAATGATCTGTCTGGCGGCGCACTGGCCGGTGAGGTCCAGTTCGTACAGTCCCATTCGGTGGCACCTGCAGGTAATTATGAACGCAACACCGGAGATGAAACACAAAGCCGGTACATGCCCCGGATTACGGCACTTCGGGATGCTCTACTCCTCTTCATTCCATCGAACGATACAGAGCCAACCACCGTACACGTTGAAATCAGCGTTAACGGCGAGCCATTAGTAACCTTACCCATGGCGCACCCTGGCGCGCTCCCTCTCTCCGATGTGACCGGTTCAGCCGCCATCCAATATTCCAAGCAAGCCTGGTCGACACGCCTACCGTGGGATTCGGTACGTAACGGTTTATCTTTGCGGTTTATCGCCAATAAAGACGCTGCCTCTCACACATTCGGATATTTACCCGCCTCCAAGATCGACATCGGCGAAGCCTCCCAGCTTGTGCTTCAAAGCATTCGCTTGGGCATGCTAACAACGCCCTCTCAAGTAAACGGCCACTACAGCCTTCGTGATCCTGTCATGGCGGCAACGGATTATTTCCAGACACTGCCCGCCTCAAGATTGGTCATGGGCAGTTACGCCGATGCGGTACTCGATCGGGTGATCATTCGGTCCGGTGCTATCTACGATAAAGACATTGACGGCTCCAGCGCTGTTGAAGGAAGCGTTTATTCCGGCGACATGCGGGAAAACGTCGCCAAATCTCAGGTCAGTGTCGGCATTAACATGGCCAACTTCGGGTATACCAGCAACCACATGAACCAAGGCCATCCCCACGTTTTTAAACAGATCACCAACCATCACGCCTGGGGCATGTATGCCAACGGCCGTGTTGACCACGGCCTCAGCGGGGGCAATGGCATCGGCACGCTCTATCAATCCTGGGGAAACGAGGCGAGTCACGAATGGGGTCACGCGTATGGCCTTGGTCACTATCCTGGCAAAGGTCTGACGGAGGATGGGCGCTGGGCCGTGCACCACGCTGATAGCGGCTGGGGCTATGTTGCCCACCGCAATCGTATGCGCGCCAACCTGTTCGGACTAGCTGACGACGGCAGTTACAGTTTCAAACGAGACGCCATGTCTGGAGGCTCTGACGGTGGACCTTTCTCGGTTTACACCCACTACACCGGCTACTCCGCTCGACTTATCCAGAATGACATCGGAAGATTCGCCGTTCCCGATGAAAATTTTCCGAGCGGCTACAAAAAATGGGACACCACCACCGGGCAGTACCAGGATTTCCCAAACCAACACCCCGTTCCTGTCAGCACCGGCGTGCCAGTGGCAACGATTTTGGGCGGCTATGATCCAGACGGCACCGCCGCTGTTATCTACCCTGTTTTCCACGGTAACTACGGCAATGTGTTTAACCTGCCCGAGCCGGACCTCACCGCCACCAGCAACTTGTGCTGGATAACCGTCAGTAACCAAGCCGGTGCACAAAAACGCGTTCAGGTAGCTGCGTCCAGACACAGTGCCAACAGCGTGAACCAATTTCACTTCAACCTACGCGCTGATTTCCGGCCAACAAACGCCAGCTTGAGCTGCCGCCGTGGTGGCACCGAACAGCTGCTTACACAAACCACGTTTGATGGTGAGATCCCGGAGCTGCCACCCGTTGCCATTGTTGGCCAAGGCGCAGAGTACCAGCAGGCCCGTGAGCGCGACATGACGGACATTGAACAGGCGCTGACCGCCATGGATCCAGCCCGGTTCAACGTACTCGACGATGCGCTGGCCGTTAAAGTAGCCAGCTACAGCGAAGATGAACTGGCGACCTATTTGTCAGACAGCGCGTGGATGCTTCTGGAAATAATACAAAACCAACAGGCCGCGGCACACCAGATTGCGATTCTTCTTGGCAAGGCAGAGCGCGAACGTTGGTCCAGCCAGAAAACCCGGGAGACTCTGCTGACAGCGCTGACTGATAACGGATTGATTGAATCCTCTGAAGACCTCTTTTCCATCGGTGACGTTATCGGCGGAAACGGCCGCTACTTCGACAGCAGCCTAGGAGACGGTGCCTACATCGAACTAACCGAACTGCCTGATAACATCGACAATGCCAGCCACTGGATCAAAGATCTGAGAGGGCGTATCCACCCGACCGATGCTCCCTGGCAATGCTTAACACCTGCGGGCCAACGCATCAGTTTGGCCACGTGTCGCGATGGCCGCGCCGACCAGCGCTGGGTTTATAACGAAGAGCTGTTACAACTGCGCAACGAAGCTAGCAACAAGTGCCTCGATTACGACCGAAGCAACAACAAATTGATCTCCTGGAACTGTTCCGGTAACTGGAACCAACAGTGGTCAGGGGTAACTACACTGGAAACCCCGCTATTTGCTTTGTTTGATGGTGCGTTGCTCCGCAAGCTTTACGATGCCGTGCTTCCGGATTAGAGCCATTTCCTCAACTTCTTTCACACTACGAGCACAGGGACTGTCCTCGTAGTGTCAGATCCTTTTACAGAAGATCCAGCCTCCACAGTCACCTCAAAATACAGACCGTTATAAAACAATAGCTTAAATGGTTTTGGCGTAAACCTTGCTGATTAGACGGCCGTCGCTGTATGGCGATGTTTTTATAAAACATTCCAGGATGGATCCGTTTATGACACAGCTAAAATCTATGATTGCTGGTGCCGCACTCCTTGCCGCCACCTCCACTGCAAACGCCGCTTTAATTAACTTCCAAGGCACAATTGACTACCACAACGATGTTGTATTGACCTACTTCACACTGGACCAAGACACCACAAACGTACGTGTCTGGACAGACTCCTTTATGGGTGGAGACAACTTCGATCCGATCACGGCATTATGGAAAGGCGATGGCACGCTGCTTTTCGAAAACGATGACGACGACAGCATCAACCCGGCAACTCAAACCAGCTATGACTCAGGGTTCTCGCTGGCCAGCCTGGTCGCGGGCGACTACATTTTCTCCGTAGCCACCTACAATAACTTTGCGTTGGGCGACAACATCAGCGATGGTTTCGCGTTTGACAGCGAAGCACCCATTGCACTGGCCGATTGGGATCAACCCGCAAACGGTCGCGGCATGGGACCGAACTGGAGTGTTTGGCTCGACGGCCCCGATTCCGCCTCTAACCCCAGCGACCCGAGTGCCTCGGTGCCCGAACCAAGCAGTATCGGCCTGATTGCTCTAGGCATGCTTGGGCTGGGCCTGTCCCGCCGACTCAAGAAAACCAACGCATAACCGTTGGCCTTTCTATCGGGGGCGATTCAGCCCCCGCTTTCTCGATTGGCTTGCGACTGAATATCCCCACAATCGGCGTACCCTGCTCTCGCAAAATTGGCTCGATGTCATCGTGCAACGCCTGGTAACGATAAAACGGTACCCTCGGGAACAGGTGGTGAATGGAATGCAGGTTCTGCCCTAACCAAAACCAGCCCACAGGTTTCATCCACACAGGCATGATCAAGCTGTTCGTATTGCGGTACCGGGCCGAATCCTTGTAGGGAATATGCGGCCGGTAAGCGAACCAATACGCAGTGAAAAAACCGCCGATAAAGTAGCTCGAAAAAAGTACCCACCCGGCATAGGCCACGTCCGTCAGCATGACAAAGGCTACCCGCCAGCCTAGGGATACGGCGATTTCCGTACAATAAACCACCCGCTCTTTGGTGGTGGCTTTATGCCAATGAGTACGGGCAAAAAACGTATTCTGCAGCCAAAGAAACTTGAATACTGTGATCACAGCGCCGACAGGCCCTTTGCCGATACCGCTAATCACAAAATCCGGATCTTTATCGGGCTGATTGGTGTACCGATGATGCGTCATATGTTCCAGCCGGTGCGAGGCGTAAGGGATGGCAATAAGAGGTGCCATCAAATAGCCGCAGGCGTCGTTAAGCCATTGCAGACGCTCGTGCTTGCCGTGCACGTTGCCGTGAACAGCCTCGTGCACCGGCGTATACGATATATAAGTCAGCATCGCCAGCACCAACACCGTCACTGGCGGGCTTAACCACCCCACGGCAAACAGCCACAAACCCGCCAGATAGCCTGTTAACACAAGCATCACCACCAATACTGTTGGCCAGGCCAGTTCGCCCATATAGTGTTTAGCGAACGCCACCGCCTCGCGGTTTGGATTGTACTTATCGTGCGTCATAGCTTCAGTCTCATGGGTGTAATTCCGACACCTATTCAATCTAGTCACCTCAATACCATCGCCCAAGGACATCTACGGCCAATCGCGGGACTCTTTAGGCCAAGTACCATGCCGTTACCGAAACCGCTAAACTCCGATCATGCTAAAACAAGAATCCACGCTTCACCCGATTGCTATTAGTCAGGTCATGATTAACTTTGCTGCCAGCCACGGTATTGCGAAGGACATTTGCCTGGACGGAACGGCCATCAGCTCCGAGGACTTACAAGACGGGGAGGCACTGATTACCCGGGAACAGGAAATCCGTCTGATCGAGAACCTGATTCGGGCGCTCCCTGAGGTACCCGGGCTAGGCTTCAAACTCGGGCTGCAGTACAACGTGGCAACCTTCGGGGTGTGGGGCTTTGCGCTGCGTACCAGCCGAACTCTGCGGGATGCTGCCAGCACCGCACTGCGCTACCTGCCCTTGAGCACAGCCTACTGCCGTATGTACACGTTTGAGGAGGATGGCCGCTTTGGGATCGGGCTGGACCCAGAACCCATCCCCCCGCATTTGCGCCAGTTCCTGCTTGAACGGGATCTCGCCACCGGAATCAACCTGCTGAAAGAACTCAGTCTGTCTGGCTTGAATATCTGCGCCGTCGATTTTCAGGGCCCACCGCCCGATTACGCAGAATTATTCACGGAAACCATGGGGGTAGCACCCCGATTCCATAGCAGTCGAAACGCCATGCTGGTTTCCTCGAACGCCGCAGACCAGCCTCTTCCCACGTTCAGCCCACGGCTCGTACGCATGCTGGATGACCAATGCCGGTTTCAGCTTGAACAACGGCAAACCAGCGGTCTAACGGGTATGGTGCGGCAGCAGGTATTGGGATCGTTAGGGCTGGTCGCCACGCTCGACGAAGTCGCCAGCAAGCTTGCCATGTCACCCCGGAGCCTACGCCGGAAGCTGGACCAGGAAGGCAGCAGTTTCCGGGCCATCATAGAAGAAGAACGGCGCCAAACTGCCACTCAAATTCTTAGTGGCAGCGACATGAAGCTGGATGAACTGGCCATTCATCTGGGCTACACCGATACCGCCAGCTTTACCCGCGCCTTTCGACGATGGATGGGCATTTCGCCCGGAGAGTATCGCAGGCGGAACCGGCATGACGCTTGAAAAAAAGACTCAACACGCGGCCTAAAAAGCCGAATGCTGACGACGGTACTGGCCCGGGGTCAGGTTAAACCAGCGTTTGAATGCCCGCCGGAAGTTCGCGCTGTCGTGGTAGTTCAGCAACTCTGCAATTGCTTCTACCGGTAACTGGCTATCCAGCAAATAGCCGATGGCCTGTTGCGACAGAATTTCATCCCTCACCTTTCGAAAACTTGTATTTTCCTGCTTCAAACGCCGGGCGAGCGTGCGCTTGCAGATGAAGAGCGCAGCGGCAAGTTCTTCCTCGCTCAGCACGCCGGGCGGGTGCGACAGTATCATCTTCTGCACCTGATACGTGCAGGTGCTTTTGTTCGGGTTCAACTGCGCCAGCATAGCCTCGCAATGTCTGAGCGCCATGACATAGCTTTCGTGGTTAGCGGAAGCGTTGGGAGCTTTGCAGATTTCAAGAGGGACTCTCAACACATAGGCATCGGCACCAAACCCTATGGCGGCCGGGATGTGGTCGGTATAACGCGCGGAATAGGCAGGCTCCGGATGCATGAAATCGATATAAGCCTCACGCAGCGGTCGCCCGACAATGAACTCGGCCGTGTCGAAAAAGATCACCGTGAAGATCTCGCTTAGCAAGCGGAGAAGTTCCTCTTCCAGATCTACGGCGTACTCACAGCTTAACTCGAGCCATTCACCCTCGATAATCAGATCAAGCCGAGCCAGATTCATGCGCGTTGGCAAATACGCTTGAAACGCCTGCAAGGCGGTTAGCAAATCCGGGCTACTGTTCACCAGAAACCCCAGTGCGCCATGAGTGGGCGAGGTTAACCTTTGGCCTAGCCGCAGGCCAAAGGCCTCGTTTTTGGCAATCTGCAAACAGTTTCGCAAAATCTGAAGTTGCTGGTTTGGCGTCAGCAACGTGCTTTCCCGTAAAAACTGATCCACGGACAATTGTGTACCCGTTAACACCTCTGTCACATCGCGAGCCAGCAAGCCCAGTTCACGGGCTGCTAAGCGGCTGTAACTGGAGGGAATGCTGGGTTCGTCAACATCCACTGCGCTTATCATTGTTGTTATATCCGTTCGTTAATCTGCGACTGCAGACACAGCCTATCGATCACAACTTGACCAAGAGTCTTTTAATGACCCCCTCCTGTCAAGTAATGACCTGCCTGCGGTATCCGGCAAAACGTAATCTGAGCTGAGAACAACCATTCCTTGATAAAACACAAGCGAGGTGTTTATGGGGCAGATCACGTTCGTTGAGCACACAGGCACGGAACATGTAGTAAACATCGAAGAAGGCCAATCTTTGATGCAGGCAGCGGTTGATAACGGCGTTCCCGGAATCGATGCCGACTGCGGTGGTGCCTGTGCCTGCGGCACCTGCCATGTCATTGTGGATAACAATTGGATTGCCGCCACCGGCAGCATCAACGCCGATGAGCAAGGGATGCTCCAACTCACTCCGGAGAAATCCGACACGTCACGCTTGTCCTGCCAAGTGACCCTCACGGAATCTCTCGACGGACTGGTCGTGCGGCTCCCGGAATATCAAATGTAGGCAGCCGTCGATCAGTTCGTTCGTGGTCGATGAAAACGATTCTATAAAAACTGACCCTGGAGTTTTGCATGAGCCTACTCAGCCCCGTCCTTGAACCTTTAGCGAACAAAGCCGCTGCCACTGTGCCGATTGACTGGCAGATTAAAGGAATGCATGCGTTTCAGAACTTGAAAAAACGCATGGGTAAGCGTGAACAGCCACCGGTTTTCAGAGAGGTTCCGCTGCCACCTGTGTCCGAACTGGCGTTGGAAGATATCGATGTGAGCAACCCGTTCTTGTACCGGCAAGGGCTATGGCACTCCTACTTTAAGCGCCTAAGGGACGAGTGCCCGGTGCACTATCAGAAAAGCAGCCCCTTCGGGCCCTTCTGGTCGGTAACTCGCTATGAAGACATCATGTTTGTGGACACCCACTACGACCTGTTTTCAGCCGAGCCCATCATTTCACTTGGCCCGCCACCTCCCGGCCTGGAAATCGAAACCTTCATCGCCATGGACCCACCCAAGCACGATGTGCAGCGCCAAGCAGTTCAAGGCGTGGTGGCGCCTAAAAATCTGGCGCAAATGGAAAGCCTGATTCGCAGTCGCACCGAAGATGTTTTGGATCACCTGCCTGTTGCTGAGCCTTTCGACTGGGTGCAGACAGTATCCATCGACCTGACCTCCCGCATGCTGGCCACCCTGTTCGATTTCCCCTATGAACAACGCCATAAACTCGCTTATTGGTCCGACATGGCCGCCGCACCACCTGAATCGACCGGTGGTACCGCAGACATCGATGAATCCTTCGCGGCTTCGGCCGATATGGCAAGGCAGATGTCGCTGCTGTGGCGTGAGAAAGAAGCCCGAAAAGCCGCCGGGGAGGAACCCGGATTCGATCTGATCAGCTTGCTGCTTGCCAACGAAAACACCCGCACCATGATCAACCGCCCTATGGAGTTCCTTGGCAACATGGTGCTGCTGATCGTAGGTGGGAACGATACGACTCGTAACTCCATGACCGGCGGCGTTTTAGCGCTGAATCAGTTCCCTGAAGAATTCACCAAGCTCAAACAAAATCCGGGGCTAATCCCCAGCATGGTGTCGGAAATCATTCGCTGGCAAACGCCTTTGGCTTACATGCGCCGCGTTGCAAAGCAGGACGTTGAACTGAATGGCCAAACGATCAAGCAAGGCGACAAAGTGGTGATGTGGTACGCCTCCGGCAACCGGGATGAACGGGCGTTCGAGCAAGACCCGGACCTGTTCATCATCGATCGCAAGAACGTGCGCAAACACCTGTCCTTCGGTTTTGGGGTACACCGCTGCATGGGAAATCGTTTAGCGGAAATGCAGCTGCGTATTCTTTGGGAAGAGATTCTGAAGCGCTTTGATGATATCGAGGTGGTGGGCGAGCCGGAGTATGTGCAGTCAAACTTTGTGCGCGGATATACCAAGATGATGGTGAAGCTTAAAAAAACCTCCTAAAACCCTCGGCCACACAAGGCACCGAGGGCTATAGACCTTTAGGTTTAGCGCCGAATCACTGGTGGGGTGTGTGCCTTCATAGGCGGCACCTCACCACGCTAGACTTAAATATCCACCATGCAGGTCATCGCGAAAGCCTTTCAAAAGAACCTATGGCTCTGATGGCATCGCATTTTCAAACCAGCCTTTACTCTTGAACGCCTCGAAATCCGGCATCACGATATCCGCGTGTTTCGCCTAGGCATTCCAACACCATTCGTGAACAATCACCGTATCCGGTTTCTGCCACGCCGCCCTCATTCAAACGAGACCCTGATGGTGGTGGAACGGATTTCCGCCCGCCCAATAAATCAGTTTGATCTCAGGATAGATTCCGGTTCTCCCGTTGTATTCGAAAGTCTCACCCGGATGCACCAGCAGGTCGGTAATTCGAGCAACGGGAATAAAGCTTTTTACCGGATTACTTCCTTGGGGCAGAGCCGCCCCGGGAATGCCCTGGTAATTAGCACCGATCGCATTCATCGCGCTGCAACCAAAGCCGATGCCGCCGCCTGGAAGCCCAAGTTGTCCTGACATTGATGCGACCGCTATCGCCGCCCAATAGGGTTGTTCGCCGTTATCCTGCCGCGTCAGGGACCAACTCACCGAGATCATCGTACGCTTGCGCGCCATATCGCGCGCAAGGTCGCGGATACGCTCTGCAGGTATACCCGTTTTAACCGCAGCCCAGTCGCTGTCTTTTTTTATGCCATCGATCCTTCCCACCAGGTATGCCCGAAACGTCTCATAACCAACCGTATACTTGGAGAGAAACTCTGTGTCGGCTAACCCCTCGTCCTGGAGGGTGCAGGCAATACCGAGCAGCAATGCGACATCGCTGCAAGGATAAATCGCTAACCAGTCGGCATTCATTTCCTCGAGAACGTCTGAGCGTAACGGGCTGACATTTACCATCTTCGTTCCATTGGCAGCGGCCTCCCGCATGCCTCGCTTCTGTACGTGACAACCTACTGCGCCATTGGCGATTTGATACGTGTCGGCCCATCCAGTACATCAACAATACCTTGACCGATGGGGGAGGGATCTTCGTCCTTCTCAAACCCCTTGAGTGCGACAACACGCCCAGCATTGGTACAAACACGATAGGTTCCCCAATGGCTGCTGGCCAGGGTTCCTTCGATTTTAAATTCAGGTTTCATGGATCAAGCCTCTTATTGTTGTTGTTTTCTCACACCAGCACAGGACAAAACCGAGCTCACATACCCGAAAATAGAAATAAAACCAATTATTTTTACTCGGAAAAATGCAGGAGACTAGGATTCAAACGATGTGAAAACAAAAGTAACCGAGGCAAACACTCATGATGTCGTGCAGGTCGTCGGTCATGGGAGAAAATTGAAACCGCGCCAGGGAGGCGCGCTAAAAAAAATTTAGAAAACACGGTGCCCGCAGAGTTCGGCGGGGGCAGGAACCCATCAGACGGTATTACTGAGCTAAACCCTGAACAAGCCCCAAGGCTATAGCCACTTGCACCAGTTCGGCGAATGAATCAACTTTCATTTTAGCCATCATATTCGCTCGATGTCCTTCAACGGTTTTCCTGTTGATACCGAGCTCATCGGCCGCATCCTGGTTCGACAGACCCTTCACAATCAGCTCCAAAACCTGGCGTTCTCGGCGGGTCAGGCTGTCATAGCGCTCCCGGATTCGCGACTGCGAGCGGCGTTGAGTAAACCGAGCCCGATCTTTTTCTAGAGCATTATGAACATGATCGATAAGCACTTGGTCATCAAATGGCTTTTCAATAAACGTAATCGCGCCTTGCGTCAACGCTGTCACCGCCATGTCCACATTTCCGTGGGCGGAAATCATGATGACAGGCAGTTCGATATTGTATTCAGGCAACTTCTTTTGAGCGTTAATACCACTAAGGCCCGGCATTCGCACATCCATCACAATACAACCGCTCGCTCGCGCATCGAACCCCTCGAAAAAAGCCAACGCATTTTCGTAGGACTGTACATTAAGGCCAACAGACTCAAGCAGCCACTTTAAAGAATCTCTTACGTCGGTATCGTCATCAATAACGAAAACTGTTTGTGCATCTGTATTCGGGTTCATGAGTGATCAATCGGCAATATTAAGAGTAAATGAAAAGCGAGCTCCTCCGGCAGCGTTGTTTTCTGCCCAGAGTTCGCCCTCGAGATTCTCTACCAATGAACGGCTGATGGCCAGCCCCATTCCAAGACCGGCTTCCTTGGTTGAATAAAAACGATCAAAAAGGCGAGACCTATCCGATTCTGAAATCCCCCGCCCCTGATCATTCACCTCAACCCGCAACTGGTCATTCTCGTGGGGTTTAACACTAATTGTCACGGTGGTTGCCTCTTCATCGTCTGATGAGATGCTTGCTTCTATCGCGTTCACGACCAGATTCAATAAAACCTGTTCCAGCTGAATCTTATCACCTTTAACAAACGGCAATTCTGGAGGTTGCTCAAACACGATCCGCACGTTGTGCCGTTCCGCCATGTTCTCGCAAAAATCGATCATTTCACCGATCAACTCCGGCAAATTAAGGTGCGTAACAACCGGCTCCTGTTTGCGGGTAAAGTCCATCATTCGATGGATGATTTCTCCCGCTCTCAACGCTGTCTTGATGCTTCTGGTAATGGGTAACTCAACATCTTTCCAGGCAAGAGTAGGCTTATCCGCAAACCGTCGCTCGATGCCCCGGAGGTAATTCACCATCGCTGAGAGTGGCTGGTTCAACTCGTGAGCCAAGCTCGACGCCAGCTCGCCCATGGTTACCAGCCGACTCGCGTGATTGATATCAGCCTGGTATTGCTTAAGCTGCTCTTCCGCTTCTTTTTTTTCTGTCAGATCGTGAGCCACCAGTGAGAAATACTCGATATCCCCATGCAAAGAGCGGTGGGCAAGCAACTCCAGCATGACCGGTATACGGGCGGCTTGTAGACTCTGCATGGTCAGTTCACCACGCCAGTTCCCCGTTTTCTCGGCTGTCGGGAAACCTTCTTCCATCAAGGTTGCGAGGCCCTTTTCGGTCACAAAGCAGGATAGCGGGAAAGCAGTATAGTCGGTATGCTCCACCGCCAACGCATTTCGCGCCGTTTCATTCAGGTGTGAAACCGTGAAATCGAGGTTCGCAAAAATAACCAGATCTTGAGTACTTTCCAGAACTCGCGCTAGCCGACGACTGGCTTTATCTGCCTTGACTCGGTGACTCGCATCTCGGGACACCACAAGAATTTCCCGAATTTCATTGGTTTCAGGATCCCGAATGGTTCGGCTGGTACTTTCCAGCCAGGTGTAATGCCCGTCTTTACATCGAAACCGATAGGTGTGGGTATACAAACCCCGATCGTAGTTAACTGTAGGTGCCCGTAATCGGAAATCCTCCACATCATCTGGGTGATACAGATCGTAGGCAGAGATACCCACGATTTCTTCAACCGAATACCCCAGCAAATGCGTTACCGCCGGCGAAGCATAGATGAAACGCCAATCTTCCGGTGTGTGCCGGGAGATCATGTCCGTAGATTGTTCCGCCATTTCCGCCAACAAGCGGTTACGTTCGGCATCGTCCGTCAGGGCAGTTCGCCCTTCTTCCGGGGTGCGGTTTTTCATGTCTATGGGATTCTCTGGAACTCAGGGTGCGTTAATCAACCCTATTCTGAAGGTCTCCGGGGCCCTTGGCCACAACGTGCCTGGGCCCCGCGATTGACTAGCGCAAAAACTCCTTGCTAAAGGCTTTAAATTGACCTGCATCCGAGCGTCGAAGCCATTCGAACCCGACCATTTCTTTGGTAACGATTCTGGCTCCGGCCTGTTCCATTCGACGTAGCGCTACTTCCGTGTCGTAGGCGTTGCGTGCTGAAATAGCATCCGCCACCACAAACACCTCCAACCCTTTCTCCAGAAGCCTTAGCGCCGATTGCATCACGCACGCTTGAGACTCCATACCACATAAAACGACTTGCTTGCGATCATGCGTTTGAAACGCCTTTTCGAAACCCGGGTCGTCAATACACGCAAAGAAAGTTTTGCCGTAAATGTTGGCAGGCCCCACCAGCTCGCGTAAACCCTCTTCCGTATGGCCAAGGCCATCCGGGTACTGCTCAGATCCAATCACCGGTACGTTCATCAACCCGGCAAGGCGCACCAACCAACTGCAGTTGTTCACCAGCTTCTCGTTTTCATGTACCCCGCCCAACAAACGGGCCTGCACATCGATCACGGCAACGATGCAATTCTCTTGATCCATTAACATAATAATCTCCAGACTTACGCCGGGCGGCGGTCAACCATATTTGTAGCAACGCCCTCAGCGACCACGGTGTCGCCCACCTTACAGACGGTTTCCAGCTTTACTCGACGTCGCTCTTCATTGATCTCAATAATCTTGGCAGAGGCAACAACGGTGTCTCCAATATGAACCGGCGCTTTGAACTTAATCTGCTGGTCGATATAAATGGCACCAGGGCCCGGCATACGTGTACCCAACACGGCAGAAATCAGCGCAGCACTGAACATGCCGTGCACAATGCGTTCTTTGAACGGCGTGGTCTTCGCATACTCAGCATTAATATGCACCGGGTTGTCATCACCGCTGATACCAGCGAACAACACTACATCTGCTTCGGTAATCGTTTTGGCGTAGAACGCCTCCATTCCAACTTCAAGGTCTTCCAGGTAATAGCCATGTAGTTCTTGCATTGCTTCTTCCTCTCTGTGATCCATACACCCACTACATTACTGGTTTATATCCATCAAACCAAGTACTTTTACTTGGTTTTTATAAAATGCTCTGGTAGCCTTCTGTTATCCACTTAGACAACACCGCTTTGTACATAGGGAGTCGCGGTTATGCAGAGGCAACCCGTAAGCATTTTTGAAAGAGCCTTTAAAAAGCTGGTTCCGGGCGGATTGGAATCAATGGGCCGTCGCGGCTCGGACATCGTAAACATCGCCGAAGACTTGCCGGAGCCGGATCTTGCCACTGTTAAGGAATGGATTGACGACTGCCTTGCCGAAAACGGTGGCCAGGTAGAAGCTCGCAAGCGCGCAGCCTTGCTCGGCCGCGCCTACCTAAAACTGTCTCTAACAGGACGAACCCGTTTTCTGGGCCTGCTCGCAGAACACTATGGTGTAAACGAAACCAGTGTAGAGAGGGCTATCGATCAGTGGCATAGCGCCAAGGCCAATGAGAAAACCAAAGCCGCACAGGCGTTACGCAAGGCGTTAATTCCTAGCCGCACAGCACTGCTAAAACAGTTCAACGGCGTACCTTCCGGAGTCAAATTTCTGGTGGATATGCGTGAAGAACTGTTGCAGTTATGCAAAGACTATCCAGAACTGAAACCGCTGGAAACCGACCTCCGTGACCTGCTGGCAACCTGGTTCGACATCGGTTTACTACAGCTGGAAGAAATCAGCTGGAACTCTAGCGGGGCCATTCTGGAGAAACTGATTGCCTATGAGGCCGTCCATGCCATCAAGAGCTGGAGCGACCTAAAGAATCGTCTTGATTTCGACCGCCGCTGCTTTGCTTTTATCCATCCGAATATGCCCGACGAACCGCTGATTTTCGTTGAAGTGGCGTTGGTGAACGGCCTCGCGGATAACGTTCAAAAGCTTCTGGACGAACACGCCCCCACCCAGGACATCGACAAAGCTGATACTGCGATTTTCTATTCAATCTCCAACGCCCAGCAGGGATTGGCTGGCATCAGCTTTGGTAACTTCCTCATCAAGCAGGTGGTCAGCAAGCTTCAGGTGGAGTTCCCGCAGTTAAAACAGTTCGCCACGCTTTCCCCCATTCCGGGTTTCCGACGCTGGCTGGAAAACACACCGGCAGATGAACTGACTCAGCTGCCGGGCGGAGAAGAATGGCTAAGTTCGCCACCGCCCCGGGATCCCGTGCGAGCAAGCCAAGGCGATGCCACCGGCGCCCAGCAAGAAGCCATCATGAAATTGGCGGCGTCCTACCTGTGCTCCCTGAAACCCGGTAAGCCGCGTGCCATTGACCCGGTGGCCAACTTCCATTTAAGCAACGGCGCTCAGGTTGCGAGACTTAATTGGATGGCCGACACCTCAGACAAAGGCCTGAAGCAATCTGCCGGCCTGATGGTGAATTACCTGTACGAGCTACCGAAGATTGTTGACCGCAGCAATCGGTACACCTCCGAGGGAGTCATTTCCCAATCATCACACATCAAGAAACTCTTGAAATAGACAATCCGTAAAACGAAAGGAGAACACCATGACGAATCGCATTGCAGTTATTACCGGAGCAAACGGTGGCCTGGGTACCGCCATGACTAAAGCGCTGGCCGCTCAGGGTCGCAAAGTAGTAGGCACTCACTTGCCCGGCGAAGAGGCGCAAGCCAATGACTGGCAGGCAAACCTCCGCGAGGAAGGCATCGATGCCGCTATTTACGCGTTAGACGTCACCGACTTCGACGGCTGCAAAGCGTTTGTTGCCGCCGTTGAACAGGATCTTGGGCCAATCGACATTCTTGTTAACAACGCCGGCATCACCAATGATGCTCCGCTAAAAAGAATGCAACCCGAACAGTGGAACCAGGTCATCAACGTAAACCTGACGTCTATGTTCAACATGTGCCAACAGGTATTTGAAAGCATGTGTGAGCGCGGCTTTGGCCGTATCGTGAACATTTCGTCGCTGAATGGTGAGAAGGGGCAGTTCGGCCAGTGTAACTATGCCGCCACAAAAGCCGGCATCTATGGTTTCACTAAGTCCATTGCTCAGGAAGGCGCCCGTAAAGGCGTGACCGCCAACTCGGTTTCTCCGGGCTATATCGATACCCCTATGGTTCGCCAGGTACCCGAAAAAGTCCTGAACAACATTGTTGCTGGCATCCCGGTTGGTCACCTTGGCAAGCCCGAAGACATCGCCAGAGCCGTAGCCTACCTGACAGCTGATGAAGCCAGCTTCGTGACCGGCACCAACATGTCGGTTAACGGCGGCCAGTACATGGCTTAAGGGAGCATACCATGACAGAGTTCAGAGCACCCACCCGTGAGATGGCGTTTACCCTGAAGCACGTCGCGGGGTTTTCAGAAATGACAAAAGCCTGCGGCTACGAAGATGCTTCCGAGGATGTCGTTTCCGCCATTCTTGAAGAAGCCGCTCGTTTTGCCGGTTCCGTCATCGCTCCAACGAACGTCACCGGCGATCAAACCGGTGTGCGCCTGGATAGCGACTACAAAGTGGCTACCCCGGCAGGCTTTAAAGAGGCTTACCAGCAATACGCAGACAGCGGCTGGGCCAGCCTGCAGTTCGATCCGGAGTTTGGCGGTCAGGGCCTGCCGTTCTCTTTGGCCATTCCGGTTCAGGAAATGTGGCATGCCGCTAACATGGCGTGGGGGCTCTGTCCTTTGTTATCTCAAGGCGCCGTAGAGGCGCTTTCCGAGAACGCCAGCGACGCTCTGAAAGAGCAGTTGCTACCGAAAATGATTTCCGGACATTGGACCGGCACCATGAATCTGACCGAACCACAGGCAGGTTCGGACTTATCAAATATCCGTACCCAAGCCCATCCGGACGGCGATGTCTACCGAATCAAAGGTCAAAAGATTTTCATCACCTGGGGTGAGCACGACATGGCGGAGAACATCATCCACCTTGTACTTGCTCGCCTGCCCGATGCGCCTCCCGGCGTCAAGGGCATATCATTGTTTGCCGTACCCAAGTATCTGCCAGATGCCTCGGGGGAGCCGGGCGAAAGGAACGACTGCCATGCCGTCTCACTGGAACATAAGCTAGGCATCCATGCCAGCCCGACCTGCGTCATGGCTTATGGCGACAACGAAGGCGCCACCGGTTATCTGGTGGGCGAGGAGAATCGAGGTCTGGCCTGTATGTTCACCATGATGAACAACGCACGGCTAACCGTTGGCCTGCAGGGCGTTTCCATTTCCGAACGCGCTTACCAACAGGCGCGGGACTATACCTTCGAGCGAACTCAAGGCACCGCGCCCGGCGAAAAAGGTGTTTCACCGATCATCAAACACCCGGACGTCCGCCGGATGCTGATGACCATGAAAACCCTGACTGAAGCCGCTAGGGGGCTCGCCTACACCGGCTGTGTGGCCATGGATTATGCCAACGCAGAGAGTCTGCCTGACGACCTCAAAAGTCGCTATACGCGACGGGCTAACCTGCTGACACCACTGGTTAAAGGCTGGTGCACAGAAATCGCACAGGAAGTCACGTCTCTGGGCATTCAATGTTACGGCGGCATGGGTTTCATTGAAGAGACCGGCGCCGCGCAGCACTATCGTGACGCTCGAATTTTACCCATCTACGAAGGCACAAACGGCATTCAGGCCCTTGATCTGATCGGCCGTAAAACGATTCGGGACAATGGCCAGGCAATGGCCGAGCTGATTGATGATATTCGTTCGTTCACGGGTCTGGCGCAAAGTGGCTCTGTGATCTCCGCAGACCGCCAGGCTAAATTTGACCAAGCAGTGACGTTCCTCGAAGATGCCACCAGTATCGTTCTGGAACGCGGCGATGACGACCAATTCACAGGTGCCGTTGCCTTCGACTACCTGATGCTGAGTTCAATCGTGACAGCAAGCTGGCTGATGCTAAAAGCCGCTACTGCAGCCGCAAATGATCCGGCTGACCAGAGTGCTTTCGCTGCAAACAAACTGGCCACCACGAACTTTTTCATCGATCACATTCTGCCACGATGCTCTGCGCACATGAGCTCGATGCGATCCGGTGACGACGCCATCATGGCGCTATCGGAAACAGACTTTTAATAACAACCAAGAGGTATCGCCTCATGTACATTAACGGAGAATGGTTAACCGGGCGCCCTGAGCTCTCGGTAACCAACCCCGCAACGGGTGAAGTCATCGGGCAGGTGCCCGATTGCACAGATCAGGATATTGAGGCGGCCATTACGGCCGCCGATTGTGCTTTTAAAGAATGGCGAAAGACCACCGCTTACCACCGCTCCCAATTGCTCTACCGGGCTTGGGAACTGATGATCCGGCAAAAGCGCGAACTGGCTGAACTGATGACACGCGAACAGGGCAAACCCCTAAAAGCGTCCCTCAACGAAGTTCAGTACGGTGCGGATTTCCTTCTGTGGTTTGCCGAAGAGGCCAAACGCGTATACGGGCAAAGTATTCCTTCCGCTCGTGAAAACCAGCGTTTTATGGTGCAGAAATCACCGGTTGGCGTGGTCGGCGCGATTACACCCTGGAACTACCCAATTTCGATGATTACTCGCAAGCTCGCACCTGCGCTGGCGGCCGGCTGCACTGTCATTCTGAAACCGGCGGAAAGCACGCCTTTGTGCGCAAAGGCCATGATGGAAATTTTCGCCGAAGCAGGCTTCCCAGCTGGCGTAATTAACATGCTGACCGTGCAGGATCCATCCCGGGTGGGCGATGCCTTTTGTACCGATCCGAGGGTTCGCAAGCTGACCTTCACAGGCTCGACGCCTGTAGGTAAAAAACTGAACGGTCTGGCCGCAGCTAACATGAAGCGTGTCTCTATGGAGCTCGGCGGCCATGCACCGGCCATTGTCTTCCCTGATGCCGATCCAGTGCATGCCGCCAAAGGCCTGTCTCTGGTGAAATTCTTGAACACTGGCCAGGCCTGTATCAGCCCAAACCGTATTTTCGTGCACGAAGATCATCTTGAACCGTTCATTAAAGAACTCACCAGCCGCGCCAACCGTCTGTTGGCCGGTAACGGTATGACCGAAGGCGTGGGTATTGGCCCGTTGATCAACGACCAGGCCATCCAAAAGGTTGATAGCCAGGTTAAAGACGCCGTTGCCAAAGGCGCAAAGCTAGAGACCGGTGGCCTGCGTTTGGTGGATAACGGCCTGTCAGACGGTTACTTCTACGCCCCAACCGTGCTCTCCGGTGTAACCCCTGAGATGAAAATCTATCGGGAGGAAACCTTTGGCCCGGTTGCTCCGGTCATCATCTATCGTTCAGAAGATGATGTCATCGCTATGGCCAACGACACCGAGTATGGCCTAGCTGCTTATATCTACAGCAACAATATGACCACCGCCATGCGCGCGTTCGAAGCTCTGGATTTCGGCATTATTGGCATTAACGACATCAACCCCACCAGCGCTGCCGCGCCGTTTGGCGGCATGAAGAACAGCGGTCTCGGACGGGAAGGTGCGCAGGAAGGCATTGAAGAATATCTGGAAACCAAACTGGGGGGCTTCGCCCTTTAACTTGGCACCCCATCGTTTATTCCCGGCTTTTAGCCGGGTTTTTTGGGGCCAAAAAAAGCCCCCGGCCAAGGCCGGGGGAACATAGCTACAGCATTTCAACAAGTCTACCACTATGCTGTCAGCTGACTCCTCAACACATGCTTCTGCAGTTTACCGGTTGATGTTTTCGGCAGATTATCTGCGAATACGATTTTCTTAGGCACTTTAAAACCGGCCAGTTTGTTTCGACAAAAAGTGACTACGTCCTCTTCTGTCAATCCTTCATTCCCGGATTTCAGAGTTATAAAGGCACAAGGAATTTCACCCCAATGGTCATCCGGGGCTGCGACCACCGCCGCTTCCAGTACCGCCGGGTGCTCATAAAGAGTGCTTTCGACTTCTAACGTCGAAATATTCTCACCGCCGGAGATAATTATATCTTTGGAACGGTCTTTGATTTCCACATAGCCATCGTTGTGCCATACCCCCAAATCACCTGTGTGGAACCAACCGTTATGAAACGCCTTAGCAGTTTCCTCTGGGTTACTGAGATAACCCTTCATCACGGAGTTGCCTCGGACAAACAGCTCGCCAATGCTCACTCCGTCTTTTGCAACGGGCTCAAGCGTGACCGGGTCCGCAACCATCATGTCTGTCATAGACAAAGAGATAATGCCTTGCCGTGCCATCTTGGCAGCTTTGTTCTTGGCATCCATCGAGTTCCATTCGTCCTGGAATTCGCAAATCAGGCTAGGGCCGTAGGTCTCCGTCAAACCATACAAGTGCACCACCTGCACACCCATTGCTTCCATGGCCTCAATGGTTGCGGCTGGGGGCGCCGCGCCGCCGGTTGCGGCTGTCACGCGCTGGTCAAACGGCTTTTTGTCTTCTTCGGGGGCATTAATGAGCATGTTCATAACCACCGGGGCGGCACAAAAGTGAGTCACACCGTGTGTTGAGAGCGCCTCATAGATGGCCTTAGGCTGCGGTGAGCGCAAGCAAACATGTGTACCCGCCACCGCGGTCACTGCCCAGGGGTAACACCAGCCGTTGCAATGGAACATCGGCAGGGTCCACAAGTAAACAGCACCTGCAGGGAGCCCAAACCCAATGACGTTGCTCATGGCATTCAAATTTGCGCCGCGGTGGTGATAAACCACGCCTTTTGGGTTACCGGTAGTGCCAGAGGTGTAATTCAGAGCAATGGCCTGCCATTCATCGTCAGGCATATCCCATTGGAAATCATCGTCACCGGTCGCCAGCAAAGCGTCATAGGTCAAGGTGCCAATTAGCTCGCCGCCGTCGAAGTTCGGGTCGTCGACATCAATGACTGTGGGTTTGGCATCACAACCCTGGAGCGCTTCCCGAGCTCGGTCGCTGTACTCTTTATCGGTAAAGAATACCTTGGCACGACTATGATTGAGCATGAAGGTCATGGTCTTTGAATCAAGCCGGGTATTTTGGGCATTCAAAACCGCACCAATCATCGGCACCGCGAAATGCAATTCCAGCATTTCAGGGATGTTCGGTAACAAGGCAGCGACCGTATCGCCTTTACGCACCCCGAGCTTGCGCAGCGCCGAGGCCATTTTCAGGCAGCGCTCGTAGGTTTCCAACCAATTCCGACGGATGTTCCCATGAATAACCGCTGTGCGCGAAGGATGCGCCAGGGCCGTTCTCTGAATGAAGGTGATCGGTGTCAGAGGCGTGTAATTCGCCTCTGTTTTATCGAGTCCGACCTCAAACATATTTTCCATTTCGTTTAACCTCTTGTTGTTCCCTTAGATGACGCTCTGCTGCCTTTAACTTCGGTCGACGACAGCATCTGTATCCGGTGCAGGTTCGTCATCATGGTGATGTGTTGCTTTGTAGGCGTCTGCGAACCAGTTTTTTTCCAACACTAGCCATAACACGAGACCGATGCCTAAACCCCATGCTGCGCCTTTAACGGCGAGAACCGACCCAACAATGATCGCAACGCCTCGTTCAAGATTGGTTTCACGTTCCAGCATTTCGATGGCCAGATATCCACACAAATAACCCTGAATCAGCAACGTCAATGCCATACCAATGTTGAGCCCTGGCTTAAACAAGGTCACAACGGGCACCAACACAATGGCGATAGTCATCCCCCAGTACAGGCTCGTTGCGCCACCCCAATAACTGTCCATGACCGAACGTGGATTGTTCATATAGCGGTTTATAACCAGCGCCTGCCCACCGGTCCAAGCCGGACCCGACAGACTGATGAAAGGCGCAAAAATGCCATGAAGAGTATTACGAATCCCTACAATGATGCTGTTCCGACGGGGGCTAAAGACAAGCTTCTCGTCCTTGCGAGCGCTATCGGCATTCTTGAAAAGCGAGTCCATCACCAGGATATCGCCAAAGGCAATGATGTAAGCAGCCAAAGCCAGCGGGATAGCATCAATAAAGTACTGAAACGGCGGAATTCCAAGACCAATGATGCTGTATTCCTGAAGGATTGTACCTACCGGAATCGTCGTGAAACCCCACTCGATTACGGGCATTTCGACCTCTCCGATAATCAAGCCGAACACGTAAGCGATTAGGAAAGGTATCGCGATACCGTACTGAGCAACAAAGCGGAAAAAACCGTAACGAGCGCGGAGTGGTCCTGCGGTTTCGGAAAAGAGCATGAAGAAGCCAAGCACGGCGCCCGTCAAAATGGTGATTGGCATCGTCCAAACACGACCATCAGCCGCAAATTCACCCATCACCGCAGAAACCCCGGCACCGATAAGGATGCCTGCCTTTAGAGACATAGGCATTTTTCGTACTAGCGAGTCAGCCCCCTTAAAAACCCCTAGCCCCAAGAAAACCAAGGCGACCGTTAACTGCAGTGCAATGAGCGCCAGTATCCTCGCCTCCCCCTCTGGATAGCCCATCAAAAATGCCACGTACAGAGGGATTCCCGCGGTGATCCAGCCAGCAACGGTTGGGTCACCAAAATGCGTATGCAGTAAATAAAGAATGTTGTTGAAAAGCACAAAGGCAACCGCGATTTCAAACGGAATACCCAACACTGAGGTCATAAGCGCCGTGATACTCAGTGGAACAACACAAAGTATCGCACCCTGCAAAATATCCGGAATTTCTAGTTTGTAGTGCACGAAGGGCACGCGCAATTTTAACGCCCCTAACGCTGATGGCTGCTCGCCACCTGTTGGTCTCTTCTGCACGGACATTGTTTTTGTTCTCCATCCATCGGAATTTGGAAATGCTACTGCTTAGGATTTACTCCCCAACAGAATACTAGGCATTAACACCCATACAATCAATGGTTTTTACTTGGTTTCTCGGGTGAGTTTATTTGGAACCCCAAGAGAGGAACAAAACCACGGATCAGATTATCTTTTAAATCATTCAGTTAGACGGATTTAGCCGATCCTCGATTGGCAAAATCAGAAGCAAATCCACGGAATTTGTTTAAAAAAGAAGGAAAAAGGCGCTACTCAGGGACGGCACAAGACAAGAAGTCGCCCCAAGGAGGAGCACTTTCAGGAAGGAGAACCCTATAATACAATAGGTTTCGAGGGGACGGAGGGCCCCTTAATGAATCAGGCGCCCTTGAATCCCTTGGCCACCAAGTAAACTTCACGGGACCGGGCTCTTGAGGAATCCGGCTTGCGCACGGAAACCTTGTCAAAAGCAGCGCGCACCGCTTTGACGTACTCATCGTAACCCTCGCCGTGGAACACTTTGGCGACAAAACTGCCTTTTGGTTTCAGCACCTGACACGCCATATCCAAAGCCAGCTCCACCAAGTACATAGATGCCGCTTGGTCTGCCGCATTCACACCGCTGATGTTGGGTGCCATGTCAGAGATCACCACATCGGCTTTGGCACCGTCTAACGCCGCCATCAGTTCGTCAAACACCGACTCTTCGGTGAAATCGCCCTGAATAAACTCCACGCCGGCGATGTTATCCATCGGCAGTATGTCCGACGCCAGCACCCGGCCTTTGTGACCCACCAGCTTGGCCGCCACCTGTGACCATCCGCCCGGCGCAGAACCAAGATCGACTACCAAGCCATTGGGCTGAATCAAACGATCTTTGTCGTTGATTTCCAGTAACTTATAACTGGCGCGGGAGCGATAGCCGTCCAACTGAGCCTGTTTTACAAAGGGGTCGTTGACGTGCTCTTCGAGCCAGCGGTTACTGCTTTTTGAACGGGCCATCGGAATAGTCTTCTGTTTACTGCGGGAGAACGCCATTGTACGCCGCTGCCTACACGACCGCAAAAGCCGCCAAGCGCCTGACAAGCTTCGGGCGCACCAGTACAATGGCGCAACAACGCCAAGCACTGCTTAACACTGGAAGCCTACCGTGAAGCTGGACGACATCAAGAAACTGCATCAGAAGAAATATCGCCAATCCTTGGGGCATTTCTTGGTGGAAGGCGAACACCTGGTGCTCGAACTCGAAAAAGCAGCGGCCAGCAATTCGCACTGGAAGCGGGCTCAGTTGTTTGTCACCAGCGCCTACGAAGACTGGCGCAGCCCGTGGCCCAAGCAGGTAATCAGTGATCGGCAAATGGCTCAGCTGGCAGACACCAAAACCCCGCAAGGCATTCTCGCGGTGGTTCCTCTGCCCACCGCCGCCAGCACTGGTTCCATAGACACTGAAAAAGCCGTTTACCTGCACGAAGTTCAGGACCCCGGCAACCTTGGCACCATTTTGCGCACGCTAGCGTGGTTTGGCGGCATGCGTTGCCTGCTCAGCCCCGGCAGTGTTGACCCTTACAACCCAAAGGTCGTCCGCTCCAGCATGGGTGCTATTTTTCACGTGCCTCTGGAAACCGACATCAGTCTGGATGCCCTAAGCCAGCGTTACCCGAACATTGCGTGTTTGGACATCGGCGGTGACCGCCTTACAGAACCCGGTTTTCAAAACCACGATTGTTACCTGTTCGGCAACGAAGCCCGAGGTGTGCCGGCCGCAGCCTTAACCAAACTCAACGCTCATCGTTACACCATCCCTGGCGCGGCAGCGATAGAGTCCCTGAATCTGGCCTCGGCCGTGAATATGGCAGCTTACGAACTGAACCGCGGATAACTCGCCCGGGCTGAAGCCCCCCAGTCTCTCAGCTTTCCGAGGGCGCGGGCTCGGCAGCCTCGACCAGCAATTCCGGCTTTTTCATGGCTTTGGCGAACAGGTCTTTGTTTTCGGCGATGCTCATGGCGCACTGTTCTGCCAAGTCTTCAGAAAGCCCCTCTACGTTTTTCTCCAACCAGAGCGCTACGTTTTCTGCCAGCTCCAACACCTTATCCCGTGCATCAGCCTCAGCCTTGCTTTGAAAGAGCATGGTGTCCGGGTTGCTTAGCGCCATTTCCAGTCCGTCCCGATCCGAAAAGTATAAAGATTGTACTGCCATGAGGCGTCCTCGCAGTCGTTAAATGCATGTATATTTATACAGTAGCATAGTACACGCAATTAACCGAGGATAGGAACCTTGCTTACGATTTTATTCACAACCGATGAGGGGCTATGAATCCAACAATCGAACTTCTACAGTCACACCGCTCCATCCGCAAGTTCAAGGATCAGCAGATCCCCAGAGAGCTGTTTGAAGAGCTGATTCGGGCTGGCCAAAGCGCGGCCACCTCCAGCCACGTGCAGGCTTACACCCTGATTCATGTGGTGAACCCGGAAAGCCGCGCGCGTCTGGCGGAGTTGGCGGGCGGCCAACCCTATGTCGAAAGCGCCTCCGATTTTCTGATGTTCTGCGCCGATATGAAACGCTCAACAGAAGCCGCCGAACGATCGGGTGCGGAAGTCACCCGCGGGATGACCGAGCAACTGCTGGTTGCCAGTGTCGATGTGGCTTTAATGGCCCAGAATGTGGTGGTTGCAGCGGAGTCGGAAGGTCTGGGCATTTGTTACATTGGCGGCATTCGCAATAACCCGCAGGAAGTCAGCGAGATTCTGAAGCTGCCTGAGCATGTTTACCCCGTGTTCGGCCTGTGCTTGGGCTACCCGGATCAAGATCCCGAGGTGAAGCCCCGCCTGCCATTGGCCAGCATTTTGAAACAAGACGTCTACGACGATTCTGATGATGAAACGCTGGTTGCCGAGTTTGACGACACCATGGCCCGCTATTACCGGGAGCGCACGGGCGGCAATAAAAACACCAACTGGTCCGAGCAGTTGAAGCCCTTGTTCACCAGCAAGCTGCGCGCTCATATGAAAGAATTCCTGAATAAACGCGGTTTCGGCATTAAGTAAGCACTGACTGTGCGCGTTTGAAGATCAGGCATCCTCAAGGATGAGGACAACCAGTTCTTTCGGGCCATGAGCGCCGTACGCCAGCACCTGCTCGATGTCAGCCGTTTTCGAGGGCCCGGATACCAGCAAGAGATTGGTGGGCAAACCGGCCGGCCAGTTCTGTTTTTCCATCATGACATATAGGTTGTCTTCGACCTCGCTGGCCTTTAACAGGGCGATATGCAGCGGTGGTAACAGGCTCATCAGCCGCGGCTCATGCCGGTCTGGCCACAACACCAAAGAGCCGGTTGCCGCAATTGCGCCTGCGGTGCCGGTGATACTGGCATCCACTTGCCAGAACAGTTCTTCTTTCCATTCCTCAATCGGGCGGTCGTAGGCCAACAGGTTTTGCTCGGCAGCGGCTTCCGCCCAGAACTCCGCCAGCTGCTGCCCATGCCCGGTACCCGGTGCGTACAACAGGTTGGCGAGTCTTCGGTTCTCCAATAGTTCCTGCACCTTCGCCGGCCAATTCGCGGCCGCCAGCGTGTACACCTCGGTATGAACCGTTTCCATCAGGCTGCGCAGACGCTGGATCCGGTCTTCCGGTGCATACTGCCAGGGTTCGGTCACCAGCGTTTCGTCGAACTGGTCAGGCCTTGGAGTGCTGCCTTCCAGGCCCGCCCGGAGCTTTTTCAAGATGTTGTCACGAGCGCTCATGACCGGTCCCCCGATGTTTTCTCGGCGTTAAGATGGGCTTTCGCCAAATCGTGTAAAGACCGCCGGGCTGGTACCGGTGCGGTGTGGTTCTCCGTCCAGGGGCCAAGGTTCTTCGGTGTCAGCTTGCCAAGCCGCGTGGCGGCCCACAGGAAGCACTTATACAAAGTCGGACGAGTGTTCAGTGCCATCCACATTCGCCATAAGGCGCGCTCTTTCCATGAATACTTCGAGCCACCGCCTTGCACAACCGCTGGCTCGTCCGGACTTTTTACGTTCTCCTGTCGCAACCGCTGAAGCAGTTCCGGAATAGGGATCTTCACCGGGCAGACCTCACCACACGCACCGCACAATGACGACGCGCTGGGATGATCGGGTACATGATCCAAACCCACCATATGCGGCGTGACAATTTTGCCAATCGGCCCCGGGTACACTTCGCCGTAGGTATGACCACCCACCCGGGTATATACCGGGCAATGGTTCATGCAGGCACCGCAGCGTATGCAGTTCAGGGTTTGGCGCAGCTGAGCGTCCGCGAAAGCTCCGCTTCGGCCGTTATCCAGCAGCACCAAATGCACTTCTTCCGGGCCGTCAAGTTCATCCGCTTTGCGAGGGCCAGAGATCATATTCACGTACGTGGTAATCGGCTGACCCAGTGCCGAGCGCGTTAAGAGCGACAACAAAGGCGCCACATCCCGAAGGTTTGCCACTACTTTTTCGATACCCGTAACCGCCACATGCACCGGAGGAACCGTGGTACTCATGCGGCCGTTGCCTTCGTTTTCCACCAGCAGCAGGGTGCCGGTTTCCGCGATCGCAAAGTTCACACCCGACACCCCGACGTCCGCTTCCAGAAACTTCTTGCGCAGGGTGCGCCGGCCAATCTGAATCAACTCGTTCACATCGTCGGTTTCGTCCACACCCAGCTTGTTGTGGAAAAGTTTCGAAACCTGCCGGCGGTTTTTGTGAATCGCCGGCATGATGATGTGGGACGGTTTTTCGCCATCCAGCTGGACGATGTACTCGCCCATGTCGGACTCCAGGCACTCGATATCCCGTTCGGCCAGGTAATCATTCATCTCCATTTCTTCGCTGACCATGGACTTGCCCTTCACCACCTGCGAGCCCTGTTTCGACTCAATGATGGTGTGCACAATGCGATTGGCCTCTTCCGTGGTTTCTGCCCAATGGACGTGAACGCCGTTTTCGGTCAGTTTCGCTTCCAGCTGTTCCAGCAAATCCGGCAACCGGGACAGGGCCCGGGCTTTGATGTGGTTGCCGAGTTCCCGCAGTCCTTCACGCTCTTCCTCGTCCGGAAAAGCATCGGCCCGTTTTTTCATGAGCGAGTCCATGGCGACGCGGAAGTTGGTGCGCAGCTGGGCGTCGGCCAGGGCGCCCACCGCGCGGCCACGGAAGCTGTCGGTGAGTTCTTTTACCGGTATACGCTGGCTCATGATTTCACCTCTCCACTCACCCGCGCCCAAAGAAAGCTGGCCAGATGCCGGCCCCGGAACGTCTGTTTCTGTTTTTCCAGGGAGCCGTTGATGTTGAGCAGGCAGCCGCCATCGGCGGTCACCATTTCCACCGCCCCGGATTCCCGCAGCGAGCGGGTTTTATCCAGCACCATGGCGCCGGAAACTTCCGGCATGCGCACCGAGAAGGTGCCGCCAAAGCCGCAACATTCACTTTCGTGGTCGTGATCCAGCCGCTCGACGTTCGCCAGCTTGCCCAGCAACTCCCGGGCGTGCAGGTGGGTGTTCATTTCCCGACGGGCGGAACAGGACGTGTGCAGGGCAATCTGCGTGGGCTGGCCGAGATCCTGCCAGTCTACCTTGCATACGTGCAGCAGAAACTCGGTCAGCTCGAAGGTACGCTCGGCCAGGTCATCCACACGCTTGAGGGTATCCGGCTCTTCCGCAAACACTTCCCGGTAGTGCTGCCGGAACATGCCGGCACAGGAGCCCGAGGGGACGACCACCGGCAAGCCGTTGTCGAGCAGGTTGAGCTGTGCCCGTGCCACCTCCCGGGCCTCGTTCACGTAGCCGGAGGTCCAGGCCGGCTGGCCGCAGCAGGATTGTTCCTGTGGGAAGTGCACGCGAATGCCTTCCCGCTCCAGCAGGCGGATGGCGTCCAGGCCGGCTTCCGGGAAGAAGAGGTCCACCACGCAGGTGCCGAACAGCGTGACCTCGGGCGGCTTGGCCGGATACGTTCGTGGCCCGGGTCGTTCAGGAGCCACGCGGGTGGCATTGGGGGCGGCGTCGTAGAACAGCTCAGTCATCAGTTATTGCCTCCGGGTTCTTCAGGCTGCGTGGCAGCCCTGCCCGTTGTTTCAGATCAGTTCATCAAAGGGTCGGTAACGCCCAAAGCATAGGCTGCCACCAAGGCAACCACACCGGTCATTACAAGATAGTAGATGGTCGGGCGAATGGTTTTGCGTAGGGTCTGGCCTTCACGGCCCAGCAAACCAACCGTCGCCGAAGCCGCCACCACATTGTGAATCGCGATCATGTTACCCGCAGCCGCACCAACAGCCTGCACCGCCACCATCAGCGCCGTGGACAAGCCGAGGCCTTGGGCGACACCAAACTGGAACTGGCTGAACATCATATTCGATACGGTATTGGAGCCGGCAAGGAAAGCGCCCAGCGCACCGACTGTAGGCGCCAGGAAGGGATAGATGCCGCCCACAGAATCCGCCACCCAGGTGGCCATGGCCAGCGGCATGCTTGGCAGGTCGGCCAGGTTGACGCCGGAGTTGATCATGATCCGCACCATCGGAATGGTGAACAGCAGTACAAAGCCCGCGCTGAGCAACACCCCGCCCGACTCTTTCAGGGCTTCACCCATGGCCCTGGTGCTCATCCGGTGAATGAAGAAGGTAGCAATCACCACCATCACCAGAATGCCGCCAGGCAGGTACAGTGGCTGCACACCGGCGCTGACCCCGGCCTCACCCAGAATGTTCGAGAAGGATACGCCAATGCTGACGAAGAAGTCTTTCACCGGCGCTACCGTGCGGCTGATCACCAGAATTGCACCCATCAGAACATACGGTAGCCAGGCACGAAAGCCACTCATGGGGTGGGCAGCGATGTCTTCCAGTTTCATTTCCAGCTTGCCAACCCACTCGGCTGGCCAGTCTTCACGCTCGGCAAAGTCCCAGGTTTTCTTCGGAATCAGAAAGCCCTTCCTGGCCGCAAACGTGACAATCGCCAGGCCAATCAGGCCACCCAGCAACGACGGAAACTCCGGCCCCATCAGTATACCCGTGATGGCATAGGGCACCACGAAGGCAACGCCTGCAAACAGGGCAAACGGCAACACTTCCAGACCTTCCTTCCAGCTTTTGTTCTGGCCGAAGAAACGGGTCATCATCACCGCCATCAGCAGCGGCATGATCACGCCAGCAATGGCGTGGGTAATGGCAACTTCGGAGGTAATCAGCTGCAGGTAGGCTTCCCAGCTGGAACCCGCAGCCTCAAGCTGGCCACTGATCGTGGCCTCGTCCAGCCCCGTGGTCACACCGACAATGATCGGTGTGCCGACCGCGCCAAACGACACCGGCGTGCTCTGCACCATCATCCCGAGCATAACCGCCGCCATGGCCGGAAAACCTACCGCCACCAGTAACGGCGCCACAATGGCTGCTGGCGTACCGAAACCGGATGCGCCTTCAATAAAACTGCCAAACAGCCAGACAATGATAATGGCCTGGATCCGCCGGTCCGGCGTGATATTGGTAAAACCAGAGCGAATGGTAGCAATGGCTCCCGAGTGCTTGAGGGTGTTCAGTAGCAAAATGGCGCCGAAGATAATCCACAACACACCGATCGTGATCACCAGTCCCTGCAGGGTCGAGGCGAAAATTCGGTTCAGGGTCATGTCCCAGGCGGTATAGCCAAGTACGGCCGTTGCCAGAAAGACAACAGGCATGGCAGTTCGGGCGGGCCATCGCAGGCCGAGAAGCAGAATTCCGGCCAGCAGAATGGGGGCAAATGCCAGCAGGGCGAGTAATCCGGATGACATGGTTTTCTCCAGAGTATTGTTATTGGGCTCTATCTTTGGATAATTGGCCTTACCAATTGACAAATCTGATCCAAGCACAGTATTTGAGCGATTAAAGACTGTCAAAACCCCAAACTAAGACATTGGTCTTAAGGGCTTGCTGTTTTGCTGTTAAAACAAGTACAAAGGCAGTCAGTTTTTTTGGTAAGACCAATTTAATCCGTGAACTCCGGAGCCCTATGTCGATCAACCAGATCGCCCCGAAACGCCTGGCAGACACCATTGTCGAACAGCTGGAAACCATGATTCTCGAAGGCACCCTGAAGCCCGGCCAGCGCCTGCCACCTGAGCGGACACTGGCCGAGCAGTTTGGGGTTTCCAGGCCATCGTTACGGGAAGCGGTGCAAAAGCTCGCAGCGAAAGGCCTGCTGATCAGCCGCCAGGGTGGCGGAAATTTTGTAACCGAAAGCCTGGGGGCAAGCTTCAGTGATCCCCTTGTTCAGCTGCTGGAAAACCGACCCGAAGCCCATCGAGACCTGCTGGAGTTCCGGCGCACCCTGGAAGCAGACTGCGCCTACTACGCGGCGCAGCGGGCGACTGAAGTTGACAAGGCGCGCCTGACCAAGGCCTGGCAGGACCTTGATGCCTGCTACCAGACCCCTTCCAAAGAAAACATCGAGCAGGAAGGCGCGGCGGATGCCGGCTTTCATCTGGCCATTGCCGAAGCCAGCCACAACGTGGTGCTGCTACACACCATGCGCAACCTGTTCAGCCTGCTGAAGAACAATATTGTCACCAACATCGGCGGGATGTACTCCAAGGAAGCCGCCACCCGGACGGGCCTGATCAGCCAGCATCAGAAACTGTTTACCGCGATTGTGGAAGGCCGGGCCGAGGCGGCACGGGCAATAGCCGGAGAGCATATCGAATTTGTGCAGAAAACCATTGAGGAAAACACGGAAAGCGAGCGCCGTCGGGAACGGGCCCTTCGCCGGGACAGTTCCGGCAAAAAACACCAGGCGTAAAAAAGCCGGGGAGTCCCCGGCTGAAGCAATCACACGATGCACCAACACAATGCATTGTCCTGATGAATCCTCAGAATACCCGCTCTATATGACCCTTTCGTGACATCGCGGTTAATCCGGTAATTTTTCCCAGACCGTCAACTCAGAGAAGCTGTGCTGGAATTTGTTGCGGGTCTCGCGAATGACAAAAGGCAGGCTCCTGGGTTCGCCCAGCATCCGGAAGTGGGGCGCCAGCATATCCTTCAGGCCATCCAGTGTGGTGTAAGGTTTGCCATCTTTCAGGAAACCGCCAACCCACTCGGCCTTGGGCGTGTATTCTTCCAGCCAGGTGTACGGGGAAGCGATCACCAGCAAGCCCAGGTCATTTATGCGTTCGTGAACGGTTTCCAGGAACAGGGATGGTTTGTAGAGTCGATCAATGAGGTTGCCCGCCAGCACCAGGTCGTAATCCCGGTAACGCGCACCCAGCTGGCAGGCATCGCCCTGGTGAAAAGCCACCCGGTGCATGGCATCAGACAAACCCAGAGCTGCCAGCGAACGCTCCTGATAACTGACCAGTTCACCTTCTTCTGGCCGGGCATAGCGGGCCACTCCCTCCCGCACCACTTCCTTGCATTTGCGGATAAACGTTTCGGAAAAGTCGATGCCATCCACGTGATCAAAATGCCGCGCCAGCTCAAGCGTGGTTCGCCCTACTGCGCAACCAATATCCAGGGCCCGGCAGGTTTGCCGGCCGTCCAGCGCCTCCATGGCGGCATCCGCTAGCTCTTTCGGGAAGTTCGCCTCGCCATGCCAGCTCTCGCCAAAGTGGAACTCCAGGTACTGGGCCAGGGTGGTGTTGTCTTCGTAGTAGCCCGTCGGCTCCGTCATTTTGTTCTCCTCGTACCGGCAGGTCAGGACTTGCCGGCCAGTTTCGGGTAAAGCGGTTCCACCAGGGGTTTCAGGCCCTTGGCTTCATCAATAAACAGCTGCAGGTGCGGGAAAGGAATCTCGATGCCGGCGTCATCCAGTGCCTCCTTAACCTGCTCCAGCACATCGGCCATGATTCTGGGCTGAACATCCAGGTTATCCGGCGTAATCCAGATTTTCACTTCCAGGTCTACCGAGGAATCGCCCAGGTTCTTCAGCACCACCCGGGGTTCCATACCGGCGCTTTGCAGCACTTCCGGATGCGCCAGCAGCACCGGCATGATCACCTCCCGGGCTGCCTTGGCGGACTCCTTGTAGGCGATACCCACCGGTATATTCAGCCGGGTCGCGCCCTCGGCACTGTAATTGACGATATCGGAAGACGCCACGCTGTCGTTGGGAATCATGGTGAAAATGTTGTCCCGGGTGCGCAGCCAGGTGGTGCGCAGGGCTATCTTGACCACCTTGCCGTCCTGCCCGTTGATGGTTACCCAGTCGCCAATCCGGAATGGCCGTTCGATCAACAGGGTAATGCCGGCAATGAAGTTGGACAGGGTCGATTGAGCCGCAAAGCCCACCGCAATACCGACAATCCCGAGCCCGGCCACAATCGACACCACATCAAAGCCAAACTGTGCCAGCACGGTGACCGCCGCAAAGGTAGCGGTAAGCACAGAGAACAGGTTTTCCACCAGCTGCCGGATGGACGGATCCAGCCGGTAGCGGCTCATGGCTTCCCGGATCAGCCGGCCGGCAACCAGCCAGCCCACAAAGAACCCCAAGGCCATCAGCCCGGCCCGGGCCATGGATTTCAGCAATTCCGGCGCCGCCCCGAACTGGGCCATGATCACCAGCAAAGCGCCCAGCCCGAACAGATACCGGATCCCCGTACGGGCATGGTTAAATAACGGGTGCCGGGCCCGCTTTTTGCCCACGGCAAAACGCACAATGCTGATCAGCAGGGCGTACACCACCAGAAACAGCCCCAGATACAAGGCCGAAATCAGAAGCTGGCTGAGGGCATGCACCGCCAGTTCCCCCCAGTCCGCCTGGCCATCGCCAAACGCATTCAGGGTGTCGGATACATTCTGTTTTATCTGTTCACGCACAGCGGCAAAGATGCTTTCTGCCATTGAAGGTTCCTTGTACAACGGTTCAGATACCCTGCCTGTAAGGGTAGCCGGTTATGCCATCCCGGGCGTTACAGTACAGACTCTACCGCCTCGATCAGTTGCGGGTCGTCCGGCCGGACCTTGCTGGGGAAACGCTCAACCACCTTCCCGCTGCGGTCCACCACATACTTGGTGAAGTTCCAGCGCGGCTGCTCACTCTGGCGGTTGATTTCCCGGAACACCGGGTTGGCCTGCTCGCCGGTAACCGGCGTGGGCGCAATCATGGTGAAGGTCACCCCGAAGTTCACAAAGCAGACCTTGGCCGCTTCTTCCTCGGTGTCCGCTTCCTGGCGAAAATCATCACTGGCAAAACCGACCACCACCAGGCCCCGGTCTTTATATTGCTGGTGCAAGGCCTCCAGCCCTTCAAACTGGCCGGTATAACCGCAACGGCTGGCGGTATTAACCACCAGCATGGGCTGGCCCGCCGCCACCTCGCACAGATTAACGGAATCCCGGGAATGCAGCTTGCGCTGCTCGTGGTCCAGGAATTCCGGGCAAGATTGGGCAGCCGCCGAAGAGGCAAAGCCCAGAAACACAACCAAACTCACACACTGTATCAGCACCCTACGCATGATCTTTCCTCCTGTTGTCTGGCCGGTATATACGAACCAGAGCGCCAGACTGTTCATGCACTTTAGCACTTGCAGGGAAATCCGGCCCCGCTACCGTGCCAGCCCTTGAAGAAACCGGCCCGAACCATCATTGTTTATTGATCACTATCGATAGTCCTTCAGAATCCCGGAGCTCCATGTCCATTAAACCCGATTTTTCCCTGCTCGAACTGGCCTCCGTCCGCGAAGGCGATTCCGTCTCCACCACACTGGCCAACAGCGTGGCCTATGCCCAGCATGCCGAGAAGCTTGGTTTCAAGCGTTTCTGGCTGGCCGAGCATCACAACATGGAAGGCATCACCAGTTCTGCCACCTCGGTACTGGTGGGCCACATTGCCGGCAAGACCGAGAGCATCCGCGTCGGTTCCGGTGGCGTGATGCTGCCCAACCACCCGCCCCTGGTGATTGCCGAACAGTTCGGCACCCTGGAATGCCTGTACCCGGGCCGCATTGACCTGGGCCTTGGCCGGGCGCCGGGCACCGACCAGATTACCGCTCGGGCACTGCGCCGGGAGGGTCTGGGCGCGGAGCAGTTCCCTGAAGACGTCACTCGCCTGCAAACCCTGCTCGGGCCGCTGCAGCCGGGCCAGCCGGTCAAAGCCATTCCCGGCGCCGGCACCAACGTGCCGATCTGGCTGCTGGGCTCCAGCCTGTACAGTGCCCAGCTGGCCGCCATGCGCGGGCTGCCCTATGCCTTTGCCGGCCACTTTGCACCGCGCCTGTATCGCGAAGCGCTCAGGGTGTACCGGGATAATTTCCAGCCTTCCGAGCAGCTGCAGCAGCCCTACGCCATGCTGGCCATTCCGGCCGTACCGGCGGACTCCATGGAAGAAGCCAAATTCCTGAGCACCACCAGCTACCAGCGGATTCTGTCGCTGTTCCGTGGCCAGCCGCTGTGGATGAAGCCGCCGGTGGAGTCCATGAATGGCCTGTGGAATGCCGCTGAAGAAGCCGGGGTTAAGGATTTTCTGGGCTTGCAGGTCATTGGTAATTCCGACGACCTGAAGCAACAACTTGAGGAACTGCTGTCGGATATTCAGGTGGAGGAGCTGATGTTCACCGTTGATATCTACGAGCCGGCCAGGCGCCGCCACGCCCTCGACATCCTGGCCCAAACCCGGACCTGAACCGACTGACCGAATGCAGGGAGCCTGACATGCCCGAACAACCGTTTTTCGTGTTTCTGTCCCATGGCCTGGAAAGCGGCCCGGGCAGCACCAAGATCCAGGCCCTGAAAGCGGTGGCGGAACAGTTTGATGGCGTGCGGGCCGAGGCCATCGACCACCGCAGCAGCAAAGACCCGGCAGTCCGGCTGGAGCAGATGCGAGCCGCCATGGAAAGTGCCGGCGCCGTGCCGGAGCGGACCATCCTGGCCGGCTCGAGCATGGGTGGCTGGGTGTGCGCCCAAACCAGCGCCACCACCCCGGTACTGGGCTGTTTTCTGCTGGCGCCGGCACTGGCGTTGCCTAAATATCCGCAATCGAGCCCGCTGATCGGCGCCCATTATACCCGCATCATTCACGGCTGGGATGATGATGTGGTACCGGTGATGCCGGTTCTGGAACTGGCCCGTGAGCAGCGCCTCGAAACCCTTGTACTGCCAGACGGGCACCGGCTGGAGAACAGTGTCGACAGGGTGGCCCGGGAGTTCCGGCAGTTCCTTCAGGCCTGCTTCACAAAACAGAATCAGGCCTGAATTCATAGACTTGCAATGCCGGAATAATCGCCAGCCCCAATTCCCTGATTTTGGTCATTTCCTTGCGAAAACCGCGTTGTTTTGCCAGTCTAAAAAAAGGTAACAAGGAATTAACTGAAAAAAAGAGCGGAGACAACGCGATGAACAGCACAAGCAAATTCAGGAAACTGGCGGGTATTTCAGCACTGGCGTTTGCCGGTCTGACCGCAGCCAATGCGGTAAATGCAGCCAACTGGCGTTATGCCCACGAAGAGTACGAGGGTGATGTTCAAGACGTCTACGCCTACAAATTCAAAGAATACATCGAAGAAAACTCGGACCACACATTGCAGGTTTTCCGCTTTGGCGAGCTGGGTGAGTCCGACGACATCATGGAGCAGACCCAGGCGGGCATCCTGAACTTCGTGAACCAGTCCCCGGGTTTCACGGGCGCACTGATTCCAGAAGCTCAGATCTTCTTCATTCCCTACCTGCTGCCAACCGACATGAACACGGTGATCGAATTTTTCCGTGAGTCCAAGGCCATCAACGAAGACTTCCCGAAACTCTATTCCGAACAAGGTCTGGAGTTGCTGAAGATGTACCCGGAAGGCGAATTCGTTGTCACCGTGGATGAGCCGGTGACATCGCCAGAAGAGTTCCAGAACAAGAAGATCCGGGTGATGACCAACCCGCTGTTGTCTGAAACCTATTCCGCGTTTGGTGCCACCCCCACACCCCTGCCTTGGGGCGAGGTATACGGCGCTCTGCAAACCAATATGATTCAGGGTCAGGAAAACCCGATCTTCTGGATTGAATCCGGCGGTCTGTACGAAGTGTCTCCGAACCTGGTATTCACCGGCCACGGCTGGTTCACCACCGCCATGATGGCGAACCAGAACTTCTACAACGGTTTGTCTGACGAAGACAAAAAGCTGGTGCAAGACGCCGCTGACTTCGCCTTTGAAGAAATCATCGATCACATCGATGGTCTGGCAGATGAAGCGCTTGAGAAAATTGTCGAAAAAGGTGACGACGTGACCGTTACCCGTCTGAACGATGAACAGATTGAGGCGTTCCGCAAACGGGCACCTCAAGTTGAAGAGAAATTCATCGAGATGACTGGCGACGGCGGCAAGAAACTCCTTAAGCAATTCAAAGCCGACCTTGAAGCTGTTCAAGGCGAATAAACGGCAGGATTCAAAGGGTGGCTCTGGCCACCCTTTGTTGTCCGGCTAAGGTTTAAATCTGCCCCGCCGTGTGCTTTAACGGCCGGGAGCAATCAGTTGTGGAGCACCACCCATGTCTGAGCATCCTCAAGAGGCTGTTGAAGACGATACCGGCACCTATGAATCCGGTTTACCCGGCATTCTCGGCACCATCGACGAATGGATAGCCAAAACCGAAGCAGTCATGCTGGCTGCTGGCGTTATCCTGATGGCCATCAACACCTGCATTAACGTTATTGGCCGTTTTGTTTTCGGAGAAGGTTTGTTTTTCTCCGGCGAGATCAACCGAATCCTCATTATCCTGATCACCTTTGCCGGCATTGGTTATGCCGCCCGGCACGGTCGCCATATTCGCATGTCAGCGGTCTACGATGCCTTTCCTGCCAGCGGCCGGAAAGTTCTGATGATCGTCATCGCACTCTTCACCTCCGTTGTGATGTTTTTCCTGTGTTACTACTCATACGGCTACATCGAAACACTGCACGGCCGGGGCCGAATCCTGCCAGCGTTGGGCCTTCCCATCTGGTGGATTTATATCTGGGCACCGATCGGCTTTGCCATAACGGGCATTCAGTACTTCCTCACCGCCATTAAAAACTTCACCAGCAAGGATGTTTACCTTTCAACAGGGGTGGTTGACGGTTATGCCGACACAGAATCGGAAGTTTAAAAGCAGCACAAACCTGGAAGGTTGAGGACACGCATACTATGGCAACTATTATGATGCTCATCATGATCGGGCTGCTGCTTCTGGGCTTCCCGATGATGATTCCACTGATCACCGCCGCGGTGGTTGGTTTTGTAATGATGTTTGACGGCTTCGGCCAGATGGGCACCTTCATCCAGCAGATGATGGGCGGCATCCGGCCGGCGTCGTTGATCGCAGTACCTATGTTTATTCTGGCTGCCGACATTATGACGCGCGGTCAGTCTGCCGACCGGCTGATCAACATGGTCATGTCGTTTATTGGCCACGTTAAGGGCGGGCTGGCGATCAGTACCGCCACCTCCTGCACCTTGTTCGGTGCGGTCTCTGGTTCCACTCAGGCAACCGTGGTTGCGGTGGGTTCGCCGCTGCGTCCGAAGATGCTTAAAGCCGGTTATTCTGACTCTTTTACCTTGGCTTTGATCGTTAACGCCAGTGACATTGCGTTTCTGATCCCGCCCAGCATCGGGATGATTATTTACGGGGTTATTTCGGAAACCTCCATTGCCGAATTGTTCATTGCCGGTATTGGTCCGGGCTTGCTGATCCTGCTGATGTTTTCGGTGTACTGTCTGATTTACGCCTACAAGAACAACGTACCCACGGAAGAGAAAGCCAGCTGGAAACAGCGTGCCGTGTCAGTTCGGGATGCGTCTTGGCCACTGATGTTCCCGGTCATTATTGTCGGCGGTATTTACGGCGGTATTTTCAGCCCAACGGAAGCGGCCGCCGTGTGCGTGCTTTATGCGTTCCTGCTGGAGTTCGTGATTTTCCGCTCGCTGAAACTGACCGATGTGTATCGAATTGCCAAATCAACCGGCCTGATCACCGCCGTGGTCTTCATTCTGGTTGCTGTGGGTAACGGTTTCTCCTGGATCATTTCCTTTGCCCAGATTCCGCAAGCCATTCTGGAGTCCGTTGGCGTCAACGAGGCTGGCCCGGTAGGCGTTCTGATCGCGATTTGTGTCGCGTTCTTCATCGCCTGTATGTTTGTAGACCCCATCGTGGTGATTCTGGTGCTCACCCCGATTTTCGCCCCTGCGATTCAGTCTACGGGCCTTGATCCGGTATTGGTGGGTGTTCTGATCACCTTGCAGGTGGCCATTGGCTCTGCCACACCACCGTTCGGTTGCGACATATTCACCGCGATTGCGATTTTCAAACGGCCGTATCTGGAAGTTATCCGCGGCACGCCGCCGTTTATATTCATGTTGGTGGCTGCCGCAGGCCTGATCATCGCCTTCCCGCAAATTGCGCTGTTCCTGAGGGATCTGGCTTACCCACAGTAAGCCGGATACCCGGCCAATAACAGGAGACTGCTATGTTTAATCGAATTCTGGCGGCCGTGGATGGCTCCAAAACATCGCTTCGGGCACTGGACAAGGCAATCGAGCTGCAACGGCTGTTACCAGAGGTGGAGATTTTCATCATCTGTGTTTACAAGCATCACAGCTTATTCGAAGCTTCCTTATCCATCGGGCGCCCCGACGATATGGACATCCCGGATAAAGTTTTATCGGAATTCGCTAAAGAAGTGGTTAACCACGCGAAGGAGTTTGCGAAAGAGCACGGCGCCACAAAAGTGCGCGGTTTCGTGAAAGCGGGCCGGCCTTCCAAGGTGATTGTGAAGTTCGCCAAGGAAAAAGAGGCCGATCTCATCGTGGTCGGTACCAAAGGCACCAACAGTGATAAAGACGGCATGTTTTTGGGCAGTGTTTCTCACCGGGTTGCCTCCCAGGCTAAATGCCCCGTATTGGTTGTCTAACGCTTTTACCGGGCTTCTGAATACCCCCGGCAGCAGATTTTTTGCTGCCGGGGTATCACGGATATCCGCAAGCTGCGTGAAATTTCACCGTGCTAAACTGCCGCGCCTCTAGGTTAACTTTCATTCACAAATCACAAGGCGCTTGTCGATGACCGCAATTGTCGATTTTCTCAACTCTATTATTTGGGGCTATGTCCTCGTTTACGGTTTGCTTGCCGTAGGCATTTTCTTCACCGTTCGCCTCGGCTTTCTTCAATTCCGTCATTTCGGAGAGATGGTACGAGCCATCCGCGGTTCCCGGGAAAGTGACGTTCACGGTATTTCCCCGTTCCAAGCTCTGTGCACCAGCCTCGCCTCACGCGTTGGCACCGGTAACCTTGCCGGTGTCGCGGTTGCTCTTTATCTGGGCGGTGCCGGGGCCATTTTCTGGATGTGGATGGTCGCTCTGGTGGGCATGGCCACGGGCTATGCAGAAAGCACACTGGCTCAGCTTTACAAAGTGCGTGACGGTAAGGGCCAATACCGAGGCGGCCCGGCTGTGTACATCGCCAAAGGCCTGAAAGCACCCTGGGCCGCAGCCATTTTCGCGGTTTGCCTGATTATTTCCTTTGGTTTGGTCTTCAACGCCGTTCAAGCCAACTCCATTGCCGATGCCATGCAAGGTGCGTTCGGCGCACCCAAACTTGGCGTCGGCGTGGTGATCGCCGCCTGTGCGGGCGTTGTGATTTTCGGCGGTCTGCGCAAAATCGTTCGCTTTGCGGAATTTGTAGTGCCGTTTATGGCCGGCGCCTATGTACTGTTGGCACTGGGCGTGATGGCGATGAACATCACCGAAGTACCGAGCGTATTAGCGCTGATCGTAAAAAGCGCGTTCGGCCTGGAAGAAGCAGCCGGTGGCGCTGTGGGTTCCGTCACCGCGGCCATGCTGAACGGCATCAAGCGCGGCCTGTTCTCCAACGAAGCGGGTATGGGCTCGGCACCGAACATTGCCGCAACGGCAACGCCTGCACCGCACCACCCGTCTTCTCAGGGTCTGGTACAGGCTTTCGGTGTGTTCGTTGACACCATCGTTGTGTGTACCGCCACAGCAATCATGATTTTGCTGGCGGGCGTTCTGGAGCCAGGTTCCGGCGTAACCGGCACCCAGCTAACCCAGCAGGCTATGGAAGTTCACCTTGGCGAGTTCGGCAGCTACTTCATTGCCGTGGCCATTCTGTTCTTTGCCTTTACTTCCATCGTTGCCAACTACACCTACGCTGAAAACGCTTTGGTGTACCTGAAAGGCGGCAACACCCTGGGCCTGACCATTCTTCGCCTGGCCGCTTTGGGCATGGTGATTTGGGGAGGTTACGAAGCGGTTGTCACCGTATTCAACGCCGCGGATGCGTCCATGGGTCTGATGGCGGTGATCAACCTGATTGCCATTGTGCTCTTGTCGGGCACTGTGATTAAGCTGACCAAAGACTATCTGGCTCAGCGTAAAGAAGGCGTAGTACCGCAGTTCAAATCCGCAGATTACCCAGAGCTGGACGAGAAAATCGACAGCAGTATCTGGCGCTAATGTGCAATGCCCTGCAGCTATCCGATGATGGCTGCAGGGCATTTCTTTCCTTTCCTCGACCTATTGTTCTCCCCGGTTTTGTCGCAACGCCAGCATTGCTAACAAGCCAGATACGACCATAAGAAACAACGCTACCGCATTGAGCACTGGCGTAGAGCCCTCTCGCAACCGATTGAACAACGCTACCGTCAACGGCGTATCGCTACCGGTCAGCATGACCGTGGTATTAAAGTTCTCGAACGACATCAGAAACGCCATGGCTGCCGCCCCGAATATCGAGGGTAATAACCAAGGTAAGGTGACGGTGAACCATGCAACCAAAGGCGTCGCACCCAGATTCAACGCAGCTTCTTCCAATTGTGGATCAAACTTCCTCAGCCGTGCGCCGATGACCAGAGTGGCCAGTGTTGTGATAAAGGTTACTTGCCCCATCACCACCAACGTCATCCCCGGCCGAAAGATATCCAGCTCAATCCCCCACAGCCGAGACACTTCGTTGGCCGTGCCGCTGTAGAACACCAAAATAGAAACCCCCAGAATCACACCGGGAATCACCAGTGGCAACAGCATCAGCAGGTACAGGAATTCCTTGCCACGAAACTGCAGGCGCTCAAACAACACGGCATTGACGCAACCCAGCGCAACGCTGCCCAGCGTGACCCAAAAGGCAATCTTGGCACTCACCCACAAGGCATTGATCAAGCCGTCGTCATGGAACAGACCCGTTCGCCCTTCGCTACCATCAGCCAAATACCAATCAAGCGTAAACCCTTGCCATGGCAACGAGGGAAACGGTGAATCGTTGAATGCAAAGGCCGCGGTTACTAACAGGGGCAACGCCAAATACACGAAAAACGCCACCAGATAAGCCAGATACAGGCCATCAAACAAACGGGAACGAGGTACAGACCGAATCATGATGTTACCCCATCACCTTACGCAAAGACTGGCCCGACAGTTTCAGCCCCAGCCACACCATCACCGACGACAGCACCAGCAACAAGACGCCCAGAGCGGCTCCCTGTTCCCAATTGAAACGGGTAATAAACTGGGTGAAGATCTGTTCGGTGAACCAGGCGCTGTCTTTGCCACCCATCAAAACCGGAGTCAGGTAGCTGCCAAGGGTTAACATGAATACCACGATGCACCCGGAAACAATTCCGGGCATAGCCCAAGGCACCACAACTTCCCGAAGTACCGTGGCGTGGCCACCGCCAAGATCATAGCCAGCCTCCACCAGATTCTCATCCATCCCGTCTAAGGTGGTCACCAAGGGCACCACCATAAACAGCAAACCGTTGTAGACGAGGCCGATAATTACCGCGACATCGTTATAGAGCATTTCTACCGGGCCATCGGCCCAACCCAACGCCTGCAACCAAGAGCTGAACAAGCCACTTTCTCGGAGCAGAATCATCCAACCGTAAGTACGTACTAACTCACTGGCCCAGAATGGGATCAGGCAGGCTAGAAATAATACGCCCTTACTGCGGCCGCGGGCCATTTTGGCGATGTACCAGGCAATGGGAAACGCCACCAGCAGCGTCAGGAAGGTGGTAAACAACGACATCACGCCGGTGCGGACGAAGGTGCGCCAGTAATAGGATTCTGTGAAAAAGTTCTGATACTGCTCCAACCCCCACGCCAACGTATCCCAGCTCTCACGAACCTGAAACGACACCCTGAGCATCTGTATGTGCGGCACCAACACCAACAACACAATCCACAACAGGAAGGGGGTTAGCAACAGCCAGAGTGATAGGCGGCTCGCGGACGATTTCATGATCGATCGGCCCCAAACACCCGGGCAAATCGGGGGTCCCAAGAAAGCTTGATTGAGCTGTTTAAAGCCAACGCCGGCGCGGAGCCGTCTTGGGGCAAGCGGGCGTATACCAGACTGCCGCTGTTTTCCGCCTCCACTCGACTATTCGCACCGTCAAAAAGAGTTGTTTTCACACTGGCCTGCATCACCGAATAATCGTTATTCTGCACCGAACCAGCAAACACCAGAGATTCAGGGCGAACATATAACTCCGCACGCTCACCCGGCCGCACCTCATTCGAAGCCACGCGGCCACGCACTAATTCGCCGCTATCCAGCCGGATTTGGGCCAGATTGTCTTCCAGCGAGACGACTTCTCCGCCCAGACGGTTGTTGTCGCCCACAAAGCCCGCCACGAACGGAGTCGCGGGCTCACGGTAGAGTTCTTCCGGTGGGGCGACCTGATCGAAGCGGCCGTCTTTCATCACCGCCACTTGGTCAGACATCACCATGGCTTCGGACTGATCGTGGGTGATGTACACAAAGGTTGTACCGAACTGCTTCTGAAGGTGCTTGAGCTCCACCTTCATCTGCTCACGCAGTTTCAGATCAAGCGCACCGAGCGGCTCATCCAGTAACAACAGGGTAGGCTTCAGCACCAAACACCGGGCAAGAGCCACGCGTTGACGCTGGCCACCGGACAATTCCATCGGATTCCGGTTTTCAAGCCCGGGCAGGCCAACCTGCTCCAACACCTCTGCCGTTAATTTCCGGCGTTCGGCCGCAGGTACTTTCCGGCGTTTCAAACCATAGCCGATGTTGTCGCCTACCGACATGGTGGGAAATAAAGCCAGATGCTGAAACACCATGTTCACCGGGCGGTGGTTGGGGGGTACATCGTTCATCCGCTCCCCACGGATATAGATATCTCCCTGGTTGGGCCTATCGAAGCCCGCCAGCAGGCGCAGCAACGTGGTTTTACCACAACCGGACGGGCCAAGAATGGAGAAGAACGTGCCGGCCGGCACGTCCAGTGAAATGTTATTTACCGCTGTGTGGGCGCCGAAGCGCCGCACCAGCCCGTTACAGGAAAGGTCTGATTGTGTAGCCATGTAGATCAGTTCGCCGCTTGAACACGATCCAGCACTTGGCCTTCGGTGGCTTCCAGCCCTGGCGGCACAGGCGGGTACCATTTGATATTGGTGATGGCTTGCTCATCGAAACTCGCCCGATAGGCATCACGCAGGTCCGCTTTCACAAATTCGTCTGCGCCTTTAGATGCGGTAAAGTTGCCAGACGCATTGGTAATCTTCGCGGCGATTTCGGGCTGCATCACGAAGTTGATCCACTTATAGGCCGCATCTTCGTTTTCGCTGCGGCGAGGGATCGCAAAGGTGTCGATCCAACCCAAAGCACCGGACTCCGGCGCAACAAATTGAATCTCCGGGTTCTCGGCATTCAGTTTCCAGCCACCGGCATCCCAGGCCATGGCCGCGATGACCTCTTCAGTGCGCAGCAGCGACAGCAATTGATCGCCACCGGTCCAATAGGTTTTCACGTTGGCTTTGCAATCGATCAGCTTGTCTTCCACCTTCGCCATGATCGACGCGTATTCGTCACGATCGTTGTAGGCTGCGAACGGATCCAGCCCCATGGCAAAAGCGAAGCCCATCAGGGTTGGGCGTTTAAGGCGATAGCTCACTTTGCCAGCTACCGCGGGATCACACAGGTCGGTGTAATCCTTGACGGTATCGGCCACAGAGCTGTGCACAATCAAACCACTGGTGCCCCAAACGGCCGGCACACCGTAGGATTTCCCATTTAACCCGGTAGCTTCCTGAGTGGCCTTGACCATAGACGGCTGTAGTTGGTCGGTATTGATTCGGCTGTAATCGATGGGCTTGTAGACATTGAACTGACGCTGAACGCCAACGATCCGGTCCTGGCTCGGCTGAGCCAGATCGAAACCTGCACCGCCGGTGGCCCGCAGCTTGGAAATCATGTCTTCGTTGTTCGACAAGGTAATCTTTACATCGATACCGGTTTCTTCTTCAAACTGCGCCACTACTTCGTCCGGTGCGTAACCACCCCATGTAATAAGCCGGAGCTCTTCAGCTAACAACGGGCTGGCAGCCGTTGCCGCCAACAGAGAGGTACACAGTAGTGCCGAATTCCGTGTTTTATTCGCGTTCATGGTCGTTCCTTCCTCTGATTTTTGTGGCGAAGCACTTCGCTAACTTCTTGTTATCAGGAAGTTATAGACCATATATGACGGTTATGTGAAAACCGCCCACGAAAAAGGGAGGCCTCGGCCTCCCTTTTTCAATGGCATGCGCTAAAACGCCTTAAAGGCCAGACTTCAGCTTTTCCCAGTACTTCGCATAAACCTGCAACGCTTCGTCACCGATATCGGTCTGGAACTCAGCATTAACCATGTCTTCAGCGGTCGGGTAGCTGGCGCGATCACTGGCGACCGATTCATCCAGCAACTCACGAGCGGCAAGGTTTGGCGTGGCGTAACCGATGTCTTCACTTATCAGCGCCGAGATTTCAGGCTTCAGCACGAAACTGATGAACTTGTGCGCGGCTTCCGGGTTTTTCGCGTTTTTCGGGATCACGAAGCTGTCCAGCCAGGCGATGATGCCCTCTTCCGGGTACACGTATTCGAGCGTCGGCAGCGCGTCACGGCCCATTACGGCTTCGCCGTTCCAGATCATGCCAATGTCGGTTTCGCCTTCCAGGAAGGGCATGCGCGGAGCGTCAGAGTTGAAGGTGCGAACCGACGGCATCAGCTCGGCCAACCTCTCGTACGCTTCTTCAATATGTTCAGGGTCTGTGCTGTTGCCAGAATGACCTAACACTCTAAGAGCAACGTGGAACACTTCACGCATGTCGTTGGTCAGCACGATGCGACCGTCGAAGCGCTCGTCCCAGAGGTCAGCCCAGGCGGTTACTTCGCCGTCTACATCGGCGGTATCGACACCCAAACCGGTGGTACCCCATAAAAACGGTACGCTGTAAGCATTCTCTGGGTCGATATCCAGGTTGACCAGCTCCGGCGACAGGTTATCAAAGCCTTCGATCTTGCTGCGATCGATCGGCATCAGAAGATCTTCCTGGCGCATTTTGCTCACGTAATAAGTCGATGGCACCGCCAAATCATAGGCTGCGCTGTCGTCCAGAAGTTTCAGCCGCGCATACATAGCTTCGTTGCTATCGTAGGTGGTGTAAACCACCTGAATGCCGGTTTCCTCGGTGAAACGATCCAGCACTTCCTGCGGCATGTACTCCGACCAGTTGTACAGGTTCAACACTTGGGTTTCTTCGGAACTGCTGCAGCCGGTCAGGCCAACCGCCAGCATCGTGGCCAGTGCCAGTTTCTTCATCGTTTACTCCTTAACAGGATCCATTGGGATAACATCAGCATCACCAGTGAAAACACCAGCAACAGGGTACCTAGGGCATTTACTTCCGGTTTCAGCCCCACTCGCACCATAGAGTAGATGCGCAGCGGCAAAATTTCATAACTGGGGCCACTGACAAAGGTGCTCACCACCACATCGTCCAGTGACAGGGTAAAGCCGAGCAGCCACCCCGCCAGCAGTGCCGGCATGATCACCGGAATCAATACGGTGCGGGTCATGGTGAAGTCACTGGCGCCCAAATCCCGGGCCGCCTCGGGCAGGCGCTCGTCGAACCCACTCAGGCGAGCCATCACCGTGATGACCACAAAGGGCAGGCAGAAGGTAACGTGTGCCAGCAGCAAAGACACATAACCCAGCTGCAGCCCCACCATCAGGAACAACCCCAGCAGCGAGATCGCCAAAACAATTTCCGGCGACATCATCACGATAAACAGCATGCCGTTCAGCACTTGCTTGCCCCGGAATCGGTATCGGTGCAAGGCCAGTGCAGTAAGCGCGCCTATCAGGGTCGACACAGTCGCAGCCGAAAGCGCCAGCCACAGGGAATTCCACATCGCCTGCACCATGGCGCGGTTATTAAACAGCGCTTCATACCAGCGAAAGCTCAAGCCTCCCCATTCATAGCCGGTGCGGGAATCGTTGAACGAAAACACCACCAGCACGGCGATGGGCACGTACAGCAGCAGATACACGAGGGTCAGGTAGGTCCGGGGCAGCCAGCGGCTCATACGCCGTCCTCCCCGATTCGCCGTTTACTCAAGCGATGGGCAAACATCAAAAACGCCATAGCCAACGTCAGCATGATGCTGGCCGCTGCGCCAAAGGGCCAGTTTCGGGCATCCAGAAACTGGTTTTTGATCACGTTACCCACCAGCAAGTTACGCGAACCACCCAACACGTCTGGCACGAAGAACAAGCCCATAGCCGGCAACAACACCAGCATCACACCAGCCAACACACCGGGCAGCGTCAACGGCACGATAACGTGAATGAATGTGGACCAGCGACCCGCACCCAAATCGTGAGAAGCCCGCAGGAAGTCTTCGCGCAGATCCTCAAACACCGTGTATAACGGCAAAATCATGAACGGCAACAACAGGTACACCAAGCCAATGATGACGGCGCCCTCGGTGTACAACATCTGCATGGGTTCATCGATGATGCCCATCGCCATCAATGCATTGTTCAGCAGCCCATTGGTCGCCAGGATCAATTTCAGGGCGTAGGTGCGCACCAAGGAGTTGGTCCAAAAGGGTACGATCAACAGGAAGATCAGCAATAGCCGATTCTTTCTGGCCACTTTCGACAAAGACCACGCGAACGGGTAGCCAATCAGCAGGCAAATCAACGTGGTCATGGCCGCCATATACAAGGAGTGCAGAAACACATCCAGATAGAGCGGGTTCAGAAGTTGGCGGTAGGCATCCAGATTCATCGGGAGCGAGATGAACGTGCTCGGGTCCCGAGTCATCACACTGGCACCGACCACCAACAGGTTGGGGGTGAATACTAAAAACAGCAACCAACCCCATACCAGCACCAGCACGGCGGTTCTGAACGGTTGCTGCAATGTATTACCCATCAACAGTTTCTTCCTCGGCCACCACCGCCGGCTCTTCCGGCAGCAACCATTCCCAGCCATCAACCCAGCTGACCCGGACTGGCTCGCCCAAGCGGTAGTCGAATGTTGGGTCATCTTCATCGAAGAATTCCGAGGCCAGCACTTCGGTGCCGTCAGTTAAATGAATGACCGAATCCAAGGTACTGCCTTTGTAGTTCCGCTCCACCACTTTACCGGCTACGCCGTCATCGTCACCCGGTGCCAGTACCCGGATGTCTTCCGGCCGCAGCAATACGTGCAAGGGCTGCCCTTTCACCACGGAAAAGTCTGGTTTACGGAACCGGCGTTTCAGGCCGAAGACATCCACAATAATGGTGCCGTCATCGTTCAGGGCATCCACGCGGCCTGGGAAGAAATTGGTTTCACCCACAAACCGGGCCGTAAACAGGTTAGCAGGGCGCTCATAGACTTCCCGGGGGGTGCCCAACTGCTGAATCAGGCCATCTTTGAGCACCACAATGCGATCTGACATAGACAAGGCTTCTTCCTGATCGTGGGTCACGAACACGAAGGTAATGCCCAGCTCGCGCTGCAAACGTTTCAGCTCCACCTGCATGGTGCGGCGCAGTTTGTAATCCAGCGCGGAAAGAGGCTCGTCCAGTAACAGCATTTTCGGGCGTTTGACCACCGCCCGGGCAATCGCGACCCGTTGTTGCTGGCCACCGGACAGCTGGTGCGGTTTGCGCTTGGCAAAGTCTTCCAGCTGCACCATGGCCAGAGCCTCTTCCACCCGCTGTTTAATTTCAGGCTTCGGGCGCTTTTCCATCTTCAGGCCATAGGCCACATTGTCGAAAACCGACATATGCGGAAACAGCGCGTAATTCTGAAACACGGTATTCAGAGGACGAGCTTCTGGCGGGGTATGAGTCAGGTCTTGGCTACCGAGGGTAATTGACCCTTCATCCGGGTGTTCAAACCCGGCCATCATGCGCAGAAGCGTGGTTTTTCCGCAGCCAGAAGGGCCCAGCAACGTAATAAACTCACCATCAAGGATCTCAAGGTCCAGCGAATCCAATACCTTGCGGTCATCAAATTGCTTGGAGAGTTTACTCAAAGAAAGCAGTGTCTGTTTCATCGGCCGCCGCCTAAAAAGTTAGCGGCGTATTTTTCCAGAAACCGCGGCCAACAAAAAGGGGCGTCAGGGTATTCCACAACCCCGCGCCCCTTGCGCCTTTCAGGCCGGTTTTACTGGTCAGCTACGCTGTTCAAATACGCCTTGTCCGAAATGTTTGTCCAGGGGCGAACCTGCTTCAGGTATTCGCGCTGAGACGTAATAATTTCGTTCGCCAGTTCGTCGTTTTCGGCAAACTCGTTCAACAGCCGGTTGGTGGTTTCGCGAAGCGCCTCAATCACCTCCGGCGGGAACACTTTGTGGGTCACATTCGGATATTCTTCCTTCATGCTGGCCCAGGCAGCGCCACTTTCATGGGTGCTTTGAATATACATATCGTAGGCCGCCGTGCGCATCGCCACTCGCAGCACTTCTTGCAGATCTTCCGGCAGCTTGTTCCAGGTTTTCTTGTTGATCAGGAACTGCACTTCGGCATTTGGCTCCTGCCAGCCGGAATAATAGTAGTCGGCAATCTGGTGGAAGCCCATTTTCAGGTCGAGCGCCGGACCCACCCATTCCACCGCGTCAATGGTGCCGCGTTCAAGGGAGGTATACAGCTCGCCCGGTGGCAAATTAGTCACGGCCACACCCAGCTCGGACATCACCTCGCCGGCAAAACCGGGGGTGCGGATTTTCAGACCTTTCAGGTCTTCCAGTGAGTTAATCTCTTTACGAAACCAGCCGCCCATCTGGTTGCTGGTGTTGCCACCCGGGAACGACAACAAACCAAACGGCTCGTACACCTTCTGCATCAGTTCCATACCGTCATCATGGTAGAACCAGGCGTACATTTCCGGTGCGATCATGCCGAACGGTGTGGTGGTGAAATACATGGCGTTCGGGATGGTGCCCTTGTAGTAATACGAGGCGGTGTGCCCCATATCGTACTGGCCGTTGCGCACCATATCGAAAATGCCAAACGGTGCTTTGTGTTTGTTGGAGGAATCGATCCGAAACTTCAACCGGCCATTGGACATTTTTTCGGCCATGGCGGCCATATTGCGCGGCGTATCGCCAAGCAACCCGGAGTTAGGCCCCCAGGTTTCTGCCAGGCGAATGGTGTAGGTTTTGTCTGCTGCCGCAAAGGGGCTGGCCAGAACAGCAACCGCAGCGAAGGCGGCCAGGAAGGTGTTACGCATAAACATAGTAAAAGGTTCCGTTATTATCGCTATAGGTCACAGGCAGTAACCTGCTATTAAACCACACTAAACCGACAGTCTCGCCCTTTGTGCTCTTGTCGGCAAGACTGCAATCAACCTTACACCTTAAACTGGCCAACCAACTCGCGCAGACTTTCGCCCAAGCGTGCCAGTTCATGGCTGGCTTCATTGGTCTGCGTGACACCTGTGTCACTTCGCTGTGCCGCATCCACAATGCGCACAACGTTTTGGTTCACCTCTTCCGCGACCTGGCTTTGCTGTTCTGCCGCCGTGGCAATTTGGGTTACCTGATCGTGAATCTGGGCGATCGAACTCACGATGGTATTCAGAGCGGTGGTCGCATGGTTGATCCGTTCAACAGTTGCCTCGGAACTCCGGCGGGAATGGTTCATCCGTTCTACCGAGGCTTTGGTTTCCGCCACAAAGCCGCCAATCATCTCGCCAATCTGATCCGCCGATTCGGCAGACCGGCGCGCCAGCTGGCGCACTTCATCGGCCACCACCGAGAAACCACGGCCGTGTTCACCCGCCCGGGCGGCTTCGATCGCTGCGTTCAATGCCAGTAAGTTGGTTTGTTCGGTGACTGCGTGAATAACATCCAGAACCTGCTGAATGTCGCCGGACTTCTCGGCCAGCGCATTGATGCTGGCAGCGGTGCTTTCGATTTCACCTGACAATTGTGTCACCGCCCCCTGAGCACTGGCGATGGTTTCGCCGCCTTCACGGGCCATGCGGTCGGCATCGGATGCCGCGCTTTCCACTTCGTTGGTGTTACCGGATATTTGCTGGATGGTGGCGGCCATTTCATTAATCGCCGAGGCAATCTGATCGGTTTCAGAACCCTGCTCCTGCACCGACTGGCTGGTTTCATTCGCCACCCGGCTGAGTTCCTCGGCGGCGGAGGCCACTTGGTCGGTGGTGATACCCACTTCACGGATAGTCGTTTGCATCTTGACGACAAATTGGTTGAACCGACGCCCCAATTCGGCCAACTCATCCGAACCATCTTCCGGCAGGCGCTGGCGCAAATCACCATCGCCATTTGCAATCTCCTGCATCGTATCGCTGACTTTCTTGAGCGGTGCGGTCACCGTGCGGCCAATCAACAACCCCACAATTAGCGCGACGATCACAACGCCGATGGTTGCAATGAGAATAAATAACATGGCTGAAGAGATAGTGTCGTCGATGTCTTGCTCTGCCGCAGCCAGCACCCGATTAATATCGGTAATATAGACACCTGCGCCGATCATCCAGCCCCAGTCGGGCACCAAGGTGGTGTACGACAGTTTTGGTTCAATAGCACCGTTCGATGCGGGGTTTGGCCACTCGTACTGGTAAAATCCATCTCGGCTTGCCGCCTGAAACAGATCACCTACCAACCGCCGAACCTTGGGATTGGTGGTTGGGCCTTCCCGATCGGGGTTTGGCGCATACGCCAGATTGAAGACATCCCGGGTGTACGCGAACACGTAATTGGATTCGCCAAACGAGATGGTCCGAATGCGCTTTCGCGCCTCGTTTTTCGCTTCTTCGGGCGAGAGAGAGGAATTGTTTTTCGCTTCTTCGACGACGTCATTGACGGCTTCAATCAGATCGCGAAGCCCCTGTTTCTTGGCTGCAAACAACTCTGCCTCCAGCCGTTCCAGCTCAGCCTGGCCGTTGGCGTTAATTTCCACGACCGTGATCCAGGCGATAGCTCCCGCGGTCAGAAGTACCGGCACCAAGACACCGATTAATAATCGAGTTCGTATTCGCAGGGCGCTTATCAGGGGCATATCGGTGGCTCCGGGTTATTGTTAGTGTTGGCGATAGCCTATAGGCAGCGGTCGCTTTCATAGGTATCGACCATTATCGCCGCAACTTAAGTGCAGTCTAGCCAAATGTCTAGCCCGGAGCGCCAGCTCAACTCATGCGTACCAACTTCGCCTCCAACAGAAGGTTCGGTCCGAGTTTCGCTACTTTGACAGACTCGGGATTGACGCCTAAGCCTTCCAAGGCATCACGAATTTCATCCTTACTCTCGTCGGCAGGGGCGGCCAACAACAACTCCCGAACGGCGCCTAAAACCATTTTCACCGGCACGGTCATGAAATAACCGGAGATCAACAACATCATGACCGGGTCGGCGTACACCGACCAAGCCGACCACTCGCTACGTTCTATCAACCATGCCACCGCAAACCCGAGCATAACGGCGGTGCTCAATACGGTATCCATCAGCCACTGGTCTTGTTCCGCCAACACCAGACCTGACCCATTGCGATGACTGGTCCAACGCAAATAAGCCCAAACGGCCAAACAGCCAACAACGCTGACCGTGCCGAAAACCAGTGCCATGCCAGCCTCCACCGGGCGGCCACCCTGGATAATTGAAACCACCGCCGAGGCAAATGACAGCACACACACCAAGCCAATAACCAACCCTTTAACCGCGATAACCAGCGGCTCTACGGCACCCATACCAAACGGATAGTCTTTCGTTGCCGGCCGGCGAACCAAACGCGCGGCATACAAGGACAGCAGCGACAGCGCCAAACTGACCAAAGAATAGGCACCGTCAAAAAGAATCACCAACGAATCGACCCAAAGGCCCCAGACAATTCCGGCTACCGCAAACAAACCGGCACCGACAGCAGACAATTTCAGCGCCATATTTTCCCGCGCTAGAGAAGTGAACATTTTGACCTCCTGTGAATAAGCGGCCATATTAGTGGGATCAATTCGTCGGCGTGAGTCACTGAGCGACGGAAAATCCGTCGGAAAGAAGTCACCGTGAAAGCATCACAAATCAAAACATTTCTATCGGTGGTCGATCACGGCAGCATTGCCTCGGCGGCCCGACACCTAAATCGCAGCCGCACCACCGTCAGCACGGTGTTAGCGGCCCTGGAAGATGAGCTAGGCGTCGAACTGTTTGAGCGCAGCGGCAACCAGTTACACCTGACCGCCATCGGCCAGTCCATCGTGACCGACTGCCGACGCTTCGACCAGGTAGCGGGCCAGATTCGGTCACGCTGCCAACACCATCTAAGCGGGGCGGAATCGGTGCTGCGCATCGCCCGCGACGATGCGATACCGGAAGTCATCTGGCGTGACCTTTTGAAACGCCTGAAGCAGAGATTCCCCCAAACCAGCTTGTCGGTGTATCTGGCGCCGCCCCGGGAACTCACGCACCTGGTCCGCAACCAATCCGTCGATGTCGCTTACGGATTAATGCCCGAGCTGTTAAGCGAAGGCTACCAATGGTTTCGCGAGCTGGCTGATGTGCGCATGCTCACCGTCGCTGCGCCAGACCATCCGCTGTGTCAGCTGAAGCGTGTTACTCAAGATCAGCTCGTGGCCCACACGGAAGTCACCATGGCTTACATGAAAGACGATCAGCTGGTGGCAGAGTCGCCGGAAACCGCCAACTATCTCGCTTTCACACAATACGAACTGATTCGGGATGCGGTTATCGAGGGCGCGGGCTGGGCGGACCTGCCCTTACCACTGATTGCCGAGGCTTTGAGGAAAGAGCAGCTGAAAACCATCAACCACCGGAGCGCGCGATGGTGGAAAGTTTTCAGCGCCCTGGAAACGGAGCAGGCCCAAGGGGGCGCTGTCGTCGGCTGGCTGGCAAACGAGCTGGAAGCCTATCTGGAAACCATGGCTTAAGGCTGCTCAGCTGCCGGGGCGGCAAGATCGCACTTCTTGCAGTCCAACTCGAACCCCAGCATAGATTCCCGGCCTTCGGGTGTGATGACCCACGGCCGATTCACCCACGGCGGATCATGGCGTACATGCTGGTTATGCCCGCACGCCAATTGCGCAACCCAATGGCTTTCATCATCTTTGTGGTAGCCCGTAATCGGCTGTTTCATGCCCGAGCCCTGCCATTCCATGCCGACCAGGAATAAATCGCCAAAGCCACCCAAATCATCACGAAACTGACCAACTTCTCGGTACCCAACGGCTCGTGAAAAACATACATCGCAATCAAAAACTGCAAGGTGGGGTTGATGTACATAAGAAACCCGACAGTAGACAGCCGCAACCGACGGGCGGCACCGGCAAAGGCCAACAACGGAATAGCCGTTACTATTCCGCTGGACATCAGCAGCAGGGCACTGCGGGTGCTATCCGTCAGATGCGACAATTCCTGGGCCGACAACCACGCCAACGCGAGCAGCCCGAGCGGCAACAACAAGAGTGTTTCAACAAATAAACCCGACAATCCATCCAGATCCACCTTTTTACGCATCAGCCCATAGGTGCCAAAGCTGAAGGCCAGCGCCAGGGTTATCCAAGGCAACACACCCAGCAAAACAATTTGGTAGACAATCGCCACCGCCGCCAACACCACCGCGGCCACCTGCAGCCGGGATATGCGCTCACCCAGGATGAGCAGCCCCATCGCCACATTCACCAGCGGTGTCAGGAAGTAGCCCAGACTGGCCTGCATCACTTGCCGGGTTTCCACCGCGTAGATGTATATTCCCCAGTTCAGGGCAATGAAAATCGCGCACCCCAGTACAAACCCCAGCCGTTTCGGGCTCTTCAATGCCGTTTTAACCGGAGTCCACCGTTTCAGCAGCGAAATAACCACTGCAAGAAATACGCAGGACCAGACCACTCGGTGAATCAGCACCTCCCATGCGGGAATGCCCTCAAAGAGCGCAAAATACAGCGGAAAGCTGCCCCACATGGTGTAAGCCGCCAAGCCATAGGCCACACCTTTACTGGTTTCCGACACTGCCTTGTTCATGAATCACTCACTTGCGCAGACAACACACTTTGAATTTACGGCCGCTGCCACAAGGGCAGACATCGTTTCGCCCGGGCTTGAGCTGCCCTTCGCTTGTTGTGCCACTCAGATAGAACCAGCGGCCCTCTTCCCGAACGAAATCGGACTGTTCTTCGAGATAGCCCCAACCGGAACCTGTCCGATAAAGCGCGCGGAAATGCACCGTTCCCCGGTCTGATTTTTCGCTTGCTTCAATAATGTTTAGCGACGTCCATGCTGGCGAACCTTCCAACTCCAACTCCGAAGGGCGAGTAGCTGAATGCCAGGTCGCTAGCAGGTATTCGACGTTGTGTTTAACAAAAGCCGTGTATCGGGAGCGCATTAACGCTTCCGGCGTGGGTGCAGGCTGGCCAAGGAGCCAAGGCTGACAACAACGTGAGTAATCTGCACCACTGCCGCAGGGGCATTGTGCCGGTGAGTTAGCTGCTTCCATAAACACTCACTCCTGAAACAATAAATCTTAGCCCTGACGGCTATGGTCTAATTGAACCCGCCCCGCACTCGTCGCAACATGCAAATTAAAGCGACGCACTGGCAATCACCGCTAACTGGGCCATACTTTACCGATCAACGGAACTGAACGCAGGCTACACCCGCCATGACATCCAAAATACCCTCTACCGAGCTCCCGGACGAGCTGGACACGCATGCGCCAGCAACGATGATTTCTGCGGGTGGACTGCAAGCTGTACTCGACAATCTCGATGCCTTGGTTTACGTCTCTGACTTCGAAACCCATGAACTTCTTTATATGAACGCCTATGGGCGACAGAGATGGGGTGAAGTTGACGGCCGGAAATGTTGGCAGGTGCTCCAAAATGCCGGCGGCCCGTGCCGCTTCTGCACCAACCATTTGTTACGTACACCCGAGGGTTCTCCCACACCGCCCCACGTGTGGGAATTCCAGAATCGTGTTGACCAACGCTGGTATCAGTGCCGGGATCAAGCCATCCCCTGGACCGATGGCAAACTCGTTCGCCTCGAAATTGCCACCGACATCTCCGCTCGAAAAGAAATCGAGCTGGCTTTGCAGGAAGCTCACGAACGTGCACAGGCAGCGGCCTTGGAAGATGAACTTACCGGACTACCCAACCGCCGGGCCGTCTTCCAGTTTGGCCATCAAATGCTGCATCAGGCTCTGCGCAACCAATCAACGCTGTCGATGGTGATGGTCGATCTCGACTTTTTCAAAAGAGTGAATGACACCTATGGCCACCAGGCCGGTGACGAAGTGCTCATTCGTGTCTCTAAAGTCATGCAAGCACGGCTACGCGAATCAGACCTTATAGCCCGAATGGGCGGAGAGGAATTCGTTCTGCTACTACCCGAAACACCCATCAACAAAGCCCGCGAAATCGCTCAGCAACTGTTGGTCATCATCCGCGCTTTAGGCGTACCGCACGAAGGCCATACCATCAAACTCACGGCCAGCTTTGGCATTACCAGTAACAGGCCAAACGACCCCAATTTGGAAGCCCTTCTTAAGCGGGCCGATCAAGCGCTGTATCAATCCAAAGAGCAGGGTCGCGACCGAATCTCGCTTTATACCGACTGACCCTGCTCCCTGGAGCACCACGATTACCGGCGTTTGGTCACAGCCATGGTCAAACGGGAAATACAGGTCAGCTTACCCTGTTCATTTTCCAGACGAATTTCCCAAACCTGGGTTGCACTGCCGATGTGCTGGGCCTTAGCGGTGCCATACACCCAGCCGCTACTCACCGGGCGAATATGATTCGCGTTGATATCCAGTCCTACCGCAACGGTACCTTTGTCTTTCAGAACACAGTTGGCTGCCATGCTGCCCAGGGTTTCCGCCAGCACCACCGAAGAGCCTCCATGTAAAATACCAAACGGCTGGATGGTGCGCTCATCCACCGGCATACGGCCTTTCACATAATCGTCACCGATTTCGAGGTATTCAATACCCATATGACCGACCGCTGTGTTCTTGCTGGCCTCAGTCATCTGTTCAATACTGGGGGTTACTGTCCAAATTGCCATTGTGAAGTGTCTCCGGGTTGAACTTTAAACGCATATAGTTGTCATGGGGTGAGTCTATACAGGTAGCATGCTTAGAACCACGCCTTTATAAACGCTTTTATCATTTACCACCAGAACTAGAAAGAGAGGGATTAAAATGAAAAGAACACGCCTAATCGCCACCGCTGCTTTGGCATTGTCGATTACCCTGCCCGCAGCCGCCCAAATGAGCGTTGAAGACCAGATCACAGCACGTCAGGGCGCTTACCAGTTCATGGCCTGGAACATGGGCAAAATCAAAGCGCAAGCCGTCGATGGCGACGTTGCCTACAACGCGGACCAGATGAAAGCCGCCGCAAACGCCATTGCCGCTGTTGCCAACTCCGGCATGGGCGCACTGTTCAGCCCGGAATCGTCACTAGACAAGGCTGACGACACTCGCCTGAAGCCCGAATTTTTCGAACAACCGGAAAAAGCCCGCGAAGTGGGCATGAACTTTGGCCGTGAAGCCAACAAACTTCAAGCGGTTGCCGCCGAGGGTGACAAAGCCGCACTGGCTCGCCAGTTTGCGGCCGTGGGCAAGACCTGCAAGGCCTGCCACGACAACTTCCGTGCTAAGTAAGTAGCACGCTTTACCATCCCAGATTCTGGGGTGGTGGTTCCGGAGCCGGCGGCGGTGACATCAGGCTGCCGCTGGCGCCGAGAACAACGCCCGCAGCCAATACCAGAGACACCAGAAAAGCCACGACACCGCCCCCCTTCGCATCTGAAGCAAGGCCCGGTGGCACTCGTTTTTTACCGGTAATCATCGGTGTCACCAGGTTGTCCTTCTTCACTTTCGTGTACCACACCACCGCCAGCACATGCAGAGCAACCAAGCCGTACAGGTACCACTCGGTCAGCCTGTGCCAGCTACTCAGCGTGTCGCTCCAGCCTGAGGAAATGAGAGGGTACAACGGGCCCTGAAACGAAATCTCGTCATTGGCAAACAATCCCGTGACAGCCTGAAACCCGAACAAAGCCAACAGTGCCAACACCGACAGCGCACCCAGAGGATTGTGGCCCACGCCCTGCCATTGACCACGAAGGTAGCGCAAAACCGCCGACGGTCCGCGGACAAACGAACTGAAGCGGGCGTAGGTAGACCCCAAAAAACCCCAAGCGATCCGAAAGCTCAACAAACCGACCACAAACAAACCGAAGCGGCTATGCCACTCGGGCATTCCCGTTTTGATGGTGACAACCGCGCCCGTTACGGCCAACAACAAAAGCCAGTGAAACAATCGCGTCGGCAAATCCCACAACCGAATATCTGTCATACCTGCCTCTCTTCCCAACGACTTCCACTAGACCGCATCAGGCGCTATAAGTTCCGGAGTACAAAATCTTCATGCTGCAAGGTTGATGACGTCAGTTAACAAAACTGAATGAAGTTTCCGAGGTTCGCCTTTCGGGTCTGGACAAGCCAACCCAACCATAGGATGCTGAAGATACTCTAAAAATAATACCGGTTCGGCTGGCCCTGGATGGCGCCAACAGACCGCACCGACGCATGATCATGAGGATACCGCAGTGGCAGAGGCAGTAGCTCCAAAAAAGCTCAAACCCAGTACCATCCGAATCGGCACCCGATACCGCGCAAACCGTTTAAAAGGTCCCTACGATGCGATCGTCATCGGTTCAGGCATCGGCGGGCTGACAGCCGCCGCCTGTCTCGCCCGTGCGGGTAAGAGGGTTCTGGTTCTCGAACAACATTACACCGCCGGTGGCTATACTCACAGCTACGCCCGCAACGGCTATGAGTGGGATGTGGGCGTTCACTACATTGGTGATATGGGCGTAAGCACCACACTCGCCCGCCGTCTGTTCGACTACATCACCGACAGCAAGCTCAAGTGGGCGCCAATGGATGAAAACTACGACCGTTTCTTCCTCGGCGACAAAGTCGTCAATCTGCGAGCGGGCAAAGAAGGCCTGCGTCACTCGCTGTTGGCCTCATTCCCGGACGAAGGCGAGGCTATCGACCGTTACGTTGCGCTGCTCGATCAGGTCACCAGCGGCATGCAGTGGTATACCCTGTCCAAACTCTCGCCGTCGCTGATCAGCCCGCTCGTGTCCAAAGGCTTGGACACCGTACTGCCCGATTGCTTCAACCGCACCACGTACGATGTACTGCGGGAACTGACCGATAACGAAGAACTCATCGGTGCCATTACCGGCCAATGGGGCGACTGCGGTGTAACCCCGAAGCAGTCGAGCTTCATGATTCACGCCATCATCGCCAAACATTATTTGCACGGCGGTTACTATCCGGTCGGCGGTGCCTCCGAAATCGCCAAAACCATTATCCCGGGCATTCAGGCCGCAGGCGGCGAAGTATTTACCTACGCCGATGTCACCGACATTCTGATCGAGAAGGGCAAAGCCGTAGGCGTTCGCATGGCCGATGGTGAAGAAATCCGCGCCCCCAAAATCATCAGTGGAGCCGGAGTCATCAACACTTATGAGCGGCTGTTGCCGAAAGAGGTTTCTGAAAAAGTCGGTTATCCACAGGATCGCAAGAGCATTAAACCGTCCATGGCCCACATCGGCCTGTACATTGGTCTGAAAGGCACACCGGAAGAACTCGGTTTGCCTCGCACCAACTTCTGGATCTATCCCGGGCCAGACCACGATGCCAGTGTGGATAACTTTCTGAAGGACCCACACAACGCGCCTTTCCCGGTGGTGTACCTGTCGTTCCCCGCCGCCAAAGATCCGGATTATCAAAACCGCTGGCCGGGCACCTCAACGCTGGAAGTGGTGGCACCTACCTCCTGGGAAATGTTCGAGTCCTGGCAGGGCAGCACCTGGGGCAAGCGCGGCGAAGAGTACGAGGCACTTAAAGCCGAGATTACCGACAAACTGCTGGAAGAGGTTTACGACAAGCTGCCCCAGCTACGCGGTAAGATCGATTACGTGGAAACGTCCACGCCGCTGTCCACCGCCTGGTTCTGCCGCTACGAAGAAGGCGAGCTCTACGGTCTGGACCATACCCCGAAACGGTTTGAACAGCGCTGGCTTAAGCCCAAAACCGACATCCCCGGGTTGTACCTGACCGGGCAGGACATTTTGACCTGCGGCCTTGTGGGCGCGATGATTGGCGGCTTGATTACCACGCTTTCCATTCAGGGTCTAAAAGGTGCCGGATTGGCCAAACGCATCTTCGTAGGCTAAAACTTATAGGCGTACAGTCATGGCAGTGTTTTCCAAAAGAACCGCAGAACAGCAACTGAGTGAAGAAGCCGGTAAGGTCCGTAAAAACGATCTGGAAACACTGCTGAAACGACAGGAGGCGATCGAGGCAAAAGTAAAAAGCAGCGGCCGCCTCGAACGCTTCAGCACCGACATTAAACTGATGTTTTCCCTGATTCGGGATTATTGGAACGGTCGTTACCACACCGTGCCATGGAAAACCATTGCCGCGGTTGCCGGGGCCTTACTGTACGTGATGAATCCGCTGGATTTGATCCCTGATCTCATCTTCGGATTCGGCTTTCTTGACGATGCAGGTGTTGTGGCACTTTGCTTGAAATGGGTCGAATCGGATTTGCACAAATATGCTGCCTGGAAAGAACTATCATCAGATAACGAATAGATACATAAAGCAATTGCCTGAGCCGCACACTGTCAGTAATCTTCACCCAACCCTCAATCAATAACTTTCCGGAGCGCATGTGGATTTCGCTACTCTGGTCGGCCTTGTCGGCGCACTGTTACTCATCGCTTCAGCCGTTATTCTCGGCGTGTCCCCTGATGTTTTCGTTAACTCGTCCTCCCTGCTGATCGTCGTGGGCGGCACCATGTTCGTGGTGTTAGCCAAATTCAGCATTCCTCAGTTCCTCGGCGCCTTTAAAGCAGCCGTCCGGGCCTTTAAATTCAAACTGCCGGAAACCCAGGACAGCATTGAGGAACTGGTCGAAATTGCGAGCATTGCCCGCAAAGAAGGCCCGCTTGGCCTTGAAGGCCGGGATGTCAGTTCACCGTTTCTCGCCAGCGGCATCCAGATGCTGGTCGATGGCCAAAACGACGAAACCATCAAACAATTGCTGGATAAAGAGCGTTTGATGACGCTGGATTACAACCGCTCCGGATCCAAAGTATTTACCGCCATGGCCGATGTTGCGCCGGCGATGGGCATGATCGGCACCCTGATCGGCCTGGTACAAATGCTGTCCAACATGGAAGACCCGAAATCCATCGGGCCGGCCATGGCAGTGGCACTGCTGACAACCCTCTACGGCGCGATGATCGCTACCATGATTGCATCGCCGATTGCTGACAAGCTCTCCCTTCGGATGACCGAAGAAGCGCGCATGCAAATGCTCTATACCGATGCTTTGGTGGCTATACAACAAGGCACCAACCCCCGCGTTATCGAACAGATGCTGTCAAGTTACCTGCCCCCGAACCAGCGCGATAAAGCGCCCGAGGCAGAGACCAGCGGCGGATAAGCACTATGGATGAGCTGCCAGAAGAAGAAAAACCGGGGATTCCGGCGTGGGTTGTGACCTTCGCTGACCTGATGTCGTTGTTGATGTGCTTCTTTGTGCTTTTGCTGTCGTTCTCTGAGATCGACGCCATGAAGTTCAAGCAGATTGCCGGCGAGCTCTCGAAAGCCTTCGGCGTACAGCGCGACGTGCCCGCTCTTGAGATACCTCAAGGGACCAGCCCTATTTTTGATAAGTTCTCTCCGGCTCCCCCCGAGCCAACGGTGGTCAATGAAATCCGCCAAACCACCACCGACCAAAAGCCGGAGTTGGAAACACTCAAGAGCCCAACCGAGGAAGCCCGGGAAGAGGCGGCCAAGGAGGCACTCGAGGACAACGCGTCACGGATTCGCGAGGTGCTGGCCGAAGCGCTTGAAGATGGGCGAATTACAGTCGAGGCTGACTCGGATCAGCACCGTATCGTTATTCGGGTTGAGGAGAAGGGGTCTTTCCCGTCGGGTTCTGCCGAGCTGACCTGGGAGTTTGAAACCTTGTTGCTGGAAATGGCCGAGGTACTGGCGGATATCCCCGGCGAGCTTACCGTCGAGGGCCACACCGACGATATTCCCATTCGCAACTCGCGTTTTTACAGCAACTGGGATTTGTCGGCGGCCCGCGCCGCAGCCGTTGCCAATGCGGTGTTGGCAACCGGCGGCGTTGAACCCACGCGGCTGGCCGTTAAGGGGCTCGCGGATACCGAACCGCGGGTTGAGAACGATTCCTCAGAAAGCCGCGCCAAGAACCGCCGCGTCGAGATTATTGTTGATATGTACGAACCCCAAGAAGAAGAACGCATGCGCCTGAGAGAGCTGATTCATAGGAGTAGCCGACAGGGCGAAACCATCATTGATGTTCGCTCCGCCACGCCCGGAAGTGCTCAACCCACGACAACAGAGCCGGAATAACCAGCAGCACTAGTACCGTAGACAAAGCCAGACCAAACGCTATCGACGTGGCCATGGGAATCAGGAACTGGGCTTGCAGTGATGTCTCGAACAACAACGGCATCAGTCCGCCAATGGTGGTGAGCGAGGTCAATAGCACAGCGCGAACGCGCTGAACGACGGCCTCGTTCAGCGCATCGGTTATCCCCAATCCTTTCTGTCGCTGCTGATTGTAGAAGGCGACCAGAATAATCGCGTTATTCACCACGATACCGGACAGCCCGAACAGACCGAATAACGATAAAATCGTAAGCTGCAGGCCCATCAGCCAATGCCCCAGCAACGCGCCCACCAAAGCAAACGGAATGATCGCCATCACAATCACGGGCAGTAGCCAAGAGGCAAAAACCCACGCCAGCACCACGTACATCAAACCGACGCCGATGATCAGCCCCGTTTTCATGTCATCCATGGTTTCTCGTTGATCCGCCGACCGGCCTTCGAAGCTGTAACGCACGCCATACCGGCTGGCGATGTCAGGCAACGCATTGGCCTCCAGGCTCTCTAACACTTGGTCCGTGGTGGTTATCCGACTGTTGAGTGCCGATGTCACCTCCACCGCCAGCTTGCCGTCGGCATGGCGCAAGGCCTGAAACCCCTGTTGGTGATCCAGATTCATCACCTGCATCAGCGGCACAAAACGTCCATCCGGCACACGCACGGTCATACGCTCCAACGTGGCGTACCGTTCTCGCTGAACTTGCGGTAACTGCACGCGCACTTCGATCTCGTCGCGGCCCTGTTGATAAATCTGCGCCACACGACCATCAAACGCCGCCCTTAGCTGCCGGCCTAAATCCACCGTAGTCAATCCCAGCGCTTCGCCATAGGCGCTCACCTGATAGATCAGCTGCTCCCGCCCCCAAGGCATGTCATCTTCCACATCCAGCACACCGGGTAACGTGCCTAGGGCTTGCGCCAGTTCCTCGGCGGCTCTTTTCAGATCCGTCGCATTGCTGCCGGTCAATCGCACGTTGACATCCCGACCCGGCGGCCCGGCCTGTCGTTCGTTGATGTTCAACGCATCCAGACCGGCGGGTAAGGTGAGGCGACTACGCCACTCCCGGATAAAATCGGGATTACGGACAGAACGCCGATCAGAGGGCACCAGTTCAACCAGCATCGCACCCAGCTCATCGTCATTCCGTGAGCTGCCCTCAGCGCCTAAAGTCGCGCCATAGGTGGTGACCGCGTTTAAAATCAGACCGCCCCCCAAAGCCTCGTCGGTTTCTGCGAGCGACCGCTGCATGTCATGGATGAAGCGCTCTACTGTGCGCTTATCCGTGCCAGCAACGAAACTGGCGTTGGCGTAAAACACCGAGGGTTCCGGCGTCGGGAAGAAATTGAACCCCAATCGCCCGCCGGCTAACAAACCCGCAGTCAACAAAGCCAGTGCCACCGCTGTGGCAACGGTGGCACCCCGATGTGCCAGACTGTAGCGGGAGAATCGCCGAAACGGCCCCTGACGAAAGCGGTCAAAACCTTGCTCAAACCGATCTCGAAAGCGGGTTACGGGATTCGTGCGAGCGGCTTCGCCTCGGCCGGTTTTGGTCTTGGTGATGAAAGCGCGTCGTAAGTGTGCGGGCAAGACAATGAAGCATTCCAGCAGCGACGCCACCAGCACACAGATCATCACCAGCGGAATATCGCCCAGAATGTTGCCGATAATGCCGCCCACCACCAGCAACGGCATAAACGCGGCAACCGTGGTCAGCGACGAGGCCAGTACCGGCCAGACCATGCGTTTCGCCGCCCCTTCGGCGGCATAAATGGACTCTTCCCCTAATCGCGCGTGGGCATCGGCGTCTTCGCCCACCACAATGGCGTCATCCACAATCACCCCCAACGCCATGATCAACGCAAACAACGACATCATGTTGATGGAGCCACCCAGCAGCCACAGTACCGCCAAGGCCGCCATAAACGCTGTGGGGATGCCAATTGCGACCCACGCTGCCACGCGCCCGGGCAAAAACAAGTACAGCAGGGCGATCACGACAACCAAACCGCTCAAACCGTTGTTGACCAACAAGGAAATCCGGTCTTCCAGCAATTGCCAGGTTTCGTCATAAACAGCGAGCTTGATCGTCGGTGGCAAGGTAGGACGAGTCTCCTCCAGCCACCCTTCCAAAATCCTTGCGGCCTCCAGCGAATTACCGTTCTCCACTCGCTGCAATTGCAGCTCCACAGCGGGCAGGCCGGCATTTTCCATCACCGTCTGATTGTCGCGACTCTCTTGATGGATGATGGCAACATCACCCAGTTGCAGCCGGATACGGTCGCTACTCAGAATCGGTAATGCCTCAAATTCCTGAGGGCTCCGGCGCTGCTCCACCGAGCGTAGTTCGCGGGTTGCATCCTGCTGTGCCATCATCCCGGCGGGCAAATCCCGCGAGATCGAGGCAACCCGGTCTGCGATCTGTTCCAGTGTCAGCCCCAAGGTGTCCAGACGCTCTACTGGCACATCGATGCTGATTTGCTGTTCCGGTAAACCGCGGATGCTGATCCGGTCGATACCCCGGCTCAACAGTTCATCTTCAAAGCGATTCACCATGTCACGCAGTTCACTGCGGTCCACATCACCGTACACCAGCAAACGGGCGACCGGCTCGTAACGCTCTATCCGCGTGACCCGGGGCTCTTCCGCATCCGCCGGAAGATTGTTGAACTCATCCACTTGCTGGCGTACATCATCCACGGCCTGAACCGGGTCGGTGCCCTCGTGGAACTCCAGCGTGATCGACGACACGCTCTGGGCTGAGGTCGAGGTCATTTTCTTCAACCCGTCCACACTGCGAAGCTTTTGCTCCAGTGGATCGGTAATGCCCAGCTCCACATCCTCGGCGGAAGCCCCGCTCCAGACCACCCGCACGCTCACCATGTCCAAGGCGAAGGTCGGAAAAAACTGGATGTTCATTCGAGTCAGCGCCAAGACACCGCCCAGCAACATAACCAGCATCACCAGATTGCCAGCAACCCGGTGGTGAACAAAAAATCCGATCACGCCTTTCTTACGTTTCACCGGGAGACACCTCCCGCTGCATCGGCCACTTCAACTTTTAGCCCTGTCACCGCATTGGGGAGGTGCGTCGTAATCAATTGTGTTCCGGGGGTTAGCTGCTCTGCCGATATCAACAACCGGCGCTCACCGTTATGGCTTTGAGCTTCGCCGATGCGGTTTACCTTAATCCGCTTCAGGCGCTGGTCATCGGTCATCAGGTACACGCTGTCGGCGCCATACAGTGCGCTGAATGGAATGGCTACGGTTTGTTCCCGCACGGGTCGCTCAAGGCTGACGGGCAGTAACGCCCCGGGCCGCAAACCTTCCGCGCCGACCGTTGGCGTGAGAATGACTTCAGTTCCCGCCGGGTCGCTGGTTCCGGCAAAGCGCTCCAGCCGGAAACGAACCTGCCCCTGCTCGCCGTAAGCCACAAGCCGATCGCCGGCCGCCAAAGCAGCAACCAACTCTTCCCGATACCGGTCAGGGACTCTGGCACGGAGTTCCAAGCTGTTTGTGTTGTATATAGACAACAGTGGTTGGTTACGGGTTATCTGATCGCCTTCGGCCACTTGCACATCGGTGACCACGCCTTGGAAAGGAGCAACAACCCGGGCACGCTCGGCGTCTCGCCGGGTGCTCGCCAAGCTCGCTTGCGCTTGTGTTAATCGGGCTTTCAGGCTCTGCAAACGCGCAGGGTGTTCATCTACGGCTCGTTGCCGCACATTGAGTGTCAGTTCCGCCCGCGCAGCAGCATCGGTTGCTGCCTCCAGGTTCTCTCGGGAAGCCAACTTGCGTTCAACCAGCGCCTGAGCGCGATCCCGTTGTCGGCGGGCATTGCTCAGGATGGCTTTTTCACTTTTTAACGAGGCCAAGTCGTTCTGATAACGCACCTGTTCTGACCGAATTTGCGCTTCTAGGTCAGAAACCTGAGCTTGCGCTTGTGCCAGAAGCGGCTCGACATCCTGACGATCCAGCGCAACCAACAACTCCCCCCGCTCAACCCTCTGCCCTTCGGCCACTGGCCGCTCCGCAATACGCCCTGCCATCGCCGCGACCACCGATACCTTTCCGGGCGCAACGACTTCTCCGTATAACGGAAGCACAGGGGTGTGAGTTTTGGGCTCAACCACTAGAACCTGCACTCGCCAGCTACGCTCGACCGCTGTTACCTGAGCGGGCTCCGGCCGGGTCATTTTCAGAAACAGGAATCCTAAAACCCCGGCGATCAGAATAATTACAGGTATAATTCTTTTGGACATAACGAGTTAGCCGGCTAAGGTAAATTAAGTTCCGCCCTGATCAGGCGACGAATGACAATATACCTCTGAAAGGCATCTTCAGATTGCTACAAAAAAGTACGCTCAGGAGTACTATACGTTTGTTTTCAGCAGATTATGCCAATCTTGCAAGCGCCACCGTCATTAACGCCTTCATTGTCGTGCTTGTGGTGCTTATGCACCGCGAAGCGCTCGTTCGCCTGAGTGCTTTGTTGAAGATCATGCACAGTCGTCACAACCTGCGCTTGGTGACCGCGGTCCTGGGCGTGCTCATTGCCCACACCGCACAGGTTTGGGTGTTTGCGATTGCCTATTTTTTCATGCATCACGCCGACTCCTGGGGCTCACTGCAAGGCAATTTTAACGGCAGCTTTCTGGACTGTGTCTACTTTTCGTTCGCTACCTTTACCACGGTCGGTTATGGTGACATTGAGCCCGTTGGCGCACTGCGTTTTCTAACCGGAATAGAGGGGCTCACCGGGCTGGTACTGATTACCTGGAGCGCATCCTTCCTGTTCATGAAAATGCAGCGTTACTGGGAAGGCAATTAACCCCGCTGCACCAGATCAACATGGACACTGAATCAAAAAAGCCCCGAGGCAGACACAACATCTGCCCTGGGGGAAAAGTCACCCGCCGGCTATGAGAAGCGGGCAACCGCCATAATTAATCTTACCAACGCGCCGTCAGCGCCGCGCGAACGGTGCGGCCGGGTTCGTTGACACGGTAAACGCCCTCATCCGAAAGATTGTCTTTGCTGACATGCCGGGCCCAGGTTTTATCAAACACATTGTCCACCGCCCAGGTCAGGCTGAGATTGGTCATTAAAGGGTGGGAGCCGGTCAGGTTGAGCACCCCGTATCCGGGGGAAGTAGCAGGATCCAGCCCTCCGTCTTCTTCGAGGTATACCCGGTCTTGCCGGCGGGCCAACTCCCATTCAACTTCCAAGACATGGCCTTTGTGAGTCCAAGCCACTGTCTGATTAAACTGGATCGGCGGAATGCGGGAGAGCGCTTGATCGTCATCCCGGTTTTCGCCGCGAACCGAAGCAAACCGGCTGGTTGTGCTCCAGGTCCCGTTGCTCCAACCAAACTCTCCCTCTACTCCGAGCAAGCGAGCATCCACGTTGTAATACCGGCTCTCAGAACGTAGTACGTAATCATCAACCTGATCCACCCAAAGCGACGGACGCCAATGCCAATTTCCGGCCCGCCCGGAAAGCGTTACATCGAGTTTGTTGTGTTTTTCAACATCCAGACCCGGGTTACCCACCCATGAGCCAGACATGGTTTTGCGAGCTACGTAGCGTTCGTTGACACCGGGCGACCGCGCACTGTGACTGGCAGTAACTTCAAGAGCCTGCCCAGGTGAGAAACGCCACTCTCCCGTCACAAATCCGCTGACATTGTCATCGTTAGCGCTAACTCTATCGGTGCCATAGGCGCTGGCATACAACTCAGCCGGTGTGAATGACATCATTCCGCCCGACATAGGGGTGAAGCGTTGCCCGGCACGGGTTGCGTCCATTTCTATGCGATCATAGCGAACTCCGGCCCCCAAACGCGCATTTGCACGAATCTGGTGAAAGCCTTCCACAAACACACCCACCCGTTCTCGTTCAACGCCCGGCCACATCAGTGAAGCCTCATTAGCGAGAGCCATACCGTTGAACATGGTGGCATCCCAGTCATTGCGTTCTACATCAATACCCAAAGCAATATCGTTGGTGTCATTGAGAGTTTGGTCCAGCACCAGCCGGGCACCTTCGGTTCGGGTTTTCGAGTTGGTCTGCATTTTCATCATTGCCTGACGCAGGCTGAAATTATCCATCACGTGATCGACATCCGCCTTCCAAAGCATCAGGTTCCAGCTGCCATCGGTTACCGGCGCCCCCACTTCCAAACGGTATAGGTCCGTATCGGTTTTCGGTGCATCCATTCCCCGGCCGGGAAAACTGACATCCCTTTCTTCCTGCCGGCTCGCCATGCCTTTGATAAAGAACCCGTTCTGCGCGGTCCATGCGGCATCTATGCGGCCTTCAGAATTTTCATAGGAACTGCGAACGTCTTTGCCGTCGCCGTCTTGGTAATCATCGGATTCATCGTATCCACCGGCCAAACGCAGAAAGGCCTCGTTATGCCCCACGGCCACGCTGCCATTCACCAGTTTGCCTTCACCATTATCGGCACCACCGATGGTTATATGCCCCGCTGTCACATTGTCATCTGCAAATACCGGCGCGGACGTGGTCGCCACAATCCGGCCACCGGCAATCGGGCCCCACCGGAGAGTACGGTTGCCGGTACGTACCTCAAGTGTTGGCGCCAGTGCCACACTGAGCCGATTGGTTGCCGGGTCCATCCGGCTTGGACAAGCGCCCTCGACGCGCATTCCATCCAGTAGGACATCAACACGCTCTTCATTCTGCCCACGCACCACCGGGTCTAATCCGCGGCCGCCCATGCGGGATAGCGATACCGAGGCATTGGACGACAAGCGCGCTACCGGTTCCGATTGAACGGCCGCGGCCGAAAGACGAGCGGCTTCTGCCGATTGGCCTTCAGTTACCCGGATCAACACGGTCGTATCTGCACCGTTTTGCGCCAGAACCGGTACAGCCAACGTGCAACCAGCCACGACATAACCAAGAGAGCGGGGCAGACGGTTTTTCAGCATTCGAAAGGATCCTTTTGGGGCTATCATCTGTAACTTCGGGAGAGACGATATGAATAATAAAGAACCCTAACCGGCTTGCCTTGAGACACGATGCCGCACCTCTTTTTAGGTACCTAGTAATGAGGAAAGCGCCAATAGTTGACCAATCGACTTGCCAAATGGTGCGTTATTGTGGTGCAATCACTGCCCTTTTTTTGGGCACCCGAATTTTTTTCGGGTTTCAATACGCGTATCCCGAGGGCTATTCCTATGACAGCAAAACTCGACGAAAAGCTGGTACCGATCTACCAGGACGTCCTTCACCGTAACCCGGGCGAGAAGGAGTTCCACCAAGCTGTGCACGAGGTTTTGGAAACTCTCGGCCCAGTTCTGGTGAAGTACCCCGAGTTCGCAGACAAGAAAATTATTCAGCGCATTTGCGAGCCTGAGCGTCAGATTATCTTCCGTGTGCCCTGGCAGGACGATCAAGGCGAGATCCACATCAACCGCGCCTTCCGTGTAGAGTTCAACAGTGCTCTGGGCCCCTATAAAGGTGGCATGCGTTTCCACCCGTCTGTTTATCTGGGCATCATCAAGTTCCTGGGCTTTGAACAGATTTTCAAAAACGCACTGACCGGCCTGCCCATCGGCGGCGGTAAAGGCGGCAGCGACTTCGACCCGAAAGGCCGTTCAGACGACGAAATCATGCGTTTCTGTCAGAGCCTGATGACCGAGCTGTATCGTCATCTGGGCGAGTACACAGACGTACCGGCCGGCGACATCGGTGTAGGCGGTCGCGAGATCGGCTATATGTTTGGTCAGTATAAGCGCATCACCAACCGTTATGAGTCTGGCGTATTTACCGGCAAGGGTCTGGACTGGGGTGGCAGCCGTGCCCGTACCGAAGCAACCGGTTACGGCACTGTGTTCTTTACCCACGAAATGCTGAAAGCCCGTGGCGACTCACTGGAAGGCAAAACGGTTGTGGTGTCCGGCTCCGGTAACGTAGCCACTTACGCCATCGAGAAGTGTCACGAGCTGGGCGCTAAGGTTATTGCCTGCTCCGACTCTCAGGGCATCATCGTTGATGAAAAGGGTATCGACCTGAAAGCGCTCAAGCAGATCAAGGAAGTTGAGCGTCGTCGCATCAGTGCCTACACTGAACTCCATAAGCACGCCAAGTACGTTGACGGCGGCAACATCTGGAGCGTTCCGTGCGACGTGGCTCTGCCATGTGCCACCCAGAACGAACTGAACGCCAACGACGCCAAGATTCTGGTAGAAAACGGCTGTATTGCGGTTGCTGAAGGCGCGAACATGCCGACTACTCCGGAAGGCATTCTGTTGTTCCAAGATGCCAAAATCTGCTACGGCCCGGGTAAAGCCGCAAACGCCGGCGGTGTGGCTACGTCTGCACTGGAAATGCAGCAGAACGCCAGCCGCGATTCCTGGACCTTCAACTACACCCAGAAACGTCTTGAGGAAATCATGATCGATATCCACAAGAACTGCTACGAAACCGCAGCCGAGTTTGGCGCCGAAGGTAACTATGTCGTAGGTGCCAACATCAATGGCTTCCTGCGTGTAGCCAAGGCCATGGACGCCATGGGCGTTATCTGATCCCGCTATGAACGGCGAAGAGTCTCGTCAGTCTCCGGACCGGGTATCTACCGGTCTGGCAGGGCTCGACGAGGTTCTGGATCACCTCAGAATCGGCGATAACGTTGTCTGGCGGGCTTCCCACCTCGATGACTATCGCCGTTTCGTCCTTCCTTTTGTCGAAGCGGCCGCACATTCAGGCCGGCAGATTCTCTACCTTCGTTTTGGCGACCATCCGCCGATCATCGAAAACCATCCCGCTGTACGCACCATCGAAATAGACGCTCTGGGCGGTTTCGAAAGCTTCACCAGCCGAGTTTGGCGCCTGATTGAACAGCATGGCCGAGGCGCGTTTTACATCAGCGACAGCCTCAGCGAATTGCTTAACGCCTGGGCAACCGATGCCATGGTGGGCAATTTCTTTCGGGTTATCTGCCCGTTTCTGTTTGAACTGGACACGGTCGCCTGGTTCGCCCTGCACCCGGACCGTCACTCGCGCATGACGCTGGACCGCATCCGCCAGACCACCCAGGTGCTTCTGGACGTACACCGTCACGACGACGATGTGCAGGTGCAACCGATCAAGGTCTGGCGACGGCAATCACCCACCATGTTCCTGCCTCACCGCGAGCTTCATGGGCAGTTTCACCCCATCACCTACAGCAGCGATGCAACGAGGGTCCAGGCCTCTCTGGAGCAGGAAAACCTCCACAATCAACCGTTGCTGGATTATTGGGATCGCCTGTTTCAGGATGCCAGCCGCGCCTTAGCCAACCAGAATCCTGGCGCCATCGCCGCGTTGCAGGAACAGGTCCTGCAAGTGCTGGTAAGCCGGGACCCGCAGATATTGGAGTTGGCCCGGCGCTATCTATCACTGGAAGATCTGCTCGCCATCCGTAGCCGGCTCATCGGCAGCGGCTATATTGGCGGCAAAGCCACCGGCATGCTGGTGGCTCGGAATATCCTGCTGAAAGACGATCCTGAACAATGGTCCGAACTGCTGGAACCTCACGATTCCAGTTATCTGGGCACCGATGCCTACTATTCGTTTTTAGTCCACAACGGCCTGTGGCCGGCCATCATGCGGCAACGTTCTGACGGCGGTTACCTGAACGAAGCCCCGGCTTTGCAAAAAGGCATTCTGGACGGCCACTTTCCGAACGAAATCCGAGCGGATCTGGAACGACTGCTTGACCACTACGGGCAATACCCGATTCTGGTGCGCTCTTCCAGCCTGCAGGAAGATGGGTTCGGCAATGCCTTTGCGGGAAAATACGACAGTGTTTTCCTGGTCAATCAGGGCTCTCCTGAGGAGCGTCTGGAAGCGCTGGAAAATGCCATTCGGGAAGTTTACGCCTCGTCCATGAGCGAAGACGCACTGGTGTACCGAAAGCGACGCGGGCTGGACCAGCGGGAAGAGCCCATGGCCCTGCTGATTCAGCGCGTGAACGGTCGCTTTCATGGCCGCTACTACCTGCCAGACGCCGCGGGTGTAGGCGTATCGCGCAATACCTTCGCGTGGGACAGCAAAATGGACCCCAAAGCGGGCATGGTGCGGCTGGTTATGGGGCTAGGCACGCGTGCGGTTGACCGCATCGAGGGCGACCACGCCTGCGTGATGGCACTGGATTACCCCACCCGCCAGCCGTTTCGCGACCAGGATGAAAGCTTTCAGTATTCCCAGCATCTGGTCGATTTGCTGGATCTGGAAACCGGACACCTCGAAACCCGTCCGCTCAGTCAGCTTCTCGAGACATCAAAAACTCTGCCCATGAAATATTTGGCAGAGGTAGACCGAGCCGCCACGAACCGAGCGGAACAAATCGGCCTTGAAGGCCCGGTCTGGCGCCTGACATTCCGACCGCTCGTGAAAGGCAGCCGCTTTATTGCCCAGTTATCGAGCCTGTTGACCACACTTGAAGCCGGCTACCGACACCCCGTAGACGTGGAGTTCACTCTGCACTTGAATGACCAAGGCGAAACGTCGTTCAATCTGGTGCAATGTCGCCCGCTGGCCACCATCGGTGAAACCGGGCCCGTTCACGTTCCTGACCCATTGCCGCGATCCCGGTTGCTGTTCCAAACCCGGGGTCATTTTATGGGCGGCAATATCAATCTGGCCATCACTCGGGTCATTCGTGTGGATGCTTCGGTTTACGCCAACCTGAACACGAGTGAACGCTACGAGGTGGCCCGGCTGATTGGACGAATCATGCGGTTGTCGGCCGAACCCACCATGTTGATAGGCCCCGGCCGCTGGGGCACCAGCAGCCCGGAACTCGGCGTGCCCGCGCGTTTTTCCGATATTGCCGGTGTCGCCGCTTTGATTGAAGTATCGGAGAATGCCGGTGACATGGTGCCGGACTTATCCTACGGCTCTCATTTCTTTCAGGATCTGGTCGAAAGCGGCATAGCTTACGGGGCATTGTTCCCGGACATGCCGCACTGCCAATACCACCCGGACCGCTTGCACCCAGACAATGCAGACAGCAAGGCTGAACCCAACAACCCGGTAGCCGCGGCCGTTCACGTACACTCCCTGACCGCAGGCCACTTGCAACTGACCGGCGATGTCCTTAGCCAGCAGCTGGTGTGTTACTTCACGGGTTGATCCGAGACAATAAGTCGCACCTTACCCCGAGGCGCAGGTAGCGCTTGCTGCTAGAATGCGGCCATGGAATGGTTCACGCACTCTCAAACCGGTTTTCGCCAGGCCGCTCGCTATCTGCTGAGCATGCGGCTGGCCATCATTGCCATTCAGTTGGTGGCGATTGCCGTTGCCGAAACCACGGTTCAACTGGCACACCGGGCTGAAGCACTGCTGGTTTGCCTGCTGTATGGTGTCTTAGCGGCTTTAGGTTGGCTCTGGTTTAACCGCCGACCTCCGCAGGCGTCTTCGCCCGTTAGCCTGACCCTGGCCATCGATCTGGCGCTGATCGGCGGGTGGCTGTATTTTACCGGCGGCTATACCAACCCATTGGTTTCCCTGTTGCTGTTACCCATCGCAGTGGCCATTATTCTGGTGCCGACACGTCAAAGCCTTGTGCTCACACTCGCAGGCATTGCAGCCTACACAGCATTAGCTCTGTGGCATACCCCGGTGGTACTCCATCACCATGACGGCGATCTGGCCCAACTGCATCTGATCGGAATGTGGGCGACTTTTGCGCTGACGGCCGCCATCCTCCTGTTGGTAGTGGGCACACTCGCCCGCCGCCTGCGACATCAACAAAGCCAGCTTTCGAGCTTTCGTGAAAGCCGGCTTCGGGATGAACAGGTGATTGCCTTGGGGCTGTCCTCAGCCGCAGTAGCGCACCGGTTAGGTACGCCGCTAAACACCATGACGCTGCTCATTGGGGAAATCCGGGCCCACACCCGGGGCAAGACCACTCCGGAGTTGTCTGAAGATCTGGACCTGCTGGAGCAACAGGTGCAGCTTTGCAGCGCACACCTGCAACAGCTGACCAAAACCGCGGTGGAAGCCAAAACCGCGCAACTGGAAACGGTAACGGTTAAACGCTGGCTGGAGCGACTTCGAGAATCAGCCACCTTGCTGTGGCCGACGGGACCGTTGCACTGGCCCGCGAACTATCCTGACGCCCACGTGAAAGTGGAGGCAACGCTGGATCAAGCGGTGCTCAACCTAATGGCCAACGCTTTGACCGCAAGCCCGGAATGGGTGTCAGTCAGCAGCCGGCTTTCAGGTGACGGGCGCGTTGAACTGATGGTTGAAGATCACGGGGATGGGCTGGAATCTTCACTTCAAGGTGCGCCGGGCGAAGAAATCGTCGATTCTCGCAATGGCTTGGGGGTTGGGCTTTTTCTGTCGAATGCTACCATTCAACGGCTCGGCGGAAGCCTGAAAGCCCAAACCAGTGGGTCAGGCACCACGATGACGATCGCTTTGCCTGTCATCACACCTCATACGAGCGGAGCGCATTAGTATGCCAGCAGAACAGTGGTTATTGGTGGATGACGATCAGGCTTTTACCCAAGTGCTGGTTCGTTCGCTTGCCCGGCAGAATATAACCGCAGCGGTGGCTCATAATCACGCCTCGGCCTTGGCCGCCCTTACAGATTCGACGTTTAATCGGTGCGTTCTGGACCTGAACCTGGCCGGCGAAAGTGGTTTGCAGCTGCTGCCGGAGCTGCTCAAACAAAAGCCGGAACTGGAAGTTCTGGTGCTGACCGGTTACGGCAGCATTGCCACTGCGGTTGAAGCGATTCGGCGCGGTGCGGTGAACTACCTGTGCAAACCGGTCACCGTTCAGCAACTGATGCGCGGCTTTGACCCCGTTGACGGCGAGCCGGAACTGCGACCCGCACCGCCTTCGGTGGAGGAAATGGAGTGGGAACACATTCAGCGCGTGTTAAACGAACACGATGGCAATATTTCCGCCACGGCACGCTCGCTCAACATGCATCGGCGAACCTTGCAGCGTAAACTGCAAAAGCATTCCCGTTGGCGCTGACTCAGCGTTCAGCAGGCACCGCCGCACCATGGTGCCCGGTCAACGTTCTCCATGCTTGATACGTGCTTAAGAAAACCTGACCGCCCATTCGCTGTAGCAGCTCCGTGCCTTTCAGGCGATCCATTACCGGCCCTTTCACCTCGGACAAATGCAAACGGACCCCCGCATCTGAAAGGCGTTCGTTCATGGCCTCAAGGCTTTCCAGCGCCGACGCATCGATCAGATTGACCGCAGGGCACACCAGCACCAGATCCTTCAGCTCCAGCTCCCGGGCCACAAGCTCGATCACGGTCTCTTCCAAGAAGCGCGCGTTGGCGAAGTACAGGCTTTCGTCCACCCGCAAGAAGGTGACTTTCGGGCACACCTCCACATCGTGCCTCAGAATATTCCGAAAATGTTCGGTGCCCGGCACACGGCCCAACACTGCGCAATGCGGGCGACTGGTGCGGTACAGGAACAAACCAATCGACAGGCCCACGCCGGCGATGATGCCCGCTTCGACGCTGTGCACCAGCGTTAGCACTATGGTCGCCAGCATGGCGCCAAAATCGGTGCGCGAGTAACGGAAGGTGCGGAGCAGGGCGGGTAGATCAACCAAGGTGACCACGGCCACAATGATGGTTGCGGCCAAGGTTGCCTGAGGCAGCCACGCAATTGCGGGTGTCAAAAACAAGGTTGCCAGCCCGATACCGACTGCGGCATAGGCTCCGGCCGCCGGCGTTTCAGCACCCGCATCGAAATTCACCACAGAGCGGGAGAAACCACCGGTCACCGGCATTCCTCCGGACAAGCCGGCACTGAGATTGGCCGCTCCTAAACCGATCAGCTCCTGGTCCGGATCAATACGCTGGCGCCGCTTAGCCGCCAACGTCTGCCCCACCGAGACGGATTCAACAAAACCAACCACACTGATCAACAAGGCACTTACGGCCAACTGGGACCAAAGCGCAGGATCCAGGCTCGGCAGTGTAAACGAAGGCAGGCCAGAGGGAATATCGCCAACCAAGCGCACGCCTTGCTGGTCCAGTCTGAACTGCCAGGCCAGCCAAGTGGTCGCCAGAACGGCCAGGATAGGGGCGGTTTTCGTCAGAATGTCAGCAAGGCGTGCTGTCAGGCCCAGCTTTTCCAACAGCGGTTTCAAGCCATGCCGGGCCCAGCACAGGAAAAACAGCGTTCCGGCACCCACCAACAGGGTTGGCACATTGATATCACCGAACGCACTGAGCAGAGATCCGCCAATATCCAGCAGGTTATGGCCGGATGCTTGCACACCCAACAGATGTTTTAGCTGACTGGCAGCAATCACCAAACCGGAGGCTGAGATAAATCCGGAAATCACCGGATGACTCAAAAAGTTCGCCAAAAAACCGAGCCTTAGAATGCCCATCACCGTGAGCATCAGGCCAGACATAATGGCAATCAGCACGGCACCGGCAATGTATTCCGCAGAGCCCAGTGCCGCCAAGGGCGCCAAAGCCGCAGCGGTCATCAACGAAACCACCGCCACCGGCCCCACCGAGAGGGTGCGACTGGTGCCGAAGACCGCATAAGCCACCAACGGCAGAATGCTGGCATACAGGCCAACCTGAGCCGGCAGACCCGCCAGCAGCGCGTAAGCGAGCGATTGGGGTATGAGCATTACCGTCACAATCGCTGCCGCAATTAAGTCGCTGGTGGCCTCACCACGGCCGTACACTGGAGCCCATTGCAGGATTGGCAAATAACGTTTGAGGTTCATACCCGGCTCAGAACAGGTTCAGCGGAACTTTCAGATAGACCTGCCCATTATCCTCCGCTGGAGGCATCTCACCGGCCCGCATGTTCACCTGAACCGAAGGCAAAATCAGACGCGGCATATCCAATGTCGCGTCACGCTCGGTGCGCATCTTAACGAACCCATCCTCGGAAACCCCTTCGTGCACATGCACGTTGGCTTCGCGCTGTTCAGCCACCGTGGTCATGCAATGGAATTCCTCCCGGCCCGGCGCTTTATAGTCGTGGCACAGGAAAATTCTAGTCTGCTCCGGTAGGGCCAACACTTTTTGGATCGAGCGGAACAGGGTACGGGCATCACCACCGGGGAAGTCACAGCGGGCTGTACCGTAATCCGGCATGAACAGGGTGTCGCCTACGAAGGCGGCATCGCCGATGACGTAGGTCAGGCAGGCCGGGGTATGACCGGGAGTATGGAGCACGTGCCCTTCCAGTCCACCAATGGTGAATGTGTCGCCTTCTTTGAACAGCCGGTCAAACTGACTGCCATCTCGGGCGAACTCGGTGCCTGCGTTAAAAGCCTTACCGAAGATTTCCTGAACATCGGTAATACGGGCGCCAATACCAGTTTTACCACCCAGCTGCTCGTGCAGATACGGGGCAGCGGATAAATGATCCGCGTGCACGTGGGTTTCCAGAATCCACTCAACTTTTAAATCATTGTCGCGAACGTACTGGATAATGGCGTCAGCGGAACGAACGTCGGTACGACCGGCCGCGTAATCAAAGTCCAGAACCGAATCGAGGATGGCACAGGCCTGACTGTCCGGATCCCGCACCACATAGCTGAACGTGTTGGTGGGTTCATCGAAGAAATGCTGAACGATAGGCTGAGTCATGGTATTCACCTTGGATGTCGCCGATATCTATGATTTGATCTAAGGATATACTGAAACGATATATAAGGTGAAATTCTGTTTTCTTATATAGGCGATAAGCTCGATGCATCACACCGGGCACCGGAACACGTTCCGGCCCCCGGCAGGGTGTTTGCTCAGCGTTGCCCGAGAAGCTGTGTGGCCTCGCGGCGGCGACCGTCATCTGCCAGCTCACGACCCGGCCTGCCTGGCGCCGACAGTACTTTTTCCAGGTACACCCGCGCCCGCTCCGGCTCATCCTGATCCAGCAGAAAATCCCCGAAAAAATAATTGGCATCAATGCCATCAGGGTTGATCGCCAGGGCTTTTTGCAGATAACTCCGCGCCTTGCTGTCATCCCCGAACCCCAGCGGCCAACCCGGCACCTGGTAGTATAGACTACCCAGAGACGTGTAGGCCGAGCCATCCAGTGCCTCTGGATCGATGTCCAGTGCCGCTTCCAGTGAAGCCCTGGCCTCTTTTACCAGCCCCAGGGCGCCCAGACCGCCTTTGGCGCCAGCGTAGGTGCTGAGCACAATACCCTGCCAGATCAGCGGTTCGGCCCGGCCCGGGTAATCGGCGACAAAGGTCTCAGCGTCCCTGGCCAGTGCTTCAAACGCCTTTTCCCTGTCGTCCTCGGGCAACTGATACTGGATCTCGGCCCAGCGTTGCTGAATGTGCACCAGCTCAGCCTGTATGTCCTGAGCCCACAGAGGCATGGCCAGGACACTGGCCAACATCATTGCTATCCACTTCATGACATTGCTCCTGAATCCAGAAAGCGCCGGATGACCGGCAGTTGTTTCAACATGGCTTTATCCACCATCTTCGGCAGGATGCCGTTGATCACCACAAACAGTTTTTCCGGCCAGCCCAGGAAGCGCCGGCGCTCATCCTTTTCCATGGCCTGAAGAATCTGGGCCGCCACGGTTTCCGGAGCGTCCATGGCATTGCCCAGCGCCCGGTTCAACTCGTTCACCGGCTCCGGGTTCATGGCCGTGGCGGTCGCCCTGGGGGCCACGTACACCACCTGCACCGGGGTATCCGCCAGCTCCCGGCGCAGGGCTTCGGTAAAGCCGCGCAGGCCGAATTTGCTGGCACAGTAAGCGGTGTAGCCCGGGAACCCGATACTGCCGAAGGTGGAACCCACAAACACCAGGCCGCCCATCCCCGCTTTACGGAACCGCGGGACAAAATGCCGGGCGACCAGCATGGCGGAACGCAGGTTGACCATGAGCTGGGCGTCCAGGTCGCTGACCGCCATGCCCTCCAGCGCCGCAAAGCGGTTCTGGCCGGCGCAGTGGATCACGCCATCAATATCCGGATACACCTCGGTCAGCTGTTGCAGTTGCCGGTCCAGTTCCAGGCTGGCCAGCTCCAGGTGCACCGGGGAAACGCCTGCGCGCTTTTCCAGCCGCTCGGGATGGCGGGTCGCCACAATCACCCGGGCACCACTTTCCACCAGGGGGCTGATCAGGGCCTGGCCAATGCCGCCAGTGCCGCCCAGCAGCAGAAAGGTTCGGTCATGCAGCCTCATGGCGCTGCTCCTTGTTACTGGCCGGCAGCGGAATGCTGTGCAGCATGTCGCCGTAAAGTCGATACACCATGCGGGCCGACTCGATGATGACCTGCTGGTCGTCCGGATCTGTAATGCTGTCCATCAGGTTGCGGAAAAACTCGAAGTGCTCCTGGTCCAGTGCGCCGTGAGAATACAGATAGCTGAAGGCCTGGTCAGGCAGGCCCAGCTGTTTCTGGATGGCTTCGCCCAGCGGCGTGGCCAGTTCGATGGAGGTGCCTTCCAGTACCTGAACCATGCCGAAAAAGGCGGCCGGGTTGCCGCGCTGGATGCGGTCGTACAGGTAAGCCACCATCAGCTCGATGGAGGTATCCGGCTGGCCATGGCGGATGGCTTCCTTGTCTTCACCACAGGCTTCCAGGTCGTTCAGGATCCACTCGTGGTGGCCGTATTCTTCCTCGATGTATTCCACCAGCGCCTTGCGCACAAACTCCAGCCGCTCAGGGAGCCGCCCGCCGCAAGCCATCATCAGCGGTACCGTGTGTTTCACGTGGTGGTAGGCCTGGGTCAGAAACCAGGTGTAGCCTTCAAGGTCAAAGCGACCCTCCTGGATGGCTTGAATCACCGGGGCTCCGGTGACATGGGCCCGGGCCTGTTCGGTTTCGGATTGCAGTCGGTCAAAAAATGCCATGTTGGAGACTCCTGGCGTTGTCTGTTGGGGAGAAGTGCCCGCAGGCACAGAAAGATTCATAAAAAGGGGAAAGGCTTCGGCCATGAGCATGGGCAGGTCAGCCTGAATCTGGTGCCGCACCGGGCGACCGTTGGCCGTGATGTGACCCTCGGCCTGGGTCAGCCGTTGCCGGCGCAGGTACACAGCCTGCAGGCGGGCATAATCCGGCAAACCGGCATTCAGCAACGTCAGGGCCGCACGCACATCATCAGGGCTTCGATTATCGGTGATCACCACCAAAGCACCGGGTTGTGGCTCACCATCGCCAAATACCACGGCCTGAGTGGCCCCCAATGCCTGGACCAGTTCACTTTCCAGCCATTCCGGGCTGATGTTCCGGCCAAAGCTGGTGATCAACAGATTCTTGGCCCGGCCGTTGACGGCCAGAAAGCCCTCGGCGTCCTGGTCGCCCAGATCTCCGGTATCCAGCCAGTCATCGGCTTGCGGCTCATCACCGAGATACCCCAGATGGGTATTGCCCCGAACCAGAATCCGGTGTTCGTTATCCACCTTTACCTGCACATGCCCCAGGGGAAGGCCCACCGAGCCTTCTCGCTCGGCTCCGGGCACGTTCAGCGCCACCACCGAGCCACATTCAGACAAACCGTAGCCCTCGTACAGAGGCAACCCAATCGACCGTCCCCGGGCCAACAGGTCCGGCGATACCCGGCCGCCGCCGACCGCCAGGAAGCGAAACGAATCCGTTGTCAGCAATCCCTGCTCGCCGGCATTGACCAGCGCCATCGCCAGCTCAGGCACCAGAATCACGGAATGGGGTTGATGCCGATTCAGGCCGGCCAACAGCTGGCCGAGATCGAGGCCACTGCTGCCGGTCATGCCCAGAGTCTGCAACGGGGCAACCGTCACCGTGGCGCCCATCAGCAGGGGCAGGTAAACCCCGGCAATGTTCTCCAGCAGGGTTGCCAGCGGCAGAATGCACAGGTGTTGCTCCAGCTCCACACCTTCCAGCCGCTGCTGCAGCGCACCGGCGGTCGCCGCCAGCTGCTGCGCCGACAGGCACACGCCCTTGGGGGTACCAGTACTGCCGGAGGTGAAGGTAATCTTGGCGGTGTGTTCCGGCATCCAGGAGGCAGCAGGGGACACCGGCACATGTCTCAGCCAGACGCCATGACCGATCATCTCCGCCTGTTCTGCTTCGCCACTGAATACCAGGGCATCCAGCCCGGCCCGCTGAATCAGGTGCTCGTTCTGGCTTCTGGAAAAAAACACCGGCACCGGTACACACACCACCTCTGCCATCAGGCAGGCCAGGTCCGCCACCACCCAGGCCGGGGTGTTGTCGCCACACAGCCCGATGCGTTTGACGCCCAGATTTCGCAACTGATCAGCCACTGCTCCGGCTGCGCGCCACAAATCCTGGTAACTGAGCCCGGCATCCGGCCCGCGCAGGGCGATGTGATCCGGATGCTGCTGTACGCGCCGGAGCAACAGATCAGGCAAGGCGGCCATAGGCACCTCCCAGGTCCGCCTGCGGTTTATCCTCGGCCGCAACAACCGGCTGCACCAGCTCCAGCAAGCCGGCGGCGCGCAAGGCCGCCATACCATCAGCGACCTTGATGGTCATCACCACCGGATGATGGTCGTAATAGCGACCCCAACCAGCGCCGCCATCCGGCAATTTTGAAGGGTCGGCATCCGCCAGCACCTGCGTGGCGATGCCGAGCCGATGGAAACTGTTGCGCAACTGGTCGGTACCGGTACACACCACCCAGTCATAGCCGGCAGCATCCAACCACACTGAGAGCGAGGCGAACAGATAGCGGCTGACCCCGGCTTCCACCCCGGCCAGGTGGGCAATTTCGGCAATACCGCTGCGCCTTGTTCCCGGTTCCGGCATCAGTGTTTGCACCGGCACCGACAGATAGTCCTCCAGAAACAGGGTGTCAGTCGCAGCATTTCGGACACCGACCGCGGCCATCAGGCTGCCCTGGGCCGTAGTCAAGGCGAGCAGGGAGGGGATACGCAGGTTCGGTTCGGCGCCGTAAGCTTGCTGAAAGCGGCGGCGAATGAAGGCCGCAACGCTCTCCGCCATCCCTGTACCAGGCACGATTTCACTGAACCACCGTCCGGCGCAACGAAGCAATGGCACGACATCTGGAGCGTCCGGCGGACAACAAGCAGAAATGGTCAACGGATCAGTCATCAGGGTTCTCCAACAGCCAGGGCCAGGCTGGCCCTCTGGTCACGGCTGCCAGATTAGGTGGAGAGTCTTAACCCATCCTTAAGGCAGTGTCGGAGATTTCTTAAGCCCGCGTTAAGCTTTCTGTGGCACACTCGCCAGGATCACATTTAGCAGGAACCATCCATGCGCATACTGTTGGTGGAGGACGACCATCCACTTGCCCGCACAATGCTGGACATGCTCCGGCAGGACCAACATACGGTCGACTGGCTCGACGACGGCCAGCAGGCTTTGACAGCGCTGAAGCAAGACCATTTTGACCTGGTCATACTTGACCTGACTTTACCCCGGCTCGATGGCCTCGATGTTCTCCGGGGCGCAAGGCAGGCCGGGAACCACACACCCGTGATCATTCTGACCGCTCGCACCGAACTGGATGAAAAGCTCCTGGGCCTTGATGCCGGGGCGGACGACTACCTGACCAAACCTTTCGCCATGGCCGAACTGAAAGCCCGGATGCGTGCAGTAACCCGGCGCGGGGCTTCTACCAGCGGCGATGCCGAGCTTCAGGTGGGGCAAATAAAACTGAATACCGATACCGGCCAGCTTGTGGCAGGTGGCGAAACATCCGTACTGCCTCGCAGCGAGTTCCAGATTCTTCACTACCTGATGCGACACCCCGGCCAGGTTGCCACGCGCCGGCGCCTGGAAGAGCAGCTCTACGGTTGGGATTCGGGCGCTGAAAGCAACGCCCTGGAAGTACACATTCACCACCTTCGCCGCCGGATCGGCAAGCCCGTCATACGCACCATTCGTGGCGTCGGCTACGTTCTGGATCCCGAGGCGGCGGGGGCATCCGCATGTCGCTGACTCGCACGTTAACGCTTCTGGTTACCTCGACAGTGCTCCTGATCGCACTGATCGCCTCCCTCTGGAGTTATATCGAGAGCAATCACGAGCTGGAGGAACTGTTCGATGCCGAGCTTGCCCAAAGCACACGCATTGTACAGGGGCTGGTTCGCCATCTGGTGGACACCCAGGCCATTGAGCAGTTGCCGGCAACCCTGAGCGAGACCCTGACGCTGCCACTTGATCCTGCGGTTGAACTTGACCTGGAAGCCGATGAAGACGAAATCCTGCCCGGCGGGGTTGGACACAAATATGAGAAGAAACTGGCGTTTGAAGTGTGGACGCCAGAAAGAGAACCCCTGCTGGACACCCTGAACTCGGATGACAATCTGGGGCTGGCTCCCGGTTATTCCTGGGCAGAATCACGCGGCCATCGCTGGCGCACCTTTACCCTGCAGGATCCGGAAACCGGATTCTGGATACGCACCGCACAACGGGAAGACATTCGAGGCGAACTCAGTCAGGAACTGGCACTCGGGAACGTACTGCCATTAATTCTGGCGTTACCGCTGCTACTCGTGGCAGTGATTGTCGCCGTTCAACTCGGGTTCCGCCCCCTCGCCAGGCTGGAGAAACCCATCCGACATATGGCGCCGGAGCGTATACATCCGCTCGACGACCGACAGGCACCAAAGGAAGTCGCTGGCCTGGTTCAGGCGGTGAACACCTTGCTCCGACGCCTTGACCTGGCCCTCGAGCGCGAACGGCGGTTTTCCGCCGATGCGGCTCACGAGTTGCGCACCCCCCTCGCAGCCTTGCGTCTCAATCTGGAGCGGGCCTGTACGGAACATCCGGAATTGTCGCAGGACCTGATCCAATCCGTCGATCGCATGGTGCACCTGGTTGAGCAGATGCTGCTACTCAATCGCGTGGACTCCAGCATTGACTTCGTCCCGACCCGGAACAACCTGTCGGCGATCCTTGAACAGAGCGTTGCCGACGTTGCCCCCCTGGCACTGAAGAAACAGATTGACCCCGTACTGGAGGATAATACCGATCAGGCAATGGTTCTGTGCCATAGTGCCCTGATCAATACCCTGATGCGCTCCCTGCTCGCCAACGCCATACAGTACAGTCCACGGAACACTGTCATCCTGACCCGCCTGATCGCTGAGGGCGATGGCTACAGCATCTCTGTCTGCGATCAGGGCCCGGGCATTGACGCTGGGGAACGAGAGCGCGCCCTCAGTCGCTTTGTCCGTCTGGATCAACGCCAGGGAGGAGGCGCCGGGCTTGGACTTGCCATCGCTCGCCGGATTGCCGAACTGCATGGCGGTCATCTGGTTCTGTCAGACCGGCCAGACGGTGGTTCCGGCCTGTGCGTCCGGGTCTGGCTACCCACCAGTTACCGATGCGAGCAGCACCGGCGTTAAGGTTTGATTAAGGTTGGAAGCTGATACTTGCTCCCGTTACCAGGGCCCTGAGTCCCTGGATGCCACTTTCGGGAGAGCTTTCTGATGCCACGGCAACCGACCCTTTCACTGGTCATACCTGCAAAAGACGAACAGGACAACATCGCTGCGCTGCTGACGGAGGCGTTTACCGTCATGCGCGACTATCCAGAATTTGAAATTGTGCTCGTCGATGATGGCAGCAACGACCGAACGCTGGAGACTGCCCGTCGCACAGCCGCAGTGCTCAACGGCAACCTGAACGCAGTTCGACATACCCACAGCATTGGCCAGAGCGGAGCACTGGCCACGGGCATACGCCAAGCCCGAGGTCAATGGATCGCCACCATGGATGGCGACGGCCAGAACGACCCTGCCGACATCCCGGCATTGTTGCAAAAAGCCAGCAGCGTGAACCAACAGGATTTCTGTATTGCCGGTTACCGTCGGAACCGGAAAGACACGCCATGGAAACGCTTTCAGTCACGACTTGCCAACCGCATTCGCAATGCGTTTCTACATGACGGAGTGCCAGACACGGGATGTGGTCTGAAACTGTTCCCTCGCGCCACTTTTCTCAAGCTGCCCTGGTTCGACCACGCCCACCGCTTCATTCCCGCACTGGTAAAGGGGCTGGGGGGCGACATTGCCGTTGTTGAAGTCAATCATCGGCCACGCACCGCAGGGGTATCAAAATACAATGCCTGGAACCGCGCCTGGGCCGGCATTGTCGATATGATCGGCGTTCTGTGGCTGCTTCACCGCACACGGGTGCCCCGGATCGCGAGCGTCGCAGAAAACGGCGACGAACAACCCATCACCGATCATGCATGATATGACCACGGTTTTTCGCTGGCTGGTCCTTATCAGCCTGCTTGTTGCCGGCTATTTCGCCATCAACGGACACTGGCTCGGGCTCATCACCGACCAGGTAAGTGTCGCCAACTTCCTGCAAAGGTATGGATGGCCAGGAGTTGCCGCAATCACCCTGCTCGGCGCACTGTTCACCGGATTTGGCGCCCCCCGGCAAGCACTCGCCTTTATCCTTGGTTTTGCCAGCGGCAGCGTGGAAGGTGCAGTCATTTCGACGCTTGCCACCGCCCTTGGCGCAACTGGCTGCTTTTACGCCGCCCGGTGGCTACTGCGGGCACCACTCATACACCGTTTTGAACTTCGCATGCAGCGCTTCGACAGCCTGTTCACGGAAGGCACCCTGCTCAAAATCCTCATGATCAGGCTGTTGCCGGTAGGCAGCAATCTTGTCACCAACCTCCTCGCCGGGTGTTCCGGGATACGATTCGTCCCGTTTTTTTGGGGCAGCGTTCTTGGCTACCTGCCCCAGATGGTGATCTTTGCAATGGCCGGCGCAGGGATTGGCCAGGCCCGTCTTGACCAGCTTGTGGTAAGCGCGGTTCTGTTCGCGCTGGCAAGTGCCATTGGCGCTTACCTGTATCACAACCAGCGCAATCAGACCCTTGCTGATTCCGTATCTGACCCCTCCTGAGTTGCAATTATGACACTCGACTTCCGTCTTCGGCGTTTACCCGACACCTTATTCAATCTGCCGTACAATCAATTGTTACTGGTGGTACTGGCCTTCGCGGCACTCATGATTCTGACCGGCATCGGGTTACGCTCCCCGTGGCCCGCCGACGAACCGCGATTCGCCGAAGTCGCCCGGGAAATGGTGGCCTCCGGGCAATGGCTGCTGCCCATGCGGGGCGGCGAACTCTACCCGGACAAACCACCGGTGTTCATGTGGGCCATTGCCTTTTTCTACTGGCTGACCGGCAACCTGAAAATCGCGTTTCTACTGCCGAACGCCCTGTGCAGCGTGCTAACACTGGGCCTGGTGTTCGATCTTGCCACACGCTTGTGGAATCAACGCACGGGCACCATCGCCGCATTGCTGCTGATGCTGACGCCCCAGTTCCTGATTCAGGCCCAGCGAGCCCAGATTGATGCCATGGTGGCCTGCTGGATCATGGTGGCCTGTTACGGTCTGATCCGGCATTTTTTCGTGCAGCCGTCCTGGCGTTGGTATTTCGTGGCCTGGGCCTTTATGGGGCTTGGCATTATTACCAAAGGGGTTGGCTTTCTGCCCGCCTTGCTGTTCATTCCGATGCTGGCCCTGAAACTGCAGGACACTTCTCGGTTTCAGGGCACACTCCGCTGGCGCTGCGCCCTCGGGCCCCTGGTCATGCTGGCCGTTGTGGCAGCCTGGCTGGTGCCGATGGTTCTGACCGTCAGTCACCTCGGCACCGACGAGGCCCTGGCCTATCGCGACAACATTCTGTTCAAACAGACCGGTGAGCGCTATGCCGATTCCTGGGGGCACATTCAGCCCTGGTATTACTACCTCGCCAGCGTGATTCCCTCGCTGTGGTTCCCTCTGCCGCTGCTATTCCTGGCACTGCTGCGGCCCATTCGTGAGATTCTCAAACACAGGCTGGACGTGGTGGTTCTGCTGGCATGGATCGTGTTGGTGGTGACGTTTTTCAGCCTGAGCCCGGGCAAACGCGGAGTCTATGTGCTCCCGGCTTTGCCGGCACTGGCCCTGAGCCTGGCCCCGGCATTGAGTGGACAAAACCCGGCACGCTGGTTCGGGGCGGTCATCAGTGTTCTGCATCTGCTGCTAGGTGCAGCCTTGGTCATCCTGGGCGTGCTAGCCTGGCATGACCACCCTCGTCTGGTGGAAAAGGTCGCTGACTACACTCAGGATCCGGCTCGACTGCACGAAGCCGGCACCCTGTTGTTCACCCTTGGGGTTGTCTGGGTCGCAAGTCTCATGGCGCTCTGGCGCTGCCGGGCACTCGGGCGCTGGTTCATTGCCCTGATGGTGAGTTGGCTGGTGTTCACAACCTGGGGTTATCGGATTCTCGAGCCATTGCGCACACCCAGAAATGTGCTCGCCGCAGCCGAGCAGTTCGTACCTGCCGACGGGCAGATTGGCATGATCAATTTCCGGGAACAGTTCATTCTGTTTTCAAAGCGGGACTTTACCCATTTCAGTTACTTCAGCGACAGGGAACAGGAAAGCCGCAACGCATGGCTCTGGATGCGGGAGACACCGGATAGCTATTTAATGGTGGCTGAAGACGGAGAGCTTGGCTGTTTCAATAAACAGGGGGCCCGACCGCTGGGCACCGCTCACCGGGATACCTACGTGCTGCTGAGCGACCAGGACATGAAGGACAGCTGTGCCCCCCCGGACAAGGTGACACGCTTTACCACCGACAACCCCGGGGAGTGGCTGGACTGATGCTACTCTGAGAACGCCGCAAACTTTGCTGGTCTCACGTACAATGGGCGCTTTTGAATTCTCAAGGAGGCGCCCTTGCTCCCTCGCTCGCGGATTGCACAAGAATGGCAGGCTTTCTGGCTGGCACTGGGATTCCTGACTCGTATCCCCATGCTCGTCCGGATTGATTACTCCCAGCGCCTGATGAACCAGAGCAGCGTCTATTTTCCCCTGGTGGGCCTTCTGCTCGGCCTTGGCAATTGCGCCGCCTACTTTCTGTTCTCATTGGTGGCCAGCCCGCTGGCGGCCATTATCCTGGTAGTTATTCTGCACCTGTTTATCACCGGGGCCTTCCACGAAGATGGCCTGGCGGACAGTGTTGATGCTCTCGGCGGCGGCTATACCGTTGAAAAACGGCTGGAGATCATGAAAGACAGCCGGATCGGAACCTATGGCACGGTGGCACTGGTGATGGCCTTGCTGCTGAAAGTAGCTCTGCTGGCTGAGGCTGAATTGATCTGGCTTGCGTTGCTGGTGGCACCTGCGGTTTCCCGGCTGACACCGCTGATATTGATGGCCTGCCTGCCGTACGTCACTGACCCCGACAAGAGTAAATCCAAGCCGGTGGCAGACGGTTTCTCCCGCAGCCGCTTGCTGGCGGCCGCGGGGTTTGTGTTGTTGCTGGCAGCCGGATTATCACTCTGGCAGCCGTTACTGATTCCGGCAGCCATAACGGCCGTCCTGCTGGTTGCTGTGTTCTGGGGCAGCTATCTTCGTAGCCAGCTTGGCGGCTACACCGGCGACACCCTGGGCGCAGCTGTCGTGTTCAGTGAACTGGCGCTGTTGCTGTTTCTCTAACGTGGGGGCATCGTCAGTTATCCACCGTGAAGGACACTATCCGGGACAGGTGGCTGATGGGCATTTCCGTCTCTTCGTGCCAACGGTTGAACGCCTCCTGGGCCTGGCTCATGCCTTTCTTGCTGGCCGGTGAGGCATCCAGTATTCCGGCCCGGGTCATGGCGGTAACCACATCGTGGGACAGGATAAAACCATCCCAACCCACCCGGCGCAGGAAGTACTGGGCTGAGTTCCCCCCCAGACGCTCACCGTTACGCTTCAGGTAGAGCAGCAGCCCCACCTGATCGGTCGACGGCCACTGGGCCAGAAACTGACCAAAGCTGCCATGGTCTTTCGCCACATCCATGATCATCCGGGCATTTTCCGGCACGGTCCGGATCTTCTGCATGTTGCGAACGATACGCTCGTCTGTAGCCAGCTGCTCGAGCACTTCTGGCGGCACCTGCTGCCAGTAGGCGGGCACAAACCCTTCGAAGGCCGCCTCAAAATCCGGCCACTTGTTCTCGATTACCCGCCAGACAAAACCAGCCTTGAAAATGCATCGGGTGATCTCGGACAGGTAACGGTCGTCGCCGATCTCCGCCAGACGATGCTTTTCGGTGACCGGAGGCAACAGGGATTTCAGGGCCTGCTCGCCACCCTTCCGGGCCAAGGCCTGCTGGTAAAACACAGAAAACTTCATCTCACCCCCTGAACAGAAGTCCCAAGTCGGGTCGGATCGTACCCAATTCGGGACCTATGAGGAAAACGATAATAGTTTTTTATGGTACCCATCACTCCCCGGCGAGGTGCTTTTTCAGTTTCCTATGCGCAATCGGCTGTCCCCAGCTATTCCCATGCACCAGATCTTCCAGCGGCAGCCGGGAACGCCAGCCTTTGGACTGTAATTCCGGTTGCTCGAGGAATTCACTGACATAGCCCAGGCAAAGATAGGCCAATGGGTATACATGATCCGGTAACTGCAGGATATTCGACAGTACGTTCTGATCCAGGATGCTCACCCAGCCCACGCCAATGCCCTCGGCCCGTGCCGCCAGCCAGAGATTCTGCACCGCCAGGCAGGTGCTGAACAGGTCCATTTCCATAATGGAGTTTCGGCCCAATACATTAGGGCCGCCGCGGGATCGATCACAGGTGATGCAGAGGTTGATGGGGCTTTCCAGAATGCCCTGCAGTTTCAGGCTCCGATAGGTTTGCTGGCGCTCGCCGGTGTAGTTTTCCGAGGCCTTTGCGTTTTCCTCGTTAAAACTGTCCAGCACCTGCTCGCGCACCGCCAGGCTGTCGATCACGATGAAATCCCAGGGCTGCATGAAGCCGACCGACGGGGCGTGGTGGGCAGCTCTCAGGATGCGCGCCAGAACCTCCTCCGGAATGGCATCTGGCAGGAACTGGGAGCGCACATCCCGGCGCTCGAAGATGGCCCGGTACAGGCCTTCGCGCTGGGCCTCGGTGAAGGGATCATTCGGGTTACTCACAACTGCAACAGCCTCCTTAACCGGTCTGTGTCCAGGCACTGCTCCACCTGATCGGCCAGGCGATCAAGTTGCTGCAGACGGTGACGCTGGTAGTCCACCGACTGCTCGCCCTGTGCTTTAAGGCCTGCCCAGGCCAGAATGGCATGGCAGGCGGCTGGCTCGTCGAAGACGCCGTGGATGTAGGTACCCGCCACCTGGCCATCCGCACTGACGGCGCCATCCGGCCGGCCTTCCAGCTCTGCAAATGGACGCACCAGCGCGGCACCTTCCGTGACACCGTTGTGCATTTCATAGCCTTTCAGGGCGCCTGTCACCGCCGTGCTGGCAACATGGGAGGTCAGCCCGCCATTTACCATTCGGAGCTGCTTGCCCGGCACCATACGGGTAACCATTTCGAACAGGGCCAGGCCCTCGGTAGTGCCGGCTTCACCCTCCAGCCCTTCCGGGTCTTCCACTTTTAGCCCCAGCATCTGGAAGCCGCCACAGATACCCAGTAGCTTGCCGCCATACCGCAGGTGTTTCTGGATGGCTTCCGGCCAGCCTTGTTGCTTCAGCCACTGCAGGTCGTGCCGGGTGCTTTTGCTGCCGGGCAAGATAATCAGATCCGCTGGCGGAATGGGTTCATCCGTCCCCACGAACACCAGGTCAACGCCCGGGTGGAGTCGCAACGGATCAAAATCATTGTGGTTGCTGATCCGCGGAAATACCGGCACGACCACTTTCAGGGCTCCGGCCTCACTGATGCCGGCGGTACTGACGCTGTCTTCGGAGTCGATCACCAACCCATGCAGGTATGGCAAAACCCCGAACACCGGCTTGCCCGTGTGTTCCGTCAGCCAGTCCAGCCCGGGCTCCAACAGCGCAATATCGCCCCGGAACCGGTTGATGATAAAACCCGCCGTCCTGTCCCGCTCACTGTCGGAAATCAACGCCAGCGTACCCACCAGCTGGGCGAAAACCCCGCCCTTGTCGATATCCCCTACCAGCAACACCGGGCAATCGGCGGCTTCGGCAAAACCCATGTTGGCAATGTCGTTGGCCCGCAGGTTGATTTCCGCCGGGCTGCCAGCGCCTTCGGCGATGACCACATCGAAGCGGTCGCTCAGAGCCCGCCAGCTTGCCATCACCGAATTCATCGCCTCAGCTTTGTAGGCGTGGTAATCCAGGGCATCCATATTGCCATGAACCCTGCCCCGTAATATCACCTGGGCCCCGCAATCGCTCTGGGGCTTCAGTAACACCGGGTTCATGTCACTGTGGGGCTCCAGACCACAGGCCAGTGCCTGCAACGCCGTGGAGCGGCCAATTTCGCCACCATCCACGGTAACCGCACTGTTCAGGGCCATGTTCTGGGGTTTGAACGGTGCCACCGACACCCCCTGACGCGCCAGCCAGCGGCACAGCGCCGCCACCACCGTGGTCTTGCCAGCATCCGAGGTGGTGCCCTGCACCATCAGGGTGGGCATTTACAGCTCCACGCCCTTCTGGGCCTTGATGCCCTGATCCTTGAAGGCGTGCTTGACCACACCCATTTCGGTCACGGTGTCGGCCAGGTCGATCAGTTCCTGGGGAGCACCACGGCCGGTGACCACCACATGCTGCATCTCCGGCCGGGCCTGCAGGTCATCCAGCACCCGGTCCAGATCGATGTAGTCGTACTTCAGCGCGATATTCAGTTCATCCAGCAGTACCAGGTCATAGCTGTCATCGCTCAGCATGCTTGCTGCAACTTCCCAGGCATCGGTTGCGCTCTTCACATCCTGTTCCCGGTTCTGGGTGTCCCAGGTATAGCCCTGGCCCATCACGTGGTAGGTCACGTTCGGCAGGCTCCGGAAGAACGCTTCCTCACCGGTGCTGAACGCACCCTTGATGAACTGGACGATGCCCACTTTCATACCGTGGCCCAGAGCCCGGGCCACCATGCCGAAGCCGGAACTGCTCTTGCCTTTGCCGGGGCCGGTGAGCACCAGCAACACGCCCTGTTCTTTCTGGGCACTGGCAATGCGTTCCTGCATGATCTTCTGTTTTGCTGCCATGCGCCTGGCATGGCGTTCGGGGTCTTTGGCGCGTTCACGCATGGGTATTCTCCTGGTCATTTTGGAATGTCAGCCCTGGGGTGCGAGCTGATAAGTCGAAGATCCACCCTTGCGGGCGGAATCAAAAGCCTCCCGCTGTTGCGGGTCTAACTGGCCCGCAACCCAGTCCATCAAGGGATGATCCGGGCGAGTGTGGCCGCTTCCGGGCAAGCCATGGTCAATGATATTGCCGGCGAAATCACGCACGAGGGACTTCAGGGTGAACACATTCACTTCCCAGAAACCACGCTTGGCTGCCAGTAGGGCAATGGCCTGCATATGGGTCTTTACGTGAACATTGTGCCCCTCTGCCAAGAAGTCACTCAGGCCCAGCCCATGGCGATCCTGAAAATACACCTCATTAATTTCATCCCAGACACTCGAGCGAAGCACCTGTGGACTGGTAATCTGCCAGCCCCAGAGGTTATCCAGAAAATCACTGCCCATGGTGCGCGCACCGGCATAGCCGTGCTCCATCAACGGCGCTAGCCATTGGGGATTCAAATTTCGGGCGCGAAGCTCAACCTGCAGTGCCCGCTGAAGCGAGTCCACCGCTGGGTTCTTTGGATCCTTGTACTGTAAGACCATATTCTCCGGCGGCTCGCCCCGCAAATGCTCTACCGCATTGGATAACCCGCCCTGGAAGTCAAAGCCGTCATCATTATCAAGCAGGCCATACAAATGGCTGGATCGTCCCAGATAAGTTTTGTCGACAGAAAGCAGCTGGCGATCAAAGGCTTCGTGCGCCGGTTCACCTAGGCTTTCTTTACCGTAAACATGCCCCATTCGACGACGATAGGCATCGCCCAGCTGCTGCCGCCCCTGCCATGCGCCAGTGCGGGTAGCCAGCCGGTTCACCCCAGCTCCGTACGCTCCCGGCGCTGTGCCAAACACCCGGTAGGCCGCCTGATTACCTGCATCCTGTACCGACTGTCCGGCAGTTAAGAGAACCCGAGTATCAGCCACCCAGCGTGCGGCCACACCATTGATTTCCAGCGATTCGCTACCGTGTTCTTGCAGGGCTACCGGTAAAACCGACAAAGCCTGATCGAGTGCGGGCACCAAATCCGGGTGCTCAGTTGCTATGGTTTTTGCTGCGCCCGCCAGCGCGTACCGAGAAGCCAGATCCAACCACTCCAGCTTGCTTCCGTATAGATCCCGGAAGAGCCCCGATGTGGTAAAGAGCACATTACGCCGAACCGGGTTATCTGTGCCCGGTCCTGCGGGCAGTCGCGCCAGACCATTAACAATGCCTCGGCTATTCCACACCGGGCGGATACCCATAAGTTTCAGGCCGAAGGCAATCATCACGCCTTCGTCACGCACCGTGTCCGACGCCCAGAGAACCAATGCATCACTTTCGTTACTTTGTCGGGTGCCCGTTTTTTCTGCTTTTGCGGCTAAATCCTCGGCCAGTGACCAGGCCACTCGCGTCGGAATCAGGTCGTCAGACAACGCATGAAAATTTCTCCCCGTTGGCAAGACTTCCGGGGTTCGCAGCGGGTCGTTGCCATGCCCGGGCGCTACAAAACGACCATTAAGCGCGTTCAGCCAGCTCTTCCGCTCAGCCGCAGGTGACATCGCCAACCTCTGTCGCCAGCTCGGTTCTGGCTTACCCGACTTGCTCGCCATTGAGGTCAGCATCGTGTCCAGCATCTCGTCGGTCCAGTCCTTCCCAAACACATGCAACCCCAGAGGCATGAAATGCTCCTGGATGTCCGTCACATAGTGCCCGGCTTCGTGAACCAGTAGCTCGGGCGACAGCTCTTCTATCGAAACTTCATCGGCGGAAAGCCCCATTTCATTGGCAATTTCCTGCTCGATATCGTCGTCGATGTCCAGCAGCAAGATTTTTTCTCGCAGCATTTGCAGCGCCCGCTCACGGGTTGGGCTATCAGGATCGGTCGCCGACTCCCAGGTTTCCACCAACTGCCTTATTTCAAGCAGGTCGTCGTACAGCTCAGTAACCGCTAGGGGCGGTGTCAGATGACTGATCATCACGCCCAGCGCACGCCGCTTGGCCTGAATGCCTTCACCAACTCCGTCGACGATGTAGGGGTAGATCAATGGCAGGTTACCCCCCAGCAAATCAGGGTAATCATCCTCAGTCAGGCCAGCGCGACGCCGTGGCAGGAATTCACGGGTGGAATGCCGCCCCACGTATACCAGCGCATCGGCTTTATAGTGGTCTCTCAACCAATGGTAGAAACCCACATATTGGTGCGTTGGTGGGAAAGTGGTATTCGCGTGCAGCAGCTCTTCATCCACCTCCCAGCCTCTTGGTGGCTGGGGCCCAATGAATATATTCCCGAACCGCAGACCGGGGAAGATCAAGCGGTCATCCACCACCATCGACAGCCCCGGCGCTTCACCCCAGCCTTTCAGCCCCGGTATGCCCGTATCCGCCAATAAAACTCGCTGTTCGTTCAATTCGCTTTTGTGCCCGCCTTCTTTCAGGCGCTGCCCCCACAGTGCTTCGTATTCATCAAGCTGGGCGAGGGCTGTGGCCCGGTTCGGGTGTTGTACATGCTCGATTAAATTCCGCAGATCCTTAACGCCTCGATCCAAAAGGCCCAGGGCCAAGTCCTGCTCCCCCAACTGATGGGCTTGTTCCAAGCGTTCATGGAGATACCCCAATGGACCGTGCGCTATTTCTTGCTGCACAACGTTTGGTAGAGATTGCAGATAACGCTGGTAGGTTTCTGCGCTCATCGAAGGTACCTCACTGGCCATTTCCTTCATCGAGCGCGGGTCATCCGGCAGACTAACCCCGCGCTGTTGAACCAGGTCTAGCAGGGCTTCCGGACTGTCAGGTAGAGGGCCGGTGCTGAACCCCTCGGCTTTCAGCCACGTCAGCATTTGGAACAGTGAAGCTGGAACATCCAGGTTGTCAGCACCTATATTCTGGCGCCCGGGGGGATGGTTGTAATAAACAATAGCCACCCGTTTGTCGGCGTTATCCTTAGTTTGCAGCACCTGCCAACGCTTAAGGCGTTCAGCCAATGCAGCAACACGGTTTGGAACCGGTTGCGTCAGTGTCAGCGCAACGCCAGTTTGGGGATCGATCTCTTCAGGCTCCGCCGTTGCCAGTACCATGGGTTGGCTTACACCCTGAAGTTCCGGCATGGCCAGGTTGTAATGCACTTGATCAGTGGGGATACCATCAACGGAAAGCTGCCATTGATTACGAGTTCGGGAAGCCAGCCTAAGGCCTTTGATGACAGGCACGTTGAGGCGGATCAACTCTTCCGTCACCGCCCTGCGCCCTTCACCTCCACCGATGGTGAAATCCTGCAGGCTGACAATACCCGCCAATGTTGCGGGTTGAATCGCTTTTTCGAGAGTGCGCAAGGCATCAAGGCTGGCACCACCCCATCGGGATAGGATCGCAAAGCACTGCAGCTCCCGAGCTTCCAGGGCCGTACATGTGTCGTCCAGTAAGCTCCGATCTCCCGGTCGGTCTCCGCTGTCCAGATCAAGAACCACGACTACGGGAGCGTCGGTCAGCGTCAGTGCTGAAGCATCCGTGCTAGCTTCACCATTCTGGTAATAACGGATACTGGCACGGGGCTCGGGCTTGTTGTAACCCATGTCGTGTCCCGCTTTGGCCAATAGCCACCGTATCAGGCCATCCAGATGTTTCGGCGTCCTGCCCTGATAGAAAGCGCGGCCTTCCAACCAGTCAGCCTGGGCGGGAAACAGGGCCCGCCGACCAACCAAATCCTCAGCAGCATCAACTCCGGCCGCCGGCGCCGCAACCAAGGCCTTGAGCCCGGCGGCATCCAGCTCCGCCAATGGCTTTTCTCCATTGAGCTGAGACAGCCGTGAAATACGCCAATCACTGTTGATACCTAGCACAGGCATCTGCCCAGCGGTGTCATCCGCTGCCACGTCTTTTACCAACCCGGCAAGGCGCTCCACCTGGTCACCAAAGACCGCCGCCAACACGATCGCATCAGCGTTCTTGAGCAACTCGAGCACTTGTTGGTCGCTCTGAGTGGCCAGTTGATCGGGGGTTCGCAGCAACACGCGGTGGTCTGGGTTATGTTCTAAAAAACGGTGAGCGCCAGCGGCCATTTCTGCGGCTGAACGCTCAGAAATAATGCCGACGACGCTAGCAGCCATCACTGAATACGCCCAAAGCATTACTGTCATGGCCGTCAGAAAAGCCTTCAGATATCGCATCCGTGGAAGCCCTTTCACAAGTTATGGTCGATTACGAATGATCTTTCTCGGAGTTACCCGGAAATATCAGTGCCTCACCGCGGAAAATCGCCGCCACAAGTTCGGGTGCTGAGGGGAAGTAACCGTGGAAATAGCTGGCCACCAGAGCATTCTCACAAAAAACAGCTTCACTGCCGGTGCCCGCCTGTTTTTGAGTTTGGGCAGCAGGTTGCCAAGTGGTATCCAGCGTGGATCGGTGAAAAGTGTGGCCCCGCCACTCGCCTTGTTCCGTCGTCAGGCTGTGCATACCCAGGCCCTGTAAGCGCTTGGCCATACCCGCTCGCCCCGGTATCAAGCCATACAGCGAATGTACAATGCCGTCTTTATCCGATAGCTCTTGCGCGCAGGCCATCAGGCCGCCGCACTCCGCCAATATTGGCTTACCTGCGTTATGAAAGGCACGAATTGCATTCGCCATCGCGGAATTCTCTGCCAGCGTATTGCCGTGCAGTTCCGGGTAACCACCTGGAAGCCAAAGCGCATCCGCGGGCGGCAGCTCCGAGTCTTCCAGCGGGGAGAAATAGTGCAGTTCAGCGCCCATAGCCTGCAACAACTCAGTGTTGGCGCGATAGATAAAACTGAAGGCGGCATCACGAGCGATCGCGATACGAACACCGGCCAATAGCGTTTTCGGTTTAGTTGCCGGTTCAACGGTGGGAATTTCCACCGCTTTCGGCAATGCGTCGAGCCCCGCGTCTTTCAGCACTTGGGCAGCGTCATCCAGTTTCTGGTCGAGGTTGCCCAGCTCTGCTGGCTGCATCAACCCCAAGTGTCGCTCCGGGATGTTCATGGCGTCGTTTCTGGGAATAGCACCCAGCAGACGAATCCCTTCCGGCAGTCGTTCTTTCAGCATTTCACCGTGGCGCGGGCTACCGATTTTGTTCGCAATCACGTCATAAATTGACAGCTCCGGGTCAAAGCGGGCAAGCCCCAACACAAGAGCGCCAAAGGTCTGGGCCATGCCACCGGCGTCGATAACCGGCAGTGCAGGGATACCCATAAGCTTTGCCAAATCAGCACTGGATGGATCGCCGTCGAACAACCCCATCGCACCTTCGATCAGAATAAGGTCGGCATCTTGCGCTGCCTCAGACAGCCGCCAGCGGCACTCATCTTCTCCGGTCATCCATGGGTGTAATTGATAGACAGGGTGGCCGGATGCGACCTCCAGCACCATGGGGTCGAGATAATCCGGCCCGTGCTTAAACACTCGCACCTTACGCCCGGCATTCCGGTGCAGGCGGGCCAACGCCGCTGTCACCATGGATTTCCCTTGCCCAGAGGCGGGGCCGGTAATCATTACGGCTGGGACGGACTTGTTCATAGTTTTACCCTTGTCATCGTTATTAACCGGCGCTCACAGGAACGAACACCGGTGCGCCATCGGCCTCTACGGTCACCAGTTTCTGGTTATACAACTGCTCAAGTGCGGATGGTTTCAACATGCTGTCAGCGGGCCCCCAACAAGCATCGCCATTGGGGTAAAGCAGCAATACGTGGCTGCACCAGCGTGCGGCCAGATTCAGGTCGTGCAGACACATGAACACTGCCTTTCCTGCATCCGACTGATCTCTGAGCAGACTCATTACTTTGACCTGATGGTGCAGATCGAGGTGGTTGGTAGGCTCGTCAAGCAGCCAGATATCGGGGTTTTGGGTCATCAGTGTTGCGATCGCAACCCGCTGACGCTCGCCGCCCGACAAGGTGCTGAGCAATCGGTCAGACAAATGATCGACGTCCAGCGCCGCCAATGCCTGTTGCGCACGAGTTTGGTCATCGGCTTGTTCACTTTCCCAGGGCGACAACCATGGGTGACGCCCAATCAGTGCGGTTTCCATGACCGTTGCGGGAAAACTGTCTTGCCGCTCCTGAAACACTAACCCCAGCTTCCGGGCAATATCGCGGCGCTTTAGCTCAATCAGCGGGGCGTCGTTCAAGACAACCCGACCAGTGCGCGCAGGTAATAAGCCCGCGAGGGTATGCAACAGCGTGGTTTTCCCGGCCCCATTAGGGCCTAGCACGCCCCACGTCTGACCGGGCTCGACACTCAAATTAAGAGGAAAACCGTCTGCTCTGCCGGGCACGTTTATGATCAAATCGCGAGTATGCAGCGTGCTCATTAACGGCTCCGGTGCAGTAGATACAGGAAGGTTGGCACACCCAGCAAGGCAGTAATAACGCCCACCGGAAGCTGCTCAGGCGCGATCACCGTGCGGGCGAGAGTATCCGCCAAAACAAGCAGGGTGCCGCCAGCCAAGGCACTGGCCGGCAGGATGATGCGCTGATCGTTGCCTAATACCAGGCGAAGCATATGCGGCACAATCAGGCCTACAAACCCGATACTGCCTGCGGTTGTTACCGCCGTCGCGGTCAGGAGGCTGGCGAGCACATAGATAGTCCACTCCAGCGGCCGTACCGACACCCCGAGTGCCGCTGCCTGCATCGGGCCACGCGCCAGCACGTTCAGATTACGAGCAAGCGGTAAAATCACCGCGATCGCGAATATCAGAACCACCAATGCGGGCCACGGCGTGCGCGCGTAGGAAACATCGCCCATTAGCCAATACAACATGCCGGGAAGCTTGTAAGACGGGGTAACCGCCAGCATGAGCGTAATCACTGCCCCCCAGCCGGCAGCCACTACAACACCGGTCAGCAGCAGACGCGAGGCCGTCCAACTGCCCGTGCCGTGGGCAAGGCCAAACACCAACACCATTGCCAGCATGGCACCGGCAAAGGCTGACCCCGAGATCACAAAGGCTCCCATTCCGGTCAGCATTGCCAACAACGCACCAACAGCGGCGCCACCAGACAACCCCAGCACATAAGGGTCCGCCAGCGGGTTGCGCAGTAGCACCTGCATCAGGGCACCCGCTACCGCTAACAGGCCACCGGTCGCGAAAGCCGCAAGGGTGCGCGGCAGACGCAGGTCCAGCAACAAGGTGCGATGCAATGCGCTGCCTTCACCCTGGATGACAGCCCAGAGTTCTGAGGGCGCAATATTCACGCTGCCGATGGCCAAGGCCAATATCAGCGCGGCCAGAGAAATCGCGCCGAGTACCAGTAAAGAGCGAGTCATCTTACTGGCACCTGTTTACACGGGTGTTTGCAGGCCTTACTCGCGTTCACGGGCAACATCCAGTCTTTGGCAAATGTCCCGGCTCGCCTCGAGAAGTCTGGGCGTCGGCCTTGAGATGGGTGATGCCGGGACAAAGAACAAGTTATTTTTTGCCACGGCAGTCATTCCGGTGTAACTCTTCCAGCGATCAAGCTGGTTATCTTCGGCACCCTCAACGCTTCCTGTGATGATTGCATGAGGGTCGGTCTCTAACACCACTTCTGCACTGATTCTCGGCACCAGTCGCGGCATATCGCCAAACACATTCACCCCACCGCAAAGCCGAATTACCTTACCAATCAGATGGTTATCATTGATCGTCATCAGCGGCGTCTGCCAAACTTGATAGAAGACCGGTATGGGCTCTGCGTCGCGGTACTGCTTTGCAATCACGGCGATCCCTTTACGGAAACGTTCCGCTTCCGCAAACCCCTCCTTTTCCGTACCCGCCAGTATTGAGAGCTGTTCAATAACTTTGGAAACGCCCTCGAAGGTGCGTGGTTCAATGGCAAACATGGGCAAGCCGAGTGCTCTCAGCATCTCCATTTGCGCCGGGGGATTACCGGTTCGCCAGGTGATCACCAAATCGGGCTTCAGCGCCAATAACGCTTCCAGATCTATCCGGGTGTGATTACCCACCAAAGGTAATTTGAGGGCGGCTTCAGGGTAATCGCTGTAATTCACCACAGCGACCACCTTGTCGCCCGCTCCCGCGGCAAATGCCAGTTCCGTGGCGCCAGGAGACAACGTGGCGATGCGTTTGGCCTGATGATCCAGGCAAAGTTCTTCCCCTTGATCATCCGTTACGCAAACCGGGGCTGCCACCCCGAATGGTGCCAGTAGCATCAAGCCTAAAAGCAGGGCTACAGCTTTCCACTTTATCACTGGCACCTCCCGGCAGTATCAATAAACGTTATTGAAAGTCGTAGCGGACGGTCAGCATGGCGGTGCGGCCTGCTGTTGTATAGGTGTCTCCGGTCCATCGACTAGCTGTATGGTATGTTTTATCGAACACGTCTTTAACGGACAATTTCGTCACCCAATCTGGTGCAAACGACCAACTCGCTCTTAGGTCAACAAGCCCGTAGCCTGGCAAGCGGCCCTGCTCACCGGTAGCGTTGAAACGATGGTTCTCTGCGCGAGCAGTACCACCAACACTCCAGCGCCCCATAGATCGATCAACGTCCAAACGTATTGATTGCTCTGCACGGCGCCGTAACTGATCACCAGTCTGGCTATCTTCGTAATCTCCAAAGGTTCCAGCCAGTTTTATAAGCCACTTATCTACTTCTAGCCCTGCAAATGCCTCAACTCCCCGTAGGCGAGCTTCAGGAACACTACTGGCACCATTCGCGGTGGGCAATGACAGGTCGTCCACGTCACTTTGGAACATCGCTACATCCCAGAACCAGGAGGTATAACGTCCCGCAAGCCCTAACTCATAACTGATAGCCTCTTCCGGCTCCAGAGTTGGGTCTCCGTAATTAGGCCAGTACAAATCGTTAAACGACGGTGCTTTAAATGAGGTTCCAGCACTGACGCGAACACGGTGCTGACGGTCAAACTGGTAGCCCGCCGCAGCGCCCCAAGTTGTATGTTTGCCATAAGCTTCATTATCATCATGACGAATACTCAAATGGACGTCTGCAGGTCCAAAACCGAGCAAAGCTTGTGCAAAATAGGCGTTATTTGCACGACGGCTTTCCTCGTAAGCAGTTGTACTGCTCACCTGATCTGTCATTCTTTCAGCGCCTACAACAAACTCATGTACGCCCCAAGTCAGCCAATTCTCTAGCCTCGTCGTGCGGCTTTGAGTATCGAAAAAACTAGGAGAGCTACCCGGCTCAAACGACTCTCCTTCATCTCTTGCATCAGAAACCTGCAATTTTGCACGCCAATAACGAGTGATCGGAGCTTCCACACTGGCGCCTGCAGTCTGAAGGGTAAAATCCGTTTCGCCACCTTCGTACTCTGTTGTTCCATTCGCGTTGAGGAATAAACCAGAAACTTTCACTCCATTTGAAAATACATGGCTAGCGCTCGCCACTGAGGAATGATTATCGTACGCCTTATCTTCACCACCAATTACAACTGGCGCACCATCGGTTCGGAAATAATGAGTACCTACATTAACTTTGGTGTCACTTTCAGCAAAGGAGAAACCTGCACCGTACTGCTGGCTATCGAAGTTACCTGCACCAACTTCCACCCAACCGCCCGCCGACTGTTTGGTTTCTGGCAAGGTAAATGCTTGAATTACACCACCTGTCGCATCCGCACCATATAAACTGCTGCGACTGCCCCGAACAATTTCCACGCGTTTAATCATCTGGGGCGGCAGGTGCTGCCACGCTGGAGCACCCGAAGTTGCTGAGCGTAAACGAATACCATCTACCAGCAACACTGCACCCGACGAATCATGCCCCCGAATGAACACACTGGTTTGCTTACCAAAAGAGCCCGTATTCGTAACGTTAATACCCGGCTGACTTTCCAACAGTTCCGAAAACTGCAATGCCTGCTGCCTTGTTATTTCTTCCTCTTCAAGCACCGTCACCGAGGATAAGCTTTCGCCCTGAGTACTCGGTGCCATAGTAGCGGTCACTACAATAGGGTTCAGCTTTTGGGTTTCTTGGGGGCTAATATCAGCCGCCGAAGCAAATACAGGCAACAAAATTAACGCCGGAATGGCCTTCGAAGGATTCATATCATCACTCACAGTGCACCGCACGCACCCGCGCGGTCGGTCTTGGTTACTGCGAAGGACAATTAAGGTTTTCGGACGGGGGTGGAGGGCATGTAGTGCTGATGAGCCTAGTCACCCACCGCCGTGGCCCTCCGCAACGTCTGGTGTACGGAGTTGAGAATCTCCGTCTTTCAGGCCGGTCTCCGGACTTTCAGGGGGAGCATGTGCTCCGGAGCAATCACCTTCCCATGCCTTCGGCACAGTGGCGTAACGGATTGCGATTAACCTGATTACCGTTGCGGGGGCAGTACTGGACTCTCACCAGTTTCCCGTTTCACTCTAAGTATTCACCCGACTTTCGCCAGTCTAAAATGAACATGCAGAGCACCTGAAATCGCGGGCAAGACTACCAACCGAGATGGGGGTGGTCAATGACATATATAAATTCCCGACAGAGCGTCAGCCAAGCACCGCCAACTGGCCTCAGCGGCCGGCAAACCAAAGCGCAAAGCCTCGGGAGAATCGAAGCACCGCACCAGAACTCCGCACCGAGCGAGTCGGTCTGCGATTTCCGCTGCCCGAGGATGTCGTACCGTTTGAAACAGCAACGTGCCACTAGGGACACCCAGACCGTGTTGCTCAAGCAGAGCGGACAATCTGTTCGAGGCTTCTTTCTGCTTGATCAATGCGTTTGCTTGCCATGCCTCATCTACCAGCACCCATTTCATTAGATATCGCGTCGGGCCACTTACAGGCCAAGGCCCAAGTTCTTGACCAATTCTTCTTGCCAGCGCACTCTCCGTTAGCACCGCGCCGGCCCGAATTCCGGCCAGCCCGAAAAACTTACCTAAAGATCTCAGTATCACGAGACTGGCTGCGCCCGCCCAGGGGTCAAGCCTATGATCGGGAAGCCCCTCAACAAACGCCTCATCCACCACCAACCAGCCCCCATGCCGCGCTAGCCGTTCCCGCCATGCCAACAATCGCTCCGGCAACAGCACCTGCCCGGTCGGATTGTTCGGGTTAATCCAAACCACCACATCCACCGAATCCAGCCAGCTCAGATCATCCGCCAGCGCCTGTTGCGCTGAAATACCCACCACATCAAAACCCGCCCGCTGCCAGGCATGGCCATGCTCCCGGTAACCCGGCATGGGCACCGCTACCCGGCCAAGCCCGTGCAAGCGCTTGCGAACGGCCGGTAATGCCATGATGGCTTGCTGGCTACCCGCCACAGGCAGACAGGCCGCCTCGGCCGGTGCACCGGCCCAATGACGGATGATGTTTTCCAGCCCGTCATCCGGCTCGGGCAGGCGTTGCCATACTTCTAAGGGAATCTCGGGGATCGGGTAGGGCACGGGGTTAATACCGGTGGAAAGATCCAGCCACTGGTCTCGGGGTATGCCCCATTTGCGCACCGCGGCTTCCAGCCTGCCGCCGTGCTCGGGGCTCTCCGGTGAATGAAACGGAATCACACAGCACCTCCAGCCCAAAAACCAAAGGCAAACAGCGCCAGGACAATCAACCACAGCCCCACACCCCGCTGGACCAGCCCGATAGCCCCTTCAACTGTCCGGGCGGTTGCCTCTGGGCCGCTGCCCAAGCGAGGGCGTTGTTTAACGCCGCTGGCATAGGGAGCCGGGCCGCCCAGCGAAACGCTCAACGCTCCGGCTCCGGCCGCCATCACCGGGCCAGCATTGGGGCTGTCCCATGTTTTTGCCTGACGAAACCAACACGACATCGCCAGCCGCGTGTTGCCCAGCAGAGCGTAGGTCAGCGCGGTCAGTCTTGCAGGCACCCAGTTCATAAGGTCATCCAGCCGGGCGGCAAAGCGTCCAAAATACAGATAGCGCTCGTTACGATAGCCCCACATGGCATCCAGCGTGTTCGCCAGCCGGTGCAAAACCACACCCGGCAAGCCCGCCACCAGAAACCAGAACAAGCTGGCAAACACGGCATCCGCTCCGTTTTCTAACATGGACTCGGCTGCGGCCGCGGCCACCCCGCTGTCAGAAAGCGATTCGGCATCACGGCTCACGATGCGTCCCACTGCGGTACGGGCTTGCTCCCCATTCCCTTGCAGCAAGGCATCCGATACGGCTTTGCCGTGCTCGGCCAGGCCCCGCAGCGCAATGGCCAGCCACAGCACAACCGCCTGTACCCCTAATGCATCCCAGCCACTCAACAGCTCCTGTAAAACCATTGCCACGGCCACCAGGGGCATCGTTAACAACACGACGGCAATACCACCACGCACCACGCTACGGCCCGGTTGTTGCGGCCGACGATTAAAACGCCGCTCAATCCAGACAACCACACGGCCAAAGCCCACTAACGGATGCCAGCGGCGCGGCTCACCAATCAAAACATCCAGCAAAACCGCCATACAGCATACGGCGACCGACATTGAAAACGCATCCAAGACCATACCCTCATGAAGAATGCCGGCAAGTCTACCCGACCGACGCCTCTCCTTGACACCATTGGGCCACAGATAGACCATCCCCACTTTCTGTTCACAAGGAACACGCCATGCCTCTGCCCAAAAGCTGGCTTCAGCAGCCCCCCACACCCTCCAGTGCGCATTTAGAACTTGCTGCAGCCCGTCAGCAAGTACTCACTAAGCCGCCTGGATCTCTGGGTAAGTTGGAACAGGTCGCCATTACGCTCGCAGGTTTGTCGGCTAGCGAAACGCCGACGGTTGATCCGGTTCGTATGGTGATTTTCGCCGGTGATCACGGCGTTTGCGCTGAAGGCGTATCCGCTTTCCCGCAGGCTGTTACCGCGCAAATGATTGCCAATTTCGCTGATGGCGGCGCAGCCATCAGCGTCATGGCGAAAGAACTTGGCGCCCGTTTGGAAGTGGTGAATCTCGGCACCGTTGCAGACGTGCCGGCGTTACCCGGAGTGATTAACGAAATCATCGCTCCCGCCACGACGAATATGGCGCAAACGTTCGCCATGACACCCGAGCAGGTCGAAACGGCACTGACCAGCGGCGACAATGCCGCGGAACGAGCGAAAACGGCGGGCTGCCGCTTGTTTATCGGTGGCGACATGGGCATTGGCAACACCACCAGCGCTTCGGCTATCGCCTGTGCTCTTCTGGGACACCATCCTCAGCAGTTGGTTGGCCCGGGAACGGGCCTGAACGCCGACGGCGTCTCGCGAAAAGCGGCGGTGGTGGAGCGCGCACTAAGCCGCCACGGTGACAGCAAAGACCCACTGACGGTGCTGGCCTCGTTAGGCGGATTCGAACTGGCCGGTTTGGTGGGCGCTATTATGGGCAGTACGGCCCGGGGGATTCCGGTGCTTGTGGATGGTTTTATTGTGTCGGCCGCTGCATTGATTGCCGTACACCAGCAACCGTGCGTAAGAGACTGGCTGCTGTTCGCCCACCGCTCCGCCGAACCCGGTCACAACGCGGTGTTGGAAGCGTTAGAAGCTTCGCCCTTGCTGGATCTCGGTATGCGCTTGGGCGAGGGCAGCGGTGCGGCCGTAGCGGTGCCTTTGCTCCGTTCCGCCTGCGCTTTGCACAATCACATGGCCAGCTTTGAAGATGCCAACATCAGCGGAAAATCCGAAGAGTAAACCACCATGACCACCCTTCTTGACCTGATCCGCCACGGCGAACCCGAAGGCGGCCCGATGTTCCGGGGCAGCAAAGATGACCCGTTGAGCGAGCAGGGCTGGCAGCAAATGCACGCCGCCATCGCCAGCACCGACCACTGGGATGCCATCGTCAGCTCGCCCATGGCCCGCTGCCAACGGTTTGCGGAAACGCTTGCCAAGCAACAGAACATTCCGCTGCATATCGAACACGAACTCCGGGAAATCGGCTTTGGCGAGTGGGAAGGGCTGACCGCAGAACAGGTCGAGGCCGGTTACGGCGATCGACTGAATCGCTTCTGGCAGGACCCGATTAATTTCCTGCCACCGGGCGGTGAACCGGTCGCCGACTTTTACGCCCGGGTTATCCACAGCATCCATCGTTGGCAGGAAAAACTGTCCGGGCAAAAGGTATTGGTGGTCTGCCACGGTGGCGTTATTCGAATGGCCTTGGCTGATGTTCTGGGCATACCGCTGGAGAAATCCTTCACCGGCTTTGCCGTGCCTTACGCCTGCCGCAGCCGTATTCAGATCGATCAGTCTGAATTTGGTCTGTTTCGCAGCGTGATCAGCCATCAGCCATAAGTACTGCTGCCTTTGAGCGTTAGCGGCAACCCCGCAACCGACATCACCACCTCGTCACAACGCTGGGCCAGTGCCTGATTCAACCACCCCAGCTCATCCGCAAAGCGCCGGGTGAGCGGGTCCATGCCAATGGTGCCCAGCCCGACCTCATTGGTAACCACCACGACAGAGCCGGCATACTGCTCAACGGCGGTTAAAAAATCCGCTCGCTCGCGCTCAAACACCCCGCTTTCGGCAAACAACAGATTGCTCAGCCACAGGCTCATACAATCGATGAGCAGCAGAGGCGGCTTGGACGATTGCGCCTGATAATCGTTGAGCACCCGGGCTAATCCCAGCGGCTCTTCAACCAAGCCCCAAGCAGCGGGCCGTTGCTGTTGGTGCCGGCGAATACGCAAGGCCATTTCATCATCGCCTGCCGTGGCCGTCGCCACGTACACCACCGGCTCTTGCGCCGCCTGCGCGCGCTGTTCAGCCATCGCCGTTTTGCCAGAACGAATGCCGCCGGTTACCAGCAATTTTATCGTCATGCCAAGCCTCCTGAAGGCCCGTGAGAAAGGGGGCCAAAGGTACACCAAAAAAAACCACAACTGCTATAGTTTGGCCAGAACTCGTATTTGCTGGAGAGAACATGCAGGCCGAACTGCTGGACATTCAAAATCACATTATCCAACACGCACCGTTTGACGAAATGTCCGATGAACTGCTGGACAAAATCGTCACCAACATCGAGGTAGTTTACGTTCGTGCCGGTACTCAAATAGTGGAACTAGGCCACCAGGCCGATAGCCTGCATTACGTTCGCAGTGGTGCCGTCGAAATTTACCGGCGCTCGGGCGAACTCTACAGCCGCGTGGGTGAAGGCGAGATATTCGGCCAGTTCGGCCTGATGATGAACAAAAAAGTGCGCTTCCCGGTGAAAGCCATCGAAGACAGCCTCATCTACAAAATCCCCGATCATGTTTTTCACTACCTGTGGGAACATGACGACAACTTCGCCGACTTCGTTGAAATCGAGGACCGCAGTCGCCTGCGCTCTGCCGTCTCGCGCCGGGAAAAATCGAACCAGCTCATGACGGCGAAAGTGACCCGGCTGATTTCCCGAGCGCTGGTGTGTGCGCCTACTACCGTGCGTTTGCAGGAAGCGGCGCGGATTATGACCGACAACGGCGTATCGTCCTTGCCGGTGATGGACGAAAGCGGCGACACGCCAAAACTGGTGGGCATTATTACCGACCGGGATTTACGCACCCGGGCCGTGAACCACGCCTTAGCCTCTGAAACCCCGGTCAGTGAAATCATGACGGAAGGGTTGATTACCATCCGTAGCCGGGCCTTTATCTTCGAAGCCATGCTGACCATGCTGCATAACAACGTGCACCACTTGCCGGTGATGGACGGCAATGAAGTGCGCGGGGTGATCGCGCTGTCGGACATCATCAAATACGAAAGCCAGAGCAGTATCTATCTGGTCAGCAACATCTTCCGCCAACAGAATGTGAAGGGCTTGAAGAAAATCAGTGTGGATGTGCGCGACAGCTTCGTGCGCATGGTCAACGAGGATGCCAACTCCCACATGGTGGGCAGCGCCATGGCCGGCATTGGCCGCAGCTTCAGCCAGCGCCTGCTGGAACTGGCGGAAGAAAAACTCGGCCCGCCACCCGTTCCTTACTGTTTCATGGCGCTGGGCTCTATGGCTCGGGATGAGCAGCTGGTGGTCACCGATCAGGATAACGCTCTGATTCTCGATGACAGTTTTATTCCGGAAGAGCACGACGAGTACTTTCTGGCGATGGCCAAGTTTGTCTCAGACGGGTTGGCAGAATGTGGCTACACCTACTGCACCGGCGATATCATGGCCACCAACCCCAAATGGCGCCAGCCCCTGCATGTGTGGAAAAAATACTTTACGGACTGGATCGAAAATCCCAACGGCCAGACTCTGCTCAACAGCAATATTTTCTTCGACCTCGATGGCATTCACGGTGAAACCAATTTCGCCGAGCAGTTGAAAACTCTGGTCGCCCATAAGGCCTCCAGCAGCCAGCGATTCCTGACGCTGATGGCCCGCAACGCGCTGAACCGCACACCGCCACTGGGCTTCTTCCGCACCTTCGTGTTGGAAGAAGACGGCAAGCACCAAAAAACCTTCAACCTGAAGCGACGGGGCACCGCGCCGCTGTCCGATCTGATCCGCGTACACGCACTGGCCTGCGGCTCTCGCTCCCAGAACTCGTTTGAACGTTTGAAGGACATTGCCAACACCAAACTGCTGGTCGACGACGATGCCGGCAACCTGCGTGATGCCCTGGAGTTTATTTCCATCGTGCGAGTCCGCCATCAGGCCTTAGCCATCGAAGAGGGCCGTGAGCCGGACAACAACGTGCGTCCCGAAGACTTGTCACCTTTCGAACGAAGCCACCTGAAAGACGCCTTTCAGATTGTCAGCAATGCTCAGAGATTCCTGAGATTCCGCTACAACGCAGGGACGGTCAGGAATGCCTAGCAACATCAAAAGCCGTAACAGCAAACAGAACTGGCCAGAAAACTATCGTGTACAGGCGACGAAGGCCGTCGATCCGCGCATTCGTGCCTTTTACGAAGCCGGCTGCCCCAACCCCGAGACGCCGATCAAAGACGTTCCGCTGCTGGCACTGGATTTCGAAACCACCGGGCTGGACGCTACCCAGAACTCAATCGTGAGTATCGGCTTGGTTCCGTTTACCCTGAAAGGTATCCAGCTTGGTAAGTCATGGCATCAGATTGTGCGCCCGAAACTGCCGTTGCATCAGGAGTCGGTCACAATTCACGGCATTACCCACGCTGAAATTCAGGACGCGCCTGACCTCGAAGAAGTGCTCGACCCGCTGTTTGAACACCTGACCGGGCGCATACCGGTGGTGCATTATCGCAATATCGAGCGCCCTTTTCTTAATACCGCTTTGCAATGGCGGTTAAACGAACAACTGCGTTTTCCGGTCATCGATACCATGGCCATCGAAGCCTACCTGCACCCCCAGCGACGGCCCTCGCGCTGGCAGCAACTGATGGGTAAAAAGCCCACATCAATCCGCCTGCCCGACAGCCGAACCCGCTACGGTTTACCCCACTACGCCGGTCACAATGCCCTGATCGATGCCATTGCCACTGCCGAACTGTTACAAGCGCAGATCGCTCATCATTTCAGCCCGGACACGCCCATCGGCGATCTATGGGTATAGGCCACCGTAGCCCGAACCTCCTGCAACCGCTAGAATGAGAGCAAATCTGCCAAAGAGTTCAAAGTGACCGAATCAATCATCAAGACAACCCCGATCGATGCCTTCAAACGGGCTCGCAGAATGTGGTTAAAAGGGGAGAAGATCAGCCTTGCCGCCCTTGCCGATGACTTGGGTATCGGCCGGGCGACCTTGTTCCGTTGGGTCGGCAACCGTGACCTGCTGATCGGTGAGATTTTATGGTCACTCTACGAGCCTCTGTACAAAGAAGCTCGCGAGATAACGCCCGGGCATGGCGTTGATTACGTGGTGGGTGTGTTCCGTCATATCAACACCACGATTCTGCATTTTTCCCCCCTGCGGAAATTCCTGCATCAAGATCCGGAATACGCCTTGAAGATGCTCACCTCGTCGCATTCCACGCTGCACGCCCGAACCGTCGAAGTGAATACCCGCTTACTGAAGGATGAGATACGCACCGGGCACCTGACTCCGCCTATGAACATTCAGAGCTTGTCGTACTTCATGGTTCGCATCGCGGAGTCCTGTCTGTACAGTGACATTATCGGCGGCCGGGAACCGAGAGAAGACGAACTGGAAGACGCCTGCACAGCCGTACGGATTTTGCTCGGCGGAAAAGTCTAGCCCGCAGCGCACTCGAACCAACGTCATCTGAACAGGCACAAAAAACCCGGCGCTGAGAGCAGCGCCGGGTTTTCTTTTATCAGGCTTGTGCTTATTAACCAATCAGGTTGTAAACAAACACAATCACAACCGCGACCGGGGTGACATAACGGATCAGCACGTGCCAAAGCGTAAAGGCACTGCCTTCCATCACCAGATCAGACTGCAGGGTTTCCTTGGCTACAAACCAACCCACAAACAAGGCGGTCAGCAGGCCAGACAGCGGCAGCATGATGTTCGCGGTGAAATAGTCCAGCAGGTCGAACATGGTTTTGCCTTCGAACGCGGCAAACATACCCAGCGGCGTGACATCTGACCACACGTTCAGGGACAAAATGGACACAATGCCCAGTGCCCAACACGCGCCACCGGCCAGAACCGCGCTGGAAGTACGGCCCATTTCGGTCTTTTCCTCAACCCACTCGACCACCGGCTCCAGCAGAGAAATACCGGAGGTCCAGGCCGCAAACAGCAGAAGCACGAAGAACAGAGTGCCAAACAAGCCACCCATCGGCATGTTGCCGAAGGCAAGCGGCAGCGTCTGGAAAATCAGACCGGGACCCGCGCCCGCTTCCAGGCCGTTGGCAAACACCACGGGGAAGATGGCCAAACCGGCCAACAGGGCAACCACAGTGTCCATCAACGCAACGCTCACAGCGGTGCGGCCAATGGGCACATCTCGGCTCAGGTACGAGCCATACGCCATCATAATGGCCATACCCAAACTCAACGTGAAGAAGGCATGGCCAAGTGCGACCAGTACGCCTTTAACCGTTAACGCCTCAAAATTCGGGGTAAACAGGAAGCTGGCCGCCTCACCGAAATGGCCGGTTGTGGTTGCATAACCGACCACCACCAGCAACAACACAAACAAGGCTGGCATCAGAATAGTTACCGCACGTTCCAGACCGCCTTTCAGGCCGCGAGACACCACAAAGACCACCAGGGCCATAAACAAGGTGTGCCAAGCCAATAGCTGAACCGGGCTGGCTAAAAGATCGCCGAACAGCTTGCCAACGGTTTCAGCGGTGCCGCCGGTGAAATCGCCCATCGCCGAGTGGCCGATATAAGAGGCGGCCCAACCGCCGATCACAGAATAGAACGACAAAATGATAAACGCGGCCAACATGCCGATAATCGCGGACATGCGCCAGGCGGGAGACGCCAGGTTGCGCTCGGCCACTAAACGAAAGCTGGCGATCGGGTTGTGACGACCATTTCGGCCGATGAACACTTCCGCCATCATGATGGGGATACCGATGATGAAAATACAAAGCAGGTATACCAGTACAAAGGCACCGCCACCGTTCTCACCGGTTACATACGGGAACTTCCAGACGTTACCCAGGCCGACTGCTGACCCGGTCGCCGCCAGAATGAACGCAAGTCTTGACGACCAAAGTCCGCGTGAACCAGCTGCGGAGTTAGACTGTGTCATGTGTTTTTCTTCCTGTGCTTTTGGCTGAGGAAACTACTAATTATGCACGCCGGTGTAGGGAACTGGCGCAGTTGGTGCAGAATTCTGCCAGCACTGGCGACATGATGCCAGCGCTGGCCTGTTGAGGGGTGCCCGGAAGCTAGCGCTTATTCTTCCCAAGCTACCGATGGTTAACGGTTTTTATCGATAAAGCGGGTAACCAGGTCTTTCAAACCGTGAGCCATAGTACTCAGTTTGTCACTGCTGCTCCGGGCGGCTTCCGCCTGCTCATCACTCTGATCTGCCAAGCCTGCAATGTTTACGATCTGTTGATTAATTTCATCGGAAACCTGGCTCTGCTCTTCGAACGCCGCCGACATCGTAATGAAACTGTCAGAAATCGAATCAACGGAACTGACAATCGCATTGAGCGCGCCAACCGCGCCTTGCACTTTACTCAGGCCGTCACCTGCGATGGCCTCACCGGCCCGAACGGCTTCATTGGTTTCTTCGACCTGAGCCCGAAAACTTTCGATGACTTCCTGAATCTTCACCGTAGACTCTCGCGTGCGCTGCGCCAGCGAACGTACTTCGTCGGCCACCACGGCGAAGCCACGCCCTTGTTCTCCGGCTCGTGCCGCTTCAATCGCCGCATTGAGCGCCAACAGATTGGTTTGATCGGCGATGTCTGAAATCAAATTGGCAGCTTCTCCAATGGTTTGAGTGGACTCGCCCAAACGACTAACAGAGGCGCCAATACTGCCGACCCGATCAACTAATTGCTCGATAGCCGCCAGAGCTTCGGTACTGCGCGCACTGCCGTCATGGGCCAGACGATGCGCCTGCTCGGCTTCTTGGGCATTGTCGTTGACGGCCGAAGCCACTTCCTGAATGGAGGCGGTCATTTCGTTGATCGCTGACGCCGTCTGATCCGTTTCAGCGCGTTGACGAGCGATGGCCGCGGCGCCGTCCGTAATAAAGGTGTGTGATGCCTGCGCCTGAGCATTCAAATACTCAGCCTGATCATCAATTCTGGCCAGTGCCGTCCGCAAACGCGCTTCTTCGCTCACCAACACCAAAGCCAGCCTCGAAAAAAGTCCTTGTTCGTTGGAGTAAGTCTGAGCAATCAACGGATCCTGAAAGGCATCTTTTCGAAGGCCCAGGATATTTTTCAAACGTTTCGTCACCGACCCATACATCCAGGCAGCGGCCAAACCGTGACCCAGCGTTGCAACCACTGCAGCCCATGCAGGTGAAGTCAGCTGCAAAGCCAGCAACGTAAGCACCAGCGAGACAATGAACGGAGCGCCTGAGCGCAGCGTAGACATTATGCGGCTGATACGCGCCGATGGCCTCTGGCCTGCCGAAAGCCGTGAATACAGTTTTTGAGTCCGCTCAACCTGTTCCCGAGTGGTGGCGACACGCACCGATTCATAGCCGACCTTTTCGCCCGCTTCCCAGATAGGGGTGACGTAAGCACTGACCCAATAGTAACCACCACACTTGGTGCGATTTTTTACAACGCCCATCCAGGCTTTACCTGCCTTCAGGTAACTCCACATATTGGCAAACGTCGCTTCCGGCATGTCAGGGTGGCGAATCAAGTTATGTGGCTGGCCAATCAACTCGTCACGGGGGTAGCCGCTGATGGTTTCGAAATCATCGTTGCAGTAGGTGATCACGCCCCTGAGATTGGTGGCACTGATCAGACGCATTCCGTCGGCCACCTCTATTTCTTTATCAGTGACCGGTAGATTTTTACGCATAATAAAAGGAACCCCGAGATTTCGTAGATATGCTGCTAGCATAGCAGCCGCTGCGTGACGGCGAGGAAAGCCCTCGTTTTTCAGACATTAACTGGCCAACTGCATTCGCGCACGAGGGTGGTACCTTGCGTTCACCCAAAGTGAAAACGCAATTACAACGCCACCGAGTGCTAAACGAGCAAGATCCGCGTCGCGATTCCAGATCAATAAATTGACCAGCAACCCCGCGGGCACCAACACGTTGTTCATGACCGCCAACGTGCCAGCGTCTACCTCGCAAGCCCCGCGATTCCACAGATACAGGCCCAGACCGGATGCCGCCAGCCCCAACCAGGCAAGAATGCTCCATTGCAACGCAGTGGCCGGTAATTTGTCCGGGTTGCCAAAAATCAGGAACGACGGCAACGCAATGACCAGCGCGCCGAAAAAGAAGTAGCCAAAGGTGCGATAGCCCGGAAGATCCAACGTGTACTTGCGCATTACGTGTTTATAGCCGACCTGACCAGCCGCGAATGCGATGTTGGCCACCTGGAGCAACAAGAAGCCGGTAAGGAAGTCCTCACTCAGTCCATCGTAACGAATAATCCCGGCCCCCAGCGTGGCCACGCCCGCAGCCAACAAGGCAACCGGCGAGAAACGTCGGAAAAATGCATCGTCGATTAACGTGACGTACAAAGGCGTGAAGATGGTAAACAACAGAACTTCAGGCACAGATAGATAAGCAAACGACCGATACAGGCAAACGTAGGTGATGCCGAACTGCAACATGCCGGTCGCCATAATGCTCAGCTTCATACCGTTCGGCACACCGCGCCAACGGGTAAACGGCAAAAACACCAGAGAAGCCAACAGTACCCGGCTCAATACGGCAAAATCACTATCCACTTGTCCCGCAAGAAACTCGCCGATCAAACTAAACGAAAAGGCCCACAGGACCGTTACCAGAATCAAAAAAAACATATCGCGATACCTTAGAAGATCCGGGGCGGTACTTTACTCGTTTTAACCGCGTCCTGCAGCGTCCCAGACGGTGCAACTCCCTATACGCGCCGTTCGCGTGAATGCAGTAAGATTAGCCTTTGTTTTGGAACTTCCCGTTCTCACATTCCTGCAGCCAAAGCCCCAAGCATCATGGACGAGACTCACCAGCCGTTACCCGAAATCCGACAACCTTTAGTGAGCCGCACACTTACCGAATGGAAAACCCTGGCGTTGCTCGGTGGGCCCATCCTGATCGCGCAAGTGGCACAAATGGCTAACGGCGTCATCGACACCGTCATGGCAGGCCACGCCAGTGCTCAAGACTTGGCGGCCGTTGGTATCGGAAGCAGCCTATGGATGCCGTTGTTCTTGTTTTTCATGGGTTTGCTAGGCGCCCTACAGCCGATCATCTCCGGCTACAACGGTGCCCGTACCACCAGTAAAATCATGCCTGCAACCTGGCAAGGCATTTACATTGCATTGGGCGGCACCGTCATCATGGCGTTGCTTCTGACCAACGTGCATCCAGTTCTTGCCTTACTGAAAATGGATACCGATACGGCACTCATCACCCAAGGTTATCTGAATGCTTTTGCCTGGGGCATTCCAGCCATGCTGCTGATGAATGCGCTGCGAGGGCTCACGGACGGCTTGGGCCACACTCGGGTAATCATGATGTTCTCGGTGCTCAGCACCCTGATTAACCTGCCGCTTAATTACATTTTCATCTACGGCAAGCTTGGGCTCCCCGCCATGGGCGGTGTGGGTTGTGGCTGGGCCACTTCTTTATCAAACGGCATCGCGGCCATTGCTTTGCTGATCTACCTGAATCGCAGCAAAACCTTCAAACAGTTTCACCTATTGGCGGAACGGGTTAAGCCCAATATGGCGGGCATTCGTTACATTCTAAAGCTTGGCGTGCCTATCGGCTTTACCATCTTTGTCGAAGCCAGCATGTTTTCCGTCATCGCGCTGTTTCTGGCACCGCTGGGGCCTGTGATCGTCGCCGGCCACCAAATTGCCCTGAACGTTGTGTCGCTGCTGTTCATGCTACCGCTGAGCATCGGCATGGCCCTCACCTTAAGGGTGAGCTTCTTGATTGGCGCCAGGGCACCGGACAGCGCCCGGCTGATCTCGCGCAGTTCGCTGCTACTGGCTTCGGCCGTCGCTTTGGTGTTTGCAACATTGCTGTTCGTTTTTTCCGGCTCTATTGCGGCGCTTTATACCAACGACCCACAGGTACAAGCGGTGACCATTCGATTACTTTCGTTTGCCGCCATGTTCCAGATTGCTGACGTCATTCAGGTTACCTGCATCAGTGCTTTGAGGGGCTACAAAGACACCCGCGTGCCCATGCTGATCATGCTGTTTTCGTTTTGGGTGGTAGGGTTGCCGCTGGGATATGTGTTGACGTTTACCGACTGGATCGCACCTTCGCTTGGCGCTGCAGGGTTCTGGGTAGGTCTTACCGCCGGTTTAACGTCCGCCAGCGTATTCCTTGGATGGCGTTTGTTCCGCTATCAACCCAAGGCGGAGCCCGATGAATAACTGAGGAAAACGTAGCGGTAGCAGCGAATTTCTTCAGAATTCATCGCCATAGACCACCCTGTCACGACCGGATTCTTTCGCCCGATAGAGCGCGTGATCGGCTCTCGACAACCAGCTTGCGACACTCTCACCATGCCGCAACATGGCCACTCCAAAGGACGAGGTGACCGGGCCTCCTGGCCCTTTCAGCGACTTTCGTAATCCTTGCTGTAGATTAGAAACCACGATTTTCAGGTTGGTTTCATCCACACCGGGAAACAACACCACAAACTCTTCCCCGCCAAACCGGAACAGCTGGTCCGTTCGGCGGGTATTTTCCTCAATCAAACCGACCAAATCACGCAGAACGTTATCACCGACACCGTGACCATACTCGTCGTTAATTTTCTTGAAGTAATCAATATCCAGAATCACCAGTGCATAAGACAATCCGGTGCGCTCAGCATTGGCCGCCGCCAAATCCAGCTCCTGATCCATTGACCGGCGATTTTTCACGCCGGTCAATGGATCAATCGTCGCTAACTGCTCAAGGCGATCGCGCTGTTCTTGGTTGCGCATGGCAAATACGTAGGAACAGGCACTCACAATCGTGGTGCTGGCAAAGAATGTCCACATTTGCACGGACGACGTGAACACACTCTCAACCGTCATCATCGCCAGTACAGATGCCAGGTTCAATACGGCCGCCATTCGACTGGGCGCCAGGAAGAACGTTGTAACCAAGCAGGGATAGAGCCAGAACAAACCGACTTCGCCCACCAACAGACCTACCGCAACCGCACCGGAGCAGCACGCTATGGCTAGGAAAATACCGGAACGATAGGTGTCGTTCGTTAGCCAGGCGTAAACCAAGCTGCCGGCAAGCGCCACCAATATGCCGAGGTCAATGAAACCGGCGAGTAAGTTGCCATCCAGAAAGCGCATAATTGCAAACGGGGTGACACCAAGAATCGCACTGCCCGAGAGCAGCGTAACGATGGACAACCGGAAGTCATTTTTCAGGCGGTAGAGCATGCAGCGTAGTGACCGGCAAAAGGGGTGGAGAATCCAGAGCCTAGCGCACGCCCGGACGGTGGTCGCTAAGTGACTACGATTCTTAACAAATATGCATCGAAAGACACAATCTTGTCAGAAAGTATCCAGCAAAGCTGTCTACATTGTATTAGCAACCAGTATACGATCATAATAGAGGTATGTATCGCTTGACGGCACAAACAGGGATGTAAAATTGACTAGCTTGGTCCGCATTGCGCCTGGAGCGCTGGTTATCGGAAAACCTCTGCCATGGGATGTTTATGATGTGGACGGCAACGTGCTGTTACGGCAGGGCTACATTATTTACTCAGACGCTCAGGTCGAGCAACTGTATGAGCGGGGTCAATTCAAACCGATTGCATCCAGGCCACGCAGGCTCGAACAATACACTGACGAACGCCCCTGCAACCCCTTTGCCGAATACGGCGATTTACTCGCCACGCTCGAAGCGACCCTATCTGCAGTAACCTCACAGGCGCCGAGCGCAAAAAGTCGCCTACTTGGGGTCGCGCGTATGCTTGAGCGAATTTGCAAGCAGGCACCTGACGCAACGCTGGCACTGGTCCACTTGTACTCGGTCAACCCGAACATCTATGAACAGACGCTGTTCTACGGCATTCTTAGCCACTTCATCGCTCGTCAGTTTAATTTAGAGCACAAGCGCACTACGTCGCTGGTCGTCTCCGCTCTGACCGCCAACCTTGCCCTGATCCCCGTTGCCGACCAGTTAAATGCTTCAAACCACGTTTTAACCACCGAGCAACGCGCCGTCATTCGCAAGCATCCCGAACGGGCCGTAGAAGCGCTTCGAGCGGCCGGCATATCGAACACTCGCATGCTGCAATGCATCATACAGCATCACGAAAAAGCCGATGGTTCGGGCTATCCTGCCGGCCTGGCAGGTTCAGACATATTGCCGGAAGCGGAGATCTTGGCACTGTCAGAACGGTACGTTGCCATGATTACGAAACGCGCCTACCGAGACCGGATGAACGTTGTTGCGGCCCGAAAACTGCTCCACACCCTTAGCAACGACCAGTTTCGGCCTGCCATTCCGAAAGCCTTACTCGAGATACTGGGCGACTACCCCCCTGGGGTGCTGGTTCGCCTTGCGAACGATGAAATCGGTGTGGTGAAACAGCGACCTGAAGGCCATCAGGGAGCCGTTGTAAGCACCCTCATCAGCCCACGAGGACAACGCTATACTGGAACGTTCGAGCGGAACACCGATGAGCCCGAGTACGCTATTGTCCAGTTTGAAGAAACGGAAGTAATGCCATCCATGGATTTCAGTTTGATCTGGGGCTTCCGGAACTCGTAATCTCAAGCTTGCTAATCTTCAGCGTCCGCAAACCGTGACCGTTCCATGGTTTGGCCCGCTTTCGCCAACTGAGCCAATATGGCTGAACGGGTAACTACCCCGACCAATTTGCCGTTTTCGACCACTGGATAGACTTTTGGTTTGCCCGCGCCCAGATTCTGCGCCAAATCCACCACAGACGTATCCGGAGTCACCGTCACTGGATTGCGGAACATGACATCGTCTACGTTGGGCTCACCTTCGCTGTGATAATTACTGACCAACAGCGCGTGAATACAATCCTGTTCAGAGACAAACCCCAGTACTCGTCGCTGCGCATCCACCACAGGCAATCCGGTCACGTGGTTTTCCAACAGCGTTTTAACCACATTGGTCAGTGGCGCTCCGCACCGAATCGGTTCTATGTGGTTCCACATAACTTCAGAAACCTTCAATGAATGCATCGGCAACCCCCTTGATCGCGGTAAAGAATCTCTTTTCTGGCCGACAGACCTCTCTTTAAACATAGGCAATTCTTTGCGAAATAGGAAACCGTTACAGCCAAGCATTTCATAGGTGAAAATTATCAACTAAACTCAAGCAGTTATCTCTTAACACACCAAAGCCGCCGCACAATCCATCGGAAACACCGGGAGTCCTCATGGAAGCAATTTCTAACTTTGTAAGTGAAATCAACGGGTTGGTATGGGGGCCACCCATGTTGGTCATGATTTTGGGTGTCGGCTTATTCCTGAGTCTCGGCCTCAAACTCATGCCCATCATGAAGCTCGGCGCAGGTTTCCGCCTAATGTGGAACGGCCGGGCTCGCGGCGGTGACGACGAAGGGGATATTCCGCCATTTCAGGCACTGATGACCGCGCTGTCGGCGACCGTCGGCACAGGTAACATCGCCGGCGTGGCCACGGCGGTGTTTTTGGGTGGTCCCGGTGCGTTGTTCTGGATGTGGTTGACGGCGCTGGTGGGCATGGCGACCAAATATTCCGAAGCTGTGCTAGCCGTTCGGTTCCGAGAAGTGGATGAACGCGGCGCCCACGTGGGTGGCCCGATGTATTACATTCGCAACGGCTTGGGTAAAAAGTGGGCGTGGCTGGGTGTGCTGTTCGCCATTTTCGCCTCGGTCGCGGCGTTCGGCATTGGCAATACCGTGCAGGCAAACTCAGTCGCCGATGTGCTGGAAGTTAATTTCAGCATTCCTCACTGGGTTACCGGCTTGGTGCTGATGGTGCTGGTGGGCATGGTTCTGATCGGCGGCATCAAGCGCATCGGTCAGGTTGCCAGTGCGCTGGTCCCCTTCATGGCGGTGTCTTATGTGATGATCGGACTGGTGGTTCTCGCCATTAACGCTCATGAAATTCCCGCAGCATTCGATCTGATTTTCAGCTATGCCTTCAGTCCTGCGGCTGCCGAGGGTGGTTTTGCCGGCGCAGCTGTCTGGGCCGCCATTCGTTTTGGTGTTGCACGCGGCATCTTCTCCAACGAGGCAGGCTTGGGTTCTGCGCCCATCGCCCACGCAGCTGCGCAAACTAAAGACCCGGTTCGCCAGGGCATGGTGGCCATGCTTGGCACCTTCATCGACACCATCATTGTGTGCAGCATTACCGGCTTGGTGATTATCACGTCCGGCGTTTGGACATCGGGCGAAACGGGCGCCGCTTTGACCTCTCTGGCCTTCGAAACCGGCCTTCCGGGTCTGGGCAATTACATGGTGGCCATCGCACTGGCGATCTTTGCCTTTACCACTATTCTGGGTTGGTCTTTCTACGGTGAGCGCAGCATCGAATTCTTGTTCGGTGTAAAAGCGATTGTGCCTTATCGGATTGTCTGGATCATTGCGATCCCTGTGGGTGCCACCGTTAATCTTGGCTTCATCTGGCTGCTGGCCGATACTCTGAATGCGATGATGGCTCTGCCCAACCTGATCGCTCTGCTGCTACTCAGCCCGGTGGTATTCCGCCTAACCAAAGACTATTTTGATAAACAGATGAGCCCGGGGGCGCTCTGACTCATATCCGGAATCCGCCCTCAAGGAAGTGGGCGTTGCAGATGAGGTAGATCAAGCCCCCTTGCATTTACCCCCCTGCGGCTCCATGGTTACTTGTATACACTGGGTTATCCAGTTGGCAGCCACGAGCGCCGCCAAAAACCTCTGTTTTACAACAATGCGTGAAAGGAGACCGAGCATGAGTTTACGCCTAGGAGATACCGCACCGGATTTTGAACAGGAATCCAGTGCAGGCACTATCCGCTTCCACGAATGGTTAGGAGACAGCTGGGGTGTTCTGTTCTCGCACCCGGCCGATTTTACCCCTGTGTGCACAACCGAACTGGGTCTGACGGCTAAGCTGAAAGACAAGTTCGCCGAGCGCAACGTGAAAGCAATTGCCCTGAGTGTTGACCCGGTCGACTCTCACCATGATTGGATCAAAGACATCAACGAAACCCAAGGCTGCACGGTGAACTTCCCGATCATTGCAGACCAGGATCGCAAGGTTTCCGAGCTGTACGATATGATCCACCCCAATGCAGACAGCAGCCTGACGGTTCGCTCTCTGTTCGTGATTGACCCGAACAAAAAAGTCCGCCTGATCATCACGTACCCGGCATCTACCGGCCGGAACTTCAACGAAGTTCTGCGTGTGATCGACTCCCTGCAGCTGACCGACGACCACAAAGTGGCCACACCGGGCAACTGGGAACGGGGCGGTGATGTTGTAATCGTGCCCTCGCTTCAGGATGAAGACGAAATCAAACAGCGTTTCCCGAAAGGCTATAAGGCCGTTAAGTCTTACCTGCGGATGACGCCAGACCCCAAAACCAACTGGGGCGGTGATTAATCGCTACGGGTTATAAACGTAAAAAGGGCAGGTGAAACACCTGCCCTTTTTTGTATCAATGAGTTAGCAATCGCCGGTGCTTAGAAAGCCGGAACAACCGCGCCCTCATACTTTTCTTTGATGAAGTCTTTAACCGCATCGGATTTCAATGCGTTAGCCAACTTCTGCATGGCTTCGCTGTCTTTGTTGTCCGGACGCGCAACCAGGATGTTGACGTACGGAGACTCGGAGCCTTCAATGATCAGGGCGTCTTCAGACGGGTTCAGGCCTGCTTCCAACGCGTAGTTGGTATTGATCAGGGCAACGTCTACCTGATTCAGGATACGCGGCAGAGTGGCGGCTTCCAGCTCTTTGAAATCCAGATCTTTCGGGTTGTCGGCAATGTCACGCGGAGTGGCGGTGATTTTGCTTTCATCTTCCAACGTGATCAGACCGGCTTTCTGAAGCAGCAGCAAGGCACGGCCACCGTTGGTGGGGTCGTTCGGAATAGCCACAACCGCACCTTCTTCCAGATCGTCCAGAGACTCGATCTTGGTGGAATAGGCACCGAACGGCTCAACGTGCACGCCCGTTACGGTGACCAGGCTGGTGCCACGGCCATCATTGAATTCGTCCAGGTACGGCTGGTGCTGGAAAAAGTTCGCATCCATCCGCTTTTGGTCAACCTGAATGTTTGGCTGAACGTAGTCGGTGAACACTTTTACGTCCAGCTCGACACCTTGCTCCGCCAGCGTCGGCTTCACAAATTCCAGCAGCTCGGCGTGAGGTACCGGAGTCGCGGCTACCGACAGTGATTCTGCGGATACCGCGGTTGAGAAAGTCGCTGCGGCGGCCAAGGCCACCAGTGTTTTCTTCAGAATCATCTACACATGCTCCTACTTTAAAAGTTCATTATTCTTGATTACTTACGACTGAAATACAGCACCAGACGATCACCCGCCATTTGCAGCAACTGCACGAAAATCACCAGCAGAGCGACGGTAATGACCATCACATCGGTTTGGAAACGCTGGTAACCGAATCGAATGGCCAGATCGCCCAAACCACCACCACCGATGACACCAGACATAGCGGCATAAGAAACCAAGGTGATCGCTGTAACAGTAATACCCGCGATGATGCCCGGAAGTGCTTCAGGCAGCAAGGCACCGAATACGATCTGGCGGATGTTCGCGCCCATCGCCTGTGTGGCTTCGATAATGCCCCGGTCTACTTCCCGGAGTGACGTTTCAACCAAGCGGGCAAAGAAGGGCGCACCACCTGCCACCAACGGCGGGATCGCACCAGCCACACCCAGAGAGGTGCCGATCAGCATCACCGTGAACGGAATCATCACGATCAGCAGAATGATAAACGGCACCGACCGCAGCACGTTCACCACAAACGACAGCACCGCATAGGCCACCGGTTGTTCGAGCAACTGGCGCTTGCCGAAGAGGAACAGCAGCACACCTATCGGCAGGCCAATCAGTACGCTGAACAAGAGCGACATGCCCACCATCACCAGGGTGTCCCAGCTGGCGATACCAATCTCGGCCCAATCGACGTTGCCCATCAGGGTTTCCATTAAAGCTTCCATCAGCGCACCACCTCCACGTGTACATCTGCGGCTTCGAGGGCTTTCAAGGCCACCTCAACATCGCCGCCGATCAGAGAGAGGGTCAGCTGGCCATAGGGGGTGTCTTTGATGTGGTCGATACGACCGGACAAGATGCTGAAGTCAACGCCGGACTGTCGGGCCACCTTGCCCAGCAGAGGCTTGTAGGTTGACTCGCCCTTGAAGGTCAGGCGCAGAATCCGGCCATCCGCTTTTTGCAGGTTTTCCTGCAGCTCATCGCCGTCAATGCTCTCGCTTTCCAGTACAAAATCCCGGGTGGTCGGGTGTTGGGGGTGCAGAAACACTTCACTGACCGGACCCATTTCCACCACACGCCCGGCATCCATCACGGCAACCCGGTCGCACACCCGGCGTACCACGTCCATCTCGTGAGTAATCAGGACGATGGTCAGGCCCAGTTCTTTGTTGATATCCGCCAGCAATTTCAATACCGATTGGGTCGTTTGCGGGTCCAGTGCACTGGTCGCTTCGTCGCACAACAATACGGTCGGTCGGCAGGCCAGTGCCCGTGCTATGCCCACTCGCTGTTTCTGTCCGCCAGACAGCTGCGAAGGGTATTTGTTGGCGTGATCGCTCAAACTCACCCGTGCCAGCAGCTCTTCGACCCGTTCGCGAATCTCGGTTTTGCTATAGATACCGGCCAGCTTCATCGGAAAGGCGATGTTATCTGCAACCGTCTTCGAGGACAGCAGATTGAAATGCTGGAAGATCATTCCAACTTTGCGGCGAAAAGCACGCAGTTCCGCGGCGGAATAGCCGGTAATGTCTTCGCCTTCAATCAGAATGCGGCCACCGGATACCGGCTCGAGCTTATTAATCAGTCGAATCAGTGTCGATTTGCCTGCGCCGGAATGGCCGACAATGCCAAAAACTTCACCGGTTTCGATGGTCATACTGGTCGGGCGCAACGCGGGAATGTCCCGGCCACCCACCTGGTACGACTTCCTTACCTCGTCAAATACAATCATGGTCAGTGCCTTGGATAAGCGCTTTCGTCAAAGCGTCGTGGGGCAGAGTGAAAGCCGCCGATTATAACGTATTCGGCGGCCAAACCCGAACCACTGTCCAAGGGCCGTTTGTGGGTAGTTGCCCTTACCCGTAGCGTTAGGCGCTCACTCCATCAGTGCAGAGAGCGCAACTGCCGGGGATAAAGTGCGGCACTGACCTCCGGTTCTTCCAGCAGGTCTGCCAGCTCGCGATCGATCGCCGTTTCTTCGCCTTCATCAGGCAGAGGCTCGAACAATGTATTCAGCCATGCCGCAATGTTGGGAGCACTGTCTCGGTCGTAGTCGGACGATAACGCCTTGATGCGCCGGAAACCGATGATGCGCTGGTGCCGGGGATCTCTGATTTGCTCAAAACCTCGCCAATAGATGCGCTCCCGCGTGTGCAATTGCACAAACAAGGTGTCGATGGGGCCGGCGTCGTCTTCCGGGTGCTCTTCATCGTCAACCGCCGCTTCCACGGCTTGCTCTTCGGTGGGTTTACGCCGAACCGTTGTCCAGGCCGGGTACAGCACAGCGACCGCGTCGGCCTCTACGTGTTCTCGCGCAGCCCGCAGAATCAAACCCCAACGGGCCTTGTCGGCATCGGTCTCCAGAGATTGGATGGGTAGGTCATAGCTTTGGTCACTGGACAGCACGATCGCCATCATCGGGGCATCTAACTCCCCCATGGCTTCCGCCTGTGCTACGGATACCAGATCGTCGATTGCCATCGATTGGTTCATAAGATGCTCGCCTCCTCGATGCCATCAGAGTGGTCAGGGGACCTGCCCCTGACATACAGCATAGCGTGTTCACTGTAGAAAAGATAAACGTGGGGGCTTGGGCGCAGATCTCAACCCTGCACCCAAATCCTGCCGCGTCATTCAGAATACGTCGTTCAGGCGCTCATAGTTCTCAAACCACGGATTCGTTTCTTCCAGCTGAGCCGCCAGCTGCAACAACCGGGCTTCGCCACCATGCGCCGCACCAAACTGCACGCCAACGGGCAGGCCGCTTTGAGTCCAGTGCATCGGCACGGACATAGCCGGTGTTCCGGTGAGGTTCGCCAACTGGGTGAACGGCGTGCGAGCCAGGCTCTCCATGGCAATCTGGTCCACCTGACCGCTGCGATGTACCAATTTACCGGCTTTCAGAGCCAACATCAGTTTCGCAGCGACTTTCAGATGTGCAGGCGTATCAAGCTCACCAATTTTGGCAGGAAGTTGCCCGGCTGTGGGGCACAGATACAGATCAAACCGAGCAAAATAAGCCCCCAGCGCACGGGAGAAATCATTCCACTGCTGCCGCCGCGCAACGTAGTCGGGCAAAGGCATGGTGTTACCCAGCATCGCCAGAAGGCGGGTATCCAGCTCCAACTCTTTGTCGGTCGCGCCATAGCGTTCCTTGGCGCGCTGGGCCATCACCGAAACCTCGCCAAAGTACAAAGAGAGGTAACAGCGGGCCAGAGCCAGGCCGTCAAATTCGGGGCGGGCGTATTCCACTTCGTGGCCCATGCCTTCCAACAGGCGGGCGGTTTCTTCTACCGCCGCTACGCACTCCGGAGCAACGTCGGTGCCGTAGGGCGATGCCGTAAAGACACCAATTTTCAGTTTACCCGGCGATTGCTGCATCGCCTTCAGCCACGGCGTTTCCGGTTCGGGAATTCGGAACGGGTCGCCGCTGGCCGGCCCCGCCAAGATATCCAGCATGGCCGCGCTGTCCCGTACCGTGCGGGTCACCACATGATCGGCAGAGGCGCCTGTCCAGGCTTCTCCCACGTTAGGCCCCGGTGAAATGCGCCCCCGAGAAGGCTTCAGACCAAACAATCCGTTGTACGCGGCCGGTATGCGAATCGAGCCACCGCCGTCATTGGCGCCCGCCATAGGCACAATGCCGGCAGCAACCGCTGCACCGGAACCGCCGCTGGAGCCACCGGGCGTTCGGCTGAGATCCCATGGGTTTCGAGTGGGCCCCCAAAGCTCCGATTCCGTCACGGCTTTCAGACCAAATTCAGGGGTCGCGGTACGGCCAAGAAACACCAGGCCACCCTTGCGAGCACGGCGAACAAACTCTGAATCCTGGGCCGGCACATGGTCGCGATAAGCCCGGCTTCCGTAGGTACAAGGGTAGCCCGCCTGCTCCTGAGCCAGATCTTTCAACAACAAGGGAACACCGGCAAACGGACCGTCAGCGGGAAACGATTGCACCTTCGCTTCACTGAATTGTGGCTGGCAGATTGCGTTCAGCTTGCCATTGACGGTGTTGGCGCGCTCGATGGCCGCTGCCACCACTTCGTGCGAAGTCACTTCACCCCTGCGCATCAAATCTGCCAAGGCTGTGGCGTCATAGCTCAGATATTCAGACTGTTTCATCGGTAACCCTGTTGTTGTTATATACCCAAAGACCTATAGACATTTATCGTATAAACCGGAAACTCAGGAGCTTACGTCATTACCAAAGTGAGTGCCATGGACCTGCCCCTACTTCCCGAAGCCCTCAGCTCTGCCGTCGCCTTGTTCCTGCTTGGGGCATCTGTCGTAACCTCCATGCTCACCGCAATGCTAGGCGCCGGGGGTGGGGTATTGCTGTTGGTGCTAATGGCGTCGTGGATGCCGGCGGCGGCCATTATTCCCGTTCATGGCATGATTCAACTGGGCTCAAACTCTGGCAGGGCGGTGCTAACCTGGCACCATATAGACTGGCGCGTGATCCTCGCGTTTACCCCCGGCGTGCTGGTGGGCGCGGCACTCGGTGCCTGGCTGTTGATCGATATGCCTGCGCAGCTTTGGCAGCTTTCCATTGCGGTGTTTGTGCTGTATCTGTGCTGGGGTCCGAAACTGCCTAAAACCTCTTTCGGCAATGCCGGTATTTTTATTGCCTCCGGCATTACCAGTTTCATCAGCCTGTTTGTTGGCGCCACCGGCCCGCTGGTAGCCGCGTTTATCAAACAGATCCATGAAGACCGCTTCAAAACCGTTTCCACGTTCGCCACTGCCATGACCCTGCAGCACGCTCCCAAGGCGTTCATATTCGGATTTACCGGTTTTGTTTTTTCCGATTGGCTGCTGTTTATCCTCGCCATGATTGCCTGCGGCTTCGCAGGCACCTGGATTGGGCTCCATATCCTGAAAACCATGAGCAACCGCTGGTTCAGCACCGCCTTCAATGTGGTGCTCACTTTGCTGGCGCTGAGACTTTTGTGGCAAGCGGCCACAGGCTGACGCTTGAGCCTGCTTTAGCCACCAACACTCTCTGCAATCGTAACTTGCAATTCAACTGATAATCATTACCATTTCGATCAATTATCCATCGATCGGACAGCACGTATGTTTTCATCCCAAGGCACTCTATCCGCCCTCACCGATAACGGCCCTCTTGCCGAATTAATCAGCATGGGCGGCCCTGTGATGGTCGTTTTGATCGCTATTGCCTTTATCGGCGTGGCTACCTTTCTCTACCTTATGTTGTTTGGCGCGTTTTACACGCCCCGGTTTACCAAGCCGCTGCAGCGACTCGTTGCACAATGGCAGCAATCACCTGCCGACACCCGGGTAGAAGCTACTCGTGCCAATGCCAGCCGTTTCGGGCGTGCTAATCCTTTGATGCACTTGCTGGTCAATACTATGTCGGCTTGCCAGTCAGGCACCAACATTGCGGCAGTACGGGAAACCGCGGTACGAGACGCCCAGAACGCGCTCGAACCCTTTGAAGCACCGCTTAAAATCATTGAAGTGATTGCCGCACTTGCGCCCCTGCTGGGTCTGCTCGGCACGGTGATGGGGATGATGGAAGCCTTCAGTGCCATGGCAGCTACCGAGGGCAGGGCCAACGCCAGCCAGCTCAGCGGGGGTATTTACGAGGCTTTGGCCACAACAGCAGCGGGGCTGGTGGTGGCAATTCCATTTGCTGCGCTGGCAGCATGGATCGAGTTTCGCTTACGCCGGATCCACAAAACCATCAACAGTGCATTGGTGAGTGTATTTAACGTGCTGCCAGCTGACGATATCGTCGCCGCCACAGCCGATGCGACTCAGCCCGAACCAAAGCAGGCGGAAGTAGCGGTAACAGAATCAAACCCTGCGTCCGATCATTTCGATAACAACTCGCGCCTTGCTCATGCAGCTGGTTGAGCCCCGGCCCAGCCGGCCAATGCCCATTCGGATTACACCACTGATTGATGTGGTGTTTATTTTGCTGGTGTTTTTCATGCTGACCACACGGCTGATGCCGCTGGACCATCTTGAACTGGCCAACAGCACCCAAGACCGCCAGAGCGAAGCGGGCGAGCCCTTGCCAGAACTGCAGATATCCGCCGGCGGCTCCATCCTGTGGCGAGAGAACCCGTATTCCTTGCCGGAATTGCTCCCGGCCTTGAAGGCCGCTGGCATCGACGAAGCCAATCTGAGCACCACGCCCGACTCGGCGCTGGCCGATTTCACCCGCACCCTGAGCGCACTCGACAACGCTGGCATTACCGCGCACTGGAAGCGTGAAACCCCATGACGGCACTGGTACCACCACCGACCACGTCCGGAAAAGGCCTGCTGGACCGGGTTGAAGACGCGCTGTTGCCATTGATCAACCTGGTTTTTCTGCTGCTGATGTTCTTCATTGTGGCCGGGCAACTGACCGAGGAGCCTCTTCCGGAATTGCCCGGCGGCACCCAATCGGCACAGGAGCAGGCACCGGAGGCCGATCTGATTGTGAAAGCCGATGGTCAGTGGCAGGTCAACGGCAGCACACTCACGGAAGACACCTTGCTGGCCGCACTGCCAGAGCCGGACGTTTCGGAACCGCTGAAACTCGCGGCAGACCAAAGCCTCACAATGGTGGATCTGGAGCACCTGTTGCGGGTGCTGGAAGACGGGGGCTACACCGAAGTGTTGTTGTTAACGGAGCCGGGCGCATGAACACGCCACCCAAAGGCCTCAAAGTTCTGTTTCTGGCGATTGCCGTTGGCACCACGGTGGCCGCCTTGGCGCTCGCCGCGCCTAACCAACCGCTGCAACTCCCCACCCTGGGAGACAACGCGGTGAATTCCGCCCCTGCGATTAAGATCAGCCTGGCAGGGCGCCAAACCCCGGAGCCGGTTGCCGAGCCCGAGCCGTCTCCTGCTCCCCAGCCGGTCGCCAAACCTGAACCAAAGCCAAAACCTGAGCCGAAACCTGAACCAGAGCCAGAGCCAGAGCCAGAGCCAGAGCCAGAGCCAGAGCCAGAGCCAGAGCCCATTGTCGAGCCGGACCCGGAGCCTGCGCCAGCCCCGGTTGAGCCCTCAGAACCGGAACCCCCGAAAACACCAACCACAGAAACCTCGGTGTCTTCCGGTGACGAAGGCCAGGCCGAACAACAGCAGACATCCGTGCCACTGCAAACCGCGGGCAGTGCGTCGGAAATCCAGAGTTATCTGAACAAACTCAGCCGGCACTTGGCCCGCTACTACAACTATCCCCGAAGGGCGCGCCGCCTCGGTCAGCAAGGCGCTCCGGTTGTGGTGTTCGAATTCCGCCGGGATGGCTCGCTAATTGACCACTCCCTACGCGACAGTTCTGGTCACACTCTGTTAGATGACGCCGCCATGCAAATGCTGGCCAAAGCGGCGCCCCTACCGAAAGTGCCCGCGGAAATGCGCGGCGAAAGCTTCACCTATGCGTTGCCGGTTCGTTTCCAGCTGCGCTGATTCTCCCCACCATCAATCAGTGCGGGCAACTTTTCGCCTGCCCAGCAAGTGTTCGCCCACCATCTAAGCAAGCACTTGCTCAGGCGATTGCTCACACCACGCCAAGAAACTTCAACCCATTGTTTTTAAAAACATTAATAAATCTGGCACAGTCCTTGTTATCTATAATCGCGTCCAGGGATCACCCAACGGACCATTATTCATTCACACGTCATGGAGCAGACTATGCCAACTCCTTGTTATATCAGTATCGAAGGTAAAACTCAGGGCAACATCACCGCTGGTGCATTCACTTCCGACTCCGTAGGTAACATCTACGTTGAAGGTCATGAAGACGAAGTGCTGGTTCAGGAATTCAGCCACGTTGTTACCGTTCCGACTGATCCTCAGTCTGGTCAGCCTTCCGGTCAGCGCGTTCACAAGCCGTTCAAGTTCACCTCCGCTCTGAACAAGTCCACCCCGCTGATGTACAACGCTCTGGCTTCCGGCGAAATGCTGCCCAAGGTTGAGCTGAAGTGGTACCGCACTTCCGTTGAAGGTAAGCAGGAGCATTTCTTCTCTACCATCCTGGAAGATGCCACCATCATCGACATCGACTGCAACATGCCTCACTGCCAGGACGCAGCCAACGCTGACTTCACTCAGCTGGTTACCGTGTCTCTGTCCTACCGCAAGGTCACCTGGGAGCACGCCGTTGCCGGCACTTCCGGTGCGGACGACTGGCGTTCGCCGATCGAAGCCTGATCCCTCAGGTTCGATCATGCCAAAACGGCTAGCCTTCGGGCTGGCCGTTTTTGATTGAGCCCTCACGCCTTCCTGTCTAACATGCCCCAAACACTTGGGGATCTCATGTTCAGTTCTCTTCAGACAAGCAAACAAATCGGCACCCTCATGTGCCAAACCACCCGGACCATTCTCTGGCAACCGGCGCAGGCTTGGGTGCAGGCGCGCAATAGCCAAGCGGGTCTGCTATTGCGAGTCGGATCGGGACAGGCCACTTACCACAGCTACGACCCGCGCACCAAACAGCATCTGATCAACTACGGTGTGCGCATGATTGCGGCCAAGCGTCAGCCGGAGACGGCCCAAGGCTGGCTGTCTTCCCGGGAAATTCGCGAACGGGGCTATTTTGGCGGTGAGGTCAGCGAACTAAATCTTCTGGCGCATACTTGCTGCCATGAGTTCGCCCATTTACTGCAATACAGCGCTGGGCAACGCCATTATGGCTCGGTCCATAACCGTCACTTTTACGAAGTGCTGGACCAACTCCACGCCAGTGGCGGTGCCGATGCAGCACGGGATTTTCTGGCGCAGCAGGCAAGTGAAGCGGCGCTCCCGCTTTCCCGCGATGTGTTTGCAATACCAACACCGCATCAGGCCAAAGCTCAGTGGCAAGCCGGAGAACCGGTGCGCTTCGGGCGTGGTAGCAAACAGAAGCAAGGCAGGATCGTCCGGGTGAACCGGAAAACCTGCACCGTTGAAGTCCCGCACCAACCCAGAAACCTGCTGTATCGGGTTCCGTTTGCCTTGTTGGAAGCGCTAGGCTGACACATCGACTGGCGCGGCCACATCCGCTTGCGCCAATGTCAGCAGGGCGCGCACTTCGGGCAGGCACGACCCACAATTGCTCCCGCATTTCAGCGACTCACTCAATGCTTCCACGCTGTCGCAGCCTGCTTCAATAGCCCGCAGAATGGCGTTTTCACCCACCTGAAAACAACTGCACACCAACGCACCCGTTGGTTCGACATCGGCACGGCCGGCCGCCAGCAGAGACCAGCGTTGTTCCAGGCTGACCTCTGTCTCAGCGAAACATTGGTCCAGCCATTCAATGCCGGGCATTGCACCCGTTTCTTTCTCAACCAAAAGCACCGCCTGCAGCCGCCCGGCGTCCAACCAGACTGCCCGGAAACGACCCTGCGCGGTATCTTCCATAACCAGATCCGGTTCTCGACCGAAACACTGCCAGCCTAGCGCGAGCCAGTCCCCATGGTGACTGCCCGCCAGCCACCACGCGCTGCTGTGGCCCAACACCTGACGACTCCAGTAATCGAACGATGCCGCCATGGGGGTGGGCAGACCAGTCTGGTCGCCGGACAGCATCAACCGCGCCTGCCACCGGGTGCTCAATGGCTTAATGCTCGCGATACCGTGTTTGCTCTCAGGCTGCCCGGAAATCGGATCGACCGTTGCGTCCATCAACTCAGACGCCAAAGCCGAAGAAGCAAATTGGCCGTTCCAGTGAATGGGCACAAAGACTTCTCCCGGCCTTTGACCAAAAGCAGACCTTACACGGCCCACATACTGGCCCGTCGGCCCGGCCAAAACGGCCAATTCGCCCTCAGACAACCGATAACGGGACAGGTCCTCGGGGTGCACCTCAATAAACGGCTCCTCCCGGTGGGCAAACAGTTTCGATGCCAAGCCGGTTCGGGTCATGGTGTGCCACTGGTCCCGGATGCGACCGGAATTCACCACCAACGGGTAATGCTCCCCGGGTTGCTGCCCGGGACTCTGTGCATGCACGGGCACCAGCCGGGCACGGCCGTCCGGTGTCGGGAACCGGCCATCACGGAACAGGCGGGCGGTCTGCTGCAAAGCGCCACACTCATCCACGCGAATGGGCCACTGGAGTGGCTGCATCTGCTCGTAGGCTTCATCCGTCAACTGAGCCAGCGCCGCAATATTGAACATTCGGGTTCCGGAATTATCCACCCCGGACAAGGCGGCGTGCTCCCGAAAGATATTCACAGGCTTGTGATAACCAAACGCCTGTGTGTAGCCCAGCGCCTGACCAACCTCGCTGATAATCTGCCAATCCGGTTTAACCCCGGTCGGCAACGGAAGAAACCGACGTTGCCGCGACATTCGGCGCTCGGAGTTGGTCACGGTACCATCTTTTTCGCCCCAACCGGCCGCAGGTAAAAGGATGTCGGCGAAGGCGGTGGTATCGGTGGCACTCACGCAGTCCGAGACGATCACCGTTTCGCAACGAGCCAGCGCTTCGCGAATGCGCACGCTGTCTGGCAAGCTCACGGCCGGGTTTGTGCCCATAATCCAGAGCACTTTGATGTCCCCCCGGTGCACCGCATCAAACAGATCCACCGCTTTGTAACCCGGCCCGTCCGCCAGCCTGTCGGTTTGCCAATAGTCTGAAATCAGCTGCCGAGCTTTCGGCGTGTCGTACTCCATGTGAGCAGCCAAGGTGTTCGCCAGGCCGCCTACCTCTCGGCCTCCCATGGCGTTGGGCTGCCCGGTTAACGAGAAAGGGCCGGCACCGGGCTTGCCGATACGCCCGGTGGCAAGATGGCAATTGATGATCGCGTTGCCCTTATCGGTGCCCGCGACCGACTGGTTAATGCCTTGAGAGAAAGCCGTCACCGTGCGCCCGGTTTCGGCAAACCATTGGTAAAACGTTTTCACGTCCTCTACGGCAAGGTCACACCCCAGAGCCACCGCTTGCAGATCAGGGCCTGAGTGCATGGCTGCTTGCAGAGTCTCCTCAAAGCCACCGCAGTGCTCGGCCAGATACTCCGCATCCAAGGCCTGTTGTGCGTGTAACCACACCAAAAGCCCGTTGAAGAGCAGGGTATCGGTGCCGGGGCGCAGTTTCAGATGCAAGTCCGCCAACTCACGGGTTGCGGTTTCACGAGGGTCAATCAACACCACCTTGCGCCCGGCCCGGTGCGCCGCTTTCATACGCTGATACAACACCGGGTGCGCCCAGGCTGCGTTGCTGCCGGCCAGCACCAGCAAATCTGCCAGTTCCAGGTCTTCATAACAGCCCGGCACGCAATCTTCACCGAAAGCTCGCTTATGAGCTGCCACTGCCGACGACATGCACAGTCGGGAATTGGTGTCCACGTGGGGCGTGCCGATAAATCCCTTGGCCAGCTTGTTGGCTACGTAGTAGTCCTCGGTCAAAAGCTGGCCCGACAAATAGAAGGCCACAGCCTCGGGGCCGTGTTCGCTAACAGTTTTGCGGATGACAGTCGCCACCTGGCCGATAGCATGCTCCCAGCTGACTTCCTGCCCGGCCACTTTGGGGGCGAACGCCCGGTCGCCCTCGGGGGCCAGCGTTTCGTGCAGCGCCGACCCTTTCACGCACAACCGCCCCTGATTTGCCGGGTGGCTGCGATCCCCTTCAACACCATCGGCTCGGGCCAGAACGCCACAACCCACCCCGCAATAAGGGCAAGTGGTGGCGGCGGGAATTAACGCATTCGGATTCTGGCTCACGCTGAGTCCTCTTAGATTGCTTCTTTAGCGGTTTGACTTGGCATACCTGAAGCAATTTAAAGGCCAGCCCCGAACACGGAGCGTTAAAGGGGCTGCCATCAGATAAAAAAGAATCACGCTGGTGCATCGCCGGCTTTTTTGCACCAGCACGCACCAATTCACCGCCACGACTATTCGCACTGGCGAGCATCAATTCACCCCTCAGGCACGATGAGCTCTATGGTTTCCGGCCGCTGGCACAGCTTGTGCTGAAGACTTTATGAACCATCAAGACACGACAGCACTCCTCTCGGGCAAAGGCGCCTGCTTTCCGGTAACGGAGGGTAGGCGCTTTTGCGTTAAAGAAGGATGCTGAAGATCAGAGCGAGTCACATCATGGCAAGAACCCTGAAACACCTTCGGTCAGGCATCACCGTATTGCTGCTGGGCCTGGCCTCATTCGCACAGGCCGGGATAGGCCCCGCCGAAAAGCCGGATCTCAAGCTGGGCTTCATCAAGCTTACCGACATGGCGCCTCTGGCGATTGCCTGGGAACAGGGCTACTTCCTTGATGAAGGGCTGTTTGTTGAACTGGAAGCCCAAGCCAACTGGAAAGTGTTGCTGGACCGGGTGATCACCTCCGAGCTGGACGGCGCCCACATGCTGGCGGGTCAGCCTCTTGGTGCCTCCATCGGGTATGGCACGCAGGCCAATATCATCACCGCCTTCAGCATGGATCTGAATGGCAACGGCATCACCGTCTCCAACGACGTTTGGGAAACCATGAAACCCCAGCTTGCCCTGGACGGCGACAAGCCGGCCCATCCCATCAGTGCCGCAACCCTGAAGCCCGTCATCGACCAGTATCGTGATCGCGGCGAGCGCTTCAAAATGGGCATGGTCTTCCCGGTTTCCACCCACAATTATGAACTGCGCTACTGGCTCGCTGCCGGTGGATTGAACCCCGGCTATTATGCGCCCCAGAGCGGAGATACCAGTGGCACCCTACAAGCCGATGTGCATCTTTCGGTCACGCCCCCACCACAAATGCCCGCAACCATGGAAGCCGGAACGATTCAGGGCTACTGCGTGGGTGAGCCCTGGAACCAGCAGGCTGTGTTCAAGGATGTAGGTGTACCGGTCATTACCGACTACGAAATCTGGCCGAACAACCCGGAGAAGGTTTTCGGGGTGACCGAAGAATGGGCAGAAAAATACCCGAACACGCACCTCCGCTTGCTGCGCGCCCTGATCCGGGCGGCCCATTGGCTCGACGAGAATAACAACGCAAACCGCGCCGAAGCGGTCAAGATTCTCGCCCAGTCCAGCTACGTAGGGGCCGATGCAGAAGTCATCGCCAACTCCATGACCGGAACCTTTGAGTACGAGAAAGGGGATGTTCGGGAGGTGCCTGATTTCAACGTGTTCTTCCGCTATCACGCCACCTACCCCTACCCGTCCGATGCTATCTGGTACCTGTCGCAGATGCGCCGCTGGGGCCAGATTCCCGAACCCAAGCCCGACGACTGGTACATGAAAACCGCTGCAAAAGTATACCGGGGCGACCTGTACGCCCAAGCAGCCCAGTCACTGATCGACGACGGTCTGCTGGCCGCCAGCGATTTCCCGGACTTCTCAGAAGAGAACTTCGAGCGTCCGTTTCAGGGCGCGCTTATTGACGGTGTGCCCTTCACACCGAAAACACCCAACGCTTACATCGATCGTTTCGAGATCGGTCTGAAAGCTGACCAGACGCCTTAAAGGGGGAATGTAGATGAATTCACTCACCGGAAAGTTCGGCCAGGCCATGAATGTCAGCTTAAGGCAGCTGCTTGAGAACTTCGCCCCCTCGAATCTGGCTGCATCAGGCCGCCAATTGATCCTCCCGTTTGTAGGCATCTTGGTGTTCGTGGGCTTCTGGCATCTGGCTGCGCCTCAGGTAAACACCTCCCTGGGCACCTTTCCCGGACCGGCACAGGTTTGGGAGCAGGCCGGCCAGCTGTGGCAGGAACATTCGAATCAGCGCGCGAAGGCCGACCGCTTCATCACCATGCAAGAGCAGCGCAACGCGCGCATTCTGGCAGACAACCCGGACGCCGAAGTCCGCATCCGTGACTACCCCGGCGCCCCCACCTTCATTGACCAAATTGGCACCAGCCTGATCACGGTCCTTGCGGGTTTTCTGGTGGCGGCACTGATCGCCGTTCCGCTGGGCATCCTGTTCGGGCTGAACCGACACTTTCAGGCAGCGGTGAATCCTTTGATTCAGGTCTTCAAACCGGTGTCACCTCTGGCGTGGCTGCCGCTGGTGACCATGGTGGTTTCCGCCACCTATGTCAGCGACGACCCGATGTTCGAGAAGTCGTTCCTGACCTCGATGATCACCGTCACCCTCTGTAGCTTATGGCCCACGCTGATTAATACCAGCGTTGGCGTAGCGGCAGTCAATCCAGACCTTCTTAACGTATCCCGGGTACTCAACCTGTCGTTCTGGAGCCATGTTCGTAAAGTGGTTCTACCGTCCTCAATACCGATGATTTTCACCGGGCTTCGGGTATCACTGGGAATTGCCTGGATGGTGCTGATTGCCGCAGAGATGCTGGCCCAGAGCCCGGGCCTGGGCAAATTTGTCTGGGACGAATTCCAGAACGGCAGCAGCCAGTCACTCAGCCGCATTATGGTGGCGGTGCTCGCCATCGGGTTTATCGGGTTTGTTTTGGACCGAGTGATGCAATTGATTCAGCGAAAGGTGGCCTGGAACGAAGGCCACTGAGCACGACTCTGTGAATCTGACTTTGGAAGAGGCCGTTCTCGGCACTCCGCAAGCGAATAAGGTGAATTCCATGGCTAAATTACATCTTGAACTGACGGGCGTTGAAATGGCGTTTGATACAGCAAAAGGGCCGTTCATCGCGCTCGACAACGTGAACCTGAAAATCCGGAAGGGCGAATTTGTGTCGCTGATCGGGCACTCGGGTTGCGGCAAATCCACCGTGCTTAATATTGTGGCCGGGCTGCTTCAAGCCTCCAAAGGGGGCTGCGTTCTGGACGGGCACGAAGTAAATTCCCCCGGGCCGGAGCGCGCCGTGGTGTTTCAGAACCACGCGTTGATGCCGTGGCTGACCGTTTACGAAAACGTCGAACTCGCGGTACGGCAGGTGTTTAAAAGAACCATGAGCCGGCAGGAACGGAAAGAGTGGATTTTGCACAATCTGGAATTAGTGAATATGGCCCACGCCGCCGGCAAACGACCCGGCGAAATTTCCGGGGGCATGGCGCAACGGGTCGGCATTGCCCGGGCACTGGCGATGAAACCCAGCGTACTGTTGATGGACGAACCGTTCGGGGCACTGGATGCCTTAACCCGTGCCCACCTGCAAGATTCCTTGATGGACATCCAGCAGGAGCTGAACAATACGGTCATCATGATCACCCACGACGTGGACGAGGCCGTGTTGCTGTCGGATCGCATCATCATGATGACCAATGGCCCCTCAGCCACCGTTGGTGAAGACCTTCGGATTGAGTTACCGCGGCCTCGCGACCGGGTCGCGCTGGCCGATAACCCCGAATATGTGCATTACCGCCAGGAAGTGCTGTCGTTTCTGTACGAGAAACAGCGGAAGTTTGAATCCATCAATACACGCCGAAGCAGCCAACAAAAGGCTCCTTCCGATTCCACTCCGGCTAAGGCCACAGCATGACCTTCTCCCGGGCTTTGCATTGGCAAAGCCCGGGCATCGGCGTTCAAATCAGCACGTTTGCCGTGGCAATCAGCGCACGCGCAACCTCTGGCAGGCGCTTGCCCTGATCCATCGCCAGCTTGCGCAACAGTCTGTGTGCTTCGTCGTCATCAATATTGCGATGCTCCATCAACAGCAGTACTGCCTTTTCCTGAGTCCGTCGTTCTTCCAGCGCTTCTTTTGCGAACTGGAGCTCGTCGGACATCTGCTGCAATCTGCGATTTTGTTCCTGAATCAAGTCCAGGATCGACCGGCTTGTCTGCACGTTTTGCTCCAACGAAGCCAACAGCGTTGCCTGATCCGCTAACGAACGTCGGGCTTCGGTATACCGTTCCACGCAGCGATGGTGAAAAGCACTTTCAACGGCGTCCTCAATTGTTTTCAGATCGTCCATTCGCTCCGTCATCAAAGCAAACCAGCGCTCTGCCAGCTCCGGTGCCAAGGGCTTGTATGGGCCAATCGAAACAGCCATCTGGCGCAACTGTTCTATTTCAAGTTCACGAGGGTGCGCACGCAGCTGCCGCCAAAGTGCAAGACTGTCCCCGGGGCCATGAGCAACGAACACGTCAAAGCACCGATCCTGCGCTTCAACAAGGTGCATCATGCGCCGAGACAGTGCGTGATCAAAACGCCTGCGGGCAAACCCCGTGGAGCCAGCCGCCCGCTCCTGCCCGCAGTATTCCTTGCCGGTCATCACCTGCACCAGAGCGACCAGCAAACCCGCAATGGAAGGTTCCACAACCGTGTCTGCGGCCTCGCACACCACGGTAATCAACTGGTGGATGGTATCGCAGAACCAGCCCACCGCCTCTTGCGCTTCAATGGTCTGCGCTTCAATTCGATGGCGGATAGCCTCTAGCTGCCCCAAAGCATGAAGGGCACGGGCAATATGGCCGAGTAACGGACTGCTGACCGGATGGCTGATTAACTCGTGCTGGATATCGCGCAAGGCCTGATTGAACAGCTCTGCCCGCTCATTGGTTCCCACGATGAGGTGCGCACGCTCGCCCTTGAAGCGTTGGCCGGCCGAGCCTAGATAAAGGCTACTGATCCCCCGTTCTCGCTGCAATTCATGGATCAGGTGCCCACTGCTTTGCACCAAGCGCCCCATCAATAAAAAGTACTCGAGGCTGCGCACTTCGCATTGTCGCGAAGCGATCAGAAAGTCTGCTGCGGTAGCCGCTTGTGGTCTGGCCGAACCCGATGTCTTGCTCACGTTATTGCTCCTGTCATCGCCATGGCTGATTCGCATCGCTAAGAATCAACTGAGCAATTAACAGGCCAGCCCCAAAAAGCTTCATCGTCGGGCATCGCGCCCCAGCAAAGGGCAGGCACAACCTAGAAAACCAGCAAAAAAATCCTTCAACTGATTGAAATTTACAGACTTTAAAAACTGGCACGGAGATCGCATTAGATATTTTAGGGACGACGAATCGGCTAAGGACGGCTGAACCAAAAGATCATTGTTGTTGGCATTGGCGCCGGATCATCGCGCTCTCTCGGGAGACAGCGGTGCTCCGGCTTTTTTTTGAATCAGGAAAGGCGCTCATTATGACCACACACCCAACCGCTCCCTTGGTGATCTGCGGCCACGGCATGGTGGCCCAACGCCTGATCGAACATCTCGTCGCCAATGGTCACCCCTTTAGCAAGATCGTGGTCTTTAACGGCGAGCCGGTGTCGGCCTACAACCGCATACAGCTGTCTTCCCTACTTGCCAACGAGGTCACCGAAACCGACCTTGCCCTCAAACCCGCCCATTGGTTCTCGCAACATCAGATCGAGGTGCGCAATCACGAACCCATCGCCCGCATTGAGGTTGAGCAAAGCCGGGTTGTCACAGCCCACGGATTCGTTCAACCGTACAGCAAGCTCATACTGGCGACCGGTTCTAACCCCTCGTCTCTGGGCATACCCGGTGAAGAACTGGATGACGTGTTGATGTTCCGGAGCTTGTCGGACACCCGCGCCATGATCGAAAAAACGAGGTACTGCCAGAGCGCCCTGGTGATCGGCGGCGGTTTTCTGGGTCTGGAAGCGGCAGAAGGCCTTCGGGCACGAGGCATGACGGTGACGCTATTACACCGAAGCAGCCACGTGCTGAACCGACAGTTGGATCGCACCTCCGGCGATATGTTGAAAGCTCTGTTGGAGCACCGCGGCCTGAGTGTCCTGACCGGTTATGCACCCAAGGCCTTGCTGGGCAAACAGCAGGTCAAAGCCGTTCAACTGCATGACGATACCTTGCTCACCACCGATCTGGTGGTTATTGCTACGGGCATTACGCCAAATACCGAACTGGCCGCTGCCGCCGGCTTGCACTGCGAGCGCGGCATTTGCGTCGATCAGCAAATGCGCACTTCCCATCCCGCTGTCTACGCGCTTGGCGAGTGCAGCCAGTTTCACAACCAAACCTTCGGGCTGGTGGAACCCGGCTTCCAGCAAGCTCGAGCACTGGCCGAACATCTCTGCCAGCAGACCGATGCCCAAGGTTTTGCACCGGTTGAAATACCCACTCGCCTGAAGATCAGTGGCATTCCGATTTATTCCTGCGGCCGTGTCGAACCCGGTCCTGATACCGAAACCATTCAATGGCGCGATGGCCCCAAACACCGTTATGGCCGACTGTTGATTGAACGCAACCGCGTGGTCGGTGCCATGTTGCTGGGCGACACCACAAACGGCGCTTGGTACACGGACCTGATTCGCAGCGCCCAAGACATTTCCGATTACCGAAACGCCATTGCTTTCGGCCAACCCTATTGTGAAGCAGCAGCCTGAGCGCTGCCTTGAGAGAGGAACACACCATGAGTAAACAAACCCTGATCGTGATTGGCAACGGCATGGTCGGCCATCACTTTCTCGAGCAATTTGTGCAGAGCCCCGCAGCTGATTCGTTCCAGATCCTGGTTTTTGGGGAAGAGAAACAGCTGGCTTATGACCGCGTGCACCTGTCCGAATACTTCGCGGGTTCCAGTCACTCAGACTTGGCAATGGGTACCGTCGATTGGTATGAAACCAACGACATTGACTTGCACCTGAACGAACAGGTCACTGCCATCGACCGTTACAATCAGGTGGTGAGCACGCCCAAAGGTGTTTATCAGTATGACCAGCTGATACTCGCCACCGGCTCCTACCCGTTTGTTCCCCCTATTGCCGGCAACGATCACGACGGCTGTTTCGTGTACCGGACTCTGGACGATCTGGACGCCATCCGCAGCAGCGCCAATAACGCAAAAACCGGTGTCGTGGTGGGCGGCGGCCTGCTCGGCTTAGAAGCCGCCAACGCCCTCAAGAGTCTGGGTTTGCAGGCCAGTGTGGTGGAATTTGCGCCGCGCCTGATGCCGGTTCAATTGGATGACCAAGGCGGTGCTTTACTCCGATACAAGATCGAAGAGCTGGGCGTTCAGGTGCACACCGAAAAGGCCACCACCGCCATCGTGCCCGGCACTGATGCCCGGCTAAGAATGAACTTTTCCGATGACAGTCACCTGGAGACTGACCTGATCGTGTTCTCCGCCGGCATTCGGCCACAAGATACTCTGGCTCGGGACTGCGGTCTGGAGATTGGCGAGCGCGGTGGCATTGTCATCAACAATCAATGCACCACCTCCGACCCGAAGATTCACGCCATCGGCGAATGCGCGCTGTGGAACAACCGAATCTTTGGTTTGGTGGCGCCGGGCTACACCATGGCCCGCACCCTCGCGGCGGCCCTGAACAACGACAACGAGGCCGCCTTCACCGGTGCCGACATGAGCACCAAACTGAAACTGCTGGGCGTGGATGTCGGCTCCATTGGCGATGCCCACGGCCAGACCGCGGGTGCGCGTAACATCCGTTTCCACGACGAACAAACGGGGCATTACCGGCGCATGGTGGTCAGCTCCGACGGTAAAAAGCTGCTGGGTGCGATTCTGGTCGGAGACAACAGCCACTATGACACCTTGCTGCAATACGCGCTCAACGGTTTGGACCTACCCGGTAATCCGGAAGTGCTGATTTTGCCCGAAACCGAGGGCGGTGCACCCACCCTGGGTGCCGATGCGCTGCCCGACACCGCCTCGATCTGTTCCTGCCACAACGTCACCAAGGGCGACATCTGTGGCGCCATTGATGCCGGTTGTACGGATCTGGGGGGCGTAAAAGCCGAAACCAAAGCCAGCACCGGCTGCGGTGGCTGTACCGCGTTGCTGAAGAAGGTGGTGGACAGCGAACTGGAGAAGCGGGGTGTGGAGGTCTGCACCGATTTGTGCGAGCACTTCCCCTACACCCGTCAGGAGCTGTTCCATCTAGTGAAGGTAAACGGCATTCGCACCTTCCGCAGCCTGCTGAATCAGTACGGCAAAGGTCAGGGCTGCGATATCTGCAAACCTACGGTGGGCTCGATTCTCGCCAGTTGCTGGAACGATCACATTCTGGCCACCGACCATGTGCCGTTACAGGACACCAACGACACTTTCATGGCGAACATGCAGAAGAACGGTACCTATTCCATCGTGCCGCGTATCCCCGGCGGAGAAATTACGCCAGACAAGCTGATCGTGCTGGGCGAGGTGGCGAAAGAGTACAACCTGTACACCAAGATCACCGGTGGTCAGCGGGTTGATCTGTTCGGAGCCACGTTGAGCGAGTTGCCGGAGATCTGGGAAAAGCTGATTTCAGCAGGTTTCGAGACGGGGCACGCCTATGGCAAGTCACTACGTACGGTGAAGTCCTGTGTCGGCAGCACCTGGTGCCGTTATGGCGTGCAGGACAGTGTCGGCATGGCGATTCTGCTGGAGAGCCGTTACAAGGGCCTGAGAGCGCCTCACAAGGTGAAGATGGGGGTGTCGGGCTGCACTCGGGAGTGTGCCGAGGCGCAAAGCAAAGACTTCGGGGTGATTGCCACGGAGAAGGGCTGGAATCTGTACGTGTGCGGTAATGGCGGCATGCGGCCCCGGCACGCGGATTTGTTCGCAACGGACTTGTCCGATGAGGCGCTGATTCAGGCGATTGACCGGATTGTGATGTTTTATGTTCGCACGGCGGACCGGTTGCAACGCACCAGTGTTTGGCTGGAGAACCTGGAAGGCGGTTTGGAGTATTTGAAGCAGGTGGTGTTGGAGGACAGTTTGGGCATTGGTGCGGAGTTGGAGCAGCACATGGCGGAGATTGTGGACACGTATCAGTGTGAGTGGAAGACGGCGGTTGAGGATCCGGAAAAGCGCAAGCGTTTCCGGGAGTTTGTGAATGCGCCGGAGCGGAAGGATCCGGTGCAGCAGTGGACTTCGGAGCGGGGGCAGCGTCGGCCTGTTTTGGAGTTGGCCTCTTTGTAGCCTGTTTTGGTTGTGGGGGCGGCGCCCGGCGGCATGGGGATACTTTTCTTTCGGAAAAAATAACTCGCTTCGCTCAGACATCTTTTTTCCTGCAGAAAAGCATCCCCACACCACCTGGCCCATAGGCCTTGGTGAACTACTAGAAAGCATAAATAATTGGAGAAAATCTATGAAAGCTCAGACTCGTTGGGATGTGGTTTGTACCGTTGAAGACTTGGTGCCGGATTCCGGCATTGCGGTGTGGACGAAGGCCGGGCCGGTTGCGGTGTTTTATTTGCCGCATCGGTTGCCTGCGTTATTTGCAGTCAGTCATACCGACCCGTTCAGTGGTTCGAACGTGCTGGCACGGGGAATTACCGGGGATGTAGGAGGTGAGCCGGTGGTGGCTTCGCCGTTGTATAAGCAGCATTTCAGTTTGCGTTCCGGGCTTTGTCTCGAGGATGACGGCGTGCGGCTTAAGACTTACCCGGTGCTGCTGGACGGTGATCGCATTCTGCTGGAGCTTCCGGTATCGGCCGGTCTAGCGGAGTTTCAGGCGGCTTAGGGGGCCCGTCTCAAGGCGCTTGACCGGGTGTGGTGCCGCGTATAGTCTGCGGCAAACCCCCGCGGATTCGGAGTGCCCCAGGTTATGGAAGATCACAGCCAGTTTCGTTTGTTGTCGGAACGGCGGTTTGCACCGTTTTTTGTCACCCAGTTTGCCGGTGCGTTTAACGACAATCTTTTCAAAAACACGCTGTTGTTGTTGGTGACCTACAACGCCGGTGGGCTGTTTGGTCTTTCTTCCAGCGTGGTGGTCAATCTGGCGGCCATGCTGTTTATCCTCCCATTTTTCCTGTTCTCCGCGATTGCGGGCCAGATTGCCGACCGCTATGAGAAGTCGGGGATTATTCGCTGGGTCAAGTTGGCGGAGGTTGCCATCATGGTGGTGGCCGCGGTTGGGTTGTGGTTCGGCTGGCACGAGATGTTGCTGTTGCTGCTGTTTTTGATGGGGGTTCAGTCCGCCTTTTTTGGTCCGGTTAAGTACGCGATTCTTCCCCAGGCTTTGGATAACTCCGAACTGGTGGGTGGCAACGCGCTGGTGGAGATGGGCACCTTCGTGGCCATTTTGCTCGGCACACTGGTGGCCGGGGTGATGATGAAAGCGCCGCTACCGGGTCCGATGATCGCCATCGCGGTGTTGGTGGTTGCGGGTTTGGGGCTGGTTTCCGCGTTGAAGATTCCGAAGGCCGAAGCGGCTGCGCCAGACCTGAAGATCAATTTCAGCCCGCTGAAAGAAACCTGGAAGTTGATGGCCATCGCCAAAGACAACCACAACGTGCTGCTGAGCGTGGTGGCGATTTCCTGGTTCTGGTTTCTGGGCGCGGCCTACCTGACGCAGTTCCCGGGTTTCGCCAAAGATGAACTGCTCGGTGATGAAACCGTGGTTACGGTGTTGCTGGCCATTTTCACGGTCGGGATTGCGACGGGCTCCATGGTTTGTGAGCGTATGTCTGGCCACAAGGTAGAGCTCGGCATTGTTCCTATTGGTTCACTTGGGCTGAGTCTGTTCGGTATCGACCTCTACCTGCACATGCCAGCACAACCCGTGCCGTCAGATTGGTGGATGATCTTTACCGATGGCAGTTACCGCCGGGTTGCGCTGGATCTGTTGGGTATCGGTGTCTCTGGCGGCCTGTTTATCGTGCCCTTGTATGCGTTTGTCCAGCAGGAAACCCCACCGGAAACCCGGGCCCGGGTGATTGCGGCGCTGAATGTGTTCAACGCCCTGTTTATGGTCGCCAGCGCCCTGTTGGGCATGTTGATGCTTGGTGTGATCGGGCTCAGCATTCCGGAGTTTTTCTTGGTGCTCTCGATCATGAACCTGCTGGTCGCTGCCTTTGTGTACCAGCAGGTGCCGGAGTTCACGCTGCGCTTCATCATCTGGATGATGTCGCACACGATTTACCGGGTGAAACATCACCATCTGGACCGCATTCCCGAGGAAGGGCCCGTGCTATTGGTTTGCAATCACGTGTCCTACATGGACGCACCGGTAATTGCCGGCGCGGTCAAGCGGCCGATTCGCTTTGTGATGGATCACCATATTTTTTCGACACCGGTGCTGGGCACGTTCTTCCGCATGGCCAAAACCATCCCCATCGGCCCGAAAGCAAAAGTACCAGAGATCTACGAGGCGGCGTTCGAACGGATCGATGAGGAACTGGCGGCTGGTAACGTGGTGTGCATTTTCCCGGAGGGGCGGTTGACCTCGGATGGCGAAGTCGCGGCGTTCAGGTCCGGTGTGGAGCTTATTTTGCAACGCCGCCCGGTGCCCGTGGTACCCCTTGCCCTGCGCGGGTTATGGGGCAGCGTTTTCAGTCATTGCGGCGGGCCGGCGCTCACACATTTGCCCAAGCGTTTCTGGTCGCGCATTCATCTTCTGGCCGCTCAGCCCGTGAACCCGGAAGACGCCAGCGCCCAAATGTTGGAAGACACCGTGAAATCGTTGAGAGGACCGCACCCTTAACCCCGGGGGTGCGGTTTGCCGCTTGCCTTACCCGAAGCGACCTTCGCTGTTGCGTTCGGAAATCTGGCTGTTCAGAGTCCAGAAATCGTACAACACGCCAATGAAGAACAAACCGCCGGTAAACAGGTAGATAATGCCGGTTATCCACTTGCCCATATACATGCGATGTACCCCAAACACGCCTAGAAAGGTGAGCAATATCCAGCCAATGTTGTAATCGGTTTGGCCTTGCTGAAACCGACTGTCGGCCTCACGGTCCATCGCCGGAATCAGGAACAAATCGATGATCCAACCAATGAAGAACAAACCCAGGGTGAAAAACCAGATGGTGCCGGTAATGGGCTTGCCGTAATAGAAACGGTGCGAGCCCAAAAATCCGAAAATCCAGAGCAGGTAACCAATAATCTTGCTGTGGGTATTGCCAGTTTCTATCATGTTTTTCTGCGTCCTCCCGGATCAATATTTGAGATAAATACGCTCAACCAATTCCTAGTTTTCTACTCCACCTCTCATGACTACTTCACCCTGTCGCCACAACCGCCATTCTCCGGGCTGGTAGATGTCCCACTTCTCATCGGTGGTTAACGGCTCGGTAACGATCACGCTGACGACGTCGTTCGGGGTGGTTTCCGCTTCAAAGTCGATGGTTACATCGGTGTCTTTCAATCGGGCAGGGCCGAAAGGAGCCCGGCGGGTAATGCTGGCCATTTTGGTGGTGCAATAGGTAAACAGCCAATCGCCGTTGCTCAGCAACAGATTAAACACACCTTGGCTGGCGTATTGCGAAGACAATTTAACCAGCCGCTCAACCACCTGTTCCAGACTGTAGTCCCGGTGACAATGACTGCGCAGATGATTCAGCATATCGCAGAATAACGCCTCGCTGTCGGTGCTGCCGACCGGTTCGTAAAACCCCTCCGGTGCCCGAAAACCAGTCAGCTGGCCGTTGTGGGCACAGACCCAGTAACGGCCCCAGAGTTCTCGGATAAACGGGTGGGTATTGGCCAGGCAAATTTCGCCGACATTGGCTTGCCGAATGTGACAAAGCGCCACTTCACTTTTGATCGGATGGGTTTGCACCACCTCGGCGAGGCGCGAGCTGGCGCTGGCATCGGAGTCGTGGAAGCAGCGAATGCCCTTGCCTTCGTAAAAGGCCACGCCCCAACCGTCTTTGTGCGGCCCGGTTTCGCCGCCCCGGCGAGTGAGACCGGTAAAGCTGAAACACAGGTCTGTCGGGGTATTGGCGCTCATGGCCAGCAGTTCACACATGATTCGATAATTCCTCGAGCAACATGATCGGTCGGCGTAAGCATACCGTATTCAGCCCTCACCTCCAGCCGCTGCACCCTCTTGCGTGGGTTGCGTATTGAACGACGAGGTCACCTGGTTTCGACCTGCTCGCTTACCCCGGTATAGATGCTGATCGGCCACCGAGAACAGGGTGTTTGCCTGGCGGCCATCTTCGGGCCATTGCGCCAGACCAAATGACGCGGTGACAGCTATGTCCGCACCGCCTAAACGTACCTTGCGGGCGGCTATTCGCTGCCGAAGCTCTTCAATGAGTTCATAGGCCGCTTCAGGCTGGGCATCCCGTAAAATCAGGCCGAACTCCTCACCGCCCAGGCGACCTACAAAGTCCGTTGTGCGCAGCCGTTCCTGCAGGCACTGGCCGATTTCCTGCAGAACATAATCGCCAGCTTCATGACCGTGGGTATCGTTGATCGCTTTGAAGTGGTCAATGTCCATCATCACCAACGCAAACGCTGTGTTGCTGCGTTCGCTCTCGGCGATAGTACGTGTCAGCGTCGACTGAAAACTCCCTCGATTGGCCAGCCCGGTCAGTGCATCCGTTTGTGCCACTTCGATCAAACGCTGTTCGGCTTCCTCGCGGCGGGCCTCGTACATATACATGAACACCTGCATCAGGCTGCTACACAGCACCATATTCAGGAAATCAATGACGAATTCGGCAGAGCTAAGGCCCTCGATACCACTGAGAAAAACGACGTAGACAACGCATCCCAAAATCATGAAAGGCACGCTCAACATCATGCCTTCGCGCCTTCCCAGCAAAAGATACGCCAGTACAGGCATCATCAATACCCAAACAAACGCCGCCATGGAGGCATCCGGCAACAGCATGATGACAATAAAAAACGAGAACAGGGTAAACAGGTAACCGTAAACCCAGCGCTCGAAATGCGGGGTGTGGTTGATACGGGCAACACCAACAAACGCCAGGCCGCCAAATACAAATTCAACGGCCGATACCCACGGGTAGCCATTGAACAATTGCAGAGTGGCGAACACCATGAGAGCCAAGCCCGTCACCCACAACAAAAACCGGGCGAGCGATCGGCGGTGGTTATCCCTCAGCCCGGACCGGCTCAGCGTCATCGCCTTGCCCAAATCCGGGTGGTTTAACATATGCATACAGAGTCTGCCTTAGATCAGGCTTCTATCTAGTTGTTGTCGTGCAATACCCTGACTATAAAACACGCAACCGGATTTTCCCTAGCAGTTTTGTCGCGGGTTAAACGCAAGGCAGTTCGAGACGGCAGCGAACCCTTTGGTTACAATCAAACTTCTTGTAAATTCATGCCCTTCGCTTGGAACTGATTATGGAATGGAGTCTTACCCACTTATGGCTGATTCTGGCTTTGGTTCTCAGCCTTGCCGAACTCACCTCTGGCGTACTTTTGCTGCTGGCGCTCGGTATTGCGGCCGCGCTGACGGCCCTGGTGTCGTTTCTGGGTGCCCCCTTTGAATGGCAATTGGTCACCATGGGTATCATGTCGGGCATATTGGTGCCCGTTGCCATTCGCTGGATACGCCCTCGTTTTTCGCCCAAAGGCGTGGCTTACGGCACCACCGGCACCGGTGTTGAACATGGCAAAACGTATCGGACACTGCTGCGTGGTTTTGATGGTGCCACCGGCATCAAAGTCAACGGCGACTTCTATCGTCTGAAATTCTCCGACGGCAGTAGCCCTGACTTGCCTGAAGGCACCGCCGTGATTTTCGACAAGTTTGATGGCACCACCGCCATCGTGCACCTAGCTCAACCCAAACAGGAAGGTTAAACATGGAAGCATTCATTACTCCGGGGCTGGTTATCAGCTTAATTATTGTCGCTGTCGGCATTTTCGTTATTGCCAAAGGTCTGGTGATTATTCGCCAATCCGAAGTCATGGTTATCGAGCGGCTGGGTTCGTTTAACCGCGTACTCGAGAGCGGCATCAACATCATCATTCCTTTTATCGAAAAGCCCCGCCCGATCAGCATGATTCGTTACATGCGCATGGGTGAGGAATACCACCCGGTAACCAGTGATGAAGTCCGCATCGATCGCCGGGAAACGGTAATGGACTTCCCCGGCCAGCCGGTGGTGACCACCGATAACGTGACGGTGAAAATCAATGGCGCGCTTTACTACCAGATCATCGACCCTCGCCGTGCCGTGTACGAAGTCGCCAACATGAGCCAGGCGGTGGAAGTGCTGGCTAAAACCACGCTGCGTTCGGTGGTCGGCAAAATGGAGCTCGACAAGCTGTTTGAATCCCGCAGCGAAGTGAACAGCGCCATTCAGGCCGAGATGGAAGAAGCCGCATCGAAGTGGGGCGTGAAGCTTACGCGCGTGGAAGTGCAAGACATCAGCATGCCGGAAGAAGTGGAAGAGGCCATGCGCCTGCAAATGGCCGCCGAGCGTAAGCGTCGTGCCACGGTGACCGAGGCCGAGGGTGAAAAAGCCGCGGCGATTGCTATGGCTCAGGGCCAGCGTGAATCTGCCATCCTGAATGCTCAGGGCGATAAAGAATCCGCCATCCTGCGGGCTCAGGGTGAGCAGGAATCCATTCGCCTGGTGTTGAATGCGATTGGCGAAAACGAAGAAAACAAGCGCACGGTTGTGGGCTACCTGCTGGGCCAAAGCTACATCAAAGCCCTGCCGACCATGGCGCAAGACGGCGAGCGCGTGTTCGTGCCTTACGAATCGACCGCGCTGCTGGGCTCTATGGGCATGTTCCGGGAACTGGCGGGCAGCCCCGAAGATGTAGTGCGTGACGGTTTGCGCAGCGGCATGGTGGCTTCCGCTGGCACCAACTGAAAGGCGATGAGCGCTCGCTAACCCAGTAGATGATCCAGCGGGCGCTCATAACTGGGCGCGAACACGTCAAGGAAGTACATCACTTCCGGCAACGCGTCTTCTTGCAGGCGGCGGAGAATTTGCTCGGCCGCCGGCTCAAATTCTTTATTACCGGTCTGGATTTCGGCCCGGCACTTCAACAGCGCAGACAACCGGTCGGCAGATTTAATCAACTCTTTTTCTTCCACGCTCCACTGCGATTCCCGCAGATAAGGCGAGAAAGCATCCTGCAACTCATCGGGCAGCAACGCCAACAGTTCACTTTCAGCTTTGTGTTCAATATCGCCGAACGCTTCCCGCATCACTTTTGAGTGGTACTTCACTGGCGTCGGCATATCACCGGTAATCACCTCAGTGGCATCGTGATAGAGCGCAGCGGTCGCAACGCGATCAGCATTTACCTGACCACCAAATTGCGTGTTGCGGATCAGCGCCAGTGCATGGGCAATGGTGGCGACTTCCCAGGAATGGGTTGCTACGTTTTCTTCAATGGCATTGCGCATCAAACCCCAGCGTTTGATCCAGCGCAGCCGGGACACATAGGCAAAAAAATGGCTTACGGGCGTTTTCTTCAAACTCATTCCAGTTTCCTGTTGGACCGCAATCAGCGCACATCCAGTGTGAACGGCACGATCACGTTCCCTTGTTCGTCCAATTCCGAGTGCTGCAACGTATCCAGTGTGAACAACTGGCCACTGGGCACTCCGTGAGTGTCCTTCAATAACCGGTAAATCGCTTGCCCACGCTTGGCTGCAAGCTGGCTCAACGCTTCCGGTGGCAATTGGCGTTCGCCGGCCCGGTACTCCTGCTGGGCTTGGGCCCAGGCTTCTTCGGTGACGGCTTCTCCGACTGCTCTCAAGCGTGCCTTCAGCAGCTCCAGCCCATCGACTGTGGGTGCCGCTGCACCACGAATGCTCAGCAGTAAATCCGGCCGATCGTTCAACGCCTTAGCCAAGGCTGCGATTTTCTCCGCCTCGCCGTCCGCTAAAGCGATTTCACCGGGCACAAAGCTGACACGGCCCAGCTCTTCACTGCCGAACCCGGCAAAGTCCGCCAGCGAGCCGAGCATGCTGAACGGAGATGCGGCCGCTTTGACCAGTAGATTCACAAAGGTGCGCATCACCACCTGACCAATTCGGAAATCCGGATTTGTGATATCGCCCTCTACCGGCAAATCCACTTTGATAATGCCTTGCTGATTAGTCAGCAAGGCCAGCCCCAATTTTACCGGCGCGTTAACGGCTTCTTCACTGGCGATCGATTGCCCCAGTCGCATCTGATCCAGAACTAACTGATTCGAGGCCTTCAAGTTGGTACCGGTGATTTCGTAATCCAGCTCAAGATCCAGTTTTCCGGCATCAACGGCGTACCCCAAATAACGCCCGAGATAAGGGGAAAGTACCGGCAGAGACAAGCCTTCCATCGTGAGCTTCAGATCGCTGGTTTCGTCGGTACCCAAAGCGCCCAACGAGCCTTCGAATTTTACCGGCGCACCGCCGGCCAATTCGCCTTGCAGATTGACCAGCCCCTGTTGGGGCGGCACGTTGCTGATACCACTGACAGAACCCGATAACGCCTCAAAGCTGGTCGAGAAAACGGGGGTGAGCGTTCGGTCGGTGTACCCCACCGAACCCTCATCAATCAGCAACTCGCCAATCCGGAATATAAACGCCGGCTCGTCATTACCTTGCGCCGCAGAAGCCTCATTTGAGGATTGCTCGCTGGCCTGCGCATCGGGCCCGGTTTTAACAATACGTTCGACGTTGTGAGCACCGCCTTTTACCCGAACCAGATTGAGAGCAGGCTGCTCGAGCGTGACCGTGCCAATCTCCAAACGGGCCGGGTTAACGTTGAATTCCACCGGTGCCAATCGCAGCAACTGCCAGGACACCAATTCGCCCTCTTGATCCGGCAGGCGCAGATCAAAGCCGGTAATTTGCGCCGAACCGCTGAAGGTGCCGGTTACCGGATCGTCTTGCCCGTCCAGGTCCAGATTGCCGTCAAAACCGAGTAAACCATCCGCCACCGCAACGTTGGCTCCCATCTGTATGTAGGGCTCAACCGCAGCCAGTGCAATGCCAGAGCCTGCCAATGCCGCTTCGAAGTTGAATGGGGTGGGGGTAAGCTGGCCCTTGGCGGTAAGTTGCCCGCCACTGGCCAGCTTGGTGGAGAGTTGGTAGTCCACCGGCTCGTCTGTCCGGTACGAAAGTTCACCCAAGGTAACCTCCAGATCCACCAACTCCAGCTCTGCAGGCTGCACAGCCGCTTCATCCCGCCAACGCAAGCGACCCTGCGTTAACTCAACACCCTGGACCTCCCACTGGAACGACGGGGCAGAGCTCTGCGGCGTTTCAGCCGCTGACCTTGTCTCAACAGACTTCAATGAGGCTTGCCAGTCAATGCTGCCATCAGCTCGCCGGGCAACCGACACCATCGGCTGCTCAATCTTTACCATACCGACCTGCGCTTCCTGGCCGGCCAGATCGAAGCCGATGCCACCCACCGACAGGGCTTCCAGGGTCAACGCCGGCTCGTCTATGTCTTCAGCCAACGCGAACGCCAGCTCTTTCAGCTCGACCTCACCGTTGGACGTTTGCAGCTGAAAACCCCGCTCGTTTGACAACCAATAATCCGACTCAACCGTAACCCGCCCATTCTGTAACTGCCAAGGTAGGTAAGGCTCCAGATACTTGGACAACGTTCTATAATTCACATCGGAAAACCGAACCCGGCCTTCGGAATACAATGGGTTAATACTCAGCTCACCCTCCCATTCAAGGGTTTGATCACCAATGGCCGCCTGAATGGAGTAGCGGCTGTCCTCTTCACTGCGCGACCAGGTGGACAGATCGTCAACGGCCAGATCCAGCGGCTCCACCTCCAACTCGACGGTGTCATCATGAGTAAAGTCTCGGAATAATAACCGGCCATTTTCGATAGCCAAGTGCCGGAAGTAGAGCTTAGGTGGCTCAGACGCTTCTTTATCCGTCTCGGGTGCGTCCACCTCGATTTCCGGGTTCGCTTGCTGCCAGTCCCGCACGAAATTGATGGAGTAATTCTCCAATAGATCCAGCCGCACGTCGGGCTTGATCAGGCGGATTTCATCAAACCCCACCACACCTTTGGCAAGATGCAACACATCCAGATTGACACGCAAATGTTCAAACGCGGCAACGGGCCGGTCATCGTCGTCCCGGGCCGAAAACTTGTCGGCTTCCAGGCTGAACAGAAACGGGTTAAACCGGATGTCCGAAACCTGTGCCTGCCAACCCATTTTGTCTTTCAACTGGCCCGGTAACTCTTTCTCCAGCCACCACGGCAGCAACAGAAATCCAGCCAGCGCATACAGCACTAGCAAAACACACAACCCGATCAACAGATTTCTGACCCTATGACTTGCTGCCGCTGATTGGCCCACAAAACTCTCCCTTACCCGTTATGGTCATCACTAAAGCATAGCGTTCACACAACGGCTTTGTCAGCCATACCTGACAGCCGCCGCCGAACCCTATATCCTCAACACCTTAAAAACTCCTGTGACCGCCAACGGAGAACAGCTCTATGGATATCGGCGATATGCGTCGGGACTTTGAAAGTGAGGGCCTGGACCGTGAACATTTGCATGACGACCCTGTGATTCAGTTCCAAAACTGGTTCGAAGACAGTCGCAAGGCTGGTATTCTGGAGCCAAATGCGATGTCTTTAGCCACCTGCGGCGCAGATCATATGCCCGATATCCGGACCGTGCTGCTGAAGTATTTCGACGACCACGGTTTTGTTTTTTACACCAATTACAGTAGCCGAAAAGCGCGCGAGCTCGACCAGAACCCACGCGCTGCGTTGCTGTTTCCGTGGATCGGCCTGAACCGTCAGGTACGCATTCAAGGCGCGGTCGAGAAAGTCAGTAAGTCGGAATCACTGAGGTATTTCACCTCAAGACCTCGCGGCAGCCAGATAGGTGCCTGGGTTTCCGAGCAAAGCAAAGCCATTACATCACGGGGTTTACTCGAGCAAAAAGTTGCGGAAATGAAACGCAAGTTTAGCTCTGGCGAAATTCCTCTGCCTGATTTCTGGGGTGGATACCGAGTGGTTCCGGAGCGAATCGAATTCTGGCAAGGACGACCCAGCCGGCTTCACGACCGATTTGAATACGTGAGAGAAGCGGATGCCTGGACGATCCAACGACTACAACCCTGAAACACCGCAAATCTGGCTGTGCCATCAAATTTCGAGCGTACCGGATTCTTTGCCGGACTGGCTGACCGCGTTTGAGCGAGACTCGTTGGCAAAGCTGGATGGCCCACGCCGTGGAGAATATTTGTCCAGCCGCTGGTTGATTCGCCAAGGCTTGGGCAAAAGCGGCAACGTACCCGCAGAACAGTGCTTCCCTGTTGATGGCCGCCCCATAGCCTCGCAGTTTCCGGTCGGCTGGCATATGTCCCTCAGCCACAGCCAGGGGCTCAATGCGGTAGCGATTGGTCCAACGCCGTTGGGCATAGATGTTGAACCCAGCCAACGTAAGCCGGATTGGCAGGGCGTTGCCAAGCGGTGGTTTTCACCGGTTGAGCAAGAATGGTTACTGCGGGCAAACGATCCCTACAATTTTCTGCAGGTCTGGACCCTGAAAGAAGCTTGGCTGAAGGCCACACGCCGGGGCATTGCCGGGAACCTGCAAACACTGGAAGTTCGAAAAGACTTCGAGCTGTACGGGGATCAGCCCGACCGACAGTGGCAAAGCTGCGGCTGTTACGTCGAAGGGTTTCTCGCCACGCTGGTGTATCAAACCAACAATCCCGACCTGGAGGCCAATTGGCCGGCCGTTACCTTGCTGGAGCCGCCACCAGAGGATTACAGCCTGGCACCGGCCGAGCCTCTGGACACCATTTGGGACCCACTCTACCATCGGACGATTCGGGCCAAACGCTAGGAGCAACCATGCCTGACACTCAGCAGCGATGCCCATGGTGCGGCACAGACCCGCTCTACGTGCATTACCACGATACGGTCTGGGGCAGACCCGAGTATGACAATCAGGCACTGTTTGAAAAATTGTGTCTGGATGGCCAGCAAGCCGGGCTAAGCTGGTTAACCATTTTGCGCAAACACGACTCCTACCGGGCGGCTTACGCCAACTTTGATCCGGAAACGATCGCCCGGTTCACCGAACAGGATCAGGCCCGACTGCTGAATGACCCAGGGGTTATCCGCAACCGCCTGAAGGTGCAATCCATCATTCGAAACGCACGCGCCTACCTGGCACTGCAAGAGCAGGGCGTAGAGTTTTCGGAATTCCTTTGGAAATTCGTGAATCATCGCCCGATACAAAATCACTGGGGCTCGATTGAAGAGGTTCCCGTCACCACGCCCGAATCGGAAGCTATGTCCAAAGCCTTGAAGAAGGCCGGCTTCAACTTTGTTGGCCCCACCATTGTCTATGCCTTCATGCAGGCCACCGGCATGGTGAATGACCATCTGGTTAGCTGCAAAGCGCATCAAGAATGCAAAGCCTTATCGCTTTAAGTTTCGGAGAGAAAAACAGAGAAGGAAACTCAGGAGGAGGTGATCGGACACACCCGGCCATCTATAGAACGGCGGACCGGGCGCCCGATCGGGAGGCAAGACAACCTCCATTACCCGCAGACGAAGCGACCGTGTTCGTCTGCGGGTAATTTTCAGGGCGTCTCAGACGCCGCGACAATTGCATATTCGTGGTTGTGGGGCTCGATAAGCGCACCGTGCAACGCAGCGATTGCAGAGTCGTAGTGGTCTTCGTCGATCACGAACTGGATGTCCACCTGGCGCATGCACTGGTGAATCGCCAGTACGCTGATGCCTTTATCAGCCAGCGACTTGACCGAACGAGCCAGAATACCCGGCACTTTCATATCGCTGCCAATGGCTGAAACCAAAGCCACCTTTCGGGTGCTCAGCTCGGCATTCGGGAAGGCTTCTTCCATCGCTTTCACCACCCGCTTCACATGCTTGAGCGTGGTATCCACATAGTGGGTAATGGTGTTGGCGTTGGTGTCTTTGGAGATAAAACGCACTTTGTAGCGGGACAGGATGTCCAGCAAAGCGCGGTCAGAGCCCGGCTCACCCTGCATGTCCTGATCGAACACTTCGATGGCGAAAACGCCCTTGGCACCCGCAATGATTTCAACTTGCGGCTTTTCACTGACGTAATCGCCCGTGATCAGCGTACCGGTGTGCTCTGGCTCGAACGTGTTCATCACCCGCAGGGGGATCTCGTTCTGGCGCAGGCCCTTACCGGCACGGGGGTGGATCGCTTCCATACCCAGGTTCGCCAACTGGTCGGCTACGTCGTAGTTGGTGCGGCCCAGTGGAACCACCTTGTCTTCACCCACGATGTTCGGGTCCGCAGAGCTCAAGTGATACTCTTTGTGGATGATCGCTTCGCAGGCGTTGGTCATGACCGCAATACGACTGAAGGTCATCTCGCTGTAACCACGATCGAAGGTACGCATCAGACCTTCTTTACACTGGGCGTAACCGGTCACGATCGGCAGTTCGCGGCTCAGGTCTACATTGTCGAACGCCTGTTGCAGTTTTTCATCCAGCGGCAGCAATTCACTGTCACGCCAGCCGGTCAGGTCAACGAAGCGGGCGTTGATGCCTTCTTGCTGAAGTTTCAACGCGGTATTGAAAGCACTGTGGGCTTCGCCAATACCCGCCAGCATTTCCCGCACCGTCAGCAGGTGTTCTTCCAGCTGGAACTGACCGTAGGAACACAGGCGCTGAAGGTCGATCAGGCAACCCCGAACCCCTTCAATGCGGTCGGTAATAAACTGGTCGGCCTGCTGTTTCAGCATGGGGTCTGCAAACAGGTCGCCGTTGATGTCGGTCAGCAGTTTGATCAGGGTGGTGAGGTCGTCGCCCCACGCCCAATCGGATTCTGCATCGGCAAACAGGGCATAAACGCCCGGTTCACCGGTTTTCTTGTGTTCCAGCAGTTCGTTGGTGACGCCACCGTAGGCCGACACCACGAAGATCCGCTGATAGAGGTCCGCCTTATCGCGATTACCAATAATAATATTGTCGCGTACGGCCTCGTAGTTGCTCATGGAGGTACCGCCGATTTTCTCGACGGTGTGCTGTGCCGTAGTCATAAAATTGCCTCTGCCATCTACAGAATAGGAGTAAATCAGTGCGGGCGCCTTAAGACGCCTCGCTGATTCCCTTCTGCATGATTTCATCGACACTTTCACCCAGCAGCTGGGCACCACGGCGCAGATCGTCTTCGCTGGTAGTCAGCGGCATCAGGCACTTGATCACTTCGTCATTCGGGCCACTGGTTTCGATGATCAGACCTTTCTCGAACGCCAGCTTGGTGATCGGGCCAGTGACGTCGGCATTCGCAGCTTCGATACCACGCATCAGACCACGGCCTTTCACCTTGAATTCGCCGGGGTAACGATCACAAATCGCCTGCAGCTCATCACCCAGCACTTTCGCCTTGGCTTTCACCGAATCGGCAAAAGAGTCGTCTTTCCAGTAGGCATCGATGGCGGCACGGGCGGTCACGAAAGCCATGTTGTTACCACGGAAGGTACCGTTGTGTTCACCGGACTCCCAGATATCCAGCTCCGGCTTGAACAGCACCAGTGCCATTGGCAGGCCGTAACCACTCAGAGACTTGGAAACGGTCACGATGTCCGGCTTGATGCCTGCAAATTCAAAGCTGAAGAACTCACCGGTACGGCCGTTACCCGCCTGAATGTCGTCCAGAATCAACAGAATGTCGTGCTTCTCGCACAGCTCCGACAAACCTTTCAGCCATTCAGCGCGAGCAGCGTTCAAGCCACCTTCACCCTGAACCGCTTCCACGATTACGGCAGCCGGGGTTTCGATACCGGAAGAGCTGTCTGACAGCACTTTGTCCATGATGGCCAGGGAATCGACATCTTCACCCAGGTAACCGTCGTAGAACATGAAATCGACATTGCCCAGCGGCATGCCTACGCCACCACGGTGGTGTTTGTTACCGGTAGCCGCGACAGCACCGGTGGTCACACCGTGGAAACCGTTGGTGAAAGAGATAATGTTGGTACGACCTTTCACCTTACGGGCCAGCTTCATGGCCGCTTCGACACAGTTGGTACCGGTCGGGCCGGTAAACTGCATTTTGTAGTTCAAGCCGCGGGGCTGAAGGATGTTCTTTTTGTAGGACTGCATAAAGTCCTGCTTGGCGGTGGTGAACAGGTCCAGGCCTTGGCTCACTCCGTCTGCTTCGATGTATTCAAGCAGCGCTTTCTTCAGGGTGTCGTTGTTGTGGCCGTAGTTCAGGGAACCGGCACCGGCCAGAAAATCCAGGTACTGCTTGCCGTCTTCGGTGTACAAATGCGCGTTCTTGGCGCGGTTAAAAACCACCGGAAAGGCGCGGGAATAAACACGTACTTCGGATTCAGTAGACTTAAAAATTTCCATTGTCTTGCCTCTTAGCATAGTAGGTTCGAGGTTGTGCTCGGCGGCTTGCTGGTAAAACGTGTCGGTCGCAACAAACCTACCGGGCGTTTATTTCAGCCACATAACAGGCCCACCTCGGGCGGCCCGGGCTGTATAAAATCTCGGTCAAGATTCACTCGCTGTGAATCAGAGCTCTCAGACAGGCTTCGTAAAAGGTCCGATGCGCAGCAAGAACTCGGAATCGTGCTTGCCACCGAAATGGGTGCCTTTCTCGAAGTGCTCGTGGTAGGTGAGCTCTGCACCTAGGTCACGGGCGAACGAGCGGAACAAAGCCCAGGAAGCGTCGTTGTCTTCCGTAATCGTGGTTTCCATATGGGTAACGCCCTTACAAGCGTCACGGCCCACGATTTCTTTCAGCATCCGCTTGGCCAAGCCTTGTCCACGGCCTTTCTCGTGTACGGCCACTTGCCAGACAAATACTGTTTCGGGCTGCTGGGGAGGGATGTATCCGGAGATAAAGCCGACCAAGTCGCCGTCTTTCTCCGCGGCCACGCCGGTTTCGGCAAAGTGGCTGCACTGCAGGAGGTTGCAGTAAATCGAGTTGGGGTCCAGCGGAGGACATTCCGCCACCAACTGGTGGAGCCTGAAGCCATCATCCTTGGTTGGTTTACGCAGGGTGATGGCGGTGGTATTCGATCCTTCAGAGGTCATGTTTTGTCGTTTCACGTCAAAATTTAGGCATAAATTATATAGAGCACGAAATATATTTCAAGCAAAAGTCCGATTTAGCCCAGAGATCGCACCCTGAACCCACGAGCCAATTCTCGCTTTCCGTGCACTAAAAACGGCCAGAATACACACAAAAAAACCTCTGCAGCCACTGCGACACAGGCTTTCAGGCGAAATTAGACCTACTAACCCTAAACATAGACCAACACTCAAAATCGCGCCAACAAAAACAACTACCGGCAAAACCTTTAGGGCTCCAAACATCGCCGTCTGCACACCGGCTAAACGAAACCGCGTATCGTTACCACACACCGGAGTCGCCCTTACGTCCAGCCAACCAAAACCCCGCCAGCTTGCGCACGACCAACGGCAAAAAGAACCCGGCAGTACACATCAAAATGCCCCACGCGTTTACCCCCAACAACAACGCGTATTTACCTTCACCGATGGCCCAACTCTGCGGAATCAACCCAATGGTCATCAAAACGCCCAAACCCAGACCGGTCCAGAAACTCAGATGAAAACTCCACGGTGACCAACGGGTAAAACCGTAGAACAGGAAGACCGGTGCCAACCCCATCACCATGGTGCCGGAGATGGTAGTGGCTTTCAGGATATCGGTGCCTGCAAACATGGGCACATTGCCTAAAAACGCAAAAACGACCATCACCACAGCACCTACACGGATACTGGGCAATTTGGCGCCGGCACGTTTGATCAAACGCGGCAGATCGACGGCCAGAGATTTCGCCAAAGACGTAAAAGTGGAGTCTAGCGTGGAACCGGCTGACGTCATCATCACCACACTCATGAAGAACAACGCCGCTAACCCCAACGACTGACCCACCGCCGCCGGCGCGTTACCCACAACCTCAATGCCGTGCAACCGGGCATGCACCCCCACCAGACTGAAGATGAACACGGCCAAGAAGCCAAGCAGCCCCGCCACCACAAAGCTTTTGAGCATGGTTTTCTCTTTGTTCACAAAGCCTCTGTCGGTCAGTACGGGGTCGTGAAACGGGTAGCTGAACATTTGCAGTAACGCCACCAACAACAAATCGGCTCCGGCTTCCAACCGGAACTCGCCGTTGGTCAGCAACGCCCCGGTGTCGTTTTCAGGCAGAATCAGAAACAACACCGCACCGACGAAGAACACAAACACAAAGGTTTGAATGACATCGGTAAAAATCGAGGACCGCAGCCCGCCTTTGAGGCTATAGGCCAGGGTAAAGAAGGTGAACAACATCGCTGCCGCGTAATACTCCCAGTCACCCGGCAAGCCGAAGTAACCTCCGACGACTGCGGTGTTGCTCCAGATTTCGTTATAAAGCCGAATCAGAATCGCGGCGGCAAAGGCAAGGCTGGCCAGGCGGCCGAATCGAGAGGTCAGGAATTCTTGCAGGCTGCGGGCGCCGGTTTGGGTTCGTATCAGGTAGATCACGTAACCAGCCACGGGTATCGACAACCAATAGCTGGCGTAGGCCAGGCCACCCACCACACCATAACTGGCACCGAGATTGGCTGCGTTGGTAACTGACTTGGCGAAGATCCAGCTGATGAAGATACTGGCGGTCAGTGACCACTGACCAACCGGGTTGCCTTGATCGTCGGCGCCTTTGTAAAACGAGTTGGCGTTTTTGCTTTTTGGCGACAGCGCATACATCACCACGCCGTATACCATGAGGAATCCCCAGAACAGGGTGCCTTCGGTCGCGTTCATTGTTTGATTCGCCCTTTTTTGGCTTGTTGGTTTTGGAGCAGGGCATCAGTCGGGGGTAGGGGGTCAAAACGAAAATCGTGGATTTTCTGATGGTTTTGACCCCCT
>NZ_JALKAQ010000005.1 GCF_023016065.1 Marinobacter sp. S0848L | reverse complement strand
GAACCACCTGATCCCATCCCGAACTCAGAAGTGAAACAAGCCTGCGCCGATGGTAGTGTGGCACTTGCCCATGTGAGAGTAGGTCATCGTCAGACTCTTAATACCAAAACCCCAGCTTCGAAAGAGGCTGGGGTTTTTTCATTTCTGAATCCCTGAAAAATGCTATTTGCTGATCAGTTCAATCACGCCACCAACGATGTTTCGCATAAGGTTAAACTGCTCATTGCTTCGTTCGATGTGTTGATCCAGCAAGCCGCCTTGCCAGCTGACCAGCCAAATCAGAGCCACCGCTAAAATTAGGTTACCTGCGGCGAGAAGCTTCATTCGCGACTGTGTTTTCTTTTTTTGCGCTGCCTCTTCCAATCCCGACTCGATCAACGTTGAACGCAGCTCTTTGAGTTCTTGCTCCAACTCTTCATAAGCGACTTCCAGCGTTGATAACCTTCCGGTCAGCTTACGTGTCTGTTGTTCGGGTGACTCAACGGTCGGATATCCGCCTTCTTCAATTGCGATGCGCAGGGCCTCGCTCTGGTCCGGGTCCGGCGTATCTGAAAGTATGATGTCTAAGGTTCTTAGCAGCTGTTCCCGGTCAACCTGCTTGCGTATGACTCCGGCGGCACCCAGTTCTCGTGCTTCCTGGATGTATTTGCCGGCATTCTGGGAGGTATACATAAACACAGGAATATCTCGTGTTTCAGGCTGCTGTTTAAGTTTCTCTAACGCCTGAAAACCGTTCATGCCCGGTAAAATGTGATCCAGGAATATCAGATCGAACGTCTCTGATTGCAGGGCAGGGAAGGCTTCTTCAGCGCAGACAACACCTGTGCTGGAGATATCAGCTCGATCAAGCAAGCGTGCAAGAATGGTTCGTGCCGTTGACGAATCTTCTATAATCAGTGCGTGCCCTCGCGCCATGCTCACTCTCTCCCTATGCGCTTATCTCAAAGCGGTACGATGTTCGTCGGAGAACTATAAGCGTCGCTCATAAAATAGGCACGTCTTGATGGGACTAACCTGCAAAATTGAGACGTGTATAGAATTTTCTATGTAATCGAGTAGGCAATACCCTGTTACTTTGCCTGTTTTAATAGCTTGTTGACCAGTGCCCTTAAAGCGGCTGGCTTAACGGGTTTATAAAGGATCTGATAGCCTCGGTTGATTGCGTCTTCACGTACCTCGGGTGCCATATACCCGGTGATCAGTATGCCCGGGATCCGGTTACCCAGCTCCGCCCGCACACTATCCATAGCGTCAAGACCGTTGCGGTTGTCATCTAATTGGTAGTCGGCGAGGATGATATCCGGTTTGCGGCCTTCTAACTTTCCGAGCGCTGTTTCTAAACTCTCGGCTGCTGTTACATCGCATTTCCAGTTACCGAGCAAGGCGACCATGCCTTGTAGGATGGCCGCATCATTATCAATGCAGAGTACGTGCAGACCGCCAAGGCTTGAAACACGTCTTGAAACGTTTTGGGTCTGGTTTGTCTCTGATGCTGTGGCTTCTGGTGCCGTTAACGGTACCGTAATGCCGAAAACGCTGCCTTTCCCCTGGATGGACTGAACCGTCACGGGGTGGTTCAGCATGCCACTGATTCGGTCTACGATGGCGAGCCCAAGGCCGAGTCCTTTCTTGTCTTGCCCGTGCTGGAAGCGCCGGAACTCTTCAAAGATATGCGTGAGCTGCTCTTCGGACATACCCGGGCCGGTATCCCAGATTTCAATGCGCAGGAATCCCTTCAGGCGGCGGCAGCCCATAAGTATCCGGCCACTGTCACAATACCTGATGGCGTTCGACAAGAAGTTCTGGACCGCCCTCCGCAGCAGTTTTGCATCCGAACGGACCCAAGCTGAACTGGGCACCACATGAAGTTCTAGCCCTTGATCCTTTGCGATCGCGGAAAACTCGGTCGCAAGGTGGCGGAGCAGGTCATTCACCGGGAAAACGGTAATGTCTGGCTCTAGGGCGCCCGCATCCAGCTTCGATATATCCAGTAGCGTACTGATGATCTCTTCCGCTGCGCCCAAAGAACTGTCGATATGCTGAATCAGTTCGGAGGTTTCACGGTCTACCGATTTTCCTGACAGGGCTGACGTAAATAATCGTGCTGCGTTCAGGGGCTGCAACAAATCATGGCTGGCCGCGGCCAGAAAGCGGGTCTTACTCTGGTTCGCCTGCTCTGCCACGGATTTTGCTTTGAGCATTTGCTCGTTGATTACCTGCAGCTCTTGTGTCCGTTCACGCACGCGCTGTTCGAGATAGATGTTGGTTTCTTTCAGCGCCTGCTCGGTGCGGCGCATCGGAGTAATGTCCTGGAATGTGGTTACATAGCCACCACCGGGGATTGGGCTGCCGTCAATACGTACAACGGTGCCATCCGGGCGTTGCCGCTCGTAGGACATCGGTTCGCCCGCCCGCATGCTCGCGCACCGGCCCTCTATGATTTCATCGATGCGGCGTGCGGAGAGGTTGGCGTTCATCAGGTTATAGCGCATCAGGTCTTCAACCGGACGACCGACCCTGACATAGCCTTTGGGGTAGCTGAAAAGCTCTTGGTAGCGCTGGTTCCAGACAACCAATTGTTGCTGGTGATTGACTACCGACACGCCCAAACTGATGTTTTCTATGGCAGATTGCAGCAGTTCCCGACTAAAGGTCATGGCCTGGGAGGCTTCATCCACGATGCTGACGACGTCTTCAATCTGCATGTCACGACCGGTCAGGGTCGATTCAAGTACAACCCGGGCAGTGGATGCGCCAATAACCGAGGCCAATTGCCGCTCAATATATTTTCTGAGGTGGGTAGACGCTTCCCGGTGGGGGTAAAGTCGAATTGCGTTTCGGCGCTCGTAATTGTGGAACACGCTTTCCGAGCGTTCTTCGCCCATAAAACGGTCTGTCAGTGCCTGAAGGTCGGACACCAGCACTTCGCCTTGCCAGCTTTGGTTAGTGGGGCTGTCATGCCGGGGATCAAATTCCTGAAAAAAGGCGGCAAGCTGAATTTTTTCCCGGATACGTTGGCGGGTTACAACGGACAGCAGTAGATAAGCTGCTGTGTTGATACCGAGGCTCCACAGTATGCCGTGGGTCATCTGGTCGAGTTCCGAGCCGAACAGAGCGGTGGGCCGTGTCCAGCTCCAACCGAACAGGCCGTGATTGATCAGTCCGTCGTCGATCCAGCCCGTAGAAACCAGCGCCGGTAATAGCAAGGTATAACACCAGACGGTGAAGCCCAGCCCCAGCCCCCAGATTGCGCCTGTCGCGTTACCCTTGCGCCACAGGATACCTCCCACCAGAGCCGGCCCGAATTGGGCCGCAGCGGCGAACGACAGTAAACCGAAGGCCGTGAGGCTGTAGTCTTGCCCCGCCATACGATAAAAACCGTAGGCAGTTAATAAAACGACGAAGATAGCGGCGCGGCGAATGGTTAGCAGCAAGTAGCTAAGGTCGGCTCGACGGTTCATTCGGGGCCGGAAGAATTTCAACAGCCCGGGCATGATGATCTCGTTACTCACCATGGTGGAGATGGCCACTGAGCAGACTATCACCATGGCCGCTGCGGCAGAACCGCCGCCAAGAAACGCGAGGACGGACAACCATTGCTCGCCGGCCATAATCGGAAGCTGCAGGATTACGATATCCGGGTTACTACCCAAACTGTCAGCATACAAAAGGCCTGCAGCGGCGATCGGAATAACAAAAGCGGTTGCGATGATCAGATACACCGGCATCGCCCAGCGAGCAACGTTGAAATCCCGGTGGTCGGCATTCTCAACCACCATAACGTGGAACTGCCGCGGCAGACAGATAATCGCCAGCATAGCCACCAGAGTTTGGGTGATGAACGCTGGCGCATCGAAACTGCTGGTGGTGAGTGTTCCGATAAAGTCTGCGTCAGCGGCTTTTTGGAACAAGTCGCCGAAACCATTAAACAAACCATAACCAACGAAAAGTCCGACGGCGATGAACGCCACCAGCTTTATCAGTGATTCAAAGGCAATGGCTTGAATCATCCCTCGGTGGTGTTCGGTCGATTCCAGATGTCGGGTTCCAAACAGAACGGTAAATACGGCGAGGGTGAGCGTGATATACCACGCGGAATCGTTCCAGATTGTGCCAAGCCCCGGTAAAGGGTGGCTATTATCGGACAACACGCTAAAGCCAAGAGCGATAGCTTTCAGTTGCAGGGCTATGTAAGGAACGCTGCCGATCAGAGCGACTGCCGCGACCATGGCGGCTAATAGCTGGGATTTGCCATACCGTGACGCGATGAAATCGGCGATTGAGGTACTGTTGTTGCGTTTACTGATGTGAATGATGCGGCGCAGTAAGGGCGCAAAGAACAGGAATACCAGAAGTGGACCGAGGTAAATGGAGGCAAAGCCGAAACCTTCCTGCGTAGCGCGCCCCACGGCCCCGTAGAACGTCCAGGACGTGAAGTAGACCGCCAAGGAAAGGCTGTAGATATGTGTGCGGGCAAATGTATGGCGATACAACCCTGGATGCTTGTCGCCCGCCCAGGCGATCAAAAACAACAGTGAAATGTAAGTGATCGATATTAAAACAAGCACCCAGACACTAATCATGTATTGCGTTTATCCCGTCCGTTCTATCTATCAGGCGCTACACACAGTGTTAAGCAGCGGATCGTTATTGTTTAGCCGTTTAAGGTTGTCCACCCGAGGGTTGCCGTTGCTGGCCAGGGGCACTAACTCTCGAGTTTGGCAATTGATCAGATGTACCCGATGGGAAACCGCGTCTGTGACTGTTTGTTCAAACCGATACAGTGTAAAGCGAACAATCTCGGCGTTGCTGGTATCCCGGGAGATGCTTTCGACATCGACTGCCGAAAACGCAGTGACGTACGGGAACACGAATGTCCACGGCCGGAAGATCAACTGCTCCCGTTCAGTATTGATCACCACCGCTTCATCGGGCAACAGCGTTTGTTTATGGTCGTACCACGTGTATTCGCCATACACCAGGTAGCCTAGCATGCCGAGCCCGGCAAAGACCGGAATGATCCATCTGGGGGCCTTCTTAGCCGTGATGGCGCGTATGCCTAAGGCAATGCCTGCAGCGCCCAGGCCGCAAAAGATTGTGGCCACAAAATTCCAGAACATAAAACAATATCCTTAATGAAGAACGGGCTTCCTCACTGAGGAAGCCCGCTCGGTATCAACCTGCCATTATCGGCAATAATTCAGGTTTTTATACAGCTCAGTGATCATGGGCTGTGCCGGCACCGCGAGGGTAACGGACGCTTTCGACCAACTCCTGAATTTCGACTGGCGGTTCAGCTGTTACTTTCGATACTCCAAAGGCTACCGCAAAGTTGACGATGGCACCAATTGCACCAATAGACAGCGGGGAAATACCCAGTACCCAGTTCTCAGGGGTGTCCGCCAGGGTGTTGGTGCCCGGAATGAACAGCCAGCCTTTGTAAGTGAAGATGTACACCAGTGTAAAGGTCAGGCCTGCCAGCATGCCGGAAATCGCGCCCACGTTATTCACCCGCTTGGAGAAAATACCCATCATCAAGGCGGGGAACAGGGATGCGCCTGCTATACCGAAGGCCAGCGCCACTACCTGAGCCGCAAACCCGGGAGGATTTGCCCCTAGCCATGTAGCAACCACAATCGCAACAGCCATCGAGATTCGGGCGGCGAGTAATTCGCCCTTATCGCTGATGTTGGGGTTAAGCCGGCCTTTGATCAAGTCGTGACTCACGGCCGACGATATGGCCAGCAAAAGCCCGGCGGCGGTGGACAAGGCTGCGGCCAAACCACCCGCGGCAATCAAACCGATGACCCAACCCGGGAGGTTGGCAATCTCGGGGTTAGCCAATACCAGGATATCGTTGTTTACGACCATCTCGTTGCCGGCCCAGCCACGTTCAGCTGCGGTGTCGGCAAACTCGGCATTATTGTCGTTGTACAACTGAATGCGGCCGTCGTTGTTCTTGTCTTCGTATTTGATCAGACCGGTTTCTTCCCAGGTGGCAATCCAGCCGGGACGCTGATCGTACTCGATCGGCTGGGCCTGAGTGCCTTCAGGGTAAATGGTGGTCATCAGGTTCAAGCGAGCCATAGACGCTACGGCGGGTGCCGTCAGGTACAGCAGGGCAATGAACACCAAAGCCCAACCGCCCGACCAGCGCGCATCAGATACTTTAGGAACCGTGAAGAAGCGGATGATGACGTGTGGTAAACCGGCGGTACCGATCATCAAGGACAGAGTAAACAGCACCATGTTCAACTTGTTATCGACATCGGCGGTGTACTGGTTGAAGCCAAGATCGGTGATCACTTGGTTCAGCTTAGTCAGTAGCGGAAGACCAGATTCGGTGTGGGTCGAGAACATGCCAAGACCGGGAATCGGGTTGCCGGTCAGCTGCAGGGAAATGAACACCGCTGGAATCGTGTAAGCCACAATAAGCACACAATATTGTGCAACCTGGGTGTAGGTAATGCCTTTCATGCCACCCATGACCGCGTAGATGAAGACCACAATCGCGGCGATGATCAGGCCGTTGGTGGAATCAACTTCCAGGAAGCGAGAGAAGGCAACGCCCGCACCTGCCATCTGGCCGATAACGTAGGTCACTGATGCGACAATCAGGCAAATAACGGCAACCAGTCGTGCATTCGAACTGTAGTAGCGGTCGCCAATGAATTCCGGAACCGTGAACTTGCCAAACTTGCGCAAGTACGGCGCCAGCAACATGGCCAGCAAAACGTATCCGCCGGTCCAGCCCATCAGGAAGGTGGAGTTGGCATAACCACCGGCTGCAATCAGGCCGGCCATGGAGATGAAGGACGCAGCAGACATCCAGTCGGCACCAATAGCCATCCCATTGGTAACAGGATGAACGCCGCCACCAGCAACGTAGAAGTCACTGGTGCTGCCGGCTTTTGCCCAAACAGCGATGCCGATGTACAGGAGGAATGAGCCCCCAACGAAAAGCAAGTTAATTGCGAATTGGCTCATGCGTTATTTCTCCTCGTGTACGCCGAATTTCTCATCGATTTTGTTCATGCGCCAGGCGTAGAAAAAAATCAGAATAATGAAGGTGATAATGGAGCCTTGCTGGGCGAACCAGAAGCCCAGGTCGGTACCACCCACTTCAATGCCGGCAAGCATTGGGCGTAGGAGAATTGCAGCGCCGTACGAAACCAGAGCCCAGACAATCAGGCTCCCGAAGATCAGGCGAAGATTGGATTTCCAGTAGTTTTCAGCGTCGTAGCTATGTCCTGACATACACTCACTCCCATATTGTTTTTGTAAAGCTCGGCTGGCGATCTTTTTGGGTAATGCGGTAAGAGAATTTATTGTTCATTGTGTTGTTCTCTGACTTGTTGTCGTTATCGACTTTACGCGTCAGTGACATTATGGATATTGGCAAATGGTCTTATTAATTCAGCCTCAAAGCGGCGCCCTGACAGGCTTTGCGGATAATGATGCCCGGCACTAAAATCGCTTCATTTTCTGCAAACGTCGTTGATAACGTAGCTTTTGCGAGAGATCCTTTAGTGTTTTGACGTTCGACTTTTGGGCCGTATTAAGGGCAATCAAGGTGAGTTCCGCGGTCACCATCGCATCGGCGGCAGCGTGATGCCGTTCACTAACTTCCAGCCGGAAAAGATCCGACCAATGATCCAGCCCCCTGCCTTTTGGCTCCGCTTTCGGGAAAAAAGCAGGCATTAGCTCTGCAACGTCCATCCAAACGTGGGAGCGGGTGTACCCAAGCTGAGCCTTCAGCGTTCGTTCAAGAAACCGTTTATCGAATTCGGCGTGATACGCCAGGATCGGGTCGCCATTCATCCATTCCAGAAGGTGCAGTAACGCTTCTTTTGTTTCCTGACCCTGGGTTAGGGCTTCCGGGCCAATACCATGAATCAGCACAGTTTCCCGTATGTCTAATTCGGGACGGCGAAGGATCAGATCGAACTGATCGTCCAGGTGTATGGCACCTTTTTCGATGGCGACCGCCCCGATGGCGATTACTTCATCTTTGGCGGTGTTTAAACCCGTTGTTTCGAGATCTAAAACGATCAGGCGGGAATTGGAAAGGCTTTGATCACCTGCCGTTTTGGGGGTTGGCAGATTGTCCATGTCGATGCTGGAATGGCCGTTTCGTTTTAAGGAAAGCCAACGTTTAACGTTCGAAAACATAGTGGTGCCACGGCCTATAGTTGGTACGCCAATTCCAGTTTTTGCTGGAGTCGCTGGGCCTGACGAAAGGATTCTCGCAGGATACGCCGGTCAAGAGGGTTCAGATCGTCCGGGTCAATGTAGTTGGTCAGTGGCTCGTCATTGGCGAGCAGGTCTTGATGGGCCCGCATCCGTATGGCCTGAATCAGACTGTACGATTCTTTCCATGCACCGGCATCCTTTTGATCAAACACATTCTTTTTGGCGAGTTCATCGAGGCGTTCCAGCGTGTTGGCAGCTCTGATCCCGTTTGCTAATGCAAACACCCGGATGGATTCAACGAAAGGTGCCAAGCCCTGGCGCTTCAGATCCAGTACTTTTTTGTTGTCGTCATTCAGATAACGAAAGGTTCGAAACAGGGTGAGAGGCGGCTTCCGCTGCAGCGCATTGCCAGCCAGCATCTTCTGGAACAGTGCATTTTTCTCGATGCGTGTGAGCACCTTACTAAACAGCCTTCTGAGTGGCTCGTCCGGCCCGAAAATCGCCCGCATGTCGAGGAAGATAGAGGAATAGACCAGGTTTTGCGGCGTAGAAGCTTCGATAAATCGCTGAAACCAGTCGTCCCACTCGGCTTCACTCAGGCACAGCTTGGGATTGCTGGCCATGATGTTGCCCTTGCACAGTGTGAAGCCGCATTGGGCCAGTTCATCATTAACCTTACGGGCAAATGGCAGCAGCTTTTCGCGGACCTGGTCTTCGGTCATGCCGTCGGGCGTATCGAATAAGATGCCATTGTCCTGATCGGTCAGAAGGGTTTGTTCCTGACGGCCTTCGCTGCCAAATGTTAGCCAGGTGAAGGGAATGCCGGGATCATTCTGTTTCAGGTTCAGTTCCAGTACGCGTCGCACCGTGACGTCGTTCAGTGTGGTAATGATTTTAACGACCTGGCCAGAATCGGCGCCGTGGGCGAGCATCGTGTCAACCAGTCGAGACACATCATGGCGCAGGCTAATCAGCGTGCTTAATTGAGACGCTGTGCTGATGGTTCGGGCCAAGTGCACCAAATCGACCCGCTGAAGTGAAAACAGGTCGCGTTCCGAAACCACACCGATTAAACGGTTGTTGTCGTCCACCACGCACACGTGGGCGAAATGCCGTTCAGCCATCAGCATGGCGGCATCAAAGGCATCATCAGAGGCGAGTAAGCGACATGGTTCTGGCGTCATTACGTGACGGATAGGCGTGCTGAGAGAGTCTGCCCCCTCGGCGATCAACATACGCAAATCTCTGAGGGTGAAAATGCCGGTTGGCTGCTGTTGATCATCGGTGACAACAATGCTGCCGACATTGTTCTCATGCATCCGGGCAACGGCTTCGTTAACGGGCAGGTCTGGCGTACAAATGATTGGCGCGCGCAGGGCGTAACGCTCAAGCGGTGTGTCCAGACTGCTGCTAGAGCCGATGGAGGCCATGGCGGTTGACTGAATGCGTTGGTTGACCTGATCGAGCAAGCTGCTGACACCGCGAAGACAGAAGTCCCGGAAGGGTTCGCTTTCCGCAAACAGAGTCACAAAGGCAGGGTGATCAATGCTCAAACAGAAAGTATCGCCCGCTGCACGGTGAAGCGTGCGTGTGGGGCGTTCCCCGATCAGCGCGGCGAGCGGAAAGCATTCACCTTTGCTTATCTCGAAGGTGGTTTCGGCGCGATTATCTTTCTCATTGAATCGCTCGCCCCGAATACGCCCCTGTTTAACCACCCAGAAATGTTTGACGACATCGCCGTCGGGAGACAAAACCTCTTCACCGTCACTGAAAAACGTCAGTTTTGCATTTTCCGCGAAGTGTGCCAGATGCGGATCGTCCATGTTCGAAAAGGGCGCGTGCTCTCTCAAAAACGTCATGATCGCGCGGGTGTTCTGCGGAAGCGTAGAGTCGGGCGTATCTGCAGTCATAAAGAGTACCATCGTGCCGGGCAGGAGCGGATGCTTGTGTTGCCTCATTATTAGGGTGGGCTGCCCGAAGTGTAGTTCAGTAAGCGTAGACGATGCCCTACGATTTTCGTCCTACGCGAAGACGAGCTTCGCTTTATGGTATGCCGGTGCAGTGGTAGAGTCCCGTTACTCGTCAACCTGGATTCGTATGTGTTATGACCTCCAAAGAAGAGCGCCTGGCTTTCCTTGAAGAAATGAAAGATGTGCGGCGCATACGTAAACCGAACCGTGCCGACGTGGCCGCACGCACAGAGCTCACTCCGGGGCATTTGGTTCGCCAGCAAGCCGCGGTTGAGGCGCAGGTCCGTGATGTAAATCCGTTAACGGCTGATGTCGTTGAGCCGCTAACGGCCCACGATGTACTGAGTTGGCAGCGGCCCGGGGTGCAGCATGGTGTGTTTAAAAAACTCAGGTTGGGACAGTATCCCATTGAAGCTCGGCTTGATTTGCACCGAATGACGGTCGAAGAGGCCCGAAAAGAGGTGTTCCAGTTTATTAATGATTGCGTAAATTACGGGATACGTTCTGTCATTATTCTTCACGGGAAGGGAGAGCGTAACCCGGATGGCATCGCCCAATTGAAAAGCTATCTGGCGAAATGGTTGCCTGAGTTGGAGGCGGTTCTTGCGTTTCATTCGGCCCAAAAGCGACATGGTGGGACAGGCGCAGCCTACGTTATGGTTCGCAAGAGCGATCAAGATAAGCAGCAAAACAGAGAAAAGCACGGAGGCTCCTGAGAAGGCGCTAAGCGTCAACCAAGGGTTTCTATATATGCAGAGGTGGCAATGATGAACAAGCGTTCTTTTGCAGTTGTGGCAATGATTTCTCTATTCACTTTGGCGGGCTGCAAAGACCGCGTGATCTGGAATGATAACGGTAAAGTGGAGGAGGCGACCCAGAATCGCGAAGTTTGGAACTCGAATGGCAAAATGGACTCTGGAGATCGCGAAATCTGGGTCGATAAAAACGGCAACGAAGTCGTGAAGTAACGGTTGTTGGCAGCCGAACTACAATAAGATGGGAGTGGAACATGGCGTTAAGCCTGACAGTAAATGGCCAGCACTATAGCCTGGACGTAGAGCTTGATACCCCATTGTTGTGGGTGTTGAGGGATGAACTGAACCTGAAAGGAACCAAATTTGGGTGTGGCGCCGGTTTGTGTGGCGCCTGTACGGTGCATGTTAACGGCCAGCCAACCCGTTCTTGCTCTACGCCTGTTGAGTATTTGGACGGAGCCGAGATAACCACCATTGAAGGCTTGTCTGAAAATGGGGAGCTGCATCCGCTTCAAAAAGCGTGGGTGGCCGAAGGCGTTCCTCAGTGCGGTTACTGCCAGTCTGGTCAGATAATGACTGCGGCTCATTTGCTGGCAAACACTCCCTCGCCATCACGAGACGAAATCGTAACGGCTATGTCCGGCAATTTGTGTCGCTGCGGAACCTATTCCCGCATTGTTGCGGCGGTGGAATCCGTTGTTGATGGCGTCGGCCATTACGAGCCAGAGCAGGGAGGGGCCTGAGATGACTATGAATCGCCGTGATTTCATGAAAGTCAGTACCGCTGCCTCTGGCAGTCTGGTGCTGGCCGTATCGTTGCCAGGATGTTCGACCATCAAAACCGGTTTTGAAGAAGAAACCGGACAATGGTCACCCGATATCTGGCTTGAGCTGACCACGAACGACGAAATTTTCTTTACCCTGGCCCGGGTGGAAATGGGGCAGGGTACCTATACCGGTTTGACCACGCTTGTTGCCGAAGAGCTGGATGTTGATCCAGCCCGAATCAAAGTGAAGTTTGCACCGGTTGCACCGGAATACCGAAACCCCCTGTTTGGTTTGCAGCTTACCGGTGGTAGTACCAGTGTAGCTAGCAGCTGGAAACCCCTGCGGGAAGCAGGTGCCTCGGCACGGCAAATGTTAGTGATGGCGGCTGCTCGCGTTTGGAAGGTAGACGCAGCTGACTGCACGACACAGGACGGCCGGGTTGTTCACCCCAACGGCATCGATTCGCTACGGTATGGCCAGCTGGTTGAGTTGGCGGATAAAGAAGTTATCCGTGGTGATGTGGCCTTGAAGCCGCGTTCCGAGTGGAAATACATCGGGCGCAAAGGCGGAAGACTGGATACCGAGGCCAAAGTAACCGGTAAAGCGGGTTACGGCATCGACGTAGAGTTACCGGGGATGGTGTACGCGGTGATGACCCGTTGCCCGCGTTATGGCGGCAAAGCGACCGGCTTCAACCGGAGCGATGTGATGGCTTGGCCGGGCGTACTGGACGCGTTCATTACCGAACGCGGTGTTGCTGTGGTTGCCGACCGGTACTGGCGAGCGCGCAAGGCGCAGGAAGCTTTGAACGTTGAATGGGATTTCGCCGAAGCGATTGATCTGGATAACGATCAGGTTTTTGAAGGCTACCGGGAGGCGGCCAACGAAGACGCGGGTGCTCAGGAGCGTTCTGACGGCGATTTCGACGATGCCGTTGAAAATGCGAGCCGCGTGGTCGAAGCGGAATATGAACAGCCGTATCTGGACCATGCGGCCATGGAACCCATGAATGCAACGGCTTGGTACCGTGACGGCGCAATGGAAGTGTGGGCGCCGACTCAGGCTCCGGATTTGGCGCGTATCGCAGCGGCCCGGCATTCAAGCCTGTCCCCGAGTAATGTCACCGTTCACACCACGTTCTTGGGTGGCGGTTTTGGTCGTCGTTTGACCCAGGACTATGTCGAAGAAGTTGCGATTGTTGCCTACAAAGTTAAAAAGCCGGTGAAGTTGATCTGGTCCCGGGAAGAAGATGTACGCCACGGTTTCTGGCGACCCGCGATGTTGCACCGGATGAAAGCCAGCTTCAAAGACAGCGAATTGACCGGTTGGGATCACCAGATTGTAGGGCCTCAGATTCTCGACTGGTACGTACGGAATGCGGCCCCTGCCCAGTACCCATGGGCACCCCAGTTTCTGTACAGCACCCTGGGCCGTGTTGGCCTGATGGCGGAGGGGGTCGCTACGCCCAAAGATATCTCGGCCATTGAAGGTGCCATCGGGTACCCGTATCAGGTCGAGAACGTTAGTGTTCGCCATACTCATACAGACCCGGGGGTTCCGATTACCTGGTGGCGCTCTGTTGGGTACTCCCATAACGGTTTTGCGGTAGAAACCTTTATGGACGAACTGGCTCACGAGGCCGGGGAAGATCCTTTACTGTTCCGCAGAAAGCTCCTGGCCAACGAGCCACGCCATCGTGCGGTGCTTGACCGGGCAGCCGAACGGGCCGGTTGGGGAACCCCGTTAGCCGAAGGCCGGGCCCGCGGCATTGCTCTGTTCAAGTCTTTTGGTACCTATGTTGCCCAGGTTGTTGAGGCCAGCATTGAGAACGGTGAGATCAAGGTCCATAAAGTTACCTGCAGTGTCGATTGTGGCCAGGTGGTCAATCCCCGAGTGGTTGAGGATCAGATTTCCGGCGGCATTCTGTTTGGATTAAGTGCTGCACTGTTTGGGGAAATTAGCTTCAAGAACGGAGAGGTTCAGCAGAGCAATTTCCACGATTCGCGCGTGTTGCGTACGCACGAGGTACCGGAAGTGCTGGTGGACATCGTCGATAGTGACATTGAGCCCACGGGAGTGGGTGAACCGGGTGTCCCGCCCGTTATTCCTGCCTTGGGCAATGCCCTGTTCGCGTTGACTGGGAAGCGCCAGCGCAAGTTGCCGCTGACCGCCGGATAAAGCGGTTTGCCGGAGCAATCGGCCGCCCTATAATGGCGGCCGATATGTGCCCCGAAGGGCCAACTCAAACCGGGAGTGAGCCAATGTTTGATGTAACCCGATACGCCGCATCGGCTCAGGCCATAGTTGATGCCGGGCGCTTCTTGTATGACCGCGGTTGGTCACCCGCCACCAGCAGTAATTATTCCGCTCGCCTCGACCAAAACCATATTGCCATCACTGTATCGGGCCGGCACAAGGGCCAACTTTCCACCAGCGACGTTATGGTGGTGGATCTTGACGGTAACCCTGTCCAGAGCGCAGCGAAATCCTCTGCGGAAACCCTCTTGCACACGGTTCTCTATCAAATCTATCCGGATGTTGGCGCTGTCTTGCATACGCATTCAGTAAAGGCGACAGTATTAAGCAGATTGATAGAGGCAGGGGCACCCTTTGAAGTCGAGGGGTATGAACTTCAAAAGGCGTTCCCGGGCGTCGACAGTCATACGGGCCGGCTGAGGGTTCCGGTGTTTGATAACACCCAGGATATTCGCGCGCTGGCGGAACGCACTCGGGAATGGTTCGAGCATCATCCGGAGCAGCTCGGATATCTGATCCGGGGCCACGGGCTCTACACCTGGGGTGCGACTATGGCGGATTGCCTGCGCCATGTTGAAGCATTTGAATTCCTTTTTGAATGTGAACTTGAAACCATGAGAATTTGCCGATGACCACCTTGAGCATTTTTAACCAGAATGAACCGGACACCGCTCAAACGGTCACATCTGATCCGCAAGCGATTCGTGACACTCTGAAGGCGCATGGTGTGCGCTTTGAGCGTTGGCCCACCCGCGAGCTCCCGGACGGCGCCATTCAGGAGCAAATTTTGACGGTCTACGCTGATGAGGTGAACCGGCTCAAGCAAGAGTGCGGTTTCCAGACGGCCGACGTGGTCAGCCTCACTTCAGATCATCCGCAGAAGGCAGAATTGCGTAAGAAGTTTTTGGACGAGCACACCCACAGTGAAGACGAGGTGCGGTTTTTCGTACACGGCCAAGGGTTGTTCTATCTACGTTTTGGCGACCAGATCCTCGCAGTGATGTGCCAGAAAAACGACCTGATCAGCGTGCCGAATGGCACCCGTCACTGGTTTGATATGGGGGCCGAGCCAGAGTTTACCTGTATTCGCCTGTTCACCAATCCCGAAGGCTGGGTGGCCAGCTTTACCGGCGAAGACATTGCTACACGGATTCCAAGGTATGAAGCCTTGGCAGGAGTGCAGTCATGATCCGCGTTATTTTGACCGACATCGAAGGCACCACCAGTTCAATTTCGTTCGTACACGATGAGTTGTTTCCCTACGCGAGTAAACACCTCCCCGACTTTGTTCGGGAACATCACCACACCACCCGTGCCGTGTCTGAGCAGTTGGCGATCGTGGCGGAAAGAAGCGCGGTCGATAGCAAAGATGTTGAAGGGTTGATCAATGTACTTCAAAACTGGATTACCGAAGATCGCAAAGAAGGTTCCCTGAAGGCGCTGCAAGGTATGATCTGGGAGCAGGGTTACCGAAGCGGCGAATTGAAAGGGCATATCTATCCGGATGCTGCGGATTACCTGCAGCGATGGCATGACCGTGGTTTACGGCTTTTCGTGTATTCGTCAGGCTCGGTTAAAGCCCAGAAACTGATTTTCGGCCACAGCAATGAAGGCGACTTCACGCCTTTCTTCTCCGGCTACTTCGATACCACCGTGGGCGGTAAAAAAGAAGCTCAGTCCTATCACAACATTTTGGCTGAGCTTGGCGTTGAACCTAAGACGGTGCTATTTCTGTCGGATGTGGAAGCGGAACTCGAAGCGGCCGAACAAGCGGGCCTGAAAACGGCGTGGCTGATCCGGGAAGGCGATGTGCCCGATACCGATCGTTTTGTTGCCCGTGATTTTGCGGAGGTCGATGCTCTTCTGCGCAAACGTTAGGAGGTAGAAATGATGCCCGGAGACAGACGTCTGCGATGGCTGATTCCGGGTGTTCTGGTTGTGTTTCTGGCGGGTTGTAATCCGTTCACAGAAGCAGAACCGATGATGGAAGAGTACTTGAGCCGGCTGGCTCGGGTGCTCGACGCCCCCGCTTCCGCCCCGCCGTCAGACCTGCCTCGGGCCACCACCCTGCCTAAACGCCGTGATCGCGTTCTTCTGATACCCGAGTTAGAGCTGGGCATGCTCGACTTTCTTTCGCTGTACGGTTGTGAGCTTCAATACGTAGTGGGCGAGAGAAATTCGGTGATGGGCCGGGTTATGCAGCCCATCAACCGGTTACGGTACGAGATTCGTTTTATCCAAAGTGCTGAGCGTTGTGTGCAACAGATCGACGACGATGAGTTGCAGGCAACGTTGGAGCAGGCCATCGAAAGCAAGCGCCAGACGCTGCCTCTTGCGGTATGGAATGCTACCTGGGGAACCGAGGAGATCGAAAAGTTGTTTACGTTGGCGAAAGGCCATTACCCCGTGGCGGCCGACCAGAATTCGTTGACCGATCTGGCTTTGGACCTGGATCAACTGAACCAAATGGTAACAGCCTTGAACAACCAGCAATTGGGCGTGTCGTTGAGTGATCTCGGGCGGATACATCAGCGCTGGCAAGCGCAGTTCTTGGCGGGGCAGGTGATTAACAGTGCTCGTTTATTGATTGCGACTCTGAATTCGGGCACAGAAACACTGCGGAGTAGGCTTGAAGGGCGACCGTTATGTTTGAACGGTAAGCCCAATAATCAGTCCAACATCGTTCAGAGTTTCTTTTTCAAGGTCTATATCGGCGAGGTTCAGCCCTATATGAGCGCCGTTAGCCGGGCTCGCGATAGTTTGATTCGTGGCTTTGCCCGTCTGGCGGAACAGCAAAAACATGTGATGCCGGAGGCGTTCGAAAGCTGGTATAGCCGGCATCTTTCCGAGGATTCCGGCGACAGCCTGTGGCGCGAACTAGACCAGGCGATGATGCGCCATACTCGGCACTGGCAGGATTTGTTGGCCCAATGTGGTCTGCGGCCCGGAGCCTGATCAGCGCTGGCTTTCCGGCGTTACCCGAAGGATTTCTTCAACGGTGGTTTGCCCGGCTGCCACTTTCTGGGCACCGCTTAACCTGAGCGATTTCATGCCCTCTTTGTAGGCGTCTCGTCTCAGGGCCTCCAACTCGCAGCGATCGGTGATCTGGTGGGTCAGGTTATCGGACATCGTCATGATTTCGTAAACCCCTGAGCGCCCCATGTAGCCCGTATTCCGGCATTCCAGACAGCCCACGGGGTGGAAAAACTGCTTGGGTGCCGGTGCTTTCCAAGGCCGGGTCAGTGTTTGCCAGGCTTGCTCGTCGGCGTCGCTCGGTTGCTTGCAGTGCGGGCAAAGATTACGGGTTAGCCGCTGGGCCATGACACCAAGCACTGTTGCTCGAATCAAGTAGGGGGGAATGCCCAATTCCATTAATCGTGTAATGGCGCTGGGTGCATCATTGGTGTGTAACGTCGAAAGCACCAGGTGCCCGGTCAGCGCGGCTTGCACAGCCATCTCCGCGGTTTCCAGATCCCGGATTTCGCCAATCATGATGATGTCAGGATCCTGGCGAAGAAGGGCTCTTACGCCGTGGGCGAAGGTGAGGTCAATGTTGCTCTGTACCTGCATCTGATTGAAAGCCGGCTCGACCATCTCGATCGGGTCTTCGATGGTACAAATATTCAGTTCCGGTGAGGCCAGCTGTTTCAGTGTAGAGTACAGCGTCGTGGTTTTGCCGGAGCCGGTGGGGCCGGTTACCAGCACAATGCCGTGAGGCCGCGATGTGATCCGGTGCCAGCGACTGCGGTCCTCTCTATTGAAGCCGAGCTGTTCAAACGATTTCAGCAGCACTTCCGGGTCAAAAATCCGCATCACCATTTTTTCGCCAAAGGCGGTGGGCATGGTGGCCAAGCGGAGTTCTACTTCCCGGTTGTCCGGCTTGCGGGTTTTGATTCGGCCATCTTGCGGACGTCGTTTTTCGGCCACGTTCAGGCGGCCCAGGATTTTCAGGCGGCTGGTGATGGCAGTGCCGACGTGCTCCGGGAATTCGTACACATTGTGCAACACGCCATCGATACGGAATCTTACCTGAGTGACAGCACGCCGCGGTTCAATGTGAATGTCCGATGCCCGTTGCTCAAAGGCGTATTGCAACAGCCAGTCGACAATTTTGACCACATGTTGGTCGTTGGCATCGGCGCTGTCTGTGGTGCCAAGATCCAGCAATTGTTCGAGATTTTGGTTGCCGGCTGGCCCGGCTTTCGCGCCGCCACCGGCTTTGCTGACTGAGGCCGCCAGTTGGTAAAACTCGACGGTATAACGGCGGATGGCTTCCGGATTGGCGACCACCCGCCGAATATCTTTCCGCACTGCCTGACGAAGGTTGCTTTCCCACTCCCGTTTGAACGGCTCGCTGCTGGCAATCACTACTTCGTCGTCGTTAATCTCGACCGCCAGAATGCCGTGTCGCTGGGCAAAGGCGTAAGACATGACACGAGCAATGGCCGGGGTGTCAATCTTCAGGGGGTCAATGTGGTAATAATCCTGCTGGCCCCAGGTTGCCAGCCAGTGGGTCAGGCGTTCCAGGTCCAGCGTGCGGCCGTCAATCTGGCTGCTTAGGCCGGCGATGGCCACAAGTTCCAGCGGGTGCCTGGGGGTTGAGTTGGTACCCTCCGAGGCTGAGCCCAGATTGGCAGTCATCACTTTTTCAGCGTCTTGCTGGCTGATCTCCTCGCTTTCCACCAGCGCTGTGCACACATCTCTCAGCGTGAGCGTGCGATGGTGGGGTGGCGCTGGCATTGCGAGTGTTTGATCAGCCATCCGTTTTGCCTCTCAGGAACAGTATTTTAGGCGGCGACCCGGCGGTTTACTTTCAGGTGCACCATGGCCACGGTAAACAACAGGAACGTCAGCACCGTTGTAATGACGGGCCCAATTGCGCCTTCGCTAAGCCAAGCGGAGACGACCGCTTGGGTGAAGTAAAAAATCAAGACAAACGACATCCAGATGTAGCCGCGGTTGTGGCCACGAAATACCGGAACAATAAACGCTAGCAGTGGCAGCAGTTTGACCGTCAGCATCAGGGTGATGGAAACTCCTTCAACCGGCGCCGGATAGAATGTTGTCAGAACCAATGTAGCCAATACGGCAAGATAGAGCCCGCTGGTCACGCGTGCAGTGGTTTTGGCTTGGTCATTGTGAAGCATAAAAGGTTCCGGGTCGTTAACGTCGTTGAGAAAATCAGTCAGACAGCTTCTGCGCCAGGCGAGCCAGCCGTTCACCGAATGCCTGACACAGAATTCGTTCGTGTTCGCTGAGGGCTTGTTCAGCCCCAGTGCCCGCCCAATGGGATGGCCCGTAGGGCGTTCCTCCCGTGGTCGTGTCGTTCAAGGCACTTTCTGAGTAGGGAAGCCCGCACAGTACCATGCCGTGGTGTAGCAGAGGCAGCATCATCGTTAGCAGGGTGGTTTCCTGCCCGCCATGCAAGCTGCCCGTTGAGGTAAAGGCGCCGCCTGGTTTGCCAGCGAGCTTGCCGTTCAGCCACAAGTCCCCGGTACCGTCCAGAAAGTGTTTCAGCGGCGCGGCCATGTTACCAAATCGGGTAGGACTGCCCAGAGCCAGGCCGGAACAGTTGGCCAGATCTTCCCGAGTGGCGTAGGGAGCACCGGTGTCTGGCACAGCGGGTTGGCTGGCCACGGTATCCGGCGAAACCGGGGGAACGGTACGAATTTTCGCCTCAAGCCCAAATACCTGCGACACACCGCGCCCGATCTGTTTAGCCATTTCGGCCGTTTGGCCGTTTCGGCTGTAATAAAGAACAAGAATGTAAGGGCTGGAATTGCTCATGCCTGGCTCCTGGAAGGTTCTTTCAAAGAATGTCGAGCACAGATTCGGGCGGGCGGCCGATAGCGGCTTTGTTGTTCGCCAGAACGATAGGGCGTTCAATCAGCTTGGGTGTTGCCACCATCGCCTGTACCAGTTGCTCGCGGGTCAAATCCGGGTTGGCCAGGTTCTGTTCTTTGTATTCGGGTTCTTTGGTGCGCATGAGTTCCCGGGGCTCGCAACCCAGCAGATCAAGAATGTGTAGTAGCTCTTGCTCTGTCGGAGGTGTCTCCAGGTAGCGTATAATCTCCGGCTTGATGCCTTTTTGCTCAAGCAGCTCAAGGGTCTGGCGTGATTTTGAGCACCGTGGGTTATGGAAAATACGGGTTTGTTCTGTCATGGTCATGCTCGATTAACAATCGTGATTGCGGTCTATTTCGGGGCGTAGTCTAACAGGAGGAAATCCCTTGCAGTACCCTCGGTACTTGTCCAATTCGCGAATCTCCCTATCTTTACGCCTCCCAAGATGGTTAGCGTTTCTGGCGCTGAGTGTCGGGCTGGTTCTGTCCGGTTGCAGTAAAGTGGAGCTGGAAAATGCGGATGGCACGCTCAAAAGCTGGGACAGTTATCGCGGCCAGTGGGTGCTAGTGAATTACTGGGCCGAATGGTGCAAGCCCTGCCTTGAGGAAATTCCCGAGCTGAACCAGCTAGACAAAGCCCCCGACATATCGGTGTTGGGGGTGAATTTCGATGGTATCGAAGGCGAGGCCTTGCGGGATTTAGGCGCGCGAATGGGGATCGAGTACACCATGCTGGCCAAAGACCCTGCAACAGAATTTGGCTGGAATGTGCCGGTGGCCCTGCCTGCCACCTTTGTTGTGGGCCCGGGCGGTGAACTCATTGAAACGCGCTTTGGTCCGCAAACCGAAGATGATATCCGTACAGTGATCGGCAATTGAACATGGCAAATACTTTCGTACATCTGCGCGTACACTCTGAATATTCCATGGTGGATGGCCTGGTTCGGGTCAAGCCGCTGATCAGTCGGGTCGCTGAACTGGGTATGCCTGCCGTAGGGCTTACCGAGCAGTCTAACATGTGCTCGTTGGTTCGCTTTTACCAAGGCGCCATGGGGGCAGGCATCAAGCCAATCGTGGGTGCGGACCTGTGGCTGGAAAATCCGGACGAACCCGAAAACCCGTTCCGCCTGACTTTGCTTGCACGAGATAATGATGGTTATCTGCATCTGACGGAAATTATTTCACTGGGCTATACCGAGGGACAGAAGTACGGCAAGCCGATTGTCCGAAAGGAATGGCTGGAAGCTCGCGCGGCCGGCTTGATTGCGTTGTCCGGCGCAAAAATGGGTGACGTGGGTAAAGCGTTGCTGGCTGGCAAACCAGAACTTGCCCGGGAAAGGGCGCAGTATTGGAAGCAGTTGTACCCCGGTAGCTATTACCTGGAGCTGCAGCGTACTGACCGGGCCGGTGATGAAGATTGTCTGCATCTGAGCGTTGAACTGGCAGCTGAAATGGGCCTGCCCGTGGTCGCAACCAACGACGTACACTTCCTGACAGCCGACGATTTCGAAGCTCACGAAGCCCGGGTCTGCATCGGTGAAAGCCGCACCTTGGACGATCCACGCCGGGATCGCCGCTTCAGTGACCGGCAGTACCTGCGCAGCGCCGAAGAAATGATCGAGCTGTTTTCGGACATCCCGGAAGCCATCGAAAACACCGTCGAGATTGCTCGCCGCTGCTCGGTAAAAGTGCGACTGGGCGAATACTTCCTGCCGAATTATCCGATCCCGGATGGCATGACCATGGATGACTACTTCCGCAAAGTGTCGGAAGAAGGTCTGGATATGCGTTTGGAATCCATCCTAAGCACGGATGACCCGGACTACGATCAAAAGCGTGCCGCCTATGACGAACGCTTGAAGTTTGAGCTCGACATCATCATTCAGATGGGGTTCCCGGGTTACTTCCTGATCGTTATGGACTTCATCAAGTGGGCCAAAAACAACGGTGTGCCCGTTGGGCCGGGTCGTGGTTCCGGTGCCGGATCGCTGGTTGCTTATGTGTTGTTGATTACGGATCTGGACCCGCTCGAATACGATTTGCTGTTTGAGCGATTCCTGAACCCGGAGCGGGTATCCATGCCTGACTTCGACGTTGACTTCTGCATGGAGGGGCGTGACCGGGTTATCGAATACACCGCCCAGAAGTACGGCCGCGAAGCGGTTTCCCAGATTATTACCTTCGGTACCATGGCTGCAAAAGCGGTGGTGCGAGACGTGGCGCGAGTGCAGGGTAAGTCCTATGGGCTGGCGGACAAACTGTCCAAGTTGATTCCGTTCGAAGTCGGCATGACGTTGAACAAGGCCATTGAGCAGGAGCCCCAGCTAAAAGAGTTTTTGGAGCAGGACGAAGAAGCCCAGGAAATCTGGGAAATGGCGCTCAAGCTCGAAGGTGTGTGCCGGAACGCCGGTAAGCACGCCGGTGGGGTGGTTATCGCGCCCACCAAGATCACCGACTTTTCGCCGTTGTATTGTGATGACGAGGGCGGAAGTCTGGTCACCCAGTTCGATAAAGGTGACGTTGAAGAAGCCGGTTTGGTGAAGTTCGACTTTCTGGGGCTGCGGACCCTGACCATCATCAAATGGGCTCTGCACATGATTAACCCGCGCCGTCTAAAGCGCGGGGAGCCGGAGCTGGACATCGCGACGATTCCGCTCGATGACAAAGCTTCGTTCGATATGCTCAAAAAGGCGGAAACCACCGCGGTGTTCCAGCTTGAATCCCGCGGCATGAAAGATCTGATTCGCCGCCTTCAGCCGGATTCACTGGAAGACATGATCGCACTGGTGGCACTGTTCCGGCCCGGCCCGCTTCAGTCCGGCATGGTTGACGACTTTATCGACCGGAAGCACGGCAGGCAGCCGTTGTCGTATCCGCACCCGGATTATCAATACGAAGGCCTGAAACCGGTATTGGAGCCCACCTACGGGGTTATTCTGTACCAGGAGCAGGTCATGCAGATCGCCCAGGTTATGGCGGGTTACACCCTGGGTGGCGCCGACATGCTGCGCCGGGCGATGGGTAAGAAAAAACCAGAGGAAATGGCGAAACAGAAAGCCTCTTTCCTTGACGGGTGTGCCAATAACGGTATTGACAAGACGTTGGCCGAGAACATCTTCGATCTGGTTGAGAAGTTCGCCGGTTACGGTTTCAACAAGTCTCACTCGGCAGCCTACGCTTTGGTGTCGTACCAGACGCTATGGATGAAGGCCCATTACCCGGCTGAGTTTATGGCGGCGGTACTGACCGCGGATATGCAGAACACCGACAAGGTGGTCACGCTGGTCGAAGAATGCCGAAACATGAAGCTCGACCTTCTGGTGCCCGATGTCAGTCGCTCCGAGTACACCTTTACCGTTAACGACGATGGCCAGATTGTGTACGGGCTGGGTGCGATCAAGGGCTTGGGCGAAGGCCCCATCGAAAGCGTGGTTGCGGCAGCCAAAGAAGGTGGCCCGTTCCAGGATATTTTTGACTTCGCTCGCCGGGTTGATCTGAAGAAGGTAAACAAGCGTGCCATGGAGGCACTGATACGTGCCGGTGCGATGGACAAGCTCGGAGCAACCCGGGCGCAGCTGATGGCCAGTATCGATAAGGCCATACAGCAAGCCGGCCAGCAATCCCGAAACGATGCTGTGGGCATGGTGGACATGTTCGGGGAAATGTTGGGTGGCGGCGGTGACGAAGACGTGTATGCCGATGTGGCTGATGTACGTGAATGGCCTGAAAAGCAGCGCCTGAAAGGTGAAAAAGACACGTTGGGTATTTATCTTACCGGTCACCCGTTTGATGAATACGAAAAAGAGGTGCGCCGTTTTGTACGCTCGTCCATTGCCGAGTTAAAGCCCAATAAATCGCCTCAGCGAGTAGCAGGTTTGGTGGTGGCTCAGCGCACCATGAAGACCCGTACGGGGTCAACTATGTGCTTCATTACACTTGACGATCGAAGCGCCCGCATTGAAGCGACCCTGTTTTCGGAAGCCTATTTCGAAAACCGTGAGTTGCTGCAGTCAGATCAAGTCATTGTGTTAGAGGGGCAGGTCAGCCACGACGATTACTCGGGGCAGATGAAAATGCGTGTCAGCTCGGTCACCGATGTTGCAACGGCGCGCCAGCAGTTCAGCAAAGGCATCCGATTGGCGCTGCATGCTGACCAGCTGCAGAATGGTTTGCTGGATAAACTAGACGACACGCTGCGACCGTTCCGTAACGATGGCAGCCCTGTGTGGATTGAGTACAGCAGCGCAGAAGCCCGAACCCGCATTGAGCTCGGGGATTCCTGGCGTGTGCAACCAGATGATGATTTGCTGTTCGAGCTGAAACATCTGGTGGGCGACCAAGCCGTAGAACTGGTCTATGATTAAGACCAATGTCCGCTTTTGCTCTGCGGCAAGCACTGCTATCTTGGTCCCAAATTCTGGTTTGGGTGGGCATTTGCCCGCCTGGCAATCAAATGATGGAACATCATGAACCCTAATTACCTGGATTTCGAACAGCCGATCGCCGACCTGGAAGCCAAAATTGAAGAGCTTCGTATGGTCGGTAACGATACCGATATCAATATTACGGACGAGATCAGTCGCCTCAAAAAGAAGAGTGTCAGTCTGACCGAGAGCATTTTTTCTGATCTCAAACCCTGGGATGTAGCCCGCTTGGCCAGGCATCCTCGCCGGCCCTACACGCAGGATTACATCGATCTGATCTTTGATGATTTTGATGAGCTTCACGGCGATCGCCGCTATGCAGACGATCACGCCATCGTGGGTGGTACCGCTCGACTGGGCAATCAGCCGGTAATGGTCATCGGGCATCAGAAAGGGCGGGAAGTGCGAGACAAAGTTAAACGTAACTTTGGCATGCCTCGTCCCGAGGGCTATCGCAAAGCCTTGCGTCTGATGGAAATGGCCGAACGCTTCAAGATGCCGATTTTGACGTTCATCGATACCCCGGGTGCCTATCCGGGGATCGGTGCCGAAGAGCGGGGCCAGAGTGAAGCCATCGCGTTCAATCTGGCTGTAATGTCGAGGCTGAAAACGCCCATTATTTCAACGGTTATCGGTGAAGGCGGTTCCGGTGGTGCGCTCGCCATTGGCGTATGCGACCAGTTAAACATGTTGCAGTATTCAACCTATGCCGTTATTTCGCCGGAAGGTTGCGCCTCTATTCTTTGGAAAAGTGCCGAGTATGCCTCGCTAGCCGCAGAAGCTATGGGTGTGACGGCTGATCGATTGAAAGAGTTGGGTGTTGCCGATAACGTGATCGAAGAACCGTTAGGCGGTGCGCACCGCAGCCCTGAGGACATGGCAAAGACGCTGAAAACGCAGTTGGAAACAGGTTTGGCGGAACTGTGTCGCTTGCCTCAGGATGAACTGATCGCACGCCGGTATGAGCGTTTGACCAAGTATGAAGGCGGGCGGTAACCCCGCCCGGAACGCTGAATGGCCGGATGATCTGTCAGCACCAGTCAGCACTCTCCCCGAACACTCCCGTCTCTGGGTCGCCTTTAGTGGCGGCCTCGATTCGGCATTGCTGCTGCACGTGGTGGCGTCCTGTCATTGCGATGTGACTGCGATTCACATCAATCACCAATTGCAATCAAATCATCGGCAAACCGAGCAGTTTTGTCGCGATGTGTGTGACCAATTGGGTGTCCCCATCGTTGTTGAGCATGTTGATGTTGAAGTTTCCGATACCGGGGCTGGCGGACTGGAAGAAGCTGCCAGGAATGCCCGGTATAGCGTGTTCGAACGTCGACTGAGGAAGGGGGAGCTGATTCTAATGGCTCACCATGGCGATGATCAGGCCGAGACGGTTTTGTTTCGTTTGCTGCGAGGTTCTGGCGTTAATGGCCTCGCTGGAATGCCGGCAAGCCGGGCTTTGGGGCGGGGAAGCCTCTATCGCCCGTGGTTGGCAGTTGGCCGCAACAGGCTGGAAGAGGTAGCGGTGAGTTCAGGATTGAGCTGGGTCGAAGATCCCAGCAACGAGAGTCAGGTTTACGATCGTAACTATCTCCGTCATGCGGTTATACCCGGTTTAAAAAAACGTTGGCCGGGTTTGCTTAAGCGAGTGGGCCACAGTGCCGGAGCGTGTCGGGAAAGCGCAGAGCTCAATCAGAGATTGGCCGAGTTGCACTGGCAGTCTTGTTCAGACAAGGGTCGGTTGAGTTTGGCGGCATTGCGTGAGTTGACGGCGCTCGAACGACGAAACCTGGTGCGTTGGTGGCTGCAACAACAGCGTTTAGAAGTGCCCGCGAGCGTCAGTCTGGATAAAGGGCTTGCTGATCTGCTGAGTGCGGCAGACGATCGCTCGCCAGAACTGCGAGGCTCCGGATTTAGCCTGCGGAGGTATCGTAGTTACCTGTATCTTGTGCCCCACATGACTGTTCCGGAGAGCCCCGTCAGACTTGGGCCGAACGAGAGTGTGGTCTGGGGCGTGTGGCGTCTCCGATTGGTGTCAAATCCGGCAGTGGGTAACTCAAAAAAATTCCCCCCGCCAATACGGGTATCTACGAGGCAAGGCGGTGAACGGGTAAAAATTCGGCCCGATGGTCCCTCCCGGGCATTGAAAACATGGCTTCAGGAACAGGGCGTCCCGCCATGGGAAAGGGCCGTGCTGCCCTTGGTTTACGGGCGTGGAGGCGAGGGTGAAGAGCTGATTGCGATTGGCGATTTGTGGTGTTCTGACCAATACTCGGGAAGCGCCCCGGCGACCGGTTGGCGGCTTATCGTGGAGCGGAATTTGATTGAGTAGGTGAGGGCTTTCTGGTAGTCTGATGTCCCATCTTGAGATGAACAATCTCCCCCCTTTACCGAACCAGATAATCATGGAATCTGCATGACGCGTTATATTTTCGTCACCGGCGGTGTTGTGTCCTCTTTGGGCAAAGGTATTGCGTCTGCCTCATTGGCAGCCATCCTGGAGGCACGCGGCCTGAAGGTCACTATTCTCAAGCTGGATCCGTACATCAACGTGGACCCCGGCACCATGAGTCCGTTCCAGCACGGTGAAGTATTTGTCACCGAAGATGGTGCTGAAACTGACCTTGATCTTGGCCACTATGAGCGCTTCATCCGCACACCAATGAGTAAGCGTAATAACTTCACCACCGGCCGGGTGTACGAAGAAGTTATCCGCAAAGAGCGTCGTGGCGATTATCTGGGCGGCACTGTCCAGGTGATTCCGCATATCACTGACGAAATCAAGCGCCGTGTTATCGAAGGTGCGGCCGGTTCCGACGTGGCAATGATTGAAGTCGGCGGAACCGTGGGTGACATCGAATCTCTGCCGTTCCTCGAAGCTTGTCGTCAGCTGAAAGTGGAAGTGGGTGCCCAGCGTGCATTGTTCATGCACCTGACGCTGGTTCCGTACATCGCCACCGCTGGCGAAATCAAAACCAAGCCGACTCAGCATTCTGTTAAAGAAATGCGCTCCATCGGCCTGCAGCCCGATATTCTGTTGTGCCGTTCCGAGCATGAAGTCGATGCCAGCTCTCGCCGCAAGATCGCTCTGTTCACCAACGTAGAAGAACGTGCGGTTATCCCGATGCAGGATGCCAAATCTATCTACGCGATTCCGCGCATGCTGCACGAATACGGTCTGGATCAGCTGGTTATAGACCGTTTCAACCTCGATGCACGCGAAGCAGATCTGAGCGAATGGGACGAAGTTGTGGAATCCCTGATGAATCCGCAACAAGAAGTCACCATCGCGATGGTGGGCAAGTACATGGAGCTGTTGGAGGCTTACAAGTCTCTGATCGAATCCTTGCTGCACGCCGGTATCAAGACCCGGACCAAGGTCAACATCAATTACATCGATTCTGAAGACATCGAGCGAGAAGGCACGCAAGTGCTCGAGTCTGCGGACGCCATTCTGGTGCCCGGTGGTTTTGGTGAGCGTGGTGTAGAAGGCAAAATTCGCACAGTTCAATACGCCCGAGAAAACAAAGTTCCATACCTGGGCATCTGTCTTGGTATGCAGGTCGCTGTTATCGAGTACGCCCGTAATGTGGCCGGATTGGCGGATGCCCACAGCACAGAGTTCCGTGAGCACTCGCCGGCACCGGTTGTTGGCCTGATCACCGAATGGCTGGATGCCAGCGGCAACACCGAAGAGCGTACCGAAGCCTCTGACCTGGGCGGCACCATGCGCCTGGGCGCTCAGGACTGCGTATTGACCGAAGGCTCGACCATTGCCGCCTGTTACGGCAAGAAAACCATTCGTGAGCGTCATCGTCATCGTTACGAAGTGAACAACCACTACCTGCCAAAGCTGGAAGAGGCTGGTCTACTGATCTCTGGTCGCTCTACTGATGGCCGTTTGGTCGAGGTTGTAGAAGCACCGGATCATCCGTGGTTTGTGGCATGTCAGTTCCACCCGGAATTTACCTCAACGCCTCGCGACGGCCACCCGCTGTTCAAAGGTTTTGTTGAAGCCGCTTTGGCGAACAAAAAGGGATCCTGAGCATGGCCAAGAGCGTGGTTAATGTCGCCGGCATTGAAGTCGCTAACGAAAAGCCATTCGTGCTTTTCGGCGGCATGAACGTACTGGAGTCGCCCGAGTTGGCCATGGAGGTTGCAGAAGCCTACGTGGAAGCAACCAGCAAGCTAGGCATTCCGTACGTATTCAAGGCCTCCTTTGACAAGGCCAACCGCTCGTCCGTGAATTCATTCCGCGGCCCCGGTTTGGATAAAGGCTTGCAGATACTGGCGGACATTAAAAGCAAATTCGGTGTCCCCATTATCTCGGATGTCCACGAACCGGCGCAGGCTGCGCCTGCTGCCGAAGTATGCGACATCATCCAATTGCCAGCCTTCTTGAGTCGTCAAACCGATCTGGTGGTTGCCATGGCCAAAACCGGCGCGGTGATCAACGTCAAGAAAGCACAGTTTCTTGCGCCTCAGGAAATGAAGCACATCATCACCAAGTGCGAAGAAGCGGGTAACGACAACATTATCTTGTGTGAGCGCGGCAGCAGCTTCGGTTACAACAATTTAGTCGTCGATATGTTGGGCTTCGGCATCATGAAGTCGATGAATGTTCCCGTGATGTTCGACGTCACCCACTCTCTGCAAATGCCGGGTGGACGCGCCGATTCCGCTGGCGGCCGCCGCGCACAAGTGACCGACTTGGCTTTGGCTGGCATGTCACAAGGACTCGCCGGCTTGTTCCTGGAAGCACACCCGGACCCTGATCAAGCCAAATGCGACGGCCCATGCGCACTGCGCCTGAGCCAGCTGGAGCCGTTCCTTCAGCGGGTGAAAGCCGTAGATGATCTGGTAAAAAGTTTTAAACCTATAGACACCGCCTGATTGGCGGTGTCCGCACTTTGAAAGCCCGTATATTCCTGACGCCAATACGCTAGGGGTACTCTACGGGCTCGAAGAGCGATCGACTGGAAGAGCCTGGCGAAAATTTCGTAGGCCATGGATGGCCGGAGAGAAGCGCACAGGGATGTGCTTGTAGCGGTTTTCGCCAGGCTCTTCCAGTTGATTGCTCCCGCACCGAAATTGATAACCGGTACAGTGTTTAGAAGATAAAATCTGGAGAAATTTACGAATGACCAAGATTGCCAACATCAAAGCCCGTGAGGTTCTGGATTCACGCGGTAACCCAACCGTTGAAGCCGACGTAATTCTGGAAAACGGAACCTTGGGCCGTGCCTGCGCACCGTCTGGTGCTTCTACCGGTTCCCGCGAAGCGCTGGAACTGCGTGATGGCGACCAAACCCGTTACCTCGGAAAAGGTGTACGCAAAGCCGTTGACGCGATCAATGGTCAGATTCGTGACGCTCTGGTAGGCAAAGATTCTGCAGACCAGCGTGGTCTGGACAAAATCATGATCGACCTGGACGGCACCGAGAACAAAGCCAATCTGGGCGCCAACGCCATTCTGGCCGTATCTCTGGCTGCTGCCAAAGCAGCTGCAACCTCTCTGGGCAAGCCACTGTACGAGCACATCGCCGATGTGAACGGCACTTCTGGCAAATTCTCAATGCCCGTTCCGATGATGAACATTTTGAACGGTGGCGAGCACGCCGACAACAACGTCGACATTCAGGAATTCATGGTTCAGCCAGTATCTGTCACCAGCTTCGCTGAAGCCCTGCGTGTCGGTGCGGAAATCTTCCACAGCCTCAAGAAAGTTCTGAAGGCCAAAGGCCTGAACACAGCCGTAGGCGACGAAGGTGGTTTTGCGCCAAACCTGCCATCCAACGAAGCCGCATTGGCCGCAATCCAGGAGGCCGTTGAGCAAGCCGGTTACGAGCTGGGCAAAGACGTTACCTTGGCGCTGGATTGTGCATCCTCCGAATTCTACAAAGACGGCCAGTACCAGCTGACCGGTGAAGGTAAGAGCTTTGACTCTGAAGGCTTCGCCGATTACTTGGCTGGCTTGTGCGAGCGTTACCCGATCGTATCCATCGAAGACGGTATGGACGAAAGCGACTGGGATGGCTGGAAGGTTCTGACTGATAAGCTGGGCAGCAAAGTACAGCTGGTCGGCGATGACCTTTTCGTAACAAACACCAAGATCCTGAAGCAGGGTATCGAGAAGGGCGTTGGTAACTCCATCCTGATCAAGTTCAATCAGATTGGTAGCCTATCCGAAACTCTGGATGCCATCAAGATGGCTCAGGACGCCGGTTATACCGCGGTTATCTCTCACCGTTCCGGTGAAACCGAAGACACCACCATCGCTGACTTGGCAGTAGCAACCTGCGCTGGCCAGATCAAGACCGGCTCTTTGTGTCGTTCTGACCGCGTAGCCAAGTACAACCAGTTGCTGCGCATCGAAGGCGATTTGGAAAGCAATGCGCCATACCGCGGTCTGAGTGAGATCAAAGGTCAAGGTTAAACGCTAGCCTGCGGTAGGCCTGATAGGCATACTGCTAGGTAACAAAATGTTAAGGCCATCGCGTTCTGGATGAAAATTCAGACACGATGGCCTTTTTGCCCAATAAGTTGGGGCATTTTCTTGTTAATCTACCTGAGCGTCTATACTTACCCTCTGACGTTAGGTTTAACTGGTTAAATTTTGAGCTAATCTGCATGAAAACGCTTTGGGCCATTCTTGCTGTATTGATTCTCCTGCTACAGGTACGCCTGTGGATCGGGGAGGGTAGCTTTGCGCAAGTTTGGGCATTGGAAGAAGCGATTGCCAAGCAGCAGGCCGAGAATGCCGGGCTGGCGGCTCGTAATGACCGGCTTTATGCAGAGGTTCGTAACCTGCGAAATCAGCAGGGGGCGGTAGAAGAGCGGGCTCGCATGAACCTGGGCTTGATTCGGGACGATGAGACGTTTTTCCTCGTTGTCGAAAAGTAAGTTGTAGTTTGGGTGTATCGAGCGCCGGAGAGTGTCTCTCCGGGAACCGCTACGAGCACTTCCATGTGCGCTTCTCTCCGGCCATCCATGGCCTACGACATTCCCGGAGAGACACTCCCCGGCGCTCTTCTAACATGGTGCGGGTTTTCCGATGAAACATTCTGATCTTTGGCTTGTTGTTCCTGCCGCTGGTATCGGCCAGCGTATGAAAGCCGAATGCCCCAAGCAGTACCTGAAAATCGCTGACCGATTTATCCTCGATATCACCCTGTCTCGCTTGTTGGACAACGCACCGTTTAAAGGTTGCATGGTGCCGTTAAACCCACAGGACCGGTGGTGGCCGGACAGTGAATCAGCAAAGGATGATCGCATTCAAACCTGCACCGGTGGGAAGGAGCGGGCAGATTCGGTACTTTTTGCGCTGCATGCTCTGGAAGACCAGGCCGATGATGACGATTGGGTGTTGGTGCACGATGCTGCACGGCCATGCTTGCACCCCCATGACCTCTCCAATTTGATTGACACGCTGTTTGAGCATCCGGTCGGTGGCCTGCTTGCAGCGCCAGTGGCAGACACTTTAAAGCTGGCCAGCAGAGGAACCGAGCCCGAGGTTCAGGAAACCGTGGATCGCAGTCAGTTGTGGCGAGCGTTGACACCGCAAATGTTCCGCTTTGGTGCTTTAAAAGCAGCTTTGGAATTGTGCCTCAAAAATAGTCACGGGGTTACGGATGAGTCCTCTGCTATGGAGTTTTCCGGTAATATGCCTGTTTTGGTGGAAGGCCGGGCGGATAACCTGAAGATTACGGTGCCGTCGGATCTTGGTTTGGCCGAGTTTATTCTGAACCGGCAGTAAGATTTTGCCTCCCCGTACATTCTTGTTTTGATTCGGAGATGACCATGCGTATTGGCCAGGGCTTTGATGTCCATGCCTTTTGTGAGGGCGATTTTGTCATTTTAGGAGGGGTCGAGATTCCCTTCAGCCAAGGGCTGAAAGCCCATTCGGATGGCGACGTTCTTTTGCACGCGTTGGCAGATGCTCTGTTAGGAGCAGTGGCATTGGGTGATATCGGTCATTTGTTTCCGGATACCAGTGACGAGTGGGCGGGGGCTGACAGTCGAGAGCTGCTGCGAACGGTGATGCAGCGAGTTCAGGATGAGGGGTTTTCCGTGGTCAATGTCGATACAACGATCATTGCTCAAGCCCCGAAAATGGCGCCTCATGTTGAAACAATGCGGTTGAATATCGCGGCTGATTTGGGCGTGCCTGTTAATCGGGTGAGCGTTAAGGCGACCACTAGCGAAAAACTCGGATTTACCGGGCGGGGCGAGGGTATTGCTTGCCAGGCAGTGTGTTTGCTTGAGCCGGTGACTCTGTGACTTCCTCGTCGGAAGTCTCTGCGCGCTGGCGCCTCGATTGGCCGACGTCTTCCGGCACTCGGCCTGCGTCCGCGTTGCTCAAGGTGAGTCCTCAGGATTTCCGGGTAACCGAGGATCTAGGGGCCGGGTTTGAAGATCCTCAAGGGGATGATACCGGGGCCGGTGAGCACTTGTGTGTTCGGATCGAAAAAATCGGCGACAACACCGAGTACGTTGCTCGCGAGTTGTCGGTTTTGGCGGGTATAAAAGCCTTTGAGGTGGGTTTTTGTGGGTTAAAGGACCGCCACGCTGTAACGGTGCAGTGGTTCAGTTTGTATCGCCCGGGCATGGAATCTGAGGATGCGAAATTACTGGCGACGATCGCCGAGCGTTGGCCGGTTCTGGCTCACCGCCGGCATGCCCGAAAACTCCGCCGGGGCGAACATGAGCACAACGGCTTCGAATTGGTCTTGCGGGACGTCAGCGGGGATCGGTCACAGATTGACGCTGCGTTGAATCTTTTGGCCGAGCGAGGTGCGCCCAATTATTTTGGTCCTCAACGGTTTGGTCTGGCTGGCGGTAATCTGGATAAAGCGGTCACCCTTGATCCGACTCGATTAAATCGTAAGCGAGGCGGTCGCCGTGGCGGTGGCGGAAGTGCCTCGAAAAACGTATTGTACTTTTCGGCGGCACGTTCGTGGTTGTTTAATGAAGTGTTGGCGGAGCGAGTCAGCGCTGGAAACTGGTTTGTTTCGCTGGCTGGAGAACCTGCTGAAAACGGCGAGCCCACCGGTCCCCTTTGGGGTGACGGCGGAACCCGGGCCACCGAAGAACAAGAACAATTGGAGCGAGGAGTTGTTGCTAGGCACCCGGAGTTTGAGCTGCTTTTTGCAAGCACTCGCATGAAACCGGAGCGTCGAGCGTTGGTCACTAGGCCTGTTCAGTTGCGCTGGGAATGGATTGAGGAAGAGACCTTGCGGCTTCATTTTTTACTGCCGCCGGGCCAGTACGCAACGACTGTGCTGGGTGACGTATTCGAGCTGCAGGACATGAGCCTCAGCCGTGATAATAAGTAATAAGCGAGCTAGCTGGAGATCATTTTGCGAATACTACTGTCTAACGATGACGGCGTTCACTCGCCGGGCTTGGTGGCTTTGCATGAAGGGCTGCAGGGCTTGGGCGAACTGGAGGTGGTTGCACCGGACCGCGATCACAGTGGTGCCAGCAATTCTCTGACCCTGAGTCGTCCGCTCACCGTTGAGAAACACCCTAACGGTTTTCAGTCTGTTGATGGTACACCGACGGATTGCGTTCATCTTGCGGTCAATGGCTTGTTCAGCCGCCCCTTCGATCGGGTAGTTTCGGGAATCAATACCCACGCCAACCTTGGCGACGACATTATTTACTCGGGCACTGTAGCGGCAGCCACAGAGGGCCGTCATCTTGGCTTGCCCGCCATTGCCGTTTCTTTGGTGAACGAAGGGCGCTTCCATTACGAAACGGCCGCGCAGGTTGTTCGCTGTTTGCTTGAAAACCCCCGTGCCCTGACCTTGGGGCCCAGGTCAATACTGAACGTCAATGTGCCTGATGTGCCGTGGGATGAGCTTGCCGGCTTCTGTATCACCCGATTGGGGCATCGTGAGCGTGCGGAGGGCGTGGTGCCGGTGACTTGCCCAAGAGGTAAGGAGCGATATTGGATAGGGGCCGCGGGCCGTGGTGGCGATGCTGGCCCGGGAACCGATTTTTATGCGATCAGTCAAAAGTGTGTTTCGATTACACCCGTACATACTGATATGACCCGTCATGCAGCGCTTCCCGAACTCAAAAACTGGCTGGATGGCCTGGATGGTGTCGAGGTTGTCGATCAATGAATGCTCAGATCGAAGGTATCGGAATGACCTCCCGGCGCACACGGATGCGCCTCGTTCAGCGTTTACGGGAATCGGGCATTGAATCCGAACGGGTTCTAGAAGTCATCGGGCAAATCCCCCGTCATATTTTTCTCGACGAGGCGTTATCGCACCGGGCCTATGAAGACACCGCGCTGCCGATAGGTTATAGCCAAACGCTTTCACAGCCTTATATCGTTGCTCGCATGACAGAACTGCTGTTGGCTCACGAGCCGGCCAGAGTGCTGGAACTCGGCACAGGGTCGGGGTACCAAACGTCGGTGCTCTCCCAGCTGTTCGAAGAGGTTTACAGTGTTGAACGCATTCGGCCGTTGCAGGAGAGGGCGCGCGACAGGCTTCGCCAGCTCAACATACGGAACGTTATGCTCAAGCACGCCGATGGCGGGATGGGGTGGCCAGACCGAGGCCCGTTTGATGGCATTATCGTGACCGCCGCGCCGGCGGATGTACCGAAAGAATTGCTGGATCAACTTGCCGATGGCGGCGTTCTGATTGCGCCGGTGGGCGAACATGACCAGGTGTTGGTAGAGATTGTCCGCACGGGTGAAAGCTTTGAGCGCCGAGAGCTGGAACCGGTCAAGTTTGTTCCCTTATTGGGCGGAGTGGTTCGTTGATGTCAGATGTGAATGCGAATAATCGAACCCAACACCCGGCCGGAATTTTTCTCAGAGGCATGGCGATGGGGGCGGCGGATATCGTTCCTGGTGTCTCCGGCGGCACCATCGCCTTCATTACCGGCATTTACTTTCGATTGCTGGAAGCGATCAGTGCCGCCCCCGTCGCATTTTTCCGGCAGCTCGTCCGTGGTGATTTTCTGGGCTTCTGGCGTGCCATTGATGGGGTTTTTCTGGTTTCGTTACTGGCGGGTATCCTGGCAAGCATCGCCAGCCTGGCCTCATTGATTACATGGCTTCTGGATGAACATCCCATCCTGATTTGGAGCTTTTTCTTTGGTTTGATTGTCGCTTCGGTCTGGCACGTGGGCCAGCAAGTGAAACGCTATTCGCCGGTGCTGTTGATACCGTTGCTCTCCGGTGTGGCCTTTGCCTGGTGGGTAACTACGTTACCTGCCAGCGAAGTTGACCCTTCTGCGTTAGCCTTTCTTGGTGCAGGCGCTCTGGCCATTTGTGCCATGATCTTGCCGGGTATCTCTGGCAGTTTTCTGTTGCTGATTATCGGGATGTACGCGCCGGTTCTATCGGCCATAAAAACGGCTGCGATTACTGATTTGGGCATGTTTATGGTGGGCTGTCTGATTGGCCTGTTGTCCGTAGCCCGCCTCATCACTTTGGCGTTCAAGTACGCTCACGACACCGTTCTGGCCTTGTTAACCGGGTTTATGATCGGAGCTCTGGTGAAGGTCTGGCCCTGGCAGGAAACCTTGAGCTGGCGCACAAGCAGCTCAGGGGAGCAAGTGCCGTTAACCCAGCTGCCGGTGGCCCCTGAGACCTGGGCTACGCTTTACGGGCAGGACCCGCTGGTGGGCATGGCAGCCTTAATGGCTTGTGTGGGGCTGACGATTGTTGTCGGGCTCGAAATGGCAGGGCGTCGGCGGTCTGCTGGTACCCGTAATTGAGTAGCATGTCGAATGACGAGTGTTACTGGGCGCACAAAAAACGTGTTCCGGAAGGTAACAAACCTGAGCCAGCAGTAACTTGGAATCACTGCCGAAACGTGCAATATATTAGAAGGTTAGTCCTGAAACATAAGAATGTGCGCGCAGCACGTCCAATATCTTAGATGGATTTATTATAATCAGGCGTTGGCTTATTTGTGATTTTTAATAGCAGGTACCATTCTACAGCGACCCCCAGAAAGCGCTGCCCACCAGGCGGTCGCTCAGGGGGTGGCTGTTCGCGAACAAGCCACCTGTTGCCCATTCTGATCTTTCTCCTTTCAGCGATTTTTCTTTCCGGTTGTAATACGGCTGCCATCTATAACGACGATCGTTATAACCCACCGGTTTATTGGGGAAGTCATGTGGTTAAAAGCGGCGAAACCTTGTACGGCATCGCTTGGCGCTATGGCCGGGATTATCGTGAGCTGGGTGATGCCAATGGCCTGAAGCCCCCCTGGAATATAAAAGTGGGGCAGGTGCTCAGACTGGATCGGAAGGGGAAGATAAGGCGCACGGCCGATTCGTCTGCTCAAAGCCGTCGAAAGTCGGTTGCGAAGCGTCCTGCATCGAGAACCTCAGAGAGGAAGGTTGACTCGGCAAAGACGGTATCAAAAGCCCGCCCGGTTCGGAGTTCCAGCTCGAAAAACAGTCAGACCGTGGCCAATATCAAGTGGCGTTGGCCGCACGCTGGCACTGTAATTGCTTCATATTCTACGTCGGGGAAAGTCAATAAAGGCATTGATATTGTTGGCCAACCCGGGGATGCTGTTAGAGCAGCTGCAGATGGAAGTGTGGTGTATGCAGGGGATGGGTTGCTTGGTTACGGTAACCTGATTATCGTAAACCACAACGAACATTATCTGAGTGCTTACGCACACAACCGCAAGATTTTAGTGCAAGAAGGAGAGGGAGTAAAAGCAGGGCAGGCAATCGCCGAACTGGGCAGTAGCGGAACGGACAAGCCGATGTTGCATTTCGAAATTCGGAAAAATGGCAACCCGGTGGACCCCTCACGATATCTGCCAAGACGCTAAGCAAAGGTTCCCCGAGGGAGCTGGGGCTGCCAAGAAGTAGAACAAGAAAAAAGGCAACGGAATTTGCCAGCTGAAACGTTAATGTCCTGAGTAGAAGTAAACCCGATGGGCCCGAGATAATAAAAAGAAGTATTGGGCGATCACAGGATTATTGAGAGGCGGGATGCATCATGTCACTAGAACAAGAAGACGTCATTGATCGCGTAGCAGAAGTAGACGAATTGGATGAGTCGATGTTGACCGAAGGTAAGCCCGGCAAAGCGCCAGCTACCAAACCGGCAGCCGATAAAGAAGATGACCTTACATACCGCGGGAAGTATCTCGCTTCCCAGAAGCAGCTAGACGCAACTCAGCTGTACCTTAATGAAATTGGTTTTTCCCCCCTACTGACCCCAGAAGAAGAAGTGTACTTCGCACGCTTGGCCCGCAAGGGTGAAGAGGCGGGTCGTAAGCGCATGATTGAGAGTAACTTACGGCTGGTGGTTAAAATTGCCCGACGTTACGTAAATCGCGGGCTGACACTTCTGGATTTAATTGAAGAAGGCAATCTGGGGCTTATCCGGGCTGTTGAAAAGTTTGATCCCGAGCGTGGGTTCCGCTTTTCGACTTATGCGACCTGGTGGATTCGCCAGACCATCGAACGGGCGATCATGAACCAGACCCGAACGATTCGCCTGCCGATTCACGTGGTAAAAGAATTGAACCTGTATTTGCGTGCAGCGCGCGAGCTCACGCAAAAGCTGGACCACGAACCAACGGCTGAAGACATCGCGCAGCTTGTGGACAAGCCTGTCAAAGACGTTAAGCGCCTGCTTGGGCTTAATGAGCGAGTGGCTTCCATGGACACGCCTCTTGGCGCCGGAAGTGACAAGTCGCTGTTGGATACCGTGGCAGACGAAGGTGCGACGGACCCGGCCGATGTGTTGCAAGACAACAACATGAGCTCTTGTCTCGAAAACTGGATCGACCAGCTTAGCGACAAACAGCAGGAAGTGTTATCTCGCCGTTTCGGATTGCGTGGTTATCCGATCAGCACTTTGGAGGAAGTGGGGCAGGAGATTGGCCTGACACGAGAACGTGTCCGTCAGATTCAAGTTGAGGCCCTACGTCGTTTAAGAGAAATTCTTGAAAAAGAGGGACTTTCTAGTAACCTGTTGTTCGAATAGGTTGCGCTCGATCTAAGGCAATAGAAAGCCGGCCATGGAAACGTGGCCGGTTTTTCAGTTATGGGCACCAGCAAATGAGAACCAGGTGCCGATGATGGGTTCAGCTTCATTGCTAGAATGTGGACTCGGTTGTAGGCCGGGTGTGGGCCTCGAAATAAAAACACGTTCGACAATAATGATTGAAGGAAAGGACGATGAAGAAGACTCTTACAACAGGATTTGCATCTTTGCTGCTGGCCGGAGCATTGGTAACGCCGGCGCACGCTCTGGAGGTGGCTGGCGTTGATATTCCGGATACCTACACCGCAGCGGGCCAGGAGCTTCAGTTGAATGGTGCAGGTACTCGATCGAAATGGTTTATGGACCTCTATGTCGGTGGTCTTTACGTGCAGGACAAGGCCAGCGATGGCAGCGCGGTTATTAACGCGGACGAGCCCCAGGCCATTGCTCTGCACATTACCTCCGGCATGATCACGAGTGACCGCATGACCGAAGCTACGATGGATGGCTTCAAGGCAGCAACCGATGGTGATCTGTCTTCTATTCAGTCCGATGTGGACCAGTTCTTGTCTGTGTTCAAGGACGAGATCAAAGAGGGCGATGTTTTTGAATTGGTATACGTTCCGGATAGCGGTGTGCAGGTGTTCAAGAACGGCGAACAGAAAGACACCGTGGGTGACTTTGAGTTCAAGAAGGCGTTATTCGGGATCTGGTTGTCAGATGAACCCGCCCAAAAAGACCTGAAAGCCAAAATGCTTGGCAAAAGCTAAGTAAATCATTGGTATCTCAGGCACAAAAAAAAACCGGCCAATGCCGGTTTTTTTTTGTGCCTGAGATAAGGTGCTACACCGCTTATTGGTAATCTCGCTTTTGTTTAAATTCGCAGAGGTCTTCAATCAGACAGGCGCCACATTTTGGCTTTCGTGCGACGCAGGTGTAGCGGCCATGCAGAATGAGCCAGTGATGCGCATCCATCAAAAACTCTTTCGGAACCAGCCGCATTAGTCGTTTCTCGACTTCCAGTACCGTTTTGCCGGGCGCGATGCCGGTCCGATTTGATACCCGGAAAATGTGGGTGTCAACGGCCATAGCGGGCTGCCGAAATGCCGTATTCAGTACCACATTGGCGGTTTTCCGGCCAACACCAGGTAGGGCTTCAAGGTCTTCCCGGTTGTCCGGAACTTCGCTGTTGTGTTTGTCGATAAGAATCTTGCAGGTTTTGATTACATTTTCGGCTTTGCTGTTAAACAGGCCGATGGTTTTAATGTACTCCTTCAACCCGTCAACACCAAGTGCGTAAATAGCCTCTGGCGTATTAGCGACCGGGTAGAGTTTGTCAGTGGCTTTGTTCACGCCAACGTCGGTGGCCTGTGCCGAGAGAATAACCGCAATCAACAATTCAAAAGGGGTGCTGTAGTTCAGCTCCGTTGTCGGGTTTGGGTTTTCGTCCCTGAGTCGGGAGAAAATTTCGATGCGTTTTTCTTTGTTCATGATCTTCCTGACGTCCAGCCTTGCACAAGCATTAAGAAATACTTCCGGTTACGCGAACCCGCTTGCTGCCAGCTTCGGCTTGCTCAGGTGCAGCGGCGAGTCGCTTTTCTTGTAAGCGCTGATCAATCACGTTTTTGAGCGCAATCAGAAGCCCTAGGCCAACGAAGGCCCCCGGCGGCAGTACCATAAACAGCATGTCAGGGTATTGCTCGAAGGGGCGTATGGTCCAGTTTGCCGCGGCGGGGCCAAGCAGAAGGTGCATGTCTGCAAACAGCGTGCCTTGGCCGACTAATTCCCGCATTCCACCAAGAACAATCAATACCAGCAAGAAGCCTAGCCCCATCATCGCGCCATCTAGCAGCGAGGGCAGAGGGGCGTTCTTGGAAGCAAAGGCATCTGCCCGTCCAAGGATGGCGCAGTTGGTGACGATTAATGGAATGAATATTCCGAGAATCTGATAGAGCTCGTACGTGAACGCCTGCATCAGCAATTCGGCGCAGGTTACGAACGAAGCGATGATCATTACGAAGGCCGGCAGGCGCACAGACTCGCCAACAAAATTACGAATCAGAGACACCGACAGGTTAGAGCCGATCAGCACTAGCAAGGTTGCAAGACCCAAGCCGATGGCATTGACGACAGTGCTGGTGACGGCCAGCAGAGGGCAGAGGCCGAGTACCTGAACCAAGGCTGGGTTGTTGGTCCAGAGGCCGTCTTTAATGATCTCGGAGGAAGTTTTGGTGGCCATATTCACGAATGCTCCGCAGAGTTGAATTCCCCCGCAATCACTTCGGGGCGCTGCGTTTTGGGGATGCCAGGTGGTGCTTCGTTCAAACGTTCCCGAATCTCTTGCCGGTGCTTCTGGAAGTAAATCAGCGATTTCTGAACGGCTTTGACGATCGCTCTCGGGGTGATGGTGGCACCGGTGAACTGGTCGAAGACGCCGCCATTCTTTTTGACGTTCCAGAGTTTCGGGCGCGGATTCTTGAGGGAGCGACCTTCGAAGTTATAAACCCAGTCCGATTTCCGGGTTTCTATTCGGTCTCCAAGCCCCGGTGTTTCCCGATGATTGGTGACTCGAACGCCTAATACTTCGCCGTTCATATCGATGCCTACCAGCAGCCTGATTGCTCCTGAATAACCATCCGGGGCTGTCGTGGGCATGATGATCCCGACCGGCTGACCGTCGCGCCGTGCGACCCATACAAATACTGGGTCTTGATTGGGTAGCTGGGCACTGGATGGCAGCGCTACGACATCTTTCAGCAAATCATTATCGTGCTGGTCTTCGGGGATGATTTCGAACAGCGCTTTGGCTTCCGCGCGTTCCGCCTGCTCGATAATCCGGTCTTTGGTAATGCCTTGAGTCAGCGCGATGGTGCCGCCCGTAATGACGGCAAACAGGCCTAATCCAATAGCGCCTCGGCGAATGGAGGTCATCATCGCGCTCATGACTTGGCTCCGTTCTTACTGGGTAGCCCCCTGCGCGCCTTGTGGTGGCCATAGGTGCGCGGTGGTGTGTAATGGTCGATAAACGGCACGGCAAAGTTCATTAAAAGTACGCTGAAGGCGACCGCATCCGGGTAGTTGCCCCAGGTTCGAATCAGATAGATCAGAATCCCGATGCTGGCACCGTAGATTAGCTTACCTTGATGGCTGGTGGCGGCAGAAACCGGGTCCGTGGCAATGAAAAAAGCCCCTAGCATAGTACCGCCGGCTAAAAGATGGAGCTGCAAGGGGGCGTATTGATCGGCGTTGCTGCCAAACGCAAGACTCATAACGCCAATGCCGGCAAGGAAGGCGACCGGAATGTGCCAGGTAATGATTTTCAAGCCAATAAGGACCAATCCGCCGAGTAGAAAGGCGAGGTTAACCCATTCCCAGCCCCGGGCGACCTGATCGCCAAAGGTAGGGTGCTGCAGTACTTCCGCACCGGTGTGTGTGGCAATTTTGTGTTTGTACTCATCCAGAGGTGTCGCCATGGTCCAGCCATCAATAGCGGTTTGGCTGGCGGAAAAAATTGTAGAAAGGGTGTCGCGAAAGCCCGGCGCGCCAGCCCACAAGGTGGCTGGTTCAGCCCAGTTTGTTGTCATGGCCACGGGAAACGACACCAGCACCAACGCATAACCCACCATGGCTGGGTTGAACGGGTTTGAACCAAGCCCGCCGTACAACTGCTTTGCCACGACGATAGCGGTAATGACGGCAATGCCCGACATCCACCAAGGCGCGAACTGAGGCAGGGACAAACCCAGTAACAAGCCGGTTACCGCCGCGGTATTGTCACGCAGGAAAAAACTAACGGGCTTGTTGCGTAGCTTTAGAATGGCTGCTTCGGTGGTCATGGCCAGTGCCACACACCAAATAACGTTAATCAGGTTACCCCAGCCAAAGAACAACGTTTGGGCGAGCAAGCCCGGAAGCGCTGCCAAAATGACCCAAAGCATCACGCGGGACGTTGGGCGAGCCTTATGGGCGTGGGGTGAAGACTGTTGAATTAATGCCATGAACGATCAGCCTGAAATAAGTTACTCGGACGACGGAGTTTCGGGTTCAGCCGGGATTTTTTTTCGAGCTTCAGCGAGTGCGTCTTTTGCCCGCTTGACGCGGTCATGGTTTTTGGCAACTGCGCGCTCCAGCTTCTCTACGTTATCGGCTTGCTGGGCTTTTGCTTCGTCCAGCATCCCTTGCATCGTATTCAGTTTGGCTTCGGCTTGGGTGACCTGTTTCTCCAAAGCTTCGATGTCGGGTTTTTCCTGAGCGGCGGGGGCTTCCGCTTTTGTTTGTGCTGTTTTGGCCTTTTTGCGCTCCAATGCCTGTTGCACCAGGGCTGCTTTGGCTGCGCGGTCGTCAACGGCCTCGCCCTCAGCGGCGGCCTGTTCAGCTTCGGCCTTCTTTTTCGCCTGCGCTTCAGCAGCCGCCTTTGCCCGTTCTTTGCGGCGCTGTTCTTTTTCTTGCTGTTCCCGCTCAAGGCGGGCCTGACGCGCTTCGAACCGCTCCCTTGCTCTGTCGGACTTGAGCTGTTCTTCGCGTTGGGTACGAATTTCGCCTTTGGCAAAACGGTAGTATTGCACCAAGGGGATCGAACTCGGGCAAACGTATGAGCAGGCCCCGCATTCGATGCAATCGAACAGGTTCAGGTGCTCCGCTTTCTCGAACTCTTCTGCTTTTGAGTACCAGAAAAGTTGTTGGGGCAGCAGCTCCATCGGGCATACCTCCGCGCATTGGCCGCAACGAATGCAGGGCTGCTCAGGCGGGGGCGTCTGCAGCTCCTGGGCTGTTGCGGCGATCACGCAGTTGGAGGTTTTCACGATTGGAACCGCGTCGGTGCTGAGTGTGTAACCCATCATCGGGCCGCCTTGCACCATCCGGTTTAGCCGATTCGGTTGTAGCCCGGCTTCGGATAGCAGCGCGCTAACCGGCGTGCCAAGCATTGCCTCGAAATTGCCGGCTTCCTGAACCGCGTCACCGGTGATGGTTACGATTCGGGAGATCAGCGGCTTGCCTTCATGGATTGCGCGGGAAACCGCGACGGCCGTGCCCACGTTTTGGCACATTACGCCAATGTCCGCAGGAATACCTCCGCTGGGCACCTCCAGACCGGTCAGGATATGGACCAGCTGTTTCTCACCGCCCGAAGGATACTTGGTCGGAACAACCGTGACTTCAATTTGAGTGCCTTGTATCGCTTCGCGCAGGGCAGCAATCGCTTCGGGCTTGTTGTCTTCGATGCCAATGACACAGCGGGACGGGCGTAAAATCCAGGCCATGACTTGCATGCCCGACACCACCTCAGCGGCGTATTCGCGCATGGTCATGTCATCTGCCGTGATGTAGGGCTCGCACTCTGCACCATTGAGAATCAGTGTCTCGACTTTGCGGTCACGGGGCGGTCTTAATTTAATAGTGGTCGGGAAGCCCGCGCCACCCATGCCAGATATACCTGCGTCCCGAATCAGTTGCAGCACTTCTTCGCGATCGTGTTTCTGGTAGTTTTCGACGGGATGCAGATCCACCCATTCCTCTTTGCCATCCGGCTGCAGAATCACGCACAGATCCGACATGCCCGACGGGTGAGGAACAGGTTGGAGCTCAATGGCTTGGATAGTGCCGGATGTCGGTGCATGAACGGGTACGCCCATACCTGCAGTCACATCGGCAATTTTCTGGCCCTTAAGAACCCGGTCGCCCACGTTGACTATCGCCTCGGCCTGCACGCCAATGTGCTGCTGCAAAGGAATGATCAGGCGTTCAGGAATGCCCGCGGTCCGAATCGGGCGTCGGGTCGATTGAATCTTGTTTTCGGGCGGATGAATGCCGCCTGAAAAATCCCACAACTGGCTCATCAGACAGTGGCTCCCTGGCGGTCAGTGGCGATGATACTGGGTGCTGGCGGCGTCCAGGTGCGGATGTCCGGTTCAACGGTGATCATGTCAATGCAATCAACCGGGCAGGGATCTACGCACAGGTCGCAACCGGTACATTCGCTTTCGATCACCGTGTGCATATGTTTGGCTGCACCGAGAATGGCATCTACCGGGCATGCCTGAATGCATTTGGTGCAACCGATGCATTCGTCTTCCCGGATAACGGCGACCCGAACGGCTTGCTCGGCTCCGTGTTCGGCATCCAGAGGCTGAGGCTCTACATCCAGCAAGTCGGCCAGAGCCTTGATAGTGCTTTCTCCGCCCGGGGGGCACTTGTTGATGGCATCGCCGTCGGCAATGGCATCGGCATAGGGGCGGCAGCCCGGGTAGCCGCATTGGCCGCATTGCGTTTGGGGCAGCAGTGAATCGATTTGATCGACCAACGGGTTGCCTTCAACTTTAAAACGCTCAGATGCAAAGCCAAGCAGGCCACCAAACACCAATGCCAGTACCAGTAGCACGGCAACGGCAATCAGGAAGCTAATCCACATAATGCGTGCTCCTTACACCGCAACCAAGCCAGTAAAGCCCAGAAAGGCCAGCGCCATGAGGCCAGCGGTGATCAGGCCGATGGATGCTCCGCGAAACGCGACGGGGACATCCGAAACAGCGATACGTTCACGCATCGCTGCAAACAAGACCAACACCATGGAAAAGCCTGCCGCTGCACCAAAACCATATAGAACAGACTCGATAAAGTTGTTGTTCTTATTGATGTTAAGCAGGGCCACACCAAGTACTGCACAGTTGGTGGTGATCAACGGCAAGAAAATGCCGAGAACCCGGTACAGCAGCGGGCTGGTTTTGCGCACTACCATTTCGGTGAACTGCACCACTACCGCAATCACCAGAATGAAAGTGATGGTGCGCAAAAACGCCAGATCCAGAGGCTCCAGCAAGTAGGTGTAAGCTAAATAACTGCACACAGACGCCAACGTCAGCACAAAGGTAGTTGCCAGCGACATCCCCATGGCGGTTTCCAGCTTTCCGGAAACCCCCATGAAAGGGCATAGCCCGAGGAACTGAACCAGCACGAAGTTGTTCACCAGAATCGTACTGACCAAAATAAGCAAATACTCTGTCATCGGGAGCGTCTCTGCCTGTTGCTGCTTACATCACCCGCATGCCCGGCGTCGCGCCGGAATCAGGGGAGAGAATGAAAATGTCTTTGCCGCCAGGCCCTGCGGCCAGAACCATGCCTTCAGACATGCCGAACTTCATCTTTCGGGGCTTCAAGTTGGCAACCATCACCGTCAGGCGGCCTTCGAGTTCTTCCGGTTTGTAGGCAGACTTAATACCCGCAAACACGTTTCGCTCGCCATGTCCTACATCAAGAGTCAGTCGAAGAAGCTTGTCGGCACCTTCTACATGCTCGGCCTTGACGATTTTCACCACTCGCAGATCCACCTTCGCGAAATCGCCGAATTCGATTTCATCCGCGATGGGCTCCAGATCAGACGCGGGTGCCTGCTGCTGACCGGTAGCGGCCGGCATCTCTTCCTTGGACGCTTCCAGCATCTTCTCAACATGAGCCATATCAACGCGGCTCATCAGAGGTTTGAACTTGTCGATGCCGTGATTTTCCAACAGGTTCGCACGCTCATTCCAGGTCAGGCGATCGTTCAGGAACGATGCAGAAGCCTGTGCCGTTTTTGGCAGTACCGGTGTCAGATAGGTCATCAGCAGGCGGAACATGTTGATCGCATTAGTGCAGATCGCCTGTAGCTTGTCGTCCTGACCTTCCTGCTTGGCAATGATCCAGGGCTGTTCGTCGTTCACGTACTGGTTGGCAATGTCGGCCAACTCCATGATCCGACGCATAGCACGGCCAAATTCGCGGGTTTCGTAGAACTCGGCAATTTGCTCGCCAGCGTCGATGAATTCTTGCAGTTTTTCTTTCTCGGTAACTTGGCCGAGCTGACCATCGAAGCGTTTGGTTATGAAACCGGCGCTACGGCTGGCGATATTCACCACCTTGCCAACGAGGTCAGAATTCACACGCGCTGCGAAGTCTTCAAGGTTCAAGTCCATATCATCAACACCGCCGGTAAGCTTGGCGGCGAAGTAATAACGCAAATATTCCGGGTTCAGATGATCCAGATAGGTGCGAGCCATGATGAAGGTGCCACGAGATTTCGACATCTTCTTACCATTAACGGTGACAAAGCCGTGCGCCCAAACCGCAGTTGGCGTGCGGAAGCCGGCATCGTGCAACATCGATGGCCAGAATAGAGCATGGAAGTTGATGATGTCTTTACCAATGAAGTGATACACCTCGGCCGTGGAATCTTTCTTCCAGAAGTGTTCGAAATCGATACCTTCACGGTTACACAGGTTCTTGAAGCTGGCGAGGTAGCCGATTGGCGCGTCCAGCCAGACATAGAAAAATTTGCCCGGTGCGTCCGGAATTTCAAAGCCGAAGTAGGGCGCATCACGGCTGATGTCCCATTCCTGAAGCCCTGCATCCAGCCATTCGGCCAGTTTGTTGGCCACTTGCGGCTGCAGTGCGCCACTGCGAGTCCACTTGCTCAGAAAATCGTGGAACTCCGGCAATCTGAAGAAATAATGCTCAGATTCTTTCTCAACCGGCGTGGCCCCAGAAACGGCCGATCGAGGATTGATCAGCTCAGCGGGCGTATAAGTGGCACCACAGGCTTCACAGTTATCCCCGTATTGATCGTCTGTTTTGCATTTCGGGCAGGTACCCTTAATGAAACGGTCTGCAAGAAACATCTCTTTCTCGGGATCAAAGAACTGCTTGATCTTGCGAGTCGCGATGTTGCCGTTGGCTTGAATCTGACGGTAAATATATTCGGAGAAATATTGATTTTCTTCCGAATGGGTCGAGTAATAGTTGTCGAACTGGATGAGGAAATCAGAAAAATCTTCCTGATGCTCCTGGCGAATCCGGTCAATTAACTGCTCAGGCGTAATGCCTTCGCGCTCGGCCCGCAGCATGATCGCGGTACCGTGGGCATCGTCGGCGCAAACGTAATAGCAGTTGTGGCCACGCATTTTCTGGTAGCGCACCCAGATATCAGTCTGAATGTATTCCAGCAGGTGCCCAAGATGGATGGGCCCGTTGGCGTAGGGCAGAGCGCTGGTAACCAGAATATCGCGCTGTTGATTGCTCGCTTGCGTCATGGTGATGTCCGAACCTTATGTTGATACGGGGTGGAAAGCCAAACAGGGTTTTGAAGACAATCAGAATTGATTGTTCCAGACGAAGACCCCATATGGTCAGAAACGGCCACAGATGATACCTTCCAAGCCATCAATTTTCACCTGCATTCAGGGTGATATGCATATTCCGGAGACCCCGATGACTCAGATTCCCCAAAAGACACTCGAAGACGCCGTACGCGAATACCGCGACCCGTACCTGAACAAAGACCTGTATGAACTCAGCGCGGTGAAAAATCTGACGGCAGACGAGCAGGGGAATGTCACCTTGATGGTCGAACTGCCATACCCTTCGAAAGGTATTGCTGGCGGCCTCAAACAAATCGTCGCCAACGCCATCGAATTCGTTGACGGGGTTGAAATCGCCGAAGTGCACGTGGCCCAAAAAATCCACGCCTGCAAAATCAATAAAGAAATCGCCTCGGTCCCCGGCGTAAAAAACATCATCGCCGTGGCCTCCGGCAAAGGCGGCGTCGGCAAATCCACCACCGCCGTCAACCTGGCATTGGCGCTGCACGCCGAAGGTGCCCGGGTAGGAATCCTCGATGCCGACATCTACGGTCCCAGCATCGGCATGATGCTGGGCGTACCCGAAGGCAAACGCCCGGACGTGCGCGAAAATAAATACTTCATGCCCATGCAAGCTCACGGCCTGCAAGCCAACTCCATGGCCTTCGTCACCACCGACAAAACCCCCATGGCCTGGCGTGGCCCCATGGTCAGTGGCGCCGTCATGCAGCTACTCCAGCAAACCCTATGGGATGAACTGGATTATCTGGTAGTAGACATGCCACCGGGCACCGGCGACATCCAGCTCACCCTTGCCCAAAAAGTCCCGGTCACCGGCACCGTCATCGTCACCACCCCGCAAGACATCGCCTTGCTGGACGGTAAAAAAGGCATCGAAATGTTCCGCAAAGTGGACATCCCGGTGATCGGCGTGATCGAAAACATGAGCGTCCACATCTGCAGCAACTGTGGCCACGAAGAACACCTGTTCGGCTGCGAAGGCGGCGCACGCATCGCGGAAGAATACGACACCACCCTGCTGGGTCAGCTGCCCCTGCACATGACCATCCGCGAACAAACCGACAGCGGTTCGCCAACCGTCGTTGCCGAACCGGATTCTGAAGTGGCTCGCCGCTATCGCGATATTGCCCGCAGAGTGGGTGCGGAACTGTCCACAATAGAGCGGAATCTAGGCGGAACCATTTCCAGTGTCTCCGTAGTTGAGCCTTAACCAAGTTAGATAGCTTGGGGGTAATAAAGCCAAAGATTGATCGCGCCATCAGGGACTACCGGCCAAAAATTTCGAAGGCCAAGGATGGCCTGAGAGAAGCGCACATGGATGTGCTCGTAGCGGTTTTTGGCCGGTAGTCCCTGATGGCGCAGCCACCCGCAGTTGCAGTTTCGTGAACACTGGTTCCAGTACAGAAACTTCTGAATCCAAAAGCGGGCTGATAAACTCCCAAGCCTTCGACACAACCCCAAGGACAAGGTAAACTACGCCCCAATTTTTCCCAGCTGGAAACGAGAATTCCCCATGAGCATAAAGTCCGATAAGTGGATCCGCCGGATGTCCGAACAGCACGGCATGATCGAACCCTTCGAAGCCGGGCAAGTTCGTGAAAGCGACAAAGGCCGCGTCATCTCCTACGGCACCTCAAGCTACGGATACGACGTACGTTGCAGCAACGAATTTAAAATCTTCACCAACGTACACAGCGCCACCGTAGACCCGAAAAACTTCGACGAAAACAGCTTCGTCAACTACACAGGCGACGTCTGCGTTATACCCCCGAACAGCTTCGCCCTGGCGCGCACCGTAGAGTACTTCCGCATTCCGAGAAGCGTACTCACCATCTGCCTTGGCAAAAGCACTTACGCCCGTTGCGGTATCATCGTCAACGTCACCCCGCTGGAACCAGAGTGGGAAGGTCAGGTGACCTTGGAGTTCTCCAACACCACCAACCTACCGGCGAAAATCTACGCCAACGAAGGCGTGGCACAGATGCTGTTCTTCGAATCTGACGAAATCTGTGAAACCAGCTACAAAGACCGTGGCGGAAAATACCTTGGCCAGACAGGCGTGACCCTGCCGCGGACATGAATGCCAACCAGTTTTTGAAAGCCGTTTCACAACTGCAGGGCTGGCGCGAATGCGCCTACCTGCTGGCCCTAGCCGAGCGCGCCTTCCCCAACTACGCCCTGTTCGCAGACGCAGTCGGCATGAAAAGCGGTGGCAAAATGCGCCAGTTGCTCGATCTTGCCTGGGGGACCTTGCAGTTGGACACCTCGGAAGCCGCGATTCCACAGTTGCTCAGCAAGCTCGAAACCCTCAGCCCCAACGTCGACGAGTTCGATGCCTACGGTGTGTACCCGGCGTTCGACTTCTGTCAGCTGCTGGAGCAAGCCTTGCTGAATCGTCTGAACCCGAACAAGCACCGGGCAACAGATGCGTCCCAGTTGGCCACTAAAACCGTCATGGATTTTGTTGAAATGTCGGAAGGTGAGGGCATGGATGATGACCAACTGATCCGGTTGTTCGAACAGCATCCCTTGCTCAAAGAAGACAAAATCTTCCAGCGCGACACGGTGCTCGCACTCAAGCGCCAGCGCGTACCCAGTGAAGACTTCATTGAAGAGCTGCGAAACGATGCCTCGAACGAAGGCATCAGCAATCTGGGTATCTCCCTCGATACCTGATTGCCGCAGCCCGCAGCAGAATTCGCCTACACTTCCTCAATCGCTTTAGAACGGAAAAGAGACATGAAACTCTCTGCTTTTGGTCGTAAGTTCACCGCCGATGCCGGCATCACTTCACTGATGGATGACCTGGGGAATGCCATGGCATCCGGTGAAGATATGATCATGATGGGAGGTGGCAACCCCGGCCATATTCCTGAAGTTCAAGAGCGAGTGCAGGCAATTCTGGCAAAGATGGCGACGGATGAAAATCAGGTACGGCGGCTGGTGGGTATCTACGATCCCCCTCAGGGTGAAAAGCAGTTCATTGCCTCTTTGGCAGAATTACTGAACGAAGAGTATGGCTGGGGGCTGACGCCCGAGAACATCGCGCTGACCAATGGTAGTCAGGCAGCCTTCTTCATGCTGTTCAATATGTTCGGCGGCGAGTACGGCAGTGGCCAGCGCAAACACATTTTGCTGCCGCTGGCGCCGGAATACATCGGTTATGCCGATGCGGGTATTGATCAGGACCTGTTCCATGCCGTACAGCCGGATATCTCGTTTACCGATGCTCATGAGTTCAAGTACCGAGTGGACTTCGATGCAGTTGAAGTGACCGGTGAAACCGGCGCTATCTGCGTGTCTCGCCCTACCAACCCCACCGGCAACGTTATTACCGATGAAGAGCTTGCCCGTTTGGAGGGTATGGCCCGTGAGCACGACATCCCGCTGATTGTCGATGGCGCCTACGGCACACCCTTCCCGAGCTTGTTGTTTGTGGATGCAAAGCCGACCTGGAACGAGCAGATAATCCTCTGCCTGAGTTTGTCGAAGCTAGGGTTGCCGGCCGCCCGCACCGGCATCGTGATCGCCTCTGCGCCGGTCATCAAAGCCTTGTCTGGTATCAATGCCATCATGAACCTGGCAACCGGCAGTTTTGGTGCCATGCTGGCAGAGCCGCTGGTTAAGTCTGGTGAAATATTGTCGCTAAGTCGTGAAGTGATTTGCCCGTTCTACAAGGCGAAAATGGAAAGAGCCGTGGAGGCGTTCCGGGTGGCAATGGGTGAAGACAGTTGCCGTTGGTACATCCACAAGCCTGAAGGGGCAATGTTCCTGTGGTTGTGGTTTCCGGATTTGCCAATTTCGAGTCTGGAGTTATATCAGCGCCTGAAAGAGCGGGGTGTGCTGGTGGTATCTGGCCACTACTTCTTCCCGGGATTGCCGGATGATGACTGGAAACATCGCCATGAGTGCCTGCGGGTCACCTATTCTCAGGACGATGAGCAGGTTGCAGCGGGGTTGCGCATTATCGCTGATGAGGTGAAGGCAGTGTGGGCAGAGCACGGCGTCGCGGGTCAGTCCTGAATCCGCGCATCTTTCAGCCGTAGCTCGTATTCACTGCCATCTGGCTCGACCTGAAGCAGGCGGGCCAGTAGATAGTTTTGCTCCGGATCAAACCACATCAAGGTTTGGCGTTTGGAGTCCTCTTCACGCACCTTCTCGGCTTTCAGGGTTTTCATGGTGTGGCCACGGTCGCTCAGGCTTTCTTCGGCAATCACAGCAAAGCGATCGGTGTCGTAGTCTCCTTTATCCAATACGCGATAGGTGATGTCCCGCTTTCCCGCTTTCAGGTCCTGATGCAGTTGCAGCTGGTAGCCCAAAGGATCCAGCGTGCCTTCCTCTAGCTGTACCTCAAACGGTTTGCCGCGATATTTTCCGGTGGCTATGCCGTTTTGCCAGTCGAAATCGATGGACTGCTTCCTGTCTTTGATCAGAAAGCCGGACAGCCGGTAGCGATAGCGTAAGGGGATCACGTGGCCGTTTTCCCATTTGAAAATCAGAGACTCATTGATGTCAGCGATGAACGAATCGACATCGGTGCGGTACAGCCAAACGTTGTTGCCCTGAGAGGTGAGCGTGCGGATGCCTTGGCCGTTCAGGCTTACGCCTTTGGACATAGACGCCGTGTAGCTGGCCTCGTAGGGGGTTAGTTCTGAGGTGTTGGATGTATCAGTTGAGGCGCTGGCTGCGAGGCTGAAAAACAAGAGCCCCGCGAGCAGCGAAAGAATTCTGATTGGCGCTTTGTAGCTTTGCATTCGAAGGCCTCTTCACGGTCTGTGCAAGTGACAGTCTAGCCGTTCCTGGCTCCGGGAGGATGACAATCTGTTCAGCTATCCGCGAGACGCATCGGGTTCGGCAGCAGTGATCCATCGAAATGAACGCCATTGGCGGCAAGCTGAATGCGCCCTTCGCAGAACCAGCGCAGAACGATCGGGTAGAGCAGGTGTTCCTGTTGCTGTACGCGCTCCGCCAGTGACTCCGGGGTATCGTCTTCGTTTACCCGAATTTCGGATTGTGCGATGACGGGGCCGCCGTCCAGTTCTTCTGTCACAAAGTGGATGGAAACGCCGTGCACTTTGTCGCCGGCTTCCAGTACCCGCTTATGCGTGTTCAGGCCGGTGTAAGCCGGAAGAAGCGAAGGATGGATGTTTAACATTCGGCCCCTGAACGCACGGACGAAATCAGACGTCAGAATGCGCATGAAGCCCGCCAGAACAATCACGTCTGGGTTGTGGCGGTGCAACTCGGCCATCAGGGAGGCGTCAAACGCCTCCCGTGAATCCGACTTCGTATGGTCAATCACGAAGGTGGGGATGTTGGCTTGGGCGGCGCGTTCCAGCGCGAATGCGCCGGGGCGGTTGCACCCTACAGCAATGATCTCGCCCGGAAAGTCCCGTTCACGGGTGGCTTCGATCAGTGCTTGCAGGTTGGTTCCGCTGCCGGATGCGAGAACAACGATTTTGGGTAGCGGCGCTGCGTCTGCCTTCATGCTTTCAGTAGCCCTGGCGCATAACGAACTTCAGAGGCGGCATCGCTGGCGTCTGCGTTTTCGATCACGCCGACCTGCCAAACGGTTTCGCCCAGCGCGTTCAGAGTATCGATGGCCAGATCTTTTTGGTCTTCGGGCACGCAGACAATCATGCCAATCCCGCAGTTGAAGGTGCGGTACATTTCTTCCGTGGCCACGCCACCGGCGTCTTTCAGCCATTGGAAGACAGGCGGCAGTTCCCAGCTTTCGGTGTCGATGGCGGCAACGGTGTTGTCGGGCAGAACACGGGGAATGTTTTCCGGAAGCCCGCCTCCGGTGATGTGAGACATGGCGCGCACGTCCACTTCACGAATCAGTTTGAGCAGGTTTTTCACGTAAATACGGGTGGGGGCCATGAGCGCATCGGCCAACGTGGCATCGCCCATCGGTTGGCTTAGATCGGCGCCGCTTACCTCGATGATCTTGCGGATCAGTGAGTAGCCGTTTGAGTGTGGGCCGGAAGAGCCCAAAGCCAGTAGTACGTCGCCGGACTGAACGCGGCTGCCGTCAAGAATGTTTTCACGTTCAACAACGCCAACGCAGAAACCGGCCAGGTCGTAATCATCGCCTTCGTACATGCCCGGCATTTCAGCGGTTTCGCCGCCTACCAAGGCACAGCCGGAAAGTTCACAGCCTTTGCCGATGCCTTCAACAACATTGGCTGCGATGTCTACGTTCAGTTTGCCAGTGGCGTAGTAATCCAGGAAGAACAGAGGCTCGGCGCCACCAACGATCAGATCGTTTACGCACATGGCGACCAGATCGATCCCGATGGTGTCGTGTTTTTCGAGTTGCATGGCGAGGCGAAGCTTGGTGCCTACGCCATCGGTGCCTGATACCAGCACGGGCTCTTTATAGCCGGCGGGGATAGACACCATGGCACCAAAACCACCAAGGCCACCGAGGACTTCGGGGCGGCGGGTTTTGGCCGCAGTGTTTTTAATACGGTTAACCAACTCGTTGCCGGCATCAATATCAACACCCGCATCGCGGTAGGTGAGGGAGGGCTTCTGTTCGCTCATGGAAAATAACCATTGGACTGTGGGTCTGGCCGCGGATTTTAACAGGTGCGCACGGGGGGGGCCAGCTGGTATTCCGCGATACGGGCACGATTCGTTGGTGAATCCACGGTTATCACCTAGAGCGGTGGCCGGCTTGCTACTCAGCCGACAGGCGATGGTGTATCCTGTGCGCCAATCATGGGAACGGCAGGGTGCTACATCTACATGACGAATTCAGTCAACGGGTATTCAGCGAAAATGAAGCGGGCAGTGCTGGTAACAATCGCGATGGTGTGTGCCTTGTTAGTCGGGTCGCCAGCCACAGCAGTGACCATTACCGGACTCTATAACGCAGATGTGCCGATCTCTGACTCCAGCAGTTCGAGTGTCAAGGCCGGGTACGAAGCGGGGTTGCGTGAGGTGTTGGTGCGCGTTTCGGGCAGCCGGGACGTGTTAGAGCTGGAGGGCATTGATCAGCTTTTGTCCAAAGCCGAGTCGTTGGTATTGGCTTACCAGGTTGGCCAAAGCCAGGGCCAGAGTCGCATGCAGATGAGTTTCGGCGCGGTTGGAGTGAATCGCGGCCTTGCGGCGCTTGATGCTCCGGTGTGGGGCGCTAATCGTCCGCTCACATTGGCGTGGATTGCAGTGGAAGATCGAGGACAGCGCCAGTTGATTACCGGGAATGCCGATGCGTCGTCGGAAACGGATAGTGGCGCTGAGTGGCGTCAATATTTCATGGCGGCGGCATCGGAGCGCGGGTTGCCAATGGTGTTCCCGGACTCGCAGTTTTCCGGCGACCGTTCTTTGTTATCAGACCTGTGGGGCCAGTTTGTTGATCGGTTGGAAGCCGCGTCTGAGGGCCAGGCTTATGACGTCATCACGCTGATGCGCATCAGTCGGTCCGGTGGGCAGTGGCGCGCTGGCTGGGTGTTTGACGGCATGGGTATGGATGCCAGTGAACGTTCAGCAAGTGCAGGTACGCCAGCAGAACTGGCTACCAAAGTTGTGGATCAGTGGGCAGAGTTCTACGCCAGCCGTTATGCGGTTGCCGCCGGTAATGTGGCAGATTCTCCGGCCGTTGACGTTGTGTTGGATGGTGTAACTTCTCTTGCGGATTATGGTCGAGTGGTGAAGGCGCTGCAGAGCATGACGCCGGTTCGCTCGGTGGGCGCATCGCGAATCCGTGACGAACGTTTGACCTTAGAGGTGGCGTTCTCGGGAGAGCTGAATCAGTTGCAGGAATACATAGCGCTGGATCCGCGATTTGTTGCCCAAAGCTCTGAGGATGCTGCGCCAGCCGAGGTGGCTGAAAGCCCGGAGGCAACGGGTGCTGTTGATCAGCGGGCGAATGAGGGCGTTGCGGAGGCCCCCGATGCCACCGGTCCCGCTTATCAGGCGTTGCCCGAAGGTGACGAGCAAGACGCGGCCGATGCCTTTGAGTCCCTCTATGAAGTGCTTTATTACCGTTGGCAAAGAGCTCCGGGGCGTGGCGATAGCAATTCATAAACAGACGGAGACTAATACGTGAGATCGCAGCAGTGGCGTTGGATACCCAATGCACTGACGTTTTTGCGGATCGTGCTGATCATTCCGTTCGCCGGAGCTTTGCTTGACGGAGGGTATCGCCTTGCGTTGGTGATTTTTGTGGTGGCAGCGCTGACCGATGCGATCGATGGCTTTCTTGCCCGAACATTTAACTGGAAGAGCCGGTTGGGCGCGATCGCCGATCCTCTGGCAGACAAGGCGCTGTTGATCACAACGTATCTGATGTTGACGATTACAAACGTGTTGCCCGTTTGGTTGTTCGCCTTGGTGCTGGGGCGAGATTTGATTATTGTGTGTGGAGGGCTGGCGTTCCATTACGGCGTAGGGCGTTTTGAAATGGAGCCGAGTATGCCGGGCAAAATGAATACCTTTATCCAGATCTTGGCTGCTTTGTTGATCATTATTCTTATGGCGGGTTTGTCTATGGAGCCCTGGATTCTTACCGCCAGTATCTGGGTTGTTGCTGTTTCCGCAGTGTTTAGCGGTGGCCATTACGTATTGGTTTGGGGTATGCGGGCATGGAGGGCAAAGCGGTCGTGATACCGTCTCAGATGATCCTCGGGGTCAAACTCAGGGATGACGCTCGTTTCGATAATTTTCATGGCGACAGGAATCGCGAAGCGGCTCGCCGCCTGGAAGCCATCTGTGACGCACCACAGGGGCTGCCAGTGGTTGTTGTCTGCGGAGATTCCGATACCGGCAAAAGCCATTTACTGCAGGCTGCCTGCAACAAAACCGATCAGTTTGGCCGGGCGGGTGTGTGCATCAGTATTGGTGAATTGCTGCCGTTTGGCCCCGATGCGCTGGACGGGCTCGACGTGCACCCGTTACTTTGTCTTGATGATCTGGACAAAATTGCCGGTAAAGCCGATTGGGAAGAAGCGATTTTTCATCTCTACAACCGGGTAATGGACCGAGGCGGCCTGCTGCTTGTCAGCCTGTCGGAAGTGCCCGGGTCGTTGCCGTTTGGTTTGCCGGATTTGGTATCGCGGTTGTCCCATGGGTTGTTGCTCCAGCTGGGGCTTTACCGGGACGAAGACCGGATGCACATTTTGATGGCCCGAGCTGAGCAGCGTGGTCTGGTTGTCAGCGACGATGTGGCCAACTTTATCATGCGGCGAGCGCCGCGGAAGCTCGGAGATCTGTTAGGCATTCTCGATAGGCTTGATGAGAACTCGTTGCAAGCCCAGCGGCGTCTGACCATTCCTTTTGTAAAAACGGTAATGGGTTGGTAGCGGCACAATAACAAAGAATTCAAAACTACAATGACGATTGGAGAGACGACATGAGACGGGTTGTATTCAACCAAAAAGGTGGTGTGGGAAAATCCAGCATTACCTGCAATCTTGCAGCCATCAGTGCTGCCCGGGGAAAGCGGACTCTGGTTGTTGATCTTGATCCTCAGGGAAACTCCACCCATTACCTGTTGGGCAAAGCCTCCACCGAACTGAAGGACACGGTGGCCGATCTGCTGGAGCAGACGGTTGCATTCAGTATGTTCACCCGGCGCCCGGATGAATTTGTGCATGCCACGCCTTTCGACAACCTTTATGTGTTGCCATCCAGCCCGGAATTGGATTTCCTGGAGCGTAAGCTGGAAGCCAAGCACAAGATCTACAAGTTGAGAGAGTTTCTGAAAAAGTTGGGCGATAGTTTTGATGAAATATTTATCGATACCGCGCCGGCTCTCAACTTTTACACCCGGTCTGCACTGATTGCCGCCCAACGTTGCCTGATCCCGTTCGATTGCGACGATTTCTCGCGGCAGGCGCTGTACAACATTTTGCATGAGATTCGTGAGCTGCAGGAAGATCACAACGAAGAGCTGGTGGTTGAAGGTATTGTGGCAAACCAGTTCCAGCCGAGGGCCAGCCTGCCAAAGCAATTGGTGCGGGAGCTGATTGAAGAAGGTTTGCCGGTGCTGCCAGTGCGCCTGTCCAGCTCGGTGAAAATGAAAGAATCTCATCAGGCACGTAAACCACTGATACATATGGCGCCCAAGCACGCGCTCACTCAGCAGTTCGAAGACTTGTACGGAGTGCTGCACGGTGAAGCGGTGGAGTTGGAAGCGCTGGCGGATTGATAGGGCGATTAATCATGGCTGAAAACCAGACACACGAAAGTCACGTTGCTGATAGTTTGCTTCAGATAGAAATTGAGCTCAGAAGTATGGGGGCGTGGCAAAAACAGCCGCTGCCGCCAGAAGCATTCGAAAGCACTCAGCCGTTTTGTCTGGATACCATGAACTTCACCCAGTGGCTGCAGTTTGTGTTCGTCGAGAGGATGAAGCTGCTGCTGGAAGCCGGGCAGCCGTTGCCGTCGGTTTCAGGCATCGCCCCGATGGCCGAGGAGTACTTCCGCGGGCGCAGTGAAAGTGGCGCCAAGCTTATTCTGGCGTTGGCGCGCATGGACAGTCTGCTGTCGGGAAAGTGACTGAGAAGCGTCTGGATTAATCCAGACGCATAGACAGGTCGATGGCTTTCACGTCTTTGGTGAGCGCCCCGATTGAAATGTAATCAACACCGGTTTCTGCAATGGGAACCAGCGTGTGTTCGTTGATCCCCCCTGACGCTTCAAGTTTTGCGCGGCCGCCAACGTGGTCTACCGCTTGCTTCATATCGGCCATCGAAAATTCATCCAGCATGATGATGTCAGCGCCAGCCTCCAGGGCCTGCTTTAATTCATCCAGCGATTCGGTTTCTACTTCGACGGGTTTGCCCGGTGCAATGCGGTGCGCTTCGCTAACGGCGGCCGCGATGGAGCCGCAGGCGGCAATGTGGTTTTCCTTGATCAGAAATGCGTCCCACAGGCCGATGCGATGGTTGTTGCAGTCGCCGCAGGTTACCGCGTACTTCTGGGCAAGCCGCAAACCGGGCAGCGTTTTACGGGTATCAAGTAACTGAACCTTGGTGTGAGATACCTTGGCCGCGTATTGGGCGCACTGGGTTGCTACGCCCGAGAGCATCTGCAGCCAGTTAAGGGCAGATCGTTCAGCGGTCAGAAGCGAGCGGGCCTTTCCCGACATCCGGAATATCACGTCGTTTGCCTGCAACTGATCGCCATCTTCGTGCAACCACTCCAACTCAACGTTTGGGTCGACCTGACGGAATACTTCGTTTACCCAGTCTTTGCCTGCCAGCCGGGCCGGTTCTCGCGTAATAACCCGGCCTTCGGCGTACTTGTCAGCAGGGATCAACATGGCGGTGATGTCGCCGTCGCCGATGTCTTCTCGGAGGCTTTGGGCAACGGATTCAATGCGGGCCTGTCGAAGCAGTTCTGGGGTGATCATGGTGAAGTTCCGGAAAAGTGAATGTGGGTTGATGGGCGGCAATTCTACTGCGCGCGAGAGCGTATTCAAAATGTCCTGCGCATAGCCTACAGAATGTGATGAAGTTCCGCCGTAAACAAAAGGTGACAAATTCTGACAGAAGGTGACAGGCAATGCCTATATGATGTAGTGACACCGTGTTTTACATTGTTTAACAGGTTTGGGACGGAGCAACGCCATGGCGCAGCACAATAAGGTCGTTCACTTGGGTGGCCAGACATCGGTGGGCAAGTTTTCGCTGCCGGTGGCGCTCGTGCGACTTCGCGATACCTCGGGGCACTCATTGAAATCCGTGCTTGCCGGATTCTTCGAAAAGGCTGACGACAGTTTGTTTGCGTTGGCTGACAAAGCCGGTTCCAACCAGGACCAGACCTCCTACTTCGATGCCATGCGCGAATTGCGTTTGCGGCGCAAAGCCATGACGGTTTCTATTCTGCAATACATCAGTCAGGCCTTTAACGAATTGGGGCGTTTTAATCCCGCTCAAAAGAATGAATCACTCGAAGAAATTGATCGAGACTCACTGAGTCTGTTGGATCACTCGGATCTTGAACAACAGGTCGCGCTGGATAACCTGACCAATCGATTACGCAATCGATACGCTGAAGCGCTTAGCCTGTTGGCGGCCAGGGTTCGTCACACCGTTCCAGACCTGTCCCTGACGGATGCCCAGATCCCGCTAAGCCCCGAGGTGTTGTGCGGTGGGATAGCCGAAGCCTGCGCCGATTTGGAAATCGATATTCGCGCCAAACTGGTGGTACTGAAATTATTCGAACGTCTGCTGACCGAAAAACTCGGAGCCTTCTATCAAGCCTGCAACCAGACCTTGATAGCGCAAGGGGTGTTGGCAGAAATGAAAACACCGCCACGAGCCGGAGCTAAGGCCCCGCGTTCGGCGCCAGCGTCAGAGCATACTGGGCAGGCTACCGGGCAGAGGCAGGAGTTCCAGCACAATCAGGCGGAAGTAACACCGACGTTAAGTGAGTTGAGCGCATTGCTGCATCAAGCTGATCATCAGGCCGCACCGGCGGAAAAAAACGGCACAAACGTAATAGACACAGAACAGTTGATCTTGCAGCTGAACCAGCTGCAATCGTCTGCCCAGAACGCGCAGAATGAAAAGCCGGTGCCTTTGCGGGATCAGTTAAAACCGGTGCTGCGTTCCGGGGAGGGGCAGAGTGCGTCGGTTGGTCAGGTGGATGATGATGTCATCAACCTGGTTTCGATGTTGTTCGAATTTATTCTTGAAGACCGGCAGCTGCATCCGGTCATGAAAGCGCTGATTGGCCGGCTTCAGATACCCGTACTGAAAGTGGCGTTGAGTGACCGAAATTTCTTCAACCGTGGCGGTCACCCGGTTCGCAAACTGCTCAATGACTTGGCGTTGGCGGCCATCGGGTGGAACGAGAAACGCCCGGGTGTGCGGGACCCGCTGCGCGACAAGATTGAAGAAGTGGTTGAGCGCGTGTTGTCTGAGTACAACGAAAATGTTGGGCTGTTCGAAGAGCTGGTGAAAGACTTTGGTCATTTCATGGATCTGGATCGCCGTCGAAGAGAGCTCGTTGAACAGCGGCTCAGAGATGCAGAAGAGGGGCGCGCGAAGCACGAACGGGCTCAGCAGGCTGCGGCTGACTTGATACGGCATTATGCCGAAGATCATGAACCTCCAGAGCCGGTTTTGCAGATTATCCATGACCCGCTTGCACGTTACCTCCAGTGGGTGGTTTTGCGTCACGGCGAGGACAGCCCGTTATGGGTGGCCGCCAGTGAGCTGGCGGGCCGGTTGATATGGAGTGTTGATCCTCGACCGGTGTCTCCCGACACGCGATCGGATTTGCTACGGACTATCCCGGTTGTGGTCGAGGGGCTAAGAACAGCGTTGCAGGAGATTTCCTGGGATCCCTTTGCTACCGATTCTGTGATCCGGGACTTGGAACTGGTACACGTTGATGTGTTGCAGAATTTGGTGACCGCACCGGTTGAGCCTGCAGAGCCCGAGGACGACATCGCCGAGCGTTCGGATGTTGAATTCGACGTCATTGTCGAACTTGAGCCTTCGCTCCCCGCCGTTGAAGAACCTTTTGCGGAAATAGCGCAAACTGACCCGGGTGAGAGCGAGGATGGCACGGAAGGCTCGGTTGAGATTATAGGCCAGGCTGAGGCGGTAGCGGTCGCTCAACAATGGCTGGATGCAGCCGATCAGTTGAGCGTGGGTTCGTGGCTGGAATTGAATAAAGAGGACGCGCGGGTTCGTTGTAAGTTGGCGGCCTTCATTAAAGCGACCGGAAAATACATCTTTGTCAATCGCAACGGCGCCAAAGTAGCGGAATACCTTCGTGACGACCTTGCGCTTGCGATGCAGGAAAAGTCGATTACCTTGTTGGATGATGGTCTGATCTTCGATCGCGCGCTTGAATCCATTATCGATAACCTTCGGCAAAACCGAAAAGATTGAGGTTGGTACCCACGTGGTAATTCGTGGCATCTGGGGGCGCTTTGTGATTCAATCAAACGACTTGAATCACTCATTGCCCTACGGATGAGCCTTGCCTAACACACGATCTGATCTTATCGAGCCGCCTATTTCTTCCGCTGAATTTTCCGGGCAGGTCAGCGCCCTCCGGGCTACGGGGCGTTTCCCTGATAGCCGTTGGTGTCCTTCGCCAAACTTCGGTGTCCGGCCCGATGGTGCGGCCATTACGTTACTGGTAGTGCACAACATCAGCCTGCCGCCCGGGCAGTTTGGTGGCCCCTACATTGAAGATTTTTTTTGTAACCGCCTTGATCGGCATGCCCACCCATACTTTTCCGAAATTGCGGATATGCAAGTGTCAGCTCACGCTTTGGTAAAGCGAGATGGATCGGTTGTGCAATTTGTCAGCTGCCTTGATCGTGCCTGGCATGCTGGCAGATCCTGCTTTGGCAATGAAGAAGAGTGTAATGACTTTGCCATCGGGATCGAGCTGGAAGGCACCGATGACACTCCCTATACCGAGCAACAGTATCTGGCGCTGGCCCGGCTTACGCGCCTGACGATGGCTGCCTGGCCCGCGGTAACCTCTGACCGTATAACCGGTCACAGTGATATCGCCCCGGGGCGGAAAACCGATCCGGGGCCAGCGTTTCAATGGCCCTATTTTAAAAGCCTTGTATCAGCCCCGGAGAACAACTGAATGGCTCTGGTGATTTTCCTGTTGGCGTACGTGATACGTCGCAAGCTGGACCGGCAAGGTGCGTTGTGCAGCGATGGTTTGTGGCGCCTCTGGTTTCAAAAGGGCGCGACAAGCAAAGCCGGCCACGAGCGATCTTTGCTCAAAGGGTACCTGCTGGTGATATTGCCCGCCATTTGTCTGTTGGTGGTAACGGTGCTCGCAGAACAACTGGGGTTTCGGCTTGCACTCTACCCGCTGGAGATCGTGTTGCTTGTTCTGCTGATGGGTGTACCGGGTTGGCAAGCTTCTCTTCAGGCCTATTCCGAAGCCTGGGGGCGAGGGGATATGCAAGGGGCATGGCACCACGTTAAGGACCGGCTGCCTGCGGATGAAAGGGGCGCTGCCTTATCTCCCGAAGCGATGCATTTGTCGACCTCCAGGATGCTGATTCTCAATGTGTTTGGTCGCTTTTTTCTGGTTGTGTTCTGGTATGTCGTGGGAGGCATTGGGGCAGCCGTGTTGGCGCGCGGCACCTTGGCGTTAGCGGAGCATTGGCCTCAGGCTGGGGCAAGGCCAAGCTATCAAAAAGCGGCTGACTGGATGGGTTGGCTGCCGGCAAGATTGCTGGCCTGCACGTTCGGGGTAGCGGGGGATTTGTCGGGTTGGTCCCGAAAAATCCGGCAGGCTGTGCCCGGCCTGCAAAAAACAACAGCAGAAGTGCTAATGATTTCCGCCAACGGGTCGTTAACCGGGTATGCACTTGATCCTGAACGGTTCTCGGAGTTGCATCCGGAAGACTGGCCGCGTTTCGGTGGCCGTAGTCTGATCGCCATCAGGGATTTGTTGAATCGCAGCATGTTGGTTTGGATCTGTGGCATAGCATTGCTGGTTATTGCAGGCGTGGTTTAAGTCCAATACCACTTTGGAGCGATTGAAACGCTCCAGCTGTAGGTGAAAATTAAAAAAATAACATTCATGGTTCGGTTTTCGAATCTGGGCGAGGGCGCTTTGAACTACATAATTAATCCAGCGATTGCGTTAATGAACCGGCTGCCGATGGTTTATAAGTTCAGCCTCATTAGCATTCTCTTTCTTGGCCCTATTCTGGTGCTGTCCTGGCTGGTCATCTCTGGCCTGAACCAATCTGTTCAAACCATGAACCGGAGCATTGACGGGTTAGTGGAGCTGCAGACGGCTGACCGCTTGCTGGCTGCGGCGATGGATTTTCGCGACTACAAAGCTCCGGCCATCCTCAAGGAAGATCCCGCGCTGGCCGACAAAGCCGATAGAGCTGCAAAGACAATTGATGCATTGCTGACAGATTTGGCCGAACCACGCCGTTCTTTCGATTTGTCCGGATCCTGGCAGGAACAGATTCTTGCGCTTCAGAACGATTGGCGTTCACTGCTTAAGAGCAACAGCTATCAGGGCAGCATGGATGCGCAATACAAGTACTATCAGGAATTTGTACAGAAAGTTCTGGCGGTGTTGCCGGCAACGATGGAAGTGTCGGGTTTAGGGCAGGACGCTTCCCGTGAGAACCAGTTGTTGCTCGGTTTGGTACGGGACGTTTTTCCGGATGCACGTAACGCCATGGGTAGCGCACGCTCATACGGTATTTTCTCGTTGGTAGAAGGCCAGGTAGGCTACGCCATGAGCGAGAACCTCAACGAAATCTTTGATCGTTTAACCAACCGGAGTTCGTTGCTTTCTCCCAGCCTGGTCGTCGCAAAAGAGGCTTCGTCTGAACTGGCTGATGCGCCCGCTCTGTCTCGGGTAGGCGGCAGCCTGCTTGTGGTTCGGGATGCGCTGGACATGCAGGTGATTACGCCTATGCGACTGGAAGCGCCGTGGCAAGATTACGATGCGACGGTGACGGCCCAAACAACGCACTTTGATGCTTTGACCGAAACGATCTTCGAGGTGGTTGGTGCCAATCTTGAACGCCGGCTGGCAAGTGAAACACGGCAGCGCACCATCATTGTTGTTTCTTTGATCGCGGTAATGCTGGTGGTGGTGTACCTGTATATCGGGTTCTTTATGTCGGTCCGGGTTGCTATCAACCGGTTCAGTTCTGCGGCCAGAAGTGTGGCCGCCGGTGATATGACAACTCATATCGAGCTTTCAAACCGGGATGAGTTGGGTGAGCTTACGTCCGAATTCAACAACATGACGGACAAGATCGCCGAATTGATCCGCTCTGTCAGTGCCACGACGGCCGATGTAGGTCTGCAAGCGGTGCGGGTTAACGATACCGCTGCCGCCAACAGCGAAGCGGTGGCGCGCCAGATGGATGAAAGCAGCCAGATCAATGAAGCCATGGGGCAAATGGTGGAAGCGGTCAACGAAGTCACGGAAAGCGCCCACCGAGTCGCTGACAGTGCCGGCAGCGCGGAGCGCGATACCGAAACGGGCCGGCAGGTGGTTGCCGGAACCGTCGAAACCATTCATAAGCTGGCCAGTGAGATAGCGGGTGCGGTAGAGGTGATCAACCGGGTCAACAAAGACAGCGACAACATCAGTCAGGTGTTGGTAGAGATTAAAGCGATTGCGGAGCAGACGAATCTTTTGGCTCTCAACGCGGCGATTGAGGCTGCGCGTGCGGGCGAATATGGACGTGGTTTCGCTGTTGTGGCGGATGAGGTACGTTCGCTCTCTCAGCGTACACACAAGTCCACAGAAGAGATCGAAGACATGATCTCTCGTTTGCAGGGGGGTGTGAAGGAAGCTGTATCGGCCATGACCAGCAGCCATGGCGCCACAGAGCTGACCGTGCAAAAGTCGACTGAAGTGACGCAGGCGCTGGATAGCATTGCCAACGGCATTTCAGAAATTGTCGATATGAGTCACCAGATTGCTCAGGCCGCTGAAGAGCAGTCTGCCGTGGCGAAAAACGTTAATGCCAACGTTGAAAGCATCGGTGAACTTGGCCAGAGCACGGCTGAAAACGCTCAGGAGACGTTGGATTCGTCTCGCCAGATGTCAGACCTGACCGCATCACTCCAAAAGCTGGTCGAGACGTTCAAAGTCTGAACCTGACGTTACATCGGGATTGCAAAAATCCGGTCCTCAGAGGCCGGATTTTTGTTGCTCCCAAAGAATTTCTTTTGCCCCTTCCCGGCGGGCGAGTACCCGTGATACCACGAACAGCAGATCCGAAAGACGGTTCAGATATTGTCGCGCACCGGCATTGATGTCTTCGTCCTGGCTCAGGCCAACTACAATCCGTTCAGCGCGGCGGCATACGGCCCGGGCTAAATGACACTGCGCGGCTGCGGGAGAGCCTCCGGGTAATATGAAATTCTTGAGAGGTGGCAGGTCTTCGTTGTGTTCGTCCAGCACTTGCTCGAGCCAGTTGATGTGTTTTTCACCAATCATCACGCTGCCCGGAATTGCGAATTCGCCGCCGATGTCGAACAGGTGGTGCTGAATGCGGCGAAACAGGTCCACTAAGGCATCGTCAGCAGGCAGGGTTTCAACCAGAATGCCGATATGGCAATTCAGCTCGTCGACGGTGCCCATGGCTTCTACGCGCAGAGCGTTTTTGGTGACGCGGTTGCCGTCCGCAAGCCCTGTGGTTCCGTCATCGCCCGTTCGGGTGTAAATCTTGGAAAGGCGGTTGCCCATAGTCATTGTGCTCCTGGTGAGGTCGGGTCAATGCAGTTGTTTTACTTGATCGGTGAGCATTTGGTTCACCGGGGTTTCGATGCCGGATTCAGCCCCCAGGCGCGCCAAATAGCCGTTAATGAATTCGATTTCAGTGGTCCGCCCGGCCAACCGGTCTGCCCGCATTGAGGAGGTATTGGTGGCGGTGCTAAGCGCGACCTTTTCTATGGCTTCTCGAAGTGCTGTAGGAGATCGTAGAGGTTGGTCGCTGGCCGTGAGGAGTGCGCTGATTTCGTGGCATAGTGGATCAATCCACCGTTGGTAAAACGAGTGAGTCAGAATCTTTCCGTTCGGGCAGTTCAGGATGGCGGTGAAAGGGTTGATACCGGCGTTGATGATCAGTTTCTGCCAGAGTCTGCTAAGAATGTCGGTTTCAGTGTTGATGCTCAGGCCGCTTGCGGCGAGTGTGGAAACGGTTTCTGAAAGGTGAGTTTCGCCAGTGGCCGTGAGTGCGCCAACCCAGGTTTCGCCTTGCCCGGCATGGACGGCCAGTGCGGATTCTGGGCGATTTGCACCTTCGGTGGTTGTCGCCGCAAGAACCGGGCGGCTGGGCCAGGTTTCAGCCACACGTTGCTGGCTGCCAAGGCCGTTTTGAAATAAAACAATCGGGGTGGTTTCGGGTAGTCGAGAAACTAACGGTTTCAGTGCGTCTAAAGTATCGCCGGCTTTGGTGGTGACGATCAGCAAGGAAGCCGGTTGAGCGTTGGAAAGCCAAGGTATGTGCACAGAGGCTTCCGGCCCGTGGATGGGCCGGAACCGGTAGGCTAGCGGTTCGAGTGATTGCTCTGGGCGGGGCACAAAAGCTACATGCCCGGCAGGGAGCTTGGCCGCCCAAAGCCGGCCCAGGGAGCCGGCGCCCAGAATCGCAATCATGGTCTTACATGGCCTCGATTTCGGCTCGCTGTGCACTCAACCGTTGCAGGCTACCTTGGGCATCGCGCAGTTTGCCTTTCTCTTTTTCGATCACTTCAGCCGGAGCCTTGGCAGTGAACTTCTCATTGCTCAGCTTGCCTTCAACCCGGGCGATTTCTTTTTGCAAGCGATCCAGTTCTTTGTCGAGGCGTTTGAGCTCGGCATCTTTGTCGATCAGGCCAGCCATGGGAACCAGAACTTCCATCTCGCCAACCAACTGAGTGGCACTCATGGGGGCTTTTTCTGAACCCAGCCATTCCAGCTTCTCAAGCTTAGCCAAGGACATAAGGAACTGACGGTTGGCATTCAGGCGGTGTTCGTCTTCGCTGTTGCCGCCTTTCAGGAATACCGGTACCGGCTTGCCCGGGGAAATGTTCATCTCGCCACGGATGTTGCGTACTGCGACGATAACGCCTTTCACCCATTCGATGTCGGCTTTGGCGGTGGCGTCCTGTTTGCTCTCTTCCGGCTGCGGGAAGGGTTGCAGCATGATGCTGTCGCCGCTCTTGCCGGCCAGAGGCGCAATGCGCTGCCAGATTTCTTCGGTGATGTAAGGCATCATCGGGTGCGCCAGGCGCAGGATGGCTTCCAGAACCCGTACCAGCGTGCGGCGGGTGCCGCGCTTGGCTTCAACGCTGCCGCTGTCATTGCTCAGGCAGGGCTTGGCCAGTTCCAGGTACCAGTCGCAGTATTCGTTCCAGATGAACTCGTAGAGCGCGTAAGCCGCCAAATCGAAGCGGTACTGCTCAAGGTGACGAGTCACTTCCTGTTCGCAGTGCTGCAGCTCGCTGATGATCCAGCGATCCGCCAGCGACAGTTCTACGGGCTCGTCGTTCACACCGCAGTCTTCGCCTTCGGTGTTCATCAGCACGTAGCGCGCGGCGTTCCACAGCTTGTTGCAGAAGTTGCGGTAGCCTTCCAGTCGTTTCATGTCCCAGTTGATGTCACGGCCGGTGGTGGCCATGGCCGCCAGGGTGAAACGCAGGGCATCGGTGCCGTGGGCCGCGATGCCTTCCGGGAATTCCTTCTTGGTGCGCTTACCGATCTTTTCGGCCAGCTTGGGCTGCATGAGATTACCGGTGCGCTTTTCCAGCAGTTCGTCCAGGCCGATGCCGTCGATCATGTCCAGCGGATCGATGACGTTGCCCTTGGATTTGGACATCTTGTCACCGTGTTCGTCGCGGATCAGGCCGGTCACGTAAACGGTTTTGAACGGAACTTGCGGGGTGCCGTCTTCGTTTTTCATGAAGTGCATGGTCATCATGATCATCCGGGCAACCCAGAAGAAGATGATGTCGAATCCGGTGACCAGCACGTCGGTGGGGTGGAAGGTTTTCAGGCGTTCGGTGATTTCCGGCCAACCCAAGGTGCCAAAGGTCCACAGCGCGGAGCTGAACCAGGTGTCCAGTACGTCGTCGTCTTGTTTCAGTTCCAGATCGGCGGACAGGTTGTGCTTTTTGCGCACTTCGTCTTCGTCGCGCCCGACGTAGATGTTGCCTTCGGCATCGTACCAGGCCGGAATCCGGTGGCCCCACCAAAGCTGGCGGGAGATACACCAGTCCTGAATGTCCCGCATCCAGGAGAAGTACATGTTTTCGTACTGCTTGGGCACAAACTGGATACGACCGTCTTCTACCGCTTCAATGGCGGGCTTGGCCAGGGTTTTGGCATCGGCAAACCATTGATCGGTGAGCATAGGCTCAATGATCAGGCCTGAGCGGTCGCCACGGGGTACGCTCAGTACGTGATCTTCAACCTGTTGTACCAGGCCTTCGGCTTCCATGTCGGCAACGATTTGCTTACGCGCCGCTTCGCGGGTGAGGCCGGCGTAGGCCGCTGGCATGCGGCCGTCGATGTCGCTGTTTTCGGTGCCGTCGCTGTTGAAGACTTCGGCAACGTCACGAATATTGGCATCCTGGGTCAGGACGTTGATCATCGGCAGGTTGTTGCGTTTGCCGACGGCGTAGTCGTTAAAGTCGTGGGCCGGTGTGATTTTGACGCAGCCGGAGCCCTTTTCCGGGTCAGCGTGGTGGTCGGCCACAATCGGGATTCTGCGGTTTACCAGCGGCAGCATCACGTGCTTGCCGATCAGGTGCTGGTAACGTTCGTCGTCCGGGTGTACGGCTACGGCGGTGTCGCCCAGCATGGTTTCGGGACGGGTGGTGGCGACCACGACGTAGTCTTTGCCGTCTTGGGTGGTTGCGCCGTCAGCCAGCGGGTAGCGCAGGTGCCAGAAGAAGCCTTTTTCTTCTTTGTTTTCCACTTCCAGATCGGAGATGGCGGTGTGCAGTTTCGGGTCCCAGTTGACCAGTCGTTTGCCGCGGTAGACGAGGCCGTCTTCGTATAGGCGGATGAACACTTCCTGTACGGCTTTGTAGAAGCCATCGTCCATGGTGAAGCGTTCGTTGTCCCAGTCTACGGAGTTGCCAAGGCGGCGCATCTGGCGGGTGATGGTTCCGCCGGATTCTTCTTTCCAGTTCCAGATGCGTTTGATGAATTCTTCCCGCCCGAGGTCGTGGCGGGTTTTGCCTTCTTCTGCGGCGAGTTTGCGCTCAACAACCATTTGGGTGGCGATGCCGGCGTGGTCTGTGCCGACGGTCCAGACGGTGTTGTTGCCCTGCATGCGCTTGTAGCGGGTGAGGGTGTCCATGATGGTGTGCTGGAAGGCGTGGCCCATGTGCAGGCTGCCGGTCACGTTAGGTGGCGGGATAGCGATGCTGTAGGACTGGCCTTCTCCGCTGGGGCGGAAGTACCCTTTGGATTCCCAGTTTTCGTACCACTGGCGCTCGATGTTTTCTGGCTGGTAGGTTTTTTCCATGGGTTTCTGCAGTGACCGTTGGTTGATTCACGATGGGGAAGTTTGAAACCGGCCATTATACATGGTCGCTTTGGTTCGGGCGAACGTTCAGCTTCCGGTGCTCGTATATTCATAGCCTGCTTGTTTGGGTGTTAGCGAAGTTGGGACAGGCTTTCCAAAAACCGCTACAAGCTCGTCCCTGAGCGCTTCTCTCCGGCCATCCATGGCCTACGAAATTTTTGGAAAGCCTGTCCCAACTACGCTTATCAAACTCTGGCTTATTGTCGCACCCAAGTTTGTGCTGTTTCGATGTGCTTGGAAAGTCGTGAGCTACCGTATGCCTTTTGATGGGCAAACGTGTTAGTCAGCGTTTTCGCATGTCGTGTACCCGCGCTTCGATACCCAGCTTTCTAAGCTGTTTGTAGTGGCCGCGAGCTTGGTTGAGTACCCCCGGGTCGTTGTGGGCGACCAGTGCCAGCCTTCGGTATTGGTCGGCCTGTTCAGGCAGGGTGGAGGACAGGATGATGACGGTTTCCCAATCAGCAGCGGCCGGGGGGTAGAGCAGGATGCCGACAGGGTCGGAGCATGGGGCGCTCGGATCGGTTGCGATGCTGTGGGGGATGAAGGCGTCTGGGGTGAAGTTCCAGAGCAGGTCATCGAGTTCTTGCGCTTGTTGCTGGTTTTCGCAGAGCACGCACACGCGGTCGCCTTGCTGCCAGGCTTTGTCCACGAGTTTGGCGGCGTGGAGGTTGCGGGCGGCTGGGGTGTTTTTGGCGAGGATGTGGAACCAGTAGCGCTGGTTTTTGGCATCCTGGCCGGAGTTGCCGGCAGCTGAGCTGCCGGGCTCCGGGGGATTGCTTGGGTTGTTACCCTGCATGGGACATCAGGTAGTCGACCAGTAGGGGAACCGGACGGCCGGTTGCGCCTTTGGCTTTGCCGGAGTCCCAAGCCGTGCCGGCGATGTCAAGGTGGGCCCAGCGGTATTCTTTGGTGAACCGGGACAGGAAGCAGGCGGCTGTGATGGTGCCTGCCGGGCGGCCGCCGATGTTGGCGATGTCAGCGAAATTGCTGTCGAGCTGGCTTTGGTATTCGTCCCACAGAGGCAGGCGCCAGGCTCGGTCGCCGGTTTTTTCGCCAGCGGCCAGCAGTTCGTTGGCCAGTTCGTCGTCGTTGGCGAGCATACCGGTTGCCTGGTGGCCCAGGGCGATGATGCAGGCGCCGGTGAGGGTGGCCAGGTCGATGACGGTTTCAGGGTCGAACTTTTTCACGTAGGTGAGGGCGTCGCACAGTACCAGGCGGCCTTCAGCGTCGGTGTTGAGGATTTCAACGGTCTTGCCGCTCAGAGTGGTGACGATGTCGCCCGGGCGTGTTGCTGAGCCGTCTGGCATGTTTTCAGCGGCTGCGATAACGGCAACGACGTTGATGCTGGGCTTGGTTTCGGCCAGTACTTTCATAGTGCCGAATACGCTGGCGGAGCCGCCCATGTCGTATTTCATTTCGTCCATGCCAGCGCCGGGCTTGAGGCTGATGCCGCCGCTGTCAAAGGTGATGCCTTTGCCGACCAATACGTAAGGTTTTTCGTCGGCTTTGCCGCCACGGTATTCCATCACGATCAGGCGAGGAGGCTGCGTGCTGCCTTTGCCAACCGCCAGAATGGTGTTCATGCCCATGTCGGCCATCTGCTTCTCATCCAGTATTTCGGTTTTGATGCAGTCGTGTTCTTTGGCCATGTTTTGGGCTTGTTCTGCCAGCCATACGGGGTGGCAAACGTTTGGCGGGGTGTTGCCCAGGTCGCGGGTGTAGTTCATGCCACGGCCGGTGGCCAGGCCCAGATTGAAGGCGTCTTTCTGGGTTTGGTCGGCGTCAGACGCTTGTACGACAACGTTGTTCAATTTACGGGCAGGTGGTTGCTCGCTCTTGAATCCGGTGAAGGTGTAGAGCTGCTCTTCCAGAGTGCGGCCAAGCAGGTTCAGGCGAGCGTCTTCGGAAGAGGTGGCTTCTGAACCCTGAATCTCGGTGTCGGTCAGGCAGATGAAGACGCTGTTGGATGGCCCGTCTTTAAGTGCGCCTACGGCGGCAATGAGCGCTTTACGGTAGTTGGCCAAATTGCGTTCATCATCTTTGCCTGTGCCGACGACAATCACACGCTGCCAAGGTTGTTCAGTCAGGGGCAAGGTGGCGACGGAGGCGTTTTTGCCGGTCAGGTCGCCGGCTTGTTCCAGTTGTTTGATCAGCCCTCCCAATGCCTGGTCTGCTGCTTTGGTGGTTTCCGGCCATTCACCATTTTCGGGCAATCCGATAACGAGGCAGTCGGTGTTGGTCGCCGTGATGGCTTTACTGCTCAGGCTGAAATTCATGACAACTCCTGTTGTGTGATTCGAGTGTTGGGCTTGGCCCAGCGTTTTGCATGTTCTCTAGGATTGGGGTTAAAGCGCGAATAATCAAGCAGACGGCCTATATTGCCTGAATGGCTTTAATGGTTGAGTGCTTTACTGTCATTCAGTGGCAAGGTTACATAGAATACGCGCAGTTTCCTGTATCCACCATCTTCTAATCGGGCGCCACCAGAGAGACTGATTTGACTATCATTTTCCGTTACCTCATTCGCCAGATCATGGTGAGCATGTTCGCCGTTTCCGGCATTTTGTTGCTGGTTTTCATGAGTGGCCGGTTCATTAAGTATCTGGGCAGTGCCGCCGAGGGTGAAATTGCCGCCGGCGTTTTGTTTGCCATCATGGGTTACCGTTTCCCGGGGTTTCTCGAGCTGATTCTTCCACTGGGCTTGTTCATCGGCATATTGCTGGCTTATGGTCGCATGTACCTCGAAAGCGAGATGACGGTGTTGTTTGCATGTGGCGTGAGTGAGCGTCAATTGCTATCAAAAACGCTGCTCGGTGCCTTGCCGGTCATGTTCGTGGTGGGCGCTATGAGCTTGTATGTATCGCCCTGGGGCATGAAGCAGGTTGAGCAGATTTTCAACGAGCAGCGCAAAGCTACCGAGTTTGAGATGCTGGCACCGGGCCGGTTCCAGGATCTTAGCTCCGGTACCCGGGTTACCTATACTGAGTCTTTGAGCGACGACAAGCGTCAGTTACAAGGCGTTTTTATTGCGGAATACGGCCGGGATGGCGAAGGGGTTACGTTGATTACGGCCGAAACCGGCTCGCAGCTGATTGACGAAGAAACCGGTAGCCGGTTTTTGATTCTTGAAGACGGCGGGCGTTTTCAGGGCGTACCCGGACAGCTTGACCACAGTGTGACACTGTTTGAAGCCTACGGTTTGAAAATTCAAAGTGGTGAAGCCGGCACTAAACAGCTGGAAGAGGGGATTTCAACTCTCGACCTTTGGTATTCGGATGACCCCGAAGATCGAGCGTTGTTGCATTGGCGAATTTCTCTGCCGTTGATTGTTCCCATTATCACCTTGTTGGCGGTGCGCCTGAGTCGAGTGAACCCGAGGCAGGGCCGGTTCTTCCATTTGCTGCCTGCCATGTTGGTGTACATCACCTATCTCGGTTTGCTGATTGTTGCCAGAGATGCGCTGGCGGATGGCAAGGTGCCGGAGTGGCTGGGCATGTTGTGGGTTCACGCACTGTTCTTGACGCTCGGCTTGTGGCTGCAGTTTGGCCCGGCGTGGCTGAATCGTCGTCGCCTTGAAAAGGAGGCGAAGGCCCATGCGTAAGATTGATAACTACGTAATGAGCACCGTAGGCGGCGCCATGTTTCTGGTGATGGTGGTGGTGCTGTCGCTGGATCTGATTTTTGCGTTTATTGCCGAGCTTGAAGACACTCGCAATGGCTATCAGACCATGGAGGCGCTCTGGTATGTCGCGCTGACATTGCCCCGTCGTATTTATGATTACCTGCCTTTGGGCGCTTTCATGGGGTGCCTGGTCGGGCTGGGAACCATGGCCAGCTCGTCTGAATTGACGGTGATACGGGCCGCGGGCGTCTCTCTGAAGCGCATCGTTTGGTCGGCCATGAAGCCGGCGTTGATCGTCGTATTGTTGGGTGTATTTATTGGTGAATATGTGGCACCAACCACCGAGCGTATCGCTCAGAGCGATAAAGCGGTTGCAATGGGTGCCGGCAAGAACGTCGCTGAAGCTCATGGGGTTTGGCATCGGGAAGGGGATACCTTCATGCACTTGAACGCGGTGCAGCCCGACGGTGTGTTGGTGGGCGTTTCTTTGTTTGAGTTTGACGACGAGCGGCAACTGACCCAATCCAGTTTCGCGCAGAAGGCAGCCTTTCATGACGACCACTGGATTCTTGAAAACGTCGTCACTACTCGCATTGAAGACGAGCGCACGGTTCGTGAAGAGCAAGCATCCTTGCGCTGGGATACCGGCTTGTCCCCGGAAGTACTGAGTGTGCTGATCGTGAAGCCTGAAAACCTATCAATGACCGGGTTGTTCACCTATGCCCAGTACCTTGGGGAGCAAGGCCTTACGGCCGCCCAATATTGGCTGGCATTCTGGAAGAAAGCGCTAATGCCGTTGGGCACGGCGGTTATGGTGCTGGTGGCTATTTCCTTTGTGTTCGGGCCGCTGCGCTCGGTCACTATGGGGTTCCGGGTGTTTACCGGCTTGCTGGTGGGGCTGCTGTTCAAGTATATGCAGGATCTTTTGGGGCCGATGAGTATGGTTTACGGTTTCAATCCGATGATTGCCGTACTGGCACCGATACTGATCAATGCGGCGGTTGGGGCTGTGTTAATGAGGCGGGCCGGCTGAGCCGGCCCAAAGGCAGGTTACTTCTTGGTGGGTTTGGGTAAGGCCACAACCACGCTGTCGGACATACGGTCGGTAATCGAAAGACCGTTGATCGGGTAAAACAGGGCGACGATGGCCGGTACCGTCAGTAGCAATGTGACCGCGCCAAGGTAGTGGCCGCCGAGCATAGCCAGAAAAACCACGGCCGATGCGGTGCCGTAGCGCAGCAGAGACTGCGTCCAGCTCACCGATGTGCCGTCCAGATTTTCGATGCGTACGCGCCAAACCTGCATACCCAAGGTCTGGCCCGCGCGCGTCCAGAAATAAGCAAAAAACAGGTACAGCACAAGGAACAGGACAAACGTTAGCCCGGGGTCACCGGATAGCTGGCCTGCTTCCGCCATTTGCTCATAGGTATCCCAGCCTGTTATCCAGCCGGCAATCATGGTGTAGACCCAAGTGGTGACCAATAGCACAGCAATGCTGATCAGGCCGTCGTAGATGATGGCCAATGCCCGCTTTAATGCTGTGGCTGGCGGTAATAGTTCCTCGGCGTCGTGGAAGCGGCGGGGCATGGGTTCTCCTATGAGGTTTCACGTTTTTCATGTTCTCGGCGTGTGCTAGAGTAGCGGATTTGCACACGCATGTAAGTATTCGTATTCAATCGCGGACCTGCCGGCTGCTCGGCGGGTTTCTGGAAAGGTATCAAAGGGCTATGAAAACCGCAGAGTTGCGACAGACGTTCCTCGATTATTTCAAACAGCACGGTCACGCTATTGTTCCAAGCAGTTCGCTGGTGCCAGCGGACGATCCAACCTTGCTGTTTACCAACGCGGGCATGAACCAGTTCAAGGATACCTTCCTTGGTCGGGAAGAGCGCGATTACACCCGGGCAACTTCAACCCAGAAGTGTGTGCGCGCGGGCGGCAAGCATAACGATCTCGAAAACGTGGGCTACACCGCCCGTCATCACACTTTTTTCGAGATGCTGGGCAACTTCAGCTTTGGTGATTACTTCAAGCGTGAAGCCATCAATTTTGCCTGGACCTTTCTGACCGGAGATGAATGGCTGAATTTACCGACAGAAAAACTGTGGGTGACCGTTTACGCCGATGACGATGAAGCCTTCGATATCTGGAATAGAGAAGTCGGCGTGCCTGCTGATCGCATCGTACGCATTGGCGACAACAAAGGTGCCCGCTACGCCTCCGATAACTTCTGGCAGATGGGTGATACCGGTCCTTGCGGCCCCTGCACCGAAATTTTTTACGACCATGGCCCGGATGTGTCGGGTGGCCCTCCCGGCAGCCCGGAAGAAGACGGTGACCGCTACATCGAAATCTGGAACGTGGTGTTCATGCAGTACAACCGCACTGCCGATGGTGAAATGCTGAACCTGCCTAAGCCTTCTGTTGATACCGGTATGGGTCTTGAGCGCATCGCGGCGGTGTTGCAGGGCGTGCACAGCAACTACGAGATTGATTTGTTCCAGGATCTGCTGAAAGCGGCTTCTGAAATTCTAGGTGGTGCAGCAACGACCGAAGCCTCTCTGCGTGTTGTAGCGGACCACATTCGCTCCTGCTCGTTCCTGATTGCAGATGGCGTTATGCCCTCCAATGAAGGACGAGGTTTTGTACTGCGTCGGATCATTCGACGGGCTGCTCGCCATGGTAACAAGCTGGGCGCGAACGGGCCGTTCTTCCACGAGTTGGCCAAGCCTTTGGCGGATCTGATGGGCGATGCCTTCCCGCAGCTGGTCAGCAGTTTGAAGCAGATCGAGAAGGTGCTGCTGCAAGAGGAAGAGCAGTTCGCTAAAACGCTCGACAAAGGTCTGCGTTTGCTTGAGCAAGACATTGCCGAGCTCAACGGTAATGAGATTCCTGGCGAAACGGTGTTCACGCTTTATGACACCTACGGTTTCCCGGTGGACCTCACCAACGACATCGCTCGTGAGCGTGGTCTGACTCTGGACTACGCCGGCTATGAAAAAGCGATGGAAGCCCAGCGTGAACGGGCGAGGGCGGCCAGTAAGTTCGGCATTGATTACAACGCCGAAGGCCTCAGCATTGAGGGTGAAACCGAGTTTACCGGTTACGATCACATCGATGGCAAAGAGCGCGTACGCTTGGTGCTGGTTGATGGCGAAGAGCGTAAGGCGGTTGTCGGTGATGATTGTGTGGTTGTGCTGGAGCGTACGCCGTTCTATGCCGAATCTGGCGGTCAGGTGGGTGATACAGGTCTTCTGACGTGGGAGGGTGGTCGCTTCGAAGTGGCAGATACGCGAAAAGACGGGGATAACCACCTGCACGTGGGGAAACTTGTTGAAGGCGAGTTGAGCCCGGGCCAAGAGGTGGATGCCCGTATCGATCACGAGCGTCGCGAGCGCACCAAGCGCAACCACTCCGCAACGCACCTTCTGCACGCGGCACTCCGAAAGGTGTTGGGTGAGCACGTTAATCAGAAAGGTTCACTGGTTGATCCGGACAAGCTGCGCTTTGACTTCTCCCATTTTGAAGCGGTTACACCCGAGCAATTGAAAGAAATTGAGCGCCAGGTGAATGAGCAAGTGCTTCAGAACACGCCGGTTGAAATTGACGTTACAGACATGGAAACCGCCCAGGAAAAAGGCGCCATGGCTCTGTTTGGTGAAAAGTACGGTGACGTCGTCCGCGTGTTGAGTATGGGGTCTGAACGATATTCAGTGGAACTTTGTGGCGGTACGCACGTGTCTCGTACAGGCGATATCGGCATGATGCGAATTACCTCTGAAAGTGGTATCTCCTCTGGCGTTCGTCGTATTGAGGCTGTCACCGGTTTGGGGGCGTTGGCATGGGTTGATGAAGTTGACAGCACGCTGCGTGAAACCGCCAAGCTTGTGAAGGCGACTCGGGAAACCGTGGTAGACAAAGTTCAGCAAACACTGGATCGCAACCGTCAGCTGGAAAAAGAAATCTCCGCTATGAAGGCGAAACTGGCCAGTTCGGCCGGTAGTGACCTGGCGGCTTCGGCTGTGCAGGTGGGTGACCTTAAAGTGGTAGCGGCCCAGATGGATGGTGCGGATCGCAAGTCTCTGATGGAAACCGCTGACCAGCTTAAGAACAAGTTGGGTGAAGGTGTGGTTGTGCTGGCTACTATCGAAGGTGGCAAAGTGGTGTTGGTTGCGGGCGTTACCAAATCGGCAATAGGCAAGGTTAAAGCCGGCGATTTGATGAAGCATTTGTGCGCCCAGGTTGACGGCAAAGGCGGTGGTCGCCCGGACATGGCTCAGGGCGGTGGTAATGATGCGTCGAAACTGGCGGATGCTCTGGCGGGTGTGCCTGCCTGGGTTGAAGGAAATATCCAGTAAGGCGCTGTTTTCCGAAGCGGGCACGGGTTTATAATTCGCTCGCTTAATACGATGGCGGGGCCTTTAGGTTCCGCTTTGGGTCCCCGGTTCGGAGTTTGGCTAAGCATGGCTCTGTTGGTTCAAAAGTTTGGAGGTACATCCGTCGGAACAACCGAGCGGATTGAAGCGGTGGCCGAGAAGGTATGTCGGTTCCGCAAAGAAGGTCATGATGTCGTTGTCGTGGTGTCCGCAATGAGCGGTGAGACGAATCGTCTGATCGCATTGGCCGGTGACATTATGGATGAGCCCACACCGCGAGAAATGGATGTGTTGGTATCAACCGGTGAGCAGGTCACCATTGCCCTGTTGTCCATGGCGCTGCAAAAGCGTGGTTGTGATGCGCGTTCATACACCGGTGGTCAGGTTCGTATTTTGACGGACAACAGCCACAATAAAGCTCGTATCAAGGATATTGACGCTCACCGCATGCAGGCTGATCTAGATGCTGGCCGCGTGATTGTCGTGGCGGGTTTTCAGGGCGTGGACGAGCAAGGAAACATCACGACCTTGGGGCGTGGCGGTTCCGATACCACGGCTGTTGCACTGGCGGCCGCTCTGAAGGCGGATGAATGTCAGATCTACACCGATGTGGATGGCGTGTATACGACCGATCCGCGTGTGGTAGACAGTGCACGGCGGCTGGATCGTATTACATTTGAAGAAATGCTCGAAATGGCGAGTCTGGGTTCAAAAGTTCTCCAGATCCGCGCTGTTGAATTTGCAGGTAAATACAACGTTCCATTAAGGGTGCTTTCCAGTTTTGAGGACGGTGAAGGAACCCTGATTACTTTTGAGGATGATACAGCCATGGAACAACCGGTTGTTTCCGGCATAGCGTTTAACCGTGACGAAGCCAAACTGACGATTTCTGGTGTGCCGGACACTCCTGGCAGTGCACTGGGTATTCTGAAGCCGATCAGTGATGCCAATATTGAAGTGGACATGATTGTTCAGAACGTTGGGCAGGATAACAAGACTGCCTTCACATTCACGGTAAATCGTCCGGACCTGAAGCGCGCTCAGGATATTTTGAATCGCATTTCAGAAGACATCGGTGCCGGTGAGGTTATTGGTGACAGCAAGATAGCGAAAGTCAGCATCGTAGGTGTGGGTATGCGCTCACATGCAGGTGTCGCGACGCAGATGTTTGAAGCGCTGTCCAAAGAGGGCATCAACATACAGATGATCTCCACATCTGAAATCAAAGTTTCGGTGGTGATCGATGAGAAGTATCTCGAGCTGGCCGTTCGTGCGTTGCACAGTACGTTCGGATTGGAAAATGCTGAGGTAGACGAGAACGCTTGAAAGCAGGATGCTAGCGGGCGAACTTGAGGGTCATTGGATATTTCTATCAGGAACTATTTTGGCATAAGTGTTATTGCGTCTATAGTTTGATAGGTGATCCCTTTATAAAAGCAATAAGTACAAAGTAGTGACAGTCGGAACAGATAGCTTTGCAATTAGGGAGTATGGAACATGCTTATTTTAACTCGCCGTGTTGGCGAAACTCTGATGATCGGTGACGAGGTAACCGTTACCGTTCTGGGGGTTAAGGGGAATCAGGTTCGTATCGGGGTGAATGCTCCTAAAGACGTGGCGGTTCACCGTGAAGAAATCTATCAGCGTATTCAGTCCGAAAAAGGCTCAGATGAGCCGGAACCGGGCAATAGTTGATCAGAAAAAAGCCGCTCAGGGACAACTTGAGCGGCTTTTTAAATTTTAGGGAAAAATGATTAGAAAAATATCGTGTCAACCCTATGAAAACAGAAAAGTTGTGGTAGTATACGCACCGTTCTCAAGGAGAGGTGGGTGAGTGGCTGAAACCAGTTCCCTGCTAAGGAACCGTACGAGCAATCGTACCGAGGGTTCGAATCCCTCCCTCTCCGCCATTTTCCTTCGGGAAAGTGAGAACAGGTTGAAGTTGCTTTCAACCACATGCGACTAGATGTGCGGCTGTAGCTCAGCTGGATAGAGTACCTGGCTACGAACCAGGCGGTCGGAGGTTCGAATCCTCCCAGCCGCGCCATTTTTCGCAAACAAGTTTTTAGCGGCTGTAGCTCAGCTGGATAGAGTACCTGGCTACGAACCAGGCGGTCGGAGGTTCGAATCCTCCCAGCCGCGCCATATTAAAGTCGAGCGCCCCGGATTGTGTAACCCACAGCCGGGGCGTTTTGCTTTCTGCGTTACCAATTATGAGGTGCGCAATAAAAAACCGCTTCGTTATTGAAGCGGTTTTTTTGTTTCTACGCTTACTACCACATGAGATCGTCGGGTATTTCGTAGCCGGCATAGGGATCGTCGTCGCCCTGGTCTTCCGCCGTGCGGTCGTGCAGAACCACCACGGCTGTTTCGTCCCGCTCCATAATCTTGCGAGCGACACCTTCAGCAACGAGTTCGTATTCGCCGTTAACAAAGACAACCGCTAAACGGCCGCGTGACAGTTGATCGACCATCTGGTCGTCTACGAAGATCTTTTTGATCTTTTTCTCGTGCACAAACTGATAAGACGTTTCTCCGCGGCTGCGATCGAGTCGATTGGTTTCGACCAGTTGGCGAATCTGCGCCTGAATGGCTTTTCTATCCGCTTCTTTCTGGCGTTCAAGGTTCAGTTGGCGGTCGCGCTCGGCTTGTTCAAGACGGGCCTGGCGTGCACGCTCCTCAACCTCGTTAACTTGTGTTGCGCCCTTGGGTTGTTGCTTGCGTTGTTTGCGCTTCTCAGAGCGAATAGTGCGGGCCTTTTTCTCGTCGGCAAGCCCGGCTTTGAGTAATTGATCCTGCAAAGACGCCATCAGTGACTCCGTAGATTCGTGATAAACTTAACCAAATTATCTCTAGTATACGCCGTCAGAGCGAACGCAATCACCCATCATTATTCACCCCACGGATTTTTCTATGTCTTCTTTTAAAGAGCTTGGCCTTTCTTCGACCATGCTGGCTAACCTTGAGCAGCTGGGCTTCGCGCAGCCGACCGGTATCCAAGTAAAAGCGCTGCCGCCGGCGTTGGCGGGCAAAGACGTCATCGCCATGGCTCAAACCGGAAGTGGCAAAACCGCTGCTTTCGGCATTCCACTGATTGAAAAGCTTCAGCCTAAGCGGTTCAAAGTTCAGGCGCTGGTGCTTTGTCCTACCCGAGAGCTGGCGGACCAAGTGGCCAAAGCATTACGGGAGCTGGCCCGGGCTAAAGAAAACGTCAAAGTACTGACTTTGTGCGGTGGTGTATCTATTGGTCCCCAGATCGGCTCGCTCAGCCATGGCGCCCACATTATTGTGGGTACTCCGGGGCGGGTTGAAGATCACCTGAGAAAGGGAACCTTGTCGTTGGAGAATTTGAGCACGCTGGTTCTGGATGAAGCGGATCGCATGCTTGATATGGGGTTTGAGGATGTTGTGGCAGGCATTCTTTCGCAAACGCCTTCCTCCCGGCAGACCTTGTTGTTCTCAGCGACGTGGCCGATGCCTATCCGCACCTTGAGTGAGCGTTTTCAGGTGGATCCGGAAGATGTTCGGATCGAGGTGAATGACTCGACCGCTACGATTGAAGAGCTGTTTTACGAGATTGCGTCCGGGCAGGAAGTGGATGCGGTGGCTGCGTTGCTATCGCGGTTCCAGCCGACGGCGAGTTTGGTGTTTTGTACAACCAAGCGGGACTGCGACGATCTGGCCGCGTCGTTGAGACAGATGGGGTTCGCGGCGTCTGCGTTGCACGGCGATCTGGAGCAGAGAGAGCGTGACAGCACGTTGGTGCAGTTTGCGAATCAAAGTTGCACCGTTTTGGTCGCGACCGATGTGGCGGCTCGCGGTTTGGATATTAAAGGTCTGCCGCTGGTTATCAATGCTGAGCCGGCACGTGACCCGGAAGTTTATACCCACCGGATCGGTCGTACAGGCCGTGCGGGCGAGCAGGGGCATGCGGTGACTTTGTGTACGCCAAAGCAGGGTCACAAGATCACTCGGCTGGAAAGTGCACGAGGCATGTCAGCAGAGTGGGGGGATACCGCTCAACTGCTTGCAGAGCCGGTTCGGCCTGTTGCTCCGCCGATGAAAACGCTGTGTCTTGCCGGAGGGCGTAAAGAGAAGGTTCGCCGCGGTGACGTGTTGGGTGCGTTAACGGGTGAGGCGGGCATTCCCGGTTCTGCGGTAGGGAAGATCGATCTGTTTGATTTTCAGTGTTTCGTAGCGGTCGAAGTGGCTTGGGCTGGCAAAGCATTGTCGCGGTTGGAGCAGGGAAAAGTGAAGGGGCGAAAAATGCGCGTGCGTTATGCCTGAATAGGGTGATTTGCCCGAGTGTATAGAACCGTTTTTTGCGATCTTCGCTCGGGAAATCCCTATAGAAAAATATGCTTTTGGTTGCTCCAGAACAATGAAACCGGTAAATTACGCAGGATTTTGCCTCCCGTTTTGATTTCACAAGCTACTAGGCATTTGTCTGGAAGAGGGTGATTGAGGCGGGGAAATCACAAACCAATACAGGTAGCTGTTCACTATGAATGAGCTGATGTCAAACGCCGTAGATTTGATGATCGCCGGTATGGGCTTCGTGTTCGCGTTTCTGGTTATTCTGGTATTCGCAACAGGCCTGATGTCGAAGATCATTCTGCGGCTTGCTCCGCCAGAGCCGGCAACCCCGGCCAGAACGCCACGTGCCAAGCCCAAGGCGCCAACGTCGGTTGACCCTGACACCGCCGAGGCCATTAAGAAGGCGATTGCACAATACCGGTCACGCCACAAGAAGTGACCCGGGAACGGATTAGAACCTTTTAACAGAAGGCTGACACGATGACTGACACGAAAAAACCGCTGGGGATTACGGACGTAATTTTACGTGACGCCCACCAATCCCTGCTTGCCACCCGCATGCGTCTGGACGACATGCTGCCGATTGCCGAGAAACTCGATCAAGTCGGTTTCTGGTCTTTGGAATCTTGGGGTGGTGCTACCTTTGACTCCTGCATTCGTTACCTGGGCGAAGACCCCTGGGAGCGTATCCGCGAACTGAAAAAAGTAATGCCTAACACGCCACAGCAGATGTTGCTGCGTGGCCAGAACCTGCTGGGCTACCGTCATTACGCGGATGACGTGGTAGAGCGTTTTGTAGATCGTGCTGCCGAAAACGGCGTTGATGTGTTCCGTATCTTCGATGCGATGAACGATCCTCGCAACTTGGCGACTGCTATTAAAGCGGTTCGTAAAACAGGAAAGCATGCTCAGGGCACTATTTCTTACACCACCAGCCCTGTGCACACTCTTGATATGTGGGTTGAGTTGGCAAAAGAAGTCGCCGACATGGGTGCCGACTCCATCGCCATCAAAGACATGGCCGGTATTCTGAAGCCCTACGTTGCCTACGACCTGGTCAGCCGCCTGAAGAAAGAATTGGATATCCCGATTCACATGCAGTGCCACGCCACCACGGGCATGTCTACTGCTACGGCGATCAAAGCTGCGGAAGCGGGTATCGACAACGTAGATACCGCTATCTCTTCCATGAGTATGACTTACGGTCATTCGCCCACTGAAGCAGTGGTTGCGATTCTGGAAGGTACCGACCGTGATACCGGCCTGGATCTGAACCTGCTTGAAGAAATTGCTTCCTACTTCCGCGAAGTTCGTAAGAAGTATGCGAAGTTTGAAGGTAGCCTGCGTGGTACAGACTCCCGAATCCTGATTGCTCAGGTTCCGGGTGGCATGCTGACCAACATGGAAAACCAGCTGCGCGAGCAGAACGCGACTGACAAGTTCGACGAAGTTCTTGCCGAAATTCCAAAGGTACGTGAAGACCTGGGTTACATCCCGCTGGTAACTCCGACGTCTCAGATTGTAGGTACTCAGGCTGTTCTGAACGTACTGACCGGTGAGCGCTACAAGTCTATCTCCAAAGAAACCTCTGCGATCCTGAAGGGCGAGTACGGCTCTGCACCGGCGCCGTTCAACAAAGAGCTGCAAGAGCGCGTTCTGGATGGTGCCGAAGCAATTACTTGTCGCCCGGCAGACAACATTGAGCCTGAAATGGACAAGTTGACTGCAGAGCTGAAAGGCCTGGCAGGCGAGAAGGGCATTAAGCTGGCTGAGCAGGAAGTAGACGACGTTCTAACTTACGCACTGTTCCCGCAGATTGGCCTGAAGTTCCTGGAGAACCGTGGCAATGCAGACGCTTTCGAGCCAGTACCAAGTGCTGACGACGTGGCTCCGGCCAAGAAAGCTGAAGGACCTGAGAACTACACCGTTGAGGTGAACGGCCAGAAGTACGTTGTTGCCGTTACCGAAGGTGGTGAAATCAGCCAGATCGAAGGCCAGGGCGGTTCCAGCGCGGCCCCGGCGGCGGCTGCTCCAGTACCTGCCGGCGGCGGTGAGCCTGTTAGCGCGCCGTTGAGCGGCAACATCTGGAAGGTTCTGGTTTCTCCTGGAGACACGGTTGAAGAAGGTGACGTGCTGATCATTCTCGAGGCCATGAAAATGGAAACCGAGATTCGCGCGTCCAAGGCCGGAACCATCGGTGAAGTCTTCATCAAAGTCGGTGATGCCGTCTCTGTTGATGATGAAATGCTGACAATCGCATAAGGGCCAGCATTCCATGGATAAGATAATGACGCTATGGACAGGCAGTGGCCTGTTCAACATAGAGTTTGGTCAGGTGGTGATGATCGCCATCGGCCTGCTTCTTCTGTTCCTTGCGATTCGTAAGGGCTTTGAGCCACTGCTGCTGGTGCCAATCGGTTTCGGCGGTATTCTGGCGAACATCCCGGAGGCAGGGCTGGCCCTGACTGCGGCGGAAAATGCGATTCATTTTGCACTGAAGAGCGATGCGACCCAGGTTCTGGCGGCATTGGCTGTTCCACTAGATGTTGCCTATCAAGCGGGGCAGGCGGTAACGCCTGAGCTGAAGGAAGCCTTCAAAGTAGCGGTTAAAGAAGCCAGCTATTCTGAAATGGCGATGGCGAACTCCCTTGCCCAAGACTTCGGCTACGGCAACGGTATGCTGTACAACTTCTACTCCGTGGTTATTGGCAGCACCATCGGGCCGCTGCTGATCTTTATGGGTGTAGGCGCAATGACCGATTTTGGTCCTCTGCTTGCAAACCCGAAGACCATGCTGCTGGGCGCAGCCGCTCAGTTCGGTATCTTTGGTACCGTGATTGGTGCCGCGTTGCTGGATTGGACTGGCGTTCTGGAATTCAACATTCTTGAAGCGGCCGCGATCGGTATCATCGGTGGTGCTGATGGTCCGACCTCCATCTATGTCGCCAGCGTATTGGCTCCGCATCTGCTGGGCGCCATTGCCGTATCGGCATACGCCTACATGGCCATGGTTCCGATGATTCAGCCGCCAATCATGAAGGCGCTGACCAGCAAGGAAGAGCGGGCTATTAAAATGAGCCAGCTGCGTCCGGTCAGCAAGAAGGAAAAGATTGTTTTCCCGCTGGTTGTTCTGATTGCTGTTGTACTGTTCCTGCCAGATGCAGCGCCGCTGCTGGGTATGTTCTGCTTCGGTAACCTGATGCGTGAATGTGGTGTAGTTGAGCGCTTGAGCGATACGGCCCAGAACGCACTGATCAACATCGTAACTATCTTCCTTGGTTTGTCTGTGGGCTCCAAGTTGATGGCTGACAAGTTCCTGGATGCTCAGACTCTGGGTATTCTGGGCTTGGGTGTTGTCGCGTTCGGTGTGGGTACTGCCTCTGGTGTTCTGATGGCGAAGCTGATGAACAAAGTCAGCAAAGACCCCATCAACCCGCTTATCGGTTCTGCCGGTGTATCTGCGGTGCCAATGGCAGCGCGGGTATCCAACAAAGTTGGCCTTGAGGCTAACCCGCAGAACTTCCTGTTGATGCACGCTATGGGCCCTAACGTGGCTGGTGTAATCGGCTCTGCGGTTGCGGCGGGTGTGATGATCAAGCTGTTGAGCTGATCTTTACTTCTAGCTGTACCAGAAAAACCCCGCTTCGGCGGGGTTTTTTTGTGTTCAGTGAAAATCTCTTGAATTGACCGGTAACGAGTTGATCAGGTGGCTCAAGTCCGAGAGTTTGCCGGCCATCACATGCACGATCTCTCCTTCCTTTTCGATAACCCCTTTTACGTGCAGTAGCCGAGCGGTGAGTAGCGGTTTGCGTTGTTGGCGGGCCGTTGCCAGCCAGACCACAACGTTAACGTTGCCGGTTTCGTCTTCGAGAGTGACAAAGGTGACACCAGCGGCTGAACCCGGTCGCTGGCGGCCGGTAACCAGACCAGCTACTTGCACGGGGATGCCGGGGCGGGTGGTCTTTAGTTGTTCGGCGGTCAGGCAGTGTTGGAGGTGACCTTGTTCCCGAAGCAAAGCCAAAGGGTGTCTTTGAAGTGTGAGGCCTTGGCTACGGTAATCCGCCAGAACGTTTTGACCTTCGCTAGGCTGCGGCAGCTGGCCGCATGGTTGTGGCTGGTAATCCGCTTCGGCCTCTTGAGCAAACAGTGCGGAAGGTTCTTCGTAATCCAATAACTGCCAATAGGCCTGATGGCGGTCTGAGGTAAAGCCGGCCATGGCGTTGGCTCCGGCCAGTAACTCCATATCACGTTGGTTGAGCCCGGCACTGGTGCGCAGTTCGCTGGCGGAGCGATAACCTTGCGTCGGACGGTTTTCATGAACGCACTGGCCGCCTTGGCGGGACAGGCCTTGAACAATTCTCAGCCCTAGGCGCAGGTGCTGATTTGGCCCCTCCAGCGAGTGTTCCCAGTGGCTGAAGTTTACGTCCGGGGGCAAAACGGTTACGTCATGACGGCGAGCGTCTTGTACCAATTGGCTTGGCGAGTAAAACCCCATAGGTTGGCTGTTGAGCAAGGCACAGTAAAACGCCGCCGGATGGTGGCGTTTGATCCAGGCGGAGACGTACACCAACAAAGCAAAGCTGGCGGCGTGGGATTCCGGGAATCCGTAACCGCCAAACCCGCATATTTGTTGATACAGGCGGTCGGCGAATTCCGGGTCGTGACCACGTTCCAGCATGCCGTTGATCAGCTTGTCCCGAAAAGGGGTGAGATCGCCATGGGATTTCCAGGCGGCCATGGCGAGGCGGAGTTTGTCGGCTTCACCGGCACTGAAGCCAGCAGCCACCATGGCCAGTTTGATCACCTGCTCCTGAAATATGGGCACCCCCAGTGTGCGCTCCAGCACCTGACGTATGGCATCGCTGGGAAACTCGACCGGTTCCAAGCCATGCTTGCGGCGAAGGTAAGGGTGAACCATGTCGCCTTGAATGGGGCCCGGGCGCACGATGGCCACTTCGATGACCAGATCGTAGTAAGTCTCGGGTTTTAGCCGAGGCAGCATATTGATCTGGGCGCGGGATTCCACCTGAAACACGCCAATACTATCTCCCTTTTGCAGCATGGCGTAGGTGTCGGGGTCTTCTTGGGGGATATCCTGAATGGTAAAGGGCGTGCCTTTTACGGTGCTGATCAGCTCCAGAGCTTTGCGGATAGCGGTTAGCATACCAAGGGCGAGGACATCCACCTTCATCAAGCCCAGGCTTTCCAGATCGTCTTTATCCCATTGGATGACGGTGCGGTCTTGCATGGCCGCGTTTTCGACCGGCACCAGTTCCGATAGTGGCCCGGCACTGATAACGAAACCGCCAACGTGCTGTGACAAATGACGGGGAAAACCCAGCAAGGTGTTCACCAACGTAAAGAATTGGTTGGCCACTTGGGGGTTCCGGGTCAGGCCTTTGTCCAGAATCTGCTGGCGCCAGTTGGTGGATTGGTCTCGCCAGTCGATGCCGTCCAACAGCTTTTCAACCAAAGCAGCATCGAACCCGAGCGCTTTACCTACATCGCGGATGGCGCTGCGGGGCCGGTACCGAATCACCGTTGCTGCCAAAGCCGCACGTTCGCGACCGTAGCGTTGGTATATATATTGAATCACTTCTTCACGCCGTTGGTGCTCGAAATCCACATCGATATCGGGCGGTTCGTCCCGGTCTTTCGAGATGAACCGCTCAAACAACAGCTCAACCTTGGCTGGGTTGACCTCGGTGATGCCTAGGCAGTAACAGACGGCTGAGTTCGCAGCAGAGCCGCGCCCCTGACACAAAATGCCTTGGCTTCGGGCAAACGCGACTATGTCGTGGATGGTCAGAAAGTAGTGCTCGTACTGCATCTCCGAGATCAGCCCCAACTCTTTGCGAATCAACGCCTGAACCTTCAGTGGTGTGCCGTTAGGGTATCGGCGACGTTCGCCTTCGTGGGTCAGGCGTTTTAGCAGGCCCGCAGGGGTTTCATCGGTTGGTACTAAATCGGGTGGGTATTCGTAGCGCAGGCTGCCCGGTTCAAACTCGCAGGCGTTGGCAATCTGAATCGTCTCGCGCAACCAGTTTTCGGGAAACAGTTTTTGCAGCACTGGGAGAGGGCGGAGGTAGCGTTCGCCGTTTTGGAACAGGCAGCGCCCGGCATTCTCCAGGGTTGTGTGATGCCGAAGGGCTGTGAGTACGTCTTGCAGGGGTTGGCGTTCCCGGCTGTGCATGTGGACTTCGCCGGTGGCGACTACCGGGATGCGTAGGTGATCGGCCAAATCCCGAATCTGAGCCAATTGTTGTTCTTCGCCAACTTCCAGAGTGCGGTTGGCGGCAATGCGTAACCGCGGCTCGAAAAGTCGAAGTAGCCATTCACCGCAAGCGAGGGTTTCAGAAAAGGTAGCGCTTTCCTGCGAGGGTGGGAGCCACAAACAAAAGCAGTGATCCAGCTCGTGAGTTTCAATATCTCGCGTGAAGAGTTGGTATTGGCCTTTTTCGGCACGGCGCCGGCCCGTGGTTATGAGTTTGCAGAGCTGGCCATAACCCTGACGATCTTTGGCTAACAAGATAAAGCGTGGAACGGCTGAGTCGGTAGGAGCATTGTCCAGCTCGAACCAACTGCCGGTTATGAGCTTCACCGGGCTGTCTTTCAGCGCGGCCCAGGCTCTGGGAATGCCGGCTACAGAACAAGCATCGGTGATGGCGATGGCGCTATAGCCTAGTTCCAAAGCTCGTTCGGCCAGCTCATGAGGGTGCGAGGCCCCGGTTAGAAAAGTGAAGTTACTGAAGCAGAACAATTCCGCATAGCCGGTATCCATCAGCCAAACCACCCATGAATAAACCATCCGTCCTGATGGTCCCGGAATACCCAGGCCACCTCGCCGCCCGGCAACTGTGCGATGTAATAATCCCGATGAACGCGCTGGCCGTCCCACCAACCACTGCTGATGCGCTCGGGGCCAGAGTGCCAGTGTGTGGGCATTTGATCCAACGATTTGGGGCCTTTCAGTAGCCATAACGGCCGGTGTGGCAAGAGGTTAGGCTCTGCTGCTTTCCTTTTAGAGGGTTTGCGAACCTCCTTGGCCGACCAGGCACATTCTGGCCGGTGGTCGTTGGAAGGCGACAGTTGCTTTAGTGCCTGATCTCCCAGCCGGGCCTGAAGGCGGCTGATCAGCGTGTGCCATGCTTCGTTCAGATCCTGAGTTTCGCCGAGCAAATCCTGCCCCGTCGGAGCCTCGCGGCCGGTAAATCGTTTGACGGTAAGAGAGAGTGCAATGACTGGCGAGCTTAAAGGCTGCTGATCAAGCTTCAGGCGGATCAGCTTTAAAAATCCGTCCGCCCGATGTTCCGGCCCGGTGGTTCGGATTTGAAAACGAGTTGGTTCTTGGTGCCGGTGCTGCAGTGCAAGCAGCAGGGTGTCGGTATCTTGCTGGCGCCAGCAGAGGTCTTCTTCCAACTCAGACAGAATTCGCTGCAACGAGAATAGAAGCCCTTGGGTGTGCTCCACTTCCTGAATGAAATCCGCCCGCTGCCTGAAAATATGGGGTGGTTGCCAAGGTGTTTTGGGGTCTGACCGGGTGCCCTGAATCTTCTGGACGGTGCTCAGCAGTTCTGGCGATAACCGCCGAGCCAATTCCGGAGCGGGCAGAGCGAATACATCGCCAAGGGTATTAAGCCCAAGGCGTTGCAGGCGGGTGCAGGGCTTCTTGTCAAAACCGGCGGCCTGCAGTGGTAAGTTACCAAGCGCTGCGAGAATGTGGTTTTTGTTTGCTGTGCATTCGCCTTTGCCGGTGAGCGCTAATAACCGGGCTGCCAATGGCGTGTGGCCAATGGCGATCCACGCGGTGAGCTGGCGCTCGGTCAAGGCTTGTTCCACGGTTTGCCAGATGGCCGGTAGGCCGCCATAAAGCTTTTGCAGGCTACTGACTTCTGCCCAAAGACCATCAGGCGATGCCAAGGTAATGTGCGCGGCGTAGTGGTACAGCCAGCGTGCCTGATCTTCCAGAAGCCAGGCTTCCTGTTTCGGATCTGCTTGCATGATGTGTAGGTTGGGCGCTAAACCAAGCGCGGTTTTCAGGCGCATACCCGCTTCTATACCCAACTCACGAGCGGCTGGGCAGGCTTGCATGATGGCTTGGCCTGTACCATCCACGATCACAAGAGCGCCTCCGGAATCCTGATTCCGTTGGACATGGTCCAGTAATAAATGTGGAAAATGCAGGTATAGCCAGAGCATAAAATTACCGTTGAGCCCCGGCCCACGGACCCTGAATTATGTGAGTGGAATCCTGACCGGAAAGGTTGGCCCGGTGCGCCATTGCGAGAGAGCAGCGCTGCCCCGGCCAGCTGCCTCGCCGTTTGATGATGTTGATCTTGAGCTCTTGGTGTTCGCCCGGAACGAGCTCCAGTCGTAAAGCGGCCGGTGAGTTTTGCCCGACATGGCGGCGGCTGCGGAAAAGTACACACACATTGCCGCCGGCTTCCGAGGCCAACTGCAAGCGGCGAACATCACGTCTGGCCAGCGTGCCCGGCCATGCAAGCACCAGCCCGGTAACCGGTGAGCGAAGGCAGTTTTCAAGAGTCCACAAAAAATCGTTTTGGTCTTTTGTTGTCACCATGACCACATGATCGAGATTTACGCCCTCCCGGGCCAAAGCCGGCGCGTAGGGGGTATGGGGCGGGTTTATCCAGAAGATGGTCTTGCCCTCATTGGATACCCTTTGCATAAGCGGTAGCACAAGGTGTAGCTCGCCAATACCGCAGGTGTCCAGCAGGCATTCGCTCAAGGCACCCTTTGGCCATCCCAGTCCGCCCAGTTGGTTGTCCAGCGACTGATACCCGGTGGGTTCCGCAGGTTGGGTGGTCTTTTTGTGCTGATGACCCTGCCATACTCGGGCATCCTGAAGCAGGTTGCTCAGTAGTTCGTTCATGGGGAAATTCTCCGAATACTGTTTATATATACAGTATTCTTAAGAGGTGCGGATTTCAACAGAACAGAGTGAATGTTTTGTTCTAAAACGTTTCAGGTTCAAAGTGGTTGGGGGGCTTATGAAGATGTGGGCTGCAGCGGGGGGAAGGGGGCCGGATTATTTAAGCTCTGTGGCCGGCTCGTGGGGCAGTACATGTTTCACACATTTGCATGAGTAATGAACTACCCCAAAAGCCGTGTGATGAGTAAAGGCTTTGTTCAAATCCTTCAAAACAATCAACCAAGCCCTTCTGTTTGTACCTCACCGCGAATGACGATCTGGCCGCTGTAAGGTGCCGGTGTCGCATTTTTGTGTTCAGCGAAACCCTCTCTGATCTCTCCCCGAATGACAGTTTGTCCGCTGTAAGGCGATGGCTGGGGCTGCTCCAGGTTGGTTTGATCTGATTTTCGATCCGCCAAGCTGGCATTTGCGGGCAGGGCGGCAACGGTAAAGAGGGACGCGAAAGCAACGAGAGCAAATTTACGCATGTCGGTATCTCCAGAATAAGTTGGTTTGAATCTTTCTCTGAATCGCCCGGTGAATCCGGATCAGATGCAGCGAAGTATGCGCCTCTGGAGTGCGCCCGAATAATTGTCAGTTGGCATGGGTTACATCACGCACAGTGATGTTTTGTTGTGGTTTTTTCAGATCGTTTTCTTGGGGGAGGTTTTTTTGTCCGTAAATATGCTTACATATAATTATAGGTGATGTTTTCAATACGTCGCTTTGATTAGTTCTGTGCTGAAAGCTTTATAAAAATACACGCCAACTTGGTTCGGGTTCACTACTTCTCGGAGTTGGCTTTGCGCTTTCAACACATCACATCTATCTTGGCTTCGGCCGCTTTTTTGTTCTCAGCTTCTGCACAGTCTGCTGACTCGGTGTTGGCGGTGTCTACCGATAACGATCTTTTTGCGCCGACCCAAACTGACAGGGACTACACCGCAGGGCTGGCGGTCACTTACGCGTCAAATTCTCGAAATTTTCTCAATAACCCAGCCGCTCGGGTGAGCCAGAATCTGGATAAGCTCGTGCATGCGGTGGGAGGAGTGGCCTTCGCCGCATGGGTGGCGTTACATGAAGGTCCAGGCCAGCACTCTCGTTACTTTGTTCCCCTGTGTCATTTCTATTTCCCGAACATCTACCGCCCCGAGCTTGCGAATCAATTTCGTTGCCGGCTTAACGTTGTCAGCCTTTGATACCAGACTGGTAAACCACCGGCATTGTTTGGAATACGCTACGCTCTCTTTTATGAGCTTTTTAAGAAACAGCTGCTCCCCGCCTTTACACCAAAGCTCTGCTCCCATGCCGCCGAAATTCAGAGTAGGGGATTGGCTTCGGGCTTTTTGTTCACCGCGGCTGCGAGCCAGGTTATTCAGTTTGAGCTGACTCCCTTTCAGGGCTTCATCGAGCGAGGCATGAAAGGGTGGGTTGCATACGCTGACGTCAAAGAATTCTCCGGCCTGAATGATGCCTTCAAAAATATGGTTTTTATCGGGTTGTGTACGCAGTGAGATCTGTTCTTTGAGTGATGGGTTGCGGGCGATGATTTCGGTTACGTTTGCCAGCGACTGAGTGTTGATGTCGCTGCCGACACATTGCCAGCCGTATATCTGGCAGGCTAATAGCGGGTAAATTCCGTTCGCGCCCGTGCCAATGTCCAGTAGTTTGATATTGGCTTTTTCAAGCCCGGGCAAGTCGGCTACGTAGTGGATGTAGTCGGCCCGGCCGGGGATGGGAGGACAAAGAGCGCCTTCCGGAATATCCCAGCCGACGATATTGTAATAGTGGCTTAGCAGCGCGGCGTTGAGGGTTTTTACCGCTAGAGGATCTGCGAAGTCGATGGACAGATTACCGTGCGCATTTGTCTTTACATAATGTGTGAGCGCAGGATGACGCTCTACCAATGCAGGGAAGTCATAGCCGTGATTGTGGCGGTTCTTCGGGTGCAGGTTCTTGCGAACAGGCTTGGCTTGGTTTTTACGTCGATGATGGCTGCTCACAGTAATGGGCCCGGGGCTTGAAAATAGAGTGTAGAAGGGATTTGGCTGAGCGAACAATTATAAGCTTAATGAACCTGTTGGGCATATTCGCGCAGAGTTGGTGTGTCGTCGTAGCTGCTTTGCTAATGTTGTTCCATACTTGTTTTTTTCACCTGCTCACCTTTGATGTGAGGCGAATGATGAAATCATCGCGATCAATACCGTGGCTTTTCCTGATTTTGGCTTTGTTTTGCTCCAGTGCCCTTGGGGATTCTGATGAGCGTGTCATTCAAGGGAATACGGGTTCGAGTTTTATTGCTGAGAGTTATGGCAAATTTGATGAACCTTGGGCCATGACCTTTCTTCCGGATGGGCGGCTTCTCATTACTGAAAAATCTGGTGTTTTGAATCTGGTCCGACTGCAAGATCGCAGTAAGCAAGCCGTTCGGGGGGTGCCCGAGGTGGCTTATGGCGGGCAGGGTGGCTTGGGGGACGTTGTTCTTCATCCGAACTTTCAGGAGAATCGCTGGGTCTATCTATCGTATGCAGAGGAAGGGCCTTGGAGGATCAAAGGCGCTGCGGTTGCCCGGGCCACGCTTAGTCTTGAGGCGGACCCGCCCGCACTTGAAAACCTCGAAGTCATCTGGCGCCAGACTCCGAAGGTTTCCGGCGGCGGGCATTACTCCCATCGACTTGCATTTGGTCCTGACGGGCATTTGTTTATCACCTCAGGTGACCGGCAAAAACTCGAGCCGGCACAGCATTGGGATCAGAATCTGGGCAAGGTAATCCGGATTCATCCGGACGGCTCCATTCCAGAGGACAATCCGTTTCAGGAGAAGGGAGAGCTCGCAAAATCTTTTTGGTCGCTCGGGCATCGCAATGTGCTCGGTATAGCGTTCGACAATCAGGGGCAGCTGTGGACCCACGAAATGGGCCCCAGACACGGCGATGAACTGAATCTGACAGTGGCCGGCGAGAATTACGGCTGGCCTCTGGTTTCCTGGGGGGATCATTACTCCGGCTTTCCCATTCCTGATCACGACACGCGCCCCGAGTTCAAAGCGCCGGAGGTCTATTGGGTGCCTACAGTAGCTCCTTCTGGCTTGGTGCTCTACGACGGTTCGATGTTTCCCGACTGGCAAGGTCAGGCTTTTATCGGAGGTCTGCGCTCTGAATCTCTGTTACGAATCCGAATTGACGGTCAGGAAGCCGAAGAAGTTGAGCGTTTCGACATGGGGGAGCGTATTCGAGAGGTTGAAGTGGGTCCTGAAGGTGCGCTGTGGGTTTTGGAGGATGGCTCAGGAGGTCGCCTGCTGCGCCTTGTCTGCAAGTGTTAGAATACCCGCAACTATTTAGTCACCGCAGGAGAAATTAGCCATGAATACAGCCCCTGACTCTTACCCCATAGGTACGCCCGGAACACCGTGGGGCGATGAGGAACGTGCTGAATGGTTGTCACAACAGTCTCGGCAGCGCAGCTATGAATCGGAAGTGTTGAGCGTCATCGAGCGGCTGAAAGCGGATTTTGACGTAGAGGAATACGGACGTTTGGAGTATGGCTCTGAGCGCTATCCGCTGATGGCGATTCGCAGTCGCGATTGGAATGACGATCTGCCGATTGTGCTGATCACCGGCGGGGTGCATGGCTATGAAACCAGTGGGGTGCACGGTGCACTGCAGTTTGTTGAGCAGTATGCCGCAGATTACGCGGGTCGTGTGAATCTTTTGGTTGCACCGTGTGTCAGCCCTTGGGCATACGAGCGTGTCCATCGTTGGAACGCAGACGCAGTCGATCCCAACCGTTCTTTCCATGAAGACAGCCCCGCGGGGGAATCGGCAGCCCTGATGCGTTTGGTCGCGCCGATTCGTGATCGTGCGCTGTTGCACATGGACCTGCATGAAACCACCGATACCGACGAAACCGAATTTCGTCCCGCACTGGCAGCCCGAGACGGCAAGCCATTTGAACCGGGCGATATACCAGACGGTTTCTATCTGGTCGATGACAGTGAAAATCCGCAGCCGGAATTTCAGCAGGCAATCATAGAAGCGGTGGAGCAGGTAACTCATATCGCACCTGCCGATGAGAAAGGCGAGATCTTCGGCTCGCCGGTCACGTCGCGTGGTGTAATCCAATACCCGCTCAAACAGCTCGGGCTATGTGCGGGCATCACGAACGCCCCATACCGGACCACAACGGAGGTTTATCCCGACAGTTCAAGGGCGACACCTGACCAGTGCAATGCGGCGCAGGTTGCTGCCGTGTGCTCGGGAATTGGTTACGCGATCGCGAACCGGTAAACGCACGATGATGTGGGAGGAAGGGCTGTGAGTGAACTGGCAAAGCAACAGTGCGAGGCGTGCCATAAAGGCGCGCCCAAGGTGACCGATGCAGAAAGGGGTCTTCTGCACGAGCAGATTCCGGATTGGAGCATTGTAGATACCGAGGGGGAAGAAACGCTGAGGAAAGTGTTCAAGTTTAAGAACTTTGCCCAAGCTCTGGTTTTCACGAATCGAGTGGGGGACGTGGCCGAGGCGCAAAATCACCACCCCGCTGTTCTTTTGGAATACGGCAAGGTGACGGTCAGCTGGTGGACTCACGCCATCGGCGGCCTGCATCGAAATGATTTTATTATGGCGGCTAAAACTGACGCTGTATTTGCCGTTCCAGAGTAACGCTCCTTCGGTTAGGCAGCGGTGCTCATCTTGGTCTAGCCTTGTTATGTTGTTGGTCAGGCTTTGTGGTCTTTATCAACACAGAGGGTAATAAACGGAGATAAGGGAGAGCGGCATGAAAAAAAGCACTATGACCTTGTTGTCGGCATTGCTGGTTGCACCGATGATGACTTTCGCTGGAAGCATGATGTCGGAAGCGCCAGACAAAGCGGAAGTTTACTTCGTTCAGCCCAGCGATGGGGCGACAGTTGGGCAAACCGTTAAAGTGGTTTTCGGCCTTCGCAATATGGGCGTGGCGCCAGCCGGTATTGATAAGAAAAACACCGGGCATCACCACCTTTTAATTGATACTGATGTGCCGGCTGATTTAAGTAAGCCGTTGCCGGCTACGGATAAGATCAAACACTTTGGCGGCGGCCAGACGGAAACCGAAATCGAGCTTGCCCCCGGTACTCACACCTTGCAGTTGTTATTGGGTAACCATGCCCACGTGCCTCATAGCACGCCCGTGGTCTCCGACAAGATCACCATCACGGTCAAGTAGCACATAACGGTGGTTGGCAGGTGTCTCAATGCACCTGCGCCACTGACCGTTTTAGATTCCCCGCGGGGCGGCGAATCAGTACGCGCCCTCACTGTAGATCAGCTCATAACTGTGGCTATAGATCTCCAGAATGTTACCGAACGGATCTTCCATGTAAATCATGCGGTAGGGCTTTTCGCCCGGATAGTAGTAGCGTGGTTTCTCCATGCGGCGTTTGCCCCCCGCGGCTACAATGCGCTCCGCCAGTTCCTCAACGTTCGGGTCTTGCACACAGAAGTGGAAAATGCCGGTCTTCCAGTACTCGAAATTGTCTTCAGGATTGGTTTGGTTTCTGAACTGAAACAGCTCTACACCAATTCGGTCGCCGGTAGACAAATGGGCGATCCGGAAACTTCCCCAGCCTTTTCCAAACACTTCCGTGCACATTTCGCCAATGGCGCTGTCGTCTTCTTCGATCTCGGTGGGTTTCATAATCAAATACCAGCCCAGAACATCCGTATAGAACTTAACGGCTTGCTCCAGGTCCGGTACGGATATGCCAATGTGTGAAAAATTTCTTGGATAAACGTAGCTCATTGCTTGTCCTCCGTTTGTGAATTAAGAGCAGGTTACAGAGGTTGGTTGATAACGTATAATTATCATTTGTCATAATTTTGATTAGGGTTTGTGATGATTAATGTTAACTGGTTGCGCAGTTTTTGCATACTCGTTGAAGAGGGGCATTTCACGCGTACTGCGGAGCGTCTCCACATGACGCAGTCAGGGGTAAGTCAGCATGTGCGCAAATTGGAGGAACAGCTCGGCACAGAATTGCTATTGCGGCAAGGAAAGCAGTTTTCATTGTCGGGAGCGGGTGAACGTCTGTACGCGGACGCTCAGGGTGTTCTTCTCGCTTTGTCCAACCTGGAACAGACTGTTGTGGAAGACCCACCGTATGAGGGCACTGTCCGGATCATGTCGCCGGGAAGTGTGGGACTTAAGTTATACCCTCAGGTGCTTGCCTTGCAGCAGAAGCATCCTAAGCTCGTCATCGATTATCGGTTCGCGCCCAATGCCGATGTGGAACAGGCAATCGCCGAATCTACCGTTGATATCGGATTCATGACAGCGAAATCGACTTTGGCGGAGGTAGGTTGTACGCCCATTGCGGAAGAGTCTCTGCTGTTGGTCACGCCTGCGACCACTGAAGACCCTGATTGGAAAACGCTGATGGCCCTTGGCTTCATTGATCACCCGGATGGAAGCCATCACGCGAATTTGCTTCTTGGTTCGAACTATATTGAGTTTCAGCACAGTAGCGTGTTTACGAAGAAAGGTTTCTCAAACCAGATTGGCTTGATTCTGGAGCCGGTGAGCAGAGGATTGGGGTTTACCGTATTGCCTGCCCATGCGGTTGAGGCTTTCCCTAGGCCCGAGCTAATCAAAGTCCATCAACTGGCCCGGCCGGTGAGGGAGACGCTTTATCTTTGCTCACTCCGCCACAGGCCTCTCCAAAAAAGAATGGAAACGGTCATCGCTGAAGCCAAGCGGTGGCTCTAAACGGAGGTTTCTGTCTATGAGCAGGTCCATGTTCTTCGGTATTTTTTCGTCCATTCTTGGTTTGATTGGGCTGATTTTCTTGTTTACGGCGAGTTCGAACCTGCCTGTGTATCAAAGGCCCGTTGAGGCATTCCAAGGCTTGGCATTTACGTTAGTGTGGGGGATGGGCGTTCCCGAAAGCCTGGGATACCCTGCCGCGGCTCTCAGTGTTTTGGCTGTGCTTGCTGTGCTGTTTGTGGTGGGAAAGAAGATTTCGGGATGGTTGGATTAGAACTCGCACACTCTCTGGTGAAAATACATGGAAAAAGTAATGCCGAGCGCAAGACGGCGCATTGCGGCAGTTCAGCTTGAAGCAGAATTGGGTGATGTGTCTGTCAATCTGGAACGTGTTGAGCGGCTTGCCAAAGAAGCGTTAACGGCAGGGGCCGACGTGGTGGCGCTTCCTGAATTCTTTACTTCGCGCATCGCTTTTGACCAGCGTGTGCACGATGCCGTTTTGCCCCCTGACAATGAGGCTGTGGATTTGCTCGTAAGCCTGGCGAAACAGTATGGCAGCTGGATTGGAGGTTCCATGTTGATTGCTGAGGGCGAGGAGGTTTATAACCGTTATTACTTCGTCGAGCCCGATGGCCAGATGCATACCCATGACAAAGATCTGCCCACCATGTGGGAAAATGCATTTTATGGCCCTGGTAAGGATGACGGTGTATTTCAAACAAGTTTGGGTGGTGTAGGCGCTGCAGTCTGTTGGGAGTTGATTCGAAATCAAACGGCCACGCGTTTGAAAGGCCGGGTTGGTTTGGTCATGAGTGGCACCCACTGGTGGACCCTGCCATCGAATTGGGGCAGGCTGGTAAATCGTGGGTTGGCAGCGTTAGGGCAGTATAACCGTTACCTGTCGGAGCAAGCCCCGAGCGAATTGGCCAGGCGTATTGGCGCCCCGGTTGTTCAAGCGTCCCACTGTGGGGCGTTTTCGGGTGGGTTCATGCTGGCCCCCGGGTTTTCAGCGTCGGTGCCTTATGAAACCCATTATGTTGGGTGTACCCAGATCGTTGATGGACGGGGCCAGATCTTGGCGCAGCGAAGTACCAGCGAGGGCCCGGGCATCGTTACATCTGAAGTGGATATTGGTTCGGTGCCAGAAACAGAGGAAACTACGGATCGATTCTGGCTTCCTGACCATGCTTTGCTGATGAAGGCGTACTGGCATCAGCAAAACATGTGTGGGAAAAGTTACTATCGAAAACACGGAAGAGCTGCTGGAGTGCTGGCTGCTAAACGCTATGAGGAGAGCTATAACCGTAAATAGTCGTTGCTCTGCCTCTGCGGTCTAATTATTGAAAATGGTGTTCTGAATGAAGATTTCTGTTCCGGTTTTGTTGTCATCGGTGTTTTTGTTTTCTGCCTGCTCAAGCTTTCAGCAAGGCGATGCCTTTGCGCAGAGCTACGAGTGTGAGAGCGGTGAAACAGTTGACGTTAACTATTTGTCTTCCGAGGCAGCAAAAGTACATTACAAGGGCTCGAGCTACGATATGGATATCGCCGTTTCCGCTAGTGGCGCCCGGTACGTCGGCGGTGGAATCGAATGGTGGGTGAAGGGCTCCGGGTCTGACTCGGAGGGTCTTTTGCTAAAGCATCGGGCAGGGGGAAGCTCCGGCGAAATTATCGACAGCTGTACGGCGCTTTAAGCCCCGTAAGTGCAGAACCGAGCAGTCGTTTTACTAAAAGCCTCGTGCCATTCCACGGCACTTCGCTCGCAAACAAAGGAGGGTATTATGAAAATATCCCGCTCATTTGCGGCAGTTGCCGTCATGTTGGCCAGTCCGTTGGTGTTCGCGGCCGATGGCTTGGTTACAACGACCCCGCTTTCATTGCGGAGCGTCACGGCGCTTCTGAATGTGGGGTTGTGCCTAAGCTGCAGAAAGCTTTGTCTGGAATTTCTGAGGCCACGGTCGCCCGTTGAGTCATTGTTTAGAGTCATTCCAGAGCGAATTTAACTAAAAATCGTTGTTTACAGATCGTTGTTTACAGGTTAAGGAGACAATTGATGAGCGATCCTACCTATACCCCACCTAAAGTCTGGAAGTGGCAGCAGGAAGGCGAAAGCAAATTTTCGAATATTAACCGCCCGGTTGCCGGCCCCACCCATGACAAAGAATTGCCCGTGGGCGAGCATCCTTTCCAGCTTTATTCTCTGGCAACCCCGAATGGGGTGAAAGCGACCATCATGTTCGAGGAGTTGCTTGAGCTGGGTATTAAAGAGGCTGAATACGATGCCTGGATCATCAATATCATGGAGGGTGATCAGTTCAGCAGCGGTTTCGTGGGCGTGAACCCCAACTCCAAAATTCCGGCGTTGATGGATCGGAGTGCAGACCCGGCGGTTCGGGTCTTCGAGTCTGGCTCCATTCTGCTGTATTTGGCCGAAAAATTTGGTCACTTTTTATCGAAAGATCCGGCTAAGCGGACGGAAACCATAAACTGGCTGTTCTGGCAGATGGGCAGTGCGCCGTTTCTGGGCGGCGGTTTCGGGCATTTCTATGCGTACGCGCCGGAAAAGTATGAATACCCCATCAACCGTTACGCGATGGAAGTAAAGCGACAGCTCGACGTGCTGGACCGTCAGTTGGCGGACAATCGTTATATTGTCGGCGACGAATACAGCATCGCCGATATGGCGATCTGGCCATGGTATGGCGCACTGGTGAAAAACATGGTGTACGAAGCGGCTGAGTTTCTGGAGGCGCGCACCTACACCAATGTAGTGCGTTGGGCGGAAGAAGTCGCACAGCGCCCCGGGGTAAGACGGGGGCGGATGGTCAACAAGGCTTGGGGTGATTTGTCGTCACAGCTGCATGAGCGCCATGACGCAAGCGATTTTGAGCTTCGGACCCAAGACAAGCTCGAGTCCGGCGAATAACGAAAGCGGCGTGCCGCTTTCGTGCTCGTTTAAAAGCCCCTAGCTGAAGACGTGCTGCGCCGGGCATCAGCGCCGCCATAGAACGTGCCGTCTTCGCCAACCATAATGCTTTGGATGGCCCCCATGGCGGTGTTGGTGGTCACCGTGTGGCCCTTCGCTTCAAGCAGGCTGATGGTGTCTGGGCTGATGCCTTGCTCGATGCGGATTTCATCCGGAAACCACTGGTGATGAATGCGCGGTGCGTTCACTGCGGTCTGGATGTTCATCTTGTGGTCAATTACGTTCATCAGCACTTGCAGGGTTGTGGTGATGATGCGGGAGCCACCCGGGCTGCCGGTGACCAGAAAATTTTTGTTGTCTTTGCGAACGATGGTGGGCGACATGGAACTGAGCATGCGTTTTCCGGGTTCCACTTTATTGGCCTCGCCGCCAATCAGGCCGTAAGCGTTCGGCACGCCCGGTTTGGCGCTGAAATCGTCCATTTCATTGTTCAGCAGAAAACCGGCGCCCGCCACCGTAATGCCTGAGCCGTAACTGAAGTTGATGGTGTAGGTGTTAGATACCGCATTACCCCAGCGATCTACGACCGAGAAGTGGGTGGTTTCAGGGCTTTCCCAGTCTGCGGGCTTGCCGTGCTTGATGTCGCTGGAAGGCCTGGCTTTGTCGGATGAAATTGTTTTTCTCAGCTTCGCCGCATATTCCTTGCTGGTCAGCCCTTTGAGGGGGACTTCAACAAAGTCTGTGTCGCCAAGGTATTGGGAGCGGTCTGCATAGGCGAGTTTCATGGCTTCGGCCATGTAATGAAGGGTGGCGGCCGAATTGTGACCCATGTCGCCGATTGGGTAACCCTCCAGAATATTCAGAATCTGCACAATGTGGGTGCCGCCGGAAGAGGGCGGTGACATAGAGAAAATATTGTAGCCGCGGTAGGTGCCATGCACGGGCTGGCGGATGGCTGGTCGATAATTTTTCAGATCATCCAAGGTGATCAGGCCGTCGTTGCGCTGCATCTCTTCAACGATCAGGCGCGCGGTTTCGCCTTCGTAAAACCCTTTGATTCCGTTGTCAGCAATGCGTTGAAGCGTAGCGGCCAGTTCCGGTTGCTTGAACCGTTCGCCGGGCTGAGGGGCTGAGCCATCTTCCTTATAAAAGGTCGCGTTGGTAGCTGGCCAACGTTTCAAGCGGCTGGCGGCACGCTCCAGGCCGATGCTGAACCGGTGAGGCACGATGAACCCGTCTTTCGCCAAGCGAATGGCCGGAGCAAGGGCCTCGCTTAATGAAATTGTGCCGTGTCGTTCCAGAGCAAGGGCCAGGCCGGCGACTGTGCCCGGAACACCTACTGCCAGATGGCTGAATCGGCTGCGTTCTTTCACCACGTTGCCGTCGTCGTCTTGAAACATGGCTTCCGTTGCGGCAGCGGGGGCGGTTTCCCGGTAATCAATCGCTTCCGGCGCCTTGCCGTCGCCGGGCGAGTACAGCAAAAAGCCGCCTCCACCAATGTTGCCTGATCTTGGTTGGGTAACGGCAAGGGCGAAGCCGGCGGTGACTGCCGCATCGACGGCATTGCCGCCGTTTTCCAGAACCTTCAGCGCTACGTCGGTCGCCAGAGTGTGGCTGGTGGCGACCATCCCGAGCTTGCCTTGCGCCGGGTGAAATCGCTCGCCCTCCAGTATCGCTTGATTGCTGGCGAACGATGAAAATGACAGCAAGCTGAACAGAATTGATGCTGTCAGGCTCCACAAGAGCCTTGGGCGAAGTTTAATGTTGGGGCTGTGGTAAGTGTCGTGCATGGGGAATCCTCGTTTCTGGCGGTCATATACGCTATCATAGCTGGTCATTTTTATAGGTGCGTGTTGATAGTTCCTCGTGCGTCATCGCTGGTGGTTTTCTAACGCATTCGCTTTCCCCGGATTCTAGTTAAGGAATGGCTTAATGGAGCATACCTATCGTCTTGTTATTTCCTGTCCGGACAGGACGGGAATTGTTGCCAAGGTGAGTAATTTTCTGTCCACCTATAATGGCTGGATTACCGAGGCGAGTCACCACTCAGACACTCAGTCTGGCTGGTTTTTCATGAGGCATCAGATTAAAGCCGAATCTATTCCGTTCGGGCTGGATCAGTTCCGCGCCGCGTTCGAGCCGATTGCTCGTGAGTTTAATATGCGCTGGCACATTGCTGATTCGGCCCGCCCGAAGCGTGTGGTGCTGATGTGCAGTAAAGAGTCCCATTGTTTGGCGGACCTGCTTCATCGCTGGCATAGCAAAGAGCTGAACGCTGAAATGGCGGCTGTTATCTCCAACCACGATGATTTGCGTCGCATGGTGGAATGGCATGACATTCCTTATCACCACGTCCCGGTGAGCAAAGAGAACAAGGCCGAGGCTTTCGCGCACATCGAAGAGCTGCTCGACAAGTATGAAGCTGATGTGGTGGTGCTTGCGCGCTACATGCAAATACTGCCAGCGGATTTGTGTGAAAAGTACGCCGGAAAGGTGATTAACATTCATCACAGCTTCCTGCCTTCGTTCGCCGGAGCGCGACCATACCATCAGGCATACGGCCGCGGCGTGAAATTGATCGGCGCGACTTGCCATTACGTGACTCAGGATTTGGATGAAGGTCCGATCATTGAGCAAGACGTGATTCGTATCAGCCACCGAGATTCGATTGAAGACATGGTCCGTCTGGGTAAAGACGTTGAAAAGAACGTTTTGGCGCGAGGGCTTCGATCGCACATTGAAGACCGCGTGATTACCTACGAAAACAAGACGGTAGTGTTTGATTAACAAGTCGCTACGGCTACCCCGGCCTTGTTGGGACTGTGGTATGCTGAGCGGCTTGATGAAGAATAAAGACGGGGCCGGGATACGGCCCCGAGACGACTTCCAGATAACGCAAAGGAACCTTTCTCGATGGGTGAATTAGCCAAAGAGATCCTGCCGGTCAATATTGAAGACGAGTTGAAACAGTCCTACCTCGATTACGCCATGAGCGTAATTGTAGGTCGAGCATTGCCGGATGTAAGGGATGGCCTCAAGCCTGTGCATCGTAGGGTGCTGTTCGCCATGTCCGAACTGGGCAATGACTGGAACAAGGCGTACAAGAAATCTGCCCGTGTGGTAGGTGATGTGATCGGTAAGTATCACCCGCACGGTGACTCTGCTGTATACGACACCATCGTCCGTATGGCCCAGCCCTTCTCGCTTCGTTACCCGCTGGTTGATGGTCAGGGGAACTTCGGTTCCATCGACGGCGATAACGCGGCGGCTATGCGTTACACCGAAATCCGCATGGAAAAGGTGGCGCATTCGCTGCTGGCGGATCTCGAGAAAGAAACGGTCGATTTCGTTGATAACTACGACGGATCCGAGCGTATCCCGGAAGTTATGCCAACCCGAGTACCGAATCTGTTAGTAAACGGTTCCTCCGGTATAGCTGTAGGTATGGCTACCAACATCCCGCCACACAACCTGACCGAAGTGGTTAACGGTTGCCTGGCCTTGATTGAAAACCCGGATTTGACCGTCGATGAGTTGATGGAATACATCCCGGGGCCGGATTTCCCGACACACGGCATCATTAATGGCCGCGCGGGTATTGTTGAAGCCTACCGCACGGGCCGCGGCCGCATTTACATTCGTGCCCGTCACGAGGTAGAGCATGACGCTAAGACCAAGCGCGATGCCATTGTCATCACCGAGTTGCCTTATCAGCTGAATAAATCGCGTCTGATCGAGAAAATCGCTGAGCTGGTCAAAGAAAAACGCCTTGAAGGCATCACCGAGTTGCGTGATGAGTCCAACAAGGAAGGCATCCGGGTTGTTATCGAACTTCGTCGTGGTGAAAACCCGGAAGTTGTCGTGAACAACTTGTTTGCCCAGACCCAGCTCCAGACCGTGTTCGGTATCAACATGGTGGCGCTGATTAACGGCGAACCAAAGACGCTGAACCTGAAAGAAATGCTGGATGCGTTCGTGCGTCACCGTCGCGAAGTGGTGACCCGCCGAACCATTTTCGAACTGCGCAAAGCCCGTGAGCGTGGCCATATTCTGGAAGGCTTGACCGTCGCTCTGGCTAATATCGACGAGATGATCGAGCTGATCAAAGCCTCTCCGACTTCGGTTGAAGCAAAAGAGAAGCTGATGAGCCGTGGCTGGGCCCCGGGTGATGTGTTGGCGATGCTGGAACGTGCTGGCCAAGACGCCTGCCGTCCTGACGACCTGCCAGAGATCTACGGACTGCGTGATGGCCTGTATTACATGTCGCCTGAGCAGACTCAGGCGATTCTGGACATGCGTCTGCACCGCCTGACCGGGCTGGAAACCGAAAAACTCCAGAACGAGTACAAAGAGATTCTGGAAAAGATCGCGGATCTGCTGGACATTCTTGGCGATCCGGAACGTTTGATGTCGGTTATCCGTGAAGAGCTGGAAGCGGTTGTTTCCGAGTTTGGTGACGAGCGCCGCACTGAAATTACCAGTTCACAGCGCGACCTGACCATTGCCGACCTGATTGATGAAGAGGACCTGGTTGTAACCATTTCCCACACCGGTTACGCCAAAACGCAGGCCGTTGAAGACTACCAGGCCCAGCGCCGTGGTGGCCGCGGTAAAGCGGCAACGGCCATGAAAGATGAAGACTTTATCGAGAAGCTGCTGGTGGCGAACTCTCACGACACCATATTGTGCTTCTCGAACCGCGGCAAGGTCTACTGGCTGCGTGTATTTGAAATTCCTCGTGGCAGCCGGGGCTCCCGTGGCCGCCCGATGGTGAACATTTTGCCGTTGGACGAGGACGAGCGTATTACCACGTTCCTGCCGGTACGTGATTATCCGGAAGACCAGTTTGTGTTGATGGCTACCTCTGCGGGTGTCGTCAAGAAGACGCCTCTGCCGAACTTCTCCCGCCCGCGCAGCAGCGGTTTGATCGCGCTGAATCTGGACGAAGGGGATACCCTGATCGGCGCGGCCATTACCAATGGCGATGCCGAGGTCATGTTGTTCTCCTCGGCCGGTAAAGCGGTTCGTTTCAAGGAAGAGCAGGTGCGCCCGATGAGCCGGACCGCCCGTGGTGTTCGCGGTATCAAGATGCCCGAAGGGCACCATGTGGTGTCGCTGATTATTCCGCAGGAAGGCGGCGTACTGTTGACGGCCAGTGAGCACGGTTACGGTAAGCGGACCGCCATTGACGAGTTCCCGGCCTACAGCCGTGGCAGTCAGGGCGTGATCGCGATGCAGTGTTCTGAGCGTAACGGTAACCTGGTGACGGCGCTTCAGTTGTTCGAAGGCGACGAGATGATGCTGATCTCTGATAAGGGCACGCTTGTGCGTACCCGCACTGATGAGGTGTCTATTCTCAGCCGGAACACTCAGGGTGTGCGTCTGATTCGTTTGGCGCAGGAAGACGAGCGCCTGGTGGGTGTCGAGCGTATCGCGGAATCCGATGATGAGGATGAAGACGGCGCGAACGTAGAAGCCAATACAGAGTCAAGTGCCGATGAAGGTGCCGCAGGCGAGGAAACTGAAGAATGAGTAGGGCGTATAATTTCTGTGCCGGCCCGGCTACGTTGCCGGAAGCCGTGCTGAAACAGGCGGAAACGGAGCTATTGGACTGGCGCGGTACTGGCATGTCGGTGATGGAGATGAGCCATCGCAGTGACGAGTTTGTCGCCATCGCTGAAACCGCAGAGAAAGACCTACGGGAATTGGCTGGGATTTCAGATGATTACGCAGTTTTGTTCATGCAAGGTGGTGCGTCCAGTCAGTTCGCTACCATCCCGCTGAACCTGCTGGGTGAGAACGGCACAGCAGATTACGTAAGCACGGGCATCTGGTCCAAAAAGGCTATTGCCGAAGCCAAGCGCTTCGGTAACGTCAATGTGGCGGCCAGTTCGGAAGACAGCGGTTTTACCACTATTCCGGATCAGTCCAGCTGGGCAACCACGCCCGATGCGGCCTATTTGCACTACACACCCAATGAAACCATTGGTGGCCTGGAATACAACTTCGTGCCGGAGAGCGGTTCCGTTCCTCTGGTAGCGGATATGTCATCAACGATTTTGTCTCGCCCTCTGGATGTCTCGAAGTTTGGCCTGATCTACGCCGGCGCTCAGAAAAACATCGGCCCATCCGGACTGGTCGTTGTGATTGTCCGCAAAGATCTGTTGGGTAAAGCCCGCAAAGAAACGCCGACAATGATGAATTATCAAGTCATTGCCGATAACGGTTCGATGTACAACACGCCAGCTACTTATTCCTGGTACCTTGCAGGTTTGGTGTTCAAGTGGCTGAAGGAGCAGGGTGGCGTGCAGGCGATGGGTGAAATCAATGCCCGTAAAGCCAGCAAGCTGTATGGCTTCATTGATAACAGCGATTTCTACGCTAACCCGATCGACCCGCGCTTCCGTTCCTGGATGAACATCCCGTTCACCTTGGGCGATGATGCGCTGAACGGTGAATTTTTGAAAGGCGCCAACGCGCGAGGCTTGCTCAACCTTGCCGGTCATCGCTCTGTGGGTGGCATGCGTGCGAGTTTGTATAACGCAATGCCCGAAGCGGGTGTAGATGCGTTGATCGGGTACATGGCGGAATTCGAGAAGGAGCGGGGCTGATCATGACCGACGAGAAGGCCCGCCTGAGCGAACTTCGGGACGAAATCGACAGCCTTGATCAGCAGATCATGAAACTGATCAGCGCCAGAGCCGCCTGTGCCCAGGAAGTCGCCCATGTCAAAATGGCTGCGAATCCCGGGCAGGATGTGTTTTTCTACCGCCCGGAGCGGGAAGCTCAGGTGCTTCGCCGGATAAAAGAAGAAAATCCGGGGCCCTTGCCGGCTGAAGAAATGGCGCGTCTGTTTCGGGAAATCATGTCGGCGTGTCTGGCGCTCGAGAAGCCGATGCATATCGCGTTTCTGGGGCCGTTGGGCACCTTCACGCAAGCGGCCGCGCTCAAGCACTTCGGCCACTCGGTCATCAGTGTGCCGATGCCGGCGATTGACGAGGTGTTCCGCGAGGTCGAATCCGGCTCAGCACATTACGGCGTCGTTCCGGTCGAGAACTCAACAGAAGGTATGGTGAATCATACCCTCGATATGTTCATGTCGTCGCCGCTGAAAATCTGCGGAGAAGTACAGCTTCGCATTCACCATCATTTAATGGTGTCGCCACAGTTTAAAGACCAGGAAATTACCCGTATTTACTCGCATCAGCAGTCGTTTGCCCAGTGCCGGCAGTGGCTGGACTCGCATCGTGCCGGAATCGAGCGGATTACGGTTTCAAGTAACGCAGAGGCGGCTCGCCGTGCGTCCGAAGAGCCCGGCTCGGCGGCAATTGCAGGTGATATGGCGGCCGAGCTATACGGTTTGGAGGTGTTGGCAAGCAGCATCGAAGACCGTCCGGACAACACCACCCGGTTCTTGATTATCGGGCGGGAAGAGGTTGAAGCGAGCGGGCAGGACAAGTCGTCCATTCTGGTGTCCATGCGCAACAAGCCGGGAGCCTTGTACCAATTGTTGGAGCCTTTCCATCGTGAAGGTATCAGTCTGACCCGAATCGAAACACGTCCATCGCCCAGCGGCACATGGGCTTACGTATTCTATATCGATTTCGAGGGGCACATGGAAGACGAGCTTGCTCGCAAAGTGTTGGCCGAGATTGATGAAGAAGCGGTGGAACTGAAGCGTTTGGGTTCTTACCCGATTGGCGTACTTTAAGATTAGATTGAATTAACCCGGAGGAACGTTGAATGTCAGTGGATTATCAGAGTCTTGCGGTCGAAGGTGTTCAGGCTCTGTCTCCTTATCAGCCCGGAAAACCAATCGAAGAGCTTGCTCGAGAATTTGGTCTGAACCCGGACGAGATTATCAAACTGGCTAGCAACGAAAACCCTCTGGGGCCGAGCGAAAAAGCCATGGCTGCGGCTCGTAAGGCATTGGAAGAATCCTGCTTGTACCCGGATGGCAATGGTTTCGCGCTGAAACAGGCTCTGGCAAGCCGGTTTGGCGTGGCGATGAACCAGATTACGCTAGGTAATGGCTCCAACGACGTATTGGAAGTGATCGCCCGTTGTTTTGCCGGGCCGAACAGTGAGGTGGTGTTTTCGCAATACGCTTTCGCAGTTTACCCATTGGTGGCCCAGGCGATTGGTGCTAAAGGTGTATCGGTTCCTGCAAAAGCGTGGGGCCATGACCTTGATGCCATGGCTGACGCGGTCAATGAGCGTACCAAGCTGGTTTTTGTCGCCAACCCGAACAATCCCACCGGCACGGTCCACATCGCCGATGCGATCGAAGCTTTCCTCCAGCGTATCCCGGAACAGGTGTTGGTTGTTCTGGATGAAGCCTATTGCGAGTACCTGACCGGCAAAGCGTTTCCTGACGGGGTCCGGTTGCTCGAGCGTTTCCCGAACCTCGTTGTTTGCCGTACCTTCTCCAAAGCCTGGGGGCTGGCGGCGATGCGGGTAGGCTATGCTTTCAGCTCACCTGCCATTGCCGATGTGTTGAATCGGGTGCGCCAGCCTTTCAACGTCAACTCTATTGCCCTGGCTGCAGCTGCCGCCGTTCTTGAAGACGAAGACTATTTGAACCGGTCCCGCGAGGTGAATGAAGCCGGCTTGCGTCAGTTGGCCGAGGGTTTCGAAAAAATCGGTGTGCCATTCATTCCGTCTGTCGGTAATTTTATAGCGGTTGAAGTGGGTCAACAGGCGGCCGAGGTTTATCAGGCTTTGCTCAGTCGTGGGGTGATCGTTCGCCCGGTTGCCGGTTACGGTATGCCTAATCATTTGCGCGTATCCGTAGGCCTTGCGGAAGAAAACCAGCGATTCCTGGATGCCTTGTCGGATGCACTGCGAGCTGCGCGGGATGGGCATTAAGGTGGCTGATAGCGCACCTTCATTTCAACGGGTTGCCATCATTGGACTTGGCCTGATTGGTGGCTCTCTCGCCAGTGCCATTCGCAAACATGGCCTGGCCGGTTGCGTGGTGGGTTTTGATCAGCGTGCCGATGAGCTTGAGCTGGGCGTAGAGCTTGGCGTGATTGACCAGGCTGCTCCTAACCTGCAAGCGGCGGTTGAGGGCAGTGACCTGGTTGTTCTGGCGGTCCCTGTGCGGGCCACACGCACGGTGTTAGAGCAAATTAAACCATGGTTGGGTAAAGATGCCGTACTTTCGGATGTAGGCAGCACCAAGACCAGCTTTGCTACCGATGTGGAAGCCGTATTCGGAGCGATACCTCCCAATGTTATTCCGGGGCATCCCATCGCGGGTTCCGAAAAAAGCGGCATTCGCGCAGCCAATCCCGATCTGTTTGCCAATCACAAAGTGATTCTGACTCCGGCCGATAATGCCAATAGCGTAAGCTTGGTTCGTTTGAAAAAAATGTGGGAAGGCGCCGGGGCAACCGTATTGACTATGTCGGTGGCTTACCACGATGAAGTGTTGGCCGCGACCAGTCACCTGCCGCATCTGATTGCGTTTTCGTTGGTGGACACCCTAGCCGGAGAAGATGAGAACCTGGATATCTTCCGGTACGCTGCCGGAGGCTTCAGGGACTTCACGCGAATTGCAGCCAGCGATCCCGTGATGTGGCATGACATTTTTTTGTCAAACCGCGACGCAGTGTTGCGCGTGATTGACCATTTTACCCACGATTTGGGTGAACTCCGGGGTGCCATTGCCGAAGGCGATGGCGCGACTTTGCTCCGGGTTTTCAGTCGTGCCAAGGCGGCGCGCGAACATTTTACGAAGATGCTTTCAGGGCAGGCGTACGTGACTAATAACAGTGATCAGCAAGTTATCTTTCAAATGCAGCCGGGCGGATCGGTCCGCGGTGACATTCGGGTGCCGGGTGATAAATCCATTTCGCACCGTTCCATCATGTTGGGTGCATTGGCCGAAGGCGTGACTGAGGTGAAAGGCTTTCTCGAAGGTGAAGACAGCCTCGCTACCCTGCAAGCCTTTCGCGACATGGGGGTTACCATCGAGGGTCCGGAAAACGGATTGGTACGGATTCACGGGGTAGGGCTGCATGGCTTGCAGGCGCCCCGCGGCCCGCTGTATTTGGGTAACTCTGGCACTGGCATGCGCTTGTTTGCCGGCTTGCTGGCGGCGCAGCCGTTCGATTCGGAACTTTCCGGCGACACAAGTTTGTCAAAGCGCCCGATGAACCGGGTTGCTGATCCGCTGCGCGCCATGGGCGCGGTGATTGATACAGCGGAAGGCGGGCGCCCACCATTGAAGATCAAGGGCGGACAATCGCTGAACGGTATTCACTACGATATGCCGGTTGCCAGTGCGCAGGTAAAATCCTGCCTGTTGTTGGCCGGGCTATATGCAAACGGCGTCACCTCGGTGACAGAGCCTGCGCCTACGCGCGACCACACAGAGCGCATGCTGCAAGGCTTTGGTTATGAGGTTCAGCGAGACGGAGCAACGGCCAAAGTCACCGGTGGCGGCAAATTGGAAGCGGGTGTTATTGATGTGCCTGCGGACATTTCATCTGCGGCGTTCTTCCTCGTAGCCGCTTCTATTGCACCGGATTCCGATCTTACCCTGCGCCATGTGGGTATGAACCCGACGCGTGTCGGTGTGATCAACATCTTGCGCCAGATGGGCGCGAACATTGAAATTCTCGAAGAACGGGTTATTGGCGGTGAGCCAGTGGCTGATCTGCGAGTGCGTTCGGCCGAGTTACACGGTATTGAAATCCCCGAAGATCAGGTGCCGCTGGCCATCGATGAATTCCCCGTTCTGTTTATCGCAGCGACCTGCGCCAAAGGCCGCACAGTGCTTCGTGGTGCTGAAGAGTTGCGAGTCAAAGAGAGTGATCGCATCCAGGTAATGGCTGACGGGCTGGCCGAGCTCGGTGTTGAAACCACCGTTACCCCGGACGGGATTATTATTGAGGGTGGCCAGACGATTGGCTCCGGTACGGTTGAGAGTCATGAAGACCATCGTATTTCGATGTCCTTCGCGGTGGCCTCTTTGCGGGCGACTGGCCCGATTACCATTAACGATTGTTCGAACGTGACAACATCGTTCCCGGACTTCGTTGAGCTGGCGAAACAGACAGGTTTTAATATCAGAACAGAAGGTGGTTCTTAATGGTGGATAGTAAGGCCCCGGTCATTACAGTAGACGGTCCTGGCGGTGCGGGTAAAGGAACGATTACCCAAATGTTGGCCCGTAAACTAGGGTGGCACTTGCTTGATAGTGGGGCCTTGTATCGCCTCACCTCTCTGGCAGCAACCCGCCAGGGTGTGGCTCTGGATGATGAATCGGGCCTGGTTAAAGTTGCGGCCACTCTGGATGTGGAGTTTGAGCCGGGAGAAGTAGGCCAGCCGGTGCGTGTGCTTTTGGCGGGGCAGGATGTCACTTCCGACATCCGTACCGAAACCTGCGGCAACAACGCGTCAAAAGTGGCGGTCATGCAGCCGGTTCGGGATGCGCTTTTGCAGCGCCAGAGGGATTTTCAGAAAGCGCCCGGTGTCGTGGCCGATGGCAGGGATATGGGGACCGTGGTTTTCCCCGAGGCGCCAGTGAAAATCTTCCTGACTGCAAGCGCCGAAGAACGCGCACGCCGTCGTTATAATCAGTTGAAGGAAGCCGGGGTCGATGTTAGTATTGACGCCGTTTTAGACGAGATTCGGGAGCGTGATGATCGGGATATGAACCGGTCAGCAGCCCCTCTTAAGCCTGCAGATGATGCGCAAGTCATTGATTCTACAGGTTTGAGTATAGAAGAGGTGTTAGACAGGTGTATGGCCGCAGCAGGTCAGGCCTGACTACACCTTTTTGTCGTTGGAATGCCGGAGTCAGCGAAATATTGCCAGCCACAGGCTGAATCCGGAAATCATTAACAGACCGTGTTGCTGGCGGCACGGAGCATACTTGCGTTGATCATATAGGGCACATAATGAGCGAGAGCTTTGCGGATTTATTCGAAGAAAGTTTAAAAGAAATCGACATGCAGCCAGGTTCCATTGTTCAGGGGACCGTTGTTGATGTTGATAGCGACTGGGTCACCGTTAACGCTGGACTGAAGTCCGAAGGCGTTATCCCCGCCTCCCAGTTCCTCAATGAAAAAGGCGAGTTGGAAGTTCAAATCGGCGACGTAGTCGACGTAGCTCTCGACGCTGTTGAAGACGGTTTCGGTGAAACTCGTCTGTCCCGTGAGAAGGCGAAGCGCGCTGAAGCCTGGAAAGTGCTTGAGAAGTCCTTCGAAGCTGAAGAAGTCGTTAAAGGTATTATTAACGGCAAGGTTAAAGGTGGTTTCACCGTTGATCTGGCTGGTATCCGTGCGTTCTTGCCGGGTTCACTGGTAGACGTTCGTCCGGTTCGCGACACTGCGCACCTGGAAAACAAAGAACTTGAGTTCAAAGTTATCAAGCTGGACCAGAAGCGTAACAACGTGGTTGTTTCTCGCCGCGCCGTTCTGGAAGCTGAAAACAGCGAGCAGCGTGAAGCTCTGCTGGAAACTCTGACCGAAGGTCTGGAAATCAAAGGTATCGTCAAGAACCTGACCGACTACGGCGCGTTCGTAGATCTGGGTGGTGTTGACGGCCTGCTGCACATCACTGACATGGCTTGGAAGCGCATCAAGCACCCAAGCGAAATCGTGAATGTGGGCGACGAAATCAATGTTAAGGTCCTGAAATTCGACCGTGAGCGTAACCGCGTTTCTCTGGGTCTGAAGCAGCTGGGCGAAGATCCTTGGGTAGATATCAAAGCTCGTTACCCGGAGAGTGCTCGCGTAACGGCTCGTGTAACCAACCTGACCGACTACGGCTGCTTCGCAGAGCTGGAAGAAGGTGTTGAAGGTCTGGTTCACGTATCCGAAATGGATTGGACCAACAAGAACATCCACCCGTCCAAGGTTGTTCAGGTAGGTGACGAAGTTGAAGTAATGATCCTGGATATCGACGAAGAGCGTCGTCGTATTTCTCTGGGTATCAAGCAGTGTGTGTCTAACCCTTGGGAAGACTTCTCTGGCAACTTCAACAAAGGCGATCGCATCTCCGGTAAGATCAAGTCAATCACAGACTTCGGTATCTTCATCGGCTTGGATGGCGGCATCGACGGTCTGGTTCACCTGTCTGACATCAGCTGGAACGAAACCGGTGAAGAAGCCGTTCGCGAATACAAGAAGGGTGACGAAGTTGAAACCGTTATCCTGTCTGTTGATCCAGAGCGTGAGCGTATCTCCCTCGGTATCAAGCAGCTGGAAAGCGATCCGTTCGCCGAGTTTGTACAGCTGAACGACAAGGGCTCAATCGTTAAGGGTACTGTTTCTGCAGTAGACGCTAAAGGCGCCACTATCGCCCTGAACGAAGAAGTTGAAGCGGTACTGAAAGCCTCTGAAATCAGCCGTGACCGTGTTGAAGACGCGCGCAACGTGCTGAAGGAAGGCGAAGAAGTTGAAGCGAAGATCATCAGCATCGATCGCAAGAACCGCGTTATCAACCTGTCTGTTAAGTCTAAAGACGTAGAAGACGACAAGCAGGCTCTGGACAGCGTACGCAGTAAGGCTGCAGAAACCTCAGGCGCCACCACCATCGGTGACCTGATCAAGGAACAGATGCAGCAGCAAAACGCCAACAAAGACTAATTGTCTGGTTGGTAGTGAAAAAAACGGGCTCTAAGAGCCCGTTTTTTTTGTGTTTTTTTCTGGTTTGGCTAAACTAGAGTCATTGGAATCCAGCATTTAAGTGCGGAATAATAATGACAGAGGAAAGTGCCTCATGACGAAGTCCGAACTGGTTGAACTGGTAGCATCAAAACAGACGCAGCTCTCGGTTAAAGATGTCGAGCTGGCGGTTAAGACGATCATTGAGCATATGTCTCAAGCGTTAGCGGATGGGCAGCGTATTGAAATAAGAGGGTTTGGCAGCTTTTCTTTGCATCATCGCGAAGCGCGTGTCGGCCGAAATCCCAAAACCGGTGAAGCTGTGCAGTTGCCTGCGAAGTATGTGCCGCATTTTAAACCCGGAAAAGAGCTTCGGGAACAGGTTAATGATAGTTTGAAGAAGGGTTTTTAATCTTCGCGCAAGTGAATCTTGCAGCAACATGAGATCGCAATTTTATCCGTCTGGAGCGAGTACGAGATGGCAGCACTGCAGAAGATTCTCTTAATTGTCTTGGTCGTAATTCTGATAGTCGTTGCTCTGGTGTTCTCGTTGAATAATCAGATGGCGGTGTCTCTTAATTTTCTGCTGTTCGAGACCCAGCCTCACGGGGTCGCTGTCTGGATTATCTTGTCGTTTGTTCTTGGGGCGCTGGTCGGTGTTCTGCTGATGTTGATCGGTTCGTTTCGGTCCTCAGTATCCCGTCGCAATCTCAAGAAGCGGCTTGAGCGCACGGAGCAGGCGTTAGAGAAATCCCGGGCTGATAACGACCAGGCACTTTAATGGAATTAGTGTTCAACTGGCTGCTTCTCACGGTAGCTGTTGCTGTTGGCTGGCTAGTAGGGCGGTACGGCAGTGCCTATCGTCGATCTCGTAAAACCATATCTGACGTAGATTCGGTTAAAGATCGGCTTCAGTTTTTATTTACCAATTATTCAGATCAGGCCGTTGAGAACTTTGTGCAATCCTTGCCGGTTAACAAAGACACGGTCAGCCTTCATCTGTCGATTGGAAGCCATTTCCGCAATAAAGGCGAAACAGATCGCGCCACTCTGATACATCAAAATTTGCTGGCCCGCCCCGAATTGCCTGCACGCTACACCCCCAAAGTGACGCTCGAACTGGCCATGGACTATTTGGGCGCCGGGTTGCTGGACAGAGCGGAAGCGCTGTTTCAGGAATTGATGGGGGATCGTGAGTATGGCCGCCGTGCCGCAAATGAGCTAATAGAGCTATATCAGCAAGAAAAAGAGTGGGAAAAAGCCGGGCAAGTGGCGAAAACGCTGACTCGGACTGATTCGGATCCGGTGATGTTTAAAACGCTGGCTTACATCACTTGCGAGTTGGCCGATTCTGCATTGAAAGACGACGATCGCTGGACGGCGAAGAAATTATTCAGAGAAGCGTTGGAATACGACCCTTCGTGTGTGCGCGCGACCCTGCTGTTGATGAAGTTGCATGTCCGTCAGGGTAACTATCGCGAGGCGAGTAAGCAGGGGTTGAAGGTGTTCGATCAAAACCCCCAATTTGGCCCTGAGGCCGTTGAACGGCTGATGCAACTTGAGCGCGATCATGGTGACGTGGGGCGTTTATTCAAGAAGCTGAAAAAACTTTATGAACAACACCCAAGCACCAGCTTGCTGCTTGCGCTGGTAGAATCGGTGGAGCGTTCGTCCAGCCGCCCTGCAGCCATTGATTTGCTGCGTCAGGAGCTGGAGGTGCGCCCGTCCATGCGAGGTCTGTTGCGCCTTGTGGAGTTGGCAGGTTACGAGAAGGGAATGACGACCGATGAAGGACGTCTGGTGAGTCGTATTGGCCATCTGATACTGGCTAATCGTCCGATCTATCGCTGTGTGAACTGTGGCTTCGATGGTCGGCAGCTGCATTGGTTGTGCCCGAGCTGTAAACAGTGGGAGACCGTGCGGCCGATTCAAGGTGTGGAAGCCGAATAACGTTTTAATTTACTGACCGGGAAAATCGAACGTGCAAAACCCCAAAGACCCGAAAATCATTGTAGCTTTAGACTTTCCCTCTCAGGATCCGGCGCTGGCGCTTGTTGATCAGCTTGACCCGGGCAAGTGTCGCTTGAAGGTTGGCAAAGAGTTGTTTACCCGCTCCGGCCCGGAACTGGTCAGGGCGCTGCAGAGCCGTGGCTTTGATGTCTTTCTTGATCTGAAGTTTCACGATATCCCGAACACTACTTCGTCGGCAGTTGCTGCCGCAGCGGACCTGGGTGTGTGGATGGTGAATGTTCACGCGTCAGGTGGCGAGAAGATGATGGTCGCCTGTCGAGAGCGCCTGGAGTCGTTTGGTGCAGATAAGCCGTTGCTGATCGCTGTTACGGTTCTGACCAGTATGTCAGGCGATGATTTGGCAGGTATCGGTATTACCGATTCGCCAGAAGTGCAGGTGTCCCGCCTCGCAACGCTAACCAGGAATTGTGGATTGGATGGCGTAGTGTGCTCCGCCCAGGAAGCGCCGCGCCTGAAAGCAGAGCAGGGTGCTGATTTCCAGCTCATCACCCCGGGCATTCGCCCATTGACTGCTGATAAGGGCGATCAGCAACGTATCATGACCCCCACAGATGCCCTGAAAGCGGGTTCTGACTACCTGGTTATTGGTCGCCCGATTACCAAGGCTAACGACCCTCTGGCGGCGTTGGAAGCTATTCATGCTGAGGTTGCCGCTGTTTAAACTTGTTTCTTGAAGCCGATTCCCGGCCCTAGCCTGTGAGGATTGCGGGTAGGGCTGCGGGGGCTGGCTCCCAAAAACCGCTCCTTCGGCACGTCCATGTGACGCTTCTGCTCCGCCATCCATGGCTCCGCACATTTTTGGGAGTCAGCTCCCGCGACCCTAGATCAAGTTATGTAGCAATAGTCGGCTAGAGTGGTGTCTGTTGGTCAGTGCAGCGTCGAAATGTGGTTTGAATCGCGTATATTGGCATTGCTTGGTCGGCAGTGTGGGAAGCCCTTTCCAAAAATTTCGTAGGCCATGGATGGCCGGAGAGAAGCGCACATGGATGTGCTTGTAGCGGTTTTTGGAAAGGGCTTCCCACACTGTCCTTGCAACTAGCTAAGCAGGCTAAGGCGGCAATCTCCAGAACAATCGGGTAAAACGAACGCCCACAAAAAAGCCCGCTAATTCATAGAACTAGCGGGCTTTCGAAATAGTGGCTCCCCGAGCTGGGCTCGAACCAGCGACAAACGGATTAACAGTCCGTTGCTCTACCAACTGAGCTATCGGGGAACATCGTCATGTGACGAGGCGCGTATATTAGTGTGACCTTACCGCCTCGTCAACCCCTTAACTAAAAAAATTAGCCAAGAGCTTTTTCCAAACGCTCAATGGCCTTCTCGAGGTTGTCCATGCTGGTTGCAAAGCTCAAGCGCATGTGCCCCGGGCTACCGAACGCAGAACCCGGAACCAACGCAACGCCCGCTTCGCCCAGCAGTTTCTCGGCGAACTCAACGTCAGTGCTTACGCCCTCTGTTGCGTCGATTGCGCCCTGGAAGCTTGGGAACACGTAGAAGGTCCCGTCGCCGTAAGGGCACTCAACGCCCGGCAACTTGTTCAAGGCATCAACCAGCCAGTCGTGACGCTCCTTGAACGACTTAACCATCTCGCCTACGCATGCCTGATCACCATCAAGTGCAGCGGTAGCCGCCGCCTGGGAGATAGAGCAGGGGTTAGACGTGCTTTGAGATTGAATCTTCTTCATCGCACCGATGATCTTCGCCGGGCCTGCGGCATAACCGATACGCCAGCCTGTCATGGAGTAGGCCTTGGAAACACCGTTCAGCACGAACGTGCGTTCGTAAAGCGCAGGGCAGGCATTGACGATGTTGCAGAACGGCTTGCCGGTCCACAGAATCGGCTCGTACATGTCGTCGGTGGCGATCATGATGTTCGGGTGCTTTTTCAGCACTTCACCAATCGCCTTCAGCTCTTCCATCGAGTAAGCCATGCCGCTCGGGTTAGAGGGGCTGTTGATCACGAACAGACGGGTACGGTCGGTGATCGCGTTTTCCAGCTGCTCCGGGGTGATCTTGAAGCGGGTATCTACGGATGTCTCGATGATAACCGGCTTACCCTCTGCAACCAGCACCATGTCCGGGTAAGATACCCAGTAAGGAGCAGGGATAATGGCTTCGTCGCCCGGGTTCAAAGTAGCCAGTGCCAGGTTGAAAAAGCTTTGTTTGCCACCACTGGATACCAGAATCTGGTTGGCTTCGTATTCCAGACCGTTGTCGCGTTTGAACTTCGCAATGATCGCTTTTTTCAGAGCTGGCGTACCATCAACGGCGGTGTACTTGGTTTGGCCGTTGGTAATGGCTTCAATGGCGGCCTGTTTGATGTGCTCTGGGGTGTCGAAGTCCGGCTCACCTGCGCCCAGGCCAATAATATCTTGGCCAGCAGCGCGAAGCTCTGCTGCTTTGTTGGTAACGGCGAGGGTTGGAGATGGCTTGATAGCCTGTACACGGCTGGAAAGTTGAAGGTCCAAACTTGAGCTCCTTAAAGCTGCGTCTTATGGGCTGCGACCGGCGTGTTAGCACGGGGAGTTCTGATTCCCGTCTGAATTTTACACGGCCGTCGATCGTGCAGATGGTATCATGAAGCGACGGTATCGCTAAATTTCTTGTAAGTAGTAGCCGTGATGGTTGCCACTGACGACTGGAGGTTCTTTGCCAATTATGGCTAGTCAATCAACTCGTGCTCCCAAAGAGGGTGTTTTTCGTGTCGATTCTCCCTATAAGCCAGCCGGGGATCAGCCCACGGCGATTGCCGGGCTGGTAGACGGCATTCACTCAGGTCTGGCCCATCAGACCCTGCTGGGTGTTACGGGCTCCGGTAAAACCTTCACCATCGCGAACGTGATTCAGGAAGTGCAACGGCCAACCATTGTGATGGCCCACAACAAAACTCTGGCGGCGCAGCTGTACGGTGAGTTTAAAGAATTTTTCCCTGACAACGCGGTGGAGTACTTCGTTTCCTACTACGACTACTACCAGCCAGAAGCCTACGTACCGTCTTCCGATACGTTTATCGAGAAAGATGCGTCTATTAACGAGCACATTGAACAGATGCGCTTGTCGGCGACCAAGGCGCTGTTGGAGCGACCGGATGCGATCATCGTCGCTTCGGTATCGTCGATTTACGGTTTGGGTGACCCTGAGTCTTACATGAAGATGATGCTGCATCTGGATCGAGGTGACCCGGTTGATCAGCGCGCCATACTGCGCCGATTGGCCGAGCTGCAGTACACCCGGAACGACGTGGAATTCCATCGCGCCAATTACCGGGTTCGGGGGGACGTGATTGATGTGTTCCCGGCCGAATCCGAACGTGAGGCCATTCGCATTGAGCTGTTTGACGATGAAGTTGAGCAACTCAGTTATTTTGATCCACTGACCGGCGAAGTTCTGCGTAGGGTGCCGCGAGTCACCATTTATCCTAAGTCTCACTATGTCACTCCGCGCCAAAAAGTGTTGGATGCGGTCGAAAATATCAAAGTGGAACTGGATGAACGGCTGAAACAGTTGCGGGATAACCATCGCTTGGTAGAAGCTCAACGGCTGGAAGAACGCACACGTTACGACATCGAGATGATGTTGGAGCTGGGTTACTGCAACGGCATTGAAAACTACTCACGCTATCTGTCTGGTCGAGATCCGGGCGCGCCGCCACCCACCTTGTTCGATTATCTGCCGCCGAATGCTTTGCTGGTGGTGGACGAATCCCACGTGACGATTTCGCAAATCGGGGCGATGTACAAGGGCGACCGTTCGCGTAAAGAAACACTTGTTGAATATGGCTTCCGCCTGCCGTCGGCACTGGACAACCGCCCCATGCGCTTTGAAGAGTGGGAGCGGATTGCGCCTCAGATGATTTTCGTGTCGGCGACCCCCGGTAATTATGAAGCTGAACACGCCGGGCAGGTGGTGGAGCAGGTGGTTCGTCCGACCGGGTTGCTGGATCCGGAAATAGAGGTTCGTCCTGCGTCTACCCAAGTAGACGATCTGCTCTCCGAGATTCACGCCCGGGTTGAGGTTAAAGAGCGTGTTCTTGTGACCACGTTAACCAAACGTATGGCGGAGGACTTAACCGACTTCCTGATGGAGCACGATATTCGAGTGCGCTATCTGCATTCGGACATTGATACGGTGGAACGGGTCGAAATTATCCGGGATCTGCGCCGGGGCGAGTTCGATGTGCTGGTGGGCATCAACCTGTTGCGAGAAGGGCTGGATATGCCAGAAGTTTCTCTGGTGGCTATTCTGGATGCCGACAAGGAGGGCTTCTTGCGTAGCGAGCGTTCGCTGATTCAGACCATTGGGCGCGCTGCTCGTAACGTGAACGGCAAAGCCATTCTGTATGGCGACAGGATTACCGGTTCCATGCAGCGAGCGCTGGACGAAACAGAGCGTCGCCGGGCGAAACAGCAGGCCCATAACGAAGAGCATGGCATTACACCGACCGGTCTAAATAAAAAAATTGCCGATATCATGGAAGGGGCTCCCGGCGGCGGGCGTGGTCGCCGCAAAGCTGATCGGCCCGGCCAGAAGGCTGCGGAAGAGGCGGAAGACTACCTCGTGGCGGCCGGCAAACGGTCACCGCAAGAGCTTCTTAAAGAAGTGGCGGGTCTTGAAGATGAAATGTACAAAGCCGCCGCTGATCTGGATTTTGAAGCAGCGGCCCGTTTGCGAGACCGGATATCGGAATTGAAGGAGGCAGCCATCCGCAATGGCTGATTATGCTCTTGGTGGGCCGACAATCACCGCTGCTTGCAGCGGCTGGTTGCGGCCGTAACTCGAGATCTTGCTAAACACCCGTTTGTCGATCGGTAAATATTGCTTGTCGGCCACGGTTTCACCTTCCTCTATGTCGATCTCGGGGTCGTGCAGATACACGAAATCCTCATCGATGGCGCACACCGTCACCCAGTGAGGTGCCCGGCTGCGGTTCAGTTGCCAGGTGCTGATGAGAATAACCGCTATCTCGCCTCTAAGCAGGGCCTCTTCCATCGCATCCAGTGTTAATGGGTCGTGGTGTATCTGGATGCCGGTTTGCCCTATGTCGTGCAGAAACCCCTCATGCACCAGTTCCAATACCCGCTTTTTATCGTCGTTACGGACGGTGTCTTTGAACAGAGCGCCCTCTTGGCTAATCCAGGCGCTGGCCTGAAAGCCGCGGTTCCAGGCTGAAAGTGCGAGGCCGTGGGGGCCGCAGCCTCCATGGCCCGCAAGCATGAAAATGGTGGTGGCTTCGCGCCATATTTTCAGCTCTTCAAGGGTGGTTAACGGCTGACGCTCATCCAGCGCCGACAGCGCCATCATCAGAGCCGATGGACCGCAGGTAAATTCGGTCGTCTGCGGGTAATAAGGTACCGGTAGAAACTCCCGGGCGGGTTCGTAGTAGAGAATACGTCGCTCAAATCGCAGCGCGGTACCGTGGTCTTCATAGTAATCGCGGTAGGTGCCGAACTGTCGGTAACCCAGGCGTCGATAGAGATTGATGGCGCCGACGTTATCTTCCCGTACCTCAAGGCGCATAACAATGCGGTCGGCATCGGACGCTTCTTGCTCTGCCGCTTTGATCAGTTGTTCTCCGACACCTTTTCCACGGGCATTCGGGGAAACCGCAATGGAATAGATTCTGGCGAGACGGGTCGCGGCATTCATCAGAACCAGGCAGTAACCCACCAGATCGGAACCCAGTTCCGCAACGATCAGTCGGTCTCGGGGCACTTCCAGAAAACGCCGGAAGCTCCGCCGGGAAATGCGGTCTTCGACAAAGCACAGGTTTTCGAGTTCGACGAGGTTTTTAAGGTCGCCGGCGACGGCTTGTCGTAGCAGTACATCATGCATGGTGATTGAGCCCCGGGGCGCAGAAAAGACGGGGAGGCCATAAGGGCTCCCTCTGCAGCTATTATGGTAGAGGCAAGGGCCTTTCGATAGCGCGGAGGGATGCGTAAAAGCACTCATCAATGGATGATTGTGGGGGACCCTGCAGCGGCGTATTGTTGCGCTAATTATCCGGCTGAACCTTCAGGGAGGAATGCCCGCTATGTCCCGTTTGTTGATTGTTGTGGATCGTGAGAAAGATTGGGCGCCTTATTACCCAAGCGAAGATGTACTCACCTTTGACCAGTACCTCCAGTTTACGGCCCCTACTAACAGTCGGGTGCGGGTAATAAACCTCTGCCAGAGTGCCCGGTATCTGAGCCGGGGCTATTACTGCTCCTTGTTAGCAGAAGCCCGTGGCCATCACGTTGTGCCTTCTGTAATGACCCTGAATGACCTCGGTCGAAAAGGTCTGTTTTCCCTGGAACTCGAGGAGTTGGACGCCAGTGTTATCCAGTGGCTGGAAAACGCAGCCCAGGAGATCGATCCCGCTACAGACGAGCGGGCTGCTACCCATGAAGTTCGGATTCGGACGTATTTTGGGCAAGCTGAACATGCAGACCTTAAACCCGTTGCTCGTGCGCTGTTTGAGCGTTTTCCTTGCCCCATTCTCGAAGTGGTTTTCCGGCACAGAAAACAGTGGCAAATCGAATCCATGAAGCCTGCTTGCCCCGCGGATCTCAATGAGCATGAGCAAGATCTGTTTGCAGCGGCTTTGGATCGATTTAGCAGCATGGTATGGCGCAAACCGAAAACCCGTCGCCGCTATCGTTTTGATCTTGCCATGTTGGTAAATCCCGATGAGGAAATGCCGCCGAGTGATGAAGCTGCTCTTAAAAGGTTCGAGCGTGCAGGTCGTAAGCTGGGTATTAATGTCGAGCGAGTTACTCGCCGGGATTACATGCGGCTGCCGGAATTCGATGGTTTGTTTATTCGGGAGACCACAGCGATTGATCATCATACCTATCGCTTCGCGCGAAAGGCGGAGGCGGAGGGTTTGGTCGTGATCGATGATCCGGTCTCTATTCTGCGCGGCACCAATAAGGTGTTCCTCGCGGACTTGCTGAAAAACAACAAAGTACCAACACCCAAGACGCTGATTCTTTCCAAAGGCCAGGCGGATGCGGTCGAGCAGGTGGTGAATGAATTGGGCTTCCCGGTGGTCATAAAAATTCCCGATGGCGCATTTTCGCGGGGTGTCGCCAAAGCCAAGGATGAAGCGGAGTTAAAAGCGGGTTTAAAAGAGTTGTTCAGGCAGTCAGCGTTGGTGTTGGCTCAGGAGTATTTCTACACCGACTACGACTGGCGTATAGGCGTATTGGGTGGCCGCGCGATTTATGCCTGCAAGTACATGATGGTGAAAGGCCATTGGCAAATCTATCAACATGGCGGTGCAGCGGTCGAAAGTGGCGATTTCGAAACGATGCCAACCTATGAGGTGCCTAAAAATGTGATTCAAGCGGCTCTGAATTCGACCCGCCTGATCGGGAACGGACTTTATGGCGTCGATATCAAACAGGCAGGAAACCGTGTTGCAGTCATTGAGGTAAACGATAACCCGAGTATCGACTCGGGCGTTGAGGACAAGTTTCTTGGCGGTGAGCTCTACACCTTGGTTATGCAGGAGTTCCTTTCCCGCATGGAAGAAAATCGTCGACGGTAGCTGTGTATTTCGGATCAGGCAGCAACCCAGATCCGGACACTGCCCAGCCAAGGAGGATTGGCCAATGCTTCGCGAACGCGTTGGCTGGTAATCTCCGGAGCCGGGTAGTCCTCGTCCAGAAAAATCTCGAGATGCACGCGTTTTTCGAGATAGTGGAGGCCCAGCCGGCTTTGAGGCGGCAGTTCGCCCAGCGATTCTGCAATCTCGGTATGGATTTCCTCCCGAGACGGTAGCCCGGGCTCGTTCAGTGCTGGAGTATCCTCGTCGTTTTCAGCATCGATATGAAAAGTGATGTCCTGGATGTTATCGAGCGCTTCGCGCATACCTGCGACCACCTTCAGGCCGATCTGGTGACCTTCTGAAACACTGATCTCGGGCCGCACCACAAGATCAACGTCCAAAAGAATATCCTGACCCATTCGACGGCTGCGCAGTTCATGCACGTTTCGAACGCCCGGTGTTGATAGGGCGATGGCGCGTAGCTTCTCGGTGTCTTCCTGAGACAAGCCGGTGTCGATCAGTTCTTTTACACTGTCCCAGGTAAACTTCCAGCCGGTGTGGACGATGATGATGGCAACGGCCACAGCCGCAGCCGTGTCGAGCCAGACCACGCCCAGCATTGCACCGGCTGTTGAAAGCAATACCACGACTGATGATATGGCATCCGTGCGGCTGTGCCAGGCATTGGCGACAATAAGGTCTGATCGGATCTTGATGCCGACTCGGCGGGTGTAGCGAAATATCCATTCTTTACTCAAAACCGATATGGCCGCTGCAATCAGTACCGGCCAAGCAGGAATCACCAGCTCCTCACCTTCAAACAGGCGCAGAATATTCTCCCACGCTAAGGCTGCACCGACAGCGATGAGGATACTTCCTAACAAAAGGGTTCCCAGAGTCTCAATTCGTTGATGACCATAAGGGTGATCGTCATCCGGACCTTTTCGGGACAGGCGCATAACAGCGAGCACAACCCAGTCGGAGACGACATCGGTAAACGAATGGATGCCGTCAACAACCAGAGCGTGAGAGTGGAACAGTGTGCCGGCGACGACTTTAAGCAGGCCGAGAATGGCATCAAGTAGCATGCCAATGATGGTGACTTTGGAGGCTGCGTGTTTCTCGGCGTCTAGGTCGCGCTCGGGGTTCGCGGGGCTTCTAAATAGGTTTTCCATTCTGGCAGGCTCCATTGTATTGCTGTGGCGCCAGTATAGCCTCAAAAAATCAAAAAAGGGCTTGCAAAATCCAGAATGACCTTCCGTTTTATGCACATTGTGAAATGTTAATCGCTAGCTACCATTACGTTACGCTTTTCGTCAATTCTTATTTCAATCTTTATAAGTTATTGAAAGTTAAGGGTTAAAATGCTGCTCAAAAAATGATCAATCTGTAGGCTGGCGCCGTTATCAAGGCTTGGAAACGTTTGCCCCGCGCTTATTAACAGAGTTATCCACAGATTCCGTGGAAAAGCCCCGGAAGCCTCGACAGTATGCGGCTTTTGGCGACATTTGATGGTTCAGGAAGATGGTGTGGAAAACTTACGGTATACTCCCGCCACCTCTTGCAAGGAGTTTTCTGATGTACCCCGTTCTAAGAAATTTGTTGTTTCGGTTACCGCCAGAGCAGGCTCACAATGTCGCTTTGAAGAGCCTCGATGTGGCTCAAAAAACAGGCATGCTTAACCTGTTTACGCGTCATCCCGATCCTTGCCCGGTAACGGTTATGGGTCTGGAATTTCCAAACCCGGTGGGACTCGCGGCCGGTTTGGATAAAAATGCAGACCACCTGGACGCGTTAGGTGCTTTGGGGTTCGGGTTTATTGAAGTGGGTACGGTCACGCCACTGGCCCAGCCCGGTAACCCTAAGCCGCGCATGTTCCGTTTACCTGAGCATGAAGCGATCATTAACCGGATGGGTTTCAATAACGAAGGGCTTGAACACCTAATCGGTAATGTCGAAAACCGCCGCTATAAAGGCATTCTTGGCATTAACGTCGGAAAAAACAAAGATACGCCGAATGAGGAATCAGAATCCGATTATCGCAAGGGGATTGCGGCGGTTTATCGCTACGCTGATTACATCACCGTGAATGTTTCGTCGCCCAATACGCCGGGCCTACGGGATCTACAGTTTGGTGATTCATTAAAGCAGTTATTGCACGCGATTAAAGACGAACAAACGCGTTGTCATCAATCGCAAGGGCGTTACGTGCCGATAGTGGTGAAGATTGCGCCGGATATGGATGATGACGGTGTTCGGTTTGTAGCTGCTGCGCTTCTTGAGGCCGGGCTGGATGGCGTGATTGCAACGAATACGACGATCAGTCGGGAGGCCGTTAAGGGGCATCAGCACGAGCAGGAGGCTGGTGGTTTGAGTGGGGCACCCGTGCGGGAGTCGTCAGTCAGAGTGATCGCAGGGCTGTATGCGGAACTGGGGGACCGTATTCCTATCATCGGAGTGGGTGGAATCACAGATGCCGAAAGTGCGGCTGAGAAGATCCGGGCGGGCGCTAAACTGGTGCAAATCTACACCGGGTTTATCTACAAAGGTCCGAAGCTGATTGGTGATGCGGTAGAGGCTGTTCGCAAAGCGCGGCCGGCGTAAAATGGTAGGGCCCGCTTAGCGGGCCCTTTGCGGGGAATGAACCCCGTGGCGCTTCTTCGCATGGTACGGGGCGGGTGGCCCCGTTTCGGTTGCTCGGAATACTGCGTCAAATTGTCTTGATCAAACAATGTAAAAAAAACAGATCTAGCTTACTGAGATTGGCCAACACCGCTATTATGTTGCAGTTACGTTGGCTAATTTGTGGATGCCGGAGACGCCGGTCATGCCCTCCCAGTTATCTGTGCGGCCTTCTCGCCACCCGTTCAACCATTCCTGGCGCGTTTCTGGTTGATCTAATGGGCAGCTGTCTTTGGATTTTCCGGACACGCCAGCGAGGTAACCCCGCTTGAATGCACGAGCGTAAACGTCTCTTTTCTGTCTTTTCATGCCGTTCCTCACTATGGATTAACAGAACAAGCGTGTACACATCTGCAGTGACCATGGCGATGGGGCCCATCCGGGACAACCCACTATTGCCAGCTTCGGTCAGAGCAGTCAGGATCCTGTTAATGGAAGCGTTAATTGTTGCTTCCAGAGCGACGCGTCAAGTACAAGGTAAGACGAACCTTGCAGAGAAGTACACTAACGATTTCGTCTATATGAATGCTTTCTTATAGTTTTATGAACTAATGATGACGGGCCATTTTGGCTTTCGCTGCGAATCCAGCGGCTTACCAGCTTTATCTAGAAAACCAGGAGTTTATTTTGTCCAAGTATGTCTTTTTTGTAACCTGCCCGAAGGGCGTTGAGTATCTCCTGGGTGATGAGTTGGAGGCTTTTGGCCTCACGCTTTTACGCAACGCACCGGCGGGTGTCTGGGTTGAAGGTGAGCTGGAATCTGGATATCGGGCATGTATGTGGTCCCGGCTGGCCAACAGGGTGATTCTGCATATCGATGAAGTGGACGCTCGCAGCGCCGAAGAGCTCTACGACGGCATCGTAAAAATGGATTGGCAGGCCCATATTCCTGCAGGTGGCAGCTTCCGGGTCAATTTCCTTGGCCAGAATGAAGCACTTAGAAATACCCAGTTCGGCGCCCAGAAAGTAAAGGACGGAATTGTCGATAGCATTCGTGGCGCGGGTGCACCGAGGCCGGCGGTTGCCCAGAAAGATCCGGATGTGACCATTTCAGCTCGGCTCAACCGTGGCCGTTTGGCGGTTGGCATTGATCTCAGTGGCCACAGCCTTCATATGCGGGGCTATCGCACAGAGCAGGGCTTAGCCCCCTTAAAAGAGAATCTTGCCGCGGCCGTACTGTTGCGGGCAGGCTGGCCCGAGATCGCCGAGGCAGGCGGGGATTTTGTTGATCCCATGTGCGGTTCCGGCACGCTGCTGATTGAAGCCGCTTTGATGGCGCTGGATATTGCGCCGGGCCGTCGCCAGGAGCGCTTCGGGTTCGAAAAGTGGCCCGGTCACCAGCCCGAGCTATGGCTGGGCATTCGCCAAGAGGCAGAACGCCGTGCACACGAAGGCAAACAGCGGCGTGTGCCGGTATTCGCCGGGTTTGATGAAGATGGCCGGGTATTGGATACAGCCCAGAGAAACGTTCAACGGGCGGGGCTTGAAGGTATTGTAACGGTCGAGCAGCGTTCGCTGAGCGACTTTACGCGCCAGGACGGCTGGGCGGAGACGGGTCTGATTTTGACTAACCCGCCCTACGGTGAGCGGTTAAGTGAGCGCAATGTGCTTGCTGCGCTTTACCAGAGCTTGGGCGAAGTGTCGCTGCGTGAGCTGGCCGGATGGCGTTTGGGTGTGTTCACCGGCGCGCCTGAATTCGGTAAGTCTGTGGGGCTCAGAAGCTTCAAACAATACAAGCTTTTCAATGGCAAATTGCCGGCGCAATTGCTGTTATTTGAAGTGAGTGCAGAAAACGCAAGAACCCCGCGAGATCCCGCTGCCGCTGGCCAAGTGGTCCCGCGTATCGTCAATGCGGAGCGGGCCGAGATGCTTCGGAACCGCTTGAAGAAGAACTTGAAGTCCATCGGACAATGGGCCAGAAAGCAAAATATTGGCTGCTACCGCCTCTATGATGCGGATATGCCTGAGTACGCACTGGCGATTGATATCTATGAGGGCCGGGTGCACGTTCAGGAATACTTGGCACCCAAGTCCATCGATGAAAAAGCTGCACGCGAACGGTTGGCAGAAGCCCTGGCCGTTATCCCTGATGTGCTGGAAATCGACCCCAAGGACATGGTCTGCAAACAGCGCCAGCGTCAAACCGGCACTAAGCAATATGAAAAGCAAGCGGCAACCGGAGAGTATTTCAATGTGCAAGAACACGGCTGCACGCTGAAAGTTAACTTGAAAGACTATCTCGACACGGGTTTGTTCCTCGACCACCGCCCTGTGCGTCATTGGATTCAGCAGAACGTCCAAGGTAAGCGGTTCCTGAATTTGTTCTGTTACACCGGTGCGGCAACGGTACATGCTGCGGTAGGCGGTGCCAGTCGTTCACTGAGCCTTGATATGTCCAAAACCTACGTAAACTGGGCGACGGACAACTTGTCCCTGAACGGCGCAGACCCGCGTAAGCATCTGGTTGAACAGGCTGACTGCCTGGCATGGCTGGCGGACAGGCGAACGGCCAACCAAACTTTTGATCTGATCTTCATGGACCCGCCAACGTTCTCCAACTCAGCCCGTATGGCGGGTGTGTTGGACGTGCAGCGGGATCACAGTGTGATGGTTCGCCAGTGCATGGAACGCTTGTCTACCGATGGCTTGCTGATCTTCTCTAACAATTTCCGTAAGTTTAAGCTGGACGAAGATTTGGCTGCGGAGTTCGATGTGAAGGAAGTGACTTCGAGTACCCTGGATAAGGATTTCCAGCGGAACCAGAAGATTCACCAGTGCTGGCATATTCAGCATAAGGTCTGAGTTTTGGTAGGGAAGAGGCAGGCGTGGGCCGCTGCCCTGAAACCGAGTTTGGGGCGAGCGAGGCTAGAATCCTTTTTCTGGAATTTCGAAGGCCAAGGATGGCCTGAGAGAAGCGCACATGGATGTGCTCGTAGCGGTTCCAGAAAAAGGATTCTAGCCTCGCTTGACCTGCATCGAGCCTGGCGTTCCCTCAAAATTCGTAACGAATCCCCGAAGAAAACTGAAAGGCATTCGCGCTGGTATCGGTATCTTCGAACAACTTCCCGCCCTCCAGTACCAGATACATGCTATCGATTAACTTGAAATCGATACCCGCTATCCAGCTGAAACTGAAGCTGCTGCTCGGATAGTCCTCGCCAAATTCCTGGAATTCGCGGTTGCGACGCTCGTCCGGATTATCAAGCGTGGCCTCGCCACTGATGTGAGTAAAGCCTGCTTGAGCGTAAACGTTACCAATCTCGCCGACCGGGTAGTGCAGTCCCATATACCAACTGCCGTAATAGTCGACCGCAAGGGTGAAGTCACTGTTTATGTCAGCATCTTTATAACCACCGCCCAAGCGGACTTCGGCGTGAATGAGGTCGTTCAGGTGACCACCAATCACCAAAGTGCCTGCCTGGCTCCAGGTATCTTCTTTGGAGATTTCACCGATAGAGCGGTGTTCTATGGTGGTCGCCAGCAGGCCCACGTAGTGTTTGTCTGAGCGCGGCGTCTCCTGAGCGAGAGTGGCTGCAGGTGAAAGGCACAAGGACATTGTGCTGGCGGCGAGGAAACGGGTTGCGACCTTATTCATTATTATCTGGCTTCCTGTCAGTAACGGTGCTGACGCCAGATTCTGCCTTGTGTAACGGCTTGTTACGCAGACACCTGTCACAGTTCGCCGCCTCTGGCGCTCAGCCGTGCAGATCGTCCAGTAACCCGGACTCGCGTGCGATCAGCAACAGGGCGTATACCCCGTTTTCAGGAAGCTGGGGTTCCAGCCCCTCTTCAAACATCAACTCACGCCGCCGGTCTTCCAGAGTGTCTGAATCCAAATCGGTTATCAGGTCGGCGATCGGCGCAATTTCGAAAGGTGCTTCTTGCTTCACGGCCTCAAAAATAAGGTCGGCCAGAGTCTCGTCCGGGTCTATGCCGTCAACGTAAACGGTTTGGCCCGGTAGGTCTTCGTGAAGCTCCCGAACGAGCTCGAGAATGGGCACACCTTGTTCCTCTAAGTAGAACAGGTCAATGTCGCCCAAATCCGCACCATCGGGAACCCAGGCTTCATCGGGAGCGATCACCACCGATTTCATTTGCCCGTCTTCCAATGACCAGGCGATGGCGGTCGGAAAAAGTGCGTCGTCGGTTTGGCAGTATTCGATGTCCAGAAAACGAGGTATCGACACAGGGAGCTCCAGTTGGTTCGTTGAACGACTAATACGAATAGGGAGAAACCGCCAGCCTGTAGGAGAGTTAGCGGCTTCATGCCATACTGTAGCGGCCATTATCATGCAATCAGGAAGATCATGGAACACACTGAATTTAATAATGACTTGTTGCAGTTTCTGAACGCCTCGCCCACGCCTTGGCATGCGGTGAATGTGATGAAAGAACGCCTTGATGCGTCCGGTTTCGAACAGCTGGATGAGCGCGACGAATGGGCTCTGGAACAAGGTAAAAGCTATTACGCCATCCGCAATGGCTCATCCATCATTGCGTTTCGTACCGGTAAAAAAGAAGCTGCGAACTCAGGCATCCGAATGGTAGGTGCTCACACCGACAGCCCGTGCCTGAAGGTAAAACCAAACCCCGAAGTGCGCCGTAAAGGGTATTTGCAGCTCGGTGTCGAGGTATACGGCGGAGTGCTGTTGAACCCGTGGTTTGACCGCGACCTTTCCTTGGCGGGCCGGGTAACGATCCTCGATGAAGCCGGGAAAGTTCAGGATGTATTGGTGGATTTCAGGAAACCGGTGGCCATCATACCGAGCCTGGCAATTCACCTCGACCGGGAAGCCAACAACAACCGCTCGGTTAATGCCCAAGCGGATCTGCCGCCCATACTGATGCAAACCTCAGAGACGGAAACATTCGACGATCTGCTTAAAACGCAAATTGCCGACGAATCCGGCCTGACGGCTGGCAAGATTCTGGGCTACGAGCTCAGCTTCTACGACGCTCAAAACGCATCCTTGGTCGGACTGCGCGAAGACTTCCTGGCGTCTGCGCGCCTGGACAATCTTTTGAGTTGTTACATCGGTCTGCAATCGCTTCTCGATACATCAGGAGATGAAGCCGCACTGCTGGTGTGCAACGATCACGAAGAAGTAGGCAGTGTCTCGGCAGAAGGTGCCCAAGGGCCATTCCTTGGTGATGTATTGGAGCGTTGGTGTGGGGCTGACAAGGGCAGGGCGATTGCAAGGTCCATGATGATCTCCGCGGATAACGCCCACGGGATACACCCCAACTTCATGGACAAGCACGATGAAAATCACGGGCCTATACTAAACCAAGGACCGGTGATTAAGGTAAACCACAACCAGCGTTATGCAACCAACAGCCGTTCAGCCGCGTTGTACAGGCATATCAGCGATGAACTTGGGTTGCCGCACCAGACCTTTGTAGTTCGAAGCGATATGGGGTGCGGTAGCACCATCGGCCCTTTGACGGCTGCAAGTCTGGGTGTGACCACCCTGGATATTGGTGTTCCGCAGTTTGCGATGCATTCCATTCGAGAACTGATTGGCGTGCAGGATGGCTTCACCCTGTACCAGGTTCTTAAAGAGTTCATGCAGCGGGAAGAAGTGCTTTGACCTAGAAAGAAAAAAGCCGCTGATTGAAACAATCAGCGGCTTTTAAAAAGAAGTGGCTCCCCGAGCTGGGCTCGAACCAGCGACAAACGGATTAACAGTCCGTTGCTCTACCAACTGAGCTATCGGGGAACAGCATCAATGTGCGGCGCATATTAAGGACTTTGATTTGGTTCGTCAACCCCCTGAATTAAAAGGTCAAAATTTGCACAGGCGAGTGCAGTATCCGTACCGGCCACCGGTGTGGTTACGAAACGGGCACGTGCAGTCCATCTGGCCGACCCTGTTTCGAAACGTCGAGATGCCAACGCCTCAAACCGAAGTGCTTGCCACTCCGGATAACGACGAACTGCACTTGGACTGGTACCGACAAAACAGCGACCGAATCGCCGTGATCTCACACGGCTTGGAAGGCCACAGCCGAAGACCCTACGTGCTGGGCCTGGCGAAAGCGCTCATGGCAGACGGCTGGGACGTACTGGCCTGGAACTTCCGCTCCTGCGGCGGAAACATGAACCACCAGCCTCGGTTCTACCACAGCGGTGCCACCGAAGACCTCCACACCGTTGTCACCCGAGCGCTGGATAATAGCTACAAAAACCTGTTCTTATCCGGCTTTAGCATGGGCGGCAACCTCACTTTGCTGTACCTCGGGCAGCAAAGCGAACACCTCGATAGCCGAATCAGCGGCGCCGTTGCCTACTCCGTCCCCGTTGACCTCGCCGGTAGCGCCGACATGTTGGCCTTGCCCAGCCGCCGCATCTACATGCAGAGATTCCTCAACGACCTGTACGGAAAAATGCAGGAGAAAGCCGAACGCTTCCCCGAACTGATCGATATCAGCGACTTCAAAAAAATCCGAAACTTCCATCAGTTCGACAACCGATACACGGCACCGCTGCACGGTTTCAAAGACGCAAAAGACTATTGGGCCCAATGTTCAGCGTTATACCGTTTAAAAGACATTCGAGTGCCCGTGCTGATGGTCAACGCCGCCGATGACCCGTTCTTGTCTGCCGCGTGCTACCCGGAATCGAAAAAAGTATTAGGCCGGCACGTGAAAGTTGAAGCGCCCCGGTGGGGCGGCCACGTCGGCTTTGTTGAGCATGCAAAAGATGGCTACTACTGGTCGGAAAGGCGAGTGTTGGATTTCGTTGGAAATTTTGCTTAAGGGAATTGCTGAGATGCGGTGAGAGGTACCCCTGAGAAGTCTGGGGTGAGGGCGATCCGCTCCTCTCCTGAAATGTCGTAGGCCATGGATGGCCGAAGAGAAGCGCACACGGACGTGCTTGTAGCGGTTTCAGGAGAGGAGCGGATCGCCCTCGACCTACTCGAAAGCCCGAAGGCTTGGGGCCGCTTAGTGAACCAAAGGTTCTAGCTCAGGCCAAATATTCTCCAGCAACAAAGGCTGCGCCTCCTCAGTAGGATGAATACCATCCCCCTGCATCAAACCCTCCTGATCGTAAATTCCCTTTAAGAAAAACGGAACCAACCCCACTTCATACCGGTCAGACAACGCTGGAAAGATATCCGAAAACATCTGCGTATAACGCTGACCGTAATTCGGTGGAATCTGCATGCCCACAAGAATCGGAGTAGCACCTGCATCCAGCGACAGCTCAATCATCTTGGCCAGATTCGCCTCAATCACATTCGGAGGAAATCCGCGCAGACCATCGTTACCGCCCAGCTCAATGACAACCACCTTCGGCTCATTCTGCTCAAGCAAACGAGGCAACCGGCGCAAACCTCCATCGGTCGTTTCACCGCTGATACTGGCATTCACCACCTGCCAAGATAGACCTTCGCGCTCCAGCCGGTCGCGCAGCAGAGGAACCCAGGCTGTTTCAGACGGAACACCGTAAGCGGCACTCAAACTGTCGCCAACAACCAGCAAAGTGGATTGATTTGCCAATGTGGGCCACGAAACCACAACCAAAGCGAAGAGAAAAAACGACCAAACAAACGTAAACGCCTTATGAAACATAGATTCGTGTACTCTTGAAAATTAAATCATTAAACGCCAGCGAACGGAGCAACCGTGAACCAAATGACGGACCTGACAAAGAATAACCAACGCCCCATGCTGCGAGTATCCGGATTGACCCACACAGTCAGTCTCGAAACCGATACCTTGACGATCTTGCAGGGGGTGAACCTGGAAATCAAACGGGGCGAATCCGTCGCCATCGTTGGCCGTTCCGGCTCCGGAAAAACCACCTTGCTTGGCTTGTTGGCCGGGCTCGACACCCCAAGCCAAGGAACCGTAGAGCTGGACGGAGCCGAAATCAGCCGCCTTAGCGAAGACGAGCGTGCCAAACTCCGCGCACGGCGAGTGGGCTTTGTTTTCCAATCCTTTCAGCTGCTTCCAGCATTAAGCGCGTTAGAAAATGTCATGTTACCGCTGGAACTGGCCGGAATAGAAGCACCCCATCAACGCGCCCGCGACCTGCTCGAACGTGTTGGATTGGGCGAACGCCTCAACCATACACCACGGCAACTATCCGGAGGCGAACAACAACGGGTAGCCATTGCTCGCGCGTTCGCCTCTGAGCCAAGCATCCTGTTTGCCGATGAGCCCACGGGAAATCTCGATAACCGAACCGGCCAGTCAGTCTCCGATCTACTGATGGACTTAAACCGGGAACAAGGTGCCACACTGGTGATGGTAACTCACGATGAGCGATTGGCGGCACGTTGTAACCGCACCTTCCATATTGAAGCGGGTGTTTTGAGCGAGCCAGATGCGGCTCGGGAGTTCGCTGACTGATGGCTGCTGCAAAAAAATTAATGTCCGTCAGGCGAGACTGGCGCGAGCGGGATGTTCGGGTGGTATTGGTTGCCCTGATGATCGCAGTGGCAACGGTCGCGACCATCGCGCTGTTCGCAAACCAGCTTCAGCGCACCTTGGTATCTTCGGCCAGCTCATTTCTGGCAGCAGACCGTCAGCTTGATGCGGAGAACGGAAAGCCCGTACCGCCCGGCTGGATTGAAGAAGCGAGAAACCGAGGCCTGCAAACCGGCCAGATGATCAAATTCTCAACCATGGTGTTCGGCGAAAGCGGATTCCAGCTGGTTTCGGTGAAAGCCGTTAGCGATGAATACCCGTTACGCGGCGACATCGAAATTCAGCCTAATCAAGACAGCTCTCGAACCATCGTTGATGCAGGGCCAAGGCCCGGCGAAATTTGGATTAACCCGAGGTTGCTCAGGCTGTTGGAGCTTCAGATTGGTGACACGCTAGAAGTGGGAAACCTGAAACTGACCGTGTCTAATCTGCTTATCCGGGAGCCGGATGGCGGTTTTCGACTGTCGTCATTGGCACCCCGCGTGATGATGCACGTAGACGATGTGGCCGCAACCGGTGTGGTTCAGGAAGGTAGCCGAGTGGGGTTTGTCTATCTCTTTGCCGGTGATGATCGGCTACTTGAAGATTACTATCAATGGCTTGAGCCACAACTGGAACCCAGCCATGAATGGGAAGGTGTGCGTGACGGTGAAACCTTCTCACGCTCACTGGAACGAGCCGAGCGGTTTCTGTTGCTTGGCGGTAGTTTGGCGGTTTTACTCGCGGCTGTGGCCGTTGCGGTCGCAAGTCGTCAGTACGCGCTATCCCAGCGGGATACGGTGGCTCTTCTGAAAACTCTCGGCCTTACCGGTGGCGGGATTGGTCGGTTGTACCTGCGCCGCTTGGCTCTTTGGGGTGTCGTGGGAATAGCTGGTGGGTTAGCCGTTGCGTTGCCGCTGTTTTGGATGCTCGTCCGTATGTTGAGCGATGTGCTGGAGCGTCCCATTGATTTCTACCTAGACCCCTCGGCACTCACGCCGGCGTTGCTAACCGCGCTGATTTCGCTGTTTGCGTTTGCGTACCCCCCTATTCGCCGACTGCAAAATGTGCCTGCGATGCGGGTATTGCGCGCCCAGCCCGGTGAATCCGGAAGGGAAGTGGTACCGGACCTGCTCATCGCAGTCATTGCTGTGTTTGGTTTGGTATGGCTGTATGCGGGTGAATTAACCTTGGTGGTTTCATTGCTCGGTGGTTTGGTGCTCCTGCTCACGGTGTTGGCACTCATTGGCTGGCTGATGGTATCTCTCCTGCGCCGGGTGCGCGGAGGGGGTAACGCATGGCGTCTCGCGCTGGTTGGGCTGTATCGGCACCGGCAAGCCAGCATGGCGCAAATGGCCGTGTTTGCCATGACTCTGATGTTGGCGGCTACATTGGTATTAGTCCGTTCGGCGTTGCTGGAGGATTGGCAGGCCCAGCTACCGGAAGACACCCCCAATCACTTCCTAATCAATATTGCTCCGAACGACGTTGATGCCGTGGAGTCCTTTTGGGCCGAGCGCGGTGTGCCCTTGGATACGGTGTATCCGATGGTTCGGGGCCGGTTGACCGAGCTAAATGGGCAGCCCGTTAAAGAAGCGGTTAGCAAAGATGAACGCATCAATGCCTTGAATCGCGAGTTAAACCTTACGTGGATGGAGCAGCTTCCCGAAGATAACCGAATTCAGGAAGGGCAGTGGTTCGCCAAAGGGGATACCCGGGGCGTGTCGGTCGAGGCGGAATTAGCCGGTAAGTTAGGTTTAAAATTAGGAGATAAACTGACCTTTACCATTGGGTCCGAGAAAGTCACTGAGCCTGTTGGCAGCATTCGAAGCGTTCAGTGGGACAGTATGAAGCCCAACTTTTACATGGCATTCCCCCCAGATGGCGGGTTGACCAATATGCCCGCAACCTGGATCACCAGTTTTCACCTCGATGAAAGCAGCAAGCTGTTGTTGAACGAATTCTCACGACAGTACCCGACGGTATCTGTGCTGGAAATTGACCACATCATTGAGCGCATTCAGGACATTGTTCAGCAAGTGACTCAAGCTATTGAAGCGATACTGGCGTTGATTCTTGCGGCTGCGTTAGTTGTGATGGCGGCGGTGGTGAGTGCCACTTTGCGTGACCGGCAGCGAGAAGGTGCGTTGTTGCGCACCTTGGGGGGGCAGCAGCTGTTGCTAGTGCGCAGTACCATGCTGGAATTTGCACTATTGGGCTTCTTTGCGGGTGTACTGGGCGTGTTGGCCGCGGAAACCGCCGTTTATGCGTTGCAGGCACGGGCGTTTGAAGGGGAGTTTCGCTGGCATTGGCAGGTGGTGCTTTCGGTTCCGTTAATCAGCGCCTTGTTATTGGCGTTGTTCGGGCGCTGGCAACTAAGGCCGGTATTAAGCGTTTCGCCGATGCTGCTACTGCGTAGATTGGAGTAATCTCGGGTTTAACGGTAATTCGCGAGGATGGCGTCTAGCTCGCCGTTCTCGCGCATGGCCGACAACTCCCGGTTAAAACCTTGTGCGAATTCAGTCCAATCTTTTCGAAGCATGAGACGGTAGCCATATTCGCTGATGTTGCCCGTCGAAGCTCTGAACTGGTTGGACAACCCTTCATTGCGCAAGATCCATTGCCCCACCAAGCGGTCAGCCAAGGCGGCATCAAAGCGCTCGCCCAGCAAGACATAACGAAACAGATCTTTGTCGCTGGATACGTTGAAGCGATTAATTTTTTCTTGTTCGAAATAAGGGGCAAGGCTTGGGTATTTGTACCCTAAATGAGCAACGATAGTCTGCCCGAACAAATCAGAAGGATGAGAATAGTCTGCTGTGGATTCATGATGGAAAAAGAGCACTTCTTCGACATCCACGACCGCCCGCGTGAATAGATACTTATCTGGTTGTTCGGTCCATTCGGTGGCTCTTAGCGTACCGTCGATGTACCCATCAAGCAGCATGTTATCCACCCGTTTTCGAGGGATTTTTCTGGGCACCAACTCGTAACCCAAACGAGGCGCTATTGTGGTCATTACATCCCACAAAATACCGGAAGGCGTCTCTCCGTCGACAATCAGATAGGGCGGGTAACCATGTGGGGAAATGTTCAACCGAAATGTTTTGATGGCGTTTTGTGTGTCGGCCCATGCACTTGTTGATACGGCAGCGTAAAACAAAGCGAAAGGCAATAATCTAAGAACTGGGACTAGATGTTTAAAGCGTCGATGAATCATGGTCAGAAACCCATGCAGCTGGAAAACGAAAACCTTTTTAACATGCCTCCAGCCGTATCGTTGCTAGAATGCTAATCGAATAATACCTACTAAACGGTTCCGGTGAAATGTTTGTTGTGTAGTAAAATGCTACCCAACGAGTGTCGGGCAGCATTTGCCGGGTTAAAGCGGGTGATCAGGCCCAGGCTCGTCTCAAAATCGTTATGGTATCGTCGAGCGAGACTTCCCTTGGGTTGAACATGATAGAGCCATCATCCAAGGCCATTGTCGCGATGTCTTCCAGCTGACTCTCGAGGACTTTCTCGGTTTCTTTCAGCGTCCGAGGAAGTTTGCAGCGTTTGTAGAGTTCGTCCCGAAGTTTGCGGATGGATGAGATGCTGGCTTCCGCACGGCGCGCGGCCGGCGTTGCCGAATACACTTCGGGGCCTTCAAGGTGCAGTAGCAGATCGCCCAGGGGTTCCCGAATGCTTTCCAGATTGAATTCCAGTACGTAGGGCAAGTACAAGCTCATGCACAGACCGTGTGGTAAGTGGCAGATCGCGCCGGTAGCGTGCCCCAGGGAATGAACAAGGCCGACCATGGAATTGGAAAAGGCAATACCAGCCATGGTGGAAGCTTGCGCCAAATCCAGACGCCCGTCTTCGTCTTTTGGCTTATCCATAACCTTCAGCAAGGATTGGCTGATTTTCTTCACCGCTGCGGTTGCGTATGCATCGCTCAGAGGGTTCTTGGCCATGCAGGTGAAGGCTTCGGTGGCGTGGGTGAGCGCGTCCATCGCCGTGGCTGCGGTAATGTGCGGGGGCAGTGTAAGGGTCATTCGCGGGTCGATAACGGCCGCGTTGGGGAGCAAAAACGGCGATGAGTAGGGCAGTTTAACGCCTCGCTTTTCATCGGTAATAACGGCAACAGAGGTTACTTCAGAGCCAGTGCCTGCGGTGGTGGGCACCACGAAGAAGGGTTTCAGCGCTTTCTTCAAAATGCCCGCGCCACTGTACTCGGCGATGTCATCACCGCCCTCGGATACCAGAATGTTCACGGCTTTGCCGGTGTCGATGGCTGAGCCGCCACCCACCGCGATGATGGAATCGCATTTTTCCTTGCGGTACAACTTGGCGATCGCGCCAACGACGGTGGTAGAAGAGTCTGGCGGTACGTCGTCGTAGATTGAAACAATGTCCAGGCCACTCTCTTCGCAGGCCGCAATCACTGGTTCCAGAAGTCCTGCAGCACGCACGCCTTTGTCGGTAATGATCATAGGGCGCTTGGCGGCCAGGCTGGTGAGCTCGAACGGGATGTGTTCCAAAGCGGCTTTGCCTGCAATGACTTTCACCGGGCAGAAGAACTCGTAGTATTTGTTGGTCATTATGCTCTCACTGTCTCGACAAGGTTGGTGGCAACTTTCAGGTATATGCGTGCAGCATTCAGTAATTTGTTGGGCAGCTTCAAGGTGGCCGGATACTCTTTCACAGCCCGTTCCGCGACCAGTTTAGGCAGGATGAATGCTTCTAAACGATTCAAAACGCGAGTCATTTTGATCGCAAGGCTTACATCGCCATCGACCAACATGCGGTCGTGCGCGAACGCCACGGCCGTTTTTTCCTGAAACGACATCACCAAAAACGCATGGGCCATGTGCTTGAACTGGATCGACAAGTCCACCGCGCGTGGCGCTTCGTCGCCGAGATACTTCAGCCGGCCATCGCCGATGTGTTCCACCACCAGGCTCGGACCCGCAGGCATTACCTGCATCTCGAAAAGGAAGCCCACCGGAAGCTGGCTGGTTTCTGCGCGAGCGGCTTCGTCTACTTCGGTAATCGCTTGCAAAGCGCGCCCCATGACCTGAAACATCAGTTCGACGTAGGCTCGCCTGGCTTGGGATGCGATCGGTTGCAGTCGTTTAGAGAGCATGTTTTTCATCCGCTTGTTATTGGGTTATCTGATTTTTAGAGTTATTGCTCTAGAAGTCAATGTAATCATTGACACGGTGATAGCGTCAAACGGGCAATGTTTTCGCGCATAAAAAAACCGGAAGCGTTTAACTTCCGGTTTTTATTTGAAATTTCAGATCAATTGTTAATTGGTCATGGCGGCCAGTTTGCGCTTGGCCTCCTCCCCAATCTCTCCGCCGGCTTCGGCTGCAGTGGAATAGTAGCCCATGGCTTCATCCCGGCGGCCCTGTTGCTTGGAAATGTCACCAAGGCGAAGGTAAGCAATGGACGTTGGTACGACTTCATTTGCTCTTTCCAAATGGGTTCTGGCTTTGGATAAATTGTTCAGGGCCAGCTCGTTGAGCCCGCTGTGAAGTTGGTATTGGAACATTTCAGGGTACAGCGACACGGCCTTGTCGAAGTCTGCACGGGCTTTTTTGAGTTGATTCTGGCTTTTATAGATCCGGCCACGCAGGGCGAAGAACATTGCCTCGCGAGGTTCTATTTTGATGGCCTTGTTAATGGCCTCCAAAGCGCCGGAAAAATCGCCTTCCGACGCCAGCTTCATGGCGTTGTCATGTGCTTCGTAAGCCGGTTGAAGCTTTTTGATCATGGCGATTCTGCGCTGATAAATCTCGGCACCACGGTAGCCACCCGCGCCGATTTTCTGTACCAGTTTCTGATTCGCCTGCACGCGCTTTGCGGAGGGCGGGTGGCTGGCAAACAAACCGTTTAACCAGCTTGATTCGTTGCCTTCAGACAACGACAGGAACAGCTGTTGCAGTTCAACAGCCGCTTGCGGATCGTAGCCCGCGGCGTGCATGTACCTGATGCCGTAAGCATCCGATTCAAGTTCATCTCCCTGGCCATATTGTGCCAAGGCCAACTGGGCTCCCACGGCCGCTCCACCCATGATCAGGCCGGCCCATTCGTTCTCCGACATGGCCATGCCAATGCCGGCCATTCCCAAGCTGATGAGTGTGCCTTTCTGCATGCGCTGCACACTATGGCGAGCGGCTGCATGAACAATTTCGTGGCCCAGCACGGATGCCAGCTGGGCCTCATCATCAAGTTTGGCCAGCAAACCTCGGTTGATGGCAATTTTTCCCCCCGGGAGTGCCCAGGCATTGGGGACGCTGCTGTTGAGCACAACGAACTCATAGGGCAGGTCAGGGCGGTCGCTCACTTGTGCCATTTTTTGACCGACTTCCCGAACGTACACCGTCAGTTCGGGGTCAAGGTAAAACTTGCCGCCTTGCGTTTGCTGGGTTGGGACGTATTGCTCGGCTCCGAGGGACAGCTCCTGGCTTTCGGGGATCAGCGACAGCTGGCGTTCGCCGGTAACCGGATTGACAGCGCATCCGGCAAGGGTCGATAGAATGGCCAGAATAATGAGCAGACCGGGCAGGTTTCCTTTTTTCACGCATGGCTCCTTCACGTTGCGTCTGTATGTTCGTTTCGAACAGAAAGCGGCTTCAAGTCCGAAATTTATAGCACAATCGCGGCAGTATGCCCCATCGACGTTCGCTGTAATATGGCCCAGCGGGCTCGCTTACCGTATTATATGTAAGTCTTGTAACCGCATTTTACTGGCCTGGATGCAGATAATTAGCCAATGACACACTACCTAGACATTCTGGCTTTGCTCTGGTTCCTGATTTGCTGGGGTGGCTATACCTGGTACTCAAAAAAGCGAGCCCAAACTCATCCGTGTTTATCGAACAGTCTCGATCTGTATCGGGAGGATTGGATGCGGGTGATGTTGAAGCGTGAAAACCGCATTGCGGATACATCTGGTGTTTATTGCGGCTTCAACTCTGGTGGTTATCGTATTGTATCGCCGAGAATTCCATTCTGATGCTCTATGCGCACTGCGAGACAGCAAGGTTTTTAACAAAGCCAAGCCCGTTGCGCAGAAGGCAACTGCAAAACTGAACAACTGATCTGCTGGACTTTCCTGAATGAATGATGAAACCCGAATCGACCGGGTCACCCGGTTTTTGAGCACGTTAAACCAGGCGAAAGCTTTGGGCCTGGCACCGAAAGAGGTGGGTGACGGATATCTGGTCATGGAGCTGCCGTACAGCGACAAGATCATTGGCAACCCCGATACCGGTGTGATTCACGGTGGTGCCATTACCACCTTGATGGATACAACTTCCGGCTCGGTGATGATTTGTGCGTTGGATGAGTTTGAGTTGTGCCCAACACTGGATTTGCGCGTTGACTACATGCGCCCGGCAGAGCCCAGAAAACCGGTGTTTGCCCGCGCTGAAACCTACAAAGTAACCCGTAACATCATCTTCACCCGTTGTGTTGCTTATCAGGAAGGCGGCGAAATTATCGCTAACTGTGTGGGCACGTTCATGCGCATCGGTAAAGAAGCCAGCCCGAAATCCTATCGTGACCTGATTACCGGAGGCGAGGAATGACCAGCCCGGAGATTCTGAAGTACACCCAACAAACCGGTGATTTTTCTCGCATGCTGGAGAGCGTTCCGTACGCGAAGTGGATCGGTTTGCAGTGTGACCGTTTCGGGGATGATTTGATTTTTCGTCTTCCGGTGAAAGAAGAAAATCTGGGTAACCCGATTTTACCGGCGATTCATGGCGGCGTGATTGGTGGGTTCATGGAAATGTCCGCAGCCATCTACCTGATGATGTCGCAAGATACTCTGCGAATGCCCAGGATTATCGACTTTTCATTGGATTATCTGCGGGCAGGCCTGAACCGAGAAACTTACGCGGAATGCCACCTGACGCGTCAGGGAAACCGGGTTGCGAATGTGATGATTACCGCCTGGCAGAAATCCCGTTCTCAGCCCATTGCCACCGCTCGCGCTCACTTCCTGCTCGAAGACTGATTTGCTTTTGCCGGGGTTGAAATGCCCCGGCGGGCCCCCATTTCTGAACTCAGTCCACGCTGCATGGGTGTAAGCCCTCATGCGGGGATGCGCTTCCGAAACACGCCTCAAGACGTCCCTGTACGGCTCGGGCTCCGCCATCCATGGCTCCGCACGGTTTCGGAAGCGCATCCCCACATGAGGGCCCAAACTCCGAGCAGCTTTCGACATTTTACCCAAGTCGGGTGGTGTGATTGGGGAGAGCTTTCCAAAACCTTGCGTAGCCATGGATGGCGAAGCAGAGCGTACATGGATGTATCCACAGCGTGTTTTGGAAAGCTCTCCCCGATCACACCGCTCCACCGAACGTTAAATAGTAGGAGATAACACGAGCCATGACGGTAGAAACCAATAAAGAGACCCTGGGATTCCAGACTGAAGTGAAGCAGCTGCTTCAGCTGATGATCCACTCTCTGTACTCCAACAAGGAAATCTTCCTTCGTGAGCTGATTTCCAACGCATCAGATGCCGAAGACAAACTGCGCTTTGCCGCCCTGAAAGACGACTCATTGTTTGAAGGCGATTCGGATCTGAAAATCCGTCTGGACTACGACAAAGATGCCGGCACCATTACCCTGACCGATAACGGTATCGGCATGAACCGTGATGACGTGATTTCCAACTTGGGCACCATCGCACGTTCGGGCACCGCTGAATTCCTCAAGCAATTGTCCGGTGATGAAAAGAAAGACAGCGCGTTGATCGGCCAGTTTGGTGTAGGTTTCTACTCCGCATTTATCGTTGCTGACAAAGTTGACGTGTTCACCCGCCGTGCGGGCACCCCGGTTGAAGAAGGCGTGCATTGGTCCTCCAAGGGCGACGGTGAGTTCACAATCGAACAGGTTAGCCGTGACAAGCGCGGTACCGAGATTGTGCTGCACCTGAAGCCGGAAGCCACAGAATTCGCCGATGGCTGGAAATTGCGCACTCTGGTGAAGAAATACTCCGACCACATCTCGTTCCCCGTAGTTATGAAGACCGAGAGTGAGGAAGAGGATAAGAAGGGCGAAGACGAAACCATCAACGATGCGACCGCTCTGTGGACCCTACCGCGTACCGAGATCAAAGACGAAGAGTACAAAGAGTTCTACAAACACATCGCCCACGACTTTGAAGACCCGCTGACGTGGTCGCACAATAAGGTAGAAGGTAAGCTGGACTACACCAGCCTGTTGTACATTCCCAAGCGTGCGCCGTTTGATTTGTACAACCGTGAAGCGCCGCGTGGCCTGAAACTTTATGTTCAGCGTGTGTTCATCATGGACGACGCCGAGCAGTTCCTGCCGTTGTATCTGCGTTTCACCAAAGGTGTGATCGATTCCAACGATCTGTCTCTGAACGTATCCCGTGAAATTTTGCAGAACGACAGCACCGTAGAAAGCATTCGCACTGCCATGACCAAGCGTGTGCTGGACATGTTGACCAAGTTGGCGAAGAAGAGCGCGGATGAGTATCAGAGCTTCTGGAATGAGTTTGGTACCGTTTTGAAAGAAGGCCCGGCTGAAGATTTCAGCAACAAAGAGAAGATTGCTGGCCTCCTGCGTTTTGCGTCTACCCACACGGGTGAAGAAACCCAGAATGTGTCGCTGGATGATTACATCAGCCGGATGAAAGAAGGTCAGAACAAGATCTATTACATCACCGCTGATAACTTTGTGGCCGCTAAGAGCAGCCCGCATCTGGAAGTTTTCCGCAAGAAAGGCATTGAGGTGTTGATCCTGTCTGATCGTATCGACGAGTGGATGATGGGTTACCTTAACGAGTACGACAGCAAGCAGTTCCAGGACGTTGCTCGTGGTGATCTTGACTTGGGTGAAGTGGAAACCGAGGAAGACAAGAAACATCAGGAAGAAGCTGCGAAAGAGCACAAAGAGCTGACGGAGCGCATCAAGAAGGCTCTGGAAGACAGTGTTCAGGACGTGCGGGTAACCAACCGCCTGACAGACTCCCCGGCTTGCCTGGTGACCGGTGAGTTCGACATGGGCGCCCAGATGAAGAAGATCATGGAAGCAGCTGGCCAGACGGTGCCGGACAGCAAGCCGATCTTTGAAATCAACGTGGATCACCCGCTGGTTCAGCGTTTGGAAAGTGAGCAGGGCGAAGAGCGCTTCGCCGAACTATCGGCCGTATTGTTCGACCAGGCTACACTGGCCAGCGGCGAGCAGCTGAAAGATCCCGGGTCTTACGTCAGCCGCTTGAACCGTTTGCTGCTTGAATTGGCTAACTGAGTTAGTAGCTGAATGCAGCAAATTATTGTGGACATTGCCATCAGCCCTGAGGAATGGATTAAGTTCTATCAGGGCGTAGCCTCCGATGTTCACACCACGAGCCGGGACGGACGCACCGTCCGCTTCCCGGCGCGTATTCTCTCCAAGTTCTACCTTCGTGACGGCGTACGAGGCAGTTTTCGTATTCTGTTTGATGACTCCGGAAAGTTCTCCTCTATCGAAAGGCTCTGATGCCATTTGTCTGACTGTCATCCTTCGATTAATAAAATCTTTCATTAGTCTGTCTTTAATTAATTATCTCTTCGTTTCTCGTGAATGTAATCTGGCCTCATCTAAATCAGATGCGAAAGGATGATGCTATGTCAGCACCTAAGGACTGTAAGTCTCGTATATGGAGTGATGTCTCCCAAATCATGTTTGATTACTGGGAGAACTTTGCGATGGCGCATTTCACGAAACACTGAAGAGTAGGAGAAGTCTATGTCGCACAATAACCCAAGTGCCAAGTGTCCGGTGATGCACGGGGCGAATTCGACCACGAGTCGTAACGTGACGGACTGGTGGCCAGAAGGATTGAATCTGGACATTTTGCACCAGCATGATCAAAAAACGAATCCGATGGGTGACGATTTTGATTATCGGGAAGAGGTAAAAACACTCGATTTCGAAGGCATCAAGAACGATCTGCACGACCTGATGACGCAAAGCCAGGACTGGTGGCCGGCGGATTGGGGGCACTACGGCGGCTTGATGATTCGCATGTCGTGGCACGCAGCAGGAACCTACCGCTTGGCTGATGGCCGGGGTGGTGCGAGCAGCGGTAACCAACGCTTTGCCCCCTTAAGTTCCTGGCCGGATAACGTCAGTCTGGATAAGGCCCGCCGGTTGCTGTGGCCGATCAAGAAGAAGTATGGCAATAAAATCAGTTGGGCCGATTTATTGGTGCTTGCAGGTACCGTCGCTTATCAATCGATGGGCCTGCCGTCTTACGGCTTCTCCTTTGGCCGTGAAGATATTTGGCACCCTGAAAAAGACGTCTATTGGGGCTCCGAGAAAGAGTGGTTGGCGCCGTCCGACGAGCGTTATGACGATATCAGCAAGCCTGACACCATGGAAAACCCCTTGGCGGCAGTTCAAATGGGGCTGATTTATGTCAATCCCGAGGGTGTAAACGGACAACCAGACCCGTTGAAGACCGGCGAACAAGTGCGTGAAACCTTTGCCCGGATGGCGATGAACGATGAGGAAACCGCCGCTTTGACGGCTGGTGGGCATACCGTTGGTAAATGCCACGGTAATGGTGATCCGTCGGTGTTGGGGGCTGATCCCGAGGCGGCCGACTTGGAGCACCAAGGCCTTGGCTGGCATAACCCGAACATGAATGGGTTGGCGAGTCGTGCGGTCAGCTCTGGTATTGAAGGCGCTTGGACCACGAACCCGACCCAGTTTGATATGGGTTACTTCGAGCTTCTGTTTGGCTATGAGTGGGAGCTAAAAAAGAGCCCGGCAGGTGCCTGGCAGTGGGAACCGATCGATATTAAAGAAGAAGATAAGCCGCGGGATGCCAGCGATCCGTCGGTGCGTCACAATCCGATTATGACCGATGCGGATATGGCGATGAAAATGGATCCCAAGTATCGCGCGATCTGCGAGAAGTTTATGGCCGATCCCGAGTATTTTCGGGATACCTTTGCGAAGGCTTGGTTTAAATTGACGCATCGCGATTTAGGACCGAAAACTCGCTATATTGGCCCGGATGTGCCCGCTGAAGAGCTGATTTGGCAGGATCCGGTTCCTGCTGGAAACCTGGATTACAGCGAAGAAGTCGTAAAGCAGCAGATAGCCGCAAGCGGTTTGAGCATTAGCGAAATGGTCAGCACCGCATGGGACAGCGCCCGTACCTTCCGAGGCTCTGACTTACGCGGCGGTGCGAATGGGGCGCGGATTCGTTTGGCACCTCAGAACCGTTGGGAGGGCAACGAGCCGGCTCGGCTGGCGAAAGTCCTCGACGTCTACGAGCGGATTTCTGCGGATACCGGTGCCAGCGTGGCCGATGTGATTGTGCTTGGTGGCAGTGTAGGCATTGAGCAGGCGGCCAAAGCCGGGGGCTACACGGTACGAGTTCCATTCCTGAAAGGGCGAGGCGACGCAACCGATGAAATGACCGACGCAGAGTCTTTTGAACCATTGGAGCCGGTGGCTGATGCATTCCGGAACTGGTTGAAGAAAGATTATGTGGTCAAGCCGGAGGAGCTGATGCTCGATCGCGCTCATTTGCTCGGCCTGACGGCACCAGAGATGACGGTGTTGATTGGCGGGATGCGTATGCTTGGCACTAACTACGGCGATAGTGGTGCAGGCGTATTCACCGACCGTGTCGGGGTATTGAGCAACGACTTTTTCGTTAATCTGACTGACATGGGGAACACCTGGAAATCGGTAGGCAGCAATCTCTATGAGATTCGCGACCGTAAAACGGGTGAACTGAAGTGGACGGCGACCCGCGTCGATCTGGTGTTCGGTTCTCATTCAATCCTGCGCTCGTACTCCGAAGTGTATGCTCAGGACGACAATCAGCAGAAGTTTGTAAATGATTTTGTCAGAGCGTGGGCCAAGGTAATGAATGCTGATCGTTTTGATCTGCAAAAATAAACCAGCACAAATCGGCAGGATGCTCCGATAGGGGAGTATCCTGCTATCAACTTTCCGGTAAATTCCTTACAATCCTCCTCCGCTTGATTTTTGATCAGCCTCACTCTGAATATTCTGTTATTGCTCTGGAGCTTTCATGCGAATCATCCTTGCCCCGATGGAAGGGCTGGTCGATGCACCCATCCGTGAAACCCTGACCAAGGTCGGTGGTATTGACCGGTGTGTCAGCGAGTTTGTTCGTGTGACCCAGGGTATGTTGCCGCCCCGTATTTTCTACAAATACGCGCCAGAATTGCATAACCAGTCCCTGACTCAGGTCGGTGTTCCGGTGGCCGTTCAGCTTTTGGGGTCAGACCCCGAAATGATGGGACGACACGGCGCGAAAGTCGCCGAACTGGGGGCTACCCAGGTCGATATCAACTTCGGTTGTCCTGCGAAAACGGTAAACCGGCATAAAGGTGGCTGTGTGCTGATGCGTGAGCCGGAACTGATGTACGAGATCGTGGCCGGCGTTCGAAAAGCGGTTCCTGCCGATGTGCCGGTGACTGCAAAAATGCGTTTGGGATACGACGACCGCTCCATGGGCGTTGCCTGCGGTCAGGCTTTGGACGCGGCGGGCGCATCGGAAATCGTTATCCATGCCCGTAGCAAGGTGGACGGTTATAAACCGCCGGCCTACTGGGAAGAGATCGCCAAAGTTCGCGAAGCGGTCCGCAGCCATGTTATCGCCAATGGTGAAATATGGACCGTTGACGACTACTGGCGCTGCCGGGAAGTTTCAGGGTGTGACGATGTAATGATTGGCCGGGGGCTGATCGCTCGCCCGGATTTGGCAGCCCAAATCAAAGCCTCCCAGCGCGGAGAATCTTTGGAGCCGATGAGTTGGCCGGAAGCGGTGGCACTGGTGCGTGAATACGCCGCGGCCTTGCAGACCCGGTTGGAAGACCGGTTTGTAACCGGGCGCATTAAGCAGTGGCTCAATTTTCTGCGGCAAGGGTTCCCCGAAGCGGAGCGCTTGTGGCCCGAAGCCCGTAAACTGCGGGATGTGGCACCCATGCTGGCCTGCCTTAATCAGGAGATTTCTGTTCATCCGATCAATTTGGCCTCTTAAAACCTGCCTTCGAGGGCCGAATAGGTCTAGCCTGATGCTAGTTTAATAGTATAGGGCGGGAGGTTTGTGATGAACATGGCCGCGAACAGAGTAAAGGCGGGAACAAAAAAGGTTTACAGGTCTTTGGCACCTAAAGGGTTTGTGCCCGTGGTGCGCAGACCTGATTTCGAGTTGTCGCAAGATCTACCTAAATATTGGTGGGATAACGATCCCGCCAAGACACTCCTGCTGGCAGCTTTGTCGGCCAGCTTTCCTCCCGGTGAACGGTTCTTCATTGATTCGGTACGGTACTATCAGGATCAAATTAGTGACCCCGATCTGCAAAACGCGATCCGTGCCTTTATTGGCCAAGAAGCTCATCATTCGAAAGAACACAAATTGATGAACGGGTGTCTGGAGGAAAAAGGGGTCGGTCTGGCGCGAATCGAACGTGACATTCAGTGGTTCATGGATTGGATGAGAAAACATCTCAGCCCTGAGCGACAGCTAGCCCACACCGTCGCTGTCGAGCATTTCACCGCGATGATGTCAGAAGAGTTTTTGTTGAAATTTGATGCGTTGGATGAAATGGATCCGCGTATTGCTCCGGTTTGGGCTTGGCATGCGATTGAAGAATCCGAGCATAAGTCGGTGGCTTTCGACGTCTATCGCACGGTGGGTGGTAGCGAGTTCGTTCGAATTACGGAAATGGTGTACGTCAGCGTGATGTTCCCATTCTATACGTCACTTCATTTAGTGCAGCTGATGAAAGAGGAGGGCGAGCTGGGTAACCTGAAATCCTGGGCCGGCGCGCTGAATTATATGTGGGGGCAGCCGGGAATCTTTCGCAAGATGATCCCTTCATATCTGAGGTATTACAGCCCCAACTTTCATCCTTGGGATAATGATGTGCGGCACCTGCTCGACAAAGCTAAGAAACGATGGCTGCCAGCTTCGCTTCGCGATTGAGCAGTGCTTGTTTTCGTTCGATACCCCAACGATAGCCTCCCAAGCCGCCGTCAGAGCGTACGACTCGATGGCAGGGGACAATAATGGCCAGTCGGTTTGCTCCGCATGCGTTCGCTACAGCCCGCACGGCATTGGGCTTATTGAGCTGGCTGGCCAGTTCCGAATAGGTAATCGTTTGCCCCGGCGGGATGGCTTGCAGAGCTTGCCAAATTTGTTTCTGAAATCCGGTGCCTTCGAGGACTAGGGGATAGTCGAATCGGATTTCCGGGTTTTCAAGCGCCTGTATGATGCTACCAAATAACTCGGAGCTTTCGCCGTTAACCGGTGTTGTCTGCAGACTGGAAAAGCGAGCCTTGAGCAAAGCCATGAGTTTCGTTTCGTGATCGCTCAACTCGACCGTATACAGCCCCCGCTCATCCCACACGGCAAGCACCCATCCAATGGTGCTGTTTGAAATGCCGTAGTACATTGCTCTGTCAGCCTTGTAGTTCTTTACGCATTTTGAAGCGCAGGAAATGCGCTCCTTTTATGGTCACTTGCTGCTCTTCGACCACTTCAAAGCCGTGCTTTTCAAAGAAAGGGCGGGCTATGACACTGGCTTCGGTTTCAAGCTCTTTAACGCCTTTTTCCCGGAGCTGTTGTTCTGCCTCTTGGTATAGAGCTGAGGCGATACCTTGGCGGGCGTAGTTCGGTGCGGTGAATACGAGATCTATTGCGCCCCCAGCTTCATAAGAGATAAAACCCGCAAGCGCATTGCCGTCTTCTGCGACCAGCGTTTCCAGTGAGGCCAACCGATCCTGCCAGGTGTCCAGATTCGGTGTCCGGGAAGCCCAGGCGTATCGCTGAGTTTCGTCGTAAGCCGTTGCCGTCAGCTCGTGAACGGAATCGGTAAACAAGCGCACGACCGGGCTCAGGTCTTTAATCCGATATTTGCGAATAGTAATTGCAGTGGCTGTAGTCATATCGTTTCAGTGTCTACCTGTGTTGGAAAGCAGGTTGTGGCCAAAAGACGTTGACCGCTCTTTGAAGCATACCGACAACTACAGGAAAATCCAGCCTTGGCCCGGCATCAGTTTCTGTTCTTTAATAGCGAGTAAATCCGATACGCTGCCGCATCTGCATTCGGATAATCATTCTCATGAACAGTCCCGGTAAAACGGTCCTCTAGGGTTGTCGGGTTGTTGAGGTTTTCTGCCCATTGGCTGAGTACCTTTATCACTCGTTTTTCATCATTGCTGCGTAATCCCGGCCAGTACACATAGGGGACAATGTCGGGATGGCTGATAAAGAACAGTGCGGCTTCTTCCGGTTTTTCGACGATATCGCCGCGAAGGCCGATAGTGAAAGACTGGCCGTCGCTTCCAACCATTGAGACGAGCAACGAGTTGTCGTTATCGACATAGCGGGCATTTTCGGCCTTTATGGGTTGTTCGAGGCTGGGAACGGACGTGATGTAATACTGAAAAGCAATCAGCACGGCCAGAATGGCAAGAAGACTTGAAAGAGCAAGGGATTTTACCATGACTGTGTACCGTCAAGAATGAACAGGCGAGCATGCATGCCGAGCGGGAAAATAAAAAGCCCGGCAACTCGCGCCGCCGGGCTTTCGTTTACTGCTGTTGAGCTATATCAACCGCATTTGCTGTCACCGCAGGACAAGCAAGTGGCGCAACCGTCCATCACAATCACCGCTTTAGTGCTGCACTTGCCACACATGGTGGCGTTGGCCGGGTAGTCGCTGCTGGTGTCATCGTTAGTGGCTGTGCTGTGCGACGCTTCGAATTCAGCGCGCTTTTCCGCCAGGATGCGCTTGGTGGTTTCGCTCATCTCGTCGCTTTCCAGCAGGCCGATGGCCTTCAGGTGCTTCTCGATGACGGCGCCAATTTCGGCCACCAGAGACGGCATGAATACGCCGCCTTTTTTGAAGTAGCCACCGTTGGGGTCGTATACGCTGCGCAGTTCTTCAACGAGGAAGGTAAGATCCCCGCCTTTGCGGAAGACGGCAGAAATAACCCGTGTCAGCGCAATAACCCATTGAAAGTGTTCCATCGACTTGGAGTTGATGAATACTTCGTACGGCTGGCGGCTTTCATGATCGGTGTCTTCGTTGAGCAGGATGTCATTGATGGTAATGTACATCGCGTGCTCTGCTACCGGCGGCTTAATCTTGTAGGTGGTACCCAGCAAGAAGTCAGGCCGCTCGATGTATTCATTCATCTGAACGGGCTTGGTGTCCGGCTGCGCGGCCGCCGGACTTTCGTTGCTGGTTTCTGTATCGGCTTTTTTTACACGGTAGCCGACAATCTGATTGCTGATTTTAACTGTCATGTTCTTTGTCCTATCTGTCGGGTTCCGGGATCAATACTTGCCGTAAGTGCCTTCTTTAAGCGCATCAAACAAGTTGGCGGCCGTATGAACTTCACCGTCGTATTCTACCTGTTCGTTGCCCTTCAAGGTGACCTTGCTGCCATCATCCAGGGTGAACTCGTACAGAGTGTTCTCGAGATCTTTCTCTTTAACCAATACGCCCTGGAAGGCTTCCGGGTTAAAGCGGAAGGTGGTGCAACCTTTCAAGCCTTGATCGTAGGCGTACAAATAGATGCCCTTGAAGTCCTGATATGCGAAATCCTGAGGCACGTTCGCGGTTTTGGAAATGGAGGAATCTACCCATTTCTGTGCGGCGGCCTGAATGTCTACGTGCTGCTTCGGCGTAACATCGTCGGATGTGGTGAAGTAGCTCGGTAGCTTTTTATCTTCGTCCGCGGAGAACGGCATGGCTCCAGGGTTAACCAGGTGGCGATATGCCAGCAGCTCGAACGAGAACACATCCACTTTCTCTTTGGTCTTACGGCCTTCACGGATGATATTGCGAGCGTAGTGATGCGAGAAGCTCGGCTCGATACCGTTACTGGCGTTGTTCGCTAACGACAAGCTGATGGTCCCGGTTGGGGCAATTGAGGTGTGGTGAGTGAATCGCCCACCGTTCTCCGCCAGCTGTTCGACCAGTTGCGGATCAACTTCGCCAATCTTCTGCATGTAGCGGCTGTATTTGGCGTGGAGCACTTTACCTTTCAGCTTGTCGCCAACTTTGTGGCCGTCTTTGGCCAGTTCAGGGCACTTGGCCAGCATCTTGGGCGTCACTTCAAACTCGTCGTCCATGATGGGGGCAGGGCCTTTTTCTTCTGCAAGCGCCAACGACTGGCGCCAGCCTTCAACGGCCATCTCGCGAACCACTTCTTCGGTGAAGGCTACGGATTCGTCGGAGCCGTAGGGCATGCGAAGCATGGCAAGTGTGGAGCCTAGCCCCAAAATACCCATGCCGTGGCGGCGCTTGTAAGTGATTTCATGGCGCTGCTCTTCCAAAGGCAGGCCATTAATCTCAACCACGTTGTCCAGCATGCGGGTAAAGGTGCCTACAACCTTGCGGTACTTTTCGTAGTTGAAACTGGCTTTTTCGGTGAACGGGTAGTCAACGAATTTAGTCAGGTTTACAGAGCCAAGCAGGCAGCTGCCGTAGGGAGGCAAAGGCTGTTCGCCACAAGGGTTGGTGGCACGAATGTCTTCGCAGAACCAGTTGTTGTTCATCTGGTTGACTTTGTCGATCAAGATGAAGCCTGGCTCGGCGTAGTCGTAGGTGCTGGTCATGATGGTGTCCCAGATGAACTGGGCTTTGACCGTCTTGTAGATGCGGCAGGCTACTTTGCCTTCATCGTTCACTACATAGCTATCCTGAACCGGGAAATCGCGGTATAGGAATTTGCTGGTGTCGGTCAAATCGAGCTCTTCTTGCTCGACTTCTTTCTGGCTGACCGGGAACGACAGGTGCCAGTCATCGCCATTGCGCACGGCTTCGATGAAATCTTCGGTAATCAGCAGAGACAAGTTGAACTGGCGCAAGCGACCGTCTTCGCGCTTGGCTTGAATAAACTCTATGACATCCGGGTGGTGAACGTCAAAGGTTGCCATTTGCGCACCGCGACGACCGCCGGCAGAGGAGACGGTGAAGCACATGCGGTCAAAGATATCCATGAACGACAATGGGCCGGAAGTGGTTGCACCAGCGCCTGCCACGTAGGCACCACGGGGACGCAGAGTGGAAAATTCGTAACCGATACCACAGCCAGCCTTGAGGGTGAGGCCTGCTTCGTGGTTTTTCTCCAGAATGTCATTCATGGAGTCATGGATGTTGCCAGACACGGTGCAGTTGATCGTGGAAGTTGCCGGCTTGTGGGCTTCAGCTCCCGCATTGGAAGTGATTCGGCCAGCGGGAATTGCGCCATTCTGCAAAGCCCACAGAAATTCCTTCATGTACTTGTCTCGTACATTCTTTTTTTCAACTTCAGCAAGGGCTTTGGCGACCCGTTCGTAGGTTGCATTAATGTCTTTGTCTACAGACTCGCCGGTTTTGGTTTTCAGCTGATATTTGCTGGCCCAGATGTCGAGCGAAGCTTCCTGCATGGGAATCGTTGTGATCACTGCCTGTGCCTTAGCGTTCATTGCCACCCTCTGCTTTTTTAAAAACTGTGTTCACGTCTATAACCCTACATATGGGTTAATTTTCGAGGAGTATAACAGGATATAGTGTTTTGTGAATAAGGGATAACCTATGAATCGCGAAGCGCGAGCAAAGAAATTCAATGAAAAAAGACTTGAAAGTTCGTAACCCCGTGTGGGGCTTGAGCTTCTGGCCGGCTCAGGAAAATCGGCCCAAAACGGACGTTTCCTGGGGCTGATTTATAAGTGAACAAGCTGAGGGATTTGTGATCACTGCACGTCTTGTATGGCGACGTATCGGTAAACTAGGCTGGTGGCGTCGTACATCCGCAGTGGCCCATAGGAATTGGCTAATACTATACAAGGAAAAAAATAATGAAAGGCCTGAAACCAACATTATTAGCGCTGTTCGTTAGTGGAGTGCCTGCGTTGGCTCTGGCTGGTGCCGGTTTTCAGCCCTTGGATGAAGCGTCCATGGGTAATGTTACCGGCCAGGCTGGTGTCAGCATCGAACTCGAAACCAAAATTAGTATCGATCGGTTTTTGTATCAGGACGAAGGCGCGTTCGTTGTTGATTACATCAGTATCGGGGGCGCGGAACGCACGGACTTCTTTGGCTTCAACGGCATTGGAGGCCCGTCTGCGACCGATACGCTAGATAATATTCGAATTGATATTGATCTTCTGAGCGATGGTGATGCAGCCATCAATATCGTGCCCACGAACTTTGCCGCCGTTGATTTTCGGATTACGACGGGTGCTTGGTCTTTGCTGGCGACAGATGGCAGCAACAACCATACGAATCTGATGAGTTACTTTTATGCCGAAGGCTTGATGGGGCGTGGTTCGATCCATATCGATACCGCCTCGGATGTTATGCGGCTTAGAACCGGCTTTGCCATTGAAACGATGGAGTTTGATGTGCCGTTTCTGGCTCTCGGCGTTCGCGGTATGCAAATTACCGGTGCGGATTACGATTTGACCTTCCCGAGCCCGCTGGACTTGTTTGCCGAGGTGGACTTGTACATTTATGAAGGCGCACGGCTATCGAGCAATGTGTCCTCCCTGGCCATCGATATGCCATCGTTCCGTGCAGACATTGGCATTGATGAGTTGCTAGTAGGTCAGCAATCGGTGGGCAGTGTTTTCGTGGATGATCTCGCGATCATGAATACGAGGATGCGTGTATACGGACATTGAGTTTATAACTATCCGAAAAAACGGGAGCCAGTTCGGCTCCCGTTTTTTCGTCAGCCTAGTAACAGGCTGTCGTCATCCACTGTGATTCCCCGCTGTTTTTCAAACAACTCGAGGAGGTCTTTCACTTCCAGGCCTTCACGTTCTTTACCTTTAATGTCGAACACCACCTGGCCTTGGTGCAGCATCACCGTACGGGTGCCAACTTCGAGCGCCTGCTTCATGCTGTGAGTTACCATCAAGGCCGTCAGCTTCTGCTCGTCAATGATCTTGGTGGTTAGCTCAAGTACGAACGCCGCCGTTTTGGGGTCCAGCGCTGCGGTGTGTTCATCCAATAAAAGGATGGAAGATGGGGTTAGGCTTGCCATCAGCAGGCTAACCGCCTGACGCTGGCCACCGGAAAGAAGTCCCATCTTGTCGCCAAGACGATTTTCCAAGCCCAGCTTAAGCGTAGACAAGCTTTCCCGGAACTGTGCGAGGTATTGCCGTTTGACTGCGCTGGTAAGCCCGCGGCGTTGTCCCCGTTTGATGGCCAGAGCCAGATTTTCTTCAATGCTCAAACCTTCGCAGGTGCCGGCCAGTGGATCCTGAAACACTCGTGCCACGCGGCCGGCCCGTTTGTGGGTTGGTAGTTTGGTGACATCAAGGTTATCGACAACGATTTTGCCACTATCGACCATGACCTCGCCGGACAGGGCGTTAAGAAACGTCGATTTACCGGCACCGTTGCTGCCGATCACGGTCACAAATTCGCCCTGATTGACGGTCAGGCTCATGCCTCGCAAGGCGGGATTCTCCAGAGGCGTTCCCTTGCCAAAGGTGAGCTTAAGATCGGTTGCGCTGATCATAGGGCCTCCTCAGGCTTTCTTGCGGCTAAAGCGGTTTGTAAGATTGGTGCGTACGCCCGGCAAAACAATCGCCAGCGTAACCAGAACCGCGGTAATCAGGTTGAGGTCTTGTGCCTGAAGCCCGAGAACGTCCGCGTTCAGTGCGAAAGCAATCGCCAGGCGGTAAATGATGGCGCCAATAACGCAAGCAATCAGTGCGCGCATAACCGATGACGGCGTAATGACTGCTTCGCCACCAATCAAAGATGCAAGGCCGATCACGATCACACCTACGCCCATGGTGACATCCGCGGCGCCCTGGCTTTGCGCAAAGAGTGCGCCAGCTAGACCAACCAGTCCGTTCGAAAGCGCAACACCGAAAATGATCATGCCACCGGTGGCGATACCTTGAGCACGCGCCATTCGTGCATTGGCGCCGGTCGCGCGCATCGCGAGGCCGGTTTCAGACTTCATGAATCGCCATAGCAGGATCAGAGAGATAACGGCAACAATGGCAAACAACACAACCGATACCTGGTGAAATTCGAGAAACTCGATGTCGTACCAAGGTGTCAGCACGGTTTCTTCGGTTAATAGTGCCAGGTTTGGACGGCCCATGATGCGCAGATTAACGGAGTAAAGCGCGATCATGGTCAAAATGGATGCCAGCAGATTCAGAATGTTGAGTTTTACGTTCAAGATGGCGGTCACTGCACCCGCTGCCATGCCCGCAAGGACCGCCATGCCGGTAGCAAGCCAGGGGTTCCAGCCTGAAATAATGAGAACAGCCGCCACGGCAGCACCTAAAGGAAAGCTGCCGTCGACGGTTAGATCTGGAAAATCCAGAACACGGAAAGAAAGATAGATACCAAAAGCAACTAGGCCGTAAATGAGGCCGGTTTCAAGAGCACCGTAAAATGCGATTTCGCTAAGCATGGGTAATGGGTCACCGTGAAAGAAAACGGGCGGGCCTTTGTGAGGCTCGCCCGTGTTGGTCAGGCATTATTTGTCGCTGTTGACGACTTCTTTGGCGTCCTTGATAAGGTCATCAGACAGTGTGAGACCCATGCGCTCGCCAGCGGTAGGGTTCACAAACAAGTCTAGTTCTTCCATGGTTTCTACCGGCATGGTGGCCGTTTCGGCACCTTCCAGAATACGAACGACCATCGCGCCGGTTTGACGGCCGTGCTTGTAGTAATCGAAGCCCAGAGCCGCCACTGCGCCCCGGGCTACGGTTGCTGTATCGGCAGCAAATACCGGGATGTTGGAGCGCTCACCCACGGAAACAACGGCTTCTGCGGCGCTAATGACCGTGTTGTCAGTGGTCAGATAAATCGCGTCTGCTTTTCCGACTAGCGAGCGGGCCGCACCCAGAACTTCAGACGTTTTCGTTGCAGCGCCTTTGACCAGCTCCAGACCGCGAGCGGCGAGACGTTCTTCGAGCAGCTCAATCAAAGCAACAGCGTTGGCTTCGCCCGGATTGTAAACGGTGCCGATTTTCTTGGCATCCGGCATGACGCGCTGAAGGAGATCGAGATGTTTTTCGATCGGAAGCATGTCGCTGACGCCAGTGATGTTGGCGCCCGGCGCTTCCCAGCTTTTAACCAGCTTGGCGGCAACGGGGTCTGTGACCGCAGAGAAAACCACAGGGATCTTGCGCGCAGCCGCAGCGACGGTCTGGGCCGAAGGGGTTGCAATAGCCACAATGACATCGGGGCTCTCGCCCACAAATTTACGGGCGATCTGTGTCGCAATGGCGGAATTGCCCTGAGCACTCTCATGCATGAGGCGTAAGTTTTCGCCATCAATATATCCGTGCTCTGCCAGTTCGTCTTTCACGCCTTGGTGAGCCGCGTCTAGAGCGGGGTGTTCAACAATTTGCGTGATGGCTACAACGCGCGCGTCATCAGCCTGTACCAGGCTTGCAGCCGCCAGCAAGGACGCGCCGAGCAGGGTGCGCAGGGTCTTTTTGGCCATATGCCCATCTCCGGTTTTTGGGGTTGTTTTCCCTTGTGTGCAGGGTCGAAAACTTAAAGTTGGCCAGTTTAACACAGGCTTACGGCATTGAGGGTAGTGACTATCGACAGTTTTCAGGTTTAAAGTGGCGAAGCGCTGATGAATCGAAAACGTTTCGTATTGACAACATTTGGATATACACTCATGTGTTGCATTGCGCGACTAAAGTCTAATAATACGCAAGTCATCCAACTATAAAGAAAAGACAGGAAGATCCATGGACTCCACCCAAAAACTCCCGCTCGATATGGTCTACCACTGGGAGGCCACGAACGCCGACTCACTCTACATGACCCAGCCTATTGGCAATGGCCAGGTTGTTGAATATACGTGGGGGCGCGCAATCGACGAAGCACGCCGAATGGCGGCCTACCTTAAATCGCTGAACCTGCCGGAGAAGAGCCGCATTGGGCTTATTTCCAAAAACTGCGCGCATTGGGTCATGACAGATTGGGCAATCTGGCTGGCCGGTCACATTTCCGTGCCTTTGTATCCAACACTGAATGCAGACACCGTTAATTACATTCTGGGGCACGCAGAGTGTGATGTTCTGTTCGTAGGTAAGCTGGACGATTGGGAAATGATGAAGCCTGGCGTGCCAGACTCTGTTCGTTGCATTTCCTACCCGCTCAGCCCGTCGAACGACTTTGAAACCTGGGACGATATTGTCGCCAAGTATCCTCCGCTGGAAGGTAAGCCACAGCGCGAAGCGAGCGAACTGGCAACCATCGTTTATACCTCAGGCAGTACCGGGCGCCCGAAAGGGGTAATGCTGAGTTTCGAAAATATGGCATTTGCCGCGGTGGGTGGTACTAAGACCTTGGGTGTTGGGCCTAACGAGCGGATGTTGTCTTACTTGCCACTTGCGCACGTATTTGAACGCACGTTCGTTGAGCTTGGTTCGCTGTACGCTGGTTTTGAGCTCTATTTTGCGGAATCCCTTGATACCTTTGTTGCCGATCTGCAGCGCGCAGAGCCAACGTTGTTCTTGTCAGTGCCGCGTCTGTGGGTGAAATTCCAGCACGGCGTGCTTCAGAAGCTGCCAAAGCAAAAGCTGGAGCGTCTGCTTAAGGTGCCCCTGTTGAACAAGGTCATCAAAAAGAAAGTTCTCAAAGGACTTGGCTTGAGTAAGGTAAAGCTGGCCGGTTCCGGTTCTGCACCTTTGTCTCATGACGTTCTCGATTGGTATCGCAACCTCGGGCTCGAGCTGCTAGAGGGGTACGGTATGTCTGAAAACTTTGCCTACTCACACATGAATAAGCCGGGTCGTACGCGCACCGGGTACGTGGGTGAGGCGTTGCCAGGTGTTGAAACCAAGATCAGCGAGATCGGTGAAGTTCTGGTAAAAAGCCCTGCCACGATGATGGGCTATTACAAGGATGAAGAGAAAACCGCCGAAGCCTTTACGGAAGATGGATTCCTCAGGACGGGTGATAAAGGCGAAATTGATGAGATGGGTCGTTTGAAACTGACCGGTCGAATCAAGGAAATCTTTAAAACCAGTAAAGGCAAATACATCGCTCCGGCTCCGATCGAAAACAGCTTGATGTCGCATGATGCCATCGAGATGGTGTGTGTGTCGGGCGCGAACCAGACTCAGCCACACGCGCTGGTGGTGTTATCTGAAGAGATCCGCCCGCAGTCGGCCGACGCGGATTTCCGGGCTAAGATCGAAGAAAGCTTCAAGAACCTGATCGATGAAGTTAACAAGACGGTTGATCCCCACGAGCAGTTGGCCTTCATTACTGTGGTTAGCGATGAATGGTCGATTGAGAACAGCTTCCTGACCCCAACGCTGAAGCTCAAGCGCAATGTGGTTGAAGATGCATACCAGGCAAAGGTTGATGGCTGGTACGCTCAGAAGCAAAAGGTGATTTGGCAATAATAAGTTCCAAGCTGAACAACCGATAGTAAAAAGGCCCGACATTTTGATGTCGGGCCTTTTTTGTTTCTGCAGGGTAGGGCGTAATCAACTCATGGAACGAGAGTTGGAAATAGACCGGCTCATGAGGATGATCGGAACAATGCCCGCCAGCACAATGATCAAAGCAGGCAGCGCGCTGTGGTAAAGCTGCTCATCAGAGGCAAACTGGTATACGTAGGTTGCCAGAGTTTCGTAATTGAAGGGCCGTAGAATCAATGTTGCCGGCAGCTCCTTCATACAGTCTACAAACACAACCAACGCGGCTGTTAGCAGCGTTCCCCGCAACATCGGCAGATGCACGTTGAGCAGCGTTTTGCCGGGGCTGTGCCCCAAAGAGCGAGACGCCATGTCCATGCTGGGTGTTATTTTTTGCAGTGCGCTTTCTACGCTGCCAGCTGAAACGGCGAGGAAGCGAACGGTATATGCGAACACCAGGGCAAAGGCTGAGCCGCTGAGTAGCAGGCCTGTGCTGATGCCGAGGTAATCTCGAGTCAGTGAATCAAGCCAGTTATCGAAACCAGCGAGCGGAACGATCACGCCAACGGCAAGCACAGCTCCGGGCATGGCGTATCCCAGACTAGACAGACGCATAAGCACTTTCATGCCCTTGGTGTTGTGTAAACGCCGGCTGTACGCGAGCGTGACGCCGATGATCAGAGTTGTTAATGCTGCGGTGCCTGAGAGGAACAGGCTGTTCATGGTATTGCGCACGAAATCCGGGTTCCAACTGACATCGAAGTATTCCCATGCGTAGTAGCCAAGGGTTGCTCCGGGAATCACAAAGCCCAGAATCAGCGGGATGGCACAAACCACTACACAGATCATCTGGCGAGGAAAAGACATGCTGAAACGGCGGATTGGGTCGCGGTTGTCTCGAGCTGCGAACTGCTGTTGCCGGCGACGTGAGTAGCGTTCCAAGGTCACCAGGATTACCACGAAAATAAGCATCGTGGTGGCAATTTGCGCCGCTCCGCCAAGGTTGCCGAGGTTCATCCAGGTGTCAAACAGGCCGCGGGTGAGGGTTTGCACGGCAAAGAAGTCGACAGTGCCGAAATCGTTCAGCGTTTCCATCAGCACCAACGACAGGCCCACGGCAATTGCCGGCCTTGCGATGGGTAACACCACTTTGAAAAACGTGCTTAAGGCCGAGTGGCCAAGGCTTCTGCTGACCGCAAAGAGAGACGGGGACTGCTCAAGGAACGCGGCGCGGCCCAACAGATACACGTAGGGGTAGAGCACCAGGCCAATCATAAGCGTGGCACCCTCCAGACTACGGATCTCGGGGAACCAATACTCGCTGGCGTTTTGCCAGCCGAACCACTCTCGTAGCGCTCGCTGAACCGGACCTGCATAATCTAGCAGGCTGGTGTAAACGTAAGCGATGACATAGGCAGGTACAGCAAAGGGTAGCAGCAACGCCCATTCAAAAAATTTCCGGCCGGGGAAGTCGCACATGGTAACGGCCCATGCCGTAGATAGCCCGATAATCAACGTGAGGGCGCCCACGCCAACCATCAGTTGAATCGTTGTTATGAGGTAGCGAGGCAAAGTGGTGCTGATTAAGTGCGGCCAGATATTCTCTTCAGGGAATAACGCAAGAAAAATGACCGCAAGAACAGGTAGCGCAACAATTGCGGTGGTGACGACGGCGCTTATCAGCCAGCGTTTCGAGGTGCGTTTTGCCAGTAGGGGTTGTGAAAGCCCTGGGTCGGCACTGCTAACAACCTCGGTCATGGCGTTCCTGTATATGAAGATGGTGATGAGAAGTGTTGCGATTTTAGTTACTGAGCCTGCTTCCTGCAATGACGCGAGTCATCTTGTTGCCGGTCAGTAACGCAAAAAAGGGTGCACTGGACGTGCACCCTTTTACATCATCTGAATGGACGACAATGTTTAGCTGTCGTAATCCACTCGATCGACCAGTTTTACCGCGGCGTTGCGGTGATCTGCAATTTCCTGCAGTGAAAGGTCGTCCGGGTTAATGTCGCCCCATTCTGCAACTATGCCTGTTGGCTTAACCTCCGGGTTGGCCGGGTATTCGGTGTTGGCTTCCGCGTAAATGCGCTGTGCTTCCGGTGATGACAAGAACTCCATCAGTTTGATGGCGTTTTCCTTGTTCGGCGCGCTCTTGGTCAGCGAGATGCCACTGATGTTCACGTGGGTGCCTCGGTCTTCTGCGTTCGGGAAGATCAGGTTGACTTGTTGGGCGATCGGGCGCTGGTTCTCATCTTTCAGCATGTTGCCGTAGTAGTAGCTGTTGCCGATGGACAGGTCACACTCGCCCTCTGCAATAGCTTTGATCTGATCGCGGTCGCCGCCCTGCGGTTTGCGAGCCAGATTGTTCTTAACGCCTTTCAGCCACTCTTCGGTTTCAGCTTCGCCGTGATGGGCGATCATGGAGGAAATCAAGGCGATGTTGTACGGGTGCTTGCCGCTGCGGGTACAGATGCGATCTTCCCACTTCGGATCAGCCAGCTCTTCGTAAGTCGTGATCTCACCGTCTTCTACGCGCTCTTTAGAGGCAAAGATCAGGCGGCCACGAGTGGTAAGCGCGTACCATTTGCCTTCGGGGTGACGCAGGTTCTCTGGGATGTTGTGAGACAGAGTGTCGGTTTCAACGCCGGCGACCAGATCACGCTCGACCAGCTCGTTAATACGGGAAATATCAACGGTCATGACCACGTCAGCCGGGCTGTTGCGTCCCTCACGTTCAAGGCGCTCTGCTAAGCCTTGCTTGGCAAATACAACGTTGGCTTCGATGCCGGTTTCGTCTGTAAACGCATTCAATAAAGGTTCTAACAGGTATGCTTGGCGATAGGAGTAGATGTTAACTTCGCCATCGGCTGAGGCGCTGAGAGGCATGGCTGCGAGTGCCATAGCGGCGGTTGCGGCTAATTTCATACGCATAGGTGCTTTCCTTTGATTTCGATGCTAGTGAATGCGTTCCGTGATTGGGTATCAACGGCATTTCAAAACGACAACCATTCTCATTCATGGGTGAGCCTGAGTCAATAACTCTCTTGGCATATTCATATAAAAATGATGGTATGCTTCTTAACACTATAAAAAGATGTAACTTCTTAGGAATCCCCGAATGTCCACAAGTGATCGCAGGGAACACAGTCGCACGGCCATGAATGCCCGAGTCAAGGTTATTCATGAGAAGCTGGGCGAGTATGTTTTTCCGACCCGTGATATTTCCGATGGCGGAATTTTCATTGCGCTGGAAGGGGTCTCGTTTGAGCCAACGTTAGGCGATCGGGTCGTCGTGCAAGTTCAGGGTTTGCCGGTACCCGCGCCGGTATTGAACATGGTTGTCGTGCGCAAAACCGATGAAGGGTATGGGCTTCAATTCGCGCTGGATGCTGACTAGCGCGTCAGCCCTTTGAAAGGTTGGTTATGGATTCATATATGCTTGGGAAGGCCCGCTTTTATGTTGTTGATTAACACCTGTCGCACAAAACTGGTCGGCCTCACTCTGCTTGTACTCGCTCTACCGGGGTGTGCCAGCTATTACACGCACTATGCGATGTTTCCCGGGGAAAATTCATCGGGTGACCCCCGCCAAATACGCGTTTCGTGGCAATCAGCTGACTATCCGGGCTGGTCTTTTATTCGCGATAAATCGACTACGATGAAAGTAGAAACCCAATGCAGTGACAGGGTTTGGCGGCTTTCAGACGACAGCCACAATCAAGCCGGTGATTGCGGGGCAGGGGTAAGAGCCTGTGGCCAGAAAAAACTGGACGAGAGTGTTTATAAAAGTGGTCCGGTCAATGAGGTTGCATGCTTGCAAGTGGTTGGCCCTGAATCCGTGGAGCGTATCGCTGACATCGGAGCAAAATTCCAGCTGTCGGTCGCTTGTCGGCCCTTGGCTCCGGAGGTTTCAAAAGGGGACGAGGTGGTGAGCATGGATTACCTTCGGGCATCAGCCGTTGCTTATACGGTCTATGCACGCAGAGTGCCACGAGGCTCGCTTGGCGCGCGCTTACCCGCGTTTGATGAATCGGTGTGCAAGGCAGATTGATCGGGGGGCTTCGAGGTGTGAACGGGTTTGCATCCGTACATTTGGTATCGAATTGATAAGGAGCGTTACTTTAGAGCCTGTTTTAGTGACGCTTCTCTACAAAACGGTAATGGCAGCTAGGCGCGGGCATGTCACACTTAGTACCCTGAGACTTTTATATCTGAGGGGAATGCGGTGGGGGTTCAGCAACGAAAGCTAGCGGTACATGATCTGGAGATCGGCATGTTTGTGTCGGATCTGGATCGACCGTGGCACCAGACCCCGTTCCCCATTCAAGGGTTCTACATTCGCTCGCAGAACGACGTTCGTGCGCTGGTATCTCACTGTAAATGGGTCATGGTTGATGAGCCGGAAACACGTGAGTCGGCCAGCGTTGAGTCCAATAGTGTGGTGGGCTTTCGCGCGCGTTCCAAGCAAAGAGCGAATGGTCGTGCAGAGGTGGCGCTTCCGCCTCTGAGCATTCGTGAGCCGGTTCATCACAAAGTTACCACCACCCTAAAGAAAGAAGTCAAAACCTCAAAGCGGTTGTTGGGCGATGCCGAGGTTGCGCTTGAGCGAATATTCGACTCAGTGCATTCGGAAGCAGGCCTGGATACCCGGTTGGTGGCGGGCGTCACGAAAAAGATGGTGAAAAGCGTCTGCCGGCAACCCAGCGCACTTTTGTGGTTGAGCAGAACCCGCCAATATGACGATTTCGTGTATCGCCATGCGTTGAATACGTCTGTCTGGGCACTGGTGGTTGGCCGCCAACTCGGCTTGAACGAAGGGCTTTTGAATCATCTTGGCGCTGGCTGCCTGTTGTCTCAAGTGGGGAAAACCACTCTGCCGGCGGAAATCGTTCAGCACGAACAGCAGTTGTCCGTCGAAGAGTTCGACATTTTCAGAACTTATGTTCAGCGTGGCGTTGAAATTCTTCAGCCATCTGGTATTTCCAAAGCGGTCCTGAGTGTTGTGCAGGGACATAGAGAGCGTCACAACGGGTCTGGCTTTCCGTCTGGCGTTGGTGGCGAGAGGATTCCCTTGTTGGCGAAAGTGGCGGGCATTGCGGAGTTTTTCGAATCTCTGATTGCGCCGCGTGAGGGGCACGAGCCGATGACACCGGCCAAAGCGGTGGGCTTGCTCTATGAAATGAGAAATATCGAGTTTCAAAAGGATTTGGTAGAGGCATTCATTCAGGCGGTTGGTGTTTATCCTGCGGGAACCTTGGTTGAGTTGTCCGACGGTTGTCGCGGTGTGGTGGTTTCGCACAGCCCGGAACGCCGGCTGTTCCCAAGCGTTATGATCATGCAGACGAGTGAGCGCAGCTCGCTAAAGAGCGGTAAAGTGGTTGATTTGGCTCGCTACAATGAGGGCAAAGCGCAGGGGGCAGTCCTTGCGGTTCGGGAGTGCTTGCCGCACGGTACCGATGGCCTCGATTTAAAGTCACTGGATGCAACCAACGAGCCGCGTTGGTCGCTCGGTAAGATTTTTACTCGGTAATCACTACTCGAAGTGATTTTCGAATCCAGCGGTAGTCATTTTCAGGTTTTAAATTGATCAGAATCTCAGCCTCTCCGCCGGCTTCCCCGCCCACGAAATAGTCAACATCGGCTTCTTGCCAGCTCCAGCTATGAACCGTAATGTCTTGGGGGCGAGTGCTGACGGCCTCAATGCCGTTCTTGGTTAAGGCTATATCTCCACCCACCTTTCTAATCGCGATGGTTTTTAAAGCGGTATCGCTTGCCGGATGTGAGGCGACATGGTCAGAAAGATAATATTGCCTACCGATGGCATTGGTGATGCCGGCCAGTTCTTTTATCAGGTATTCTTTGGCGCCTTGGGCATCGATGTCCTCCAGGCTTCGAACGGCCTGCAGGATGCGTTCTCTTAACGATTTAAGGTCTTGCTTGTAAGTTTCGTCCGGGTCGATGTCATCGTCGTTTTCGGGGCGCTCCGGTGCATTCTCGATTTCCTCCGGCGTTGGGGGCTCCCCGCACAGCTGGTCCCCTTTTTCATGGAAACAAATACTGGCCAGTAACTGGTTGGCGGCCGAGTCTTCGGCTTCGAACTCGGCGGAGGGTATTGAGAAATCGACGCTTACGGGAAGGGCAGGATCGTCGAGCGCGGCATTGAGTTGTTCAATCACTCGGGGGCGAATATCAATGCCCTCATCGTCTTGGATAACTTCGGTCCAATTAAGGGCCATGATGAATCGGGTGCGATTGAGCAGTTCTTGGTTATTCAACAGTGTGGATTCGGTCAACGCGTGGTCTTTGAGATTTTGGCTATCGACTTTTGAGGTTTCCAGAGCTTCGCGCAGTTCCGGTTGGAAGTCGAGAAAACTCACAAACTCTTTAGCCGGGACGCCGTCGGCTATCGGCAGGGTGCCGACTTTAAACGTTAACGTTTCACCGGGGTAATATCGGAACTTGCCCTGTGCATCCGTTGTGCTTTCGCGGGAATTGGTTCTGTAGGTTAGCCCACTTACGCCTTGGCTTTGGATTTGCCCGGTCAGAGTGTCGTCGGAGCTTGATCCCCCGCCGTCAAAGCATGCGGACAGCACAAGGGCGGTCGAAAGTGGCAGTAATAAACGGCGCAGATGAACGAGTTCCATAGTGTGTCGTACAATCCCTTCGCGATCACCTGATTTGCCAAAGGCAGTTACAGGCTTTGTAAGTTGTTGTAACGGCATTATAGGGAGGGTGGTTTGTCTATATCGGGAAACCTGTCGCAGTTTGGGTGTTTCGGGTGCAGCGGATGAATATCTGGCGCCGCCTTGAATTTTGACGAATTGCCTCAATCACATAGCGCACTACCTATTTGCCGTGAGTGCGGTGTATTCAATAACAGCGGTTCTACTTATGACCTATGCATTGGAAATTGAAGAACTTGAGAAACGCTATGGCGATGGTTTTTTCGCCCTGAAAGGAATTGATCTTCAGGTCGCTGAGGGTGATTTCTTTGCTTTGCTGGGCCCCAATGGTGCCGGTAAATCGACCACGCTGGGAATAGTGTCCTCGCTGGTGAATAAATCCGGCGGCAAGGTCCGGGTTTTTGGTAAGGACATCGATACCGAGCTTTCGGATGCCAAACTGAATCTTGGGGTGGTGCCTCAGGAGTTCAATTTCAATCAGTTTGAAAAAGTGTTCGACATCGTTACTACCCAAGCGGGTTACTACGGTATTCCTTTAAAAAAAGCCCGCCTGTCGGCTGAAAAGTATCTGAAAAAACTGGGTTTGTGGGATAAGCGCAACACCCCGGCCCGTATGCTGTCCGGGGGCATGAAGCGGCGACTTATGATTGCGCGGGCGTTGGTGCACGAGCCCCGGTTGCTGATTCTCGACGAGCCCACAGCCGGTGTGGATATAGAGTTGCGACGCTCGATGTGGCAGTTCCTGGAAGAGATTAACCGCCAGGGCACCACCATTATTCTTACGACTCATTATCTGGAAGAGGCGGAAGCCCTGTGCCGGAATATCGCCATCATTGATCATGGCGAGATCATCCGGCACACCAGTAAGCGGGAATTGCTCCAGCAACTAAGTGTCGAGGCGTTTATTCTTGATACCGAAAAATCGCTGAGCGCGGCACCCGAGCTGGAAGGCTTCAAGTGCCTGATCAACGGCGACGGTGCTTTGGAAGTTGAGGTGGCGAAAGGGCAGGGGTTGAACGCGCTGTTCAAAGAGCTGGAACGACAAAACATCAAGGTGAGTAGCATGCGCACCAAGGCAAATCGCCTTGAAGAGCTGTTTGTTCGGATGGTGGAAGAAAATGCCGCGGAAGCCGAAAGCGCGAAGGAGGGCACAGCATGACACCTCTGGCTCTTTGGACGGCGTTTCAAACCATTGTTCTGCGTGAGATTCGCCGGTTTACGCGGATTTGGCCGCAAACCTTGTTGCCACCTGCGGTCACTATGACCCTGTACTTCATTATTTTCGGTAACCTGATCGGCTCCCGCATTGGGGATATGGGCGGTTTCGACTACATGCAGTTCATTGTTCCCGGGTTGATCATGATGTCGGTCATTACGAGCTCCTACGCGAACGTGGTGTCGTCGTTCTTTTCGATGAAGTTTCAGCGCAGTATTGAAGAGTTGTTGGTGTCGCCGGTACCGAACTGGACCATTCTCGCTGGCTACGTGGTGGGCGGTATGTCCCGAGGCCTGATTATCGGGCTGATCGTTACCCTGTTATCGCTGGCCTTTACGCAACTGGCCATCCATAACTTGCCGATGGTGATCATTACGGTGTTTCTGACCTCCGCATTGTTTTCGTTGGGGGGATTTATCAATGCCATGCTGGCGACCAAGTTTGATGATATCTCCATCGTGCCAACGTTTGTGCTCACACCGTTGACCTATCTGGGTGGCGTGTTTTACAGCATCGATTTGTTGCCAGAGTTTTGGCAGAACGTGTCCTTAGCCAATCCCATTCTGTATATGGTGAACGGTTTCCGGTACGGCATACTGGGTGTTTCGGATGTTAATCCGTTCGTTTCGCTTGGTATGATTCTGGTCTTTATTGTTTTGCTTTCGGCCATTGCACTGCGCATGTTGGCGCGTGGCAAAGGCATTCGACACTAAAAGGGTTCCGGTAACTGATATGGCACTTGATAACGCACCGCTGGGCAAATCCAGCGATTACCCGGATCAGTACGATCCTTCGCTGTTGTTTCCGGTGGCCCGGGAAGAAAACCGACGTCGTATCGGACTTGAGGATGGGCGCTGGCCCTGGTTTGGGGAAGACATGTGGCAGGCGTGGGAGCTGTCTTGGTTACGTCCGGGCGGTGTCCCGGTGGTGGCTTGGGCGGAGATTCGCTTTCCTGCTGCATCTCCTTCAATTGTTGAAAGTAAATCGTTAAAACTGTACGTCAACTCGCTGAATCAACATGTTTTTTCGTCGGAAAAGCAAGTCGCCGAGACAATTACTCGAGACTTGTCTAAGGTATGTGGTGGTGCGGTTCACGTGCAGATGCGCAGTGTTGACGAAACCGCCGAAGCAGTGGGGCGGCCTGAAGGCTGCGAGCTGGTTGATAACGAAGCGGTGGACGAGGTTGTCTACGAGTACGCGCCGGATTCGTTGTCAGCCAATGGCCCTGAAGTGACGGAGGGGCTGTGCTCTCATTTGTTGAAGAGTAATTGCCCGGTAACGGGGCAACCGGATTGGGCAACAATCTTTATACGCTACACGGGCGCCGCGATTGATCGAGCCGGACTGCTTCGCTACATCATCAGTTTTAGGCAGAAGCAGGACTTCCATGAACACTGCGTAGAAACCGTTTTCACCGATTTGATGCAGCGGTGTAAACCTTCGGAGTTGATGGTGTGCGCGCGCTACACTCGCCGGGGCGGGTTGGATATCAACCCTTGGAGAAGTACCAGTCCACAAGATGGATTAGGGCCCAGATTGGTTCGGCAGTAAAGCGAGAGTTATTCTGTTTCGTCTTCCTGGCGAAGGCGATCAGCCGCATCTTCGAGCGCCGTGAGAATGGCAGTGCGCTCACGATCCGTGATTTTGTCTGAATCCAGATACATGGCAAAGCCACTGTGTTCGTGTTCCAGGAAGCTGCGGTTCGGCCCCATGTCACGGCGGAAATCGACCACTTCGTAAATAGGTACCGGTTTGCCGAAGCCTTTTACCGTGATTTCGCCTTTGTCCCGGCACATGATGCGGTCTTTGATTAGTGAAAACGTCTCATATGAAATCAGAATCTCGCCAGCTTCGGCCAAGGACTCGAGCCGGCTGGCCAGATTCACTTCTTTACCGATAATGGTGTAATCCATGCGATTCTCGGCACCGAAGTTACCCACCGTGGTGTAGCCAGTGCTGATGCCCATGCGAATTTCCAGAGGGGTTTTGATGCCCTGACTACGCCATTTTTGCCGCATGATTTTCATGTGTTTGCGCATGTCGATGGCCATAGATACACACGCAAACGCATCTTCGCGCTGGCCGCGACTGGTTGGGTCCCCGAAAAACACCATGATGGAATCGCCAACGAATTTGTCGATGGTGCCGCCGTAGCGCAGTGCCACTTGCGACATTTCGTTAAAGTAGTGATTCAGAAGTTCGGTAAGCGCCTCGGGCTCCATTTCTTCAGACAGTTCTGTGAAGCCTTTGATATCGGAAAAGAATACCGCCAGCTTCTTGCGCTGAGTTTCAAGCCGAACATCACGTTCGCCGGTAAAAATGGATTGCCAGACCTGCGGAGACAGGTATTTGGACAGTTTGTGGGACAGCGCAATGGATTGCTCCCGCTGGTTCTGGATCTGGGTTTTGGCGTAGAGCAGAGCTCTTGCCTGAACGTGAGAGTAGTAGGCTGTCACACAAATATATACACCGGTTGCCACTACGGCGATCACGCTTGTCAGAAGCGGGGCCTGCAGATTATCCGCGGTACCCAGAGCCGCAACGGTAGCGGCCAGCGAAGCGCCGGTCAGGGCGGTACCAATAAGCCATTGGCGTACGCCGCCGACAATCAGGCAACTGAACATCAGCATGAGAACTATCGCGGTGGTGGGAATAGCAACCAGGCCCATAGCCCCGATTAAAGAGCCGCCGGAAACGCAGTCCAGAAGTAGCATTTTCTGACGAATGCGCGGCGAGTTTTTCAGGAACGTGCGGCGCGAGATGTAGTGGGCAACGTGGGGCCAAACCATACCCGTAGCCACGAGCCATAAAAGCCAGTGCGCGAAACAGTCCTGAAAAACGCCTGTGGCGATTACAAGGGAGGTGGATGTGTAGGCCAGAATGCGCCCACTGTAGTCTGGCATCGGCGGAATGACGACCGTGTTATCGTAGGGGTCGTTTAACGAAACCTTGCCGGAATTGGCGGAAACGTTGCGAAGCTCAGCCGGAGCACTCATCATCTTACTGGTGCACCCATACGGCCACGCTGAACGTAGAAACGTCCTGTTTTTCAGCGCTGTAATTTAATTGAGTGTAGCTCATGGTGAGTGCCAAAAGTTTTTATTGATAGTATTTGCGACTAAAGGTTAACAGCATTAAGTATTAGTCACAATTAACCCAGGTCAACAGACAGAACGATTTTGCACATACTTGTATAAACAAGCGAGAAGATATGAGTTCTATTACCCAGTTTCTTATGGAGCGCTCGTCAGAGCCGCGGTTAGAAGCACCAGCTCCGCCCCGGGATGTGGTTGATCAGGCGCTCCAGTGCGCAGCACGAGCGCCTGATCATGCGCTACTGCGCCCGTGGCGATATCTCGTTATTGAGGGCGTCGCACTGGCGGCGCTTGGGGATCTGTTTGCGCAGTCTTGCGGAGTGGGTGCCACCGAAAAGGCCCGGGAAAACGCCAGAAAGGCACCGCTACGTGCACCCATGGTGATTGTGGGTATCGCGTCGCCAAAGCCCCATAAAAAGGTTCCGGATATCGAACAGGTCATGTCCGCAGCTTCGGGAATGTCTTTTTTGTCGCTGGCATTGTCAGATGCAGGTTACGGCATTATGTGGCGTTCGGGTGCGTTCGCCTACGACTCTTCCGTGCGTGAGGGGCTTGGTTTGGCGGAGGATGAGATTATAACCGGCTTTCTTTATACAGGCACAATTTCATCCCATAAGCCTCCGGTTCCAAGACCTTCGAGCAGCGAGTTCGTTGAGGAGTGGTTAGGGCCCGATCAGTCCCGCCCCTGGAACTTGTGACTATGGGGCGGCAGAGTGAGGAAACAGCTTGCCGCCTTTGGTTAACCTGAAACCGTATTGCCGGTTCAATCAGGCTCAAAACCACCTCTCAATACCTCATGAAGCCTTCATTTTTGCAGGCTTTTTTGGTTTTGGCATTCCGCTTGCTTTATCTCCTCCAGAACGCAAAACCGGCAATCACAGAGTGATCCAAAGCCGGAGCAGATTTCTGGAGGCAGTGATGGCAATTTCATTCGATAGCGCATTGGGTATTCATGAGCAGGCGCTTCAAGGCCGCGTCAAGCGTGCAGAAGTGTTGGCCAATAATCTGGCGAATGCCGATACCCCGGGCTACAAAGCGCGGGACATCGACTTCCGCGCCATGATGCAGAAAGCCCAGAATGAAATGAGCGGTGTACAGATGGCCACTACCCACAGCTCACACATAGACGCTTCCGGTACAGGCGGAGCCGACGGTGAGTTGCTGTACCGCAACCCTCACCAACCCTCGGTTGATGGTAATACCGTGGATGCGCAGCAGGAACAATCCCGTTTCATGCGTAATGCCATGGACTATCAAGCCAGCTTCCAGTTTCTCAGCAGCAAGTTTTCAGGACTCACCAAAGCCCTGAAAGGTGAATAAGCCGCAGCCATTTTTGATTGAAGGAGACAGTCATGTCACTGGGTAATATTTTCGACATTGCGGGTTCAGGCATGACCGCACAGTCCCTGCGGCTGAACACTACCGCCTCGAACATTGCCAATGCTGAAACTGCCAGTTCCAGCACGGAAGGCACCTATCGTGCGCGCAAACCGGTGTTCGCGGCGATTCAGCAATCCATGTTGAATCCCGATCAACAGACGTTTGGCACCGCCGCGCAAGACGGAGCAGGTGCTGGAGTGCGGGTTGAAGGAATTGTTGAGAGTGATGCTGAGTTGCAAATGCGCTACGAGCCCAACCACCCGGCAGCGAATGAAGACGGGTACGTTTTCTATCCAAACGTAAACGTGGTTGAAGAAATGGCCGACATGATGTCGTCATCGCGCAGCTTTCAGATGAACGTAGACGTGATGAACACCGCGAAATCCATGATGCAGCGTATCTTGACGCTGGGTCAGCAGTAACAGGGCGAGGAGAGAATGATGAGTGCAGTAAATTCAGCGTCTGCCGCCGATGTGCTGGGCCAGTATCGGGTACAGCAGGACAGTAAGGCTCAGGGTGGTAGCGAGCTTGGTAAAGATGCCTTCATGGAACTAATGCTGGCGCAGATGAAAAACCAGAACCCGCTGGAGCCGCAAGACAATGGTGACTTCATCTCCCAGTTGGCTCAGTTCAGCTCCTTGGAAGAGATGCAGAACCTCACCGGTACGGTGGATGAAGTGGCTGGCCAGTTCCGTTCAAGTCAGGCGTTGCAGGCCTCCGCGATGGTGGGAAAAACGGTTCTTGCACCTTCTAGCGTGGGCATTCTCGGCGCAGAGGGTGAAGTGACCGGCACTATCGACGTTCCAGCCTCTACCGGTGGCTTGCGATTGTCTGTAATGAATCAGTCGGGAGAGCTTGTACGACAGATCGATATGGGGGCCAGTCAGGCCGGCGTGGTGTCCTTCCGTTGGGACGGCCAAGACGGCAACGGCAATGCTTTGCCGCAAGGCCCTTACCAAATTGTTGCACAGGGTAGTTACCCATCCGGGCCGCAGCAGTTGGGTACCATGGTCAGCGCGAACGTAGACAGTGTGTCTCTGAACAACGGTGGCTCTATCACATTGAATCTCGCCGGCATGGGCTCCATTGCCCTGTCGGATGTAAAACAAATTAACTGAACCGGTGTCGGACCAGGAGGTATAAGTCATGGCATTTAATACAGGATTAAGTGGTCTGCGGGCCGCATCGGTGGATCTTGACGTAACCGGCAATAATATTGCAAACGCCAGTACTGTCGGCTTTAAAGGCAGCAAAGTGCAGTTCGGCGACTTGTACGCGAACGGCTTTTTGAGTGGCGGAACGAACCCGATTGGTGATGGTGTTCGGGTACAGGATGTTAAGCAGTCATTTGGCCAAGGCAATATCAGCTTTACCGATAGCGGGCTGGACATGGCCATCAGCGGCGATGGCTTTTTTATCCTGAGTAATAACGGTGAAACCCGTTACTCACGGGCTGGCCAGTTCGGAATTGATAAAGACGGATTCGTGGTTAATAACCAGAATATGAAGGTTCAGGGGTACACGGCGGATGGCGCTGGTAATATGTCAGGAATTCGTGGTGATTTGAAAATCGAGGCAGACAATCTTGCTCCTCGGCGGACGACCAATCTTAGAACGGACTTGAACCTAGATTCCCGACAGTCTGTTTTGGAGTCACGAGTGACTCAGCTTGGCGATGTCTCGATGAGCTCATTGATACCCGGCGGCGATACCTTTGTCGTTGTTTACGCCGATGGTCGGCCAAATCAGCCTGTCACCATTCCGGGGGAAGTGAGCGATGGAGCTGGTGGAACGCGCGACATAACCGCTCGTGAGGTTGCGGGGCTGCTAAACGACATTCCGGGTGTTTCATCTTCAGCAACGACTCCTTTTGCTTTCTCTACGGATGCTGTAGGAGTACCAGGGTCGCCTGCAGATAATATTGCGCAGCTTGAAGCAGCGTTGAATGGTGCGGATTTTCAATTTTCAATCGCGATAGATGGTCAAAACATACCAATAGCAACAGCGGGTGTGACAACCAAAGCCGGGCTTGTTGAAGCCATAAATTCATCAGGCACAACCTCTTTGTCTGCCGCCCTTGTTGACGCAGTGGATGGCAATGGCGACCCGATTCTTGATGCGGCTGGCAATGTGGTTCAGGACGTTCGGATTATTGAAAACCGAGGTTCAAACCTTACGGTTAGTTATGGGGACGGCGGCAAAACTGATTATTCAAAAGCGGGTGAGCTAAGCGTATCTACCGATCGGAGTGTGCAGAACGTTGCGACAACGGATCCAGCAGATCCAACTGTCACCAGCTTGCTCGTAGATGCGTTTGATGCCGGAGAACTCGACATTACGAATTCGTTTAATCCGCTAGATCAGCGTACTTATAACCACGCTACTTCGACAACGATTTACGATAGTCTGGGCAACTCCCATGAGCTTACCCAGTTTTTTGTGAAGAACCCTTCTCCGGGGAATGGAGTTGGGGTGAGCGAGTGGTCGATTTATTTGCAGATCGATGGCGAGATGGTCGCGAATACAGCTAACTCGCCTTTTACAGCGAGGTTCACGGAAGACGGTACATTGCAGTCAATAAACGGTGATCCGAATGGTGAAATTGTTGTTTCTGACTGGGTACCCAAAGACCCGAACGGTGATCCTAATGGTGCCGACGGCCCGCTCGGGCAAGGTCAGGCCGTTGTTACGCCGATCCCTGATCCCCCAACCTCCTCGGCATTCGTGATTGACTTGGGGAATACTACTCAGTACGGCGCATCTTTTGGTGTAAATGACCAACAGCAAAACGGCTACACAACCGGGCGTTTGTCAGGGCTGGACGTGTCCGGTGAAGGGGTTATCTTTGCCCGCTACACCAATGGCCAATCCAAAGCGCTGGGGCAGGTTGCGCTGGCAGCCTTTAACAATACCAACGGTTTGTCGCCGGTAGGCGATACCACCTGGGTTGAATCTTTTGAATCCGGACAGCCGGTGATCGGTGCGCCGGATACCGGAACCTTGGGGTCAATCAAGGCCAGTTCGGTTGAAGAATCCAACGTTGATCTTTCAGCCGAGCTCGTCAACCTGATCATTGCTCAGCGCAACTATCAGGCGAACGCCAAGACCATTGAAACCTCTGACGCGGTCACCCAAACCGTCATCAACCTCCGCTAACCCGTCTAAGTAAACATGGCATGACTCCTGCAGGAAGACTGGAAACAGTCAAAATTCCGGCAGGAGTTTGCCCATGGATAAAGCCCTCTACATTGGAATGTCTGGCGCCAAGCAGAACATGCTGGCCCAGCGTGCCCACGCTAATAACCTCGCCAACGTGAACACCACGGGGTTCAAGAAGGATTTTGCTCAGGCCCGCAGCATGCCGGTGTTTGGTGAGCATCATCCTACCCGCGCCTATGCCATGACGGAACGCCCGGGTACCGATCTTTCCGCTGGCGCTTTAATGGATACCGGCCGAAAACTCGACGTTGCGGTTGAAGGCGACGGTTGGTTGGCGGTTCAGAACAATCAAGGCGAAGAAGTGTTCACCCGCAGTGGCAGCCTTCAGGTGGATGTGAATGGGTTGGTTCGCATGCCCAGTGGCGAGTTGGTGCTGGGCAATGGTGGCCCAGTTGCTTTGCCACCGTTCGATGACCTGTTGATCGGGGCTGATGGCACGGTTTCCGTTGTTCCGGTGGGTGGCCCGCCGGATCAGTTAGTGGAAGTTGATCGTTTGAAATTGGTGAACCCACCCGCCGATGCTTTGGAAAAGGGTTTGGACGGGTTTATCCGCCGTAAGCCGGGGCAGGCGATTGGCGGGGTTGAGCCCGCGGACGCCAATATGCGCGTTGCGACCGGGTTTTTGGAGAGCTCCAACGTCAATGCCGTGGAAGAGATGATTTCCAATCTGCAGTTGTCTCGCCAATACGAGATGCAGGTGAAAGTTATGTCCACCGCCAACGAGAATTCCGAAGCAACGGCACGGCTGTTGCAGAACCTCTGATAACGCTGAATTAAGCATCACCGGCCGGCAGTAAGCGGCAAACAATGGCCGCCTCGGCAGCCGGCAAGGTAAGGAGTAGAAACATGCATCCAGCACTATGGGTCAGTAAAACCGGGTTAAGCGCACAGGATACCAACCTGTCCACCATCTCCAACAACCTGGCGAACGTGAACACCACCGGTTTCAAGCGGGATCGTGCGGTGTTTCAGGATCTGCTGTATCAGATCAACCGGCAGCCCGGTGGCATGAGCACCGAGAATACTGAACTGCCGTCCGGCCTGCAGCTGGGTACTGGTGTACGAGTGGTCGGTACGGCAAAACAGTTCAGCCAAGGCAATCTGCAGATTACCGAGCAACCCCTGGATATGGCGGTGAACGGTCGCGGTTTCTTCCAGATAGCCATGCCTGATGGCCAGATTGCTTACACCCGGGACGGCCAGTTCCAGTTGAATTCCGATGGCGATGTGGTAACGCCAGATGGTTATCCGCTGGAGCCAAACATCAACGTGCCGGAAGACACCACCAATGTAACTATCGGTCGTGATGGCACGGTTACCGCGGTGACGGACGACCAAGCCGCACCGGTCAATCTTGGTCAGATTACGTTGGTGAACTTTATCAACCCGCAAGGGTTGCAGGCGATTGGTAACAACCTGTTCAAGGAAACCAATGCCAGTGGCGATCCTCAGGAAGGGGAGCCTGGTTTAGCGGGAATTGGCACCATCGAACAGGGCACCGTTGAGTCGTCGAATGTGGAAGTGGTGGAAGAGTTGGTCAACATGATCACCACTCAGCGTGCTTACGAAATGAACTCTAAGGTGGTGTCCACCACAGACCAAATGCTTCAGTTCATTACCAACAATATCGGGTAAGTTATGAAACGCAATCATCAAACCTGGACAGCAAAGCGTGTGGCCACACTGGTATTGGTAGGAGGCCTGATGATCCTACAGGGCTGCACCGCCATGACCCGCCCTCGTGCTGTGCCCGACGATCCGGCCTATGCGCCGGTGCGCGCCCAGGCGATGATGCAGCGAGACCCGGATTCCGGCTCTATCTATCAGGTGTCCCGTAACTACAATATTTACGGGGATACCAAAGCCCTGAACGTTGGCGACGTGCTGACGGTCTTGTTGGAAGAGTCCACTCGTGCCAGCAAAAATGCCGAAACCAAGATCACTAAAGATCAGGAGCTAAGCCTGCCGGAGCCGAATCTCTTCGGTAAGAACAACATTGGCCTCAATGCTTCAGCCAATCTTGAGCGGGACTTCCAGGGCGCCGCCGAGGCGGATCAAAGCAATAGCTTGGCGGGCAGCATTACGGTGACGGTAACCGAAGTGTTGCCGAACGGCGTGCTGCGTATCCGCGGTGAAAAATGGCTCTCCCTGACTAATGGCGATGAATATATCCGCCTGACCGGCATGGTTCGTCCGCAGGATATTGCGCCGGACAACACGGTGGCATCCAATCGAATCGCCGATGCCCGGTTTGCTTACGGTGGCACCGGCGACTTTGATCAAGCCAATCAAATGGGCTGGCTGGCCCGCTTCTTTAACAGTGAGTGGTGGCCGCTATGATCCGCAAACTTTGTGTGCTTTTTACGATGCTGACGGTGATGGCGTCGCCGGTTGCCGCGGATCGTCTAAAAGATCTGGCGAAAGTGAAAGGGGTTCGAAACAACCAGCTGATTGGTTATGGCTTGGTGGTAGGGTTGGACGGTACGGGCGATAAAGCCCCGTTCACCAACCAGACTTTCCGGAACATGATGAATCAGTTCGGCATTACTCTGCCGGACGGCGTTAACCCAAAGCTTGCAAACGTTGCGGCCGTCACGGTGAGTGCGACCTTGCCTGCCTTCGCCAAGTCTGGTCAGGAATTGGATATCACCGTTTCGTCGATCGGGAATGCTGACAGCCTGCGTGGTGGCACCTTGTTAATGACGCCGCTCAAAGGCGCAGACGGTCAGGTGTATGCCATGGCTCAAGGCAGCTTGGTTGTGGGTGGCTTCGGTGCGCAGGGATTAGATGGTTCACGCATCACTGTGAACGTGCCCAGTGTGGGGCGCATTCCTAACGGAGCGACCATTGAGCGCGAAGTGGCGTCACCGTTTAACCGTGGAGATACCATCACTTTCAATTTGCTTCGCTCGGATTTCACAACCGCTCGCCGGGTTGTCGAGGCGATCAATAGCCGTTTGGGGCCGGATATGGCCTACGCGCACGACCCTACATCAATCTCGGTGAGAGCGCCTCGGGATCCTTCCCAGCGAGTGAGCTTTTTGTCGATCGTCGAAAATATCGAGGTTGAGCCTGCGGAGGAATCCGCCAAAGTGGTCATCAACAGCCGCACCGGCACGATTGTGGTCGGACAGAATGTGAAAGTAAGCCCGGCAGCAATTACTCATGGCAACTTAACCGTGACCATTCAGGAAAACCCGGAAGTTGTGCAGCCTGATCCCTTTGCTGGCGGCGATACAGAGGTACAGCCCAACACCCAAATTGCAATCACCGAAGACCCCGCCCGAATGTTCCAGTTTGGCCCTGCCACAACGCTGAACGAGATCGTTCAGGCGGTTAATCAGGTCGGTGCGGCGCCAGGCGATGTGATGGCGGTGCTGGAAGCTCTCAAACAGGCTGGCGCGTTGCGAGCCGAGCTGGTTGTGATCTAGGGGGCGTCATGCAGGATCATCGCGTTCAACAAGCTCAGGTATACACGGATTTCAGCGGCCTAAATGCACTGAAAACCCAGGCGCGCAGCGACAAAAAAGCAGCGCTCGAAGAGGTGGCCAAACAGTTTGAAAGCCTGTTCCTGTCGGAAATGCTGAAGTCCATGCGCAAAGCCGGCGAAGTGTTCGCTGAAGGCAATTACCTGAACAGTAATGAGAGCGAATTCTATCGGGATATGTTTGATAGCCAGATCAGTCTGAGCATGGCCAGCGGTTCAGGAACCGGTTTGGCGGAGGCGCTGGTTCGGCAGTTGGGTGAGAGCATTCCCGGTGTTGCGCCGAACGGCGAAAAACTGGCCGGACACAAGGCCACGCTGGCGGATTACGACCGTACTTTGCCTGCAATTTCTCCAGCCTTGCCGGAACGGATGAAAGCGGTAGAAGAGGTGGTGCGGACCTTGCCCGAGGATGTTGCTGAATTGAACCCTAATACTCAATTGCCGGCCACCTTTGAGAGCCCAGAGCATTTCGTCAGTGAATTGATGCCCTTTGCCCAGCGCATTGGCCGAGAGAGTGGTATTGACCCTCGCTTGATGGTTGCGCAAGCCGCGCTGGAAACAGGGTGGGGCAAGCACATGATTGAAGGTGATGGAAACGAACCGAGTTTCAACCTGTTCGGCATCAAAGCGGACAGCCGCTGGAATGGAGATGCCGTCACCATTACAACCACCGAGTTTCGTGGCGGTGTTGCGATGAAAGAGCGTGCCGACTTCCGGGCGTATCCGGATTACGAGGCCAGTTTCCGTGACTATGTGGCGTTCCTTCAAAGCAATCCTCGTTATAACGATGTGCTTTCTTCAGCAGGCGAGCCTGAAATCTTCGCAGAAAAACTGCAGCAAGCTGGTTACGCCACCGACCCGGAATACGGTTCCAAGATTCGCCGGATTATGAATCGTGATTCCCTGATGACGTTGTCCATGGGCAACGGCGGGATAAAGGAGTAAAAGGTCATGGCAGGATTAATCGGGATAGGCTTGTCGGGAGTACTCAGTCACCAGAGCGCCCTGAATACCACGGCCAATAACATCACCAACGCCAACACACCGGGCTATAGCCGCCAAGAGGTCCAGTTTGCGACTCAGGAAGGCAATCGCACGGGAGCGGGCACCGTTGGCACTGGCGTGTCGATCGAGAACATTCGCCGTCTGGCAAACGAATACCTCACGCAGCAGTTGCGCGAAGACAGCACGTTGTTTGGGGAGCAGAACGCCCTTAATGCCGAGCTTACCCAGCTGGACAACCTGCTTGGCGGTGAAAGCACCGGGCTGAGTAATGCGCTGAACAACTTCTTTGCGTCTCTGCAAAATGCCGCGGAAGACCCAACGTCTCTACCACAGCGCCAGCTAGTACTAAGCGAAGCCCAGCAAGTGGTAAACCGTTTCCAAGCGCTGAACGAGCAGTTCATCCAGCAGCGTGAGTCGGTGAAGACTCAAATGCAGCAGGGCGTAAAAGATGCTAACACGCTGATTAAAAATATTGCCGATCTGAACCTGGCAATTTCCGAATCACCGGGTATTGCTCAGGGCAAAATGCCGCTTGAGTTAATGGATAAACGTGACGAAAACCTTCGGGAGTTGTCGGCGCTAGTCGGTATCCGGGTGACCCATGCGGATGGCAGCCAAGTGAACGTGTCGTTGGCTAACGGTCAGTCGCTCGTGACTGGGTCCGATGCGGCGCAATTGGGCACGAGAACCAGTGCGCAAGACCCTGCCCAGTTGGAATTCACGCTTACCAGCGGTGGGCGTATGTTGCAGGTTGATGACCAGATTCAGGGTGGGTCATTGGGTGGCTTGCGCCGCTTCGAGCGAGAAGCTTTGCGCCCGGCGTTTGATGAGCTTGGGCGTTTGGCGATCGGGATTTCATCCGCTATTAACCACCAGCATGAAATCGGTATGGATCTGGAAGGTGATTTAGGCGGCAACTTCTTCACCGATATAAACAGCGTTGAGTTTCAGCGCAGCCGAGTGATTGCGAACGGCGGCAACGCAGAGCCTCAAAACGCCCAGCTGGCCGTCGAGATAACCGACAGCAGTTTGTTGGCGGCGGGTACCTGGTCATTGAAGTTTAGTGGTGACGGAAAGAGTTATCAGTTGGTCGATGCCTCAACAGGCGAAGTGGCACGCCAAGGGCGATTACCAGACCCGGTTCAGTCTGAAATCAGCATGCCGGGCTTCAATATTCGGATTGAAGGTGGCGATTTCAATCCGGGTGATGAGTACCTGATTCAGCCCAGCCGAAATGCGGCGGCAAATATTGCTTTGAACGTTCGTCGGGAAGAAGATCTTGCGTTTGCTAGTCCGATTCGTGCGAGTGCGGCGGAGGGGAATCTCGGAACGGCATCAATTTCTCAGGGCAAAATGCTGAATGTCCGAAACCCGAATACCAATGCGTTGTTGCCCGGCTTCCAGACACAAGGCGAACTGACTAATGGCCCACTTGCCGTTACGTTTACTGATTTCGATGCGAGTACTGGAACATACAAGTATGTAATTACTGATTCTTCAATTGCGACTCCTGTTGATCCTGCAGTTCCCTACGCTCCTGGCGATTCCGGCGTTGTAGAAATCGGCACGTATGATCCTAAAAAGCCAGAGCCTTTTTTAAGTAATGACCCAAGTGCGGGCTCCGCGTATCAGGGCTATCAGTTTGAAATGACGGGCGAGCCGGCTGTGGGCGATGAATTTGTCATCGACTTCAATAAAAACGGCGTTTCCGATAACCGCAACGCTGAATTTCTGGCGGCTTTAGGAACGGCCAACACCTTGAACGGTGGCAGCCAGAACTTTGCCGAAGGGTACGCCGGCTTGGTGGAAGACGTGGGCGTGAAAACCCGCCAGAGCCAACTTGATAAGGCGGCAGGGCAAACACTGCTGGAGCAGTCCAATAACCAGCGGGAATCGGTATCCGGGGTCAATCTGGATGAAGAGGCAGGTAAGCTGATCCAGTATCAGGCAGCTTACAACGCGTCGGCGCAAGTTATGTCGGTGGCGCAGGACTTGTTTAACACGTTGCTGCAAAGCTTCCGGTAAGGTGGGGTAAGGTAAAATGGTCCGTATTTCATCACAGCAAATCTTCTCCGGTGGTATCAACCGGATGCAGGATATCAATAGTGATCTGGTCAAAACCCAGCAGCAGATTTCCACGGGCAAGAAGGTCAACCAGCCCTCGGACGACCCGGTAGCGGCCGCGCGCATCCTTAAGCTTGATCAGAATCTGAGTCGCCTTGAAACCTATCAGCGTAACGCCGATCTGGCGAACAATCGGCTGAAGCAGGAAGAGAGTGCGCTGAGCAGTGCCATCGACATTATTCAGCGGGTAAGGGAGCTGACGGTACAAGCCGGTAACGGCTCGCTGTCTGCCAATGATCGCAAATCAATTTCGTCTGAACTTAAAGAGCGGCTAGGGCAGTTAGCTGATGTCGCCAACACGCGTGATGCTTCGGGTGAGTATATTTTTAGTGGGTTCCAGGGTGGATCGCCGGCTTTCGTTAAAGAAGATGGTGCCTGGACTTATAACGGAGATGAAGGGCAGCGGGTTCTTGAAATAGATGATGGCGTGACAGTGCCGATCAGTGATCACGGGAAGGCGGTTTTTGGCGACGTTCCCGCCACAGTTTCGGTGAAGGAACCGAAACCTGCCAACGGATTTATTTCCGGCCTGTCGCTGCAGAATGAAGGTGCGCTTCAGGCCGAGTTTGATTCGGCCACGCCGAACGTACCCAATGACCTAACCGTCACGGTTGCTCTTGACCTTAATACGAATGAGTTGGTGGTAGGGGTAACCCGTAGTGATGGTACGACGTTGCAAACAACACCCGCCGCACCCGGATTGGGTGACTCCTTTCAGGTGGCCGGGATCGAAATGACCGTCAATGATGCAGTTGCGGGAGATGAGTTCACCATCGGCATCAACGACAAACAGTCCATTTTCGGCACCATCGAAAATCTCATAGCGGGTCTGGATAACATCTCGAAGGATTCGCCAAAGGGCAATGCTGAATACGACGCCCTCATATCAGAATCCTTAGCCAATCTGGATAATGGTCAGGAGTCTATCCTTCAGAAACAAACTGAATTGGGGGGGCGGATGAATGCAGTGGAATCAACCAGTGCGTTTTTGGAAGATTCCGCCCTCTACACCAAAGAGATTCGGTCGCAGCTCCAAGATGTTGATTATGCCGAGGCAATCAGTAATCTGAGCTTCCAAAGCTTTGTGTTGCAGGCCGCTCAGCAATCGTTTGCACAGATCTCTCAGCTGTCATTATTTGATCGATTGTAATTGTTTGAGGCAGTGGGAAATTTTTTTACTTTGCGTGTTGCTTTCAGTCTCAGGCTCAGTATAATTCCCACCACTTCCTGATGGCGGCGTGGTGAAATTGGTAGACACGACGGATTCAAAATCCGTTTCCTTAACGGGAGTGGCGGTTCGAGTCCGCCCGCCGCTACCACTTATTGGCCGTATCCTACGGCATCTCAAATAGCCGGCCCATGAACGTCTCCGATTTTCATTTTGACTTGCCGGACGAGTTGATTGCTCGTTATCCGCTCAAACAACGCAGTGCCTCTCGTTTGCTGACCCTTGATGGGGGTTCCGGCCACACGCAGCATCTCCAGTTTACGAATCTTCCGGATTTACTCGAACCCGGTGACCTTCTCGTTTTCAACAACACCCGTGTTATTCCAGCGCGCCTGTTCGGTCAAAAAGAAACCGGTGGTCGTGTTGAGGTTCTTGTTGAGCGATTGTTGGGCGAGCGTGAGATTCTTGCTCATGCCCGAGCCTCCAAGGCGCTGAAAGAAGGGCAGAAGGTTATCCTGGAAGACGGCTCTTCGTTGACCATGATGGGTCGGGACGATGCGTTGTTCCGCTTTGTGAACGAAGGCGATGAGCCCATTCTCGATCTGCTTGAACGCATCGGTCACATGCCGCTTCCTCCGTATATGGAGCGTGACGACGACCAGTCTGATCGCGAGCGTTATCAGACAGTGTACGCCCAAGAGGCTGGAGCGGTGGCTGCACCGACGGCGGGACTCCACTTTGACGACGCACTGCTCGAAACTCTGAAGGCCAAAGGCGTAGACTTCGCCTACGTAACCTTGCATGTGGGTGCAGGCACTTTCCAGCCCGTACGCGTCGATAAAATCGAAGAGCACGTCATGCACAGTGAGGTTGCGCATGTACCGGAAGAGACGGTTGAGGCGGTTCGCCAAACCCGGGAAAGGGGTGGGCGAGTGATTGCTGTAGGCACCACATCCGTGCGTTCGCTGGAATCGGCCAGCCAGTCCGGGCAATTAGGTGCTTTCCGGGGGGAGACGGATATATTCATATTCCCCGGTTATCGGTTTAATACCGTCGATGCCATGGTGACCAATTTTCACCTGCCCGAATCGACCTTGATTATGTTGGTCAGTGCATTTGCCGGGTACGACAACATTATGAAAGCCTACCGCGAAGCGGTAGAGCAGAAGTATCGTTTTTTTAGCTACGGCGACGCTATGTTCCTGACCGCCAAGGAACCGAGCCGTGGTAGGTTGGCAAGCTCAGGTGAAGTTGATGCAGCCAGCGACGATTCCAGTGGAGAAAGCTTGTGAGTGAATCCTGTTTTATGTCCTTTGAAAAGTTGGGTGAAGACGGCAAAGCCCGTCGTGGTCGCCTGACGTTTCCTCGTGGCACCGTTGAAACCCCGGCCTTCATGCCTGTAGGTACCTATGGCACTGTTAAAGGCATGTTGCCTCGCGATATCGAAGAGATTGGTGCAGAGATAATTCTTGGAAACACGTTTCACCTGATGCTGCGTCCCGGTACCGAGGTGGTCAAAGCCCATGGCGACCTGCACGATTTCACCCAATGGCATGGCCCGATTCTTACCGATTCCGGCGGTTTTCAGGTTTTCAGTCTGGGCGAAATGCGCAAGATCACCGAGCAAGGTGTGACCTTCCGCTCGCCCGTTGACGGAGCTAAAGTCGAACTCAACCCCGAAATCGCAATGCAGGTACAGCGAGATCTGGGTTCAGACATCGTGATGATCTTCGACGAGTGTACCCCGTACCCGGCTACTCAAAAGCAGGCCAAGGACTCCATGGAGTTGTCATTGCGCTGGGCGGCCCGCAGTAAAAAAGCCCACGAGGGCAATCCGTCCGCGTTGTTTGGTATTGTGCAGGGCGGTATGTATGAATCCCTGCGTGACCAGTCTCTAGAGGGTTTGACGAACATCGGGTTCGATGGCTACGCCATTGGAGGTTTGTCTGTTGGTGAGCCCAAAGAAGACATGATCCGGATTCTGGATCATCTGCCGCCAAAAATGCCGGAAGACAAACCTCGGTATTTGATGGGAGTGGGGCGTCCTGAAGACATCGTAGAAGCCGTTCGTCGTGGCGTCGATATGTTCGACTGCGTGATGCCAACCCGTAATGCTCGCAATGGGTATTTGTTTACCTCAACCGGCATCGTAAAAATTCGAAACGCAAAGAACCGCCATGATGCCGGTCCGCTGGATGAGCGCTGCGATTGTTATACCTGCAAAAACTTTTCGAAAAGCTATCTGCATCATTTGGATAAGTGCGGAGAAATGCTTGGCTCCCAGCTAAACACGATCCACAATCTGCGGTTCTATCAGAACCTGATGAGCGGATTGCGTGGTGCCATTGAAGCAGGTACATTGTCCGACTTTGTAAGCGAATTCTACGCCTTACGCGGTGAAACTGTGCCGCCGTTGGGTGATGAGTGATCAATTTTGACTAAAAGAACAGTCTTTAAACGGAGAAACTGAATGAAATCAATCAAACTGCTAATCGCTGGCCTGCTGTCTCTTCTGCCGACCCTGGCCATGGCTCAAGGTGCTGAAGGTCAGTCTATGGGTGTTATGGGTCAGGTCATCTTTTTCGCAGGCTTCATTCTGATTTTCTACTTCTTGATCTGGCGTCCGCAGTCCAAGCGCGCGAAAGAGCACAAGAACCTGATGTCCAGCCTGAACAAAGGCGACGAAGTGGTTACGTCTGGCGGTATGGTTGGCCGTATTACCAAGGTTTCTGACGATTTCATCGTGCTGGAAGTTGCTGACAACATCGAAATCAAGATTCAGAAAGTTGCTGTTGCCGGTGCTCTGCCCAAGGGCACGCTCAAGGATATCTGAGCCGATTCCCGGCCGGTGCGCAGCACCGGCCGAATCATTTTGGCTGAAACACCACGGCTGGCGGCTTAGCCAGCTCAAAGGGATCCCATGCTAAACAAGTATCCTCTCTGGAAAAATCTGGTGATCGTGTTCGCTCTGGTCATCGGATTCATATACGCCTTACCGAACTTCTTCCCCGACGATTACGCCATCCAAATTACTGGCTCCCGCGGCAGCACTGAGGTTGATCAGCGCATACTGGATCGTGCTTTAGGTGCCTTGGAAAGTCAGGGTATTGAAGTAAAGTCCAGTACCGTTGAAGAGCGCGATGCTCTGATTCGCCTGAACAGTTCAGACGCTCAGTTGCGTGCGCGCCCCGCGGTGCAAGCTGCATTGGGAAAAGATTATCTGGTGGCGCTGAACATGGCGCCCTCAACGCCGGACTGGCTGCGCAGTTTAGGGGCCGGCCCTATGAAGTTGGGGCTGGATCTGCGCGGTGGTGTTCACTTTCTGCTGGAAGTGGATATGGACACTGCTGTAACCCAACGGTTAGAAGCGTTGTCTGGTCAGATCAAGCAGGATATGCGTGAAGAGAGGATTCGCTACCGTGGTGGTGATATTCGAAACAGCCGAGACATCGTTCTGAGTTTCCGGGATTCCGAAACGAGGGCGGAAGCCTTCTCACTGGTTCGCGGCCAGTACAACGAGTTTCTGCTAGACGAAAGCACGGAAGGCGGCGAGTTTCTTCTGACACTGACTTTGTCCGATGCTGAAATTCAGGGCATCAAAGAGTACGCTCTCGAGCAAAACCTGACCACAATTCGAAATCGGGTGAACGAATTAGGCGTTGCCGAACCTTTGGTTCAACGTCAGGGTTCAGACCGCATTATTGTAGAACTGCCCGGTGTTCAGGATACGGCGCAAGCTAAGCGGGTTCTTGGCGCAACCGCAAATCTTGAGTTCCGTATGGAAGCCCGCCAGGACGCTTCGTCCTCGGAAACGGAGCAGTTCAGTTTCCGTGATAACCCGCAGCGTACAGCCCGTTTACAGCGTGATGTGATTGCTACGGGTAATAATGTTGCGAACGCGCAGCAGGCGTTTGATGAAAATGGCCAGCCTCAGGTCAATATCACCATGGACTCCGTGGGTGGTGATTTAATGAATCGGGCAACTCGAAACAATATCGGTCGCCGTATGGCGGTTTTGTTTATTGAGTTCCGCACAGAAACCGAAAGCCGAGAGGTTGACGGAGAGCTGCAGGAGGTTGAAAAGCGCGTTGTCGAAAAAGGTCTGATCAGCCTGGCAACGGTGCAGTCTGCGTTGGGTAGTAGCTTCCGTATCACCGGGCTGGATTCGATTCCCGAGGCGGCCGAGTTGGCGTTGCTGCTGCGTGCCGGTGCCTTGGCTGCGCCGATGTACTTCGTGCAAGAGCGCACTATCGGGCCTAGCCTGGGGCAGAAGAACATTGACGCAGGTGTCATGTCCGTTGCGTTGGGCTTTGGGTTAGTGCTGCTTTATATGTTGGCGTTCTACCGTGGCTTTGGTGTGATTGCCAATATTTCTCTGACCTTGAACCTGATGCTGCTTGTGGCCTGTATGTCGATACTGTCGGCTACACTCACATTGCCGGGTATCGCCGGTATCGTCCTGACGGTGGGTATGGCTGTTGATGCCAATGTGCTTATTTTTGAGCGAATTAAAGAAGAATTGAGGGCAGGGGTGCCGCCTCAAACGGCGATTAACGCCGGTTACGGGCGAGCGTTCGTGTCGATTTTCGATGCCAACATCACCACCTTGCTGGTTGCTATCATTTTGTTTGCGATGGGATCCGGGCCCGTTAAAGGTTTCGCGGTTACTTTATGTATTGGCATACTCACCTCTATGTTCAGTGGTTTGATGGTAAGCCGCGGCATCGTCAATCTCGTTTACGGCGGCCGAAGGGTCGAGAAACTGTCGATCGGGGGTAAGCTCGCCAATGTCTGATATGCAGAAAAAACCGTTTGATTTTATGGGGCTTCGAAAGGCCGCGTCAGTGTTGTCGCTGGTGTTGGTGATTGGCTCTATTGTGTTGCTCGGGGTTCGAGGCCTGAATTTAGGTATGGACTTTACCGGCGGCACCTCTGTCGAATTTGAGTACGCTGAGGCACCAAGCCTGGATGCTATTCGGAATCAGCTTACTGAAGCCGGATACGAGCAGTTCTCGGTGCAGAACTTTGGTGCCGATACCACCGTTCTGATTCGGATGGCTGAGGCCGGAAATGACGAGTTGGCGCGAGAAGTGACGGCAGCCCTCTCTGAGTCCGGAGAGAGTCTTGAGTTGGTCAGTTCGGAATTCGTCGGCTCTCAGGTTGGCGAGGAACTGAAAGAGGATAGTGGTCTGGGGCTGCTGATCGCGCTGGCGGTTGTATTGATCTACGTTGGTATGCGCTTTCAGTTTAAATTCGGTATCGCTTCGGTCATCCCGTTGGCCCACGATGTGCTGATCGTTCTGGGCATGTTCGCACTGTTTCAGTGGACTTTCGATCTTACTGTTCTCGCGGCGATTCTGGCGGTTATCGGTTACTCACTAAACGACACGATTGTTGTGGCAGACCGTATTCGTGAGAATTTCCGCAAGCTGCGCGTGGGTGAGCCCTGGGATGTGATTAACCAGTCCATCCATGAAACGATTTCTCGTACGATTAACACGTCAGGTACCACCTTGGTTGTTTTGATCGCCTTGTATTTCCTGGGCGGTGAAGCAATAAATAACTTCGCGTTGGCGCTGATCATTGGTGTGGTTGTGGGTACCTATTCCTCGATCTACGTGTCTGCCAACATGTTGATGGTGATGGGTGTGACCCGTGAAGATCTCATGGTGCCGGCTAAAGAAGGCGCTGGAGATGAAGCGGAAGAAGAGCAGCCGCCTGAGTGGTTGAACCGTATGTGATGGTGTCATGTGCTGGCGTAAGCCGGCACAAAAAAACCGCCAATCAGTGAACTGATGGCGGTTTTTTTGTGCCCGGAAGACCGGTTAGCGAGGCAGTCTGCCGCGGAACGGGTTCAGTACCTTGAGGATTTCCCGGAACAGCTTCGGGTTGGCGACAATCAGCTGGCGAGCTGAGCCGGCCGAAGGGTTGCCAGAGAAATCGCCGGTCAATGCGCCGGATTCCATGGCTAAAGTGACACCAAGATCCAGGTCAGCAGCGGATGGGCGGAAAACAACTGCGGCGTCCAGAAGACCGGCCGAGACGCGGGCGATGTCGAGTACCACGCAGCCAGATGTACGGAACATGGCTGTGTCGCGAGCCAGTGTTGCCGCCATTTCGCCCCAGATCATCGGGTCGTCACCTTGACGGCTTTGATCAAGAAGGTTGGTAGCAAGGGCTGACTTGGCTGGCATTTTCACGTCTGAAGCGCGCACCCGGCGACTATTCAGTGCGGCGCCGTGGCCACGGCTTGCAGAATATTCTTCGCCAGTAATCGGGTTCACAACCAGAAGGTTCTCGGTGCGATTATTCTTCTTCTGCGACAGAGCCAATGCGAACTCGGGAATGCCTCGGACGAAGTTCTCCCGGCCGAGAAGCGGAAAAATGTGCCAGCTTTTATCGCTGCCGTTGGCGTCGGCTTCACCCATTGGTGCAATGGTGTGATCCTTATACGCTTTCGCAAGCTGTTCTGTGAAATTGTCGTAGATAGACTGCTCTACCCGTTCCAGCTGCAGGTAACGCTCGGCTTCGTCTTTACCGTTGGGTTCCTGACGCTCGAAATGGGCCTTGAGATAGTCAGACCCGTGGCGGGCAACGCGCAGGGCCATTTTAATTGCTGGTTGCATCTGAGAATTCATTATCCGAATGTGTGAAGGGGCGCCATCATAGCAAAAACTCTAGGTGCTTGTATGCTTTTTGCCTCAGCAAATGCACGCATACCACCGGGTTTCGAGATATTCTGGGGCACCGTTCTTTTCGGGTTTCTGGTATGATTCGCCTCTTTTTTAAAATTACTGATGAGTAGCAGGCCCAGATACCATGCATGAAACCGCGCTGTCGCCGGAAAGTAATGACTCCTTCAATGACCAAATCCGCATTGTCCTGGTAGAAACGTCTCACTCCGGAAACATCGGGGCGGTAGCGCGAGCTATGAAAAATATGGGGCTTGGTAACCTGTGGTTGGTGAATCCTGCATCGTTTCCTGATGAGACATCCTACGCTCGGTCAGCGGGTGCCAGTGATGTACTTGACAGGGCGCACGTGGTTTCGTCCCTGGACGAGGCGGTCGCAGATTGCGTCATGGTGATGGGAACGAGTGCGCGAGGTCGCAAAGTGCCTTGGCCAGTGATACCACCGCCCGATGCGGCGGCAACCGCCGTGCAGCAAGCTGGTAGCGGGAAAGTGGCCTTGGTTTTTGGGCGTGAAAATCATGGCCTTTCTAATGACGAGTTGCAGCGGTGCCATTACCATATCCACATTCCTTCGAATCCGGATTACAGCTCTTTGAATCTGGCGATGGCGGTTCAGGTGATTTGTTATGAGCTAAGGATGTTTCATCTGAAAAGCCTTGAAGAGGGAGAGTCTGGCCCATACCTTCAGCCCATGGTTGCGCCAGGCGATGAAGGTTGGGATTCGCCGCCCGCCACTGCGGGGGAAGTCGAAGGCTTTTTCGGGCATTTCGAGCAAACGCTCGTGGACGTAAACTTCCACCGTCGAGACAATCCGCGTCATCTGATTGCGCGCATGCGACGGCTTTTCCAGCGAGCTCGCATGGATCAAATGGAGGTGAACATTCTTCGCGGCGTTCTATCTTCGATCCAGAAGGCAGCTGGCACTCAGAGTCGCAAAGAGCAGGGCGCCGAGAATGCCGCAGGCTCGCAACATAAAGGCCAGGAGTAAAGTTATGCTTGAGCGTTTGAGGGAAGACATAAATAGCGTATTTCATCGCGATCCGGCTGCGCGCAATACGTTTGAGGTGCTCACCAACTATCCGGGCTTGCATGCGCTGTTGTTACATCGTTTGGCGCACTGGATTTGGGGGTTGGGGCTGAAATGGTTGGCGCGCACCATTTCAACCCTGACACGTTGGTTTACCGGTATTGAAATTCATCCGGGAGCCACCATTGGTCGTCGCTTTTTTATCGACCACGGTATGGGCGTGGTGATCGGAGAAACCACGGTTATCGGTGATGATGTCACGCTTTATCAAGGCGTTACGCTCGGCGGGACCAGCTGGAATAAAGGCAAGAGACACCCCACGATCGGTGATGGTGTGGTTGTTGGCGCGGGCGCGAAGATTCTTGGGCCGTTCGAAGTTGGTGCTGGCGCTAAGGTTGGCTCGAATTCGGTGGTCACCAAGGCGGTACCTGCCGGGGCGACTGTAGTAGGCATTCCGGGGCGCATTATTGTTAAGCGCAAAGCTGACGAAGCCGAAAATCCTCGTCGCAAAGTGATGGAAGAGCGTATGGGCTTTGATGCCTACGGTGTGACAGAGGAGATGCCCGATCCGGTGGCTCGCTCAGTCCGCGCGTTGCTTGATCACATGCATGCTGTAGATGAGCGGTTGGAAGTCATGTGCAAGGCGCTTCGAAAGGTTAATAGTGAGTATCAGAACGGGGATTTGCCGCAATTGGATGAAGAGGATTTTGATTGTGTGCGCGATGAACCGGAGAGTGACGGCAAAGTCTGAATACTTGACTGTTTTAGTAGGTCAATTCATACTCGGCGATGGAAACCGATATTCAAACCCATCGTCGGGGCTGAGAATATGAAGCTCACCACAAAAGGTCGCTATGCCGTAACAGCAATGCTGGATCTGGCACTGCATAGCAGTGAACGGCCGGTGAGTCTTGCCGATATTTCCTCGCGCCAGGAAATTTCTTTATCCTATCTGGAACAGCTTTTTTCCCGTTTGCGTCGGCACCATCTCGTGGTCAGTGTCCGCGGGCCCGGTGGGGGTTACCGCTTGAGTCGGCACGCGGACGAAGTGTTTATTGCCGAGGTGGTGGATGCGGTTAGTGAGTCGCTGGATACCACTCGGTGCGGCAATAAAGGTGATTGTCAAAATGGCGAGAAGTGCCTGACACACCATCTATGGTCCGATTTAAGCGAACAGATTCACCAGTTTCTGAGTGATATCAGCCTTGGTGATCTGATGCGCAAGCGTGAAATTCAATTGGTTGCTGACCGGCAAAACCGTAAACAGTCAGAAACCAATGCGGATACAATTAATACCCGCCAACTGACAGACCAGGCTCCGGCCTGACAATAGCGTACTCCCGTTAAATTATGAAAAAGCCTGTATATCTGGACTATGCGGCGACGACGCCGGTTGACCCCGTTGTTGCTGAGTTAATGGCAAAACACCTCACGCTTGAGGGTGTTTTTGGAAACCCTGCCAGCCGATCCCACGGTTTCGGTTGGCAGGCCGAAGCGGCTGTCGAGAATGCTCGCCGCCAGGTGGCGAGTTTGATTCATGCTGATTCCAGAGAGATTGTCTGGACATCAGGTGCCACTGAGTCCGACAACCTCGCGATCAAAGGGTCGGTGGATATTCATGATCATCCGCATATTGTGACCTCGATTATCGAGCATAAGGCCGTGGTTGATACCTGCAAATGGCTTGAGCAACAGGGCGTTGATGTTACCTGGCTACAGCCTCAGGAGGACGGTCGTGTTTCCCCTGAATCGGTTGAGCAGGCCTTAAAAGACAATACCGTTCTCGTAAGCCTGATGCTGGTGAATAACGAGCTGGGCTGTATTACCGATATCGCCGCGATTGGCCGACTGTTGAGGGCGCGAGGCATCCGTTTTCATGTTGATGCAGCTCAGGCGGCAGGGAAGATCCCGGTTGATGTAAACGAGCTGAATGTCGATTTGCTGTCTCTCTCGGCCCACAAAGTCTATGGACCAAAAGGCATCGGCGCGTTGTATGTTCGCCGCTCCCCGGACGTCCGTGTCGAGGCGCAGATGCATGGTGGCGGCCATGAGCGGAACATGCGCTCCGGCACACTGGCCACCCATCAAATCGTAGGAATGGGAAAAGCCTTTGAAATGGCAGGGCAGGGTCTGGAAGACGAAATGGCGCGCTTGGAAACCCTGCGCCAGCGCTTCTTGTCAGGTCTGCAGTCGCTAGAGGGTGTGCATTTTAACGGCAGCGCGGAATACCGCGTGCCGGGCATTGTAAACCTGTCGTTTGAAGGCGTTGAAGCAGAGTCGCTCATGCTTGGTTTGCGCAATATGGCGGTGTCTTCTGGATCTGCGTGTGCCTCTGCCTCTGTTGAGCCCTCTTTTGTTTTGCGCGGCATCGGTCTGAGTGACGAGCTTGCGCATCGGGCATTGAGGTTTTCGTTGGGACGTTACACAACGAACGACGAAATTGAATGCGCGAGCAAACAAATTGTTGATGTGGTTACCCGACTTCGCACGGTGCGGTAGGCAGTGGCCCATTGACTGCGTATAATCTACGCCCTGATTTTTACCCCCTAACCAGACTGGAGAAATAACATGGCAAACGAGCGCACGCTCTCTATCATCAAGCCCGACGCGGTAGCCAAGAATGTAATCGGCGAAATCTACAGCCGTTTCGAGAAAGCTGGCCTGAAAATCGTTGCAGCCAAGATGATGCACCTGACTCAGGAGCAAGCTGAAGGTTTTTACGCTGAGCACAAAGAGCGTCCTTTCTTCAACGACCTGGTTGCGTTCATGACTTCTGGCCCTGTTGTTGTTCAGGCTCTGGAAGGCGAAGGCGCTATCCTGAAGAACCGCGAACTGATGGGTGCTACCAACCCGAAAGAAGCTGAAGCCGGCACTATCCGCGCCGATTTTGCTTCTTCTATCGATGCCAACGCCGTTCACGGCTCCGATTCTGCAGCTTCTGCAGAGCGCGAAGTGGCATACTTCTTTAACGACAACGAAATCTGCCCGCGCGGCTAATTAAGTTGTCTGTTCGGGGGTGACAACTGTCGCCCCTGAATTGGTTATTTGATCGAGGTTATGCCATGACTGCCCCTGCTGAAAAAACCAATCTTCTCGGACTGCCAAAAGCAAAACTGGAGGCTTTTTTCGAGACGCTGGGCGAAAAGAAATTTCGTGCGCAGCAGGTCTTGCAGTGGATCCATCAGCGTGGCGTTGATGACTTCGATCAAATGACCAATATGAGCGTAGCGCTGCGTGAAAAGCTCAAGGAAATCGCTGAAGTGCGCGGGCCAGAGGTGGTTTACGATGAAACCTCGAAAGACGGCACACGCAAGTGGGTCATGCGCATGGACAACGGTAACAACGTTGAAACCGTATTGATTCCCGACGGTGAGCGCGGCACCTTGTGTGTCTCGTCTCAGATCGGCTGCAGCCTTGACTGCACCTTCTGTTCAACCGGTAAACGTGGTTTTAATCGTAATCTTACCGCCGCAGAAATCATCGGCCAGGTTTGGGTCGCTCGCAAGGCATTCATGCCGTATGAGCCCAGCAGTCGGCCGATTACAAACGTTGTCATGATGGGTATGGGCGAGCCTTTGCTCAATTTCGACAACGTTGTCGATGCCATGAACCTCATGATGGAAGATCTTGCGTACGGCATTTCCAAGCGTCGCGTCACGCTGAGCACTTCGGGTGTTGTCCCGGCATTGGATCGCCTGGGTGAGGTTACCGATGTTTCACTGGCCATCTCCCTTCATGCGCCTAATGATGAGTTGCGTAACCAATTGGTGCCGCTCAATAAAAAGTATCCGATTTCTGAGTTGTTGGCTGCCACGCGTCGCTACCTCTCAAGATTGCCGGATAAGCGCAAGGCGACCATTGAGTATACGGTGATCCAAGGCGTCAACGATAAGCTCGAACATGCCAGAGAGCTAGCGGTGGTGTTGAACGGGTTGCCTTGTAAAATCAACCTGATACCGTTTAATCCGTTCCCGGAAAGTGATTTCGAACGTCCGAGTATGAACGCGACCCGGCGCTTCCAGAATGCGCTGACAGAGGCGGGTTATGTGACAACAGTCCGTACCCCTCGCGGTGACGATATCGATGCAGCGTGCGGCCAGTTGGTAGGCCGGGTTGAAGACCGGACTAAGCGCAGTCAGCGCTATATTGCCGTGCAACAAGTGAACCCCTGATCTGGAGGGAGTTCAGTTACAACAGAAGGTGTTTGTAGATGGTTAAGAATACGGCCGCAAAACTGGCTACTCTTTCCTTATTGGTTTTGGGCTTGCTTGTTTCAGGTTGCGTAACCACTACAGACAGCCGGTTTACTCGCGAAGCCGATCGCGAAAAGGCGCTCGAAAACTACGTTAAGCTTGCGTCCCGATACATTGCCCAAGGCAACCTGGGCCGTGCTCGACACCATCTTGATCGCGCGCTGGAAATTGAAGATGATTACGCACCGGCTTTAGCGGCTATGGGTTTGGTCTATAGCGCTGAAGGCGATGAGCGGCTTTCCGAGCAGAGTTTCAAAAATGCGGTTTCTGCAGATGGCAGTTATACCCGTGGCAGAGTGTATTTCGGAGCCTTCCTATACAGTCAGGGCGATTACGACAAAGCCCGGGCGCAGTTTGCAAAAGCATCTGAAGATACCGCCTACAAAGATCGTAGCGGCGTTTTTTACAATCTCGGTTTAACCCATGAAAAACTGGGTAATCTTGAGCAGGCCGAGCAAGCCTACCGCCGGGCGGTTGAGTTGAGCCGTGGCGAAGCACGTACCCTGCTTTCACTGGCCCGGGTTTTGGTAGAACAGGGCGACTATTCAGCCGCTTCCCGCTACTACTCCCGTCTTCAGGTCATGATTCAGAACACCCCTAGATTGGTGCATTCTGCTGAAAGTTTGTATACAGGTATCCGTATTGCGCGACATTTTCAGGACCGTGATCAGGAGGCCAGTTTGGCACTCTTGCTGAAAAATGAGTTCGCCGAATCTGAGGAATACCAACAATATAAGGTGCTGGTTTCGAATGGTCAGTGAAAAGCCGGAAAATTACACCCCTGCTGAGCCTGTTGGCCAACAGTTAAAGCGAGCACGGGAAGCGAAAGGCTTGTCCGTTTCTGCGGTTGCCGAGCAGCAGCACCTGCGCCCGTCCGTTGTTCAGGCTATAGAGGCGGGTGATTACGAAAAGATTGATACCGAGCTGTTTCTGAAAGGTTATGTCAGGGCCTACGCCCGGCAGGTCGGTTTGAATGCCGACACGGTGATCCGTGATCTCGACGTGGAACTGGCCCCTGCCCGCAAGCGACGCGAAGAGGCGTTGCAGGCCAATCCCCTGGTTGACATTGAGCGCCGTAAGAAACGTAAACAGCGAATCGCCAAAACCTTTCTTTGGCTGGTGTTGATTGGCGTGGTTGCGGCGATCGCCTTATATTTCGTCACCCAGAAACAATCGGAAAGCGAAGAGAGTGCTGCGCCAGCTTCGGAAAGTGTGAGGGAAGACGGAGGTGATGCGGGCGAAGCGGTGCCTGAGCCGGCTCTTCAGTCACCGGCCATTGCGCCTGTAGAAGGGTCTGATTCATCCGGTATGCCTAACAGTGCCGAACCTTCGGCGGAAGAAAGCAGCTCTGACAACGCAGATGTTCTTTCCGATACCCTAGAGCCGGCTGAAGAACCGGTAGCTTCGGTTGAGCCGCCTACAGCACCCGAAGCCAGCCAATCGGTTGCGGAATCATCGATTGGTCGCTTGGAAATAACATTTGACGGTGACTGCTGGATAAAGGTTACCGATGCCTCAGGTCAGCGCCTGGTTAGTGGGTTACGCCGACAGGGTGATAAATTAGATGTACGTGGCACGCCGCCATTAAACGTTGTTGTCGGCGCGATGAGTGCAGTGGAAGTTATCCGGTTTCAAGACGAAACGCTCGATAAGGATAGCTTTCGTGTCGTGAACAATCGGTCAGAGTTCACACTCGAACCCTGAATTAAACGTCCGGATATAGTGTTGGTTCCTGTCAATGAAACAAGATTCCCCGATCAAAAGACGTAAATCCCGGCAGATCATGGTTGGTGATGTACCCGTAGGTGGTGACGCCCCCATCGCGGTTCAAAGCATGACCAACACCAATACCTGTGATGTCGCCGCCACTGTAGGCCAGATCAATGCTATTCAGGAGGCCGGTGCCGATATCGTTCGGGTTTCAGTGCCTTCCATGGAGGCCGCCGAGGCGTTTGGTCAGATTCGCAAGCAAGTCTCCGTGCCGCTGGTTGCCGATATTCATTTCGATCATAAAATTGCGCTTCGGGTTGCAGAACTGGGTGTTGACTGTTTGCGCATCAACCCGGGCAATATCGGCCGGGATGATCGTGTTAGCGCCGTGATCAACGCAGCTAAAGACCGCAATATTCCCATTCGTATCGGTGTGAATGCCGGTTCGCTTGAAAAGGCTTTGCAGCGTAAATACGGTGAACCGACCCCCGAGGCTTTGGTTGAATCCGCCATGCGCCACATTGATATTCTGGATCGCCATGACTTTCAGGACTTCAAGGTTAGCCTTAAGGCTTCGGAAGTGTTTATGACGGTCGCGGCGTATCGTTTGATCGCTCAACAGATTGAACAGCCTTTGCACCTGGGCATCACCGAAGCCGGCGGGTTCCGTTCGGGCACCGTGAAGTCTTCTATCGGTCTCGGAATGTTGTTGATGGACGGTATCGGCGACACCATCCGCGTATCGTTGGCGGCTGACCCGGTACAAGAGATCAAAGTGGGCTTTGATATTCTGAAAAGCCTGCGTTTGCGTAGCCACGGCATTAACTTTATTGCCTGTCCGAGCTGCTCCCGACAGAACTTCGACGTTATTCAGACCATGAACGATCTGGAAGCACGGCTGGAAGACGTCAACCGTTCCTTGGACGTGGCGATCATCGGCTGCATTGTGAATGGTCCGGGTGAAGCGCGCGAGGCGGATATCGGTCTGACCGGCGGTTCGCCGAAGAATTTGTTCTATCTTCACGGAAAGCCAAACCAAAAGTTGGTCAATGAAACGCTGACGGATGATTTGGAGCGGTTGATTCGGGAAGAGGTTGCTCGTCGCGAAGAGCAGGACTCGTTATTGATCGCTAAGTCCGAAGACTGATCTCCAAACACATAATTAAGAAGCAATCAGGGTTTTACTTTGGCTAAAATTCAGGCAATCCGGGGGATGAATGACATTCTTCCGGACCAGACACCTGTCTGGCAGTACGTTGAAACAACGGTTCGCAAAGTACTTTCGCAATACGGCTATCAGGAAATTCGTATGCCGATTGTGGAGCAAACCGATCTTTTCAAGCGATCCATCGGCGAAGTCACCGACATTGTCGAAAAAGAAATGTATACCTTCGAGGATCGCAACGGTGACAGCCTGACCTTGCGTCCTGAAGGTACGGCTGGCTGTGTGCGTGCTGCCGAAGAGCATGGTTTGCTGTTCAATCAGACGCGTCGCTTGTGGTATACCGGCCCGATGTTCCGTCATGAACGGCCCCAGAAAGGCCGTTACCGCCAGTTCCATCAGATTGGCGTTGAGTGCTTCGGCATGGCCGGCCCGGACATCGATGCCGAGCTGCTGATGCTGACCGCACGCTTGTGGGATGAGTTCGGGTTGTCGGCCCATGCTCGTCTGGAAATTAACTCCATCGGTACCAGTGAAGCCCGGAAGGTTTATCGTGAAGCCCTAGTTAGCTATCTGGAGCAGTATCGGGATGAGCTGGATGATGACAGCAAGCGCCGTCTGACGACCAATCCGCTTCGGATTTTGGATAGCAAAGATCCAAACACCCGTAAGTTACTTGAGAACGCCCCAAGCCTGAGCGATTACCTTGACCAAGAATCCGTAGCGCACTTTGATCAGCTTAAAGCGTTGCTGGATGCTGCGGGAGTTGCGTACACCGTTAATCCGGCCTTGGTTCGTGGCCTTGATTATTACGGCAAGACGGTATTTGAATGGGTAACGGATAGCCTTGGAGCACAAGGGACGATTTGTGCCGGCGGCCGATACGACGGGCTGGTTCAACAACTTGGTGGCAAACCAACAGTGGCCGTTGGTTTCGCGATGGGTTTGGAGCGTCTGATTCTGCTTCTGGAAACATTGAATCTGGTTCCTGATGACGTTAACAATCAGGCTGATGTTTATGTGACCGCCATGGGTGAGCAAAGCGTGGCTACCGCTATGGCCATTGCGAATACGCTGAGAAACGAGTTGCCCGGCAAAGTCGTGATTACGCACTGCGGCGGTGGCAGTTTTAAAAGCCAGATGAAGAAAGCCGATCGCAGCGGTGCCCGCTATGCGGTCATCCTTGGCGAAAGCGAAGTGGCGAATGGCACAGTGGGATTGAAGCCGTTGAGAGACGATCAGCCTCAGCAGGAAGTCTCGCAGACAGAATTGGCGAAGGTTCTGGCGTCTTTGGTATAAAAGAATCGGCCGACTAACGGGCGACAACTAATAATTAACAGGAGTTTTCATGGCTGAGTTACGCACCGAGGAAGAACAGGTCCAGGCAATTAAGGACTGGTGGAAAAAGAACGGTAGCTCATTGCTCATCGGTATTGGCGCAGCCTTGGCGATTGTATTCGGATGGCAGGCTTGGCAAAACCATCAGGCCCAAGAGCGAGCCGAGGCCGCAAATCAGTTCACAACGCTACTGACAGCATTCTCCACGGGTGATGAAGATAGTAAGAATACCGTTGAATTTGTGGCTGAGACTTTGCGTGATGAGCACGCCGGAAGCGCTTACGCGATTTATGGAAACCTTGTACTCGCTCGACAGCAGATGATGGTCGAGAACGACCCTGAAGCTGCCGTTGCGTCACTGGAGTGGGCTCTGGAAAAAGCTGCTGACTACAAAGCCTTGTCGTTGGTTATTCGCAATCGTTTGGCTCAGGCCCATTTCGCCGCCGGTGAGCATGACGCCGCCTTGTCGACACTGGATGGCGCGAGCGATGCGAAAACCTTTGCGGCTGTCTTCTCCGAGTTGAGAGGCGATATCCTTTTTGCTAAAGGTGACACCGAAGCCGCGCGCGAAGCGTATCTGGCCGCCCGCGAGCAAAGTCCGGCACGAGGTGGAGATCTTCTCGAGCTTAAATTATCTGACCTTGGTGTCGGGGAGGGTGCTTGATGCCTTTTGGGCGTAACAAACCGTTCTCGCTGGTCGCAGTAAGCGCGGCTCTTGCCGTTTTGTTGGCAGGGTGTAGCACAACAGATACGTTTGAGCAGCCAGCGCCCGTGCCGGAGATTGAAACTTCTGTCGAATTTGAACGCGTATGGAGTATGTCTGTCGGTGACGGGCATGATGGCGAGTTTCTGCAGTTAGCCCCGCTATACGCAGGCGACGTTATCTATGCCGCGTCCGCGGATGGCGAAGTGGTTACCGTAGCGTCGGAAGACGGAAATGTGGTCTGGGAGAAAGAGCTCGACGAACGCATTTTCGCAGGCCCCGGTGCCGATGGCGGTCAGCTGTATTTGGTCACGCGGGACGCTGAGCTGGTTGCACTGTCCAGTGAAGATGGCAGTGAAAACTGGCGAGTTGATTTGCCGACGGAGGTGTTGGCCGCGCCACAATCGAACGGTTCTCTCGTGGTGGTTCAGACCACGGACGGTCGAGTCATCAGCTTTGATGCCGACAAAGGCGAGCAAATCTGGCAGTATGAATCGCAGGTGCCAGTACTTACCATGCGTACAGCGGCTGCGCCGCTGGTTGGCGCTGATATTGTCATCGCTTCGTTCGCCAATGGACGGGTGATTGCGCTTACGGCTGAAAATGGTCAGCCCGTTTGGCAATATCAGGTGGGCCAGGCCCAAGGGCGCACCGAGCTGGAACGACTGGTCGATATTGGCGGCCAGCCCCTGGTATTGGATTCCGCGATTATGGTGGTCGGTTATCAGGGCAAGCTCGCGTTGATTGACATCCGGTCCGGGCAAGAAATCTGGAGCCGCACCGCGTCCAGCTATTATTCGCCCGCCATTGGCAACGGCAATATATTCCTTGCGGCGGCAAACGGTGATGTTATCGCCTTGCGAGGCAACGACCGTCGTGAATTGTGGGTGCAGAGTGAATTGGCGTGGCGCCAAGTGACTCGTCCCGCTGTGGTGGGTGAACACTTAGTTGTCGGCGACTTCGAAGGTTATCTGCATGTGATGCAGATGAAAGATGGTCGTTTGGTTGGTCAAACGAAATTTGACAGTGACGGTATCCGCGTACCTGTCCAGGTGCTGAGTGATGGTAACCTGTTGGTTTATGGTAACGGTGGCAAAATGTCAGTTCTCAAGCTTGAGCAGGACGACTGAAGCCACGCTGAAATGACCCGGCTCAGGCCGGGTTTTTGTTTCTTTGTATAGCAGATTATTATGACCCCAGTAATTGCCCTTGTGGGACGCCCGAACGTAGGCAAGTCCACCTTGTTTAACCAAATGACCCGGACTCGGGATGCGTTGGTTGCGGATTTTCCGGGACTGACCCGGGACCGAAAGTACGGCGAAGGTTTCTACGAGGATCGAAAGTTTATTGTTATCGATACTGGTGGACTCACAGGCCAAGAGGCCGGTTTGGACTCGGAAATGGCCCAGCAGTCGTTGCAGGCGGTGGATGAGGCCGACATTGTATTGTTTCTGGTAGATGGCCGTGCGGGTTTGACCGCCGGTGATGAAGTTATTGCCGATCACCTGCGCCGTTCGGACAAACAAGCCCACCTGGTGGTGAATAAAACCGATGGGCAGGATCCTGACGTGGCGGCTGCCGACTTTTACAAGTTGGGTTTTCAATCGGTATTCATGATTGCAGCCTCTCACAACAGAGGCGTTCGGTCACTGCTCGAACACCTCCTTCCTGAGCCTGAAGAGCCTGCAGATCAAGACCGGGCAGACAAGTACCCGGGTATTCGTATCGGCGTGGTGGGGCGCCCGAACGTGGGCAAGTCCACGCTGGTTAACCGCATGCTCGGGGAAGATCGCGTTGTGGTTTACGATATGCCGGGTACCACGCGAGACAGCATTTATATACCGTATGAGCGACACGGGCATGAATATACCCTGATTGATACCGCGGGTGTACGCCGCCGCAAAAACGTCAAGGAAGTGGTCGAGAAGTTTTCGATCATCAAAACCTTGCAAGCGATTGATGATGCCCACGTTGTGATTTTGGTCATTGATGCCCGTGAAGGGCTGGTGGATCAGGATTTGCACTTGATCGGCTTTGTTTTGGATGCTGGCCGCTCCCTGGTTATTGCTATCAACAAATGGGATGGCATGAACTCGGAAGACCGGGCCAAGGTGAAAGAGCAGGTGGCACGCCGATTAGATTTCCTCGATTACGCCGATAAGTACTATATTTCGGCGCTACACGGGACTGGTGTTGGTACCATGTATGATTCGGTTCAGGCGAGTTACGAGTCGTCAATGGCCAAGTGGCCGACGAATCGCCTGACCGCTATTCTTGAGGACGCGATTGCGCAGCACCAGCCTCCGATGGTGCATGGTCGTCGCATCAAACTTCGGTATGCTCACCAGGGTGGGTCTAATCCGCCGGTTATTGTGGTACATGGTAATCAGGTAGGCTCCCTGCCGGGTGCCTATAAGCGTTACCTGGAAAACACTTTCCGTAAAGTGTTGAAAGTGGTTGGTTCGCCTATTCGCTTTGAGTTCCGCGGCGGTGAAAACCCGTTTGCGAACAAAGTGGACCGCCTCACGCCCCGACAGCGAGTGAAAAAAGACAACGATATGAAGAAGGGGCGTATTGTGAAGAGAGTCCGACAGAAAAGCACAAAACGCTAATCTGCCGGTTGGCTTTTCTGCTCAGGGAGCGGCTCAGGCCGCTCCCGCATCTTCTACCTGTTTAGCCTGAACACTTGTCAGCGCGATGGTGAAGACAATATCTTCCACTAAGGCGCCTCGCGACAAGTCATTCACGGGCTTTCGAAGCCCCTGCAGCATTGGCCCGACACTGACGACATTTGCGCTTCGTTGCACGGCTTTGTAGGTTGTATTGCCGGTGTTGAGATCCGGGAATACGAAAACCGTTGCCTTACCCGCCACTTTGCTATCCGGGGCTTTCGATCTGCCAACGCTTTCAATGACCGCTGCGTCGTATTGCAACGGCCCGTCGATCAGCAGGTCTGGCCGACGTTCACGGGCTATGCGCGTCGCTTCGCGTACCTTCTCCACATCTTGCCCGGTCCCGGACTCGCCCGTGCTGTAACTGATCATGGCCACAGCCGGCTCAATACCGAAAGCTTCTGCCGACTCGGCACTTTGTATGGCGATGTCTGCCAGCTCCTCGGCGTTAGGATCGGGATTGATGGCGCAGTCGCCGTATACCAGTACTTGTTGCGGTAGCAGCATGAAGAAGACAGACGACACCACTTTCGCGTTGTCGTGGGTCTTGATCAATTGCAGGGCAGGGCGCACGGTGTTGGCGGTGGTGTGAATCGCGCCGGAAACAAGGCCATCGGCTTCGTCCATAGCAACCATCATGGTGCCCAACACAACGTTGTCTTCCAGCAATGCTTCCGCCTGATCTGCTGTGAGGCCTTTGTGTTTACGCAACTCAACCATTGGTTCGATATAGCGTTCACGAACGGACTGAGGGTCGATGATTTCCATATCGTCCGGAATCTGAACCCCGAGTGAATCGGCAACGGACTGCACTTCTTGTGGCGCGGCAATTAATGCGCAGCGGGCAAGCCGGCGCTCGTGGCAGATGATTGCCGCTTGAACGGTTCTGGGTTCGCTGCCTTCGGGCAGAACAATGCGTTTGTCGGCGGCACGGGAGCGTTCAGACAGCTGGTAGCGAAAGGCTGGCGGCGAGAGACGACGTTGCCGGGTTACTTTAAGGTGTTCTTCAAGCCAGGCGGTGTCGATATTTTTAGCGACCGCCTCCATGGTTTGTTCTACCCGTTCGGTATCATCGATAGGGACTGACGGAGAAAGGCTTGCCAGCCGGTTGGCCGATTCATAGGTGTTGTTGTGGGATCCCAAAATTGGGAGCCCTGTATCAAGCGCACGCCGACAAAGCTCGATGATGTTGTCATCGGGCATCAGGCCGCCGGTCAGAACCAATCCCGCGAGGGGTACGCCGTTCAGGGCTGCAACTGCGGTCGTCACGATAATGTCATCACGGTCGCCCGGCGTGACCAAAAGGGTGCCTGGCTTCAGTATATCCGTCATGTTTCGAATGGTTCGGGCGCAAACGGAGACTTTTTGTACCCGACGTTGGTGCATTTGGCCTTCATACAACACCTTGATGCCCAGTTCTCGCGCGACATCTGAAACCCGGGGGGCAAGAAGCTGTGGATCCCAGGGGATTTGGCCCAACAAATGGAAGCGCCCGTCTGAGAACACCTTGCAGGAGTCCTGAAAATTAATGTCTGGGGCCTGGTCTTGGCGTTGCAGAGACAGGTCCGGGCGTGATTGACGGGGCTCGCCGACTTTATTGAGGATGACGGCAATCACTTCCGGGTCGGATGGGGCCGCGAACAGCCGTGCCGAGAAATCAAGTTCCTCATCCAGTTCCTTCGCTGAGCAGTCTTTCGGTGCACTGACCAAAATGACTTCGGAACCCAAATTGCGCGCCACTTCGACATTCAACCGTGCGATGTAGGTTTCGCCACTGTCCGGCACGAGGCCTTCGATAATAACCACATCGACTTCTTTGGCGACTTTCTGGTATTCACCAACCACGTTTTCGAGCAGCAGGTCGGCTTTCCCGCGATTTAATAGTTGCTGCGCTTCTTTGAGTGGAATTGGGTCGGGAACTGGCTGGTCGCCGTGCGCACGTACAAACTCGACAGACGAGTCCTTGCCGCCATTATGGATTGCCTCTCCCTGGTGGATAGACTGAGTGAAGGGCTTGTAGAAACCAACGCTAACCCCTTCTTGCTCCAAGGCTCTAAGTAGCCCCAGACACACCGAGGTCAAACCTGAATTCATTGAGGTTGGCGCTATAAATAGACTTTTTGCCATAACGTATCCAAATTACATTCGTGAGTTGTCAAAGACGTGCCAGTCGGCTGGCTTCCTGGGCGATCACCAATTCTTCATTGGTCGGAATGGTCAGAATCGGGAAGCGGGAATCGGCATGGCTAACGCGGTTTCCGGATTCTTTTCCGTGCTGTTGGTTAAGCTCGGGATCCATCATTAAGCCCAGCAAGCTAAGATGCTTTATTGTTTCGCGCCTTACCTCCGCACTGTTTTCTCCAATTCCGCCGGTGAAGACCACGGCATCCAGATGGCGAAGCGAGGCGGTCATGGCACCGATATAGCGCGCCAGCCGGAAACAAAATACGTCGATCGCTAAACGTGCGGGTTTGTCGCCTTTTTCAGCAAGTTCGCACAGCGTGCGCATATCGTTGGTATGGCCAGATAAACCCAGGAGTCCGCTTTCGTTGTTAAGCATCGCGTGAACGTCGCTGGCACTTACCCCCTGGCCAGCCAGATAATCGAATAGCCCAGGGTCAACGTCTCCGCTGCGAGTGCCCATGACAAGTCCTTCCAGCGGTGTTAGCCCCATGCTGGTGTCGATGCTTTTTCCGTCTTGTATGGCGGTAATGCTACAGCCATTCCCCAGGTGGGCGGAAATTATGGATGTTTTCTCTGCGGGTTTGCTTAGCAGTCGGGCTGCTTCCTGAACCATAAAGTAATGGCTTGTGCCATGGAATCCATAGCGGCGCACGCCCCAATCTTCGTAGCAGTGTTTGGGTAGCGCATATCGGTATGCTCTTTCAGGTAACGATTGGTGATAAGCCGTGTCAAACACAGCTACCTGTGGCACAGAAGGGAACAGCACCTGCATGGCCTCTATTCCAACCAGATTCACCGGATTGTGGAGCGGGGCAAGGCCCGAAACCTTTTTGATGGCGGCGATGGTGTCGATGTCGATCAGCGCGGCTTCGCGAAAGGTCTCGCCGCCGTGAACCACTCTGTGGCCGATCGCAAGCGGTTGGCCTTGAAGAAGCTCTTTCTGGGTAAAGGTTTCGATGAGTACCTGCAGGGCCTGTTGGTGATTGGCGTTCTCGGGAAGCGCTATCGGCTCAGGGCTGCCGGTTATTTGGGCTGTGGCATCTGTTTTGTTCAGTTTTTCGGCCAGCGCGGATGCTTTTTTTTGGTGGTGTTTATCGAAAAGCGCCAGCTTCACAGAGGAGCTGCCACTGTTTACAACCAATATCGAATCTTCCATGGGTAATGCCGTTTTGGTGCTTAGATATGAGCTCGGTGATTGTTCTCGAGCCAGTGAATAAATTCCTGCTCTGGCAGGGGGTGGCTATAGAAGTAGCCTTGGGAATAATCGCAATGTTCCAATTTCAAAAAATGCGTTTGTGCTTCCTCTTCGACACCTTCAGCGATGACGGTTAAGCCTAAGCTATGTGCCATGTTGATGATGGCCCGGACCAATGCCGAGTCGTCGGTATCGGTAAGCACGTCTTGAATGAACGACTTGTCAATTTTAAGCGTATCAAAGGGATACGTCTTGAGATAGCTCAATGCCGAGTAACCCGTACCGAAATCGTCAACAGAGAGTCGGACGCCGGCAGTATCCAGCTGCCGTAGAATGTCGGCGGTTTCGATCGTGTTATCCAGAATCAGCCGCTCGGTAATTTCAAGTTCAAGTAACTCGGGTTTGAGATGGCTGTCGGCCAGCGCCTGGAGTACAACGTCTGTGAACCCGGGGTCTCGGAACTGTCTGGGTGACACATTAATGGCAATCCCTATGTCGTATCCCGCAAGGGCTTGCCAGCACTGTGCGGCCTTACAAGCCTCCTGGATCACCCATTCACCAATGGGGATGATCAGCCCGGTTTCCTCGGCGAGGGGGATAAAGCGGTCGGGCATGACGGTACCGAGAGAGGGGTTATTCCAACGCAATAGCGCTTCGGCTGCCACCAGCTTGCCAGAGGACGTTTCAACAATCGGTTGAAATACAAGTTGAAACTCATTGAGTTCTAACGCCTTTCTCATGTGGGATTCCATGTGAAGGCGTTCGTGGGAAACCTCTGTCATCTCCGGTGTAAAGAGTGCGTAGGAACTCTTCCCTTGATGTTTGGCTTCGTACATAGCCGCGTCTGCGTGCTGGAGCAACGAACCACTGGTGTCGGCGTCGTTGGGGAAGACCGCAATGCCAATACTGGTCGTTACAAAGACTTCCTGAGCATGGAGCAAAAACGGTGACGAGAATGTCTGCAAGATGCGCTGAGCAACCTGGCGTGCGTCGTTAACATCGGTCAGCCCGGGAAGTATGACCAGGAACTCATCACCCCCAAGTCTTGCGACGGTGCTCGTGCCCCGAAGGCAGCTAGAAACCCGCCGGGCGGCTTCCACCAGCAAGGTATCACCCGCGTCATGACCGAGGGTGTCGTTAATGTGTTTGAAGTTGTCGAGGTCAAGAAACATGACACCAACCTGGGTGGTGTCTCTGCGGGCCTGTGCTATGGCCAGTTTCAGACGGTCGAGGGCAAGCATTCTGTTTGGAAGCCCGGTGAGAATATCGTAATTCGCTTGTCGGAGCAGTTGTTGTTCATAGCGCTTTCGAATGCTGATGTCTTCGCCGAGAATGAGGTAGCCGGTGGTTTCCCCATTCGTGCCTTTAATCGGGGTGATCACCAGTTGTTCCCAGTAGCGTTCGCCGTTAGAACGGGAGCTATTGACCTCGCCTTGCCATACGCCAACACGTTGCACCTGAAGGCGTACTGATTGCCAAAGTTGTTCAGCTTCCCGTTCCCCCATGCTTTGGCGAATTAAATGGGAAGGGTGCTGGTTTTTAATGTCTTCAGGTCGGTGCCCGGTAAGTTGCAGGAATTTCTTGTTGGCGTATTCGATGCGCCATTGCTTATCGCAAATTAAAACGGATGAGGGGCTTTGGTCGATGGCTTCCGAGAATTTCAGAATCTCGGCTGCATCGTGTTCCCGGCGTGCTATATCTTCATTAAGCCGTTCGCGCATCTGGTTGATCGCATCGGTTACCATGCCAAGCTCGTCCCGGAGATGGTTCTTGGGCTCCGGGCGGTCCAGTTGCAAAGGGCGGCTGAGGTCATCGAGTGAGAGATCCCGGGTGTACTCTGCCATTGCCGTTAAGTGGCGGGTAACCAGATGTCGAAAGATGGACAGGATCACAATCGAAACCACAAAGATCGTCAGGAACTGGGTAATGAGTGTGGCGCCAATCTTGGTTTTTAAATCGGTATATACGCGATCAAGGCTTGCCGTGACCGTCAGATGCCCGAGCCTGAACAGTTCACCTTCGTGATGATTTAGGGCGAAGCTGTGGCTGAGGGTGTTGGAATCATTGGGGAGTTTACCCATGACCAACTCTGAGTCGGGTTCGATGCGAAGGCGTAAATGCGCAATATCAGGTAAGCTTAAGATGCCTTCCATCTGAGTTTGCAACAGTTTTTGGTCCAGTGCCCACAAGCTTCGGGTAAGGCTTGAAGCATAGCCGGATTCAATCACTTCCATTCTGTCTTCTATATCTGCCAGATCTTTGCGGTAATCCGAGTATATCTGTACACCTGATGCCAGAAGAGTCAAAGCCGAGCTAAAGATGAGTATCCAGCTAAGAAGCCGGAACGAAAGGGGAGAGGTGCGTCGGAATCGTCTTAGACGACTGGAGATATCGGGCATGTTGTTCGTTTGGTCACCGCTTGAGGTACCGAGCTGAGTCGCCATCCTTGGCAATCCTAATTTAAATGTGTAAACGAAACAGTTAAAAACTGACTATAGCAGCAGTCTTTTTCAAATGCTTAGGATTTGCGTCTTTGGAAAGGCAAAAAGGAGGTGTGCTTCTCAGCTTTGGCTGGCAAGCCTGACACCGATCTGTACTTGATGCAGATCAATACAAAATTTTCGGTACCGCGTAACCTGAGCTTAATCAATTTACAGAAGCTAACGCAGCAGTGGTGGAGGTTTTTATGTTTATGGATGTGGTTGTTTTCGCGGGAATTGCAACTGTTCTTTTAATGATCAGCTTTTTCGTGGGTGTCGGGATCTTTGTGGTGAAAGATCAAGAGCGACATACCCAGAAGGAAAAAGGAAAGAATGGCCAGGGCCATGTAGGCGTATCGTAAAGAAAAATTGGCGTCCCCTAGGGGGTTCGAACCCCTGTTGCCGCCGTGAAAGGGCGGAGTCCTAGGCCACTAGACGAAGGGGACGCAACACTTCTTGACTTGCCTCGTCGAGATGGCGCGTATATTAAGTATCGACCGGCAGGCTGTCAACGATTATTTTCAAAAATTTTTATTTTTTATACTGTTGTTCAGCGCATTCTCTAAAGCGGGATAGCTGAACTTGAACCCTTCCGATTGTAATCTCGCAGGTACCGCCTTCTGGCCGGTCAAAAGCAGCTCTGACATTTCGCCCAATATCATTCGCAAAGCAGGTGCCGGGGCAGGGAGTAACGCCGGTCGTTTCAGCGCTTTTGCAAATGTCCGTGTAAACTCGGCGTTGGTGACGGGGTTGGGGCTTACCATGTTGTACGCCCCTTGGGCTAAATGGTTCTCCATCATCCAGATCAGGCCGGCTACGACATCTTGTCGATGCACCCACGGCATGTATTGCGTGCCGCTGCCAAGTTTGCCTCCGAGTCCTAGCTTGAAAGGGAGCGTCATGCGCTCAAGAAAACCGCCGTCCTTGCCCACGACAAGTCCTGTGCGTGACAGGCACACTCTGACGGAATCTGTTTGCAGAGACAGTGCAGCGTCTTCCCATTCTGCACAGAGTCGGTGGGTGAACCCAGGAGTCGGTGTGGTGTCTTCCGTAACGAGGTGCGGGCCTTGATCACCGTAGAATCCGACGGCTGAGCCTGAAATGACCGTCATCGGAGGTTGGTCCCAGGACCTGATTACCTCTACCAGGGTGAGTGTGAGAGCGACTCGACTGTCTAATAAGGTGGCTTTCCGTTCGGCGGACCAGCGCTTATCGGCAATGCCTTCCCCTGCCAGGTTGAACACCACATCGAATCCCGGGTGCGATTTCAGAAGGTTGAGCTCTGAGACCGGCTCAACCTTGCCGCAAATGGCTTTGACGGTTGCCGGTTTTTGTCGGCTCAATACGGTGAGGTTGTGGCCGGCTTTTAGCAACTGTTTGCACAATTCCCGGCCGATGAAGCCGGTACCACCAGTTATAAGGACTTTCTTAGGCATGACGGCCTCCCGGTTCGTGTTGATTGTCGGTGTAATTAGCAGACTGGCTTTGCCAGTTCCTCCTGCACCACATCTCTGATGGCTAATCCGAGATGGGGGTTGTAGCCGATAGGGTCTGCCAGGCGCATCGAAACGTTGTGCTGCTTCTCGATCTCGTCAATCATCGCGGGTACGTCTTTGCGCAAATGTCGGCCAGCAGCAAGAAACAGAGGGACGACAGTGAACTCCTTGGCTCCCTGGGATTTTGCTTGAGCCACGATCGTTTCCATCGATGGCTCAGCGAGTTCCATATAGGCAATCGTGGCGTTGTCGATCGAGTTAAGAGTCGGTTCTGCGAGTTTCTCGAAGGTTTCGCACCAGCGTTTGTCGCTGCTGCCGTGGGCAAGCAAAATGATATGGTGCGTACTGGTCATAACATCTCCGATTAGATTTGCGAGTATTAGGTTAATGTATCAGGGAGTTGGGTAATGTTCGATTGGAAAGAGCTTTTGGATTTCTGGTTTGGAGAGTTGGATCCCCAGGGGCTTCCGGATAGGCTTCATCGAAACCGCTGGTTTCGCTCTGATCGTGGGTTTGATCGGGAAATAAGGCGGCGGTTTATGTCGTTGGTTGTTTTCGCATCTGAGCAAGGGTTAGAAAACTGGCGCACGGAGGCCGGCGGTGCGTTGGCTGAAATTCTTTTATTGGATCAGTTTATTCGTAATATTTACCGGGGCACCTCGTTGGCGTTCGAGCATGACCGCCTTGCGCGCGAACGTTGCAGAGCAGCAATGAACAAAGGCTATGATGTGGCTTTGCCTTCGGTGATGCGTGCGTTCGTTTATATGCCGTTACAACACTCGGAACGGCAGGATGATCAGGAACTGTCGGTACAGTGCTACCGTCAACTTGCAGCGCTGGAAAGCGGGTTGTTGGGTGAGTTCCTTGAGAGCTTCGTGGAGTCTGCGGAAGATCATCGTGAGGTTGTTCGGAGGTTCGGGCGGTTTCCGCATCGAAATAAGGCGTTAGGGCGCATATCTACCGAAGACGAGGAAGCCTATCTAAAAAATGGCGCCCGCTATGGGCAATAGGTTGTTATTTGACCGATCCTTTTAATTTGAAAAAAATTATAGAAAACAGTTGACGGCCGGGCCGGGATCAGTAGAATACGCAGCCGTTGAGAGGCAATGCCTCACAGCCGAAAAGCGGGAATAGCTCAGTTGGTAGAGCACAACCTTGCCAAGGTTGGGGTCGCGAGTTCGAATCTCGTTTCCCGCTCCAGAATTCAGAAAAACCCGACCTTTGTGTCGGGTTTTTTGCTATTTGTTCCCGGCCTATTAATCCCTTTCTGCGTTAGCTACCTGCCTCGGTTATACTCTGTTGCTTCATTGATGTAATCGCGTGCCCGAAGAGTTCTCTATGAACGTACAGTCTCTGTTTATATACCCGGTAAAATCGCTTGCCGGTATTCCTGTGTCGCATCTGGCGTTGGATGACTTTGGTCCTTCCGGGGATCGTCGCTGGATGATCGTTGATGCGAACGGGAAATTCGCAACCCAAAGGCGCTTGCCGCGCCTGGCATTAATCGGGGTTGCTCTGGACGGTGAAGCCGTGAACATCCAAATCCCCGGGCAAGGCGAATTTGCGCTTACGCCAGACAATAAGCAAGAGCAAGTCACGGTATGGCGTGATCAGGTTCTTGCCAGCGCAGCACAGCAGATGGCCAATGAGGCGCTCAGCCGTTTCTGCGGCGAGCCATTGCGCTTGGTTTATATGCCGGAGACTACGTTTCGTAGAGTGGATCCGGAGCGAGTCGCGGATGAGCGCCGAGTAGGTTTCGCCGATGGTTTCCCGTTCCTTGTTGCGAATTCGGCATCTTTAGCGGAGCTGAATGGCCGTTTGGCACAGCCCGTCGATATGCGCCGTTTCCGGCCTAATATTGTCATTTCCGGTGCCGAACCTTGGGCTGAAGACAACTGGCGTGTACTACATGTCGGTGACGTAGGCTTGCGAGTGGTTAAGCCGTGTTCCCGTTGTGTTCTGACAACCGTTAATCCGGATACGGGCGTGAAAGATCCAGGCACCGAGCCGCTTAAGACCCTGTCTGGTTATCGCAGAACCGGGGACGGTGTGATCTTTGGTCAAAACGCCGTGCACGACGGGCGTGGAAGAATTGTGGTCGGAGATTCCGTTTCTATTATCGAGCAGGAGTGTTGAGTACAGTGCCTTTGTTAACCCTGGATAAAATATCCCTGTCATTTGGTATGCACCCTTTATTAGACGGTGCGTCTTTGAATATCGAGCCGGGAGAGCGGGTGTGTTTGCTTGGCCGCAATGGCGAGGGCAAATCGACGCTGCTCAAAATTGTCAAGGGTGAAATTACGCCAGAAAATGGCGTGGTCCGACTGGAGGAGGGCGCTGCGCTGTCGGTTTTACCGCAGAACCTGCCATCGGAAGATTCGCGCACAGCCTATGAAGTGGTGGCATCGGCTTTTCCTGAAACCGGTGAGCTGCTTGCTCAGTTTCACCACTTGTCTCAGCAAACCGATGAGGCCAGCCTGAATAAAATGATGGCGGTTCAGGAGCGATTGGAAACGCTTGACGGTTGGCGTCTTGACCAGAAGGTAACCACAATTCTGGCGCAGTACGGTGTGGAACCGGATCGGGCCCTGAATACCCTGTCTGGTGGTTGGCAGCGTCGGGTTTTGTTAGCCAAGGCTCTGGTGGTTGAGCCGGATGTATTGCTTTTGGATGAGCCGACCAACCATCTTGATGTGCCGGCTATCGCTTGGCTGGAAGAGGCGCTTTCCCAGTTCCGTGGGGCGATGCTGTTCGTCAGTCACGACCGGGCGTTCATACGCCGTATGGCAACACGTGTCGTTGAGCTGGATCGTGGGCAGCTTGTCAGTTTCTCTGCAACTTACGACAAATACCTTGAGCTGAAAGAAAAAGCGCTTGAAGAGGAAGAGCGGCAGAACGCGCTTTTCGACAAGAGATTAAAGCAGGAAGAGGCTTGGATTCGGCAGGGAATCAAGGCGCGAAGAACCCGAAATATGGGGCGAGTGCGTCATTTGAAAGCCATGCGGGAAGAGCACCGGCAGAGGCGGGTGCGTGGAGGTACTGCCAGCTTTGCGGTTGAAGAAGCGGCGCGCTCAGGAAAGTTGGTCGCTGAAGCAAGGCATGCGGATTTTGCCTATCCCGGGCAGTCTCCGGTCATCAAGGATTTGGAGCTGACGGTTCTGCGGGGTGACAAGATTGGCCTGGTCGGCGAAAACGGCACCGGTAAAACAACCTTAGTCAGGTTGCTGTTGGGTGAGTTGGCGCCAAGCTCGGGTAGCATCCGGTTGGGTACAAATCTGAAAGTGGCGTATTTTGATCAGCTTCGTGGAGAGCTGGATCTAGAAAAGAATGCGCTGGATAACCTCTCCGAAGGCCGGGAGTTTATAGAAATTAATGGGCAGAGTAAGCATGTTCTTGGCTATCTGCAGGAGTTTCTGTTTACGCCGGAGCGGGCACGCTCACCCGTCAGTGTGTTTTCCGGCGGCGAAAGGGCGCGGTTGTTGTTGGCGAAACTGTTCAGTAAGCCGGCCAATATTCTGGTTCTGGATGAGCCCACCAACGATCTGGACGTAGAGACGCTAGAGTTGCTCGAAGAGCAGGTGTCGGAGTTCAAGGGAACGGTGCTTGTCATCAGTCACGACCGGGAATTCCTCGACAACGTCGTCACCGACGTGATCTTTCTGGATGGCACTGGAACAGCGCGGGAGTATGTAGGTGGGTACAGCGACTGGCGACGACAAGGGGGAGTTTTCCCGTCTGAAGCTACTGGTAACCGTCCCGACAAGCAAGATAAGCGCGGCAAAGAAGCGGCCGCAGTCGATAAGTCTGAGGAAGCGCCTGCCAAACAGCCGGCGAAGCCTAAGGCCGTCAAGCTTAGTTATAAACTCAAGCTTGAGCTCGAACAGTTGCCGGGTAAAATCGAGCAGCTCGAGGCTCGTGTGGCTAATTTGCAGGAAGAGATCTCCGGGCCGGATTTCTACTCGGGGGCGCCCGACGAGGTCGCGGCTACGTTGGATGCCTTAAGTTCGGCTGAAGCGGAGCTGGAGGGTGTCATTGAACGCTGGATGGAGCTGGAAGAGCAAGCTGGCCAATGAACTAAAGGGGGCAGGTTGCCCCCTTTTCGACGGCTTAGCGAATTCTGATCGCCATTACATCGCACTCGGTTCCGTGCAATACCCCATTTGCCGTTGAGCCAAGCAGCAGCTGAATACCTTTTCGGCCATGGCTGCCGACAATGGTCAGGTCGATATCGTGTTCGGCCACCAATCGATGAATTTCAGATTCCGGCCGGCCAACCGTCACAATTTGATCTTCCTTACTGATCCCGTACTGCTCGCCGTATTTTCCAAGCTGTTCTCGCGCTGCCTTATCCAGCTGGTCCTGCAGCTCCGACAGGTCCATCGGAATATCTCCGCCATAGGCATAACCAACCGGCTCTACTACGTGTGCAAGGATCAGCTTGGCGCCGTGCGCTTCAGAAATGGCTTTTGCTTTGTCCAACACTTGCGGGGCTTCTTCCGTTAAATCGATCGCCACCAGCATTTGTTTGTACGTCGGCATGCGTTCACTCCTTCGTGATTGATAAGGCATGAATCAAGCATAGTACCGTTGATCGTTGGATGGAAGAGGGGTAGGGCAAGGGCAGGCTGATGGGCTGCCCTGCTAGAATTCGACTCAGCTGTTGCTGCCCATCAGTTCAATGGCGGAAGCCAAGCCGTTGATGATGCCTTTGGAGTAACGATCAATAATAAACGACACGTTGTTGTCGTTGTAATTGACGTATGAGCTGCGGATAAACTGCCATTTTGACGAAATATCGCTAAGGGTCGCTTTCAGTTCGCCAGAGGGCGAGCCCGAGCTCACGTTTTTCAGGTATTGGTCGAAGGTTTCGGCTTGTTCGTCCAGCGGGATTTCGCTGGTCGCACCTTGGAAGGTCTGGGATACCGATGAGTGGGTGCGAGCGGCGTAACGGGCCATCATCTGAGCCATAAGAACGGATGCGGACCGGGCGGATTCTATGCGATCATCGGCCTTCGCGCCGCTATTCTCTTGGGCAACGCTGTACAGCTCGGTTGCCGTTGCGTTCATTGTCAGGGCTGTGTCTGCCATATCGGCCATCAGGCGGAGGTCGGGGTAGCCACGATCACGTACCTCATTGATGTTGTTGCGCATGAGATCTTTGAACTTGTCGAACGACTGGTTAAGCCCCTCGATTTGTTCCGTGGACAGCACACCGCTGGTGCTGGCAATAACTGAGTTCATGGCATCATTTGCTTTGTTGATGGCCACAACAATTCGGTTTAGGGTTTCGGTGTCGCCGGTCGCGCTAAAGCTGTAGAAGGCGTCCACGGCAAAATAATTATTAATGCGAAAGTCATGCAGGTCGGCCAGAAATTCGCCGCCTGTTTCCTGGGCTCGAGCGCCAAACGCTGCCAATGAAAGGAAAAAAATTGCCGAGATAATCGAGGTAAAGCGCGTACGACTGGCGGTCATCGGAATAAGTCTCCGTAATGCGGTTTTATTATTTTGGACTATTATCGTTCAGCGAAGTTAAAGTAACTCCACCGGCTTATCAAGTAGTTTCCGGCGTTTGCGGAGGGTTCCGTGAGCTAGTTCCGCTCAAGGCGCCGGGGGTTTTATGTTGGCTTCCGAAAGAAACAAATTGACAAACGCTCCGTTTTTTTTCATCGTGTGCCCTCACGATTCAAACAAGTGTATGAATTTTTGGATCGGAAAGATCGGGCAGTGACCGAAATCTCGCTGCACAAACAGCCGGTGAGTCGCATCGCGTCCGCTGGTTGTCAGCAGTTCCAAACACAGACTGGAGATCAGTTGATGATTTACGAAGGTAAAGCCATCACGGTTAAAGAGATCGACGGTGGGATCGCTCAGTTGGACTTTGACTTGCAAGGCGAGTCAGTCAATAAGTTCAACCGTCTCACTATCGAAGAGCTAGGCGCCGCAGCTGAAGCACTCAAATCCCAGAACAACCTGAAGGGCTTGGTTGTAACCAGCTCGAAAGACAGCTTTATCGTTGGTGCAGACATCACCGAGTTTACCGAGCTGTTCGCGGGTTCTGAGGAAGAGCTTGTCGCCAATAACTTGAAGGCGAACGAAGTATTCAACGCCATCGAAGACCTGCCGTTCCCGACGGTTACCGCTATCAACGGTATCGCACTGGGTGGCGGTTTCGAAATGTGTCTGGCTACGGACTACCGTGTAATGGCGCCAAAGGCCAAGGTAGGACTGCCGGAAACCAAGCTGGGTATCTTCCCGGGCTTTGGTGGCACCGTACGTTTGTCTCGTCTTGTTGGTGTAGATAACGCGGTTGAGTGGATCGCTGGTGGTACTGAGAATCGTGCTGACGCCGCTCTTAAAATTGGCGCTGTTGACGCTGTCGTTGCTCCGGATCAGCTGGTTGCTGCTGCTGTTGCGATTATCGAGCAGTGCAACGAAGGCAAACTGGACAACCAGGCGCGTCGTGAAGAGAAAAAGGGCAAGATCAAGCTGAACGCCATGGAAAGCATGATGGCGTTTGAAATCTCCAAAGCGTTCGTAGCGGGTAAAGCGGGTAAGAACTACCCGGCACCGGTTGAAGCGATCAAGACCATGCAGAAGCATGCTGGCATGACTCGCGACAAGGCTCTTGAAGTGGAAGCGAAAGGCTTCGCCAAGATGGCCAAGACCAACGTTGCTGCTTGCTTGGTTGGACTGTTCCTGAACGACCAGGCGCTGAAGAAGAAAGCCAGCGCGTGGGAAAAAGAAGCTTCTGATGTCAATCTGGCCGCTGTATTGGGTGCCGGCATCATGGGTGGTGGTGTTGCTTACCAGTCTGCACTGAAAGGCACGCCAATCATCATGAAGGACATCAACCAGGACGGCATCGCGCTGGGCCTGAAAGAAGCCAAGAAGCTTCTGTCCAAGCGTGTTGATAAGGGTCGTATGGACGCTGGCAAGATGGCCGACGTTCTGAACAGCATCACGCCAACCCTGAACTACGGTGATTTCAAGAACGTAGATCTGGTTGTTGAAGCGGTAGTTGAAAACCCGAAAGTTAAAGATGCGGTGTTGCGTGAAACCGAAGATGCGGTTCGCGAAGACGCTATCCTGACTTCTAACACGTCCACAATTTCTATCAACCTTCTGGCTAAAAACCTGAAGCGTCCGGAAAACTTCTGTGGCATGCACTTCTTCAACCCGGTACACATGATGCCGCTGGTTGAGGTTATCCGTGGCGAGAAGACCAGTGACCGCGCTATCGCGACCACGGTTGCTTACGCCAAGGCCATGGGCAAGACTCCGATCGTTGTTAACGATTGCCCGGGCTTCCTGGTTAACCGTGTACTGTTCCCGTACTTCGGTGGCTTCGTAGGTCTGGTCCGTGACGGCGCCGACTTCCAGAAAGTCGACAAGGTTATGGAAAAGTTCGGTTGGCCGATGGGTCCTGCGTACCTGCTGGACGTTGTTGGCATGGATACCGGCAAGCACGCTGGTGAAGTGATGGCCGACGGCTTCCCGGATCGTATGAAGCACGCAGAAACCACCGCTATTGACGTAATGTTTGAAAACAACCGTTACGGTCAGAAGAACGATGTTGGTTTCTACAAGTACGAGCTGGACCGCAAGGGCAAGCAAAAGAAGGTTGTAGACGAAGAAACCTACAAACTGCTTGAGCCAGTAGTACAAGCCAAGAACGAATTCAGCGACGAAGACATCATCGCTCGTATGATGATCCCACTGTGTCTGGAAACTGTACGCTGCCTGGAAGACGGCATCGTAGAAGATCCGGCTGACGCGGATATGGGCCTCATCTTCGGTATCGGCTTCCCGCCGTTCCGTGGCGGTGCGCTGCGCTACATCGATGATATGGGTGTAGACAAGTTCGTTGAACTGGCAGACAAGTTTGCAGATCTGGGTCCTTTGTATCACCCGACCGAGAAACTGCGTGAAATGGCCAAGACTGGCGAAAAATTCTTTGGCTAACCCTGAAAGAGATTTCCGAACGGAGAAAGATCAATGAGCCTTAATCCGAGAGACGTTGTCGTCGTCGATTGCGTACGGACTCCGATGGGTCGTGCCAAAAACGGTTGCTTCCGTAACGTACGTGCGGAAACCCTGTCGGCTACGCTGATCGACGCACTGTTCGAGCGCAACCCGAAGCTCGACCCGAAAGAAGTTGAAGATGTGATCTGGGGCTGTGTAAACCAGACTAAAGAGCAGGGCTTTAACGTGGCTCGGCAGATTTCTCTGCTGACCCGTATCCCGCACGAGTCTGCAGCACAAACCGTAAACCGTCTGTGTGGTTCCGCGATGAGCGCTATCCACACTGCAGCCCAGGCCATCATGACTGGTAACGGTGATGTATTCATGGTTGGTGGTGTTGAGCACATGGGTCACGTACCTATGACTGCTGGCTTCGACCACAACCCGGCTGCATCCAAGTACTCTGCGAAAGCGTCCAACATGATGGGCCTGACCGCAGAAATGCTGGCTAAAATGCACGGTATCACCCGTGAGCAGCAGGACGAATTTGGTGCGCGCTCTCACCGCTTGGCTCACGAAGCCACCGTTGAAGGCCGCTTCAAGAACGAAATCGTTCCTGTTCAAGGTCACGACGAGAACGGCTTTGTGAAGCTGATCGAAGAAGACGAAACCATTCGTCCGGAAACCACTGCGGAATCCTTGGGCCAGCTGAAGCCGGCTTTTGATCCGAAGAACGGTACCGTGACTGCAGGTACTTCTTCACAGTTGACTGACGGTGCCGCTGCCATGGTGCTGATGTCTGCAGAGCGTGCTGAAGCGCTTGGTCTGGAGCCAATTGCGAAGATCCGCAGCATGGCAGTAGCCGGTTGTGATCCCGCGATCATGGGTTACGGCCCGGTTCCGGCGACCAAGAAGGCGCTGAAGCGTGCAGGCCTGAAAGTCGAAGATATCGACTTCTGGGAGCTGAACGAAGCGTTTGCTGGTCAGTCTCTGCCAGTACTGAAAGACCTGAAGCTTCTGGGTGTAATGGAAGAGAAGGTTAACCTGAACGGCGGCGCGATTGCTCTTGGGCATCCGCTGGGCTGCTCTGGTGCCCGTATCTCTACTACCCTGCTGAACGTTATGCAGGCCAAAGGCGGTAAGCTTGGTGTTTCCACCATGTGTATCGGTTTGGGCCAGGGCATTGCGACGGTCTGGGAGCGTCTCTGATCGAGTAATCAAGATCAGTAACGCTTGCTCAGGAGGCCCGGCTTATGCCGGGCCTTCCTGTTTGTGGTGCTCTTGTTTGGTGCCAAAAATCAGAAAAAGACTGTCTCAGGCCAAAGAATGGGTTGTCTTGCTATTCTTGACCCTGTAAAACAGTGTGCCTATACATAATGGCAACCCTTACGTTTCCAGTTGCCTGATTTTTATGCGAGTTTGCGGTTTGTTTAGTTATTAACCGATTCGCCGCCAAGGATATAGATCTCCGATATGGGTAAAAGTCTCGTTATTGTCGAGTCTCCAGCGAAAGCGAAGACCATCAACAAGTATCTGGGCTCGGACTTCATTGTTAAGTCGAGTGTTGGCCACATTCGTGACCTGCCTGTCAGTGGCAGTGGTAGTCAGTCTGACCCGAAAGAACGGGCTAAGCAGGCGGCTGCGACACGTAAGTTGAGTCCCGAGGAAAAGGCCGAACACAAAAAGCGTAAAGCCAGAGAGCAATTGGTTGCACGCATGGGTGTGGATCCTGATCGTGACTGGAGTGCGCGATACGAAATCCTGCCGGGCAAAGAGAAAGTGGTCAGTGAGCTGAAGCGTTTAGCCAAAAACGCAGACCATATTTATCTCGCAACGGATTTGGATAGAGAGGGGGAGGCCATTGCCTGGCATCTCCAGGAAACCATTGGTGGCGAGCCGGATAAGTACCGCCGGGTGGTGTTTAACGAAATCACGAAACGCGCCATTCAGGAAGCGTTTGAGGACCCGGGTAATCTCGATACGGATCGCGTAAACGCGCAGCAAGCGCGCCGTTTTCTGGATCGGGTTGTGGGCTACATGGTTTCGCCGCTGTTGTGGAGCAAGATTGCCCGAGGTTTGTCGGCAGGGCGCGTACAGTCTGTTGCGGTGCGCCTGATTGTCGAACGCGAGCGCGAGATACGTAAATTTGTTCCGGAAGAGTTCTGGCAGCTGCACGCGGAGCTGAGCCCGAATAATGCCAAGCAGCCGGTGCGCTTTGAAGTGACCCGGTATGACGGAAAGCCGTACCGTCCGGCCAACGAGGTTCAGAGCAACGAGCACGTGGCTCGCCTCAAAGACGGCAGCTTCAAGGTAGCCAAGCGGGAAGATAAGCCAACCCGTTCAAAACCGTCGGCTCCGTTCATTACCTCGACCTTGCAGCAAGCGGCCAGTAACCGGATGGGCTTCAGTGTCAAGAAGACCATGATGTTGGCGCAACGCTTGTACGAGGCGGGTTACATCACCTATATGCGTACCGACTCTACCAACCTCAGCAAAGATGCGGTTGAGAGCTGTCGAGCGTTTGTTCAAAAGCAGTTTGGTGATCGCTATTTGCCAGACTCCCCGCGCTTATATGGCAGTAAAGAGGGCGCTCAGGAGGCGCACGAGGCTATTCGGCCTTCCGATGTGACCCGCAGGCCTTCTGATATTTCCGGCCTTGAGAAAGATGCTGAGAAGCTCTATGACCTTATCTGGCGTCAGTTCATTGCTTGTCAGATGGCCGACGCAGAATTTCTGAGCACATCGATTGTGGTGGCGAATGGCGACTATGAGCTACGCACCCGTGGGCGCATCGTTAAGTTTGACGGCTTCTTGAAAGCCGCACCGCAATCGTCCAAGAAAGACGAAGACGTGGCGCTGCCGGACATCAAGGTGAATGAAGCCCTCGATCTGAATAAGCTGGACCCCACGCAGCACTTCACCAAACCGTCTCCGCGCTATACGGAAGCGAGCCTGGTTAAAGAGCTGGAGAAACAGGGAATCGGACGGCCGTCTACTTACGCATCAATCATTTCCACCATCCAGGATCGTGGTTACGTGCGCTTGCAGAATCGCCGTTTCTACGCCGAGAAAATGGGCGAGATCGTCACTGAGCGGTTGGCAGAGTCCTTCCCGAACCTGATGGACTATGACTTCACCGCGCGCCTTGAAGACGAGCTTGACCACATTGCCGGTGGCGATGTGAACTGGAAGAAGGTGTTGAATGATTTCTACGCCAAGTTCCGCAAGCAGCTTGATAGCGCCAGCCAGGCAGATGGCGGTATGCGCGCGAATACGCCGACCGAAACCGATATACCGTGCCCCAGTTGTGGTCGCAATATGCAGATCCGTGTCGCGAGTACCGGGGTTTTTCTTGGGTGCTCGGGCTATGCTCTGCCGCCAAAGGAGCGCTGCAAGACCACGATCAATCTTGTCTCTGGCGATGAGGTTGTGAGCGCTGACGAAGACGTAGAAGGTGAAGGCGAAACCCGGCTTCTGCGCATGAAGCGTCGTTGTGAAAAATGTGGCACAGCCATGGACAGCTATCTGGTGGATGAAACCCGTAAGCTGCATGTGTGTGGCAACAACCCTGACTGTTCCGGCTATGAAGTGGAGCAGGGTACCTTCCGGATCAAGGGTTATGACGGCCCAACGCTTGAATGCGACAAGTGCGGATCGGAAATGCAGCTGAAGACCGGGCGCTTTGGCAAATACTTTGGTTGCACGAGCGACGACTGCAAGAATACCCGGAAGCTGCTGAAGAGCGGAGAGCCTGCGCCGCCCAAGATGGATCCGGTTCCGATGCCTGAGTTGCAGTGCCAGAAGGTTGATGACACATACGTTCTGCGGGACGGTGCGTCGGGGCTGTTTCTGGCTGCGAGCAAATTCCCGAAGAACCGGGAGACTCGTCCGCCATTGGTTATGGAAATCAAGCCGCACCGGAAGGAAATTGATCCGAAGCACGACTATCTGATGGATGCGCCGGAGAAAGACCCTGAAGGCAATCCAACTGTTATTCGTTACAGTCGGAAAACCAAAGAGCAGTACGTTATGTCGGAAAAAGACGGCAAAGCGACGGGTTGGTCTGCCTGGTATGAAAACGGCCGCTGGGTGCCAAGGGACAAGAAGAAAAAGTAACGCCTGGTGTCGAGCTCTACGGGAGCGCCAAAGGAAGAGGCGCTGCCCGTAGCGTGTTCCGGAAATAGCGGTTTGGGTTACGTCTTGCGAAGCCGCTGTATAAGCGAAGACGTATCCCAGCGATTTCCGCCCATCTTTTGCACATCTCCGTAGAATTGGTCCACTAACGCTGTGACCGGCAAAGACGCACCATTTCGATTGGCTTCCTGCAAGCAGATCCCCAGGTCCTTGCGCATCCAGTCCACTGCAAAACCGTAGTCGAACTTACCGTCGGCCATGGTCGCAGAGCGGTTCTCCATCTGCCAGGATTGGGCTGCGCCTTTAGAAATTACCTCCACGACTTTTTGAATATCCAGGTCGGCTTGTTCGGCGAAGTGGAGTGCTTCCGAAAGCCCCTGAATCAAGCCTGCAATGGCAATCTGGTTAACCATTTTTGTTTTCTGACCACTGCCAGCAGGGCCCATCAGATTCAGTGCCCGGGCGTAATGTTCCATGATCGGCGCCGCTTTTTCATAATCGGCCTGATCGCCGCCGCACATAACGGTGAGCTGTCCGTTTTCGGCGCCTTGCTGGCCGCCCGAAACCGGCGCATCAATAAAGCCGAGTCCGGCTTTGGAGGCGGCGGTAAAAAGGTGCTCGGCAATGCCGGCTGATGCGGTTGTGTGATCTATCAGGGTTGCGCCTTTCGGGGCGTTTTCGAGAATGCCTTCAGGGCCTTCGTATACGGCCAGAAGATCTTTGTCGGCACCCACGCAGGTCATGATGAAATCGGCATTCTGAACGGCTTCCGAGATTGTGTTGCAGGCTGTTCCTGAATACTCGGAGGCCCACTTCTCAGCTTTTCCTGTCGACCGGTTCCATGCTTGTACTGAAATGCCTGCGTTCGCCAGATGGCCTGCCATGGGGAAGCCCATTACGCCTAAACCAATAAATGCAGCGGTTGTTGTCATTGTTGATCTCCTTCTTGATCACAAACACAAAGGCCGCTGAAATCAGCGGCCTTTGTGTGTTTTCCGGTGTACCCTGAGCAATTACTTGCTTGGATAATCGCGCTTCGGCGAGCCGGTGTAAAGCTGGCGCGGACGGCCAATACGGTTGGCACCGCTGACCATTTCGTTCCAGTGTGAGAACCAGCCAATAGTCCGGGACATTGCGAAAATAACGGTAAACATAGAGGTTGGGATACCGATCGCTTTCAGAATGATGCCGGAGTAGAAGTCGACGTTCGGGTAAAGCTGGCGCTTCACGAAGTATTCGTCTTCCAGGGCGATTTTCTCGAGACGCTGGGCGATTTTCAGCAGAGGATCGTTTTCCAGGCCAAGTTCGCTCAATACTTCGTGAGCAGTTTGAGCCATAACTTTGGCGCGCGGGTCGAAGTTCTTGTAAACCCGGTGGCCGAAGCCCATCAAGCGGAATGGATCATCTTTGTCTTTCGCTTTCGCGATGAATTTTTCAATGTTGGACTCGTCGCCGATTTCGGCCAGCATATCCAGTACGGCTTCGTTGGCGCCGCCGTGAGCGGGTCCCCAAAGTGCTGCAATGCCGGAGGCGATACAGGCGTATGGGTTGGCTCCGGTGGAGCCTGCCAGACGAACGGTGGACGTTGAGGCATTCTGCTCATGATCGGCGTGCAGAATGAAAATCTTGTCCATTGCGTTCGCAAGCACCGGGTTTGGTTTGTACTCTTCGCACGGCGTGCCGAACATCATTTGCAGGAAGTTTTCTGCGTAGGACATGTCGTTGCGCGGGTACATGAACGGCTGACCTACAGAATACTTGTAGCACCATGCGGCGATGGTGGGCATTTTCGCGATCAGGCGGTGAGCGGTGATCTCGCGCTGCTTCGGATCGCCGACATCCATCTGGTCGTGGTAGAACGCAGACAGGGCGCCAACAACACCGCACATAATGGCCATCGGATGCGCGTCACGGCGGAAGCCGTTGAAGAAATTGCGCATCTGATCGTGCAGCATGGTGTGGTTTTTAATGGTGGTGTGAAAGCGCTTGTTCTCTTCTTCGCTCGGCAGTTCGCCGTTCAGGAGGAGGTAGCACACTTCGAGAAAGTCAGATTGTTCGGCCAGCTGGTCGATCGGGTAACCCCGATGCAGCAGCACGCCGTTAGCGCCATCGATATAAGTGATAGCGGATTCGCAGGCTGCGGTAGAAACAAAGCCTGGATCGTAAGTGAAAACGCCTTCCTGGACTAGCCCGCGTACGTCAATAACGTCAGGGCCGACGGTGCCGGAATAAACCGGAAGCTCAATGGACTTATCTCCCACCGAGAGCGTGGCTTTCCTGTCGGTCATGGTGCTCTCCTGTTCAATTAGCTTTAACAGCTCTTTGCATTTATAGATGCGCGAGAAGGCGCGTATTATCGCAAAACTGGCGGCAAAATATAGGGCGTTAGCTTTTTTTGTCAATCTATAGATGATGAAAACACGGATTTACAAAAGCGAAATGGGGCTCCGAGGCGCCGGATTACGGTGCTTTTCTGTTTTTGATTATTTTGTCAATAAGCTGAATGGGTGAAGCCGGTGTGCGGCTGGCAAGGCTTTCGGGCTTGTTGCAGGTTTGTAATTACCGAGGCGTCTCCTTATAATCCGTAGCCCGGAATCGGGGATGCGCCTGCTTGTCGGCTATCGCATAGCAAGCTATCGGGTTGTCATCCGCCCTCCTGAACCAATCGGTTATCGGTTTCGTATCGATTCTCCGGTCCCAACATACTAACCATCCGCTGCCGGAATATCGGTTTTGCGGAACCAAAAGAGAGTGTGAGAGCGCTGTGAATAGCAAACGACCAGTAAATCTCGATCTCGGCAAGTTCCATTTTCCGCTGCCAGCCATTACTTCGATCCTGCATCGCATCAGCGGCATCATCATCTTTGTGGGTGTTGCTTTTCTGATGTACGGCCTGGATCTCTCCCTGTCCGGAGAAGATGGCTTTAATCGCGTAAATGAACTGCTGGACAGCTTCCTGGCAAAGCTGATTACCTGGGGCATCCTGTCTGCTCTGCTGTACCACCTCGTTGCAGGTATCAAGCACCTGTTGATGGACGCTGGTATCGGCGAAGAGCTTGAGAGCGGTCGCCTTGCCGCGAAAATCACGCTAGTGGTTTCCATTGTTCTGATTATTCTGGCAGGAGTCTGGGTATGGGCATGAACAGTGTAACGAATATCGGTCGTAACGGGATTCAGGATTGGATCATTCAGCGTGCCTCAGCTTATGTGCTGGCTCTTTACACGTTGTTCCTGTTGGGTTTCTTTATCACGACTGACGTTGACTATCAGGCTTGGGCTGCGCTGTTCAATCAGGGTTGGTTCAAGATTTTCAGCCTGCTGGCGTTGCTTTCTATCGCCGGGCACGCGTGGGTTGGTTTGTGGACGGTGTCTACGGACTACATCCAGTCGGCGCTTCCGCGCTTTTTGCTACAGGCAGCTTGCATCCTTGTGATGTTTGTTTATGTCGTGTGGGGCATTCAGATCCTTTGGGGGCTTTAATCGATGGCTAACATCAAAACCATGTCTTACGACGCGATTGTTATCGGTGGTGGTGGAGCTGGTATGCGAGCCGCCCTCCAGCTGACTGAGTCTGGCCTTAACACCGCGTGTATCACGAAAGTATTTCCAACCCGTTCGCACACTGTTTCCGCTCAAGGCGGTATTACCTGTGCGATCGCAAGTGCCGATCCCAACGATGACTGGCGCTGGCACATGTACGACACCGTTAAAGGTTCTGACTACATCGGTGACCAAGACGCGATCGAGTACATGTGTTCTGTAGGTCCCCAGGCTGTCTTTGAGCTTGAGCATATGGGGCTTCCGTTCTCGCGTACTGAGCAAGGTCGTATTTATCAGCGTCCTTTCGGTGGTCAGTCCAAAGGTCCTGACAACCCGACTCAGGCGGCTCGTACTTGTGCTGCAGCTGACCGTACGGGTCACGCGCTCCTGCATACTCTGTACCAGGCAAACCTGAAAGGTGGCACCAGCTTCCTGAATGAATGGTATGCCGTAGATCTGGTCAAAAACTCCAAGAACGAAGTTGTTGGTGTTGTGGCCATCGAAATTGAAACCGGCGAAGTTGCCTACATCAAAGCCAAGGCAACCGTTCTGGCCACTGGTGGTGCTGGTCGTATTTATGCGTCTACCACCAACGCACTGATCAATACTGGTGACGGTATTGGTATGGCGCTGCGTGCCGGCTTCCCGGTTCAGGATATGGAAATGTGGCAGTTCCACCCGACTGGCATCTACGGTGCTGGTACGTTGGTAACCGAGGGTTGCCGGGGTGAGGGCGGTTATCTGATCAACTCCGAAGGCGAGCGTTTTATGGAGCGTTATGCTCCGAACGCGAAAGACCTTGCGGGTCGTGACGTTGTTGCGCGCTCCATGGTTCTGGAAATCCTGGAAGGGCGTGGTTGCGGCCCTGAAAAGGATCACGTACTGCTGAAGCTGGATCACCTGGGTGAAGAAACGCTGAATCTGCGTCTGCCGGGTATTTGTGAGCTTTCACGTACGTTCGCTCACGTGGATCCTGTTAAGGAGCCGGTGCCGGTTGTTCCGACCTGTCACTACATGATGGGTGGTATCCCCACTAATGTTGGCGGTCAGGCCCTGACTCAGGACGAAAGCGGCAACGATCAGCCTATCCCGGGTCTGTTTGCTTGTGGTGAAGCGGCTTGTGTGTCGGTTCACGGTGCCAACCGTCTGGGTGGTAACTCGCTGCTCGACTTGGTGGTCTTCGGTCGTGCGGCTGGTCTGCACATTGAAGAGCAGATTCGTGGTGGCTTCGACGTTGATGGTGCCAGCGATGAAGATATCAAGCGTGCGATGGCGCGTTTGGATCGACTGAACAGTGCATCTGAAGGTGAGGATGTTGCAACGGTTCGTAAAGATCTGCAGAACTGCATGCAGTTGTATTTCGGCGTATTCCGTGACGGCAAGAGCATGGAAGAAGGGCTGAAGAAACTGGAAGCGATCGGTGAGCGGGTCCGTAAGACCAAGCTTGCTGATTCCAGTCAGGCCTTTAACACCGCGCGTATCGAAGCGCTTGAGCTTGATAACCTGTACGAGGTTGCTTTGGCGACCGCTATTTCGGCTCATGAGCGTAAAGAAAGCCGTGGAGCGCACGCCCGTAACGACTTTACCGAGCGCGATGACGAGAACTGGCTGAAGCACTCCATGTACTTCCCGCTCGAAAAACGTGTGGGCAAGCGCGACGTGAACTTTGCGCCGAAGACTGTTCCGACCTTCGAGCCGAAAGTCCGGACCTACTAAGGGGAGATTCTGAATATGTTGGTAAGTCTGTATCGCTACAATCCAGAAGCTGATAACGCCCCTTACATGCAGGACGTTGAAGTCGAGATCCCTGCAGGCAAAGACCTTATGGTTCTGGACGTGCTGAACCTCGTGAAGGAAAAAGATCCTTCAATGAGTTATCGCCGTTCGTGCCGTGAAGGTGTATGCGGCTCTGATGGTATGAATATGAACGGCAAGAATGGCTTGGCTTGCATTACGCCGGTTTCCGACGTGGTCAAGAACAACAAGTTGGTTCTGCGCCCGCTGCCGGGTCTTCCAGTCATTCGTGATCTGGTCGTCGATATGGGTCTTTTCTACAAGCAGTACGAAAAGGTTATGCCATATTTGGTGAACGACAAGCCGGCGCCAGCTATTGAGCGCCTGCAGTCGCCCGAAGAGCGTGAGAAGCTGGACGGTCTGTACGAGTGTATTCTTTGTGCGTGCTGTTCAACGTCGTGCCCATCGTTCTGGTGGAACCCCGATAAGTTCATTGGTCCGGCAGGTTTGTTACAAGCCTATCGCTTCCTTGCTGACAGCCGTGATACGGCTCAGGCAGAGCGTCTGGCCGAGCTTGACGACCCGTTCAGTGTGTTCCGCTGCAGGGGTATCATGAACTGCGTAAGCGTGTGCCCGAAAGGCCTGAATCCGACTAAGGCGATTGGCCACATTCGGAATTTGTTGCTGCAAAGGGCCACCTGACCGGCAAAACTTGAAGAAATAGCTATACTGGTTACCCGATGCCAGTTAGCACTCCTGAAGGCCTCGCTTATGCGGGGCCTTCAACCAAAGGCTTATAGTCAAAAGTCTTACCGGGATGCAAACTGACTCCGCTGCCTGGTTTGCCTTCCTATGGTTTCCTTGCAGTGTCGCTGAGCACAAAAAAATCACAGGGGACGGAATCTTCCGTAATGGTTGTGGTTTCCGGTTGTCATGACGTAATAACCCGTATTGACTGGAAAATACCACTGGCCGACCATACCCGCTCCCCCGCACCAGCCAAGGTGAGCTATTCAAAATGCACGAAAGCATCATGGAGCAGTTATGGCAGACTTCCCACTTGCAGGGTGGAAATCTAGCCTATGTTGAACAGCTTTTTGAAACCTACCTGACAGACCCCAATGCTATTCCTGAAGAGTGGCGGAGCTACTTTGATAAGCTCCCGAGTGTCGATGGCCATCAAGGTCGTGACGTTATCCACTCGACAATCCGTGAACAGTTTGAACACATCTCGCGAAACCAGCGCTTTTTGGCCAGTGGCGGCGTTCCGGCCAGCGCCACATCCGATGCTGACAAAAAGCAGATTCGTGTTCTTCAGCTGATTAACGCGTACCGTTTCCGCGGACATCAGGAATCCAAGCTTGACCCTCTGGGTGTCTGGCAGCGTGAACCTGTCGAAGATCTTGATCCGGCGTTTCATGATCTGCATGAATCCGATCTCGATCTCGAGTTTCAGACCGGCTCTTTGAGCTTTGGTTCCGAAACAATGAAGCTCAGAGACATTGTCGACGGGCTTCGCCAAACCTATTGCCAAAGTATCGGCGCAGAGTACATGCACGTGGTGGACACCCGCATCAAGCGGTGGTTCCAGCAGCGCATGGAGCCGGTACGTTCCCGTCCGCAGTATGAGCCTGAAACCCGCAAGCACCTTCTGGAGCGCCTGACCGCTGCTGAAGGGCTTGAGAAATATCTGGGCTCACGCTATCCGGGCGTTAAGCGCTTCGGCCTTGAAGGCGGCGAGAGTCTTATTCCTTGTCTCGACGAATTGATTCAGCGTGCCGGCTCATATGGCGCGAAAGAAATCGTCCTGGGTATGGCGCACCGTGGCCGTCTGAACGTGTTGGTTAACACGCTCGGCAAGAACCCGAAAGAATTGTTTGACGAGTTCGAAGGTAAGAAGCTGGCGGATTCCGGCTCTGGTGACGTGAAGTATCACCAAGGCTTCTCTTCCAACGTCATGACACCGGGCGGTGAAGTTCATCTGGCGATGGCGTTTAACCCGTCGCACCTGGAAATTGTTGCACCGGTTGTTGTTGGTTCGGTTCGAGCGCGCCAGGATCGCCGTAACGATACAGACGGCAGCAAAGTGTTGCCGATCGTGATGCACGGTGATGCGGCATTTGCCGGGCAGGGCGTGGTGATGGAAACCTTCCAGATGTCCCAGACCCGGGGCTTTGGAGTGGGTGGCACCATCCACATCGTGATCAACAACCAGGTTGGCTTTACGACAAGCCGTCAGGAAGATGCACGCTCCACAGAGTACTGCACCGACGTGGCGAAGATGGTGCAAGCGCCCATTCTTCACGTGAATGCAGATGACCCTGAAGCGGTGATGTTCGCGACGCATTTGGCCGTTGATTACCGCAACGAGTTCAAGCGTGATGTCGTGATTGATCTGGTTTGCTACCGCCGTCGTGGCCACAACGAGGCCGACGAGCCAGCGGCTACTCAGCCGTTGATGTACGAAAAAATTCGCAAGCTGAAAACCACACGTAACATCTACGCCGACCAGTTGATGCAGGACGGCATCCTCAATGAGGATGAAGCCAAGCAGATGGAAACTGAATACCGGGATGCGCTCGACAATGGCGAGCATGTGGTTAAATCGTTGGTTAAAGAGCCAAACAAAGGTCTCTATGTTGATTGGACTCCCTACTTGGGCCACGAGTGGACGGCCAAGTGTAAAACCAGCGTAGCGGCTAAAACGATCAAAAAGTTGGGTACGAAGTTGACGCAGGTCCCGGAAGGATTCAGCGTGCAGCGCCAGGTATCCAAGATCGTTAACGATCGCGAGAAGATGACCGCCGGCGCGTTGCCTCTGAACTGGGGCTACGGTGAGATGATGTCTTACGCGACGCTGCTCAATGAAGGCCATCAGATCCGTCTGACTGGTCAGGACGTAGGTCGTGGTACCTTCTCTCACCGCCACGCGGTACTGCACAACCAGAAGGATGGTTCTGCTTACATCTCTCTGCAGGCTCTGTCAGACGACCAACCGAACTTCGATATCTACGACTCGTTGTTGTCAGAAGAAGCGGTTATGGCCTTCGAGTATGGCTATGCGACAACTCAGCCAGACGCGTTGATCATTTGGGAAGCGCAGTTTGGTGATTTCGCTAACGGTGCGCAGGTGGTTATTGACCAGTTCCTGACCAGTGGTGAGCATAAGTGGGGCCGTTTGTGTGGCCTGACGCTGCTGTTGCCGCACGGCTACGAAGGCCAGGGGCCAGAGCACAGTTCAGCCCGTCTGGAACGCTTCCTGCAGCTTTGTGCGCAGCACAATATTCAGGTGTGTGTACCGACAACGCCGTCGCAGATATTCCATATGTTGCGCCGTCAGGTTAAGCGCCCCTTGCGCAAGCCTTTGATTGCCATTACGCCTAAGAGCTTGTTGCGTCACAAAGAGGCTATATCTAGCCTGGACGATCTGACGTCTGGAACCTTCCAGACCGTGTTACCTGAAAAGGAACTGCCGGATCCGAAGAAGGTGACTCGCCTGATCATGTGCAGCGGCAAGGTGTATTACGATCTGCTGGATAAAAAGAAGGCAGATGAGCGTGATGACGTAGCTTTGGTTCGTATCGAGCAGCTGTACCCATTCCCGGCTGACGATCTGGATGAAATTCTGGGTCAGTATCCTAAGCTGAAAAACGTGGTTTGGTGTCAGGAAGAACCAATGAACCAGGGTGCTTGGTACCCGAGTCAGCACCATATGCGTAATGCGCTTCAGCGCCTGAACCCCAAACTCTACCTTCAGTATGCCGGTCGTGAGCCTTCTGCTGCTCCTGCGTGCGGACACATGTCTGTACACATCGAAGAGCAGAAGAAGTTGGTTAACGACGCGTTCGAAATCTGACGAGCTACCGAGCTAAGGAATTGTAATGACAACAGAGATTAAAGCCCCAGTTTTCCCTGAGTCGGTCGCCGAAGGCACCGTCGCGACCTGGCACAAGCAGCCAGGCGAAGCCTGTTCACGAGACGAGCTGATTGTTGATATTGAAACCGATAAAGTCGTGCTCGAGGTTGTTGCTCCGGCTGACGGTGTGATTGAAGAAATCGTCAAAGCCGAAGGCGATACCTGCGAAAGTGGCGAAGTGATCGGTAAATTTAAAGAAGGTGCTGCCGGCGAGTCCAAGCCTGCAGAGAGTAAGTCGGATAGCAGTAAGGAAGAAAAGGAAGAAGAGAAATCCGATAAGAGCGAAGACGCTCCTGCATCCGGCGACGCGATTTTGAGCCCCGCAGCTCGTAAGCTTGCCGAAGAAAACGACGTTGATCCGGCTGCTGTGAAAGGCACTGGCAAAGACGGTCGCGTTACCAAAGAAGACGTTCAGAACCACATCGATAGCAAGAAATCGTCAGGTTCGTCTGCGTCCAAGCCTGCCGCTGCGCCGGAAGCGAACGTTGCACCGGGTGAGCGTCCAGAGAAACGTGTTCCGATGACCCGTCTGCGTGCCAGCATCGCCAAGCGTTTGGTTGAAGCTCAGCAGACCGCTGCTATGTTGACGACGTTTAACGAAGTGAACATGGCACCGATCATGGAACTGCGTAAGCAGTATCAGGAAAGCTTTGTTAAGCGTCACGACATCAAACTCGGTTTCATGTCGTTCTTCGCCAAAGCAGCAACTGAAGCCTTGAAGCGTTTCCCGGCTGTCAACGCATCAATCGATGGCAATGACATGGTGTACCACGGTTACCAGGATATTGGTGTTGCGGTATCCACCGAGCGTGGTCTGGTCGTACCGGTGATTCGCGATGTTGACGCCTTGGGTCTGGCGGACATCGAGAAAAAGATTGTTGAATACGGTACCAAGGCCAAAGGTGGCAAACTGGGCATTGAAGACATGACCGGCGGTACCTTTACCATCACCAACGGTGGTATTTTCGGTTCGTTGATTTCTACGCCAATTCTGAACCCGCCTCAAACGGCTATTCTGGGTATGCACAAAATCCAGGAACGCCCGATGGCGGTGAACGGTAAGGTTGAGATCTTGCCGATGATGTACCTGGCGCTGTCATACGATCACCGTATGATCGACGGCAAAGATGCCGTTCAGTTCCTGGTAGCCATCAAGGAAATGCTAGAAGACCCGGCGCGCATCCTGCTGGACGTGTAAGCTGACACTCAACGAATCTGGGAACAGGAATCATTATGTCCGATAAGTACGATGTCATTGTCATTGGTGCCGGCCCCGGCGGTTACGTGGCGGCTATCAAGGCTGCCCAGCTGGGCCTGAAAACTGCTTGTGTAGAATCCTGGACGTCCGAAGACGGTAAGAGCCAGGTGTTGGGTGGAACCTGCCTTAACGTAGGTTGTATCCCGTCTAAAGCCTTGCTGGAAGTGACTCACAAGTACGAGGAAACCAGCCACGATTACGAGTCCATGGGTATTTTGGCCAAGAGCGTCGATATCGACGTGGCTAAAATGATGGAACGTAAGGCGGGTATCGTTAAGCAGCTGACCGGCGGCATCGCGGGTCTGTTCAAGGCTAACGGCGTAACGTCGATTCACGGTCACGGTAAATTGCTGAACGGTCGTAAGGTAGAAGTGACCGATAAAGACGGCAAAACCAAGACTTACGAAGCTGAAAACGTCATCTTGGCAAGCGGTTCCAAGCCGGTTGAAATTCCACCTGCACCGTTCGACGGTGAGCACATTGTGGATTCTGAAGGCGCACTGGAATTCACCGAAGTGCCTAAGCGCTTGGGTGTGATCGGTGCCGGCGTTATCGGTTTGGAATTGGGTAGCGTCTGGGCACGTTTGGGCTCAGAAGTCACCATTCTGGAAGCGCAAGATAACTTCCTGCCAGTGGTTGATCAGCAAATTGCCAAAGACGCACTGAAGCAGTTCAAGAAGCAGGGTCTGAACATCATCACTGGTGCCCGGATGACCGGTGCTGAAGTGAAGCGCAAGTTGGTTAATGTCAGCTACGAAGATTCCAAAGGCAAGCAGGAAGCGAAGTTCGACAAGCTGATCGTGGCTGTTGGTCGTCGTCCTTACACCGATGGCCTGTTGGCAGAAGACTCCGGCGTGAAACTGGACGAGCGTGGTTTCATTTTTGTTGATGACCAGTGTAAAACCGAAGCGCCGGGTGTTTGGGCGGTAGGTGATATCGTTCGTGGCCCGATGCTGGCGCACAAGGCTTCTGAAGAAGGTGTCATGGTTGCTGAGCGTATTGCCGGACACAAACCGCAAGTGAATTACGATTGCATTCCGAACGTCATTTATACGTCTCCGGAAGTTGCCTGGGTTGGTAAAACGGAAGAGCAGCTGAAAGCGGAAGGCGAAGACTACAATGTGGGCTCATTCCCGTTCGCAGCTAACGGCCGGGCGATGGCTGCCAACGCCACCGGCGGTATGGTCAAGATCATCGCAGATGCGAAGACTGACCGTATTCTTGGCTTCCACGTTGTTGGGCCGCAGGCTTCGGAAATCGTTGCCCAAGGCGTGATTGCGATGGAGTTCGGCTCTACCGCTGAAGATTTGGCCCTGACCTGCTTTGCGCACCCGACTCTGTCCGAGTCTGTGCACGAAGCCGCTCTGGCCGTTGCGGGTGGGGCGATTCACGTCGCCAACCGTCGCAAAAAGAAGTAACGCAGACCAGAAGCGAAGGGGCGCCCGAAAGAGCGCCCCTTCGCTATAACAAGAACCGATTTCTGGTTGCGGACATGGTGAGCTGAGGTGATCCCCTGCTCATCAAACCGAATTCGCGTTTAAGGCTTCCCAAGAGGGGAGCAGCGGGTTCTTCTCCGTACGTGGTTATCCTCCATCAAATAGCGGGACATTAACTATGAATTTGCATGAATATCAGGGCAAACAGCTATTCGCTGAATATGGCCTGCCTGTCTCACAAGGCATCGCCTGTGACACCCCGGAAGAAGCAGTTGCAGCGGCCGAAAAAATTGGCGGCAACAGCTGGGTTGTAAAAGCGCAGGTTCACGCGGGTGGCCGTGGTAAGGCTGGCGGCGTAAAGCTGGTTAAAAACACTGACGACATCCGTGCATTTGCCGAACAGTGGCTGGGCAAGAATCTGGTAACTTTCCAGACCGACGAAAACGGTCAGCCAGTTAGCAAGATTCTTGTCGAGTCATTGACTGACATTGATCAGGAACTGTACCTGGGTGCTGTTGTAGATCGTGGCACTCGCCGCATCGTATTCATGGCGTCCACTGAAGGCGGTGTTGAGATCGAAACGGTTGCTGAAGAAACACCGGAAAAGATCCTGCGTGCAGAAATTGATCCGCTGGTTGGTCCTCAGCCATACCAGGGTCGTGATCTGGCGTTCCAGCTGGGCCTGGAAGGCAAACAAATTGGTCAATTCACCAAGATCTTCATGGGTCTGGCGAAATTGTTCGAAGACTACGATCTGGCGCTGATGGAAATCAACCCGCTGGTTATCACTCCGGCTGGTGACCTGCACTGCCTGGACGCCAAGATTGGCGCCGACGGCAACGCCCTGTACCGTCAGAAGAAACTGCAGGAAATGCGCGACCCTTCACAGGAAGATGCCCGTGAAGCAGAAGCAGCAGCTTGGGAACTGAACTACGTTGCGCTTGAAGGCAACATCGGCTGCATGGTTAACGGCGCTGGTCTGGCCATGGGTACCATGGACATCATCAAGCTGTCTGGCGGCAAGCCGGCTAACTTCCTGGACGTTGGCGGCGGCGCGACCAAAGAGCGCGTATCCGAAGCGTTCAAAATCATCCTGTCTGATGACGCTGTGCAGGCCGTTCTGGTGAACATCTTCGGCGGCATCGTTCGTTGCGACATGATTGCAGAAGGCATCATCGGTGCAGTGAAAGAAGTTGGCGTTAAAGTTCCCGTGGTTGTTCGCCTTGAAGGTAACAACGCTGAGCTGGGTTCCAAGGTTCTGGCTGAAAGTGGCTTGAACATCATCGCCGCTAGCAGCCTTTCTGACGCTGCTGAGCAAGTCGTTAAAGCCGCAGGGGGTAAATAATGAGCATCCTGATTAATAAAGACACCAAGGTTATCTGCCAGGGCTTTACCGGCGCACAGGGTACTTTCCACTCTGAGCAGGCTATCGAGTACGGCACCAAGATGGTGGGTGGCGTAAGCCCGGGTAAAGGCGGAACCGAGCACTTGGGTCTGCCGGTGTTCAACACCGTACGTGAAGCTGTCGAAAAGACCGGTGCACAGGCTACCGTTATCTACGTGCCAGCTCCGTTCTGTAAAGATGCCATCATCGAAGCGGCAGATGCCGGCCTCGAACTGATCGTGTGCATCACCGAAGGCATCCCGACCATCGATATGCTGTACGCCAAAGAATACGTAGATCGTAAAGGTGTACGCATGATCGGGCCAAACTGCCCAGGCGTAATCACACCGGGCGAAAGCAAGATCGGTATCATGCCGGGTCACATCCACAAGCCAGGTAAGGTCGGTATCGTATCGCGTTCCGGCACTCTGACTTACGAAGCGGTCAAGCAGACCACAGACTTTGGCTATGGCCAGTCTACTTGCGTCGGTATCGGTGGCGACCCGATCCCGGGTTCTAACTTCATCGACATTCTCAAGCTTCTGGAAGAAGATCCTCAGACTGAAGCTATTGTGATGATCGGTGAAATCGGTGGTACTGCCGAAGAAGAAGCGGCAGCCTTCATCAAAGACAACGTCACCAAGCCTGTTGTTTCCTACATTGCCGGCGTTACTGCGCCTCCTGGCAAGCGTATGGGGCACGCAGGTGCCATCATTTCAGGTGGTAAGGGCACAGCGGATGAGAAATTCGCCGCTCTGAACGACGCCGGCGTTAAAACCGTGCGCAGCCTGGCTGAAATCGGCAAGGCTCTGCAGGAAGTGACTGGCTGGTAAGCCTTTTCACAACCTGAGAAAAACCCCCGGATTCGAAAGAATACCGGGGGTTTTTCGTTTCAGGGCGATTGTTTTAATCCAGTTTGTTTAACGCAGGCGGGTGTTAAGACTATAATGCCCGGTCAGCCTGATAACTAACCCCGTGACCTCACGTTCCGTCAGGCGCTCTATAAATAGAAAGAAGGAGTTTGTGCTTTGAGTTCCGTCGATTCCCAGCAAAGAATTTTGTCCGGCATGCGTCCGACCGGCAAGCTTCACCTCGGCCACTACCACGGTGTGCTGAAAAACTGGGTTAAGCTCCAGCACGAATTTGAGTGCTTCTTCTTCGTTGCCGATTGGCATGCGTTAACTACGCAATACGACGATCCCTCCGGCATTGAACAAAGTGTCTGGGACATGGTTGTGGATTGGTTGGCCGCAGGGGTAAACCCGGGCTCGTCCACGATGTTTATCCAGTCTCAGGTTCCGGAGCATGCAGAGTTGCATTTGCTGCTTTCCATGATTACCCCGCTGGGCTGGCTCGAAAGAATCCCAACCTATAAAGATCAGCAGGAAAAGCTGCGTGAAAAAGACCTCGCGACCTATGGCTTCCTTGGTTATCCCTTGCTGCAAACCGCCGATATTTTAATGTATCGCGCAGGTAAGGTGCCCGTGGGTGCCGATCAGGTCTCGCACGTGGAAATCACCCGCGAAATCGCTCGCCGCTTTAACCACATCTATGGCCGCGAGCCCGGGTTTGAAGAGAATGCAGAGGCGGCCATTGTCAAAATGGGTAAGAAGAACGCCAAGCTGTATCGTTCACTGAAGAAACGCTATCAGGAAGAGGGCAGCACCGAGGCACTGGAAATCGCCCGTGCGCTGTTGAAAGAACAACAGAATATTTCGTTGGGTGACCGCGAGCGTCTGTACGGCTATATCGAAGGTGGCGGTAAAGTGATTCTGCCGGAGCCGCAGCCGTTGCTAACGCCCGAGTCAAAAATGCCAGGGCTCGACGGGCAGAAAATGTCTAAGTCGTACAACAACTACATTGGCTTGCGGGAAGACCCGGATAGCGTTGCTCAGAAGATCCGTACTATGCAGACTGACCCGCAACGCGTGCGTCGCACCGATCCGGGCGAGCCTGAGAAGTGTCCGGTTTGGGGCATGCACAAAGTCTATTCCGACGAAGCAACCTGTGCCTGGGTTCAGGAAGGTTGTCGTAGCGCGGGTATTGGTTGCCTGGAGTGCAAGACGCCGCTGATCGAAGCGATCGTAGAAGAGCAGAAACCACTGCACGAACGAGCCAAAGAATACGAAGACAACCCGGATTTGGTGTATTCAATTCTTCAGGAAGGAAGAGAGCACGCAAGGGATGCAGCGAGAGATACCCTTGAGGAAGTTCGGGAAGCCATGGGCCTCAGTTATCGCTGAGTCGAGCTTGTTGGCTATTCGTTGACAGAGACGACGATGGTATGACGGACGAGATCAAAGAACCAATCGACGCTTCCTCTAACGAAATGGAGCAGGTGCCCCTCGCTCTGGTGTCGGGCAAACCCTTGGTCGATGTTCCCAAGGATCTCTACATACCGCCCGATGCCTTGGCAGTCTTTCTTGAGGCCTTCGAGGGGCCTCTGGATTTGTTGCTCTATCTAATTCGGCGCCAGAATATGAACATTCTGGATATCGATGTCAGTGAGATTACCCGACAGTACATGGAGTACATCGGAGCGGTGGAGTCAATGCGCTTTGAACTGGCGGCTGAATATCTGGTGATGGCGGCTACTCTGGCCGAGATCAAATCCCGGATGCTGCTGCCGCGCCAGGAAACTGACGATGACGACGAGCTGGACCCCAGAGCGGAACTGATTCGTCGGTTACAGCAGTACGAACGCTTCAAAAAAGCCGCTGAAGATATCGATCAAATGCCGCGAGTGGAGCGTGACACCTTTATCGGCTCGGCCGCTTTGCCCAAATTACCGTCAAGCCAGCCGCATCCTGATGTGGACATGCGCGAGTTGATTCTGGCGCTTCAGGGCGTTTTGAAACGCGCAGACTTATTCACCAGTCATCATGTTGAAAAAGAACGGCTGTCCACGCGAGAGCGTATGTCCCATATCCTTTCGATGCTTCAGGGTGATCGCTTTGTGACCTTCGAAAGCTTGTTTTCGGTTGAAGAAGGGCGACTGGGGGTCGTGGTGAGCTTTCTGGCGACGCTTGAACTGGTAAAAGAACAATTGATCGAGTTGGTGCAAGCCGAAGTGCTTGGACCGATTCATGTCAGAGCACGAGCCGCTAGTTGAAGGGTAATCTACGACCATGAACGAAGACGAACTTGTCAGAATTCAGGCGATCGCGGAGGCCGCGTTGCTGGCCGCAGGCAAACCCCTGTCGATCGAACAGCTTCGAGAGCTATTTCTGGAAAGCGAGCGGCCAACCCGGCAGTTGATGGAACAGGCTATGGTACAGCTGGAAAGCGCCTGCGAGGGCCGGGGTTTTGAGGTAAAAAGAGTTGCTAGTGGTTACCGGTTGCAGGTCCGGGAAGAGTTTGCGCCGTGGGTCGGCAGACTGTTTGAAGAGAAGCCGCAGCGTTACTCCCGAGCGCTCTTGGAAACGCTGGCGTTGATCGCCTACCGGCAACCGATCACACGCGGCGAGATTGAAGAGATTCGAGGTGTTACGGTAAGCAGCAATATCATTCGAACCTTGCTTGAGCGAGAGTGGGTTCGCGTTGTGGGGCATCGTGATGTGCCGGGTAGGCCGGCCATGTACGCCACCACCAAACAGTTTTTGGATTACTTCAATCTGGCCGGTCTTGACGAGTTGCCCGCGTTGTCAGAAGTTCGGGATTTGGAAGAGATCGGCCGTGAGATTGAAAAGAATATGCAGGGTGACGAGCCGCCCTCAGAACAGACACTTCACTGACCGCCACAAGGCGTCAGATACTCAGTAAGGAAAGAATGCATGGCGGCATCTAGCCCCGGAAAACCACGTGCAGGCAAGAAGGCCGCACAAGGTGATAAATCATTGACTGAAGGCCCTGAGCGCATTCAGAAACTTTTGGCGCGCGCCGGTGTGGGTTCACGCCGGGAGATAGAAGGCTGGATGGACTCCGGCCGTTTGTTGGTTAATGGTCAGCCTTCCGTGCCGGGCCAGAAAGCAACGATTGAAGATACCTTTGAGCTGGATGGCAAAAAACTGGATGTCTCGTCCGCGGGTCAGGTTGTTCGCCGGGTTCTGATCTACAACAAGCCGGAAGGTGAAGTAACCACCCGTAAAGACCCGGAAGGCCGTCCCACCGTCTTCGACCGTTTGCCGCGCCTGAAAGATCAACGCTGGATCTCGATCGGGCGTCTGGATTTAAACACCACCGGTTTGGTGTTGTTTACCACCGACGGTGAATTGGCAAACCGTCTGATGCATCCTTCCCGTCAAATCGACCGAGAATACGCAGTGCGGGTCTTTGGTGAAGTGGATGAAGCCATGATTCAGCGTTTGCTGGATGGTGTATTACTGGAAGATGGCATGGCCCAGTTCTCTGACATTTCGGAAGCGGGTGGCAGTGGCATGAACAAATGGTTTCATGTCACCTTGTTGGAAGGCCGTAATCGCGAAGTGCGTCGGCTTTGGGAATCTCAGGGCGTGCGCGTAAGCAGGCTGAAGCGGGTTCGCTATGGCCCCATCTTCTTGCCAAGTCGCTTGTCCCTGGGTAAATGGGAAGAGTTGGATCAGAAAGCGGTCGATTTGCTCAGTCGTACCGTGGAGCTGCAGTCGGTTCCGGTACCGCAGAAAACGCCGGGCGAGCAAGCTGAACATGATCGAAAAATGCGCAAGAGCCCCGGTCGATCTGTGCAAAAATCCAAGCGTGGCAGTTGGCAGGTTAGCGACGCGGGCCAGCCAAAAGCCAAGCGGGATACGAGAAAGAAAAGCGCTGGCGCATCACGCCCGGCGCGAAACAACCGGGGTAACTGACGCCGGTAGTATCAGGGAATAGAGGCAAACACGCGGCTGCAATTGCGGCCGCCGGCTTTTGCCTGATACAACGCTTCATCGGCCCGTATCAGCCATTGTTCCGGTTGTTCGTTAGCAATATGAGCCGCGATACCGCAACTTCCAGTCACTGTGATTGGGATTTCTCCGCCGTCCACCCGGATGCTTTCCAGCGCCACGCGAATCCTTTCAGCAACTGTTTTCGCTTCCTGTATGTCTGTGTGCGGCAGTAGCACAGCAAACTCCTCGCCACCGAAACGATACGCAGAATCTGAGTTGCGTATTGCTCGTTCTATCTTTTCAGCCGCTTTTGCCAGTATGTGATCACCCACCACATGGCCATGGTTATCATTAATACGTTTGAAATGATCCAGGTCGCACAGGATTAACGTGCAGGGTGCATTGAGACGGTCTGAAAGCGAGCTGGCGCGGATGAGCTCTTCCTGCAGCGCGCGCTTGTTGCCAATGCCGGTCAGTGAATCCGTCAGTGCTGCCTGCTCAATTGCAATCAATTTGCAAGCGTTGCGCAAGGGGCAGATGATGGCCGACAGCATCATCTCGAATCCGGACAGCTCCTCTTCGCTAAATTTATGACGGCGATGAAAGGTGAGCCAGCCGTAATGGCTGCCCTCCAAAGACAGCCGGTACTCGCAGCGGTGCGGGCCGCCAACACCGGTAGAAAATACGAAATCCTGGCGGGCAATCCGGTGCCGGTATTGCATTGAATCGAAGGGAATCGAGGCCGAAATTTCCTCGCCGATAATCTCCAGCTGGTGCTCCAGCGACAAAGTGGTCGATAGTCTTTTTGTCAGTCGTGCCAGAGGGTCTGGTTCTTGGCTCCATGCCTGAAATGCCTGTCTCAGCGCTGCCAGCTTGGCAGGTTTGGATTTTGACGACTGAATGGATGTCAGGTTTTTCACGGCGGCTCGCTCGTTCCGGAACATAAAGTTATTCAGATATAGCATTTTTAGTGCCACATTAAATTAGTGCATAAATTCCAGACAGATACAGGTGTCTTTTGCCGTAATGACGGGGTGGGGCGATGATGGCGTCAATGTTTCGGCAGGATCTTGCCGATTACAACGCTGTGTAAATCAAAATGTCCGACAAGGGTGTAGGCCGTTTGAGCGCCTGTGATAAACTGCCGCGCTTGAACGCAAACGTTACAGGTGAGCAGTTTTAGCATGAGATTCGAGGCCCCAGAGAGTCTGTCTGAGCAAATAGCCCAGCACATCGGTCAGCGCATTGTCGTCCGCAGCCTTAAGCCGGGTGAGCGCATTCAGGAGCTTAAAGTGGCCGGAGAGCTGAATGTTAGCCGCGGCTCTGTGCGTGAAGCCTTGCTGATTCTCGAACGACGGCATTTAGTAGAGATTTATCCGCGACGCGGCGCCGTGGTCTCGGAGCTGACCGTCAGCTCTGTCAACGCGCTCTACGATATCTATATTGATCTTTTATGCATGCTCGGGCGCAAAGTGCTTGAGCGCTGGGCCGGGCATGAACTCAATGGGCTGGCGGCGCAGGTTCGCAATCATGGCTCGTTACTCGGTGAGTTAAGTCCATCGGGCAATGACCCTGAACGGGTTATCGAGGCGGGCTTCGACCTCGTCCGCAACGCTTGTGGAATGGTTGAAAACCCGTTCCTGCAGGAAACCCTCGAAAATTTCAGGCCCGCCATCAGCCGTACCTATTACATGGTGCTTGAGAGCCGGCCGGGTGAAGCCGCAGAAACCGGAGCGTTATTTCAGAAGCTCGCGGAGGCCGCCATGCAGTCAGATGCCGCTCAGCTTCAGCAAGTTATTCAGCAATACGGCGAACATCAACGAAAACAGATTTTGACGATTCTCACGGAGGAGAACGCCTGATATGAGGCTTAAGTCCATTAAACTGGCCGGCTTCAAATCGTTTGTCGATCCCACAACAGTACCGTTTCCGACCAATCTCACTGCGGTGGTTGGTCCCAACGGTTGTGGCAAATCGAACATTATTGATGCCGTGCGCTGGGTAATGGGCGAAAGCTCCGCCAAGTACTTGCGCGGAGAATCCATGTCAGACGTTATTTTCAACGGCTCGACCGCACGCAAGCCCGTGGGACAGGCATCCATCGAGCTTGTTTTCGATAACGACGCCGGAAAAGCCCCGGGCGAATTCGTTAAGTTCAATGAAATTTCGGTGAAACGGCGGGTTTCCCGCGAAGGCCAGTCGGAATATTTTCTTAACGGGTCTAAGTGCCGCCGCCGGGATATAACCGACCTGTTCCTTGGCACCGGCCTGGGCCCACGCAGCTATGCGATCATCGAACAAGGCATGATCTCCCGCCTGATTGAAGCTAAACCCGAAGAGTTGCGGGTTTACATCGAAGAAGCGGCGGGCATTTCTAAATACAAAGAGCGTCGTCGAGAAACCGAAAACCGTATTAAGCGAACTCAGGAAAACCTGGAGCGTCTGACGGATTTAAGGGAAGAGCTGGGCCGACAACTTCAGCATCTGGAACGGCAGGCGGCGGCGGCCGAAAAGTATAAGGCGTACAAGCTCGAAGAGCGGCAAAAGAAGGCCGAGTTAACGGTGCTTCGATGGAAGGCTCTCGATAACGATTTGCAGACCTGGCGAGGGAAAATCCGGGATACTGAGCTGGAGTTAGAGAAATTACTCACTGAACGGGTAAATCTGGAAACCTCGCTGGAATCCCTGCGTGAGGCTCATCATGAGCGCACCGAGCATTTCAACCGTGCACAGGCGAAGTATTACGAGGCCGGTGCCGACATTGCCCGCATTGAACAAAGCCTTGAGCATCATCGCGACCGCAGCCGTCAGGCCGCTATAGAGCTGGACCAGGCGGTTTCCAATCAGCGCGAGATACAGCGCGAACTCGAGCAGGACGAAGACAAGCTCGCGACCATTCTTGAAGAGCTCGGCATGATTGAGCCCGAGCAAGAAGCGCTGGCTATGCGTTCGGAAGAGTCGAGTGAGAAGCTGCAACTGGCTGAGGAAGCCATGGCGGATTGGCAGCATCGCTGGGATGAGTTCAGTACGCGCTCTTCCGATGCGCGCCGTCAGGCAGAGCTCGCGCAATCGCGGATTCGTTCGCTGGATGAAGCCATTGCACAACTAAAGAGCCGCCATCAACGACTGAAAGACGAACAAGCCTTGCTGGAGGGCCAGCTGGACCGGTCCGAGCTCGAAGAGCTGCTTGAGCAGCAGGAAACCTTGGAGCTTCAACGGGAAGAGGCAACTGAACAAATTGAGGTGCTGCAAGACGATGTCTATCAGGCCCGCCAACGCCTGAAAGAGGCCGAAGCAGAGGTGTCGAGCCAACGTCAGCAAGTGCAAAGTCTTCGGGCATCGCTTGAGTCCCAGCAAGCACTTCTGGATGAACAGTTGGGCGGGCAGGACGATGCCTTGCAAGCCTGGCTGGCCGAACACGATTTGACGAACGCACCTCGCGTAGCCGCTCAGCTCAGCATAGAGAGTGGCTGGGAGTTCGCCGTAGAACAGGTGATTGGCCGCTTTACTCAAGGCTTGGCCTTACCGAGGCTTGAGGATCTTGGTGATGTCATTGTCCGGGCTCCTAAAGGGGTTGCGGTTGTGGCTGAAAGCGGGGAAGGCAGTGGCGCTAAATCGGGGCTCGCCGCAAAAGTCAGCGGCCTGGCCGCCATAGAAACGCTCATGGGCCATATCGAGACGGCGGCCTCGACCGAAGAAGCGTTGGCCCGCCGTTCCAGTCTGGGCGCAAACAACAGTGTCATTACGCCCGAAGGCGTCTGGGTTGGCCGTGATTGGGTACTGATGCCCGATTCCGATGCTGGCCAGATGGGAGTGATAGAGCGGCAGAAAAAAGTTGAAGCGTTGCAATGTCAATTAGTCGACGCTGAAGCTAACTTAGAGAAGGCCTCAGCGCAGTTAGATCAACTGCAAGAACAGGGTGAGCGCGCCGAAACCGCTCGTGAAGACGCGCAAGGCCGTTTGAGTGAGGTTCAGCGCGAGTTGTCGGGGCTTTCCTCACAGGTGAGCGGTTTAAAAGCGAGAGCCGAACAGATTGATGCCCGCATTGCCCGCATTCACGATGATATTGAAGAGGTAAGCGGCAATTTGGAAGAGCAGCAGATTCAGCTGCAAGAAGCCAAAGAAGAGTGGGATATGGCGCTGGCTTCGAGTGAAGACAGCGACGAAGAGAAAGAGCGCTTGCTTGAACAGCGCGATACGCTTCGTGAGAACCTTGATCGCTTGCGCCAGGACGCGCGCCACGATCGCGACCACGCACATCAGTTGCAGCTTCAGCTGCAAACACTGCAGAGTCAGCGTGATGCTCTGAAACAAACCATTGATCGGATGCAGCTGCAAAAAGAACGCCTTGAGGAGCGCCTTGCGGTATTGCGGGAAACCCGCGAAAGCTCTGAAGAGCCCATTGAAGATCTCAAACTGCAGCTGGAAGGGTTGCTGGAGCGGCGCTTGGCGGAAGAAGAAAAGCTAAGCGCGGCCAGAGATGCCCTGGAAGATATCGACAAAGAAGTCCGCGACCGCGAGCAAGGCCGCAGTCGCACCGATCATGTGGTTCAGGATGTACGGGCGAATCTTGAAAAGCTTAAGATGGAATCACAGGCGCTCGAGATTCGTTCGGGCAACCATATTGAGCAGCTTACAGAGTTGGGTGTGAAACTTCAGGAGGTGCTTAGTCAGCTACCGGAAGACGCTGAAGAGAAGGTTTGGGCGGAAGAGCTTACAAAAATTGGTAACCGTATTCAGCGCTTGGGCGCGATTAATCTTGCCGCCATCGAGGAATATCAGGTTCAGAGCGAACGTAAAACCTATCTGGACGAACAGAACGACGATCTGATGGAGGCGTTGGAAACACTGGATAACGCCATTCGCAAGATTGATCGGGAAACCCGCCAACGATTCAGGGAAACCTTTGACCAGGTCAACGGTGGCTTGCAGGCGCTGTTCCCGAAGGTGTTTGGCGGTGGTAGTGCCTATCTGGAGTTGACCAGTGACGATCTTTTGGAAACCGGTGTGGCCATCATGGCACGGCCGCCCGGCAAGAAGAACAGCACAATTCATTTGCTGTCGGGTGGTGAAAAAGCGCTGACCGCGATTGCGCTGGTGTTTTCAATCTTCCAGTTGAACCCTGCACCCTTTTGTATGCTCGATGAAGTTGATGCGCCTTTGGACGATGCCAACGTAGGACGTTACGCAAATCTGGTGAAAGAAATGTCCAAACAGGTACAATTTATCTACATTACGCATAACAAGATTGCCATGGAAATGGCGGACCAGCTCATGGGGGTTACCATGCATGAGCCGGGTTGTTCCCGATTGGTCACTGTGGATGTAGACGAGGCGGCCGCTCTGGCGGAAGCTTAGAGTTAGTGGTAAAACCACCAACCATGACAATACCGCCATCTGGGCCCGGTGTGCGTTGTATTCGATACGGGCTTTTTTTAGAGTAACAATGTTGCAAACTGCGAACAGGACAGCAGAATTATGTCACTTAGGGAATGGTTAATTGCCATAGGTACCCTGGTTATCATCGGAATCGTCGTTGACGGCATCCGGAGAATGCACCGCGCTCGTAAAGAGTCCATCGCGATATCGTCAGGAATGGGTGTGGACGAATTGGATGACTCGCCCCTTGACTCGGAATTCAATCCCGAGCTGCCGAATGGCGGGGCTCGAATTGTTTCCCGAGGTGCCTTGGAAAAGCAGGGCTATCTAAAATCGGATCATTCGGAGCCTTTAAGCAGTCTGGACGACGACCAGGATATTTCCCCGGAGTCCGGATGGGGAGCAGAGCGGGACGAGCCATACACCCCGGATGAACCGGAAGAAACCACACGCCTAAGCGACGCCGAGGCGGTTGATACTACCGACGTGCGCACAGAGGCCCCGGCCGAGGAGCCCGCTGCAGAGTCTGTGGCCAACCCTGAAAGTGTGGCCGATGTGGTGCATGATGTTCAGGAAGATACTGCAAACCGGCAAGTGGCCCGGCGCGATGCCAACCGGCCTTTAGCCGGCGCTAACCGCCCTGAAGCTAAGGAAGTGCTGGTCATTAATGTGCTGGCTCCCCAGGACAAACCGTTTGAAGGCATTGTGCTAAAAAAGCTGTTTGAAGCCTGTGGCCTGGAGTTCGGTGATCTGGATATCTATCACCGTCACGAAGGTAGTGATACCACAACGCCCGTGCAGTTCAGTGTTGCCAGCGCTGTCGAACCGGGCACGTTCCGGCCCGAAGAGATGCCTGAACTCAGCACGCCCGGCATCAGTTTTTTCATGAGTCTGCCCGGCCCGACCAATGCACTGCAAGCGTTCGAGTTTATGCTGGAAACCGCGCAGTGTGTTGTTCGCAACATGGGGGGCGAGCTGAAAGACGAGCGCCGAAGTGTGATGACACCGCAAACCATTGAGCATTGCCGCCAGCGCATCCGCGAATTTGAACGTAAACAGCGTTTCCACCGGGTGTAACGCTTAACCAGGACACCCACCTGATGACACAGATCCCTTCCGAAGTGCAGCAGCGCGTAGACGAACTGCGCGCTGCACTCCACGATCACAATTACCAGTATTACGTGCTGGACGATCCCAAAATCCCCGATGCGGAATACGATCGCTTGTTTCGGGAATTGCAGGCGTTAGAGGCTGAGTATCCGAAACTCGCCTCGGACGATTCACCCACGCGCAGAGTGGGCAGTGCCGCCGACACCAGTTTTGCCGAGGTAATCCACCGTGTGCCGATGCTTTCGCTCGACAACGCTTTCAGTGAGGAAGAGTTGCAGGAGTTCGATCGCCGGGTGCGCGACAGGCTCGGAACTGATGAGCCGATCGAATACGTGTGTGAGCCGAAACTTGACGGGCTGGCGGTAAGCCTGCATTACGAGAACGGCTTGCTTACCCGAGCGGCAACCCGTGGCGACGGTACGACCGGCGAGGACATTACCGCCAATATCCGAACCATTCCATCGGTGCCTCTGAAGTTACGCGGGAACGATTACCCAGACCTCGTAGAGGTCAGGGGCGAGGTTTATATGCCGAAAGCGGGTTTTGAGAAGCTCAACAAAGGGCTGGCGGATCAAGGCGAGAAAACCTTCGTAAACCCCCGAAACGCAGCCGCCGGTAGCTTGCGGCAGAAAAAATCAACCGTCACCGCGAAACGGCCTTTGGAAATGTGTGCCTACAGCATGGCGGTTTTGGATGAAGATGAGTTGCCAGCCACGCATTGGGATAGTTTGCAGCTGGTGAAAAACTGGGGCTTTCGGATCAACCCAGAGATGCGTGTGGCGACCGGAGCCAAAGCTTGCCTGGACGCATACAACGACTTGATGGACAAGCGCGCCAGCTTGCCCTATGAGATTGACGGCATTGTGTTCAAAGTGAACCGGTTGGATCTTCAGCAGCAGCTCGGGTTTGTGTCGCGTGCCCCCCGGTGGGCCATTGCTCAGAAATTCCCGGCTCAGGAAGAGTTGACCACCATTGAAGGTGTTGAGTTTCAAGTAGGCCGAACCGGTGCGGTAACTCCGGTCGCGCGTTTGAAGCCTGTGTTTGTGGGCGGCGTGACCGTCTCGAATGCCACCCTGCACAACATGGATGAAGTGCGCCGGCTGGATGTTCATATTGGTGACACAGTGTTTATCCGCAGGGCCGGCGATGTCATTCCGCAAGTGGTGAAAGTGGTGCCCGAGAAACGCCCCAACAACGCTCAAGGGGTGGTGATGCCGACACAGTGCCCGGTGTGTGATTCGGACGTCGTGCAGATTGAAGGCGAAGCCGTCGCTCGCTGTTCGGGCGGGCTTTATTGCCCGGCGCAGCGTAAAGAAGCCATTCGGCACTACGCTTCTCGTAAAGCGCTGGATATCGAAGGCTTGGGGGATCGGTTGATTGAAGTGCTGGTTGACGAGGGTATGGTCGCCACCGTTGCTGACCTTTATCGTTTAACCAAATTCCAGATATCCAGTTTAGAGCGCATGGGCGATAAATCGGCCAGCAACCTTATAGCCGCGATTGACCGTTCCCGGAACCCTGTATTGTGGAAATTTCTGTACGCACTCGGTATTCGGGAAGTTGGAGAGGCGACAGCCAAATCGTTAGCGGGGTACTTCGGAACGCTGGAGGCGATTTCGGAAGCGACTGAAGAGGCGCTGCAGCAGGTATCGGACGTTGGGCCGATAGTGGCGGGGCATATTCGCAGCTTCTTCGATCAGCCTCACAACCAGGAAACTCTGAGGGCTTTGCAAGAGGCCGGTGTCGTCTGGCAAGAGCAGCAGGTAACCTCCGCGGATGAACAGCCTTTGGCTGGTGAAACCTGGGTCCTGACGGGGACCTTGTCACAGCTGACGCGGGACCAGGCAAAAGCAAAGTTGGAGCGCCTGGGGGCAAAGGTGGCTGGCAGTGTCTCCAAAAAGACAGCATGCGTGGTAGCTGGTGAAGCCGCGGGTTCAAAGCTTGCGAAAGCGGAGCAGCTTGGAGTAAAAGTGCTCAATGAAGACGCGCTATTAGCATTTTTTAACGAACACGGCATTGAAATCTGACTTGGTGCCTGCCGGGTGATTCTGAGAACTCGCGCAGGTCCCGCAATAGGCAAATTGGCTACCATGACGTTGATCTGTAACGGTGTGTAAATGGGCTTCGCGCAAGCGAGCCCGGTCACCGTCCTAACAATAACGTCAAGAAACGGATTTTTGCATGCGTGCCGATTTGTCTTTCCGTACCTGTCTGGCTGGCCGCTTGGCCGGTGTTGCGTTCATCGCTTTGGTTGCTGCTGGCTGCAAAACCGAAAAAGATCCTGACCAGCCTACGCTGCTCGGTGCGCCGGCACCCACGGCCTATCTTGGTGTTGAGTATTATTATAACTGGGGCGCCTATGGCGGTGAGGATATCCTCGATTACTCGCTGGTGAATGCGCCCTCCTGGCTTGCTCTGGAAGACACCTCAAACAAAGCGCGGCAAGGCATCATAATGCGTGGCGTACCCGGTCTTTCCGGGGGCAATCGCGGTGAAGCGGACCTGGGTAAGAACACCAATATCGAAATCGTCACAACGGACGGCAAAATGGCCGGTTTTCAGCCATTCGATATTGAAGTAAAGCCGAACGTGATGTCGATTGAGGTTGATGAGTTCACAGAAGGAGAGGTGGGCGAGGTTGCACAGACAAGGTATGCCAATACCTGTGCCGTACCGGATCTTAGTGCATCAGGAACTCATTCTTTTGCGCTGAACGTTTACGAGGATGATGGAACGTTCAAGCAAACCGATCAAGTCAGCAGCACGACCTACCGTACCTACGCTAAAGTAACTCTCGAAAAGCCGTCCGTCACTCGCATCCGCGTTGCCTATCAGTTAGATAGCGATTTTGATCCGGAAAACTGCGATGCCGGTGTTAGCGCTCCGCACCAAAAATGCGAATACAGCACCTCAAACACTGGGCGGGCGATTGTCGGTCAGGACATTGTCGTGCTGGGCTCTGGGTCTGATGAAGCGGTAGACGACGAAGGTAATCCGTTATCCTATATCACCTACGAACGGAACGACGCCAATGTTTATGACCGCGGCGTACTCACGTTCGAGCCGGGTATCACCGAATGCTACATCCCGCTGGAAGTTGTGGACGATCGCATTCCGGAGCCCAGTGAGTTGGCGTTCATTCGTTTGACAGAAGTGCGCGACGGTATTGCTGCGTTAGGGATAAAGAATACGGGCACGCAAGCCGGTATTACCATTCTCGATAACGAGCCCGTCGTTTCTGTTCAAACGCTCAAGGGCGGAGCAAAGGACACGATTAACGCCGGTGATAACGCGGCTGCCACCACCTATAAGGCGATAGTGGCGGGTGAGCGGGATGGCCCGGTGATGGTTCGTTTTGCCGAGCAGGGTAAGAGCTCCGGCGCCAGAAAAGGCACTCATTATGAGATTGTCGATGACAATGGCTTACCACTTACGGAGCTTGTCTTTCCCGAAGATCAGGACGAGATCGAATTTGGTATTCGTGGCAAATCATACGCCTTGTCGGCAGATGACGGCTACGACGATCTGTTTTTGAATCTTTCCGTCGATGATCCCTATCAGGCTGGCCGTCAGGGCTATGCACGAGCAGATAGCGACAGCCTGCTACGGGTTAACCTGAACCGTTTGACCACCGCGCAAACCTTTACCGACTTCACGCCAACTGACATAGAGTTGGGGCATGCCAGTCGATTGTTTGTGGCAGGCTATACCGATACGGCTGCCGAAGTTCGCATCTACGATCAGGCTGGCACCGTGCTCGACACTGTGACGGTTGCATCCGGAGTGACGAACACGGAGGTGTACATCAGTGTTGCTGAGCGCGTTGATAGCACCGCAACCCCGAAGGTGACTTACCAGGAGTTTGCGGTGGGTTACTCGGCACCCGGAAATAACGGCGGTCAAGATGCATTTGCGCGCTTATTTCGCTTCGATGGTACCGACTACCTTCCGGTTTGGGCTTCAGCTTATGAGGCGGGCTCCAGCGCGGATGAGGTGGTACGTTGGGTGGGCTTAAGCGCAGATCGAGCGAACCCTCTTGTCGCTTTGGCGGGTGAGACCGCCGGTGGTTGGAGCGACCAGGCCAATACCGGTGGCAAGGACGTGTTTTTGATTGAAATCGAAGATGACACGGGCTCGCCTAAAGAAAAAGCATTGCGTTTCGTAGGCTCGAGTGCGGATGACCAGTTAATGGCTGGTGACTTAAGTGCTTCGTCGCCGGTTTTGTTTGGGCAGGCGCAAACAACACTCGACGGGACCAGCAAGACCGGGCCGTTTTTTGTCACCGGCCGAGCCAGCGCAAAGCTGAATGTGGTGCAGGTTGGTGAGGATGTTTCGGAAACGCTGCGACATGGCGTTTACGGGGCGGGATTGGCTTGGCTAGTAGGTGATTCCAGTGGGCTTACATACGCCATCACAGAAGTGGAAGGTGCCGACAACGAGCTGACACGCAGCCGCAGCCTAAACAGCCAAGCCGGGTTTGCCTGGGGCGTGGCGGGCAATGGTGAGCCGCGCTCCGTGTTTCAGGTTAATGATGCTGCTGATGCATCGAATGAAACGCTTACACACAGCCTGCTATTTGATGGTGATATTGTACTGGCGGGTAACACCGATGGGCAGCTGGATAACGATAGCACGGCGGCTACCGGGAACGATGGCATTCTCGCCCGCAGAAGTGCGCAGGAAGAATTGGCTTATCGTACCTGGAATACGCAAATCCCCAACGATATGTCGTTTCTGGACCTGGTGAATTACCGCGATGATGAAGTGATTTCTCTGGTAGATGCTGCCGGTGAACGCCAGCTGATTGTGTTTAGTCCAGAGGGCAAATTGCTGACACCTATCGCACCTTAGCTGGTGGGCCGGGTGGGGGCTAAAGGGCCCCCTCTTGCTGCCGGGAACTGGCATAGAGTTTTAAATAGTCGGTACTGGTCACAATGCCGGAAGGCTCACCACTGGAGCCTTCAATGATTAGCGCAGCATTCAGGCGGTGAGCCAGCATTAATCGGGCAAGTTGATGGGCATCGGTTTCAGGAAACGCGGTTAAAAATGCCGGTAGCTCCATGTTTAACAGGCTTTGGGTGTCGGCTTCGTTCGGGTTCTCGTGAATCCAGCTTAGCAGCCATCTGAAGTCGATAAGCCCCGCAACATTGTCCTCCGACATGACCACCAGATGGTGCACGGCGTTATCTTTCATCATCGCAAACGCTTCAGTCATGGTTGCTGTGGCCGAAACCAAATACTGCGCCGGCGACGCTATTTCTGATACAGGCAGATACACCCGTTCTTCCTTGCGCTCTCCTGCCGCGACTGTTCCGTATTGTTGCAGTGCACGATGCCGGCCGCTGTTTGCGGCCTGTTGAAATTCGGCATCTGTGGCTTCGTTGTGCGTATTTGAAAGTGCACTCGAGGCTTCTAACTCGGTAACGTCACCGACCGTTCGATTCCGAAAGACCTCCGGAAGGCGGGTACCGATAGGACGGCCGGGTTCACTGACATGAATCGACATAACTGCTACACCTTTAGTGACCGCTGCACCGTATCCTTGTGAGCTCTATTATACGTTTATCGGCATTTTCTCCGAAAACTTCAGTACTATCATCGTTTCACCTTCTAAAGCTCTCGTCTGGGATAGAGGCGAAGTGTATCAACGCGTCGGGCCAGATGACTTGGCAGGCAAACCGGTTGCCCCGTCAATGTGTCCGCGAGATATTCCGCAAGCAAAGGCCCCCAAACCAGCCCCTTGCTACCAAGCCCGGTGAACAGGTACGCCCCTTCTACTTTGTCGCCGGATTCCGTGCGCAGTTCCCCGGCGACCGGTTGATAGTCATGGGTGGTGCAGCGAAACGCGACGCGACCTTGCAGGGTTTCAACTGCTGGCGCTTGCGTTACCGGAAGGTCGGGCAGCATCCGTAAGAGTTCATCCAGATTCTCTTGATGGCCTTCTTCGGTAACCTTGGGATTGTCATTTCTGATGTCAAACGTAGCGCCTGTGGTTGCTTGCCCTTGAGAAACGGGATTTAAATACCTCGAGCCACAAATGACGGTCGCCGGCGGGTTAACGGATTCTTCGGGTAAATAGGTGACCTGGCCACGAATCGGTTTCAGCCGCAGTTTACCGGTCACTGGGGCAATCTCCGCGGTTTGGTGCCCACAAGCGATGACCAGTTTCGAAACCTTCAGGCTGAAATGATGTGCGCTCTGAAGTGACCAGCCTGTTTCGAGGCGCTCGATACACTGAACCTCAAAGTTAAATTGGGTGGTAATCAGCGGGTGCTCGGAAAGTTTCTTGCAGGCTTTGGCGGGCTCAAGCCACCCCGACTTTGGAAACCACAGCCCTGCAACCGAAATATCGATACCGGCGAGTTCCGAAGCTTGGGCTTGGCATACAGGCGTTAAAAAATCGTCAGGGTACTGATTCCGCTCGCAAAATTTGCGTTGGCGCGCCGCTTCGTTTGCCGTTGTAGCCAGTTGTAATAAGCCGGTGGGGTGCCAGAAGTCATCTTCCCAAGGGCGATAATACCGCTGACTGAAACTTAACGCTGTTGCCGCCAACTCAGCTTGTGCGTTGTACTCGATGCCGAGTTTTGCGTAGAGAGCACCCTGAGCGTTGCCTGATGCCGCAGCGCCAGCACAGGCGGCTTTATCGATTAATAGGACAGGAATACCGCGATCCGCAAGGTTCCGAGCTAAAAGCGTCCCAGCGATGCCTGCGCCGATAATGGCCACCGGTTCAGGAAGTGGAGTGGCTGGGCTTGAGGTTGAGTCTTCATATGCAAGGGTGCCAGCGATCATTTCGCGTTTGCGGCTGAATCCGGGGTGTTTAGTAATCTCAAACCCGGCGGCTTCAAGGGCGCGCCGGACCCGGCCAACTGCGGTAAACGTTGAGAAGGTTGTCCCCGGGCGGCTGTGGTTGCGAACAGCCTGAATTGCCTCATCGGTCCACATGTCCGGGTTATGTTCGGGGGCGAACCCATCGAGAAACCAGGCATCTGCACAGAACGGAAGCTGGTTCAGCCCGTCTTTGAGTTCACCAAAAAACAACGTGAGTCTGACCCGCCCACCGTTGAATACCAAGCGGTGAACGCCTTTCATCAGGGGCGGGTACTGGTCTACTAACTGTTCTGTAAACGGCCCGAGTTCGGGCCAGCGTGATAGCGCCCGTTTTAGGGCATCCTGAGTAAGCGGGTAGCGCTCAAACGAGACAAAGTGCAGGACCGAGTGTGCGTGGTTTGCGGTTAGCGTGTCCCATTCGGCCCAGGTGGCTAAAAAACTAAGGCCGGATCCGAACCCGGTTTCCCCAACCACAAAGTGGCCATAATTCGGCACACTCTCGAAACGCTCCCGGAGTTTGTTGGGCTCGATAAACACATACCGCGTTTCAGACAAACCATCGTCTCGGTTGAAGTACACATCACCGAAACGGGAGGATTCCGGGATGCCATCGTGCCAAATTAATTCCGCCGGCTCTGTGGCCGGCGGTTTGAGGGCTTCCGACATGGCCATTAGTCTTCAGCAGAAACCTTTGTCACACTTTTTATGGTGACGGGTGAGACGGGAACGTCGCCCATGCCTTGCTTGCGTCCGGTCTGAACCGAGGCAATTTTATCGACCACGCCCATGCCCTCGGTCACCTTCCCGAAAACCGCGTAGCCAGCGCCGCGCACGCCCGCGTTAAGAAAGTCGTTATCGATGACATTGATAAAGAACTGTGAGGTGGCGGAGTCCGGATTGTTGGTGCGGGCCATGGCAATGGTGCCGCGCAGGTTGGGGAGGGTTTGGCTGCCTTCGTTTACGATGGGAGCTTTCGTGGGTTTTCGGCTCATATCTGCGGTAAATCCGCCGCCCTGGATCATGAAGCCTGCAATCACGCGATGAAAAATGGTGTCGTCGTAGAATCCGTCTTCGACATAGCCGAGGAAGTTTTCGACTGTTTTTGGTGCAACGTCGGGGCGTAAAAGAAGTTCAAATGCACCTTCGGACGTGACGAAGCGTACTTTAGGCAAATCTTGGTTGGCATCGGCATGTGCAGCGCCGGAGAACACTAACGCCGACATAATTAACAATGCGGCATAAATCACAAGAAATTGTTGTTTTACGAAGTTTGTCATTTAAAGGCTGCCCTTTGTTTCAGTGAGTGTCGGAATAGCTGACATAATCATGTTTGCTACAAAGTAACTAACGATATTAACAGATCCTTACGCCGATAAGAGCAAAAGCAAACAGCAAGCCGGGCCGTCCTCGGCTACGCTTGCTAAAGGTTGCACTAAATCACAATGCCGGGCCTGGTTGTACGGTGTTCATGGCGAACACAGGAGAACACGAGTGAAAGTCCAAAAAGGATTTGAAGAAAAGTCACGGCTTGGTCGGTTGTTGATCAATCGAGGGTATTTAACGGAGGCAGAGCTCGAAGATGCCCTGATCCGTCAGCGTGCTTCGGGGGAGCGTCTGGGTGAGGTTTTAGTTGCCTCGGGCTGTATTACCGAAAAAGATCTGATTCGGGTGTTGAAACACCAGTCCCGTTACCGCAACACCGCTGCATTGGTCACAATGGTGGCACTGCCGTTTCAGCCGTTAGTATCGTTTGCCTCAACAACAGACAATGACGATGCAGGCGCTGTGGCCAGGGCCGGGCAGATGAACGAAGGGCACGGGTTTGCGGCTTTGACGGACGACGAAATGTCGTCGGTATCCGGGCAGCGCAACATTGGGTTGCTCGATCGTATTGAAAAAGTTGCGGCCATGCCCGGGAATGCTGCGGATGCAGAGGGCGGCAATGCCGATGAGGCTGGATTGGATGCGGTTGAGGGTGTGCGGCTGGCGGCGAACGTGTTCGTGCCGGTGTTAAGCTTCCTTGACTCCGATCTCACCATTTCGGGTGTCAAATACCGCGACGGAGAAGAGCGATATTCCATCCGCGATGATGGAGCGATTACCTTCGCACTGCCGGAGCGAATTGAAGAGATCCGAATGGACAATATCCGGGTCGCGGGCGGAAATAGTGCTTCGATGGGAAGTGTCAGTATTCAGGATATTCGTTTTCATCCCGCATCGAGCATGACCATCTACACACGCTAAAACCTGTTGGCGACCAAGACAAAAATGCCCGGTGGTTAGCCGGGCATTTTTGTGTGCAGGCAAGGCTCAGGCGCTTGCAAACACCGTACTGCTGGCAACATTGGTTTGCTGGCCTTGTGCGCCATAGAGCTTTTGTTGGCTGGATGCGCCGCGGAAAATATCGGTTACTCGTGCAAGGCGTTTCTGCAGGTGCCCGACCACTCGCCCGTTATTCTGGTTCAGCGACTGGCATTCCCGAAGCTTGTGGTCGGCGGTCTTCCAGAGTTGGTACAAATCGTCCATTCCGGCGGCTCGAATAAAGCGTGAGGGTTCGCCGGTGTCGGGGCGGAAGCCTATATCTACAAGCAAGTGAATCTTTTGACGAGCCCGATCACGGATTGCTCCAAGAATTCGATTCTTTTCTTCCGTGAGTTCCTGGAGTGGGGCAATGTCGGAAGAGGCCAGCGCCTCTTTCTCCCGAAGGAGAAGGTCCGCCAGGCTGTCTAGCTGGCGGATGTCTTCACTAAGAAGGGTCTTCAGATCATCGATAGCGGCCATACATTACTCACCCAAAAATGCTTTCATCCATCTCAAGCATTTTCTGGGCCAGTTTTTCTGCATCGATCTTGTAGGTGCCGTTATCCAGTGCGGAGCGGATTTCCGCAATGCGATCGTCGTCCATTTCCGGATAGTCGACAAGCTTTTCCTCAAGTTGCTTCAGGTTTTTTGCCTGACTGCTGAGGCTAACGTTTTCGCCTCGGGCAGCCGGTCCCTGTGCCTTGGCTTGGTCGGCAGCCGGAGTTGGTGCGTTGTTCGACGTTTTGTCGGCCTGGGTTCTGGTGGTGTTGACCTGGCCGGGGCCAATTCCATTTAAGTCAACTGACATAAAGTTACCTATTTGCCTTGGGCCACATATCGCAGTGGCGGAATCGGGTTTATATCCGGTTAACGGCAATTTGTTGCCGGACTTTAGTCTTTTCAGGAAAAAAGTTTCCGCCCGGCTAATTTTGGTGTTATTGCATCGGAATCTCGACGCGTCCCGGCGCGACCACCGTTGCTTTGACGGTTCTCGCAGACCGGAGGTTTTCTACCAACACTTGCTCTCCGATGCTGGCGTTGCCAAGAGCTTTACCGCGGGAGCTGACTGAAAAAGAGCCGGTTCGGGCCAGAATAATAACATGGTCGCCCCGTTCAATGGCATCTGGTGCTTCCAGCAAGTCTGGTGTCAGCACGGTGCCGGTTTTAACCGGGCGCCGAACCATCATGCCTTCAATGTTTGCCATATCGGTGAGCGTGCCGCGACGACTGGCGTTTAGCTGGACCTCGCTTGTGGTCAATGCTGCGCTGGACAGTCGTTCTCCCCGGGTCAACGGGCGTGCGGCAACAAGGGCAGGGCCGTAGGCCTGAACTGAGGCCGTTACATACATCCGCCAAGGTCGTTTGCCTTGGCAACTGATAAGAATCGAAGGGCTGGGGGTTCGTAGCGGGTCACTCACGAACTCCAGTTCCGGATCGCCCTCGCAGGGTGCCAGTTTCAGGCGCCGGTCCACGTTACCGATTTGGTACTCAATGCGTCGATTAAGATCCCTTTGATCTTCCGCCCACGTTTGTAAAAATCGCTCCGCCATGCTTCGAATATCAGCGGCCGTCGTGGCTTGCTCTGCGAAGGCAGGAAAACTGCACATCAGCGTCAGCGTAAATAAAATCAGGGTACGCATTTCAGGTGCTTTGTCCTATGCTGTCGTTAAGTCTGTCGCCCATAAAAAACTTAAGGATCTGGGCATATGGCCGTTATGCTATCTCTGAAATTATGGTCTTGGTGATATAAAGCAAAATCAGTGCCGTTTAGGGCACGTCAGGAGTAGAACGACATGACAGGGGTACTTCAAAGCGTTAATCAGCGCACCCAGCTGGTCGGCCAGAATCGGCTTGAACTATTGCTGTTTCGGCTCCGCGGTCGCCAGGTGTACGGTATTAACGTGTTCAAAGTGAAAGAAGTGCTGCAGTGCCCGAAGCTGTCCTCTATTCCCAACAGTCGCGCGGTTGTAAGGGGGGTGTCCCATATCCGGGGAGAAACCATTCCTATTGTTGATATGAGCATGGCAATCGGACTGCCCGGAGTGCCTCAGGAGGAGCTTGCGACAAGCTTCGTTATCATCACCGAATACAACCGAAAAACTCAGGGATTTTTGGTGTCCGGGGTCGAGCGGATTCTGAATATGAACTGGGAAGATATCATGCCGCCACCGAAAGGGGCGGGTAAGGATGTCTACCTGACTGCGGTAACAAAAGTTGATGAAAAGCTGGTAGAAATCATTGATGTAGAGAAGATTCTTTCCGAGGTTTCTCCGCTTAGGGAAGACGTCAATGACGAGATTGTGACAAGAAGTGCCGCCCAATCTAAGCGTCATCTTCCAGTCTTGGTGGTGGATGATTCTGCTGTTGCACGTCGCCAGATCAGCCGGTGCCTGACGGCGATCGGAATGGAAGTGATTACTCAAAACGATGGGAAGCAAGCGCTGGACTATCTGCGAAATATCACTCAGGACGGCTCAACCATTCGGGAGCATCTTTCGTTGATTATTTCCGATGTGGAAATGCCTGAGATGGACGGATACACGCTGGTCACTCGCATTAAAGAAGATCCGGCCCTGAAAGATATGTTTATTATGTTGCACACGTCGCTGAGCGGTGTTTTTAACATGGCCATGGTGAAGAAGGTGGGCGCTGACGATTTTATGGCAAAGTTCAGCCCAGACGAGCTGGCTGAGCGTGTCATGGAATTGATCGGCCAGGATTGATGGCTCAGTTAACCGTTTTACCCACGATAGAGATGCAATGAACGCGGAAATTACGCCCAAGGAATACGAAGAGTTCAAAACGTTCTTGCAGGACGCATGCGGTATCCTGTTGGGCGATAACAAGCAGTATCTGGTCAAAAGTCGGCTGCGCAAAATTCTGGAAGAGAATGGCTTGACTTCGCTTGGGGAGCTTTTGGAGAAATTGAAGCGCTCCGGTCGCATGGGGTTGCGTGAGGTCGTGATCGATGCGATGACCACCAACGAGACGCTTTGGTTCAGAGACAATCATCCGTTTCGTATTCTGCAGGATAAATTGTTGCCGGAATTCGCAGAGAGAAAGTCTTTGCAGCCGTTGCGAATCTGGTCGGCTGCATGCTCAACGGGACAAGAGCCATACTCCGTTTCGATGGTTCTGGACGAGTTTCGTCAGGCCCGCCCGGGTAAGCTTCGTGATGTTCGCATCACCGCGACGGATATCTCGAAGAGCGTTCTGGAAGTGGCGCGCAAAGGCGAGTATGAAATGATCGCGATTGGCCGGGGTTTGTCGCCCGAGCGCCAGAAACGCTACTTCAAACCGTCTGTAAACGGTGGCTGGCAGATTAATGACCAAATTAAACGGATGGTGGAGTTTAAAGAGCTGAACTTGCTTGAGCGCTATATGCTTGGGAAGTTCGACATCATTCTTTGCCGCAATGTGCTGATCTATTTCTCTGCGGAATCCAAGAAAGATATTCTGGTTCGCCTGCACGGTGCGCTGAATCCCGGTGGCTATTTGATTCTTGGCGCGTCGGAATCGCTAAACGGGTTGCCAGATCTGTACGAGATGGTTCAGTGCCAGCCCGGCATCGTTTACCGGAAAAAATAACCTCAGTGCAACAGCATGATCTGCCACTGATTCCCGAACTAAGGGTTTACGTTCTACGCCCGCTGCCGGGCTAGGTGCCCAGTCAACCTCGTGAGTGCGAATGACCACACGTTGGGAAAAGTCCATGTTTAGCATATAAGCGCTCGTTACTCGTTATTTGATCAGTTCTTGAATATCGCGGAAGTGGGGGTGCTTACAGTGTCCCATCCATTCAAAAGCGACCATTTCGGTGGTGACGATTCGGGCACCGCTTTGATGCAGGCGGTCGAGGGCGACGTCGCGATCCAGCTCACTTCGTGACCCTGTGGCATCGGCCACAACCCAGACTTTGTAGCCGGCATCCAACAGGCTTAATGCCGTTTGCAGCATGCACACGTGGGTTTCGCAGCCACCGACAATAATGTGCTGCCGGCCTTCGGGCAGTTCATCGATGAGGCCGTCCGGGCAGGCATCAAAATGGGTTTTGCTCACGGTGGTGTTACAGAGCTCTCGTATGGATTCGACATTCTCGCCCAGCTTTTCTGGCAATTGCTCAGTACCAATCACCGGTACTTCAAGAAGCCCCGCGATAATCGCCAGCGTTGTGCAGCGATCTATAACCTCCGCGCCCTGGCTGATCGCCGGCATCAGCTTTTCCTGTACGTCGATGAGTAGCAGGGTGGATTGCTCGGCTTTCATCATCATGGTGTTCTCTCCGGAAGTGGTGGGCGTTAACTGCTAAGCATAGCGAAAATACCAAGCGAATAGGGGGTGAGGGCGGTGCGGAAATAAATTTTCAGAGAAATTTGCAGATACGGTTGCCAAACGCCGTCAAAACAATTAAAGTTTGCGCCCTCAAATGAGCGGCGAGTTTGCTGATTTGAAACAGTTTATTGGAGAGGTGGCCGAGTGGCTGAAGGCGCACGCCTGGAAAGTGTGTATACGTTAATAGCGTATCGAGGGTTCGAATCCCTCCCTCTCCGCCAAATTAAACCCCAGCAGAAATGCTGGGGTTTTTTGTTTGTGTCTTCAAAACTGGGTTAGTTCAACCCAAGCCGGCTATTTGTAAAACGAACACGCCCATCGTTACCGTCACGCTCGCCAACAAAGTGGTCAAGGCGATGATGTTGGCCGCCATACGGTCGTTGCCTCCGAGCGCCTTCACCATGACAAAACTGGCCGCTGCGGTGGGGCTTGCAAAGAACAGGAACATCAGCCCCAACTCCCGGCCTTCGAATCCCAATAACCAGGCTGCGAATGTGCAGGCAACTGGCAGTGTCACCATCTTCCACATGGCCGCCCCTAGCGCAGGCCCGCTGTCATTGCGAATGGCTTTCAACGATACGGCGCCGCCAATGCAAAGCAAAGCGAGAGGCAAGGTGAGCGAGGCAAAGTAGTTACCGCTGGTCATGATCCAGTCCGGCAGCGTCACCTCTAATCCGGCGAAGGGGACGGCGACGACAACGGCGATGATCAATGGGTTTCGGACAATATCCCGTAGCGTGGTCGCCGCATTCATTTGTTTGCCCGGTTGGTAGGCGAGCAACACAACCACTGACAGAACGTTGTACGAAATGATAACCAGGCCGAGTAACAGGCCCCCGGCCGAGAGGCCGTAATCGCCGTATAGATTAGCCGCGAGCGCCAATCCGACAATGCCACAGTTGCCCCGAAACGCACCCTGAACGTAAACCCCGCGGTCGTCTCTGGGCACACGTTTAATGGCCCATAGCCAAGCGCCAAAAAAACTCCCGAGGGTGGCCGCCAAGTAGAACAAAATCATGTTGGCGTTCAGAGTAGCGCTTAGGTCGGCCTTAATGATGGCGAGAAAAACAAGCGTCGGTAGCGTAGCCTTGAACACCAGCGCCGATGCTGTTGCAATGAAATTTTGGTCAATCCAGCCGAGTCGGCGTAGCCCCATACCTAGAAAAACCATGGCAAAGACGGGCAGGGTGATTTCCAGTGTGTCGCTGAATGTGGCTAGTAATTCGCTCAAGGTGAAGTATTCTCAGAATGTCGTCGATGGATGAAAAGGTTTTACCCGACGTAGCTCCTCACAATAACGAATAAGAAGGATACGCAATGGCGGCCCCAACTCAGGAAGACTTGAAGAAAATCTTGCAAGAAACCCCGAAAGATCAACCTGTCGTTATGCTCAATTTACTGAGATTCCGTGACCGGGCGGAATATCAGGACGCGAGTGAAGCGTGTTCCGGGCGCGACGCCTATAAACGTTATATGAAAGAAGCCGCTGCCTGTGTCAAAGCGGTTGGCGCTGAAGTTATCTGGTCTGGCCGAAGCGTCGGCTCTCTTATTGCGCCTCCCGAAGAGACTTGGGACCAAGTGTTACTGGTTCGATATCCTTCAACCGATGCCTTCCTGACTATGATTGAAGACCCGGATTACAAAGGTGTCCTCAAACATAGGACCGCCGCATTGGAAGACTCCCGATTAGTCGCTAACGTCGAGAGTGGCGTGTAATCAGGCACCCGCCACCATCATTCCGGTTTGCTGAATGGCCATATAGGCAATAGTGCCAGTCGCGATGGACAGCAAGGCATTGCCTCGCCAAAGATGAACCGCCACCACCAGCAAACCGGGGATCAAGGCATCTAACCCGAATGTCCCGGCACCCCAATTGCCCGACCTTTGTAGAAAAACCGTCGCCAGCAAGGCCATGACCGCTGCAGGCAGAAAACGCCCCAAATGTTTAATAAGCGGGTGGTCGGTGTGGCGTTCGAAAAACAGAAAGGGCACCACGCGCGTGGCGAAGGTTGCTAACGCCGTGACGGCGATGAATGCCGCCAGATAATAGCCTTCACTCATGGGTGGCCTCCGGCTCAAGACCAGGCTCGCGCTGGTAACGGTATTGAATCAACAGCACTGCAGTAACAATGGCAATGGCGGCAATCAACTGATGGGTGGCTGGTATCAGTAACATGGCAATACCTGCCGCGAATGCACCGGCCCAGATGGGGAAGGCGTTGCCAAGCGCCTTGAACTGCTCGATGGTCAAAACAATGAACAAAGCGACCAAGGCAAATTCGATACCCGTGCTGTTAAACGCGACCCACTCTCCAAGCAACGCACCCAGGGCGCATCCGGCAATCCAGTAGAGTTGATTGAAGGCGGTAATGCGGAAATCGATTTCTTGCTCGCTGTGTGAATCGCCGGAACGTATTCGGCTGGTCAGCAGCGAATAGGTTTCGTCCGTAAGCCCGAAGATAAGGTAACCTTTGCGCCAGCCGGCACCGCGAAACTGGCCAAGGAGTGACAGGCCGTAAAACAGGTGACGGGCATTAAGAACCAGCATCGCCACCGCCACTTCGAGCAACCCGGCATTGGCTGCTAACAGGCTAACGGCCAAGATTTGCCCGGCACCGGCATAGATCACCAGGCCCATAAGCGGCGCTATCCACCACGCATAATCCAGTTGCGTGGAAAACAGCACGCCGAAAGCCATCCCTAGTGGCAGGTAGCCAAACAGGATAGGGAGTGTTAGCTTGAAAACATTCTGGTTCATTAGCATCCAAACTTTGTAAAAGGCACGATGATAATGAATTGCTAGTGGCTTTTGAAGATACAGTGAAAGGATTGGTGATGAGCGATTATGCTAATGGACCTGAGTCGGATCCCCGTCAGGAGAAGTTTGTGGTGGATGCCAGCCTGTTAACCGCAGACCAGCTTGAAGGGCTGGCGGATGAATACTGCACGCGTTATCACGGGCTGAACGATACCGAGAACCCGTTAGCCGAGCGCAGTCGAGTGCTTGCCGCTGTTCGGGCAGGCGAGTTGGTGGTGTGGTTTGATCCGGTTGAGAATACGGCAAGCTTAGGCGCTCCGGCCTGAAACTCTGAACCGAAACGTTACAGTGGGTGATGAAGGCCAAGGTTTTGAACGCGTTACCTATGCGGTGAGTCCGGTAATGGGTACAATTGCTGAGCGTTGTTTTTATTCTGTTGGTGAGGTGAGCTTTGATCAGGGTTCTGGTTGTTGATGACCACGAGTTGGTGCGCTCTGGTATTACCCGCATGTTGGCTGACAATCCTGACATTGATGTGATCGGTCAGGCGTCTTCTGGTGAAGATGCGATTGATTTCGTACGCAACGCTCGGCCGGATATCGTTCTCATGGATATTCGGATGCCGGGTATTGGCGGGCTCGAAGCCACGCGGCGAATTCTCCGGCTGGACGACTCCATTCGAATCATCGTGGTGACCGCCTGCGCAGACGATCCCTATCCGGCGCGGGTCATGCAAAGTGGCGCAGCGGCTTATATCACCAAGGGCGCAGACATTCAGGAAATGGTGCGGGCCATTCGCAAGGCCCATTCCGGTCAGCGTTACATTAGCCCCGAGATAGCTCAGAAGATGGCATTGAACTCACTGGGTGGCGGCGACCGGGATGAAGACGGCGAACTGTCGAAGTTCGAGCGCTTATCCGAGCGTGAAATGCAGATTGCCATGATGGTGGTGGAGTGCCAGAAAGTTCAGGATATTTCGGACAAGCTCTGTTTGAGTCCGAAAACCGTGAACAGCTATCGCTATCGGATTTTCGAGAAACTCGAGATTTCCAGTGATGTAGAACTGGCGCTGATGGCAGTACGGCTTGGGTTGCTGGATGCCGACACCGTTTGACCCTAACCATGTCCCCGGGGAGTTCGACAGCAAGAGCTTCCTGAAACAACTTTCTGAACGCGCCGGTGTCTATCGTATGTACGATAGTGCAGGGGAGATTCTGTACGTCGGGAAAGCGCGGAATCTCAAAAACCGGGTCAGCAGTTACTTCCGAACATCTGGCTTGGCGCCGAAAACCGAAGCCTTGGTCGCCAAGATTCACGCCATTGAAGTCACCATCACTGGCAGTGAAACCGAAGCGCTTCTGCTTGAACAAAACCTGATCAAGTCTCTGAGGCCGCCCTACAACATCCTGCTTCGGGATGATAAATCCTATCCCTATATTTACCTGTCGTCCCACGATGATTATCCGTCTCTGACCTTTCGTCGTGGTCGCACGAAAAAAGGCGGTGGCACTTGGTTCGGGCCTTTCCCTAGCTCCGGAGCAGTCAAGGAAAGTCTTAACATTCTACAAAAAGTATTCAAGATAAGATCTTGTAACGAAAGCTATTTCCGTAACCGGAATCGGCCCTGTCTGCAGTACCAGATTAACCGGTGCACCGCGCCCTGCGTAGAGTACATTACCCCCGAGGAGTATCAGCAGGATATTCGTCGCGCGACCATGTTTCTCGAGGGCAAGAACCCCGCGATCATCCGTGATCTGATGAATGCGATGGAGGAAGCGGCCTCGAAACTGGAGTTCGAGAAAGCCGCCGCGTATCGCGATCAGGTCAACCACTTGCGCCATGTTCAGGAGCAGCAGTCGGTTGATGGCGAGGGTGGCGATGCCGATGTGATTGCTATCGCCCAGGACGCCGGTGTGGTGTGTATCGTGGTGATCATTGTCCGGGGTGGTCGGGTGCTTGGTACCAAAGATTACTTCCCGAAATTCTCGCTAGAGCAGACGGAAGGCGAATTGCTGGCATCGTTCCTTGGTCAGTATTATTTCGGTGGTGACACTCGCCGGGAGATTCCACACGATATTCTGGTGCCGGTGAAAGTGGATGGGCAGGAACTTCTGGCCCAAGCGCTTACCGAGGCTGCCAACCGCGAAACCAGAATCCGGGGCAACGTGCGGGGTGAGCGTAAGCGTTGGCTTGAATTGGCCATGACCAACGCCCAGCAGACTTTGTTAACTCACCTTGCCAGTAAGGAAACCGTGTATCGTCGTTTGCTTGCGCTTCGGGACCTGCTGGAACTGGCGGAAACCCCCAGTCGCATGGAATGTTTTGATATCAGCCACAGTCACGGGGAAAATACCGTCGCATCCTGTGTGGTTTTCGACGAGAATGGCCCGCTGAAAAGCGATTACCGCCTGTATAATATCGAAGGCGTGACGGCCGGGGACGACTACGCGGCCATGCGCCAGGTATTAACGCGCCGGTACCGCCGATTAGTGAATGGCGAAGGCAAAAAGCCTGACTTAGTCTTCATCGATGGCGGTAAAGGCCAGCTAAACATTGCGCGGGAAGTGTTTGATGAGCTTGAGATTTCAGACATTCCATTAATTGGTGTGGCAAAGGGTGTTACTCGCCGGGCAGGCATGGAACAATTGATTGATGCTATGACCGATGCGGTGTTCCGAGTGCCGGCTGATTCTCCGGCGTTACATCTGATTCAGCACATACGGGACGAGTCGCACCGGTTTGCCATTACTGGCCACCGGGCGAGGCGAGATAAAAAACGCCGGCAGTCTACCCTTGAAGGCATTGAGGGTGTTGGACCAAAACGTCGGCGTGAGTTAATACGCTACTTCGGTGGCATACAGGGTATCCGAAAAGCCGGAGTGGATGAGATTGCCAAGGTCCAGGGCATCAGCAAGGCATTGGCCGAAACCATTTACGCAGCATTGCATAACGAATAGGAACACCATGAATTTACCGAACCTGATTACCCTGTCTCGCATCGTCATGATTCCGGTGTTCGTTGTGGTGTTCTATTTGCCCGCGAGCTGGAGTTACATGGCGAGCGCCGCGATTTTTGCGTTGGCAGGGATTACGGACTGGTTGGATGGGTACCTGGCGCGACGCCTGAACCAAAGCACGCCATTCGGTGCGTTTTTGGACCCGGTCGCAGACAAGTTGATGGTGGCTGTGGCACTGGCGGTTCTGATTGAAGAGTACTCCGCGGTTTTGCTGACCATTCCCGCAACCATCATTATTGGTCGTGAAATTGTCATTTCCGCGTTGCGAGAGTGGATGGCTGAAATCGGAAGCCGGGGCAGTGTGGCGGTTTCCTACATCGGTAAGATCAAAACCACGGCTCAGATTGCGGCCATCGTGGGTTTGCTGGCATTCCCGCCGGGGAATCTGCTGGCCGATATCGCGGTTGGGTTGCTGTACGTGGCAGCGGTACTGACTCTGTGGTCGATGTACTTGTATTTGCACGCCGCTTGGGACGACTTGTTTCCGAAAGCAGGGGATGCGGCTAACGAAAAGCGTCGCGAAGTTTAAGCACGTTACCTCCCCATCTCCCCGGGCCCGCTTCACTGCGCCCGTTGCACACAACTCCAAGCCCAATGGGTCAGTTCGCCCCCGAGGGTGTTGCTGGCTCGGGAAAAGGCTTCTACTGCCAACTCCAATTCTGAACCCACGGCGACTTCTTGAATGGACCAACTGCGGATACACAAGCTGTTCCCGCTCTGATCGTTCGTAATCTCCGCATGTAGGTTAACGACGACCTGATAGGTGTTCCCGTGTTGCTCCACCTGAAATGCCGAGAGTTCCGTAAGCAGGGAATGCTCGGTGTTAGCGGCACTGGTATCGATAACAACGTTTCTAAACCCCCGACTATTTCGAATATGCCCTGCCAGATGGTCACGAATGACGACGGGTGCGCTGTCCCGCCACCGAGCTTTTGGATAGGCCTGAAATTCGTAAGGCGTTGGCTTCAGGAGAATGGCAGAGCTGTCGATAGGGTCTGAAGCGAGTGGCGTATTGATGCGCAATCTGCTCGGCAAGGGCGCTTCGACGGTGGCCTGTGACCTTGATGTAGCCAAATCCATGACTCTGGGAGGCTCTGGTCTGGGGAGTACAGTGCAGCCGGACGCGAATATAGCCGTTAACAGAGCGGCGAGACGTGTGAGGCGTGTTTTCATTGCTCAAACTCCTTGATAGTCGATCCGCCCCACAGAGTCCCCGCCGGGTCGTGTTCAAGCCGACGGGTAAAGCTGTTCAGGTTACGTAACGTGGATTTCAGCTCCCGAAGCGCAGGCCCCAGTTGGGAAAGCCCCTGAAGCCCGGCATTTAAAGAGTGCTCGTTATTGGCCGTGATGGTGTCGACCCGCTCCAGAGAGGGCTGTAAGGTCGATATGGCCGCTTCCATGGCATTCAATACCGGTACGATCCGGTCGTTCAGCACCGTTCGGGTTCTATCCGATACGCCAGACACTTTAATGGCAGCTTCTTCTGCTCGCACTGCAGCGGCATTGAACTGATCCATCAGGGCAATGAGCGCTTCACGGTTCGCAAGCAGCGATTCACTGGCGTCACGTGCGTTTTGAATCAGGGCAGACACATTGTCGATGTTGTCGGTAGCCAGAAGCCGGTTCATATTGGTTAGCAGCTGTTCTGCCTGAGCGAGCATGGCTTCGCCATTGTTCATGAGGTTGTTCAGGGCAGACGGTTCCGCAACAATCAGTGGTGGGTTATCACGGTCGCCCTGAAGCTCGGGGCTTTGCGGTGTGCCACCGGTGAACTGAATGCTCATGCTGCCGGTAATGTTAGCCAGCACTAACCCGGCTTTGGTGTTTTCCCGGACGGGGATGTCTTGCTCAACGCGCACCAGAACCCGAACGTGGGCCGGATTGTCCGGTGCCAACTTCAGTTCCAAGACGTCACCCACCTGAATGCCACTGTAAAGCACAGGATTGCCTTTGGCCAAGCCACTTACGGGGTGATCAAATCCTATCTGGTAATAAGCCCACTCTCTATCCGCCGAAGATTTGCCCAGCCATAGCGCAAACAGCAGGGCGGCGGTCACCGCGGCCAGGGTGAAGCATCCAATAATAACGTGATGGGCCTTCGGCTCCATTAATGGAACTCCTCTTGAGTCGGTAACGTTCCTGCGGATTTGGCGGCACGGCCCCGGGGGCCATGAAAGTATTCCTGTATCCAAACGTCATTGGTACGGGCCACTTGGTCAAGCGTGTCTGCCACTAATACCTTACGTTGCGCCAGAACGGCAACCCGGTCGCAGGTTGAATACAGTGTGTCCAAATCATGGGTAACCAGAAAGACGGTAAGCCCCAGTGCCCGGCTCAGCGTAACGATCAGCTCATCGAAAGCTGCAGCGCCGATGGGATCGAGGCCCGCTGTGGGTTCATCCAGAAAAAGAATTTCGGGGTCCAGAGCCAGTGCGCGGGCGAGCGCCGCGCGCTTGACCATGCCACCGGAAAGTTCGGCTGGATATTTCAAGGCGGCTTCGGGTGGTAATCCGGTCAACGCGAGTTTCATGCGGGCTAACTCTTCCGCATCAGAGCGACTTAACCCCGCATGTTCGATGAGCGGTACCGAAATGTTTTGAATCAAATTCAGTGAGGTGAACAAAGCCCCCCCTTGAAACAGCACCCCGAAACGCTGTTCGTACTGTGAGCGTTCGCCGGCGGATAATGCCGTAAGATCGACATCGAATACTCGGATATGGCCTGCGTAGGGGGGATTCAAACCGACGATGGTTCTCAGCAATACCGATTTGCCCGTGCCTGAACCCCCGACTACGCCCAAAATTTCACCGGGATACAAATCCAGGTCCAGCCCGTCGTGAACAACGTGGTTGCCGAAACGTGTCGTTAACCCCCGAACCTGGATTACGGGGTCGCCCGGGGCTTGGCGTTGGCTGCGTGAGTCGGTCATGCGTTACCAGCCCATTTCCATAAAAAACAACGCGGCGATTGAGTCTAGCAAAATCACCATGAAGATCGACTGCACCACACTTGAGGTGGTGTGCTCACCGACCGATTGCGCACTGCCCGACACTTTGAAGCCTTCAAGGCAGCCGATGACGGCGATGAGAAAGGCGAAAACCGGCGCTTTCCCAATACCCACCAGAAAGTGCGTTAAGCCGATGTCCCGTTCAACGATCGCCATATATTGGCTTAGCGGAATCTCCAGGGTAATGGCGCAGACCACAGCACCACCAATCATGCCGGAAATCATGCCCACGAACGTGAGTACCGGTAAGGTCACCATCATGGCCAACACTCTGGGAACTACCAGCAGCTCCACCGGGTTCAGCCCCAAGGTGCGAATGGCGTCCAGCTCTTCGTTGACTTTCATTGCGCCAATGTGTGCCGTGAAAGAGCTGGCGGTGCGGCCCGCCAACAAAATAGCGGCGAGCAAAACGCCAAACTCACGAAGAAACGAAAAAGCGACGAGATTAACGGTGTAAATGGTGGCGCCAAAATCTTGCAAAACGGTCGCGCCCAAAAAGGCAACAACCGCCCCGACCAGGAACGTGAGCAACGCGACAATGGGCAGAGCGTTTAGCCCGGTGTCGTGAACGGCGGCGACAAAAGAGGTAACACGCCAACGGCGGGGCCTGGGCAGCACAAGAAACAGGGTTGTTAAGGTTTCACCAATGAAGCCCGCCAGAAGCCAGGCCAGATGAGCAATGTTGCTTACTTTCTCTCCTGTGCTCGCAACAAAAGCCAGTATCGGGTTGATCTTCGGAGTCGGTTGTTGCTCCGTTTTCATGGCAGAAGCAACCGTTGTAATTAACGCTCGTTGTTCACGTGCAAGATCGCTGTTTTCGACTGCCGCAATCAACTTGCCGGCACCCACGAGTTTTACTAATAAGGAAGCGCCAGCGGTATCAACCCGGCCAAGTTGAGAGACGTCCAGTTGATCGCTGTCGATATCTTTGCTTTTTGCAGCATCAACCAATCGGTTCAGCGCGCTGTAATGGGCCAGCGTCCAGTCGCCGCGAAACGTTAACGCCAACTTGCTCCGCTCAACGTGTCCGGGTGAAGGTTTCGACGCGCGTGATGATTGCCGGGAAGAAATTGCCACTAAGAAATAAGATCCTTGCTGCAGTTCATTGCAAGCTTAGAGATTCCAGTAGGAGTCTGCCAGTAACTTTCGGTCATCTTCATCGTGACTGGCGAGGACCAAGGCTACGCCTCGCGATTTCTCTTCCAGCAGCATTGCCCGCAGGGCGGTTTTGGCTTCGCTATCCAGCCCGGTGAGGGGTTCGTCGAGCAGCAGTAAAGGCTGCCGTCTCAGGATGGCGCGCACCAACGCCACACGCTGCCGCTGCCCGCCAGACAGGTCACCCGGCATCCTTGTGCCGAAGCCGGCAAGCCCGGTGCGTTCGAGCCCCTGATTGATACTCTTCTTTTGCTCAGAGGTCAGTTTCAGGCCCGGGTGCAACCCGAGGCCGATGTTCGTGGCCACGTCTAAGTGTTCAAACAGATTGTGTTCCTGGAACACGCTGGTCACTGGTCGGTTCCAGGGTTTCAGGTTCTGGATGGGCGTTCCGTTCCATTTTATTTGGCCGGAATCCGGCTCCAGAAAACCGGCAATCAGATTCAGCAGCGTGGTTTTGCCACTTCCGCTGGCACCGTGAATCGCCACGCAATGGCCGGGGGACAGCGAAAAGTGGTACTCCCAGCCCCTGGCTTGCTCCGGGTAGCGAAAACACAGGTGTTCGACATCAAGCATGCTTGGGCTCCAGAAGGGATTGCGGCGAACCGTTTTTTTGTTGGTGGGCGGGCGGCCGGCCAATGGCTGACAGCACACCGAAAATGCCCACCAACAGCATCAGCAACCATAAGCCGGTGCCTGCGGCTGCAGATACCTGATAACTGCCCAATTGCTGGTACAGCAGAACGGGCAATGTCGGTTGACCGGGGCTTCCGAATAAGGCGATGACCCCGAAATCTCCCATCGATAGGGCAATGCCATAGGCAAGCCCCAGTGCCATCGGGCGGCGTAACAGCGGCCAATAGATTCGACGCCAGCGGTACCAGCCCAAAATGCCGAGCTGGTCTGCTACGCGCAATGTGTGGCTATCGACGCTGGTGAGGGGCGCCCGCAACACCTGAATGACGAAGGGCAGGGCCATCAAACTGTTAATTAAAGCCACCAGCACCCAACCCTGGGCATGATTGCCCAGCCCCGGGCGAAGCAACAGGAAGAGCCCTGTGCCAAGCACGATGGGCGGTACGATCAACGGCAGGTAACCCGTGGTAGTCGGGATGGCTTTCAAAATCGGGTGCTTCGTTTTGTTGGCTGACGCCAGAATCAGTAACGATGCAGCAACGGCACCAAAGCCAGCGGGCAACGCAATCAGCAGGCTGCGCCCGGTAGCGGGTAAAAGTTGTTCGTAGATGGAGGTGCCGGTATCCATAGCCAGCAGCGCCGGCAAGCCACGCAAGCTGATAGCCAGTAAGGGCAGCAACAAGAAAAGGCTGAATATCAGCAGAAGAAAACCGGCCAGCACGGATTGTATGGGCCAGGGTTTCAGCGGAATACCGTGAGACAGCTGCCGGTTTGGCAAAAGGGAGGATTGCAGGCGCTGGCGGAATACCAGCCACCACAAACTGCCACAAATCAATAACTGGATGACCGCCAAAACCGCTGCCTGCGGGAAGTCGAATTCAAATCGCAGTGCCTGGTAAATCGCCACTTCCAGTGTCGTTGCCTTGGGCCCGCCACCGAGCGTCATGATGATGGCAAAACTGGTGAAGCATAAGGTAAAGACCAAAGCACTCAGCCCCGGCAACACCGGACGCAGAGCCGGCCACTCGACCGAGCGCCATAACCACCAGCCGCGAAGCCCTAGCTGGGATGCAATCCGAAGGCGTGATGGAGGCACCGCTTCCAGTGATTGCAGCATCACGCGGGCGGCAAGAGGCGCGTTAAAGAACACGTGGGCAAGCAGAATGCCGTTCAGCCCATAAAGATTCCAGCCATTGCCGGGGAACCATTCGTTCCATAAACCGGTGGCCCAGCCTTGCCGGCCATACACGCCAATAATGCCCGACACCGCGACGATGGTAGGTAGCACCAAACTGAGCTCCATTACCCGGAGCAGTGCCGACCGACCCGGGAAGCAACGGTACCTTGCCAAGGCGCGGGCGATGGGTAGTGCCAAAGCCAGGCTCAATAGAACCGAGAGCGTTGCTTGCCACACGGTGAACCACACCACCCCCCGCAAATACCGGCTGTTAAGTACCGTTGAAAGGTCCAGACCTCCGGCGGTTATCAGCATACTGCCAAGGCCAAGGGCGACCAGTATCAATAATGCCAGCCCAAGAAGTTGGCCCGGGATAAGCTGCCATCCGGGATGGCTTAAAGGCGCTTTCGTAGGTGTGGAGCGCATGGCGTTATCGAGTCATCGCATCCAGCCAGTCATTTACAAGCTGACGCCGTTTCTTGGCAACCTCCGCAGGGGGCAGGAAGAACGTAGGCTCGGGTGTAATCAGGCGGTCGAAAACGCGGGGTAGGTCGTCGCCCAGATCAATGGCAGGATACATCACGTTTTTGAGCGGGATGTGCTCTTGAAACTCAGGAGTCAGCATGAAATCGAGAAAACTGCGTGCCAGTGTTTTCTGCTTGGAAGACTCGACCAGCGCAGCTACCTCTACTTGAAGGTAATGGCCCTCTTCGAATTGAACGGCTTGGTAACGGTCGGTCTTGTCCACCGCCATGTGATAAGCGGGCGATGTGCTGTACGAAAGAATCATCGGCGCTTCGCCATTCATAAACAGAGAAAAATAGCCGTCACTCCAGCTTTGTGTAGTGGCCAGAATCTTGTTGTTTAGCTGTTCCCACTTAGCCGGTGCTTTGTCGCCATAGACGGAGTGCATCCACAGCAACAAGCCGAGCCCCGGAGTGCTGGTGCGGGGGTCCTGAATGATGATTTTTAGGTCATCGGGCGAGTTGATTAGTTCCTCAAAGCTGGATGGAGGCTCTGGCAGTTGCTGCGTGTCGTACACAAACGCAAAGTAACCCCAGTCGTAAGGAATGAAGTGGGCATCATCCCAGTCGATCGGCAAATCCAAAGGCTCCAGTGAGCGGCTGTGCTCGCCAATCAGGCCAGTCTGAAGTGCGGTTTCCATGGTCGCCGTATCGAGCCCGAGCACAACATCGGCCGGGGTTGATGCGCCTTCCAGCCGAAGTCTCTGCAGAATGTCGCCGCCGCTGTTCAGTACGGTGTAATTGAGAATGCATGCACACTGCTTCTCGAAAGCCTCTTTAACGCCGGGCCCCGGGCCCCATTCAGCCGCGAAAGATGGGTGGGTGTACACATTCAAAACAGGTTGATCGGCAGAGTGGGCGGCCAAAGGCAAGGTGAGGGCCAACAACAAAACAGAAAAGCGATAAAGCATGTGCGGCATCCTTATAAGAGAGGGGGGGGGCACACCATGCCGCGGTTCACACTGAGATATTCAGAGTGGCTCAATTCCTTCGTCGGCATTATCCGTGTCAGGTTCCGCGGGTGTGGTCTCAGCCCGTTATAAAGGGCACCCCGTTGAGTTATAGCAAGTCTACCATGGCGCTCTTTAAGGACAAATTCGAGGGGTTTGTAGGGTAAAGGTTAAAAAATGTACGGAAAGACGAAAGTCTAAAAGTTCGCTGTTAGAATGAGGCAAATTTTCAGGCAGCTACACCGCTATTTTTATCTTTGAGGTTATGTGCGTATGGCGTTGCACACCAAACGACAATCATCATTATTACTGTCGAGTCTGGCATTTCTCGTGTCGCTATCCGGGCAGGTTGACGCTTCATCCTTTGATGGGGAGCTGCTCGATAAATTATCCGGGTCTGCACCGTACTTGAATCCCGAGGTACTGGGTGCAGCTTACAAAGCAACACAGTGTGCGGTTAGCAACGGCGTTGCCATGCCCGAGCGGTTGGCAGTGATTGATTTCTCATTGCCGTCCAGTGAAGAGCGGATGTGGATCTTCGATCTGAGCAAGGGTGATCTGTTGCTGAGAGATTTGGTAGCTCATGGAAAGAACTCCGGAAACCTCGAAGCCAGTGCCTTCTCGAATATCGAAGGTAGCCATCAGTCCAGCATCGGCTTGTTTAAAGGCAACGAAAGCTACAGCGGAACCCACGGCTATGCATTGCGGCTAGATGGGTTGGAGCCCGGCGTTAACGATTTGGCACGCCAAAGAGCCATTGTGATTCATGGTGCCGATTACGTAAGCCCGGATTGGGTGGCCGATTATGGACGGATTGGCCGGAGCCACGGCTGCCCTGCGGTTGACCGGAAAGTGATTCGATCTGTGGTGGATAATTTGAAAGGTGGGCAGCTGGTGTTTACCTATTACCCGGATCAGGAATGGCTCCAGAGTTCCAGCTTTCTGAATTGCGACGCCCCCGCCCAAGTGGCGGAAGCCAGTCAGGCGAAGGGTAATAACTCGTAAGCCGACGAGTTCGTTTAAGAGCCCAGCGTTGAGAAGCGTAAATTGTGCTTCTCAACGAGTTCAGTGGGCACGTTTTCGTCGCTGTAGTGTTTGAACGGTTCCTTGTTCATCATCTTTTGAAGACCCTCCAACGTCCGAATTGGTGCATCGGTTGCGACCATGTTTGCAATCCATGCTGGCACCAAACCGCCCGGATCAACCTGCGTGGTAAATGTAATGCGCGTCCAGCCGTCTGCAAGTGGCTCGAGGTAGAAGCTGTTGTTCAACATCGGAATGCGAACGTAGTCCGACTGCTCCGGAGCGGCGTCTGGACGACCGGTAGATTGAACAGTGACCGGCCCGTCTACTTTTTCTTGTTTGAACGTAGACTTCATGACCAGATCGCGGTCTGAAGCGGGCCACACGCCATCAAACATCATCCAAAGAAACTTCTCGCCATCGGCTGTGTAGTGGTAACGCGCTTCCTGACAGTTGTAGATCCATTGCTGGCACAGTGAAATATCGTTTATAACGGACATGGCCGAAAATATGGAGTGCTGTGTCTCCACCACACCACGGAATTGCTTGATCGCAGAATGCTCTGCATCGCGAACGTAAGTGGTGATGTCGGAACGCTCTTCTCCTTGTTGTTTGACGACCCACTCAGAGGCAAGGGTAGGGCTCACGCTGAAGAGTGTCAGCGTTAGAAATGCCAGAGTCGAAAAGTTGAAATGCCGCATATCAATACAAACCTTTTTGGAAACGGAACACGTATAGGCCGGGATTTTCGGGGGTGCAGAAAGCTGAATCTATGGCGCGAATGACTCTAGCGGCCAAAAGAACGGCAAAGATGAGTGTTTTTGGCTAAAAAGTGTCCAAATAATGCGTAAAAACAAAAGGTTGAAAAAAGTTGTTGACGGCGGCGAAGTAATCCGTAGAATACGCATCCGTTGACGAGGCAAAGCCTCTTAAACGAAGAGCGGGAATAGCTCAGTTGGTAGAGCACAACCTTGCCAAGGTTGGGGTCGCGAGTTCGAATCTCGTTTCCCGCTCCAATTCCAAGTCTCTCACGCCCCCTGAGAGCAAGGCCGAAAAAGGCTTATCCGGCGCGGTGGCAGAGTGGTTATGCAGCGGACTGCAACTCCGTGTACGCCGGTTCGATTCCGACCCGCGCCTCCATTTTTTACCCTTTTATTTCAATCGCTTAGCCTTTTGCTGTCTTAACCGGCGTGTCGATGGCGACAAAATGGCGGCATCGATTTCATTTTTTCTCCGTGTCTCTCAGTGATCTTAACGTCGATTTAGAACGCTCTGGTGGGCGAATCAATCGGTAGTGTTTCCGCATGGATTCGGTCTCGTAACGGTAATCCCCCCCCATTTTTAGCGGGGTTCAAAAGTAGACCTCAGGCCATCATGGCCAACTTCTGTTGAGGAGTAATTCCTCCGAGTCCCATATTGGGTCGTTCGTGATTGTAGTGCCAGAGCCAGCGGGTGGCATAATCCTGGACCTCTTCGGTGCTGTCGAACAGATACTGTGCCAACGAATCATAACGAACCGTTCGGTTGTAGCGCTCGATATAAGCGTTCTGCTGGGGGTTGCCAGGCTGGATGAACGCCAGCGTGATCTCTCGTTTTTCAGCCCAGACTGAAAGCTTGCCGCTGGTATACTCAAGCCCGTTGTCACACCGGATAGAGCGCGGTTTACCCCGCCACTCAATGATCTGTTCCAGTGATCGAATTACCCGCTCTGCCGGAAGCGAGAAGTTCACTTCGATGCCAAGCCCCTCGCGGTTAAAGTCATCAATCACATTCAGCTGCTGGTAATTGCGCCCATCATTGAGCTGGTCGTGCATGAAGTCCATCGGCCAACTGTCATTGATTGTTTCCGGCACAGCCAATGGCTCTAGCTCCCGGTAAATCCGATAAACCCGTTTGTGATTCCAGCCAAATCCTTTGACGTTCCTCAGATGCAAAAAGCACAGGCCAAAACCCCAGTTCCGCTGGTTATGGGTCAACCGGATTAGCCAATCCGCGATCTCGGCATTCTCGCTACTGAGCTTTGCCCGGTAGCGGTCGCAGGTCCCGCTGATGTCGAACATCCAGCAAGCCAAGCGAATACTGACCTGTTTCTGGCTGACGGCTTTCTGCGCCATCTCACGGCGACGAGACGGCTTTACCACTTTTTTT
>NZ_JALKAQ010000004.1 GCF_023016065.1 Marinobacter sp. S0848L | reverse complement strand
GTGGCACTTGCCCATGTGAGAGTAGGTCATCGTCAGACGCCTAATACCGAAAACCCCAGCTTCGTAAGAGGCTGGGGTTTTTTTCATTTCTGGCTTTTCTCCGGCGTACGCTCCTGAAACTAAGAAGTGGTATACTCACGCCAACAAATAACACTTAGTTTCTGATGGGAGCCCGGCTATGGCTGCACCTGATCATTTGGTGATTTTCGATACAACTCTTCGTGACGGCGAACAAAGCCCCGGCGCGACGATGAATAAAAATGAAAAGCTTCGAATCGCCAAAGCCTTGGAAAAGCTCAGGGTTGATGTGATCGAAGCTGGCTTCGCTATCGCCAGTCAGGGTGACTTTGAAGCGGTCAAAACCATTGCTGAAACCATCAAAGAATCAACGATTTGTAGTCTTGCCAGGGCTCTCGATAAAGACATCGACCGGGCTGCGGAGGCGATTCGCCCAGCCGCGCAAGGTCGAATTCATACCTTTATCGCCACTTCGCCCATTCACATGCAGCATAAGCTGCAGATGCAGCCGGACGAGGTCGTCGAGCAAGCGGTACGAGCTGTCAAACGAGCGCGGAGCCACGTTGATGATGTGGAGTTCTCCTGCGAAGATGCCGGGCGTTCAGAGCTGGATTTCCTGTGTCGCATTATTGAGGCGGCAATCGATGCGGGCGCAACCACCATCAATATTCCGGACACGGTCGGTTATGCGATACCGGAAGAGTTTGGAGAGACGATACGTCAGCTGCTGAACCGCATACCTAACGCCGACAAGGCGATTTTCTCTGTGCACTGCCACAATGACCTCGGCCTTGCTGTGGCGAACTCAATCGCTGCGGTAACCAGCGGCGCGCGGCAGGTAGAATGCACGATTAACGGCCTGGGTGAGCGTGCGGGTAACGCCTCTCTCGAAGAAATTGTGATGGCGGTACGTACCCGTAAAGATCTGTTCAACATCGATACCCGAGTAAACGCTGAACACATTGTTCCAGCCTCTCGTTTGGTGTCTACCATTACAGGTTTCCCTGTTCAGCCTAACAAAGCCATTGTGGGTGCGAACGCGTTCGCCCACGAATCCGGGATTCACCAGGATGGCGTACTGAAACACCGGGAAACCTACGAGATTATGAAGGCCGAGGATGTCGGCTGGCATACCAACAGTTTGGTGATGGGCAAGCACTCCGGCCGTAACGCGTTCCGCACGCGTTTGCAGGAATTGGGTATCCAGTTTGAAACTGAAACCGAGTTGAATGAAGCGTTCACCCGCTTCAAGGCATTAGCCGACCTTAAACACGAAATATTCGATGAAGACCTGCAGGCCATCGCCAGTGATACCAAGCAGAAAGAAGAAGTCGGCCGCTATGGCCTGGTATGTATGAACGTAGCATCAGAAACGGGTGTGGTGCCGAAAGCAACGTTGACCATGACGGTTGATGGTACCGAACATACAGTAAGTGCTGAAGGTAGCGGGCCAGTTGATGCAACCTTCAAAGCGATCGAATCACTGGTTGATTCCGGTTGTAACCTGCAGCTTTACTCGGTCAACAACATTACCAGTGGCACAGATGCTCAGGGTGAGGTGACTGTGCGGCTTGAGCGTGGCGGTCGAATTGTTAATGGCGTAGGCGCAGACACCGACATCATCATCGCATCGGCTAAAGCTTATATTGAGGCTCTTAATTTGGTCACGTCGGGCGGTATTCGTCAGCATCCGCAGGTTGCTGATGTCTAATATCAGGCGGTTGGCTTCACGACGAACGATTGGGTTTTGTTGATATGCATACCGAAGCGGCAAGGCAATTCTACCTCGGCGTCGCCGGTGTCAGGATGTGGTATGCGCGTGAACCTTTGCCAGGCGCCGCGCCCAGTCCCGAGTACGACTTCAGTGAAGACAATGATGAGACGGTCGCACCAGAGCTTGGTGTGACCGCCTCGGCGGTACCCGCGCAAACCGATCCGGAGCAAGCGGCTCGCAGTCGCGACAAGATTGCGCATCTCCAGAGTTTGATGTCAGCGGTTGAGGCCCCCTCAAGCTCGGCTCGGCCACCGAAGTCACCTAAACCCGTGCCTCAACAAACAGCGGTTGAAGGCAAAGCCGGATCCCCTGAAGAAGCTCCTGTTCCAGTGGAAGAGCCTGCGCGCGTTTCCGTTCATGGGCCTGAAGCTGTGCCTCGTTTGTTCATTCAGGCATGGGAGGGTGATCGCTTCTTGTTGCTTGCGGAGATGTCTGAGGATGCAAGTTTGTCGCTTCAACAAACATTGGCGACGAACATATTGAGAAGCTTGGGTGAGTTCTCGTCTAAGAGGCTTGATGCCATTCATTGGCCACTGTTTAACAACCTGAAGGTTTCCCTAAATCGCGTTGAGCATTTGTTGGAGGCAATCTCTGGGAGTTATGGCAAAGGTGGCGATCGGCAGGTGATCGTTTTGGGGAACGGCGCGGATTGGATAGAGGATGCGCTGGGAAAGGCGCCTGCGGTGCAGTTTTCAGGCAGCTTGGCGAAGCTTGCATCAGAGCCTCAGCTGAAGCGAGAGTTATGGCAAATGATTAAACCGTTAGCGGCTCTATGAAGGGCGAGCAAGCGACTGTCTCGATTGAAGCGGCCCAATCCGGCATACGCCCGCTGACCCAAGACGATCTACCGAGAGTGATCGAATTGGAGCGGCTTGGGCATTCGCATCCTTGGACAGAAGGTATCTTCCGGGACTGTTTCAAGGACAGTTATCGGGCGTGGGGATATGTTTCCGAAAACGAACTCGTTGGCTATGCGATCATTAGTTATCAGTTTGATGAGGCGCACTTGCTTAACGTGTGTGTGCATCCGGGCTTTCGAGGTAAGGGGTTGGGGCGCGAGCTGCTTCGGCGTGCAATAGCGGTTGCTATTGAAGACGACTTGGCATGCATGATTCTGGAAGTACGGAAAAGCAATCGTGCGGCAACATTGCTGTATCGAAGTGAAGGGTTTCAGCAGATTGGCGTCCGGCCAAAATATTACCCCGGTCCTTCCGGTGGGGAGGATGCCAGGGTCATGGAGTTGCAGTTCACCTGACCCCCCGCTAGCCCGTATAATACCTCGTTTATCATCCATTCCATTCAGGCTGTTGTCATATGTCTAACCTATCGAAGGAAGTGGCTAAGCGCCATACCTTTGCGATCATCTCGCACCCGGATGCCGGTAAAACCACCATTACTGAAAAGGTACTTCTGTTCGGGCAGGCGCTGCAGAAAGCGGGTACGGTCAAAGGTAAGAAGTCCGGCCAGCACGCAAAATCTGACTGGATGGAAATGGAGAAAGAGCGGGGCATCTCGGTAACCACCTCGGTGATGCAGTTCCCCTACGGGGGTAAGCTGGTGAATCTTTTGGATACCCCGGGCCACGAGGACTTCTCGGAAGATACCTATCGGACTCTGACCGCGGTGGACTCGTGTTTGATGGTGATTGACAGTGCGAAAGGTGTAGAGGAGCGAACCATCAAGTTGATGGAAGTTACGCGCCTCAGAGACACCCCCATTCTGACCTTCATGAACAAGCTGGACCGGGATACTCGCGATCCCATCGAGCTGATGGACGAGGTCGAAGACGTTCTTAAAATTGCCTGTTCTCCGGTGACTTGGCCGATTGGTATGGGTAAGAGCTTTAAAGGTGTGTATCACCTGATCCGCGATGAGGTGATTTTTTACCAAACCGGGCAGGGCCACACGATTCAGGAAAGGCGTGTCATCAAGGGCTTGGACAACCCCGAGCTCGATGAGGCACTTGGCGGCTATGCTGCAGACCTGCGAGATGAAATTGAGCTGGTGAAAGGCGCATCCCACGAGTTTGATCAAGAGGCGTTTCTGGCCGGTGAGCTGACACCGGTATTTTTTGGTACGGCACTGGGTAACTTTGGTGTTGACCATATGCTCGATGGCCTGGTGGATTGGGCGCCAACGCCTCAGCCTCGTGCGACCGATGTGCGGACGGTAGAGCCGGAAGAGGATGGCTTTTCCGGATTCGTATTTAAGATCCAGGCGAACATGGATCCTCAACATCGTGACCGAATTGCGTTTGTTCGGATTGTCTCTGGTAGTTACAAGCAGGGTATGAAGGCTCGTCACGTCCGGATCGGGAAAGACGTTCGTTTCTCTGATGCGTTAACGTTTATGGCGGGCGATCGTGAGCATGCTGAGGAAGCATTTGCCGGCGATATCATTGGCTTGCATAACCACGGAACCATTCAGCTTGGCGATACCTTCACGGCCGGCGAAGACATGAAGTTCACCGGTATTCCGAATTTTGCACCGGAATTGTTCCGCCGGATTCGCCTGAAAGATCCGTTGAAGGCCAAACAGCTGCAGAAAGGATTGATCCAGCTTTCCGAGGAAGGCGCGGTTCAGGTGTTTCGGCCGTTTAAAAACAACGACCTGATTGTCGGTGCCGTCGGTGTTCTGCAGTTTGATGTGGTGGTTGCAAGATTGAAGAGCGAGTACAAGGTTGAGGCTATATATGAGCCGATCAACGTGGCGACTGCTCGCTGGGTAACCTGTGATGACGAGCGCAAGCTGGAAGAGTTTCAGCGTAAGAATCAGGAAAATGTCGCACTCGACGGTGGTGACCGGCTGGCGTATATCGCGCCAACGATGGTGAATCTGAGTTTGGCCCAGGAGCGCTACCCGGATATTCAGTTCCATAAAACCCGAGAGCACTAACGCACCCTTACGGAGCCGTGCATGCGTCTGTTCGATGCCCATTGCCATTTCGATTTCCCGGAGTTTGATGGGCGCCGGAATGAAGTGTTGGCGGATTTAAACGCGCTGGGTGTAAGAGGCCTGGTGATGCCCGGGGTTCGGCGGGCCGATTGGGGGCGGTTGGTGTCTTTATCAAAGCCCGAGGCGGGGCTATGGTACTGTTTGGGTATTCATCCTTGGTTTGTGGGCGAGCACGACGAGGGAGATTTAAGTGCCTTGGAGGCAGCGCTCGAGAGAAAAGAGCGGGGCTGTCTGGGAGTAGGCGAGTGTGGCCTGGATGCTTTGCGCGGCTCCGTCGATGAACAGAAGCCTTGGTTTGCCGCGCAAGTTCAAATGGCTTCTCGTTTTGATCTGCCGCTGGTAATCCATTCTGTAAAAGCTCACGATCAAGTAGCCGCCCTGTTGCGTGCCGAGCGTTGGCAGGGGCGGGCGCTGATTCATGGCTTTTCGGGAAGCTATCAGCAGGCTTGCCACTTTATCGAGCTGGGCTGCTATATTGGAGTGGGTGGGGTGATCACCCACGAGCGGGCAAAGAAAACGCGAGACGTGGTTTCGCGCTTGCCGGCAGACGTCTTGGTGCTGGAAACCGATGCTCCGGATATGTCACCTGCGGGGGTCCCGAAGGGGCAGAACTCGCCAGTTTATATTCCGGCTATCTTTGGTCAGCTGGCTGAACTGCGGGGAGAAGACAAGGCGTGGCTTGCCGGGGTATTGATGGAAAATGCGGGTAAACTCTACGGCCTGGCGCCGACGGTATTGGCGCCAGATTAAACGCTGAGTAGGGGATTTACGAGACAAAGGGGCTTAGGGTTGGCTTTCTCTCAGGGTTCGAGTATACTTCGCGCCCTGGCTTTTCAAGGCGATGTCACTATCTCAGCCCCGAATAGTGCCAGCGCAAACTAGGTATGGACCTCCCCCGGATGCCTTGCATGTACCGGTGGTGGTTTTTAACGTTTCTTTTAGCGTTCAAGGCGGAATCAATGAAGACTCTGAGTGCGAAACCAGAAACTGTAAAACGTGACTGGTACGTTGTAGACGCAGCCGGCAAGACGCTGGGTCGTCTGTCAACCGAAATCGCCCTTCGTCTGCGGGGCAAGCATAAGCCTGAGTATACCCCTCATGTGGACACTGGCGATTATATCGTTGTTATCAATGCCAGCCAGGTGAAGGTTACCGGCAACAAGGCATCTGATAAGATGTATTACAGCCATACCGGCTTTCCAGGTGGAATCAAATCCATCAATTTCGAGAAGCTGGTTGACAAGGCTCCCGAGCAAATCATTCAGAAGTCTGTGAAAGGCATGCTTCCGAAAGGTCCGCTTGGCCGTGCCATGTTCAAGAAGCTGAAAGTGTACGCCGGCGCTGAGCATGCGCATGCCGCCCAGCAGCCCAAAGAACTCGACATTTAACGGAAGGCGAATATGTCTGTAGCACAAAATTACGGTACTGGTCGCCGCAAGTCATCCACGGCTCGGGTTTTTATCAAGCCGGGAAGCGGTAACATCTCTATCAACGGTCGCACAATCGAAGAATTCTTCGGTCGTGAGACTCTTCGAATGATCGTGCGTCAGCCGCTGGTTGTTGCGGGTTCTGAAGATCGTTTCGATATCAATATCACTGTTAAGGGTGGTGGTATCAGTGGTCAGGCAGGCGCAATTCGCCACGGTCTGACTCGTGCCCTTATGGATTACGACGAAACACTGCGTCCTTCAATGCGCGAAGCGGGTTATGTTACTCGTGACGCACGTAAGGTTGAGCGTAAGAAGGTTGGTCTGCGTAAAGCGCGTAAGCGTCCGCAGTTCTCCAAGCGTTAATCTGCACCTTGTGCCGATGGAAAACCCGATCTTTTGGTCGGGTTTTTTTGTGTCTGAGGACCGTAAAAAATTTTGATCTGGCGCAGGGATAAGCCCGGCACTGGGCCTTTCTAACTTGTAAGCGAAGGTTAATTTCATTACCATTTCCTCGCTTATAATTTTGGGTTGTGAAGTCCTTTTCGAAGCGCAGTATCGGTGTTTCCGCGTCTGTGCCTCGCCTGATGGGAGAAAACCATAATGAGTAATGGCGACGTGAGCCAAGGTCGGCGCCGATTTCTAATCGGTGCCACATCCGTGGTAGGTGGTGTCGGCGTCGTCGGTGCAGCTGTTCCTTTCGTAGCGTCCTGGAACCCCAGCGCAAAAGCGGAAGCAGCCGGTGCACCGGTAACAATGAATGTCGACAAAATTGAGCCAGGTCAGCAGGTAACTGTTGAATGGCGAGGCAAGCCTGTGTGGGTTGTGCGCCGGTCCAAAGATATGCTGGATCGCGTTGAGGAAATGACCCCTCGGTTGAAAGATCCAGAATCAACCGCAGCCAGTCAGCAGCCGGAATACATTAAGGGGGCTTCCCGCTCTCTGAAGCCGGAATTTATGGTTCTGGTAGGTATTTGTACGCACCTTGGTTGCGTTCCTACCTATCGTCCAGAAGTGGCGCCGGCAGATCTGGGTGAAGAGTGGCTAGGTGGGTTCTTTTGCCCATGTCACGGCTCCAAGTTCGATTTGTCCGGACGCGTACTTGCCGGGCAGCCAGCTCCTCTGAACCTGGAAGTGCCGCCCTACCGGTTCGATAATGATTCGACCTTGACGATTGGTCTTGATCCGGAGGCAGCGTAATGCAGAAGTTTATAAATTGGGTAGATGAGCGTCTTCCTATTGTCGATGCTTGGAATAACCATCTGGCGAAGTATTACGCGCCTAAAAACTTCAACTTCTGGTACTTCTTTGGCTCTCTGGCCATGCTTGTACTGGTTAACCAGTTGGTCACCGGTATTTGGTTGACCATGAGCTACAACCCGTCCGGCGAAGGTGCTTTCGCTTCCGTTGAATACATCATGCGCGATGTTGAATGGGGTTGGTTGCTGCGCTATCTGCACTCTACCGGGGCTTCTGCCTTCTTCGTGGTGGTTTACCTCCACATGTTCCGCGGCCTGATGTATGGCTCCTACCAGAAGCCTCGTGAGCTGATCTGGATCTTCGGCATGCTGATTTACCTGGTGCTGATGGCGGAAGCTTTTATGGGCTACCTGCTGCCATGGGGTCAGATGTCTTACTGGGGTGCCCAGGTTATCGTTAACCTGTTCGGCGCTATTCCGGTGATTGGTGAAGATCTGTCGTTGTGGATTCGTGGTGATTACCTGATCTCCGGTATCACACTGAACCGCTTCTTCGCGCTGCACGTTGTTGCGCTGCCGATTGTTTTGCTGGCGCTGGTTGTGTTGCACATCCTGGCGTTGCACGAAGTGGGCTCAAACAACCCTGACGGTATTGACATCAAGAAAAACAAAGATGAAAACGGCATTCCGAAAGACGGTATCCCGTTCCATCCGTACTACTCAGTGCACGACCTGCTGGGTGTGGCGGTGTTCTTCTTTATCTTCTTTATCGTGGTGTTCTTCTTCCCCGAAATGGGCGGCCTGTTCCTCGAGAAGCCAAACTTCGAGCCGGCTAACAACCTGAAGACCCCGGAACACATTGCTCCGGTGTGGTACTTCACGCCTTTCTACGCGATGTTGCGTGCGGTAACCGTTGACCTGTTTGGTCTGGATGCCAAGTTCTGGGGTGTTGTTGTTATGGGTGCGGCCATTGCAATCCTGTTTGTGTTGCCTTGGTTGGATAGAAGCCCGGTTCGGTCAATTCGCTACAAGGGTTGGTTGAGCAAAATCGCACTGACGATTTTTGCGATCAGCTTTGTGGTATTGGGTTACTTGGGTATCGTTCCAGCAACGGAAGGTCGAACCACTGTTGCCCAGATCCTGACCGTGCTGTACTTCGCGTACTTTATTCTCATGCCGTTCTATACGCGTATGGAGAAAACCAAGCCAGTGCCAGAGAGGGTGACAGGATAATGAGAAAGCTGATATTTGGTCTTTTCATAGCGATCCTGCCGGCTCTCGGGCTGGCAGCGGGTGCGGCGGTTCCTCTGGATGAGATGACTCCGGACCACACCGACAAAGCATCTTTGCAGCGTGGTGCCGCGTTGTTCACCAACTACTGCATGGGTTGCCACTCTATGGAGTACGCTCGCTACAAGCGTGTTTCTGATGATCTGGAAATCCCGGCAGCGTTGTATGAAGAGAATCTGATTTTTACCGGCGCTAAGATCGGTGAATTGATGAAGAACTCCATGGACAAGGGTATGGCTGCAGGTTGGTTTGGTGCGCCACCACCTGACCTGACTCTGGAGACTCGTCTGCGTGGCGAATCCTGGGTCTATTCCTACCTGCGTGGGTTCTACAAAGATGACAGCCGTCCCCTGGGCGTGAACAACGTGGTCTTCGATCTCGTTGGTATGCCTCATGTGATGGTTGGCCTGCAAGGTCTGTGTGCGGTTAAGCCCAATATTGGCGTTAAGCCAAATGTTGAGCCGCTCAGTGGCAACATCAATAACAGTGATGCATGTCCTGAGTACGCCATTGAAGGCAGCATGACAGGTGCTGAATTCGATCAGGCGATGTGGGATCTGACCAACTTCATGTCCTACATGGGTGACCCGGTAAAGGTTGAGCGCGAGCGTCTTGGTATTTTCGTGCTGATCTTCGTGGCCATCTTCTTCGTCTTCGCCTACTTGCTCAATCGCGAGTACTGGAAAGACGTACATTAAGATTTAGGGTATAATCCTTAATCCTAATTTCCAGCGGTCCTTTTAGGGACCGCTGGTTTTTTGCGTTTACTGGATTGTTTCGATTTTAGAATCGTGAGGTAGCTTATATGGGCGTTGTGACCAAGCGGTCATCAATGACGTTTTTCTCGGACCCGAATAGTCATTACAGCCATCGTGTGCGTATTGTATTGGCTGAAAAGGGCGTTACCGTTGATGTTGTTGATGTGGAGCCGGACAACCCTCCGGCAGAACTGGCGGACCTGAACCCGTACAACGCCGTTCCGACACTGGTGGATCGTGATTTGGTTCTGTATGAACCAAACATCATGATGGAATACTTGGATGAGCGTTTCCCGCATCCTCCGCTTTTGCCTGTGTACCCCGTTGCGCGAGCCAACAGTCGTTTGATGATCCATCGCATTCAGAAAGACTGGTGCGCTCTGGTTGATCAGATTGTTGCGCAGCCAACTGGTAAAGCGTCTGACGCTGCCCGTAAAGAGTTGAAGGAAAGCTTGCTGGCGACTGGCCCTCTGTTTGCGGAAATGCCGTTCTTCCTGTCAGAAGAGTTCACCATTGTGGATTGCTGCATCGCGCCAATCCTGTGGCGTTTGCCGGCTCTGGGTATCGAGCTGAGTGATAAAGACAAGCAGGCCAAGCCGCTGCTCAAGTATATGGAGAGTATCTTTAGCCGCGAAGGCTTTAAGGCGAGCCTCTCTGACCTTGAAGAAGATATTCGCAGTTGATGGTTTAACGCCCGGTTCCAGATCAGGAGTTGTTGTAGTGTCTGATTTAAATGTTGCCATGAGCTCCAGTCGCCCATACTTGGTAAGGGCGCTGAATGAGTGGATTCTGGATAATGACTGCACCCCATACATTGTTGTTGATGCGGGGGTTCAGGGTGTTCAGGTGCCTACAGAGCACGTGGCTAACGGGCAGATTGTTTTAAATATCAGCACTGGCGCTGTAAGAGGTCTGGTGATTGGTAACGGCGCGATCGAGTTTAGCGCTCGGTTCGGCGGTGTGCCTATGCAGGTGTTTATTCCGCTGCAAGCCGTGCTGGCCATCTACGCAAAAGAAAACGGTGAAGGAATGGTGTTCGGTAGCGAGCCTGGTTTTCCTGATCCAGACGGCGATGGAGATGACGCTTCAGCCCAAAAAGCGGATGAGCGGCCTTCGGGCAGACCAACGCTGAAAGTAGTGAAATAAGAAAAAAGCCGGCTTGCCGGCTTTTTTCTTATCCGCCAAATAGTTTTGCGTCGATCTGATCGCACAAGGCGTTGAGGATTACCATCATGAGTGGTGTGGCTTCGTGTGGTGCCAGATCGTTTAATGCAACTTCGTGGTCTTCGGGGTGCATCAGAGACGTGATGTCAGACTTTTCCCGTGCGCTTAGGACCACAACCATCATTTCGCGGTCGTGAGCTGCTTGAATCGCCTGAATCAAGTTGGCTTTATGGCCGTCATCAACGACTACAAACAGCAAGTCTCCAGGCTTGCCTACGGCTCGTACTTGTCTGGAAAAGGTATCGTTGAAGCGATTGTCCCGGCAGATCGCAGAATAGGTGGTGGCATCTGCGCCCAGGTTAATGGCGGGTAGGGCCGGCCGATCCTGATCAAACCGGGACAGAAGCGCCGTGCATAGGTATTGCGTGAGTACGTTGGCATTGCCGTTCGCGCAAGCGATGATTTTGCCATCCTGCAATAGTGTGCTCACAAACGCGTCTGCCACACTTCCAATCGCCGGGCCTGCGGTGACGGCGGCTTGCGCAGTCTGTTCCATGTGGTTTGCAAACCAGTAATTGATTCGTTCTTCAGTATTGGTCATGGTGCCGGTATTAATCTGCCTGAATTGCATTTTTAACCCATTGTACCCGGTATTTGCTGGTAGTTCCCGGCGTAATACCGATTACATCGATGCGCGTGTGAGCATCCCACAGGTTGTTTCGGTGAAGGTAGAATGAGGCGGCCCTGATCAATCGCTTCTGTTTGCTTGGTGTGATTGAGCTCAGGGGATCGACCAAGCTATTGGTTTTTCGGTACCGCACTTCAAAAAACACCAACACGTTACCGTCTTGGCCGATGAGGTCAATTTCTCCGCCCCGGTTATAAACGTTGCGTTCAAGTATGAAAACGCCACGGCCGCTCAGGTAGCGGGCAGCTACTCCTTCATAGAAATCGCCTAACGCTTTTTTGCCGTCCTTGGCCATATTCAATCGCTGGTTGGCTTTATTCGCCTGGCACGAGTGTGTCGGGGGCTTTGCTTTTCAGCACCTCGGGGGTTCCGTTAACAAACTTCGCCCATAATTGTTCCCTGTGTATGGCGCCTGCCGGCGTCATGGTCAGGGTGCCCGTGTGGCCGTCAATGGCTGCATCTTTGACTTGCTGCAGAAGCGGTAAGCGTTTGCTGAGTTGCCAGGCGTCGGCGCCCATGGCGAACAGGCGGCCCAGTTGGCCTTTGGTGCCACTCAGATACTGTTCCGCATCGCCGCGTAACGGGTTGTCTTCGGCAAGAACCCAAGGGATATCGGTGAACATCACGTTGTTCAAGTCTCGATCACGGCTGGGGTTGGGGACACCTTCGTAGGTGATTGAGGGTGCGTACACCGGAAGGTTGCCCGCGAAATAGAAGGCGAACAAGGGTTTAAATTGGCGGGCAATCGTTGGTGCTGCAACCATAACAATCGCTTCCGCGTCCTGGCGAGGCCGGGGTTCGAATTCCACGTTCAGGCCAATGGTGCGTTCGACATTGATTGCCCGCTGGCGCGATGCGGTTACGCCAAGGACGTCGGCGGAGATCGCGCGAAGATTGTCTTCCGGGAAGAAGCGCTGAACGTGCAGCGCTGTCACGCCAGTTTCTTGCAGTTTGTTGGTCAGGGCTGCGGAAACCCGGTCGCCCCATTCGCCGTTCGGGATGAGCGCCAGAATACGAGTGATACCGTCTTCCGCAAGCTGCTCGGCAATTTGCCGTGCTTCATCTTCGGCAGACAAGCCGTATTGGTAAAGGCCGTCAGGTGCTTTACTGTCGCCCGGCAGATAATTCAGGCCCAGCACCGGAACCGGGAGGGTGTTCATATCCGCAAGTTCGGTCAAGCCGTCTTTTTCAAGCGGGCCAACAATCAGATCAACTTTGCTGTTGCTCAGCTCGCTGTATAGATCGCGAAAGGGCCGGTCGGCAGTATCCACAACCCGGATATCTGTTTTGCTGCGATTGGTGCTGGTGTCTTTATAATAGGCCGCGATGAAGCCGTCCCGGATGGCTTTGCCGGCACTGGCTAACGGACCTTCGAGGGGCAGTGCCAAGACGATGTTTTCTGGTCGGGAGGACGAAATATCCGCCATGAGCGCGAGTTCTTTCGGCAGGGTTTGAGCTGCAGGGTGCCCCGGCCAGTTATTTTGCCACTGTCGAATGAGTCGCCCTTGGGCGTCTAGGTTGCTGTCAGAGTTCCGGAGCGTCATAGCAAGCTCCAGCCAGCCTTGGTTTTCAAACCCGATGGCGTTGTTGGTATTGGCCTGCAGTTTCTTTGAATCGACGTTTTTTAACTGGTTCCAGATTTTGTCATGAACGCTTTGTGGGCCGACGCTGCTGTCCGCTTGGCCGAGCAGAATCAGGGTCATGGCAGCCTCGAAAGGCTTCCCGGCCAACGCTTGGGTTTGTGCTTGCAGGTTGGCGGCCCGGGGCAGCAAATCGCTGGGGTAGTTAAGGAAGTTTTCCGTGTCGATAGTGGCGGCGAGTTCTTTTGCCCACGCCCGGTCTTCAAGCTCGATCGCACTGGCCATGGCAAGCAGTCGCTGCTGCTCGAGAGCTTGGCCTTTCGCGGATTTTAGCAAGTCGTCCTGGAGTATTGTTCTGGCGGCGGTATGATTGTCTTTCGATTGATAATTGCTCGCGATACGAAGCAGATAGCGTTGGGCGCGTTGGGTGTCATTTTCATCCGCTGCTATGGCTAGTGCTTGTTCTGGTGTGTCAGCAACATGCGTATCCAGGTTGATGGAGGCGCAGCCACTGAATAGGGTCATCAGTACGGCCAGTAGCGTAAACATGGGTAAAGAGTTGCTGTGTGTCATCATGGCAGGCTCGGTATCTCCGGATCATTGGGCTTGTGATGCCGCTCATTAGCTGGCAAGTTTACCAGCTCCCGGCCTATTTCACATGACGTGCCTGTCATGGGCAGGCTATAAGGCAGTGTTATCCATTCTCCGGAGTCATTTTATGCCCAGTTCTGAGCGAACGCCCGTTAGTGTCGGTGGACAGCTGTACGTTGTCGCAACGCCGATCGGAAACCTCGAAGATTTAACGGAGCGGGCTCGGCAAGTGTTGGCCAAAGCCGACTTAGTAGCGGCTGAGGACACCCGTCATAGTGGCAGGCTGCTGAATCATCTGGGGCTTAACAAGCAAATGTTGGCGCTTCATGATCACAATGAAAGGGCTCGGGTCAATCAGATCCTTGAGGCCTTGTCGCAAGGGCAAAGCGTGGCCTTGGTATCTGATGCCGGTACGCCTTTGATTTCTGATCCGGGGTATATTCTGGTTAGAGAGGCGCGCGCGGCGGGGTACCAGGTTTCTCCAGTTCCAGGCGCTTGTGCTTTGGTGGCCGCGCTTTCGGCAGCCGGTTTGCCAACCGACCAGTTTCTGTTCGCAGGATTTTTGCCGGCAAAGCGAGCTGGGCGGAAAGCTGCGCTGGAAAGTTTTAAGCGGCAGCCGGCTACCTTGGTATTTTATGAGTCCCCGCACCGAATCTGTGATTTTATGGAGGACCTCATCGAGGTTCTGGGCCCCGAACGAGAGTGTGTGCTGGGAAGAGAGCTGACGAAAACGTTCGAAACCTTCTATGCGGGAACGGCAGCTAAAGTGTTCGCCGATCTGCAGGCAGATCCGCACGGTTCAAAAGGTGAGTTTGTTGTGATGGTTCGTGGCTCCGACGAGGCACCGGGCGCAGAGGCCGCTGTTGACGCCGATAAATTGCTGGCGATGCTGGTCAAAGAGTTGCCGGTTAAGAAGGCGGCCAGGATTGTTTCGGATGTCTGTGGCTTGGGGAAGAATGAATTGTACCAGCGGGCGCTGGTGTTAAAGGGCGGTTAAAAGCACTTGCGCGCAGGCAGCGGCACGGGTATTGTCAGCCCCGAGCTCGCCAGACAGTCGCCGCCGGTTTTACCGGGGGAGGAAAGTCCGGGCTCCATAGGGCAAGGTGCCAGGTAACGCCTGGGCGGCGCAAGTCGACGGAAAGTGCAACAGAAAATACACCGCCTACGTGCCTTCGGGCGCCGGTAAGGTTGAAATGGTGCGGTAAGAGCGCACCGCGTGACTGGCAACAGTTCACGGCATGGTAAACCCCACCTGGAGCAAGACCAAATAGGAATCCGTTGGCGTGGCCCGCGCTGGATTCGGGTAGGTTGCTTGAGGTCTGTGGCGACGCAGGCTCTAGATGAATGACTGTCCACGACAGAACCCGGCTTATCGGCGAGCTCTCTTTTCCTATCAATATTTAATGTGCGTACTTCTCACAAGCCTGCGGTTATAGCCAAAAAATCTTATGCTTTAGATTAGGCTTTCAGAACGCCTTGCAGGTTCTTGTTTTTTCAATACTTCTCGTGCTCAGTTCAGTCTCTCCATAAATTTCCGTTTCGTAACCTCTTGTCATTAAAGGAAGTTTTGGCCTCGTGGCGGCCAAAGCGGCGCTTGCATTGTCTTTTGCGTGTTTCTATAGTGTGCGGAAGTGGGAAAAAGTGGTTTCTAGTGGTTTTTTGTGGAAATAGCACCCTTGGATACGGCGTAAATGAGCAACTTCCTTGGCAGTCATGCCATCAATATGGACGCGAAGGGTCGCTTAGCGATTCCGACAAAGCTGCGCGAAGAACTCGCGCAGCTTTGTGGTGGCCGTATTGTTCTGACTGCCAGCGCCAATACCGATGAGGAACGTTGCGTGCTGTTGTACCCGGAACCTGAATGGGAAATCCTGCGCCCCAAGATAGAAGCCCTTCCGAACATTAAGAAGCCGGTTCGGCGACTTCAGCGATTGATGCTGGGTAATGCAGCGCCGATGGAGTTGGACTCGGCGGGGCGTATTTTGGTGCCGCCTACGCTCAGAAGTTACGCCTATTTGGAAAAGAAATTGATGTTGATCGGTCAGGGTAATAAATGGGAGCTCTGGAGCGAAGAGCGTTGGATGGCCTGGCTGGATGAGTCTTCTGACGATGACGACGTGCCGCCTGAAATGGAGGCGCTGTCGCTATGACCAAGCCGGACTCTGATTCCGTTGACGGTTTCAAACATCGCTCTGTGTTGCTCGATGAAGCGGTCGATTACCTGGTTAACGACAGTGCAGGTTGTTATGTCGATGGTACATTCGGGCGCGGCGGCCACAGTCGGCTGATTTTGAGCCAACTTAACGAGCAGGGGGGCTTACTGGGCATTGATAAAGACCCTGAAGCGATCCGAGTGGCTGAAGCGTTGGCGGCCAGCGATCAACGCTTTGATTGGTTTCACGGATCTTTTTCGGAGCTCGATGAAGCACTGCGTGCCCGGCAGTGGTCGACGGTCAACGGTGTGTTGATGGATTTAGGCGTGTCTTCGCCGCAGCTGGATGATGCTGAGCGAGGTTTTTCCTTCATGAAGGATGGCCCGTTAGACATGCGGATGAATCCGCAGCAGGCGCCAAGTGCGGCGCAATGGTTGGCCAGTGCAGATGAAAAAGACATAGCAGATGTGATTTTCCGGTACGGCGAAGAGCGTTTCTCTCGCCGTATTGCGCGTTTGGTGGTTGAGCGACGTGCGGAAGAGCCGTTGGAAACAACCCGGCAGTTGGCCGAGTTAGTGGCCGAGGCTGTACCTAAAAAAGAGAAGCATAAACACCCGGCTACGCGGACCTTTCAGGCGATCCGAATTTTTATCAATCGGGAGCTGGAAGATCTGGAAATCGGGTTGAAGGTTGCTGCGGAGCGTCTGGCGCCCGGTGGCCGGTTGGTGGTGATCAGTTTTCACTCTCTGGAAGACCGGCTGGTAAAGCGGTTTATGAGAGATCTGGCCCAAGGGCCGAAGATTCCAAAAGGTGTGCCAGTGACGGCGGAGCAGATGCAGTCTTCTTACCGTCTGGTCGGTAAGGCCAATAAGGCCAGCGATCATGAAATAGACGAGAACGTTCGGGCTCGCAGTGCTGTCATGCGGGTGCTGGAGCGAACAACTCACTGAAGCGAATTCGCAAGGGAGCGAGACGCCATGGGCGCCGTAGCCATAGAGCAACCAACGAAAGCCGCAAAACTGAATAAAGAAAAAGTCAGAGAGGGTGTTGTCTCGGCTGTTCGGGTATCCCGAGAGGTTTTTGAAACGGCATGCAAAAAACAGGTGCTGGTATCTTTGATGCTGATACTGGCGCTTACCGTCTCGGCGATCGGGGTTGTGGTAAGTGCCCATGAAAACCGGGAGCTGTTCAATACATTGTCGACGCTGCAACAGCAGCGCGATGCACATGAGCGTGAATGGAGTCAGCTGTTGTTGGAACAAAGTGCGCTGAGCGCTCATGGTCGTGTTGAAAAGTTGGCAGCAGAACGTTTTGGCATGAAGGTTCCGGGGCGACAGGATATCGTTCTGGTGCCGTTGATGACGCCGATTGCGGCTAAATAAAACGATAACAGCAGCAAGGTGGCCAATTTGTCCGCTCAAAGCGAACAGACAAACAGCAGGGTGCAGCGACTGGTGGCAGGCTTGAAGGCCTGGCGCTTTTATTCTGTGCTGGGCGTTTTTCTGTTGGTGATGCTGGGCATTGGCTGGCGACTGACTGATCTGCTGGTTGTTGATAATGACTTTCTACGCCAGCAGGGTGATGTCCGCACCATTCGGACAGAATCCATTGACGCTCACCGTGGCGTGGTCACCGATCGCCACGGCGAGCCGCTGGCAGTGAGTACACCGGTTCAGACGGTTTGGGCAAACCCGTCAGAGATTGACCCCGAACATCCGAAACTGGCCGTGCTTGCTCGGGTGTTGGAATTGTCCGAAGGTGAGCTGCGCCAGCGCCTGCGTAGTTACGCCAGCCGTGAATTTATTTATTTGCGCCGCAAGGTTCAGCCCGCGATGGCTAAAGAGGCGTTAGCTTTGGGGCTCGGCGGCATTTATGCCCGCCAGGAATATCGCCGTTACTATCCTGCCGGTGAGGTGACCGCACACGTTGTCGGTTTTACCAACATAGACGAAGACGGCCAGGAAGGGATTGAACTGGCCTACAACCAGTGGCTGGAAGGCGAGCCCGGGGCAAAGCGCGTTCTTAAAGATCGTCGCGGTCACATCATCAAAGATTTGATGCTGGTGCGTGATGCCCGCCCCGGTAAAGGTCTTGAGTTGAGTATAGATCTCCGGCTCCAGTATCTCGCCTACCGTGAGCTGAAAGCCGTGGTTGGCGCCCACAACGCGCGTGGCGGCACGCTGGTCATGCTCGATGTCAGCACCGGTGAGGTGTTGGCAATGGTTAATCAGGGCTCGTATAACCCGAACGACCGCTCTCAGTTAGCGGTCGAGAATCTGCGAAACAAGGCGATCACTGATTTGTTCGAGCCTGGTTCCACCATCAAGCCGCTGACGATCGCAGCGGCTCTGGAGTCGGGCAAGTACAACGCCAATAGCACCATCGACACCTCGCCCGGCTATCGGCGCTTCGGGCGTTTCACCATTCGGGATCATCGCAATTACGGTGTGATGGATCTGACCAAAATCATCGTTAAATCCAGCAACGTTGGTGTGAGTAAGATCGCTAATGATCTGGGTGGCGATGTTCTGAGCAATCTGTTTTCGCGAATGGGGCTGGGGCAGGCAACCGGTGTTGGCTTTCCCGGAGAGGCCGTGGGTGTCTTACCTGCCCGCCCGAAATGGCGGCCGGTTGAAGAAGCAACTCTTTCCTACGGCTATGGCCTCAGCGTGAACGCACTGCAACTGGCTCAAGCTTATATGGTCTTGGCCAACGGCGGCATTCGGTATCCGGTTAGTCTGCTGAAACAAGAGCAGCCGCCGCAAGGACAGCGGGTTCTCAGCGAAAAAGTGACCTACGAAGTCCGGCAGATGCTGAAAGACGCCGTAGCGAAAGGCACGGGCGGCCGAGCCCAGCCCGGTCTGTACGCGGCTGGCGGTAAAACAGGTACGGTGCATCTGGTTGGTGCACATGGCTACGAAGACAGCATGTATAAGGCGATTTTCGCGGGTATGGCACCCATTGATGATCCGAAGATCGTAACAGTAGTGGCCGTAGATGCGCCTCAGTCAGGAGAGTATTACGGCGGTGAAGTGGCCGCGCCGGTGTTTGCCCGGGTTATGGGAGACGCGTTGCGTTTGCTGAACGTGAAACCCGAACTCGAAGTTTCCGGTGTGGCACCAGTGGCTGTCTCGTCAGGAGATAAGGGGTAGCTATGTGCATCACGTCGATCAGTAATCTGCTGCAAGGCATTGTGGATGTGCCTTCTGTCTTTGATGTCACGATTCATGGCCTGCAAACGGACAGCCGAAAGGTTACGTCCGGTGACGCATTCATTGCCTTGTCTGGCGCAACCACTCCGGCAGATGCCTACTTGGATCAGGCGATCTCGGCCGGCGCCACTGCGGTTTTGTTGGAAGCAAAAATTCCGCAAGAATGCCATGAGCGCCAGGGCGCACTGATTGTTCCGATTGTTGGTTTACGAAACCAAATGGGCCGCATCGCCACGCGCTTTTTTGAGCATCCCTCACGGCATTTACGGGTGGTGGGTGTAACGGGCACCAACGGGAAAACGTCGGTCACTCAATATATTTCGGCGCTGCTACAAGAGGCGGGTACGCCCTGCGGCGTGCTTGGGACTCTTGGGTACGGCATGCCCGGCCGTTTGCAGCCGGCAAGCCACACCACGCCGGATGTTGTTCAGGTAAATCGGGTACTGCACCAGATTCGTGGTGACGGTGGTCGCGCCGCGGTTATGGAAGTGTCTTCCCATGCGTTGGCGCAAGGGCGTATTGATAAAGTTGCCATGACCGGGGCGGTCTTTACCAACCTGACCCGGGATCACTTGGATTATCACGGCACCATGGAAGCCTATGGCGAGGCTAAAGCGCGCTTGTTCCGCCGCGAAGAGTTGCACTTCTCTGTGATTAATTTCGACGACCCGTTCGGGCGCCAGTTATACGAACAGACAGAAGGGTTGTGTGATCGGGTGCGTTACAGCCTGCATGAAGCCCAGACAGAGCTTTGGCTGAAAGAATTTACTCCGACTGCTTCGGGCTTTCGCGCCACGGTCGATGGCCTATGGGGCGAGTTTATATTGGAAGTGCCGTTGTTGGGGAGTTTCAACGCGAGCAATGTTCTGGCAGCCATGGCTACGGTGTTAACGCTGGGGGTTCCGGTGGATCGTGCCGTAGATGCCTGCTCCAGATTGGTACCGCCGGCGGGCCGGCTGGAAAAGTATACGGGGGCAGATGGCCGTTGTGTGGTGGTTGATTACGCACACACGCCAGATGCGCTGGCGAACGCGTTGGCGGCTCTGCGTCCCCACGCGGAAGGAAAACTGATCTGCGTATTCGGTTGCGGCGGCGATCGCGATCCGGGCAAGCGTCCCGAAATGGCGGCTGAAGCGCAAAAACGAGCGGATGTGATCATCGTAACGGATGACAACCCGAGGTCAGAGAGCCCGGGGCAAATCGCCAAAGACATCGAGAAAGGTTTCTCCGAAGGCACCGAATATCAGGTCATTCATGACCGGGCGGCAGCTATTGCTGAAGCTGTGGCCATTGCGGGGCCGAAAGACTTGGTATTGGTTGCCGGCAAAGGGCACGAAACCTGGCAGGAAGTGGCGGGCAAAAAGAATCCGTTCAGTGATGCCGAGCAGGTGCAGAAACAGTTGCGCCTTAATGGAGGTGTGGCATGATGCGCGCCTTTTCGCTGGCGGAAGCCCAGTCCTGGCTAGGTGCATCGCTTGCGGGTAAGCCGGTTGATGCAGGAACGCTGCAGTTTAACGGCGTGTCAACCGATACCCGTTCGGTTGGTGGCGGGCAGCTGTTCGTGGCTCTGCGCGGCGAACGCTTTGATGGCCATAAGTTCCTGGAACAGGCCCGTTCGCAAGGGGCCGTTGCAGCCGTGGTCGATACCGCCGACGAGTCGGTTCCGTTCCCACAGCTGGTGGTCGATGACACGGTTAATGCGCTTGCGGTGTTGGCAGCGGGTAATCGCAATGAAAGCAAGGCGCGCTTGGTGGCCATTACCGGCAGTAGTGGCAAGACAACCGTGCGCCAGCTAACCGCAGCCATCCTCGAACAGGTGGGCGAAGTGCTGGCGACTGAAGGTAACCTGAACAACCACATCGGTGTGCCATTAACGATGTTCCGGTTGGCGCCGGAACATCAGTACGGAGCGGTTGAACTGGGTGCCAGCGGCTTGGGAGAAATCGCCCATACGGTGGCCATTGTGCGCCCGCACGTAGTGATTCTGACCAATGCCGGTCAGGCGCACCTCGAAGGTTTTGGCAGTTATCAGAACATTATCAAAGCGAAAGGCGAGATCATTGATGGTGTCGCTGAGCAGGGTTTAGTTGTGCTCAACCGGGATGACCCTGCATATGATCAGTGGTTGGAGCGGGCCGGCGCGCGCCGGGTCGTGAGTGTGTCGCGGATGAGACACCCGCAAGCCGATTATCGGGCAGAAGCTCAGGTCGCGTCCGATCAAACCATGGTTGTTAAAGCGGAAGGTCCTGATGGTTGGGGCTGTGAATTCACCCTGCCGTTGGTGGGTGAACACAATGTCAGTAACGCCTTGTGCGCCATTGTCGCGTGTCGCGAATTGGGCGCAACCGATGAACAGCTTGTGCAAGGGCTAAGCGGCGTTCAAGCCGTCAAGGGGCGCTTGCTGGTGTTTGAGCCTGCGCCGGGTTTCACCATCATTGATGACAGTTACAACGCGAATCCGGCTTCCATGAAAGCTGCGATTGATGTGCTTGCTGGTTATCCGGGGCAGCGAGTAGCTGTATTGGGCGCGATGGCCGAACTGGGTGGGCAGGGCGATGACCTGCATGCCGAGATCGGGGCTCACGCCAAAGAAAAAGGTATTGAACGTTTGCTGCTGGTGGGGCCGGGTTGTGACGGCTACGCCAAAGGCTACGGGCAAGGTGCTGAACAATTCCAGACCCATGAGCAAGCTGTGAATGCCATCGTTGATGGCCGTCAGGGTGCCATGGTGGTGCTGGCTAAAGGTTCTCGAAGTTCCGCCATGGATCGTGTGGTGGAGGGAATGCAGACAAAGGTGAAAAACGCATGCTGCTCTGGTTAACAGAGGTTTTATCTCAATATTTTTCTGCGCTGACGGTGTTTCAGTACCTGACCGTGCGCGCTATTTTCGGAGTGCTGACGGCGCTCCTGATTTCCCTGATGATCGGCCCGCTGATGATCCGCAAACTCAGCCAGTATCAGATTGGGCAGGCGGTTCGGGATGACGGCCCTCAGACCCATCTGAGCAAGGCTGGTACGCCCACCATGGGTGGTGCCCTGATTCTTGTGGCTATCGCCATTTCAACGTTGTTGTGGGCAGACCTGAGTAACCGCTATGTCTGGACCGTGTTACTGGTTACCATTTTGTTCGGTGCAATCGGCTGGGTCGATGACTATCGCAAAGTGGTTGAGCGCAATCCCCGTGGTTTGCCCGGGCGCTGGAAGTACTTCTGGCAGTCGGTCATCGGCGCGGCTGCTGCGGTGGTTTTGTATGCAACCTCGACCCTGCCGCAGGAAACCTCCCTGTACCTGCCGTTTCTGAAAAACGTGTCCCTGACGTTGGGGCCTGTTCTGTTCATTCTGCTCACTTACTTTGTGATTGTCGGCAGCAGCAACGCTGTGAACCTGACCGATGGTCTGGATGGGCTGGCGATCATGCCCACGGTGATGGTTGCCGGTGCGCTTGCCATCTTCGCTTACGTGTCCGGGCACGCTGAATTCGCCAATTATCTGTTGATTCCACACCTCCCGGGTACCGGTGAACTCATCGTGTTCTGTTGCGCCCTGGTAGGCGCGGGCCTCGGGTTCTTGTGGTTTAACACCTATCCCGCCCAGGTGTTTATGGGGGACGTGGGCGCGCTGGCTCTGGGCGCGGCTTTGGGCGTGGTTGCCGTTATCGTCCGCCAGGAAATTGTTCTGTTCATTATGGGCGGTGTGTTCGTGATGGAAACCGTTTCGGTCATCCTGCAGGTGGCTTCGTTCCGCCTGACCGGACGCCGGATCTTCCGCATGGCACCGTTGCATCACCATTTTGAACTGAAAGGTTGGCCAGAGCCGCGAGTTATCGTGCGGTTCTGGGTGATTACTGTGGTTCTTGTACTGGTTGGCCTGGCCAGCCTGAAACTTCGATAGGAAATCTACGTCGCTATGAGTGTCATTGTTTCGGATCGTCGCACACTGATCGTAGGTCTCGGGAAAACCGGGCTCTCGTGTGTGCGTTATTTATCCGAGCAAGGCCGGTCGGTGACCGTGGCTGATAGTCGCGCTAACCCGCCTGGGCTGAACGAGCTGAAAGAGGGCTGGCCTGAAGTGACTGTGCACCTTGGAGCGTTCGACCCCGATCTGTTTGCTCAGTTCAGCGAGCTTGTCGTCAGCCCTGGTATCAGCATCACTGATCCGGCCATTGACGCGGCTGCCAAGAACGGCGCACTGGTTCGCGGTGATATTGATCTGTTTGCCGAGGCCGCTGATGCGCCTGTCGTTGCCATTACGGGATCTAACGGGAAAACCACCGTAACTACCTTACTGGGCGAAATGGCGAAAGCGGCCGGGCGAAACGTGCAAGTGGGTGGCAATATCGGCACCCCTGCTTTGGATTTGCTGGGGCAGGGTGCGGATCTGTATATCCTTGAGGTTTCGAGTTTCCAACTGGAAACCACGGACACTCTCAATGCTGTGGCGGCGACGGTGCTGAACGTCAGTGACGACCACATGGACCGTTACCCGGACAAAATGGCGTATTTTCAGGCCAAACAACGGGTGTATCGGGGCTGCAAGAACGCCATTGTTAATCTTGATGATGCGCTGAGCACGCCAATGGCGCGAGATAACCTGCGCTTTCTGTGCTTTGGCTTCAATCGGGTTAACCCCGATACCTTCAGTACGCGGGACGACGACCAAGGCACCTGGATTACCTTTGGCTTTGATAACGTGCTGCTCGCCAGCGAATTGAAGCTGATGGGGCGCCATAACATCAGCAATGTGATGGCTGCGTTGGCGCTTGGTCACGCTGCCGGACTGCCGATGCCGGTCATGCTGGATGTGGCTCGGGAGTTTCGTGGCTTGCCGCATCGCTGCGAGTTTGTCCGGAATCTGGACGGCGTTGATTACATCAACGACTCCAAAGGCACCAACGTGGGCGCAACCGTCGCTGCCATTGAAAGTTTGGCACCGGATCACGGCAAACTGGTTTTGATCGTCGGCGGTGAGGGGAAAGGTGCTGATTTTGCAACTTTGGCAGCCCCGGTTCAGCGCTTGTGTCGGGCGGTTGTGTTGATTGGCCGAGACGCAAACACCATTTCCGAAGTGCTTGGCCAAAGCGTTGAAAAGATTCCTGCAGAGTCGTTCAAGCAAGCGATTGCCAAAGCCCGGGACGTGGCTTGTGCGGGCGACCGGGTATTGTTGTCCCCGGCGTGTGCCAGTTTCGACATGTTCAAAGATTATAATGACCGTGGCGATCAGTTCCGCACGCTTGTGGAGGAGCTGTGATGCAAGTAGCAGCCCGCGTTCCGCAGCTCCAGACCAAGGCAATTGAGGTTCAGCCGCTGGCCGTTTTAGTGCTGACCTCTGTGGCTTTGCTGGTTATCGGCATGGTGATGATTTCATCCGCCTCGATGGACGTGGCGGCAGCCACAATGGGGAACAGCTACCACTACGTGGTACGACAAGTGATTTTCGCCATGCTGGGCTGCCTGGCTGCTTTGGTGGCCGTGAATATCCCGGTTTCCTGGTGGGAGCGCAGTGGCTGGCTGTTGTTGGGTATCGGTTTGTTGGTTCTGGTTCTGGTGCTGACCCCGCTGGGTCGCACCGTTAACGGGTCTACCCGCTGGATACCGGTGTTTTTCTTTAACGTGCAAGTGTCCGAAGTGGCCAAGCTGTGCTTGATCGCCTACCTCTCGGGTTACGTGGTGCGTCGCCGGGAAGCCTTGTTGAACGACTGGTCGGGCTTCTTCCGGCCATTGATTGTTTTGGGGCTGGCGGTTGGCCTGTTGATGATTGAGCCGGATTTTGGCGCCTCGGTGGTATTGAGCGCCGCCGCAGCCGGCGTGATCTTTCTCAGCGGCGTTCGGCTCACACGGTTCTTGCCGTTGATCGGGTTGATGGTGGTGGCAGGAACCATTCTGGTTGTTAGTGCCCCTTACCGCTTGAAGCGGGTGGTCAGCTATCTGGACCCGTGGAAAGACCAATTCGATAGTGGCTATCAGCTGACCCAGTCTTTGATTGCCTTCGGGCGTGGCGAGTGGACGGGCGTGGGGTTAGGTAACTCGGTTCAGAAACTGTTCTTTCTGCCGGAAGCCCACACCGATTTCATCTTCGCCATCATCGCTGAAGAGTTCGGGCTGATTGGGGCGCTGATTGTGGTGGCCCTGTTTACAGCTTTGGTGGTGAGCGGTTTCGTGATCGGCCGACGGGCCGAGCGAAGCGGTATGCCGTTTGGTGCTTGTTTCAGCTATGGCATTTCATTGCTGGTTGGTTTGCAGGCGGCCATCAACATGTGTGTAACAACCGGCCTTCTGCCAACCAAAGGGCTGACACTGCCCCTGGTCAGCTACGGTGGTTCCAGTTTGTTGGTGACTTGCGTGGGGCTGGGCATTATCGCCCGGGTCGAAATGGAACGTCTGGATAAAGAGAAAATGGCGGCAGACAAACCTGCCCGGAAAGTTAAAGGAGGCGCGGTTTATGACTAGTCCTCGTCGCTTCCTGATGATGGCCGGTGGCACCGGCGGCCACGTATTCCCGGCACTGGCCACGGCTCGGGCGTTGCAGGAGCAAGGCCATGAAGTGCATTGGCTGGGTGCCAAAGGTGGCATGGAAGAGCGATTGATTGGCGAAACCGAAATACCGTTGTCGTTGATTCGCATTAAGGGCCTGAGGGGTAAGGGCAAGCTGGCGTTAGTGCTGGCTCCGTTCCGCTTGATGCGAGCGCTTGGGGAAGCCTACACCCTGCTACGCAAAATCAACCCTGACTGCGTTGTCGGAATGGGTGGGTTTGTGACCGGGCCGGGTGGGGTAGCTGCCTGGTTGTTGCGCAAACCGCTGATTATCCACGAGCAGAATGCGATTGCTGGCATGACCAACCGCCTGTTAACGCGCTTCGCCAGCACCGTTTTGGAAGCCTTCCCCGGCAGTTTCGGTGATAAGACGGTAACGCGCTGTACCGGTAACCCGGTGCGTAAAGATCTGGTGACGCTGCCGGAACCGGCGCAAAGATTTGAAGGTCGAACCACGCCAACCCGAATTCTCGTGGTTGGCGGCAGCTTGGGCGCACAGGTGTTTAACCAGCAATTGCCGAAGGCGCTGGCAACCTTGCCTGAAAGCGAACGGCCGGAAGTGCGCCATCAGTGTGGTGAAAAAAATGCAGAGGCCGCGCGCGAAGCATACGCAGAGGCAGGTGTTAATGCCAGTGTTGAGCCGTTTATTCGCGACATGGCGGAAGCTTATGAGTGGGCAGATCTTGTCATCTGCCGAGCGGGCGCGCTGACCGTTTCTGAGTTGTGCGCAGCGGGTGTCGGCGCGTTACTGGTGCCTTTTCCGCACGCTGTTGATGATCATCAAACCCGCAATGGCCAACACATGGTGACGGCCGGTGCCGCCATACTGGTGCCACAGTCTCAACTGACGCCGGAAGTCTTGGCTGACACCCTGAAGGATTTGGCGGGTAACCGCGAACGTATTCTTAATATGGCACAGGCCGCCCGTTCGCTGGCGCGTCCTGATGCAACGGAGAGAGTTGTGAATTACTGTCTGGAGGCCGCCAATGGCTGATTCGAACAATACGCCTTTGGTGTATCAGGTTCCCGAAATGCGCCGTATTCGCGGTATCCACTTTATCGGAGTGGGCGGTGCAGGCATGAGCGGCATTGCCGAGGTTCTGAAGAACCAGGGCTATGAGGTATCCGGCTCGGACATCAAAGAGAGCCTGGTCACTGATCGCCTCCGTGTTATGGGCATTCAGGTCTACATTGGCCACCGTGAAGAAAACAGTGCGAACGCTGATGTTGTAGTGGTGTCGTCTGCCGTGTCCTCGGACAACCCGGAAGTGGTGTCAGCACGCAGCCGCAGAGTGCCGATCGTGCCTCGTGCCGAGATGCTGGCCGAGATTATGCGCTATCGCCACGGAATTGCGGTTGCCGGTACCCACGGCAAAACTACCACGACCAGCCTGATCGCGTCGGTCTTTGGTGAAGCGGGTTTGGATCCCACCTTCGTGATTGGCGGCAAGCTCAACAGTGCCGGTACCAACGCCAAGTTGGGCGGTTCCCGCTATCTGGTGGCGGAAGCCGATGAAAGTGATGCGTCTTTCCTGCACCTGACCCCAACGATTTCGGTGGTCACCAACATCGAAGCCGACCATATGGAAACCTATGGCGGCGATATTGAAAAGCTGAAGCAGACCTTCGTGGACTTCCTGCACAACCTGCCGTTCTACGGCATCGCGGTGATGTGTGTGGATGACCCCTATGTGCAGGAAATTATCCCGCGTATTTCCCGCGCCATTATCACCTACGGCATCGACAATCCGGATGCCGATTATCGCGCCGAGAACATTTCTTCCGACGGCCTCAAGACCCGTTTTGTGGTGCGTCGCCCTGGCGATCGCCCTGATCTGGATGTCGAGCTGAAAATGCCCGGCCGGCACAATGTGTTAAACGCACTGGCGGTGATCGCCGTTGCCACAGACGAAGGCGTAGACGATAAAGCGATTTGCCGCGGCTTGGCAGGTTTTGCTGGAGTGGGGCGCCGCTTTCAGGTGTACGGCGAATACCAGACATCGAAGGCCCAGGCCACTTTGGTGGATGACTACGGTCACCACCCGACAGAAGTGGAGGCGGTTATCAAGGCGGCTCGGGGAGCCTGGCCTGACCGCCGCATTGTCATGCTGTACCAGCCTCACCGGTTCACCCGTACTCGTGACCTGTACGAAGACTTTGTACGGGTGCTCTCTGAAGTCGATGGCCTGCTGTTGATGGATGTGTATTCCGCCGGCGAGGCTGCCATTCCGGGCGCTGATGGGCGGGCTTTGTGTCGCAGTATTCGCCAGCGCGGCAATGTCGAACCGGTATTTGTTGAAGACAACCAAGAGATTGAAAATCTTCTGGAAAAGATACTTCAAGACGGCGATTTGTTGATTACCCAAGGCGCCGGGGACATTGGCGGCGTGGCGGCACGCCTCGCCGCAGCAGGAGTAGCGAAAAGTGAGTGATATGAGCCATACCGACTCGGAAAATTATTTGGCATCGCCCGAGCTGGTCAAAGCCCTCGGCCGAGTGGCGGTTTTTATGGGAGGCAACTCGGCCGAGCGCGAGGTGTCTCTGAATAGTGGCGAAGCCGTATTGGCAGCCCTGCAATCAGCGGGAGTAGACGCATACGGCATCGACGTTCAGGGCTGTTTGCTGAGTACTGTGGAATCTCCGGAATTTGACCGGGTGTTTATCGCTCTGCATGGCCGGGGTGGTGAAGACGGCACCATACAGGCGATTTTGCAGCAGGCAGGCATTCCCTACACCGGCAGCGAAGTGTTGGCGTCTGCGCTGGCGATGGACAAGTTGCGCACCAAATACGTGTTCAAAGGCTGTGGGCTCCCGACCCCCGCGTTTCGCGCGATGCAATCCGCTGATGAAGCGGAAGATATCGTCGCCAGACTGGGTACGCCACTGAGTGTCAAGCCCGCGCACGAAGGCTCCAGTATCGGCATTCGCAAGGTACGTAGCGTCAGTGAGTTGGTTGAAGCCTACGAAGCGGCCGCGGCGATGGATGACCTGGTGCTGGTGGAGCAGTGGATTGAAGGCCCGGAGTTCACCGTCAGCCTGTTGCAAGACAAAGCGCTGCCCGCGATTGGTCTGAGCACCGATCACGATTTTTACGATTACGAAGCCAAGTATCTGGCGAACGACACGCGCTATCGCATTCCTTGCGGATTGTCGGTTGAAAAAGAGTTGCAGTTGCAGAAGTTGGCGCTGGATGCGTTTCGCGTGGTTGGCTGCCGAACCTGGGGGCGAGTGGACATCATGCAGGACGCGCAGGATGAGTTCTGGCTGCTTGAGGTTAACACGGTGCCGGGAATGACCGATCACAGCCTGGTACCTATGGCAGCGAAAGCGGCTGGCATCGGTTTTCCGGAACTGGTGGTGAGAATACTGGAAGACACTTTGGTGGAGGCACCGAATGCTTGAAACACTACTGATCCGGAGCCGGGCGGTACCGCCTGAGCAGCCCCGGCGACGGGGGGCAACCACCGTAGAGCTAGGGCAAGACCGGTTTGGAGTGTTGAAAGCGATTTTGGCGGCCGTGCCCTGGTTACAGGTTGGCTTGGGGGCAACCGTGGTGCTGCTGGCGGCGTTGGTGCCTTGGGGAACCGATCGCCTTTTAACGGCGATGGATCAACAGATTCTGGCCGTCGATGTTCAGGGGCAGTTTGTTGGTGACAGCCGGGTAGGCATTGAGCGCGCAGCGGGTGCCTGGATCGGTAAAAGCTATTTCTCAACCGATCTGGCTGACATCAAGGCGGTGTTGGAACAGCGGCCGTGGGTTGAGTCGGCCGCGGTTAAGCGTGTGTGGCCCGGGCGGTTGGTGATCGATATTCGCGAGAAAAAGCCGTTGGCTTATTGGAGTGACGGCCGTTTGGTGAGTCGTTCCGGGGAGTTATTTTCGCCGCCCAATCCGGAAGTGGCCGGCCGTCTGCCCAAGCTATCGGGTCCGGATGAGCGGGTGAGAGAGGTGATCACCATGGCCCGGAAAATGAGTGAGCAGCTCTACGGCTACGGGCTGGGCTTTGCGGGGCTGGCACTTGAAGCCCGGGGTGCCTGGACACTGACTCTGGCCAACGGCATTGAGGTGGTCTTGGGGCGCGACAAGGTCGAGCAGCGATTTGAGCGCTTTATAACGGTTTACGAGAACCGGTTGGCGTCCCGTGTGGACGAAGTCAGCCGGGTAGATGCCCGCTATACAAACGGCATAGCGGTGCAGTGGAAAGCGGATGCAGCAGTTGCTGCACCGAAGTCCTGATAACGATTATTACGAACTTGGGGTTTGGTGAATCACATGTCATCGGTTGAAACGGAAAACATGATTGTCGGCCTGGATATCGGAACCTCCAAGGTGGTTGCGATCGTCGGCAAACGCAAAATGGATGGAACCATTGAAGTCGTCGGAATTGGCTCGCACCCATCTCGCGGACTCAAGCGCGGAGTGGTGGTGAACATTGAAGTCACCGTGCAGGCCATTCAGCGGGCGGTGGAAGAAGCCGAGCTGATGGCAGGTTGCCGGATCCATTCGGTGTATGCGGGCATTGCCGGCAGCCACATCAAGAGTCTGAACTCCCACGGCATCGTTGCCATCCGGGACCGTGAAGTGACTCAGGCCGACATCGATCGGGTGATCGATGCCGCCCAGGCCGTCGCGATTCCTGCAGACCAGAAAGTACTGCACATTCTGCCGCAGGAATTTGTCATCGATAACCAGGAGGGCATCAAAGAGCCCATGGGTATGTCCGGCGTTCGCCTGGAAGCCAAGGTGCATTTGGTTACCTGCGCGGTCAACGCGGCCCAGAACATCGATAAGTGCGTGAAGCGCTGCGGGCTGGAAGTGGATGACATCATTCTCGAGCAGCTGGCCTCCAGTCACGCGATCCTGACCGAAGACGAGAAAGAGCTCGGTGTTTGCGTTGTGGATATGGGCGGCGGGACCACGGACATCGCCGTGTTTACCGGAGGTGCTATCCGCCACACCGCAGTTATCCCCATCGCCGGGGATCAGGTGACCAATGACATTGCCATGGCCCTGCGCACCCCGACACAGAACGCGGAAGAAATCAAAATCAAATACGCCTGCGCGCTGACCCAGCTTGCCGGCGCTGAAGACACCATCAAAGTGCCTAGTGTGGGTGATCGGGCCCCGCGGGATCTTTCCCGACAAGCGTTGGCGGAAGTTGTGGAGCCTCGCTACGAAGAACTGTTCACGTTGGTGCAGTCCGAATTACGCCGCTCCGGATTCGAAGACATGATTCCGGCGGGCATCGTTATCACAGGCGGTTCCTCCACCATGGAAGGGGTGGTTGAGCTGGCTGAAGAGATCTTCCACATGCCGGTAAGACTGGCCTGTCCGCAGGCGGTTTCCGGCATGACGGAGGTGGTCAACAATCCGATTTACGCCACCGGCGTTGGTTTGTTGATTCATGGTTTCCGGCAAATGGACCTTGGCCGGACACCTGTGCTCAAAGCTGAGGATGCTCCCTCATTGATTGAGCGCATGAAAGCCTGGTTTACCGGTCAGTTCTGACGGCAATCAGGAAGCAATGCACGAAGGTTTCTCGAAAATACAAAACCAATGAAATAACCGGTCTCGATAGATCGGACACAGCACGAAGGAGTAGGGGATATGTTTGAACTTGTCGATAATGTTCAACAAAGCGCAGTTATTAAGGTTGTCGGTGTTGGCGGTGGCGGTGGTAACGCCGTTCGCCACATGCTTAACAGCGACATTGAAGGCGTGGAGTTTATTTGCGCCAACACAGACGCCCAGGCACTGACAGACCTGGACGCACGTCAAATCATCCAGTTGGGTGGCAATATCACCAAAGGGCTGGGCGCCGGTGCAAACCCGGAAGTAGGGCGCCAGTCCGCGCTTGAAGACCGTGACCGTATCGCGGAGGCGCTGAGCGGCTCTGACATGGTGTTCATTACCGCGGGTATGGGGGGCGGTACTGGAACCGGAGCAGCTCCGATCGTTGCCGAAGTAGCCCGGGAAATGGGTATTCTGACAGTGGCGGTGGTTACCAAGCCGTTTCAGTTTGAAGGTGGCAAGCGCATGAGCGTCGCTGAATCCGGCCTGAAAGAGCTGGAAGAAAGCGTGGACTCGTTGATCACCATCCCGAACGAAAAACTGCTGGCGGTCATGGGTAAAAAGACCAGTCTTCTGGACGCATTCGCAGCAGCGAACGACGTTCTGCTGGGGGCTGTTCAGGGTATCGCTGATCTGATTACCCGTAACGGTATGATCAACGTCGACTTTGCTGACGTGAAGACAGTGATGTCCGAGATGGGCATGGCCATGATGGGTACCGCTCGTGCAACCGGTGAAAACCGAGCTCAGGAAGCTGCTGAAGCCGCCGTTCGTAGCCCGCTTCTTGAAGACGTTAACCTGCAGGGTGCCAAAGGTATTCTGGTTAATATTACTGCGGGCATGGACCTGAATCTGGGTGAGTTCACCGAAGTGGGTGATATTATCCGCGAATTTGCCTCCGAATCGGCCACAGTGGTTGTAGGTACTGTAATTGATCCGGAAATGACAGAAGAGCTGAAGGTTACAGTTGTAGCGACCGGGCTGGGTGGTGATCGCGAAAAGCCGACCAAAGTAGTGGATAACTCCCGCACTCTGGATGGCACAACCGATTACAACCAGTTGGATCGCCCGGCCATTCTGCGTCGTCGCGCGGTAACGCAAGGCAACGTAGCCCTGGACCAGAGCAAAGAAAGCGAAGAACAAGGCGTGGACTATCTCGATATTCCCGCATTCCTTCGTAGGCAGGCTGACTGATAGGCTGACTTGATACTGACAACTGGGCGAGCGTTCTGACGGGCGCAATGTTGTAAGCCTTTGTCAAAGATGAGCTGGTTGATCATAGCCATAAGCTATTGCACGAGTTAACTAAACTTGTGTTGGTTAAATGGTGCTCAGTCTTGAATTCTGATATTCTTCGGGCAGTTTTTTGCTCAGAATATCGCTCTTTTGTGACGGAATAATGACCGATGATTAGACAACGCACACTCAAAAACACCATCCGCGCGACCGGTGTTGGCCTGCACTCAGGGGAAAAGGTTTACCTGACCCTGAAGCCGGCCCCGGTCGATGCCGGAATTATTTTCCGGCGCACGGACCTCGACCCGGTAGTCGAAATTCGTGCCTGCGCGGAAAATGTGGGTGAGACCACGCTGTCCACGACGCTGGTAAAAGACGGTGTGCGTGTGGCAACAGTAGAGCACTTACTGTCTGCTATGGCTGGTCTCGGAATCGATAACTGTTACGTAGAGCTTAGCGCTGCTGAAGTCCCGATTATGGACGGCTCGGCTGGTCCGTTCGTGTTCCTGCTCCAGTCAGCAGGCATTGCCGAACAGGAAGCGGCCAAGCGTTTCATCCGTATCAAGCGGGAAGTAACAGTTGAAGAAGATGGCAAGAAAGCCACTTTCCTGCCGTTCGAAGGCTTCAAGGTCAGCTTTGGTATTGATTTCGATCACCCGGTATTCAAGGGCCGCGCCCAAACCGCAACGGTCGATTTCTCCAGTACGTCCTTCGTAAAGGAAGTGTCTCGTGCCCGTACTTTCGGATTTATGCGCGATATCGAAAAACTGCGAGCTATGAATCTGGCCCTCGGTGGTAGTGTCGATAATGCGATTGTGGTCGATGACTACAAAATCCTGAACGAAGACGGTTTGCGCTACGACGATGAATTCGTCAAGCACAAAGTGCTGGACGCGATCGGGGATCTTTATCTGCTCGGCAACAGTTTGATTGGTGAGTTCCGTGGTGTGAAATCTGGCCACGACTTGAACAACAAACTGCTGCGTAAGCTCAGGGCGGAAGAGGAATCGTGGGAAGTCGTCACTTTCGAAGACGAAGCGACTGCTCCGATTTCATACATGAAGCCAGTGCTGGCGGTCGAGGGCTAAGGCGGGAGGCCTTAATCTCGAACGTGGCTTGCGAGTTTTTCGAGAACCTCGCGTAGAGCTTTATCCTTCGTGTGCCCGGCTTCCTCTGCGAGGAGCCGGGCATTTTCTTTGCTGAGCGGTACCTTTTCGACCTTTTTGCGAACCTTGTAACGAGCGGGCGCAACTTTCACGCGAACCTTCCAGACAAACCGGAAGAGCTCGTTTTCCCTCAAAGCTTCCATAATTTCATGCTGCCGGAATCTGAGCCGGGTGGCCTTGCTGGCGGTATCCGTTGATAGCACCAGCTCTCCGTCCAGGCAGGCAACGAATCGAGTGCCCTCAGTAAGCTCCTCGGGAATAGCCGCCAGAACAATCTGTTCAGCTTCAAGGTGCATTCCGGCTTTCGCGACAAGTTGTTTAAGGGTTGTCCCGGAACTCGACGAAACTCTGCTGAAGATCGTTTTTTGATCGTTTTTTTTGCTCATTGCCGGGTTTTGCTCGACTCTGCGGTTTACGATTGGTTACACTTCTGCACGTTTTATGCGTAGCGTCTATAACACGGCCGTTTTACATTGTGACGGAAGGCAATGTCTACCGGATGCTACGACTTTTTTCAGTGCGTAGTTGTTGCTAAGGATAGCAGACCCGCTCGGAAACACTCCGGGTCGCAGCACTACACGGATATGGTTGCGACTCCCTATATGACACCGAACGACGATATGAATGTAATTTTCGTTGGCAAAAGCCATGGGCAGCCTCGAACGTTAAACCTCAACGCAGTTACGATAGCCAGCCTGATTTTCGGCGTGGTGGCGGTCGTGCTCGCAGCGGGTTGGGGCGGCTACCGTTTTGCCATGGAAGCAGTGGCTGCAGCGGAACCGACCGAGTCTGAGCTGGTAGCCGAGTGGCGGGCAAAGCTGCAAGAGCAAAAAGCCGAAATGGACCGGGTTCGACAGGATGTTGACCTGCAGATTGATGCGCTAACCCTTCGGTTGGGGCGTATTCAGGGCAGTCTGTTGCGGCTCGACGCTTTGGGTCAGCGCTTTGTTGAGTCTGGCATTGTCACCAGTGATGAGTTTAATTTTGATCAACCGGCTGCGGTGGGCGGCCCGGAAGAGGGTGGGCTGTCAGCCGACTCCTTCAGTGCGCCAGAGTTGACCGATATGATTGACCAGATAGAAGCGCAGATTGAAGATCGTGAAAAACAATTGCGCCTGCTGGAAAAAGTGGCCTCGCGTCAGAAGCTTGAAGACGAGCTTTACGTTCAGGGGCGACCAATCACTTGGGGCTGGTTATCGTCAAAGTACGGGTATCGGTCTGATCCTTTCACCGGAAAACGAACCTGGCACAGTGGTGTTGACCTTGCCGGTAAAGACGGCAGCGACATTATTGCCGTTGCCAGTGGCGTGGTCACCTACGCCGACGAGCGCTATGGCTATGGAAATCTGGTCGAGATTGACCACGGCGAGGGATTGGTAACCCGCTATGCCCACGCCAAAGCGATCAAGGTAAAAGTGGGTGAGATTGTCCAGAAGGGGCAACGTGTCGCGCTCATGGGCAGCACCGGTCGCTCTACCGGCCCGCACGTACATTTTGAAGTTATCCGCAACGGAAAACCCGAAAACCCCGAAAAATACATCCGCCGCGCAAGCCGCTGATTTCATTCCCGTGAAGCCCTCCTTTTGTCCTTCGCCTAAATAAGGTTAGAATGCCGGCTTCCTCCGTTTAACTGAAGAAGCCGTGGTCTATGTTCACAAAGCTCGCAACCAAGATGTTTGGCAGTAAGAACGCTCGAGAAATCAAGCGGATGCGCAAGGTTGTCTTGCGTGTCAACGAACTTGAAGAGCAGTTTAGTGCACTGTCGGATACCGAATTGCAGGGCAAGACGGCCGTGTTTCGCCGCCGCCTGGATGAGGGTGAAACCTTAGACGCCATACTTCCCGAGGCATTTGCCACCGTTCGCGAGGCCAGCCGTCGTGTCATGGGCATGCGCCATTACGACGTTCAGTTGGTGGGTAGTATGACGTTGCACGAAGGGCGCATCGCCGAAATGAAAACCGGTGAAGGTAAAACCCTGGTGGCGACCGCCGCGGTGTATCTGAATGCTCTGCCGGGTAAAGGCGTGCACGTTATTACCGTGAACGACTACCTCGCCCGACGGGATGCCGAGTGGATGGGCAAGCTATACCGTTTCTTGGGTATGGAAGTGGGCGTTGTGGTTGCTGGACAGGCACCGGAAGAAAAGAAAGCCGCCTACCAGGCTGACATCACCTACGGCACAAACAACGAATTCGGTTTTGATTACCTGCGCGACAACATGGCCTTCAGTATCGAAGACAAAGTGCAGCGCGGGTTGAACTTCGCCATTGTCGATGAAGTGGATTCCATTTTGATCGACGAGGCGCGCACGCCACTGATTATTTCGGGCGCGGCGGAAGATTCCTCGAAAATGTATCAGGCCATCAATACACTGATCCCGAGCCTGGAGAAGGGCGAAGTCAGTGAAGAAGGCGAGTCTACCGGCGATTTCACCATCGATGAAAAATCTCGTCAGGTGGAGCTGACCGAAACCGGTCACGAAAAAGTTGAAGAGCTTCTGCTGAGCCGTGGTTTGCTGCAGGAAGGCGAAAGCCTCTACTCGGCAGCTAACCTTGGCCTCCTGCACCATGTTCACTCCGGCCTGCGGGCGCACCATTTGTTCCAGAAAGATGTGGATTACATCGTTCAGGGTGGCCAGGTGGTGATCGTTGACGAGCACACAGGGCGTACTATGCCGGGCCGTCGCTGGAGCGAAGGGCTGCATCAGGCGATTGAAGCAAAAGAAGGTCTCAAGATTCAGGCTGAAAGTCAGACGCTGGCTTCAACCACCTTCCAGAACTACTTCCGTCTATACGAAAAGTTGGCCGGCATGACCGGTACCGCAGACACTGAAGCGTTCGAGTTCCGTCAAATTTACGGCCTGGACGTGGTGGTGATTCCGCCTAACAAGCCCATTCAGCGTATTGATTACAACGATCTGGTGTATCTGACGCAGGAAGAAAAATTCCACGCCATCATCGACGAGATCAAAGACGTCACCGCCGAAGGTCGGCCGATTCTGGTGGGTACGGCTTCCATTGAAGCGTCTGAATTGCTGTCGATGTTGCTGAAGAAATCGCGCATTGAGCACAAAATTCTGAACGCCAAACAGCACGAATCCGAAGCGCAGATTATTGCTCAGGCGGGCCGTCCGGGTGCGGTTACCATTGCCACCAATATGGCAGGCCGTGGTACTGATATCGTATTGGGCGGTAACTGGGAATTTGAAGCGGCCGGCATGGCGGATGCCTCGGAAGAAGAAATTGCCCGACTGAAGGCCGAGTGGACCGAGCGCCACAATCAGGTGCTGGAAGCTGGTGGCTTGCACATTATCGGTACCGAGCGTCACGAATCCCGCCGCATCGACAACCAGCTGCGCGGTCGTGCGGGTCGTCAGGGCGACCCGGGTTCGTCCCGTTTCTTCCTGTCGCTGGAAGACAACCTGATGCGGATCTTCGCGCCTGAGCGTGTGAAGAACCTGATGCAGGCGATGGGCATGAAAAAAGGCGAGGCCATCGAGCATCGCATGGTCACCAACGCCATCGAAAAGTCTCAGCGCAAAGTGGAAGGCCGCAACTTCGACATGCGTAAAACGCTGTTGGAGTACGATGACGTAGCCAACGATCAGCGTACCGTGATCTACGAGCAGCGTAACGAAGTCATGGCGTCTGAAGACGTATCCGAAATGGTCGATACCATTCGGGAAGACGTAGTGGATTCACTGATCAGCGAATTCATTCCGCCTCAGAGCATGCCCGAGCAGTGGGATGTGGCGGGGCTGGAAGCGCAGTTGCAGTCAGAAATGGCGATTGAACTGCCGATTCAGCGGTGGCTGGAAGAAGACAGCAAGCTGTTCGAAGACAATCTGCGCCACAAAATTCTGGACGCGATTGTCGCTGAGTACAAAGCGAAGGAAGAGATTGCCGGCGCTGAGTCCATGCGCAAGTTCGAGAAGCAGGTCTTCTTGCAAGTGTTGGATACGCTCTGGAAAGAGCATCTGTCGAATATGGATCACTTGCGTCGCGGTATTCATTTGCGCGGCTACGCCCAGAAAAACCCCAAGCAGGAATACAAGCGCGAAGCGTTCAACCTGTTTGAAAACATGCTGGACGGCATGAAACGCGACGTTGCGCGGGTACTGAGCCACGTGCGCGTGCAGAGTCGTGAAGAGATGGAAGAGGTAGAGCGTCGCCGCAAAGAAGAGCTAGAGCGGGAAATGGCCCGGGCCAACCTGCGACACGACGAAACCAGTGCCGCCGCACCTGCGCAGGGCGAAAGTGAGGACGGGCAGCAAGCAACGCCGGACACTTTTGTGCGCCAAGAGCGAAAAGTAGGCCGAAACGAGCCTTGCCCTTGCGGGTCTGGTAAGAAGTTCAAGCAATGCTGCGGTAAGGTGAGTTAAACCGACACCGAAACGCACGAACCAGAACCCGCAAACTGCCTGACCAAGAGCAGCTTGCGGGTTTTGTCGTTTTCAGATTGGCATTCACTCAAGGAGATAAACATGGCGGTAGGTCCCGGAACTTTGCCGGAGTTTCATCCGGTTGCAGGGGTTAAGATTGGTATTGCCAGTGCGGGCATCAAAACGCCCGGCCGAAAGGATGTTGTCGTGTTTGAGTTGGCACCGGATGCCCGAGTTGCCGGTATCTTTACCCAGAACCAGTTCTGCGCCGCCCCGGTTGTACTGAGCCGACGCCATTTGGCTGAAGCGGCACCCCGTTACCTGCTGATCAATACCGGAAATGCCAACGCCGGCACCGGAGCCGCCGGGCTGGCGGATGCGGAGCGCTGCTGTGCGGCCTTGGCAGAAAAGGCGGGTGTGGATACAAGCCGCGTATTGCCGTTCTCTACCGGAGTGATTGGCGAGCCCTTGCCCGTTGATAAGATCGTCGGGGCCTTGCCCGACGCGCTGGCCGGTGCCCGTGAGGATCGCTGGGCGGAAGCGGCCAGCGGCATTATGACCACCGACACGCGGCCCAAAGGTGCCTCCTGCCAGATGGATCTGGACGGCCATACGGTGACGATTTCGGGCATCAGCAAGGGGGCCGGCATGATTCGCCCGAACATGGCCACCATGCTGGGCTTTATTGCTACGGATGCCAAAATTGCGCCGGACGCTTTGCAGGCATTGGCCTCCGAACTGGGTGAGAAATCCTTCAACCGGATTACCATCGACAGCGATACGTCGACAAATGATGCCTGCATGCTCATTGCCAGCGGCCGCTACGATGGCCCGGAAATTACCGAAGACAGCCCGTTGTTCGCCCCGTTGAAAGAAGCATTGCGAAAGATCTATCTGGATCTGGCTCACGCTATCGTTCGTGACGGTGAAGGTGCCACCAAGTTTGTGACCATCGATGTGGCCGGCGCCGCGAATCAGCAAGAGGCGCTGGATGTGGCTTACACGGTGGCGCATTCGCCGCTGGTGAAGACTGCGCTTTACGCATCCGATCCGAACTGGGGCCGGATTTTGGCGGCGGTCGGTCGGGCCGGCGTTCCGGATCTTGATCTGCAGGCGCTGGAAATTTACCTCGGCGATGTGTGTCTGGTGCGTGATGGCGGCCGAGCTGATGACTATTCCGAAGAGCGTGGTCAGGCGGTGATGGATCAGGAAGAAATTACCATTGCGATTGACCTGAAGCGCGGAGAAGTGCGGGAGACGGTCTGGACCTGCGATTTTTCTCATGACTATGTGACCATCAATGCCGAATACCGAAGCTAATCGTCCGTCCGTGCCGAAATTAGTGCATGTGGCCGTTGCGGTGATCGTTCGGCGTGGTCGTGTATTGATTGCGCGCCGCCCGGATCACGTGCATCAGGGCGGTTTGCTGGAGTTTCCCGGAGGCAAAGTGGAGCCGGGAGAAAGCGTTCAGCAGGCATTGGTGCGCGAGATTGCCGAGGAAACCGGGCTGGCGGTGCCGTTGGGAAGTCTTGAGCCGGTCATTGGTGTTCGCCACGACTACGGCGACAAGCAGGTTTTTCTGGATGTCTGGCAAACCTCCGCCGCCGAAGGCGAACCCGAGGGGCGGGAGGGGCAGCCGATTGAATGGATGTCGCCTCATTTGTTGCAGGATGAAGATTTTCCGGCTGCCAACAGGCCGATCATCCGGGCTTTGAACCTACCCGGGAATCTACCGATAACCGGCGCAATGGCATCGTGGGAAAATGGTTTGGCGCGTTTTGTTACCGCGTTGCCCGCGTTGAAATCCGGATTGGTGGTGTTGCGGGCACCACAGTTGCCCGCTCAAGATTATCGGCAGTTAGCGAGAGCGGCGTTGGCGGAATGTGAAGGTTCCGGGGTGGGGGTCCTGCTGCACGGCCGTCCGGATTTGCTTTCTGAATTTCCCGAGGCCGCCGGCGTACACCTGCCTTGGCGCGAGGCTGAAAGGTTGTCTGAGCGCCCTGCGCCAGCTAATCGATTGTTGGGTGTGTCTTGCCATGGCGCGGAGCAATTACGTCATGCTGAGCGCCTGGGGGCGGATTACGCGGTCTTCGGCCCGGTCTTGCCAACGGCCAGCCACCCCGGTGAGCCGACCTTGGGTTGGCAGGAGTTTGAGCGCCAGGTATCGGCGGCCGTAATCCCGGTTTATGGGTTGGGTGGTTTAGCGCTGGAGCACCAAGTTCAGGCGCGGGCATGTGGCGGACAAGGTATTGCCGGCATCAGTTTTTGGTGGCCGCCCCATGAAAATCGATAAGCTGGAAATGAAAACAGAGGGAGCCAAGCGTGAGCAAACTGACCCATCTTGATGAAAAAGGCGAAGCGCGGATGGTCGATGTGACGGAAAAAGCCGTCACCGAACGGGAAGCGCGGGCTGAGGCAACGGTGCGTATGTTGCCGGAAACGCTCAGGATGATTATCGATGGCGAGCACCCGAAGGGTGATGTCTTGGCTACCGCCCGGATTGCGGGCATCATGGCCGCCAAGAAAACTCACGACTTGATTCCGCTTTGCCACGCGTTGAATCTGACCTCCACCAAGGTGCTGTTGTCGCCGGGTGCTGATGGGGCGTCGGTTCATATTGAAACCCGCTGTAAGCTGTCTGGCCAGACCGGTGTCGAGATGGAAGCACTGACCGCCGCCTCGGTAGCTGCGCTGACGCTCTACGATATGTGTAAGGCTGTGGATAAAGGGATGGTGGTCGATAACGTTCGGCTGCTGGAAAAAAAAGGCGGCCGTTCCGGTCATTGGTTGGCTGAGACTACGCCCAGCTAGTGGCCACGTGATAGAATGCCCGCCCCATTTGTCAGAACCACGAGGAATTACAGTGGCTGTTCGTTACATTGAGACCTGCCGTTTGCCTACCCCCTTTGGTGTCTTCGATATGCACGGCTTTGAAGAGATCGGCACCGGGAAGGAGCACGTGGCCCTGACCTTGGGTGATATCAGCACCGATGAACCCGTGTTGGCGAGAACGCATTCCGAGTGTCTGACCGGCGACGCACTTTATAGCATGCGTTGCGACTGCGGTTATCAGCTTGAAGAAGCCCTGCGCAGCATTGCCCGGGAAGGGCGTGGCTTGTTGATGTATTTGCGGCAGGAAGGTCGTGGCATTGGCCTGCTCAATAAAATACGGGCGTATCGCTTGCAGGACCAGGGCGCTGATACAGTCGAAGCCAATGAGCAGTTGGGTTTTGGTGCGGATTTGCGGGATTACAGCATGTGCCAGGACATGTTGAAGCACTTGGGCATTGGTCGCTTAAAGCTGATGACCAATAATCCGAGAAAGGTAAAGGCGCTTGAGTCGTATGGTGTGAACATTGTTGAGCGGGTGCCCCTGCATGTGGGCCGAAACCCCCACAACGAGCACTATCTCAACACCAAGCAAAGCAAGCTCGGCCATTGGCTCGAAACCCATCAGGACGACGACCCGGCCTGATTCCTCTTCTAAAAAAAGCGCTGGCGATCACCAGCGCTTTTTTCTTATTTGGCCGCGCTGAACGGCTGCCCAAGCAAGCGCTCCAGCCGCCCGGCGATCGAGTCTTTAATTCCTTCTGCATTAAGCCCGCACTCGGCCAACAGTTCTGATGGTTTGCCATGGTCAACGAAGCGGTCAGGCAGGCCTAATTGCATCACCGGCAGGGTCACTTCATTCGCACACAAGAACTCGGCGACGGCGCTGCCAGCACCGCCTGCAATCGCATTCTCTTCCAGTGTAACCAGCAAATCATGCTGCTCGGCAAGTTCCAGTACCAGAGCTTCATCCAGAGGTTTGACGAAACGCATGTCGGCAACCGTCGCATTCAGTTCTTCCGCTGCCTGTAATGCAGGTTCGAGCAAGGGGCCAAAGTTCAGGATGGCTACGCGGGCGCCTTCGCGAACACGACGACCTTTACCGATGGGTAGCGGCGTCAGCTCCTGCATGATTTCCGCACCGGGGCCGGTGCCCCGCGGGTAACGCACAGCGGCGGGGCCTTCGTACACTAACCCGGTATGCAGTAATTGGCGGGTTTCGTTTTCGTCAGACGGTGTCATGATGATCATGCCCGGGATACAGCGCAGATAGCTGATGTCGAAGGCACCTGCGTGGGTCGGGCCGTCTTCACCAACCAACCCTGCGCGGTCGATGGCGAACAGAACATCCAGATCCTGAATGGCCACGTCGTGGACCAGCTGATCGTAGCCGCGCTGCAAGAAAGTTGAATAAATCGCAACCACCGGTTTGGCACCATCACAGGCCAGCCCGGCGGCCAGTGTGACCGCATGCTGTTCGGCAATGGCTACGTCGAAATAGCGATCGGGGAAGCGCTCGGAGAAGGCCAGCAAATCCGAACCTTCGCACATGGCCGGGGTGATGCCGACAACGCGGTCGTCTTGCTCAGCTGCATCGCACAGCCATTGGCCAAAGACGTTTGCGTATTTGGGGCTGGCCGGTTTGGGGGCCACGGGCTCCGGTTTGTCGGCCGGTACCGGTTCAATCTTGTTGATGGCGTGGTAGCCAATCGGGTCGGCCTCGGCAGGGGCGAAGCCTTTTCCTTTGGTGGTCACAATGTGCAAAAACTGAGGGCCCTCAAGGTCCCGGATGTTTTCCAGAGTTTCGACCAGCAGTGGCAGGTCATGACCATCAATGGGGCCGATGTAGTTGAAGCCCAGTTCTTCGAACAGGGTGCCGGGGGCGATCATGCCCTTGAAGTGCTCTTCGGTCTTTTTCGCCAGCGCCATCAGGTTAGGTGTGCTTGCGAGCACTTTTTTGCTGCTGTCGCGAACCTGATTATAGGTGCGACTTGCCAGCAATTTGGCGAAATAATTGGAAAGGCCGCCCACATTCCGTGAAATCGACATGTCGTTGTCGTTCAGAATCACCAGCATATCGGCGCGCAAATGGCCCGCATGGTTCAGGGCTTCAAAGGCCATGCCCGCTGTCATCGCACCGTCACCAATTACGGCGATGCTCTTGCGGCCGGTATTCTGCATGCGGGCCGCAATGGCCATACCCAAGGCGGCACTGATCGAGGTGCTTGAGTGGCCAACGCCAAAGGTGTCGTATTCGCTTTCGGCGCGCTTGGGAAAGCCAGCAAGGCCGCCTTTGCGCCGAATGGTGCCCATTTGTTCCCTGCGACCGGTCAGAATCTTATGGGGGTAAGCCTGGTGGCCCACATCCCAGACCAGCCGGTCTTCCGGGGTGTTAAATACGTAATGCAGGGCAACGCTGAGTTCAAGAACACCGAGGCCGGCACCAAAGTGCCCGCCGGTTTGGCCTACCGTCCAAAGCAGGAACGACCGCAGTTCCCGGGCCAGTTGGGGCAGGTTCTCCGGTGGCAGTTCACGTAATTGAGCCGGAGCGTCGATACGGTCCAGCAGCGGTGTGTTTGGCCGCTGTGAGGGGATTTCCCTGAAGATATAAGTGTCCTGCATCAGCTCGGATCTTTCTCGAAAATATGAGTTCTCTGGCGGGCCATTATAGGGAACAGCGGTGGCTGTTTCATGCTTCCCGGGCCAGATGTTACAAAACGGCGCATTGCCGTGTGTTCATACGAGTATCAGTGGTTTCTTGTGACCACGTAGTCAGCCATAGCTCTCAGCGGCTCTGCTTCTGCTCCGAAGCTATCCAGCGCCCGATGGGCTTGACTTAGCAAGGCGGCAAGATGCTCGCGGGCACCGTCAAGGCCCAGCAGTGCCGGGTAGGTCGGTTTTGCTTTGGCAGCATCGGAGCCCTGGCGTTTGCCGATGATGGCTGTGTCGCCTTCGATGTCCAGCAGATCGTCTTGCACCTGAAAGGCCAATCCCAGAGTCCGGGCATAGTTGGCCAGAGCCTCCCTTTGCTCTTGGCTCACCGTTGCAGAGGTTGAGGCGCCCAGATCAACACTGGCCTCAATCAGCGCGCCGGTTTTGTGGCGGTGCATTGTTTCAAGCTGATCGAGATTCAGCTTAATGCCGACGGACTCCAGGTCGATGGCCTGGCCGCCAACCATGCCAGCATGGCCGCTGGCCTGAGCCAGTTTGGTGATCATCGCAATCCGCTGCGTGTCGGTTAATTCGGGCGCACTGGCCAACAAGCTGAAGGCCAATGCCTGCAGGGCGTCACCCGCCAGAATGGCGCTGGCTTCGTCGAAAGCGATGTGGGCTGTCGGACGCCCCCGGCGCAGGTCATCGTCGTCCATGGCCGGCAGATCGTCGTGCACCAGTGAGTAGGCATGGATTAGCTCGAGTGCACAGGCGGGAACCAAGGCGGTTTCCTCATCGCTGCCAACTGCTCGCGCCGCGGCCAGACAAAGTGCCGGGCGAATGCGTTTGCCGCCACCCAGCACGCTGTAGCGCATGGTCTCTTGCAGGCGTTCAGACGCGGAATCTTGCCGGATACTGCGATCAAGTTCAGCATCGATGCGTTGGCGACATTGCTCAATGTAGTCAATCGCCAGAGCGGTGCGATCAGTCATCAGTGGTTATCATCCGCGGCGAAAGGGCGTGTTTCCAGGGAGCCGTCACTGTTCTGAATCAGTTGCTCAACCCGTTGTTCGGCCGATTTCAGAGCGCTTTGGCACTCGCGAGTGAGCTTTATGCCACGCTCGAACGCCGCCAAGGACTGTTCCAAAGGCAATTCGCCCTGTTCAAGATCCCGAACCAGCTTTTCCAGCTCGTCCAAAGATTTTTCAAAGTCGGCTATCGATGTTTTGTCTTTGTCACCGGCCATGGGCGTCCTCCGCTCCAATGTGTCAGGAAATGCGCGGATTATAACAGAGTCCCTGAGCTATCGCTGCCAGCGAAACTCTCGCTTTTCGAGCTCCTGCGCGAAGGGGCCCCACGACTGCTCTGTTACCTGTATTTCGCCCAGAGCCGACAGCGTTACGATGGTGGTTGCTCGGGTGCCGTAGTGCTCGCCACTGATAAACGGCGACGAAAGGAAGCGTTCGGTATCCAACCCTACGCCAGTGTCTGGTAGCTGGTTGTCGGGGGCCGGCGTGGTATCTTGTAGCACGGAAATCAGTTGGCTGTGCAGTGCGTTAGTATCAGCGCGAGCTGTGTCTATGGATTGGCCGACGGCCGTGCGCAGACGCAAAAGCTTGGGCCAGGGCGTTTGGAGTAGATGGTTGCTGAGGCCGTAGATGCCTCTGAATACTTGTCTTCCCGGATGGGCATCCCGATTGCTGTAATACCAGCCGCTGTCGGGGGATAGTGAAACCAGATTAAAGCCTGAATAGCGCCCGGGATCCGAGGCTAGCGTGTCTTTCAATTCCGGATAGGGCAGGCTGAGTGCTTTCAGGGGCAATTCACCTCGGCTGCAACGGCCTGCTTCCGGGCTGCCCTCGCGGACATTGGTGACGGCGGTTACCCGGCCGTCAGGTGCCACCGCCAGCCAGGTGCCACCGGATTCCAAATCCTGGCCTGCCAGAACCTTCTGCCCGTTGTCAGAGGTCCACCAGTCCATTGCTGCAGTGGGGCGGCGGTAAAATTCGTCACGATTGGCGGCAACAACCAAGGGATATTGGCGGCTTTGACCAATGGCGAAAACGATGGTGCACATAGCAGGTAATCATCCTTACTCTTCGGGGCTGCAGGGATTGGCAACAATGCGTATCATACCAGCCTGAATACTTCCCCGGACCCTTAACGATTATGACCCTGATTGGCGTACTTGTTCTGTACCTGTTGCTGGGTGCTCTTGCTGGCACTATGGCTGGCCTGTTTGGTATTGGTGGCGGTCTGGTGATCGTGCCCGTGCTGATCTTCAGTTTCAACTTTATGGAATTCAGCCCGGAGATTGCCGCGCATTTGGCGATTGGCACCTCGCTGGCGACCATTTTGTTTACCTCGATCAGTTCTATTCGCACCCATCATCAACACGGAGCGGTGCGTTGGGATCTTTTTCGTCCTATGACGGTCGGAATCATTGGGGGTGCTCTGTTGGGCGCTTGGACGGCTGCTATGTTAAGCGGGCCGTTCCTTGAAACGATCATTGGTGTGTTCGCTATTTTGGTCGCACTGAAGATGATTCTGGAGGTGAATCCCAAGCCGGGTCGGGACGTGCCGGGCACGGCTGGGTTGGGCGTGGCTGGTGGCTTCATTGGCTGGGCTTCTGCGATTTTTGGTATTGGTGGTGGTACGATTTCCGTGCCATATCTGACTTGGTCGAATGTACGTATGCAGCAGGCCGTTGCTACGTCCGCCGCTTGCGGTTTTCCGATAGCTCTGGCGGGAGCGTTCGGGAACATCTGGACAGGTTGGCAGCACCCAGAATTGCCGGCCATGAGTTTCGGTTTTATTTACTTGCCGGCGCTCATTGGTATTGTCGCCACCAGCGTCGTCTTCGCCCGATTGGGGGCCAAATTGGCACACCGCCTTGATGGCCGTCTTCTGAAACGAATTTTTGCCATTGTGCTGATTATTGTCGGCCTACGATTCCTGCTGAGTTAAGAGTCTGTCCATGTTGCAATACCCACAGATTGACCCGGTCGCAATCGCGATCGGCCCCCTTAAAATTCATTGGTATGGGCTGACCTATCTGGTTGGCTTTGCGGCCGCCTGGTGGCTGGGGAATATCCGTAGCCGCAAGCCTTGGTCACCGTTGAAGGAAGAGCAGGTCGGTGATCTGGTCTTTTACATGGCTCTGGGCGTTATCCTCGGTGGCCGTTTCGGGTACGTTGTGTTCTACAACTTCGATGCATTCATTGCGGACCCGCTGTGGCTGTTGCGCGTCTGGGAAGGCGGAATGGCGTTCCACGGTGGCTTGCTCGGTGTCATAGTCGCTATGGTGTGGTACGGCCGCAAAACCGGTGCCGGGTTCTGGCGAATCGCCGATTTCGTAGCGCCGTTGGTGCCCGTAGGCTTAGGTGCAGGCCGTGTCGGTAATTTCATTAACGGTGAGCTTTGGGGCAAGCCGACGGATTTGCCGTGGGGCATGGTGTTCCCGCAGGCTCAAGACGCATTGGCCCGTCACCCCTCACAGTTGTATCAGGTTGCGCTGGAAGGTGTGGCGCTGTTTGTCATCCTCTGGTGGTTCTCGGCGAAAGAACGGCCGAAAATGGCAGTCTCTGGCCTCTTCTTGCTGTGCTATGGCGTGTTCCGCTTTGTGGTCGAATTTGTTCGTTTGCCAGACGCGCACTTGGGGTATCTGGCCTTTGATTGGGTCACCATGGGTCAGGTGTTGTCGATGCCCATGATTATTGCTGGCGCTGCTTTGATTGCCATTGCTTACCGGAGAGACAAATCATGAAAGCTTACCTCGACCTGATGCAGGACGTAGTGGATAACGGGTTCGATAAAGGCGATCGCACGGGCGTGGGAACCCGTTCGGTGTTTGGCCGGCAGATTCGTTTCAATCTGCAGGAAGGCTTTCCGCTCGTCACTACGAAGAAAGTGCACTTGCGCAGCATTATTTATGAGTTGTTGTGGTTCCTCAAAGGCTCCACCGACAACAATTGGCTGAAAGAGCGCAAGGTGTCTATCTGGAACGAGTGGGCGTTGGAGAATGGCGATCTTGGGCCTATCTATGGCAAGCAGTGGCGTAGCTGGCAGTGCCACGATGGTGGTGTGATTGATCAGATCAGCGAGGTGATTGATCAGATCCGTAATAAGCCAAACTCTCGCCGCTTGATTGTTTCGGCCTGGAACCCGGCTGAGTTGCCGGATGAGTCTATTGGTCCGCAGGATAATGTGCGGGAAGGGCGCATGGCGCTGGCGCCGTGTCACTGTTTGTTCCAGTTTTATGTGGTGGATGGCAGGCTTTCTTGTCAGCTTTATCAGCGCAGCGCGGATTTGTTCTTGGGTGTGCCGTTCAATATTGCGTCTTATGCGTTGCTGACGCATATGATTGCTCAGCAGTGTGATCTGGATGTGGGTGAGTTTGTGCATACGTTTGGCGATTGTCATTTGTATCAGAATCACCTGACGGATGAGATTGTGTTTGAGCAGTTGAAGCGTGAGCCTCGAGCTTTGCCGAAGCTGGTGATTAAGCGTAAGCCTGATTCGATTTTTGATTACGAGTTGGAAGATTTCGAGTTTGAGGGGTATGACCCGTATCCGGGGATTAAGGCTCCTATTGCTATTTGACCTTTGCTTTCGTACTTGGGTGGTGGCAGATAGGCGGGGCAAGCTCTCCAAAAACCGCTCCTTCGGCACGTCCATGTGACGCTTCTGCTTCGCCATCCATGGCTACGCACATTTTTGGAGAGCTTGCCCCGCCTATCTGCTTAAGCATCTCAGTAAGCGCAGGGGGTCTTGGCCCTCAGGCATTTGGTCTGTGAGAAAGCAGCTCCCAGAGTATCGCTGCAAAGAGTGGACGGGGTTTTCAAAACTGTGCGGAGCCATGGATGGCGGAGCTCAAGCGCCACATGGATGTGCTCGAGCGTGTTTTGAAAACCCCGTCCACTCTTTGCTAACTCCGAACACTTTAGGAACTAACCAAAATGAGAAAAGCTCTAATCGTAGCCATGGCCCGAAACCGGGTTATCGGCCGGAACAACGCGCTGCCTTGGTACTTGCCGGGGGATTTGCGTTATTTCAAAGAAGCTACCATGGGTAAGCCCATTATCATGGGGCGGAAAACCTGGGATTCCATTGGTCGGCCGTTGCCGGGACGGATGAACGTGGTTATTTCCCGAAACCCGGAGTGGGAAGCGCCGGCAGGCACGGTGTCAGCCACATCATTGGATGCAGCACTGGTGAAAGCTGAAGCTCAGGCTGAGCTGGATGGTGGTGAAGAGGTGATGATTATTGGCGGTGGGCAGATCTACGCAGAAGCCCTGCCAATGGTCGATCGGATTTATATTACCCAAGTGCACGCCGAAGTGGACGGGGATGCTTACTTTCCGGAAGTGAACTGGGATGAGTGGGAAGAGATCGGACGCGAAGACTTCTCCGCGTCTGACAATAATCCGTACGACTACAGCTTTGTAGTCTATCAGCGTAACCGGTCGAGCTGACCGGTTACGCCAATCGGCTTATGAGCGCGGAGCGCGCTTGGGGCCGGATTTTCCGCCGGGCTTGCCGCCGCCAGGACGACCGCGACCGCCGTCTTTGCGGTAGCCGCCGGGCTTACCGTCTTTGCGGAAGTTGCCTTTACCGTGACCGCCTTTGCGGAAGTTGCCTTTGCCGGAAGGGCCGCCTCTGCGACGCGGAGGTGCAGATGACACTTCAGGCAGAGCTTCAGGCTGCTCGAGCGGCAGTGAGTCTGGCTGAGACGCTTCCATCCAGCATGCCAGTGCGCCGGCGACAGCAGTGATGTCCATGTCGTTGCGTTCGGCGATTTCGTCCAGCAGAGCAATGGCTTTGGCAGCGCGTGGATCGTCGGTGAAGCCCAGCAGTTGGGCTTCGAATTGCTCAACACGCATCTGCTGCAGCGCAGCCGGTGACGGCAGCTGGTACGGTTCCATGGGCGAGTTGGTGGCGCGCTCAAGGGTGCGCAACCAGCTACGCTCGCGCGGGGTGACCAGCAAGATGGCTTTACCGGTACGGCCAGCACGACCCGTACGCCCAACGCGGTGAATATAGGCTTCGGTGTCGTAGGGCACGTCGTAGTTGATCACGTGGGTGATTCTGGGGACGTCCAGACCACGGGCCGCTACGTCGGTGGCAATGATGATGTCTTTCTTGCCGCGTTTTAGATCTTCAACGGTTTGCTCACGCTGACGCTGGTTCAAATCGCCGCTCAAAGGCGCAACGGCGTGGCCGCGGGCGGACAGTTTTTCTGCGAGCAGTGTGGTTTCCGCTTTGGTGCGGACAAAGATGATCGACGCGTCGAACGGTTCTACTTCCAGGATGCGGGTCAGGGCGTCGAGCTTACGCTCGGCGTAAACCGGCAGTACAAACTGGGCAATACGCTCAACGGTGCGGGTTTCACTTTCAATGCGAACTTCCGTGGCGTTCTTCAGGTAGGTCTGGGCAACTTTCTTGATCTGCGGCGGCATGGTGGCCGAGAACAAAGCGCGCTGACAGTTCGGCGGTGTTTTGGACAGGATCGCCTCAACGTCGTCGATAAAGCCCATACGCAGCATTTCGTCGGCTTCATCGAGAACCAGAGCTCGCAGGTTTTCCAGTCTCAGAGTGCCTTTGCGCAGGTGATCCAGCATACGGCCGGGCGTACCCACGATAACCTGGGCGCCGCGCTTCAGGCCGCGAATTTGTGGCGCAAAGTCCTGGCCGCCGTAAATGGGCAGTACGTGGAACTGACGGAACTTGCTGGCGTAGGTGGTGAACGCCTCGGCAACTTGGATGGCCAGTTCCCGGGTAGGTGCCAGCACAAGAATCTGGGGTTGGGCAATGCTCGGGTCGATACGGCTCAGCAAGGGCAGGGCGAATGCTGCGGTTTTTCCGGTGCCGGTCTGGGCAACACCCAACAAATGGTTGCCGGCCATAAGGGCGGGAATGGATTGTGCCTGGATGGGCGATGGTGTTTCGTAGCCAACGGAGGATACGGCTTCCAGGACAGCTGGATCCAGCCCCAGTTCGGCAAAAGACAATTCTGACATGAATGTACTCGGTATTCGGAGGATATGACATTGCAAACGCAATGCATGATTTTCAAGGATTATAGTCGTTTTGTGGCGCTATTGACATATTTTATGCCGTAGGTCAGGTAGGTAGTTGCCGGGGCGGCTGTCTTGCCAGCTGTCGGGAACTTGGGCAATCTCTATTGTTTTCAGGCTAATGGTGGGAGAAAGGGTATGAAGTTTGATGAGCTTTTAGAGGGCGTACGCCAAGGCCAGGAGGTGGTGATACCCGCGAGTTGGGGGCAAGGGCGAGCGAGTTTTGGCGGCGTGGTTGCGGCACTGACCTATGAGGTAGTGGCCTCCAACGTGGCGCCCGGGCGATCCGTTCGTGCGATGCAGGTCTCTTTTGTCGGGCCGGTAGAAGCGGATGTTCCTGCGGTGTTTGAGGTAGAAGTGCTTCGTGAAGGAAAGGCCGCGTCACAAGTAACCGGGCGCATGGTTCAAAATGGCGAGCCTCGTTTGGTGTGTTTGGCGAGCTTTGGTGGTGATCGGGATTCGGTGGTTCAGGTGGCTCCGTTGGTCGGCCCCACAGCGAAACCGGTGGATGAATGTCAGGAGCTGCCTTACATTAAAGGCGTAACCCCGGAGTTTACCCAGCATATCGAAATGCGCTGGGCGTTCGGAAACATGCCGTTTTCCGGTAAAGGCGGGCGCGAGATGGGTGGCTGGATGCAGTTCAGGGACGTGCCGGAAGCGATGACGGATGCTCACATCATTGCATTGGCGGACGCATGGCCCCCGGCTATTCTACCCCACTTGAAAGTGCCGGCTCCGGCGAGCTCACTGAGCTGGAATCTGGAAATGATTCATCCAAGACCTGTGATCGCCCCCGGTGATTGGTTGTTGTACCGGGCTACGGTGGACCAAGCGGGTTCGGGCTACGGGCACACCCATGCGGGTATCTGGACGGCCAGTGGAGAGTTGATCGCACTGAGCCGGCAAGCGGTGACCGTGTTTGGTTGATGGGTGAATGGCTGCGTTCAGGCAGCCATTTCGTGTTTCAGGGCGTCGATAATGACTCTGGCAAATGAGTTGGGCGAGTCTTCCTGCAGGAAGTGCCCTCCCGGGAGCGTCATGTGCGGCTGCCCATACGCGCCCGGTATACGTCGCTGCATTTGGCGATCAACACCCCGGGTGATGGGGTCGCCGCTGCTGAAGCAGGTAATGAAGGGTTTACGCCACTTCTCGAGCTTGCGCCAGGCTTCGCGATTAGCCGCACTGACCTCGTCGGTATGCGAAGTGGGGATCAGCGCCGGGAAAGCTCGGGCACCGGCTTTGTGGTCGTCCCTTGGGAAGGGTGCTTCGTACGCAGCTAGCTCGTGCTTCGTCAATGTTCGTTCTGTGCCGAGTTGCACCATTTTGCTGACAGGAAACCAGGGGCTGTGGCTGGCGAAGGCTTTCCAGACTTTAAACGTTGTTGAAACCCGGGTGTCGCCGGTTGGCAGCATACCGTTTCCAACAATAATGCGGTTGAATCGGTCCGGATGGTCCGCCGCCAGTCGTAAGCCGAGCAAGGAACCCCAGTTTTGGCAAACCAGTGTGGCTCCCCGAATGTCCAAAGTTTCCAGCCAGCTGGACAGCCAGCGAAGATGATTGTCGTAGGAATAGTCACTGAAGGCGGCCGGCTTGTCGGATTTTCCAAAACCGATCAGGTCGGGAGCCAGAACCCGGTGCCCCGCCGCGGCGACAACCGGAATCATATGCCGATATAGATACGACCACGTGGGCTCGCCGTGCAACATGATCACGGGTGTTCCGTTTACCGGCCCCTCGTCCACGAAATGCATTCGCAGGCCGGGTTCGACCTCTTGATAATTCGGAAGAAACGGGTAATCCGGTAGGCCTTCGAAGCGTGCTTCGTCGGTTCTCAGGATACGCATGCCATCGACTATCCTAACTGATTGGGTGCGCGACTGTCGGATGACAATCTTAGGCATCCAGAATAGAACAGATGAAACGTTTGTTTGTTTGAGTTGCGTAACAGAGCGTTGTGAGTTTGAATCCGGGGTTGTCTTGTTGCGCCGTTTTGGTGCTCGGGGTTGTCAATCCGGGTCATCGTTCGGGTCGATCATGGGGCGCCGGTTGGATCGTTTGTCGTCCCAATCAAGTTCTTTTGGGTCATACCAGCCGATAGCATCCAATACTTTTTCCCGAGTGCGGGCCGAGAGGGTTGGCCAGAGCTCCTGGAAATCGTTCAATCCGATCTCGCGATAGCGCTGCTGTTTGCTGGTTAGTCGGCTGATGATTTTTGGAAGCTGCAGAGCTTCTCCCAACTGCCCGGGCACGAGCACCTCCTGGCCCATCACTTTACGGCGATGCATGCGGGCAGCGAGCACTCGTCGCAATTCGATGGCTGCGTCGAGTGCCGTCTCAATGCTGAAGTTTTCAGAAGGCAGTGGCATAACGAATTCAATGGTTGGTCAATAACCATCAACTATAACGCGAAGTTGGCTACAGTGGCCACGCTGTCGTGGTAGTCTTAGCTTCCCTTTGTACTCCTGTTTGTAGGTCTGAACTGATATGTACGCCAAGCTTGAAACACGAACTTTTCTGGCGATGCTGGTGGGCGTTTCGTTAGCATTCGTTCTGCTGATGAAGCCGTTCTTTGGCCCTATTTTTTGGGCTGTTGCAATTGCATTGATCTTTCACCCTGTGCAGCAGATCCTTCATAGGCGATTGGGTGACCGGCCCAATACCAATGCGTTGATCACGCTCTTTGTCTGTTTGGTGATCGTCGTTATCCCGGTTTTGATCCTCGGCACAGCGATGATCGGAGAAGGCGTCGGCATCTATCAGAAAATACAGGACGGCGAGATTCGCCCGGGCGAATACATTGATCAGGTCAATAAATCATTCCCGGCTATCCAGTCGCTTCTGGCGCAATTCGATATCAACGTTGCTGAGCTTAGGGACCGGGCGGTGAATGCCTTTTTGGGAGGCAGCCAGTTTCTGGCCAAACAGGCATTAGGGTTGGGGCAGAACACGTTCCAGTTCTTCCTCGGGCTTGCGTTGATGATTTATCTGGCGTTCTTTCTGCTTCGGGACGGCAGCAAGCTGGTTGAATTGATGATCAAGGCATTGCCGCTGGGCGATGAGCGAGAGCGTTTGCTGTTTGCGAAGTTTGCCGAGGTGACCCGGGCAACGGTTAAGGGCAACCTGTTGATCGCCATCGTTCAGGGCGCGCTGGGTGGAATTATTTTTGCGGCGCTCGGCATTACCGGTGCCTTGCTGTGGGGCGTGGTGATGGCGGTCGTGTCGTTGTTGCCTGCGGTTGGCGCTGCGATTGTCTGGGTGCCGGCGGCTATTTATCTGGCGGCGGTCGGCGATCTTGTCTCCGCGGTCGTGCTCACGGTGTTTGGTGTGGTGGTGATTGGTTTGGCTGATAATCTATTGCGGCCGATTTTGGTGGGGCGCGACACCAAATTGCCGGATTATCTGGTGCTGCTGTCAACGCTGGGCGGCATTGCCATGTTTGGTATTAACGGCTTTGTTATGGGGCCTTTGGTTGCGGCTTTGTTCATGGCGTTTTGGGGCATTTTTATCCGTGAGTTCAGTGAAGGGGCGGAAGAAGAGACGCAACAACGGAACAGCGAACACGGTTCTGAGGTGTAAAATATGTTACGGTTTTTGAAGTCGTAACTAGACTGTGCGCTACAACATAATAACGAAACAGGTACCTCAAGGTATCAGGAGTAAGGTAGGTGAGAACCATGAAAAAAGTTGCACGCCATTTCGGAAAATCGACGCTGCTGGTTGGAGCAATCACGATGGCGGGGCTGGCTTCGGCCGCTCAGGCTAACGACACGGTTGCCCTCAAACATGCGCTATATGGGGCTGGTTATAACATCACAAATGTTAGTCCGACCATGGACGACAACACGCGCGCAGAGTTGGTTCGCTTTCAGGAAGAACAAGGGTTGAAAGCCAACGGCATGGTCACTGAGGAAACGAAAAAGGTGCTGGGAATGGTTCCTGTCCGGCAGGCCGCCTCAACAAGTGTCAGCAGCGCCGCTCCGGCATCGGCCAAAACCGCTGAGCCAGCGAAAGCCGTTGCTGAACCGGCTACCAAGAAAGCTGAGAAAGCTGAAGAAGAGGAAGACGACGATACTTGGTCGCTCTGGTGAGCTGCCCGTCTGATCTAAAAAAGCCCGGCTCTTAATGATCCGGGCTTTTTTGTTGGCGGGGCGGGTCAGTCCAGTTTGGATGTGTCTCTGACTGCACCTTTGTCGGCACTGGTTGCCAGCAGGGCGTAGGCCTTAAGTGCGGACGAAACCTTGCGTTCTCTGGGCTGCTCCGGCTTCCAACCTTTGGCGTCACGCTTGCGGCGACGTTCGCTTAGTTCGTCATTGCTCAGCTGAACGTTGATCGAGCGGTTCGGGATGTCGATCAGAATCGTGTCACCGTCTTCAATCAGACCAATGGCACCGCCGGCCGCCGCTTCGGGAGAGGCGTGGCCGATAGACAAGCCAGAGGTACCGCCCGAGAACCGGCCATCGGTCAACAACGCACACTCTTTACCCAGCCCTTTGGATTTCAGATAGCTGGTGGGGTAGAGCATTTCCTGCATGCCGGGGCCACCGCGAGGGCCTTCGTAGCGAATGATCACCACATCGCCAGACTTGACTTCATCGTTGAGAATGCCGGCGACGGCGGAGTCCTGACTTTCAAACACCTTGGCCTTACCTTCGAAGACAAAAATGCTTTCATCAACACCGGCCGTTTTCACCACGCAGCCGTCCAGGGCGATGTTGCCGTAAAGCACGGCAAGGCCGCCTTCGGATGAGTAGGCGTTTTCAACTGAGCGGATGCAGCCGTTTTCGCGGTCACCGTCGAGGCTTGGCCAGCGAGTGCTCTGGCTGAACGCGGTCTGGGTCGGGATACCCGCTGGGCCGGCTTTGTAGAATTCGATCACTTCAGGCGTGGGCGACTGCATGACGTCCCATGTTTGCAGGGCTTCTTTCATGGTCTTGCTGTGAACGGTTGGCAAATTGGTGTTGATCAACCCGCCACGGTCCAGTTCGCCCAAAATCCCCATGATGCCACCGGCGCGGTGAACGTCTTCCATGTGGTATTTCGGAGAGTTTGGCGCCACTTTACACAGCTGAGGCACCTCCCGGGACAAGCGGTCGATGTCTGCCAGATCGAAGTTCACCTCGCCTTCCTGAGCGGCAGCAAGCAGGTGCAGAATGGTGTTGGTTGAACCACCCATGGCGATATCCATAACCATGGCGTTCTTGAACGCTTCCAGTGAGGCGATGCTGCGCGGCAGAACACTGTCGTCATCCTGCTCGTAGTAACGCCGGGTGTTTTCAACAATCTGGCGGCCGGCCTTCAGGAACAGTTGTTCGCGGTCTGCGTGGGTGGCCAGCATCGAGCCGTTACCTGGCAGCGCCAAGCCAATGGCTTCGGCCAGACAGTTCATGGAATTGGCGGTAAACATGCCGGAGCAGGAGCCGCAAGTCGGGCAGGCACTGCGCTCGTATTCGGCCACTTTCTCGTCGCTGGCGGTCGGGTCGGCGGCGATCACCATGGCATCGACCAGATCAAGCTTGTTTTCGGACAGCTTGGTCTTACCGGCTTCCATCGGTCCGCCGGAAACAAAAATAGCGGGAATGTTCAGACGCAGGGCGGCCATCAGCATGCCCGGAGTGATTTTGTCGCAGTTGGAAATACACACCAGCGCATCGGCGCAATGCGCGTTGGCCATGTACTCGACCGAGTCGGCGATGATTTCACGGGACGGCAGGGAGTACAGCATGCCGTCGTGCCCCATGGCGATACCGTCATCAACCGCGATGGTGTTGAATTCTTTGGCAACACCGCCGGCTTCTTCAATTTCGCGGCAGACCAGCTGGCCCAGATCTTTCAGGTGAACATGACCCGGTACAAACTGGGTGAACGAGTTAACAACGGCAATGATGGGTTTGCCGAAATCCTCATTTTTCATACCGGTTGCACGCCATAGGGCGCGAGCTCCAGCCATGTTCCGGCCGGCTGTCGATGTGTGCGAACGATACTGGGGCATGATGTGCTTTCTCTCCCGATTGATCTTGTTAAGGCTATAGTTAAAGCAGTCGATACCAGAGGATACCAGATTCGGCGCGTTCGCATGGCTGTTTTGGCCGTGTGTGATTACAATGTGTAACAACGGTATTCATTATTTCGAGAGTTTGTTTATGGGAAGCCAGGAACGGCTAACGCTTCGTCGATTGAAAGACTTCAACCCCCTTGGCCGGCTGACAGACGGGCAGTTGGTGGTATTGGCCAACCGCGCCGAGCGCCGCGCCTTTAAACGGGGGGCGAAAATCCTCGAACGTGGCGTGCGGGACGGGTTGGATTACTTTTTGATTTCCGGCTCGGTGCAGTTGGCGTCTCATGATGGCCGGCATTCGGAAATTCAGGCCGGGACAGACAAGGCGGTTAACCCGATTGCCCGGCTTCAGCCCAGAATGTATGACGTCAAGGCATTGGAACCGTGTGAGTTTCTGGTGGTTGAGCAGGAAACCCTCAATCAGCTATTGCGCGATGCACCTGTGACGCAGGATGGCATTGCGTCAACACTCGATGAAGTCGGGCAAAGCGAAGAGCACCAGTTGTTGATGGAGTTCTATGCGGAGCTGCGGTCGAATCAGTTACAACTGCCGAGTGTGCCGGACGTCGCCTGGAAAGTTCGCCGGCTTGTTGAGCGCGAAGAAACCGGTGCAACCGAGGTGGCTGGCGCTGTGTCGGCTGATCCGGCGATGGCGGCGAAACTGGTTCGGGCCTGTAACAGTCCGTTGTACCGAGGCTTCAGCGACGTTCGAAGTGTGCAGGAAACAGTGGTTCGCTTGGGCATGAGAACCACGCGGCAGTTGGTGACAGTGTTTGCCATGCGCGAGGTGTTCAAGTCTCAGCAACCCGTGTTGAAGAAAGAGATGGAAGCCTTGTGGCAGCATTCGCGCGAGGTGGCTGCCTTGTGTTGGGTGTTGGCCGACCACGCCACTGGCGTGAACCCGGAAGAGGCGATGCTGGCCGGGCTGTTGCACGATGTTGGCGTGGTGCCGGTGCTGGTGCAGGCTGAGAAGCATGTCAATCTGTTTGCAGACGAAAAGAACCTGCAGCATGCGATCACGGAGCTGCGGGCCGATGTCAGTTGTGCGGTTCTGGAGAACTGGTCGTTCCCTAAAAATTTCATCGAAGCGGCCCGCTATGCCGAAGATTGGAGCTATGAGTGCCGCGAACCTTCGCCGCAGCTTGTGGATATTGTGATTGTCGCGCAAATGCACGCCCTGATTGGTTCCAGTAAGAGCTCCGGCCTGCCGGCTTTTGATCAGGCACCCGCCTGGCGTCGTCTGGGTGAGCTGGAGCTCAACGCATCCCGCAGTCTGCAAGTGCTCAGTGAAGCGCGCGATCGGGTAAATGAAGCTCAGAAGCTTTTGTCTGGCCGTTAAATTAACACGCAATCGGGGTCTGCTTTGCAGTGATTGAAACCCATATGAATGTGCCTATATTTCCGCTGAATTCCGTTGTTTTGCCGCAAGGGCGCATTCCGTTGCAGCTGTTTGAGCCTCGATACATCGACATGTTGAGCCGATGCCTGAAAGAAGATCGCGGATTCGTCATTGTGCTCTTGCAGGACGGCCCCGAAACTTCACGAACGGCGGCCTTTTACGACATCGGCACCTACGTGCGCATCATCGACTTCCAGCAGCTGGACAACGGATTGTTAGGCATTACGGTGGAAGGCGAGAGCAAGGTGACGGTGGTTCGCACCTGGCGACAAGCAGACGGTTTGAATCTGGGTGACGTGGAGTTCTTGATGGCGGAGGCCGAGAGCGATGTGCCCGAACGTTACCATGAGTTGCCGTCGGTACTCAGGGCTTTGTTCAGGCACCCCGCAATACAGAACCTCGACATGAAAGTGGACTTCGACGACGCGCGCCATGTCGGGTGGCGCCTTACCGAATTGTTGCCGCTGGACACTCCTGAAAAACAACGTTTGGCCGAGCTGCAGGATCCGCTGGAGCGTCTCGACCGGCTGCAACGATTGCTGGAAGCGCTTGACGGTGAAGGTTAAAGCTTCGGTGCGTAGCTCTGCATGGCGAGAGCCCACTGCTCGCTGATGTAAAAAACGCTAAACACCAGCCAGATGACGAGAGCAATCCAAGATACGGCCTCAGCCTTGATCGGAACCCGGTCATAGCGGCTATAGCTTGCTCTGATAATTCCGGTAATCGCCAGGCCCAGAAAAAATCCCCCCACAACATCCGTGAACCAGTGTACTCCGAGGTAGAGCCGGCTGACGGCTATTGGAATCATTGGTAACGATAGCAGGACATAGCTTTGCCAGCGCTGCTTCTGGGCGTTTTCGCCGGCGATAAAGCTGGCCGCCAGCGTCACCAGAACCGTCGCGCCGGCCGTGTGGCCGCTTGGAAAAGCGCCAGACTCAGGGGGGCTGAGCACGTGGTCCGGGCGGCTTATGCCAATGCCGGCCTTGAGCAGCCAGACACTGACAATGGTTAGCAGCGCTGCGACGACAATGTGGATGGCGGCCGCGTAGTAACCTCGGAAAACAAGGCATGCTGTGGCCAAAACGGCCGCTGCGACTAAAACGGGCGGATCGCCGGCCAGCGTAAAAGCGATCATTGGCAGGTCTAGTAGCGGCTGCCGGAGCAATTGAAACCATTCACTGACCAGCTGATTCAGCAAGAACAAGTGGCCGCTCAGTGTGACCAGCTGGGCGAGAACCAGGAAGAGTGCCAAGGCCGTGGTGGCCATCATCAGAGACGGCAGCGGAAATTCGCCGCGACGAGCAGGGCGGGCGCTCGTGTATAAACGCCAGAACCGGTGGGTGGCGTCGTAGGCGGCCATTCGTGCTTCCAGCCAGTGATAAAGGCGGCTGCCTTCACCAAGGCCTAGTCGCATCCGAAGGGCAACGAGATAGACGACCAGCAATGCCGCGCCACTGATGCCAAGAACCAAATAAAAATGGGGCGGTGGTTTGATACCGGTCGCGAGTGCTGCACCAACAAGATAGCCGGGCAGGATGTAAGTCAATGCCCATCCAACCGCGGACAGCAGATTAAATACAATGAACCGTTGCCAGGGCATGTAGAAGGCGCCGGCAATCAAGGGAATGATCGGGCGTATCGGGCCGACAAAACGCCCGATAATGACGCTTTTCCCGCCGTGAGCGTGGAAAAACGTTTCCCCGCGGGCTAACAGTTTCGGGTAGCGGCTCAAAGGCCAAACCGAATGCAAACGCCCCTTAAGCAAACGGCCGATGGCAAAGCTCAGCACATCGCCCGCCACAGCGCCTACACCCGCCCACACCAAGGCTTCCGCCAGGGGCATGCCAGATTTGCCGGCTAAAGCTGCAAACGCAAACAGCATGGCCACGCCGGGTACAATAATGCCCGCGACAGCGAGAGATTCAATAAAGGCCGTTGCCGCCAGAGCCAGCGCCAGCCACCCCGGGTTGGCGGCAACCCATGCGGTTGCCTCGTTAAGCCAGGTTTCAGTCATGCTTTAACAGGTTCTCCGGGGCTAAACCAGGCCGAGTTGGCACCTCTTGTACGGGCTTCTTCCATGGCACTTGTCGCGCGGGAGCGCAATGAATAAGTGCTGGTGTCGCCATTCCCGCGGGTGGTGCAGCCCAGGCTAACGGATACTTTGCCAACTTCCGGCCAGTCGTGCTCAACGAGGTTGCGGCGAATGCGTTCGGCGATCACCCGCACGCCTTCCTCTGGTGTGAACGGCAGGATCAGGAAGAACTCGGATTCGTTGACGGTGTAGAGGGTATCGCCGGTTCGAATGGTTTCGAACAGATGCTCGGTCATATTCTTGAGTAAAGTCTGCAGCCCGGTTTTGCTGTGCAAATCCCGAACTTCTTCTGCGTGGTTCAGGCCGATGCTGACAACAGACAGCGGGTGTCCGGTGGCAATGGCGCGGCTGATTTCTTTTTGCAGGGTTTCATCAAGAAAACGGGCGTTGTGAGCGCCGGTAACGGGATCGGTCGTGGAAAGGTTTTGCGCAGACTGAGCCATGTAGTCGTAACCCCAGATATAGAAGCCCACCACTGCCAGCATGAGAGCCAACCCCGAGCTGGAAATCAGCGCGTCAGCGAGCGGTTGCCTGAACCACAAGGATATCGACACGGTTGCGACTAATAGCGCCGACAGCGCGAGTCCTTGTCGCAGCGGCAAGATCGTCAGGTTAAGCACCAGTAGCGGCATGGCCCAGTGGCTGATACCCGGCGCGTCAAGCGTTAAGCAAGAAACGAATAGTCCAATGTTCAGAAGACTGAGAATGACCAGGTGCCCCGGGGCCGACAGCTGCTGGCGGCGGGACACCAAGGTATAGACCAGGCCTGCGAACAGCAGTGTCGCCATCATCAATGCGAGATAAAACAGCTGGTAAAAGCCATAGCGCAGATTCTGAAATGCCAGCGCACTGATAAAAATGGCCGACAACGTGTAAGCCGTGCTGTGTGACCAGGTTCGTAGCCGGGTTTCGGTCATTGGGCGGCTCCCTTGGTTTCTGCAAGGTCACTGGGCACCGGATTGCTGTAGGTCTGCGTGCGGTTGCCACCTTGCTGTTGGGCGCGCCGCAGGGCATTGGACGCACTGATTTGCAAGCTGTCGGCATCGTCGCCAATGTTGAGGCCGGCAACGCCAGCGCTGACGGTCAGCTTCAGGCCGTGAGAGGCCATCAACGTGCAGAGGCCATTGCGGATGCGGTCTGCGGTATCTGCCGCTTCCGCCGTATTGGTGCCCGGCAGTATTGCCAGAAACTGTAAATCAGCCATGCGGTAATAGGTGTCGAAATCCCGAAGCTGAGAGTGCAGATAACGCCCGATACGGGGCAGAATCGCACTGATGTCGGCATCTGGCGCGGTGTCGCTCAGGTGAGTGTCCAGCCCGATCGCCATGGCCGAAAGGTGCGTACCTTCCCGTTCGCTGCGCTGTATTTCTTTGTGTAGATCCGCCGACAAGTACTCTCGGCTAGCCGCTTGAGTCAGCTGGTCGGTGCGCCGTAATGGCTTGAGTTGACGGTCTTTGTATTTTTGCAAAAAGATCAGGATGGCCCCGAGCAGTGTCGAGAGCACAAAGGCGCTGATCATCTGGTGCCGGTCGGGTAGTGTGATAAGCCATTGGGTGCTGGACATTATTAAGATAGCGCCAACGATGGTGATAATGGTTGCCAGATAGGCCGGAACAAAACCGAAAGTGATCAGGGGCAGGGCGTACAACCAGTGGCTCAACGCCCAGGGGCCGCGCCATAGTGCGGTAAACAGGGCTAAGTTCAGGGTAACAAAAAACAGGATGCGCAGCTGTGGCCACGGCATAGATTGTCTGCGGCGGTTGCCGTGCATGCCGGTCAGAAACAAACCCGCGGTGGACGCCGCCGCGGCTGCCGCTAGTGGTTCTCGCAAAGCGGCAAAGCCCATCGCGGTCAGCGCCAGAACGACAAAGCCTATCCTCGAGAGTTTGCTGGGCAGAAATTTTTCAGCCAACTGGGGCATGGTGACAGTCCTATACCGGCACATCCGTTGAATATTAAATCTTGTGCAGCGGTATAATAGTCGTTTGGGGTGCGGACTTGAAACGGGAAAGGTAAAGTAACCCACCGGTTTTAGATTCAGCTTGCAAATAAAAAGGTAAATCAATGAACGTTGCAGCGTACATGACGCAGCTGGGCCAGCAGGCTCGGGCCGCCGCGCGAGAAGTTGCCAGATCGTCAACGGACGTGAGAAATCACGCGCTTTCAGCCACCGCAGACGCACTTGATCGGGCCCGGTCGGAGCTTGCGCAGGCCAATCAGAAAGATCTGGAGAACGGGCGGGCCAACGGGTTGGATGCTGCGATGCTGGACCGGTTAGAGCTGACCTCAGCCCGCATCGACACAATGATCGAAGGGTTGAAGCAAGTGGCGACCTTGCCCGACCCGGTGGGTGAGATTACGGATATGAACTATCGTCCGTCGGGTATTCAGGTGGGTAAAATGCGAGTGCCTCTGGGGGTGATCGGCATTATTTACGAGTCGCGCCCGAACGTGACCGTTGAAGCCGCCAGCCTGTGTCTGAAATCCGGCAATGCGACCATTCTTCGCGGCGGCTCTGAAGCCATCCACTCCAATCAAGCCGTGGCCGCGTGTATTGCTCAGGGGTTGGCGGCGGCAGGCTTGCCTGAAACCGCCGTCCAAGTCGTTGAAACCACAGATCGGGATGCCGTGGGCGAATTGATTACCATGCCGCAGTATATCGATGTCATTGTACCTCGGGGCGGGAAGGGCCTGATTGAACGTATCTCCCGGGATGCCAAAGTGCCGGTGATCAAACACCTCGATGGCGTGTGCCACGTCTACATCGACAGCCACGCTGATCCCGAAAAGGCTCTGAAAGTTGCCATCAATGCCAAGACCCATCGCTACGGCACCTGCAACACCATGGAAACCCTGCTGGTGGACGTGGAAATTGCCGAAGACCTGTTGCCGTTGCTGGCGGCAGAATTTAAAGCGAAAAGCGTGGAACTGCGGGGCTGTGAGCAAACGCAAAAGATTCTCCCGGGCATAGTTGCCGCGAGTGAAGAGGATTGGCACGAAGAGTACCTTGCGCCGATTCTCGCAGTGCGGGTTGTAACGGGGTTGGACGGGGCTATAGACCACATCAACTGCTACAGTTCTCAGCATACCGAAAGCATCATTACCGAAAACTACACAAGAGCCCGCCGTTTCCTGACCGAAGTAGACTCCAGTTCGGTGATGGTCAACGCCTCGACACGGTTTGCTGACGGGTTCGAATATGGGCTGGGCGCCGAGATCGGTATTTCCACCGACAAGATCCATGCCCGTGGCCCGGTTGGGCTGCATGGTTTGACGTCTCAGAAATACGTAGTCTTTGGTGATGGTCACATCCGGGCCTGATTGATGTACGTTATCTACGGCGGCACCTTCGACCCGATCCACCACGGACACCTGCGTTTAGCGCTCGAGGTAGCTGAAGTGCTGCAGGTGCCGCAGGTGAATCTGGTGCCCTGCCACATTCCACCTCATCGTGGTGATACCGGTGCAAGCTCCGCTCAGCGGCTCGAGATGATCGCTCTTGCGATAGAGGGTGAAGCAAAATTGCGTGTGGATGATCGGGAATTGCGGCGCGCCGGGGCATCGTATACTGCCGATACGTTGCGACAACTGCGACAGGACATTGGCCCCGACGAGCCTTTGGTGATGCTGGTCGGCACCGATGCCTTCGCCAGTTTTGATCGGTGGCGTGAGTGGCAGGACATTCCCGCCCTGGCGCACATCATTGTGGTTAAACGCCCCGGGTCGGATTTACCCGAGGGTAGTGTGGCCAAACGCTTGCTTGAAGAACATCGTGCCGCCACGGCAAAAGATCTGTGCCAGGCGCCTGCGGGCAAGATTCTTGAGTTTGATGCACCGTTAATTGAGATATCCGCAACCGGGATCCGTCAGCGAATTTCATGCGGGCATTCACCACGTTACCTGTTGCCCGATTCTGTCTTGCAGAGAATTCATGAGCACGGCCTGTACGGTGCCTGCCCCGACAGAAACTTTTAGTGCTACAATCGCGCTTGAATATCACTAATCGGGCGGCCATCTGGGCCAGCGCCCGGAACACAGGGTAATTATGCAGGCAGAACAACTGAAAGATCTGGTCGTAAACGCGCTGGAAGACATCAAAGCGCAAGACATCAGCGTGGTTGATGTTCGTGATCGTACCAGCGTTACTGATTTTATGGTTCTCGCATCGGGTACCTCCAGCCGACACGTGAAATCATTGGCTGATTCCGTGGTTATCGAAGCCAAAGAGCAAGGCATGCGGGCGAATAACGTAGAAGGTGCGCCGGGCAGTGACTGGATTCTTGTCGATCTGGGCGATGTGGTTGTGCACTTGATGATGCCAGCGGCCCGGGAATTCTACGATCTGGAACGCTTCTGGCGTGATGCTCCGGACGCTGGTGCGGCAGGCAGCGAATAATCATGCGCCTGCGATTGATCTGCGTGGGGCAGAAGATGCCCGACTGGGTCACTGCTGGGTATAACGATTATGCGCGCCGGATGCCACCGGAGCTGCCCCTCGAGTTGACTGAAGTTGCCATGCCTCACCGCGGCAAAAACCCTGATATCCCAAGACTTATGCAGCGTGAAAGCGATTCGATCCTTTCCGCTGTAGGGCAGCGGGATCGGGTGGTTGCGTTGGAAGTGGGCGGGCGGCCGTGGTCAACGGAAAAACTTGCCAGCCAGCTGGAGCGCTGGCAGCAAGATGGCCAGGACGTGTCTTTTCTGGTGGGTGGCCCGGATGGCCTCGCCGACGCTTGCCGGCAGCGGGCCGATCAACAATGGTCACTTTCCCCCCTTACCTTACCTCACCCTTTGGTGCGTATTCTGCTGGCTGAGCAGCTGTACCGTGCCTGGTCGATCACACGTAATCATCCATACCACCGGGCCTAGGGCGAGCTATGGCTTGGGGTGAATTCAAAGACACCGCGGCAGAGCGCCGGTTATTCCAACGCCGTGCGTTGGTGATGTTGCTGTTCGTCGTGTTGTTGATGACCGGGCTTTTGGCCCGCATGTATCAGTTGCAGGTTGTTGAGCACGACGTTTACAACACGCTGTCTGATAAAAACCGCGTGCAGGTGCAATCAGTGCCGCCACCTCGTGGTTTGGTGTATGACCGAAACGGCGAGCTGATGGCGGAAAACCGTCCGGTCTTCAGTCTGACCATTGTGCCCGAGCGGGCCGCTCCTATTGACGAAACTCTGGCGCGTTTGGGCGGCATCATTGAAATCGCAGAAGAAGACCTCGAACGCTTCAGGAAACGCTTGAACGAGCCACGGCGACCTTTTCAGGAAATTCCCCTGTTTTATGACCTTGGTGAAGCGGATATTGCCACGATGGCGGTACACCGGCATGAGTTTCCGGGCGTGGAAGTCACCGCAGAGCTGGTTCGTTATTACCCTCACAGCGACCTCACAGCTCATGCTCTAGGGTTCGTTGGCCGTATCAATCGCGAAGAACTGAACCGGATCGATCCGGTCAACTACGCAGGCACCAACTACATTGGCAAATCCGGGATTGAACGTTTTTACGAAGAAGTCTTGCATGGCCGGGTTGGCTACCAACACGTTGAGACAAACGCCCGTGGTCGGATTTTGCGTGTATTAGAGCGCGAAAATCCGGTACCCGGTGCAGATCTGGAGTTACATCTCGATCTGCGTCTGCAGCGCAAAGCCCATGAGTTGCTGGAGGGACGAAGGGGTGCCGTTGTGGCGATAGAGCCAGCGACCGGTGGTATTTTAGCCTTGGCGAGTGTGCCCGGTTTTGATGCGAATAAATTTGTCACAGGCATCAGTGTAGCGGACTACCGTGCGCTCAGTGAAAGTAACGACAAGCCGTTATTCAATCGAGCGTTGCGCGGCCAGTATCCGCCGGCCTCAACTATCAAACCGATGATGGCGGTGGCGGCGCTGGATAGTGGGGTGACAACCCGTGACCGGAAGATCTGGGACCCGGGTTATTTCCAGTTGCGTGAAGGAGGTCGACGGTACCGTGACTGGAAGCGTTCCGGGCATGGCTGGGTGGATCTTAAGCATGCAATGGCCCAGTCCTGCGATGTGTACTTCTACGATGTGGCCGCCGATATGGGGGTCGACATCATGCACCAATATCTTTCAGCGTTTGGTTTTGGTGAAGACGCAACTCTAGACGTCTCAGGCGCCTTGAACGGTTTGTTGCCATCTGACGGCTGGAAGCGCGCCATGCGCAATCAGCCGTGGTATCCCGGGGACTCCGTCAACATGGGGATTGGTCAAGGCTTCTTCCTGGCTACACCGTTGCAGCTTGCGACGGCCACTGCGTTGATCGCCAATCGTGGCGAGTGGGTTGAGCCCCGCCTGCTGAAAGATATTCGCGGCGAGCGGTCAGCGGCTGATTTTTTGCCTGCAGAAACCCACACCCCCCTGATTCTGAAAGATCCGGAAAATTGGGAGTACGTGGTCGATACCATGGAGGAAGTGATGCACGGAGCCCGTGGTACCGCTCGACGAGCCGCAAGTGGAGCCAGTTACCGAATGGCGGGCAAAACAGGTACCGCACAGGTGTTTAGCCTCGGAAAAGACCAAGAATACGACGCGGAAGAGATTAAGGAACGGCTTCGGGATCATGCGCTGTTCGTCGGTTTTGCACCAGCGGACGACCCCAAGATTGCCGTCGCCATCATTGTCGAAAACGGCGGTGGCGGCAGCAGCGTTGCCGCACCCGTTGCCCGTGGGTTGTTTGATGCCTGGCTGGAAGAGTTCCCCGCGGCAGAGGCAAGCCAGATGTTGGGCCAGGTGGCCCCGAACGGGAGTGAACACTAATGGGGCTGGGGAACGATTTGTTAGGCGCCAAGACGGATGCGGGACTGGGGCGGTCGCGGAGCATTTGGGACGTGTTGCACCTCGACCCGATTTTGCTATTCCTAATCGTGACGCTTGTCGGCGGCGGTCTGTTTGTACTTTACAGCGGGGCCGACCGAAATATTGACGTTGTCAAAGCGCAGGGCATCCGGTTGGCGGTGGCGTTTGGCGTAATGCTGGTGTTTGCTCAGTTGGACCCGGCGGTGTTCAGGCGTTGGTCGCCTTGGTTGTATGCGCTAGGGCTGGCCGGTTTAGTGGCGGTGTTGCTGGTGGGTGTGGGCGCTAAAGGTGCGCAGCGCTGGTTGGCGATACCGGGCCTGCCGCGGTTCCAGCCTTCCGAGTTAATGAAACTGGTGGTCCCGATGATGGCGGCCTGGTACCTCTCTCGGTACTTCCTGCCGCCGACCCTTGGCCGGGTGATGGTCGGGCTGTTTATTGTATTGCTTCCGATGTTCCTGATTGTTCAGCAGCCCGACTTGGGTACGTCGTTGTTGGTGGGCGCAGCCGGTATTTTTGTTGTGTTTTTTGCCGGTATGAGCTGGAAACTCATAGCCGCGTTTTTTGGTGCGGTGTCAGTTTCTGCACCGTTGATGTGGTTTTTCGTGATGCGGGAATACCAAAAGCAACGAGTTCTCACCTTGTTGGACCCGCAAAGTGACCCGCTCGGCGCGGGTTGGAACATTATTCAGTCCAAAACGGCGATCGGCTCTGGAGGGATGGACGGCAAGGGGTGGCTGCAGGGGACCCAGTCCCATCTGGAGTTCTTGCCGGAAAGCCACACCGATTTCATCGTGGCTGTGCTGGCCGAGGAATTCGGTTTTGTTGGCATGATGCTGCTAATGGCGGTGTATTTTCTGATCATTCTGCGCTGCCTGTACATCGCGGTGTCGGCTCAGGATTCCTATGCGCGCCTGCTGGCAGGGGCGTTGACCATGACATTTTTTATCTACATCTTCGTCAACGTAGGGATGGTTAGCGGGTTGTTGCCGGTGGTCGGTGTGCCCTTGCCGCTAATCAGTTATGGTGGAACCTCCGGGGTTACCTTGATGGCAGCGTTCGGGGTGCTCATGTCGATTCACACCCATCGCCGGATGATTACCGCCTGACGCTGGCGAATCATGGCTGGCCGGTAATGGTTAAGGCCCGTGGGAACCCGTTACAATATTGCAGGTCAGTAAGCTCTGACAAACCAAACAATGAGTTGCGTGCAATTATGACGAATATTTTTAACATAGGCTTTTGGGTGGTAATGGTTGCCGTTGTTTTAACGGGCTGCTCCAGCACACCAGAAGTCGACCATTCGTCACGATACACCCTAAAACAAGACCGGGCGCCTGACGGGGATTACGACGTCAGTGGCTTGGCCGACGCCGAGCCTCGTTACGAAGCACCCCGCCGCGCGGGCAACAAGTCCCCCTATAAGGTATGGGGCAAAAGTTATCACGTAGTTGATTCCAACGACGGATACGTGAAGCAGGGAACCGCCAGCTGGTACGGGCAGAAGTTTCATGGCCACAAAACCTCCAATGGCGAAGTGTTTGACATGTACACCATGTCGGCGGCCCATAAATCGCTGCGTATTCCGAGCTATGCCCGCGTGACCAACCTGGACAACGGTCGCTCGGTGGTTGTTCGGGTCAACGACCGGGGGCCGTTTCACGGTGACCGGCTGATCGACTTGTCGTACGCGGCGGCCAAAAAGCTGGGTTACCAATCTCGCGGCACGGCACGGGTGGAAGTGGAGGCTATTACGGTTAAACCTGACGGCTCCATGTTTCTGGCCGGGAAGCCGTACAGTCCTAATGGTGAAACCGTGATGGCGAAACCAGCTCCGGAATCGGTTGCACCCCAAAAGCCGGCGGTTGAAAGCACCCGTAAGGCGTTGTTTGTTCAGCTCGGGGCGTTTGGTAGCCTGGAGCCTGCAAACGCAATGCTCGCCCGCGCTCAACGAGAGCTTGAAGATCCGGTTCGGGTGCGGCAAGTTTCAACGAGTAACGGGCGCTTCCACCGGGTGCAAGTGGGCCCGTTTGGTAATGAGAACGATGCCCGGTATGCCCAGAACCTGATCGAGGCAAAAGGTTTCGGCAACTCCATTGTCCTGACGGACACACACTGAGCCCTTTGAGTTCAGATCACACATAAGACAAACCTCTGACAGCGAATGAAACGACCCATGGCTTTCAAAATGTTTACTCGAATCTTTCTTCTGGCTCTGTCTTTGACAGTGTTCTCCGCGCAGACGGCCGCGCAATCGGTGCTGATCCCGTCGGCACCTAAAATAGCCGGCAGCTCGTGGGTGCTGATGGATCCGCTCAGTGGCCGTGTGATCATGGAACACAACAGCAACGAACGTCTGCCGCCGGCGAGTCTGACCAAAATGATGACGGCCTACATCGTTGAGCGTGAGCTCGATGAGGGGCGCATCTCCATGCAGGACAGCGTACCGATCAGTGTGAATGCCTGGCGCACCGAAGGCTCACGTACTTTTCTGCGTGAAGGTACCACTGCGACCGTTCACGATTTGCTGAAAGGTGTCATCATCCAGTCCGGTAACGACGCCTCGGTGGCTTTGGCGGAATTCATCGCCGGTAGCGAAGAAGCCTTTGTGGATATCATGAACCAGCAAGCTCAGTTGCTTGGAATGAAGAATACCAACTTCCGGAATGCCACCGGTTTGCCGGCACCGGATCACTTCTCTACGGCGTATGATCTGGCGATTCTGGCCCGGGCTATTATTCAGGATTACCCCGAAAACTACCCGATCTATGCCGAGAAACATTTTACTTACAACAACATCCGTCAGCCGAACCGCAATGCGTTGCTGTGGCGTGACGACAGTGTGGACGGGCTGAAAACCGGCCACACCGAAGAAGCGGGTTACTGCCTTGTTGCGTCAGCGAAGCGAAATGATACCCGCTTGATTGCCTCGGTGATGGGCACCAGCAGCTCGGCGGCCCGGGCGCAGGAAGTCCAGAAAATGCTGAACTACGGTTTCCGCTATTATGAAACCGAGCGCTTGTTCCGTGCCGGCCAGGAGCTGATGGCGGCAGATGTCTGGGGCGGTGTGGCTGACCAGGTTTCGGTTGGTATGGCTGAGGATGTCTACGTGACCATTCCACGCGGTTCCCGCGATAAACTGGAATCGACGGTGGACCTTGATTCCGTGATTAAAGCGCCCATTAAGATGGGTCAGGAACTGGGTCAAGTGCGGGTGATGCTTGACGGTGAAACCGTGGTCGAGCAACCGGTTCTGGCGCTGACTGAGGTAGAGCAGGGCGGTCTGTTCAAACGTCTGTGGGATTCCATCAAGCTCTTCTTCATTCAATTATTCAATTAACACCGTGCGGATAGTCCGCAACGACGTGGGAGTACAGGGCGGCATGACTGAGCCGAAAGCACCGAAAATAGAGTTTCCATGCGATTACGTGATCAAGGTGATCGGAGACTCTGCCCCCGATTTCATTGATGTGGTTGCCGCCATTGTCGAGAAACATTCGCCGGGCATTGATAGGGCTGATATAACCGTCAATGACAGCCGCAATGGTCGGTTTTGTTCGGTTCGGGTAAAGATCGTGGCGACCGGGGAACCTCAGCTCAAAGCATTGTTCGAAGAACTGAAGGCTACTGGCCGCGTTCATATGGTGCTGTGATGACAGATCTTATCATCCGCTCTCTGGGGCAACAGCCGTACATGGAAGCGTGGGAGGCAATGAAATCCTTCACCGCCTCACGCGACGAAAACACGGTTGATGAGCTTTGGTGCCTCGAGCATCCGCGAGTGTTTACCCAGGGGCAGGCTGGTAAGGCTGAACATATTCTTTTGCCGGGTGATATTCCGGTAATCCAGGTGGACCGGGGCGGACAGGTTACCTACCACGGTCCCGGTCAGTTGGTTGTCTACCTGCTGATTGATCTGACCCGTCGCAAGTTGGGTGTCCGGGCACTGGTTGATGAGATTGAGCAGGCGATCGTTCGTACTTTGGCTCACTATGACATCGACGCGGCCCCCCGATCTGACGCACCGGGTGTTTATGTCAACGGCGCAAAAATTGCCTCGCTGGGTCTAAGGGTTCGTAAAGGCTGTTCGTTTCACGGCTTGGCTTTGAACGTAAACATGGATATGGAGCCGTTCTCTCGCATCAACCCGTGTGGGTATGCCGGCATGTCGATGTCACAGGTCAGCCATTTTGTGCCGGGTGTGTCGGTGTACGACGTGGAGCAGCATCTGGTTAAAACCCTGATCGCGGGGCTAGACGGGCAGAGCGTCGAGTTCAAACAGGGCTGGTAAAGCGGCACACATTGGCCCGTATAGCCTTCCTGGCGGGGCGGACGGGATAAGCCGTCTGCGCGCAGTGTCGATATAATGTAGCGTGAGAGTTGTTGGGCGGTGCCTTTCACTGACCACAAGTTCGAACACCCCACATTAAGACAGGTTCTTCATGTCTACCAAAAAGCCCGCAAAATCCGTGTCTCGCATCAAGACCGGCAGCTTTGAACGCCGACTGTCGCTGACCAAGGCCGGCTTGTTCGCCGGGACCCGCATGGCCTCCCACATGGCCACTAACTGGTTCAGCAGCAAAGAAAACCGTGATCAGCGCCACCGTGCCATGTTGTCGAGCCAGTCCCGATTTCTGGTAGACGAGCTGGGTAAGCTCAAAGGCAGTGTGGTGAAAATTGGCCAGGTGATGGCGCTGTACGGTGAACATTTTTTGCCGGACGAAGTCACTGAAGCGCTGCACACTCTGGAAGATCAGACTACCTCGCTGGAGTGGCCAGCCATAGAGCGTGTGCTTAAGGCTGAAATGGGCGCTGGCCGGTTGGCAGAGCTGGACGTAGACCCCGAGCCTATCGGGGCCGCGTCTTTAGGGCAGGTACACCGCGCGGTTCGAAAAAGCGACGGGCTGGAGTTGGTGTTGAAAGTGCAATACCCCGGTGTTGCGGATGCCGTAGACAGCGATTTGAACGCCGTGGCCCAGCTATTGAGAGTTGCCCGCCTGGTCAGCTTTGGCCCGGAGTTTAACGACTGGCTGGAAGAAGTCCGGGAGATGATGCACCGCGAGGTGGATTATCGGCTGGAAGCACGCACCACCGAAAAATTCCGTGCCATGCTCGGCGAGGACCCGCGGTTCGTGGTACCCCGGGTGTTGCAGGAATATTCGACCGACCATATCATCGCATCCACCTACGAACACGGCCATTCTGTGAGTTCGCCGGAAGTTGCCGCCTTGCCACAGGCGCGGCGCAGCGAACTGGGCAAAGCGGCTCTGGAACTGTTCTTCAGCGAACTGTTCGATTGGGGCGAAATTCAGACCGACCCGAACTTTGGGAATTATCGAATTCGAATTGCCAACGAGCCGGGTGAAGACAGCGGGCAGGACAAAATCGTATTGCTCGATTTTGGTGCCGTGCAAAGCTATTCCGATGAATTCCTCGCGCCGGTGATTCAGATGATCAAGGCCTCCTATGAGGGTGATCTCGAAGCAGTCATTGATGGTGGTGTCACACTGAACTTCATGAGCCGCGAGTGGCCGGAAGCTGTGCTGGAAAAGTTTGGTTCCGTGTGTATGTCGGTACTGGAACCTCTGGCCCGGGATCGAAGCCAGTGGCCGGATTACGCGGTAAACGACCAAGGTGAATACCGCTGGCGGCAAAGCGACTTGCCGTCGCGGGTTGCCAAGCAAGCCGCTCGTTCAGCCATCAGCCGGTACTTCCGAGTGCCGCCCAAGGAATTTGTATTCCTGAATCGGAAGCTGATTGGCGTTTATACCTTCATCGCGGTGCTGTATTCGGAGTTTAACGGGGAAGATATTCTCCGGCGTTACCTTTACCCTGAGTAGCGTTAGCCGAAGGCTTTCTCAACCGCCCAGATGACGAGGGCGTAGCGGAGGCCTTTGCCGATGCCTACCAAAACGATAAAGTTCAGCCAGGGCACTCGCATCACGCCCCCGATGAGTGTCAGGGCATCCCCGCCCAGTGGTAACCAGCCGAGCAGCAGTGACCACTGCCCGTACCGGTTAAAGCGGTTTCGGGCTTTGTGCAGTTGCATCTCACTAATCGGGAACCAGCGTTTGTCTTTAAAGCGATCGACTTGCCGGCCGATAATTCCGTTAACAACAGAACCCAGTGTGTTCCCAAGGGTGGCTGCGAGCCAAAGCCAGAACAGTGGCAGCCCTTGCTTGGCCAAAGTGCCAAGCAGTATCTCGGAATACGCGGGTAGCAGCGTGGCGGCCGCAAAGGATGTCAAAAACAGGGTGAGGTACGCCATGGGCGCTCCATGTTCTACTATGGGTTTTAACGCTTACTTTAATAGGTTTTGGGTTCTATGAAACACCTTTCGCTCCGTTTCAAGCTATACGGCCTGGTGATCGCACTGCTATTGCTGCTCAGCCTCAGTATCGTATTGACCGCGCAATGGTCACTGGGCGATATGAAGGAACGTCTATCTGCGGATACGCGGGATACCGTGCAGGGTATTGTGATGGACCAACTGGGTGCAACCGCTGGCCAGTACGGGGAGCTGGTGGCCGGGAAGTTTGACGCCGCGTACCAAACACCGGAAACACTCCGGGTTCTGATCAGTCAAAATCTGGAAGACGACAAGTTTGGACGTATGAGCAGGTGGGCGCTGCAAGATACGCTTCGCGCCGTTCTGGCGGAGCAGTCCCAGGTTAGCGCCATTTACGCTCACTTTGAGCCCGACGCCTACGATGGGTTGGATGAGTTTTTCAAAGACGGAGCCGCGGAACACAGCAGTGACGAAGGCACACTGGATATTTCGTATTTCCGGGACCCGCAGGGAGACATTGAGTTCAGCCGCACAGAAGATCCGGCTGAAAAATATTTGGACGCGCGCAACGAGTTTGGTGAGCGCGAATCGGAGTGGTATCTGTGCGCGATGGACGCTCTCCGGCCCTGCCTGCTGGAGCCCTACGATTACGAAATCGAGGACGGGTATTCAGAGCTGATGACCAGCCTGATCGTACCGGTGTTAAGCGAGGGGCAGTTCGCCGGAGTCGTCGGCATCGACATCAACCTCACCACGTTACAGGCCATGGTGAAGCAGGTGAGCAAGGGCCTGTATGACGGCGAGTCGAGAGTGACGCTGTTGAGTGAGCGAGGTCTGATTGCTGCCTCCAGCCATTATCAACAGCATTTGGGGCGGCCGCTTCGGGAGGCCTTGCCCGAACTGGCCGCGACGTTCACCAAACTGCATCAATCGGATGGGCATTTCGATGACGGGCATACGCTTGCGGTTGCGCATCCGGTTAAGGTCACGCTGCCGGGTAGCGAGTGGTCATTGTTGATCGAGCTACCTCGACAGGTGGCCCTTGCCAGTGTGAACGATATCACTGACTTATTGTCGGCAGAGGTGGCGAGTACCGCTGCGCGTCAGGCGGTAGTGGCCGCGATCGTGGTGTTGATGGCCATCGTGTTGTTGGTTCTGTTGGTGCGTTCGGTAACCCGACCGCTGAATGAAATCCGCGACAGAATGCAGAATCTGGCCAGTGCAGAGGGTGATCTGACGCGCGAGCTGGATATTGATACCCATGCGGAACTCATCGATCTCGCGGGCGGGTTTAACCAATTCCTCGCCCGCCTGAGAGAAATGATCAGTGACCTGAAAGAGGTCAATGTCAAAGTGCGAGCCCAGGCCACGGATATGGGGGCGGTCAGTCGCGACATTGATGATCAGACCGGCCAGCAGCACGGGGATATCGATAGTGTGGTTACCGCAATGAATGAAATGTCCGCCGCGGCAGGCGAAGTAGCCGGTTTTGCGGGTGAAGCGGCCGACAATGCCCGTGCTGCCCGTGATGGCATTCAGTTTACTCAGGACACCTTGGGCTCAGCGGTCAAAGAAGTGGATGCGCTGGCCAATGATATGGGGCAGGCTAGCTCGGCGATTGGGCAGGTGGAGCAGCGCAGTGAAGAAATTAACCGGATTATTGAGGTAATTCGGGGCATTGCCGAACAGACCAATTTACTGGCGCTGAACGCGGCCATTGAGGCTGCCCGGGCTGGTGAGCAAGGGCGAGGGTTTGCGGTGGTGGCAGACGAAGTGCGTAGCCTTGCCTCGAAAACCCGAGAATCCACCGATGAGATCAGCGATATGATCGCCGCGTTGAAAGGCGATGTCACGGGCGCTGTGTCGGTGATTCAGTATGGCGTAGACCGGGCTTCTGGCGCGGTGGACGGCACCCGAGAAGCCGCCCATTCTCTGGCTACGGTTGTTGAGCGTATCGGTGGCATCGTGGAGCACGTTACCCAGGTGGCCACGGCGGCGGAGGAACAAAGCTCGGTGAGCGAAGAGATCAACCGCAACCTGACCCAAATCGGGGATGCGGCCACGGACCTGCGCGAGTTGGCACAGCGGGTACGTCAAAGTGGTGAAGCACTCGACGACCAAGTTCAGGTGTTGGATGGCGAGCTGAAACGCCTGAAAACCTGAGCCCGGGCTCTTGCCAGGTATCGGTACTTACTATGAGCACTATGCGCAGGATCAATTTTTAATTTTTTCTGCGCGTGTCATTATTTGTGGCAATTACAGTTTTTGTCTTATTCACCACAAGGCGTAGCCCTTGATGCAGGAGGTTGTTATGGAACAGGTCACGATATACGGTCGCGCAAGTTGTGGTTTTTGTTTGCGAGCCAAAGACCTGTGTGAATCTCAGAGCATTCCCTATACCTGGATTGATATGGTCGAGCAGGGTTTGAGCAAGCAAGATGTGGCTGAGCGGATCGGTCAGCCCGTGCATACGGTACCCCAAATTCTGGTGGGGTCTGAATACGTCGGTGGTTGTGATGAGTTTTTCGCGTACGTGCGTCGTCACGGCGTGTAAAAACAGACTCCGCAGATACGCCTCAGCGGCACAAAAAAGCCCGGTTACTTCTCAGTAGCCGGGCTTTTGCTTTCAGGTCCGCTGATCAGAGTTTGAATTCTGTCTTCAGCTTTTTCTCGACCAATTGGTTTTTCAGCTTGGCAACCTTCGGCAGGCCATTTTCAAAAGGCGGGAAGTTTTCCCCTTCGATCAGCGGCTGAAGGTAGTCGCGGCAGTCCTGAGTAATGCCGAAGCCGTCATCCGTAATGTAATGGATGGGCATTTTCTTTTCCTGGTTCGCCACTTCGCTCAGATTGGCTTCGCCGATCGACCAGCGGTAAGGTTTGGCCTGATCACGCACGATGGTGGGCATCAGGGCCTGCTTGCCAGCGAGGGCCATTTCTACGGCTGCTTCACCCACTGCGTAAGCCTGCTCTACGTCTGTGGCGGATGCAATGTGACGGGCGGAACGCTGCAGGTAATCAGCAACGGCCCAGTGGTACTTGTGGCCCAGAGCTTGTCTGACCATGTTCGCCAGAGCCGGAGCGACACCGCCCAGCTGGGTGTGGCCGAAGGCATCTTTAGCGCCGGCGTCGGCAACAAAGCGGCCGTCGTCGTACTGGGCACCTTCAGAGGCTACAACCACGCAGTAACCGTAGTCTTTCACGCACTGATCAACACGGGCCAGGAACTTCTCGCGGTCGAACGGGATTTCCGGGAACAGGATGATGTGAGGTGGTTCACCTTCTTCCTGACCCGCCAAGCCACCCGCAGCGGCGATCCAGCCAGCGTGACGGCCCATCACTTCCAGAATGAACACCTTGGTGGAGGTTTCGCACATGGACTTGATGTCCAGGCTGGCTTCCAGGGTAGAGGTGGCAATATATTTGCCGACAGAGCCGAAACCCGGGCAGCAGTCAGTGAACGGCAGATCGTTATCGACCGTTTTCGGCACGCCAATACAGGTAATGGGGTAGCCCATTTTGTCGGCCAGCTGTGACACTTTGTAAGCCGTATCCTGGGAATCGCCACCGCCGTTATAGAAGAAGTAGCCGATGTTGTGGGCACGGAAGACTTCGATCAGACGCTCGTATTCGCGCTGGTTTTCAGAAAAGTTCTTCAGCTTGTAGCGGCAAGAGCCGAACGCACCGCCCGGGGTGTGGATCAGCGCCTGAATGTCTTCATCTGATTCCAGGCTGGTATCGATCAGTTCTTCGGTGAGGGCACCGATGATGCCGTTGCGGCCGGCGTATACTTTGCCAATCAGATCCGGGTACTTACGTGCGGTCTGGATAACGCCGCATGCGCTAGCATTGATGACGGCGGTTACTCCGCCAGATTGGGCATAAAATGCGTTTTTGATCGCCATCGCGGGCTCAAGCCTCCTGCTGGTTCAAAGTTGCCGCGAATGATACGCCAAACACGGTCGTTTTTCATGAGGGGATGCCGACTCTTGACCCCGCAGAAAGTATGGTAGAGGCTTGGCAGGATTCAAATCGGAGGCAATACCCTAATGCATATACATATTTTGGGCATCTGTGGCACGTTCATGGGTAGTTTGGCCGTGATCGCGCGGGAATTGGGGCATACCGTGACCGGTTCCGACCAAGGTGTTTACCCCCCTATGAGCACCCAGCTTGAGGCCCAAGGTATCGCGCTGATGGAAGGCTACCGGGTAGAGAATCTGGAGCCGAAGCCTGATTTGGTGCTGATAGGCAATGCCATGTCCCGGGGCAATGTCGAGGTTGAAACGGTGCTTAATCGCGGCATTGATTACATGTCTGGCCCCGAATGGTTGTCTCGGGAAGTGCTGAAGCACCGCTGGGTGATGGCGGTTGCTGGCACCCATGGCAAAACCACAACCACCTCGATGCTGTTGTGGATTCTGGATCAGGCCGGTTTTGATGCCGGTTATCTGGTCGGGGGTGTGCCGCAGGATTTTCCGGTGTCGGCGCGGTTGGGCACCAGTGATTTCTTTGTGATTGAAGCCGATGAATACGACAGCGCGTTTTTCGACAAGCGCTCCAAGTTTATTCACTACCGCCCGAATACCTTGATTCTAAATAATCTGGAATACGATCACGCGGACATTTTCGACAGCGTTGAAGCCATCGAGCGCCAATTCCACCATGTGGTACGCACGGTGCCGTCGCAAGGGCTGATCATTCGCCCCGCCGTGGATAAGCATTTAGACAAGGCGTTGGATATGGGGTGTTGGAGCCCCGTCCAGGACACCGCCATTGGCAGCGAAATATCCCGTACTACCGACTGGCGCGCGGAACTGCTTCGGGAAGACGGTAGCCAGTTTATGGTGATTCACCACGAACAACCGGTGGCAGTGTTGAAGTGGGGGCTGACCGGCCAACACAACGTGCGCAACGCGCTCTCGGCCATTGCCGCAGCGCGCCATGTGGGCGTGACGCCGGATCATGCAGTAGCGGCCCTGTGCCGGTTCTCCGGTGTGAAGCGCCGCATGGAGTTGGTGGGAAAGGTTGGCGGCGTGACCGTCTATGACGATTTTGCCCATCATCCCACCGCGATTACGTCCACTTTGGAAGGGCTGCGGAATCAGGTAGGCGACGAACCCATTCTGGCGATCATCGAACCGCGTTCCAACACCATGAAGCAAGGCGTGCATCAACAAACCCTGATCCCAAGCGCTGAAGCAGCAGACCGGGTGTTGTGGGGTAACCTCAGTGATATGGATTGGTTGCCGGAGCTGGTTGAAAGCTGGCGGGCAGAACACGGCGAATTGGATCACCACAGCGTCGAGAATTCTGTGGAGGCGCTGATCGCCCGAGCATTGGAACAACTGCCGGAAACCTGCCACATTGTCATCATGAGCAACGGTGGTTTTGGTGGTATTCACCGCAAACTGGTCGCCGAATTGGAGAAAGTGCGTGGCTGAGTCACCTCAGGTCGTTAATCTTGCTATCACCGGCGCTTCTGGCGCCCAGTATGCGCTGCGATTGATTCAGTGTCTGGTGGCCAATGGTTGCCGGGTGAACGTGATGGTCAGCCGCGCAGCGCAGGTGGTGATTGCCACTGAAACCGACTTCCGCCTGCCGGGCTCGCCGCCTGCTATGGCCGACGCGTTTACCGCATACGCCGGTGCCGACGAGGGCCAGATTCAGGTGTTTGGCCGCGAAGACTGGTTCTCGGCTCCGGCCTCGGGGTCGGGTGAAAAAGCGCCGCTGGTGATTTGCCCCTGTAGCACCGGGACACTATCGGCGTTAGCCACCGGTGCCAGCAACAATCTCATTGAGCGTGCCGGTGATGTCGCTCTGAAAGAGCGCCGGCCGCTGATTTTGGTGCTGCGGGAATCCCCTTATTCAGAAGTGCACCTCGATAATATGCTCAAGCTTACCCGCATGGGCGCTGTCATCATGCCGGCGAGCCCCGGGTTCTATCACAAACCGCAATCGATTGAAGACTTGGTGGATTTCATGGTGGCGCGGATTCTTGATCATCTGGGTTTTCCGCAAACGTTGGTTCCGCGCTGGGGAGAATAGAAAGCAGAGTAGGGCCATTGCATGCGTTGGTTTTGGCCAAAGCGATTGATGGTTTTCACCATTGAGTGCGCGGCGCCCTCGTCACAGACTGGTTGAAGATAAAAACAAGCCACTCGACACGCGAGGCTCTGCCATGATTCCACGTACTTTGTTTGATGCCGATCTTGAAGGTTTTCGGGATTCCGTTCGTAAGTTTCTCGAGCAAGAGGCGGCGCCTCACCATGAACAATGGGAGAAAGACGGCCAGGTCAGCCGGGAAATCTGGCACAAAGCCGGCGAGCTGGGCTTTCTATGCCCGACATTGCCCGAAGAATACGGTGGTGTTGGGGCAGACTTCCGCTATTCTGCGGTGGTCATGGAAGAAGTGGCGAAAGCCGGTTTGACGGGGATTGGTTGGAGCCTTCACTCAGACATCGTCGCCCCCTACATCTACAACTATGGCACCGATGAGCAAAAAGCCCATTACCTGCCCAAGCTGGCTTCCGGTGAAATGGTAGGGGCGATTGCCATGACAGAGCCGGGTGCCGGTTCCGACCTTCAGGGCGTGAAAACCACCGCCATCCAAGACGGCGATCACTACCTTCTGAACGGTTCCAAAACCTTCATCACCAACGGTCAGTTAGCGGATCTGGTTGTCGTCGTTGCTAAAACCGATCCCAAAGAGGGCGCCAAAGGCACCAGCTTGTTCATTGTAGAATCTGCTTCTGAAGGGTTCGAAAAAGGGCAGAACCTGAACAAAGTGGGCATGAAAGCGCAGGATACCTCCGAGCTTTTCTTTCAGGACGTGAAAGTACCCGCAGAGAATCTGTTGGGTGGCCGAGAAGGGCAGGGCTTTATTCAATTGATGAGCGAGTTGCCGGCTGAGCGCCTGCAAGTGGCGCTCACGGCGGTGGCGGCTTCGGAAGCCGCTTGGCAGTGGACTCTGGATTACGTGAAAGAGCGGAAGGCGTTTGGTAAACCGGTAGTGGCGTTCCAGAATACCCGTTTCAAACTGGCGGAACTGAAAGCGGAGATCACGGCTGCTCGCGTGTTCACGGATCGCTGCCTGGAGCTGCACCTGGAGAAGAAGTTGGACATTCCAACGGCGGCCATGCTCAAACAGCACACCACTGACCTGCAGTGTAAAGTCATGGACGAGTGCGTGCAGCTGCACGGTGGTTACGGTTATATGTGGGAGTACCCGATTGCTCGCGCCTGGGCCGACTCACGTGTACAGCGCATCTATGCCGGCACCAACGAAATCATGAAAGAAATCGTCGCCCGCTCGTTCTAATATCCCTCCAGACGACAGGCTTTGAGTAATCAGGCCTGTCGTTTACCAAACTTTACAATTTGCCAAGCCGGTCAAGGTCTCCGGCTTCGGTATTCCCTACAGTAACGGCACAACCTTCTAACAAGGATAAATGGTTGCCGTGATGAAACCCCTGCTCAGTCTTTCCGTTCCCCTGCTAACACTAGCGCTCGCTGGTTGTGGTGAAGAGTCCGACCAACTACCGGTTGATGGTCGCGAATTTGATGGTGTGAGTTACAGCAAGCCTGCACCTTACTCAGGGCGGGTTATTGACGGCTACCTTCGCAACGCTCGCGTCTGGTTGGATCTGGATGGCGACGGCCAATACAGCAAGGGCCCGCTCGAAATTCTGTTAGCAAACGGTGAAACTTACACGCTGGCAAATGGCGAGCCCACGGCCATGACCGTTGCCGGCGGGCACTTTGATCTCGATATCTCGGAATTCGATGTCCCTAGTGCTTTAGGCAAGGATTTAGACCCCCGGGATTACCCCTTGTATGCGCTGGCGTTGCCCGGCAAAACTCTGGAAGAAACCCGTAACGGTGAGGTTGCCGTTGCGCGGGCTTACCTGATGTCGGCCAGCCCCGGTGTGACCAACGTAACCCCGCTGACGACACTGGCTCGCTACCGCGCTGTGGTGGGTAGCTCGATCAGCCCGGGGCTTGGTGCCGTTTCGTCGGAGCGCTTCGCCGACCTGAACGGGCTGAACTTGCTGAAGGATTACGTGCTCGCCAGCGATGACCGGGCGCATGCCTATGCCCGGGCGTTGGCCCGGTTTATGGCGAGCCAGATCCCGGATGACTACAACGCGTTGCTGGCGGAAGGTGGCAGCGATGGTACAGAGCGCTTTTTGTCAGCCGAGTCAGTGCAACTGCTCGGGATATCGCTGGTTCAGAATGCCGCAGAGGTGATGCAGCTGGTGGATGCAGCAGCATCGGGAGGGAATTACGCCAACGTGGACCCGAATGCACTGGAGTTACCGGTTGTTCCCATTGAGTTAAGTAATCCGGTGCTTGTGACAGGAGTGAATGTTTCGGCACACTCCGATCGTTCCAGCACGTTGCCCGCGAGAGATCTGAGCCCCTCCGCCGAGCTGATGTTTGACTACTCGGAAAGCGGGCGGTTGTTATCCGTTTCGAGTCAGGGCTGTATGGAGCCGTCGTTGCCCGAGGTGATGCGACTGGTGCAAGCCGATGGTTACATGGCGGCACTGAATACGCAGTGGTTGCCGGCTGTGTCTTTGTCCGATCAGGGGCAGGAACTATACGGCCAAGGCGGTATTCATGAGCGTATCGTGTTCGATTGGCCAAATAAACGGGCTTACTTTGACACCGTTACCCAGTGTCATAAGGCGACACAAGGCATTGAGCCTGACAGCACGGAACTGGGCGGAAGTCCGGAGATTGTATGGAGCTGGGCGGATAAAAGTGCCGTGGTTGAAGTTGTTTCTGGGCGAGCAGACCGAGTCCTTTCTCTGGTGGTTGAGAATTCTCCCGCCGAGATGGGAGGTGGCAGTCAGGTTAGTGGATACCGGATTGAACGTGGTGAAACGGTTGAGCGCTCGGTTATCTTCAAAGACGCCGGGGCCGGTGATAGCTGCGCCCCGGTTGGTACCGACGATGAGCCGGTCATTCCAGAAAATGCGTATGTCACGCGGTTGTTTGGAGCCACTCTCTCCGAGGGTGCTAATGAGTACGATCGCGTCTTTGAGTACGACTATCGCAGTTACACCAAACCGGAGGAGCCGTCAGTCGAGTTGGTAGTTCAGCGGCTTGTTAAATACCCGGTACAAAACTCAGTCGTCGCCAACCTGGACCGTGTCGATTCTGTGGATGGCGCGTTCCAATGGCATTTGTCCTACCCGGCACTGAATCAGGCCGATGTGACCGCGGAAACCGTGAACTACCCCCAGCAAGCCGAGTTAAAGCGGGCGGGGGCAACCACGGTATGCGGAGAACCGGTTCAAGAGCGGAACGGCGTCGCGTTCGCGCAGGTGACTTATGCGTATAAGACCCTTACGGAGTATTTGATCGAAGGGTTAGAAGATGAAGTCTCTGACTAGATAGAAAACCGCTGATGTCACAAGCGGTATGTCTGCAAGGCTGCCGCTTTTTTTATCAATGCGAAGAAAGATCAAGCATAAATGCTTGTTAGAGGCTTAATAAATAAGGTATTTGATAAGCCATTTCCTGGGGGAGGAAATGGTGCCGAGGAGAGGACTTGAACCTCCACGGGGTTGCCCCCACTAGCACCTGAAGCTAGCGTGTCTACCAATTTCACCACCTCGGCAGGTGATTTGCAGTTGCGCTGTTTGTTCAGTAAGAATAAGCGTTTCTGCCAAGATTGAAGGGTGCCCCTCAACCGATGGCGCGTACTTTAATAATTCCTTTCTGGCCTGTCAAATGTTTTAGTGAAAAAAGTTTTCACGGTATTTGTGCCTATTAATGTCCCCCTTGTCATGCAGGTTTCAAATGCCAACGTTATACTGTGTGAGTTGATGAATTTTGCCGCAGTGTTTGCGGCCTGAATAACAAGGACCCGAATGGTTTCCAAGAAAAAAAATACACGGGATCCTCACGCGGAACGTGAGGCCCAGAAATACGACAATCCCATCCAAAGCCGGGAGTTTATCCTCAATCACCTGAAAGAGCGTGGTGCCCCTGCCACTCACGAAACCCTGTGCCAGGAATTAGGGCAGGCCTCCGAGGAAGGTATCGAAGCTTTGCGGCGGCGCTTGATTGCCATGTGCCGTGATGGACAGTTGATCTGTAACCGCCGGAATGCATTCTTGCCTATTGAAGAAGCCGCATTGGTGACTGGCAAAATCTCCGGTCATCGAGATGGGTTTGGTTTTTTGATTCCCGACGACGGCAGTTCCGATCTGTTTCTGACTGCCCGCCAGATGCGACAGGTGTTCCATGGCGATCGAGTGGCAGCGCGCGTGGATCGGGTTGATGACCGTGGCCGTCGAGAAGGCGTGATCGTTGAAGTGCTCGAACACCGCACCGAACAGACCGTAGGGCGGTTCTTCAAAGAGAGCGGTATTGCTTTTGTTGTGCCTGAAAATGCGCGCATCAATCACGAGATTTTAGTACCGGATGAAAACATTGGCTCAGCGGTGCACGGCCAGTATGTGGTGGTTGAGATCTTGCGTCAGCCAACGATTCGAACCCAGCCCACCGGGCGGGTCGTTGAGGTATTAGGTGAACACATGGCGCCGGGCATGGAAATCGATGTAGCCATCCGCTCTTATGAAATACCGCACAGCTGGTCCGATGCTGTCGGCGAGCAAGCAGCAGCGATCCCAGCGGAAGTTGAGGAAAAAGACAAAGTAAACCGTGTCGATATTCGAAACATGCGGTTGGTCACCATCGATGATGAGTCCGCTCGAGACTTTGATGATGCGATTTATTGCGAGCCTCGCCCTCGGGGTGGTTATCGCCTGGTCGTAGCGATTGCCGACGTGTCTCATTATGTGCGCGCAGGCTCTCCGCTCGACGAAGAAGCGTTCGAGCGTGGCAATTCGGTGTACTTCCCCGATCACGTTGTGCCAATGCTTCCGGAGAAGCTGTCAAACGGACTGTGTTCCCTGAACCCGGATGTTGACCGTTTGTGTATGGTCGCCGACATGACCATCAGTGCGGCCGGTAACATCAGTGGTTATACCTTCTATCAGGCGGTTATGCGCAGCCATGCGCGGCTGACGTACAACAAAGTCAGTACCATGCTTGAGCACCCGGATACCGAGCAAGGGTATAAACTCAGTGCGCATTACGCCGACTTATTGCCGCATTTGCATAACTTGTACGAGCTCTACAAGCTGCTGCGAAAGGCACGCACCGAACGCGGCGCGATCGATTTTGAAACCACTGAAACCAAAATTGTTTTCGATGCGCAGCGCAAGATTGAAGAGATTGTTCCGGTGCACCGGAACGATGCTCATAAGATTGTGGAAGAGTGCATGCTGTGCGCAAACGTGGCCACGGCCCGTTTCCTGAAAAAGCACAAAATACCGGCTCTGTACCGGGTGCATGAAGGCCCGTCCGAAGAACGGTTGGCGAAATTGCGTCTGTTCCTTGGTGAGCTGGGCTTGCAGTTGGGCGGCGGTGATCGGCCAACATCTGCGGATTATCAGCAGTTGCTTTCCGAAGTCGCTGACCGCTCAGATGCTCACGTCATTCAGACGGTGATGCTACGCTCATTGAGCCAGGCAGTGTATAGCCCGGAAGAAAGTGGCCACTTCGGCCTTGGCTTTGCCAGCTATGCGCACTTTACATCGCCCATTCGCCGGTACCCGGATCTGGTGGTGCATCGGGCTATCAAGTCCTGCATTCACAGCCCGGACGTGCAGAAAGATGTGGTGTCGCCGAAAGAGTTGGACTTGGAACTGGCCGCCTACCCATACGATTACGCGAAAGTTGAACAGCTCGGCGAACATTGTTCGATGACTGAGCGTCGGGCTGACGATGCCACTCGTGACGTAATGGCTTGGCTCAAGTGTGAGTTTCTCAAGGATCACGTGGGCGAGGAATACGAAGGCGTAATTGCAGCGGTGGTGCCGTTCGGTTTCTTTGTTGAACTGGCCGATATTTATATTGAAGGGTTGGTGCACGTCTCGACATTGAGTGGCGACTACTTCCACCATGATGCGGCCAAGCACCGGCTGATCGGCGAGCGCACAGCGGTGAGCTTCCGGTTGGGGGATGAGGTTAAGGTGAAAGTAGTGCGGGTGGGTCTGGAAGATCGCAAGATTGACCTAGAGCTCACCAGCAAACCGCAAAAGCGTACCGCTGACCGGGATGCCCTGGATGTCGCCAAGCGTGAACCGCGCGGTAAAGGTGATCGGGCTGGTAAGGGAGGCAAGCGTGGCAAGTCCGGAAAGCCTGCCAGCGCGAAAGAGCGTCTGGCCAGCGAAGCTGCGCGCGAAGCCTCAAAGAAAGGCGCGAAAAAATCGGCACCGGCCGGTAAAAAGCGGAAAAGCCGCAAGTAATCAGTAACACAGGAATGAATCGCTAGTGTCTCAGGAATATGTATTTGGCTGGCACGCCGTGGATGCAGTGCTGAAGCGGGAGCCGGAGCGTTTGCTGCGCGTGTGGATCCAGACCGGTCGGCAGGACAAACGAGTAAAGTCGGTAACCGAGGCGCTGGATGGTTTGGGTGTGCGCTGGAGTGTTGTCCATCGCCGTGAACTGGATGAGCGCGTGTCTGGCGTGCATCAGGGCGTGGTGGCCGAGGTTGCCGAAAGCCGCGAATGGACCGAGGCGGATTTGTTGGCGCAATTGGCGTCGAGCCACAAGCCTCCGTTTTTGTTGGTGCTGGATGGCGTGACCGACCCCCACAATTTGGGGGCGTGCATGCGTACCGCTGATGCCGTTGGGATTCAGGCCGTCATTGTGCCGAAAGACAAGTCTGCAAGCCTGACCCCCGTGGCGCGTAAGGTGGCCTGTGGTGCGGCTGAAACCGTCCCGTTTGTCCGGGTGACCAATCTGGCCCGCTTTCTGCGCGAGTTGAAAGATCAGGGGGTTTGGCTCATCGGCACGGCGGGCGAGTCCGATGCCAACTTGTTTCAGGCAGACTTTAAAGGGCCGGTGGCGCTGGTGATGGGTGCAGAAGGCAAGGGCATGCGACGCCTGACCCGTGAGCACTGCGATCAGTTGGTGAACATCCCGATGCTCGGCCACGTTGATAGCCTGAATGTCTCGGTCGCAACCGGGGTTTGTCTGTACGAAGCGTTGCGCCAACGAACCGGTTAATCCTTGCACGATACCCCTTGTAGGCATAGAATACGTCACCCCTTTTAGAAGGGGTGGTTTTGTATTGCCTGAATTCAGGGGATCGAAATCTCGCTTTTGATCAGGCGGTTTTATACAAGGCCTTGTCGATAAAGCAAAAAGAAGCCGGCAGCCTAGCTGTCACCTCCTTGCTTTCCATGTTTGGGATCGGTTCGGTCCGAAGCAGAAAGCTGTTTAACCCGTAGGGAGAACTCATGCGTCACTACGAAATCGTATTTATGGTACATCCGGATCAGAGCGAGCAAGTGCCCGCGATGATCGAGCGTTATACCGGCCTCATCACTGAAGATGGCGGTCAGGTACATCGCCTGGAAGATTGGGGCCGTCGTCACCTGGCATACCCGATCAACAAGATTCACAAAGCTCACTACGTGCTGATGAACGTTGAATGTTCACAGGCTGCGATGGACGAGCTGACTCATAACTTCCGCTTCAACGATGCGATCATCCGTGAGCTGATCCTGCGTCGCGACGAGGCTGTTACTGACCTGTCTCCGATGAAAGCCGCTGAGTCCCGTGAGGACCGTCGTTCCGGCGGAGATGATCGTCCACGCCGTTCGGCTGAGTCTGGCGAAAGCCAGAGCACTGAGTCCAAAGGCGAAGAAGAGTAATTCACCGGAGTTAGGAGTTAAGTTATGGCTCGTTTTTTCAGACGTCGTAAGTTCTGCCGCTTCACGGCAGAAGGTGTTAAAGAGATCGATTACAAGGATCTGGACACCCTGAAAGGCTACATCACTGAAACCGGCAAAATCGTGCCCAGCCGTATTACCGGCACCAAAGCACGTTATCAGCGTCAGCTGGCTACCGCTATCAAGCGTGCCCGCTACCTGGCACTGCTGCCGTATACGGACAGTCACGACCACTAAGCACAGATAGACAGGACCCGGGACCATGCGTGCACTCGCACAGTATGTAATGCGCGGTCCCATGCAGGCCGGCGGAGTAGCAGTAGTAGCAACTATTGTTCCTTTGTTGTTCTGGATAGGCGCAGCAGTTACGGCCCTTGTCATCATGAGACAAGGGGTTCGGCAAGGGCTCACTATTGGCCTTTGGGCAGTTTTGCCTGCGTTGGGATGGGCCGTATACGGTCAAAACCCGACAGCGCTGATTGTATTGCTGCAAACGATGCTGGTTGCATCGGTCTTCCGGGCATCGCTGTCCTGGGAAAACGCGCTGTTATCAGGCGCCTTTCTGACGATACTGACGGGCCTTATGTTGCCGGTCATGTATCCGACACTGTTAAACGAACTTGTTCGAATCGGTGTCGAATTTTACGACCAATACAACGCCGAAGTGGTTCAGGCTCTGGGCGGCGATCTGGAGCGGATCATTCGAAGCGCGATGAGCGCCAGCATGGCGGGCTCGGCTTTCGCAATAGCGATTGCCATGGCCATGTTGGCGAGATCCTGGCAGGCAGGGCTGGATAACCCCGGTGGTTTTCAGCGCGAGTTTCATGCCATCCGGTTGTCGCCGGCCATCGCGGTTGTATGCGCTGTATCCATGATATCGGGCCCGTTGTTAGGGCTGAATCCGGTACTCTTGGCATGGGCTGCAGGCACGCCACTTCTGGTGGCAGGTTTGGCTTTGGTTCATGGGGTGGTTGGTCGTAAACAGTGGGGCGGGCAGGCACTGTTCGCGTTTTACATTGTGTTGGGGCTGTTGGGTCTGAATCTAATGATGCTGTTGTTGGTTCTGGCTTTTGTGGATAGCTGGCTGGATATTCGGGAGCGCATCGCGCCAACCGGACCGGCTGAATAAAGCACGAAGAGGTTAACGAGATGGAAGTTATTCTGCTCGAGAAAGTTGCAAACCTTGGCACTTTGGGCGACAAGGTAAACGTTAAGGCCGGTTACGGTCGTAATTTCCTGCTGCCGTACGGCAAGGCTGTGCCTGCCACGGAAGCAAACGTAAAGGCGTTCGAAGAGCGTCGCGCTGAGCTGGAAAAAGCCGCTGCTGAAAAGCTGTCTGCTGCCCAGTCCCGTGCAGAAGCTCTGGAAGGCGCATCCTTCACCATCACCTCCAAGGCTGGTGACGAAGGTAAGCTGTTCGGCTCTATCGGTGTTCGCGACATTGCAGAAGTTGTTTCTGCTGGCGGCACTGAAGTTGAGAAGAGCGAAGTTCGTCTGCCGGAAGGCCCTCTGCGGACCACTGGCGAGTACGACATCGAGCTGCAGCTGCACTCTGACGTTGAAGTTACCATCAAGCTGGCGGTTGTTGCCGAGTAATCGGTTGGCCACAGCAGGTAAGTTCAGCGACCGCTGAGGCTCAGGCTTTTCGCGGTCCATAACAAGCCCGATCCGGAAACGGTTTCGGGCTTGTTTGTTTCTGGTATTCTTGTAGGTCTGTTTTTCATTCCTTACGTGTCTGGTGTCTATGGCAACTCCTTCTCCCCAATCTGTGTCTATTGATTCAGAAACCAGTCGTATCAAAGTCCCACCCCATTCGGTGGAAGCAGAGCAGGCCGTATTGGGTGGTCTGATGCTGGATAATCGACGGTTCGACGAGATTTCAGAAATGATTTCGGCGGCTGATTTCTATCGCCAGGATCATCGTCTGATTTTTGGTGCTGTTGAGCGGCTGGCCAGCGAAAGCGAGCCTTTGGATGTCGTCACCCTGGCGGAGTTTCTCGAACGGGCCGGGGATATAGAAGACGCAGGCGGTCTTGCCTATCTGGCTGAGTTGGCAGAAAAAACCCCGGGTGCAGCGAACATAGCGGCCTATGCAGACATCGTGCGCGAGCGTTCGGTCCTACGTCAGCTTGTTGAAGTGTCCGGTAAGATCTCCGATTCCGCGTTTAATCCGCTGGGTCGAAAAAGTAGCGAAATACTGGATGAGGCCGAGCGCAGCGTGTTTCAGATTGCCGAAGCGCGCACCAAAGAGGGCTCGGGCCCTAAAGCCATCAACCCGATTCTGGCCACCACCCTCAGCCGCATCGAGGAACTATTCGAGTCGGGTGAGCAGACCACCGGTTTGACCACCGGTTTCCGTGATCTGGATGACCAGACCTCCGGTATGCAGCCGGCCGATTTGATTATCGTGGCTGGTCGTCCGTCGATGGGTAAAACCACCTTTGCCATGAACATCGTGGAAAACGCGTTGATCAGTACCGGCACACCGATCCTGGTGTTCAGTATGGAGATGCCCGCGGATGCTCTGGCTATGCGTATGCTCTCCTCGCTCGGGCGAATTGACCAGACCAAGGTCCGGGGCGGTAAGCTTGAGGAAGACGACTGGCCGCGCCTGACATCGGCGGTCAGTTTGCTGAAAGACAAGCCGCTGTATATCGACGATACGCCGGGGTTGAGCCCCACAGAAATGCGGTCACGAGCACGCCGGATTGCCCGGGAAAATGGCGGCAAAATCGGTCTGATCATGGTGGATTACCTTCAGTTGATGCGGGTGCCCGGTAACACCGAAGGGCGAACGGCAGAAATCTCCGAGATTTCTCGATCGTTGAAAGGTATCGCCAAGGAACTGAGTTGCCCGGTGGTGGCACTGTCCCAGCTGAACCGCAGTCTTGAGCAGCGTCCCAACAAACGCCCTGTAAACTCCGACCTCCGGGAATCCGGTGCGATCGAGCAGGACGCCGACGTGATTATGTTCGTGTATCGGGATGAGGTTTATAACGAAGACACTCAGGACAAAGGCATCGCCGAAATTATTATCGGTAAGCAGCGGAACGGGCCGATCGGCACAATCCGGCTGGCCTTTATTGGTAAGTACACCAAGTTCGAAGACTTGGCGCACGGGGATTACGGTGATTACGGTGGTGACTATTAATGCCTCGCGCAACTGTTGCCAGAATTGATCTGGATGCTCTGAAGTACAACTATCAAGTGGCCCGGGCCAAAGCAGGCTCGGCCCAGGCTATGGCTGTGGTCAAGGCAGATGGTTACGGCCATGGCATACAAACTGTTGCAAAGGCGCTGGCCACCGACGCCCGAAAATTTGCAGTGGCGTGTTTGGAAGAAGCGCTTGAAATACGGTCGGCGGGGTTGAGCCAGTCGGTGGTGATGCTTCAAGGCGTGCACAGCCGCGAGGATATGGCGCTGTGTTCACAGCAGGGCTTCGAACCGGTGTTGCACAACAACCAGCAGCTGCAATGGCTGGCCGCCGGCCGCGCTCCGGCGTATTGGCTGAAAGTGAATACCGGCATGAACCGGTTGGGTTTCAGGCCCTCGGAACTCCCTGCTGTCATGGCAAAACTGGAAGAAGGGGGGCAGCGAGCGGAGCTGCAAGGCTTCGTGACTCATTTTGCCTGTGCTGACGACACCTCCAGTCCCATGACTGCCGAGCAAACCCGCATCTTCGAGCAGGCCACACAGGCCTGGCCGACACTGATGCGAAGTGTCGGCAACTCCGCCGCTCACTTCCTGCCTGAGCAGCCGCTTTACGACTGGAGTCGGCCCGGCATCATGCTTTACGGGGCATCTCCCATGATTGGCAAAACCGGGTCTGATTTGGGGTTAAAGCCGGTGATGACGCTCGAAGCACCTTTAATCACTACGAGAACCGTCAAGCCGGGAGAGTCGATCGGCTACGGTTCAACCTGGGTGGCCGAATCGGAAACTCGCATGGGAATGGTGGCGATCGGTTATGGCGATGGCTATCCGCGCCATGCAGGTACGGGAACGCCTGCGGCTGTTCTTGGGCAGCGTATCGGGCTTCTGGGCCGGGTATCGATGGACATGCTGGCCGTTGATCTGACCGGCGTGCCGGAGGCTCAGGAGGGCGACATGGTGGAGCTGTGGGGCAAAACCGTCAGCGTGGACGAGGTGGCTGCCTGTGCGGGGACCATAGGGTATGAGCTGCTGACCGGCGTAACGGCCCGGGTGCCCCGGGACTGCTACTGATGGTCAGTCCCGGGAAGCGGTGATCACTTTTACTGGGCTTCCGGCTCGTGAATGATTTCTTCGATGAACTCCAGGATAGAAGTCAGGCTTCGGTCGTTCAGTTTTTTAAGTACTTTGTGAACCACCATTTTACTGCCCTTGAGCATGCTGCTGATGCCCACTTTGGCCATGCTCATGGTCACGTTGCCGGCATTCAGGCGTCGTAGCGGTTCCAGAAAAAAGAAATCAAGGCCGTTCTCGGTCAGGTCCACAATCAGGTTGTGCAACTGGTCGATGGCTTCCTTGTCGGCTTTGCCGCGCGCTTTCAGCTCGGATACTGTATAAAGCGCACGGGTGCGAAGTTCATCGGGGATAGGAGCAACAATGTGGCTTTGTTGTTTCAGCATGATCAGTCCTGGTGTTGTATGCTCATGGTTGCAGCGCCAAGGTGTTGCTGCGAAGAGCGTGGTTCGTACTGACTAAAGTCAGCGTTTATACGGTGTGATGAATGGTGCAGCAAAACCATTGTTCAGGCCATTGGCCTGAACGTGGATTAGCCTGTCAGATCAGCGAAATTCGGAGGTAGTGAATTCCCGTGCATGTCTTAGTTGTTCACGATTATGGCCCATTAGGCCGGGTGCTTCTTGACCGCTTGCGAGCCTCGCACCTGCGGGTCAGCCCGTTGCTGATAAGCGACCCTGCGCGGGTGGATTTGCATGCACTGGCAAGCTGGATTCCGGACGATACCGATCTGATCGTTAACGCGCTGTGGTTGGGCGATCCCGAACAGGCTGAAGCCGATCGTGAAGCGACTCATGAGGCCGCATTCTCACTGCCTTTGGCGCTTGCCGGTCATGCGCTGGAGCGCGGCATGGCCATGCTCCAGTTGTCGTCGTGCTATGTGTTTGATGGCCGCAAACAAGATGCCTATATCGCGTCTAATCCCGGCCAGCCCATTAATGAATTGGGGCGCTGGCAGTGGGAGTGCGAGCAAGCGTTGCGGAGTCAGTTACCTCGACACATTATTTTGCGTACCGGATGGAGCCTGGCGCGGATTGCAAAGAAGGTTTATCAAAACAGTGCCAACGCAGAGGCACTACCGTTGCCTGATCGTTGTCACGGCCAACCGGTGGCGGTGAAGGATCTGGCACGAGTCATGGCGGCAATCATCATGCAGCTGGATTGCGGCGCAGAAGTCTGGGGAACTTACCAATATGCCGGGGCGGAAGAGATATCCCTTTACGAATTAGGGCTGGCTATCGTCGAGATGCCGGGGATACCGGAAGGCATTAGAGTGGTCGACGAAACGCCAGACTGGGGCCATCTGGAGCCGGTAAACACAACCATGGTGTGCACGAAGATACGCAACACCTTTGGAATTAAACAGTTGCCTTGGCGGCGTTGGCTGGAAGAAGAGTTCTTGATGGCGACTGCAGCCGATACATCCGAGAACGAGCCGGCTCAATAAGCCCGGCTCGCCAAATCGTTCAGGCTTGCGAGGATCGGCAGGCCTGCTTGCTCACTTCGTGAGTGACAGTCTGCAAGGCTTCAACATCCAGAATTTCAACCTCACGCCCTTTTGCCCTCAAAATGCCCTGGCTCTGGAAACGCGTAAATACGCGACTGACGGTTTCAACCGCCAAGCCCAGGAAGTTGGCAATGTCGTTTCTCGGCATGGGCAGGGTAAAGGTTGTGCCTGACATCCGGCGACGGCGGAAGCGGCTGGAAAGAGAAAGCAGCAGCGCAGCGATGCGTTCTTCAGCCGTGTTTTTGCTGAGCAGCATCGCCAGTTGGTGGCTGCTTTGGATTTCTTTGCTCATCAGCTGATACATGTGGTGCTGAAGTTCCGGCAATTTAATGGTCAGCTCTTCCAGTTTGTCCATGGGGAACTCGCACAAGCTGGTGCGCTCCAAAGCTTTCGCTGTGCAGGCGTAATGATCGCTGCCCAAACTGTCTAAACCAACAAGCTCGCCCGGCATGAAAAAGCCTGTGACCTGCTCTTCACCGCTTTCCGTAATGATGGATGTTTTGATCGAACCGCTCTTTACCGCGAAGCAGGATTTAACCGGCGTGCTTTGGTCAAAAATGTGTTCGCCACGGTTGTAGATCTTTCCCTGCTGAACAATGTCCTCCAAGCTATCGAGATCGTTTTCCTCGACCGCAAGGGGCAGGCAAAGATTGCTGAGGCTGCACTGATTGCACGAGGCCTTGAGCGGAGAAACGGAGCGAAGCGGAATTGCCTTAGCCATAACCAAAAAACCTGAAATAAATGGTGTAAACAAGCTGACCAGCGATCGCAGCTTATTGAGCGTTAAACGAGTATACCAAAACAAGATAGCTGTATAACGAATCTTCGAGCTAGCGGTATTTATGCTTAATTTTTAACGCTTAGCGTTTTCGGCCCTTTTGTTTGCGTTCCAGTTCCTCTGCTTCTTTTTGTGCGGCTTCAATTTCCGCCAGCGCTCGGGCCTCTGCCAGTTCTTTTTCGACCATCGCCGGTGTCTCCAGTGAAATTCGCCCAATGGTGCCAGCCCGAAACTCATTGATGAGCACTTCGGAAACCTTGTACAAGTCGGGAACACCGCCACGGCCGAGGAAACGGCGTTTAGCAGCAATCGCGTCCATTAACGCCAGTCCGTCCTGTGGGCGCTCATTCAGGCCGTAACGGGACATGGCCAGTTCCGGGTAGGCGTCGACCAGATAATCCGCCTCAAACATGGCAACGTCTTCAAAATCGAGTACAGCGCTGCGAATGGCGCCACTAACGGCAAGACGGTAGCCGCATTGCTCGGGCGACAGTTTGGGCCAAAGAAAACCCGGCGTGTCGTACAGCAGAACATTGTCCGGGAGTTTGATGGCTTGTTGGGCACGTGTTACTGCCGGTTCGTTACCGGTTTTCGCTGCTGGCCGGCCCGCTAAAGTGTTAATCAAGGTGGACTTACCAACGTTCGGAATGCCCAGAATCATCACCCGCAGTGCACTTTTCTGGCGGTCGTGTTCGGGGGTCATTTCCTCGGCTAGCTTGAGAATGTTCAAGGCTTCCTGGCGCTGGTTATGGGTCAGGGTGATGGCGCGCACCCCTCGTTCCTGTTCAATCCATTCCAGCCATTGGTCGGTAATTGCCGGGTCTGCCAGATCGCGTTTGTTCAACACTTTGATCAGAGGTGTATCGCCACGCAACGATGGCACCAGCGGGTTTTCGCTGCTGAAAGGGAGTCGTGCGTCAACCACCTCGATGATGAGATCCATCTGGGGCATGACTTTTTTGATCTCCTTTCGGGCCTTGTGCATGTGCCCGGGAAACCAGTTAATGGCCATGATGTCTGCTCCGTATGGTGGGTAAAGCCGCCATTATGCAGTGGAATGACTAAATTTTCACATTGTCAAAATGCCGGAGTGGCGCGGGGTGTGGGCCGGTGCCCCCAAAAACTGTACAAAAAGCAGGGGGATCGGGGTGAAATCGCCTGCGGGAATGATTTAGGGTGTAAAGCACTGAAACTTAAATTGACCCTATTGTGGTGAAGTTACCACTCACGTTTGGAGCGTTTTATGAAACTGAAAAAAATTATTGGATCGGCCCTGGTAGCCATTAGTTTGTCGATGCCGGCATTTGCCCAGCAGGGCCAGACAGATCAGGTTGCCCAATTGGCGCAGATGGTGGGCTTGTCGGATGACCAGCAGGCCGAGATTCGCGACATCATCAGCGAGATGGAAGGTGAGTTGGGTGAGCTGCGTCAGGACGCTCAGGGGCTTCAGCGTGAGCTGCAAGGCGAAATCAAAGCGGATTACGACGAAGACAGCATTCGTTCCCACGCCGAGGAGTTGGGCGAAGTGACCGGCAAAATCGCCGCGATTTCTGCCTTGATGCAGGCCAAGGTGGATGCGGTGTTTACCGAAGAGCAGCGGAACGAGCTTGACCAAAAGATGCAGCAAATGCAGCAACAGATGCAGCAGCAAATGCAACAGCGCCAGATGCAACAGCCGCAGTAAGCGCTCGTAATGCTCAGACGCCCCGCCAGAGGGCGTCTGACCCCTTCGTTTTGCTTCATGATTTCTCTCTCACATTTGCCATTCTGAATTCGTTCGAAAATACCATGAATGGACTATTAGCCTTTAGCTTCTATAGTGGTGCTAGGTGCTTCTGTACCTGCATGGACAATCGAAAATCGGAATTCAATATCTAACAGAAGGATGGGTGTCGGTTTATGGCTTCTGACAAGAAAGCGATGCGGTCGACCATACTGGTGCCGGTGTTCATACCGGCCGTCGTGGTGGCGTTGTTACTCGTTATCGGAACAATCAGCAACCCGGAAATGGCTGGCGAGGCGTTCAGCGCCACGCTGAGTTGGATCACGGAGACATTCGGTTGGTTCTACATGCTCTCTGTCGCCATATTTCTGGTGTTTATTGTGTCGGTGGGAGCCTCCAAGTGGGGCAATATCAAGCTTGGCCCGGACCATGCCGAGCCGCAATACACGTTCCCTGAGTGGTTCGCGATGCTGTTCTCGGCGGGTTACGGCATCGCTTTGTTGTTCTTCGGGGTGGCGGAGCCGGTCTTGCATTATGCGGCACCGCCCGCAGGTGCCGCGGAAACCGTCAATTCCGCGAAGCAAGCCATGCAGATCGCGTTCTTCCATTGGGGCTTCCACATCTGGGCTATTTACGGTTTGGTGGGCCTTGTTCTGGCGTACTTTGCCTTCCGTCATGGCTTGCCGCTCTCGATTCGTTCGGCACTCTATCCCTTAATTGGCGAGAAGATCTATGGCCCCATCGGGCATGTGGTGGACGTGTTTGCCATTCTCGGAACCATGTTCGGTATCGCCACAACCCTTGGATTGTCCGTCACTCAAATTAATGCGGGGATTAACTACCTCTGGTCTGACGTCCCGATCAACACCACTGTGCAGATTATCGCGATTGCGGTCATTACCGCTGCAGCCACTGTGTCCGTTGTCGCGGGCATGGACAAGGGGGTAAAACGGCTGTCCATTCTCAATATGGTTCTGGCCATTTCCCTGATGCTGTTCGTGTTTATCGTAGGGCCGACCATCCACATTCTGGAAACCTTCCTGCAGAACACCGGCAGTTACCTGAGTGGCATTGTTGAGCGCACCTTTAACTTGCAAGCCTATACCCGCAGCGACTGGATCGGTAACTGGACGTTGTTCATCTTCGGCTGGACCATCGCCTGGGCCCCGTTTGTCGGGATGTTTATTGCGAAGATCAGTCGCGGACGAACCATCCGGCAGTTTGTGTTTGGCGTAATGCTGGTCCCTTCGGTATTTACCTTCCTGTGGTTCTCCGTCTTTGGCGACACGGCGTTGACGCTCATTATGAATGAGGGGTTGGATACGCTGATTAATGATGTCCAGGCAGATCATGCCGTGGCCTTGTTCAAGTTGTTTGATGTGTTGCCTTGGTCTTTCTTTATCTCATTACTGACAGTGCTGTTGATCGTGACATTCTTCGTAACCTCATCGGACTCCGGTTCGTTGGTGATCGACTCACTCGCGTCCGGTGGTGTGATTGAAACTCCCGCCTGGCAGCGTGTGTTTTGGGCGGTATTGGAAGGTGCGGTTGCGTCGGTCTTGTTGTTGGCGGGTGGCTTGAGCGCCTTGCAGACTATGACCATTGCCAGCGCCTTGCCGTTCGCCATCATCATGCTGATTGCTGCTGTAGGTATGTGGCGGGCCCTGGTGATCGAAGGACACCGTGAAACCAGTCTGCAGGCCCATATGATGACTAACCGGCATATGACCGGCTCCCAGTGGAAGCATCGCCTGGCGGCCATTGTGGAATTCCCGGGCAAGAAGGAAGTGGAAATGTTCATCAAGAACACGGCCATGAATGCTATGCGGGAAGTAGAGCAGGAGCTGAAGGCCAAGGGCTGGGATGCGACCGCCGAGTTTGATTCTGAAAACCAGCGCTCTCACTTGCAGGTGCACCGGGAGCACCACGTCGACTTCATCTACGATGTGCGTCTGACCGAGCACCCGATGCCGGGCTTTGTTTATGGTGAGCTCAAGCGCGACCCGGACAAGCCGGAAGTCTATTATCGGGCCGAGGTGTACATGCGCCGGGGCGGTCGTTCCTACGATGTGTTCGGCTACGATGAGCATGACATCATCAAGGACATTCTCGACCAGTTTGAGAACTACCTGCACTTCCTGGATATCTCGCCGGGCAAACTGCCCTGGGAGATGGATGAGCATGATGACATGATCAACACCGACGACCCGGAGCCAGGCAAGGCCTGATCCGGAATACCATCAAAAAACCCCGCCTGACATCGTCAGGCGGGGTTTTTTTAGTGCCGGCAGCAGTTCCGGATCAGTCGATAGCCTTGACTGGAATCTGCATGGCCTGGTCTGGCGTGGGCACTTCCGGCACGGCCAGCCCGAGGTTGTTCTTGTCGAACACCCGGTCAGCGCGGTAGCTGGAACGCACCATGGGGCCGGAGGGCACTTCCATAAAGCCCTTTTCGAGGCCGATTTCACGGTAGCGGTTGAACTCTTCCGGAGTCACATAGCGTTCCACCGGCAGGTGGTTCGGGGTGGGGCGCAGGTACTGGCCGATGGTGAGGATGTCTACGCCGATGGCGCGCAGGTCATCCATGGTTTCCAGGATTTCTTCTTCGGTTTCACCCAGGCCGACCATCAGGCTGGTCTTGGTGAGCACGTCTGGCCGGTGTTTCTTGGCGTGGGCCAGGACGCTCAGGGTTTTCTCGTATCCGGCGCGGGGGTCGCGGACACGGCTGGTCAGGCGTTTGACGGTTTCCACGTTCTGGGCGAATACATCCAGGCCGGAATCCACGACTTTTTCCACATCGCTCATCACCGCATCAAAGTCCGGAGTCAGGGCTTCAACGGCCACTTCCGGGGTGCGCTGTTTGATGGCAGATACGCAGGCGGCGTAGTGAGCGGCGCCGCCGTCGTCCAGGTCATCCCGGTCGACCGAGGTCAGTACGATGTAACGCAGGCCCATCAGCTCAACAGACTTGGCGGTGTTTTCCGGTTCTTCCGGATCCAGCCAGCCTTTCGGGTTGCCGGTATCAACCGCGCAGAATTTACAGGCGCGGGTGCAAACCGAACCCATGACCATGATGGTGGCGGTGCCGTTGGTCCAGCATTCACCGATGTTCGGGCAGTGAGATTCCTGGCAAACCGTGCTTAAGCGATGCTCTGACACGTTGCGACGTACCGCTTCGAAACGTTCCCCGCCGGGCATGCGCGCTCTCAGCCATTTTGGCTTGCGCTCCAGAGGTTTGTCTTCCGCATTTGAGACTGTTCGCTTTACGCCATCTTTGATGGCGGCGAAACCGTGTTCGTTGCGGAATTTGGAACCACTGGTAATGCGGGGTTTTGCGCTGTCGCTCATGGCGTCGGGAGCTCTCGAATCAGATAAGGTGAGCTCTAAAGGTTAAAGGGCGGGGCGTGCAGTTACAAGGAGGATACGGGCAATCACGAGGGTACCGGGCACGACTTTGGTCGTACCCGGTTGATGAAGATCAGGCCTGGGACTTGTCCAGCGCCTGAGCTACGTCGACAATGATGTCTTCAACATCTTCAATGCCGATGGACAAGCGCACCAAGTCTTCACTCACACCTGCACTCTTCAGTTCGTCTGCATCGAGCTGACGGTGTGTGGTGGTGGCGGGGTGGCATGCCAGGGACTTGGCATCACCAATGTTGACCAGGCGCAGAATCAGGTCCAGCGCGTCGATGAACTTGGCGCCGGCTTCGCGGCCGCCTTTGATGCCGAAGCTCAGAATGCCGCTTGCTTTGCCACCGCAGATCTTTTCGCAGGTGGCTTTGAATGGGCTGTTTGCCAGGCCCGCGTAGTTTACCCATTCAACGGACGGGTGATCCTGCAGGAACTGGGCGACTTTCTCGGCGTTGGAACAATGGCGCTCCATGCGCAGAGCCAAGGTTTCCATGCCCTGCATGATCAGGAAGGAGTTGAACGGCGATAACGCAGAACCAGTGTTACGCAGCGGTACCACGCGGCAGCGACCGATAAAGGCGGCTTCGCCCAGCGCTTCGGTGTAAACCACACCGTGGTAGGACGGGTCTGGCTCATTCATCATCGGGAACTTGTCGGCGTTGCCTTTCCAGTCAAACTTGCCGGAATCCACAACAACGCCCGCTACGGTTGTTCCGTGGCCACCAATGTACTTGGTCAGTGAGTGAATCACGATGTCGGCACCGTGTTCGAACGGACGGCACAGAACCGGTGTGGCGACGGTGTTATCCACAATCAGCGGAATGCCGTGTTTATGAGCAATTTCGGCCCACTTCTGGATATCGACAATGTTACCCGCAGGGTTGCCGATTGATTCGCAGAACAGCGCGCGAGTCTGGTCGTCGATGGCGTTTTCCAGAGCGTCGTAATCGTCGTGAGCCACCATCTTACAGGTGATGCCCTGGTTTGGCAGCGAGTGCGCGAACAGGTTATAGGTGCCGCCGTAAAGCTGACCGGTACTGACGATGTTGTTGCCAACCCGGCAAATAGTTTGCAGGGCGTAGGTGATGGCGGCCATGCCGGACGCAACGGCCAGCGCGCCGATGCCACCTTCGAGGGCGGCCATGCGCTCCTCAAGAACCGAGTTGGTCGGGTTCATGATGCGGGTGTAAATATTGCCCTGAACCTTTAGGTCAAACAGGTCAGCCCCGTGCTGGGTATCGTCAAAGGTGTATGACGTGGTTTGATAAATCGGCGTGGTTGCGGCCTTGGTGGTCGGGTCGCTTTTGAAGCCGGCGTGCAGGGCGAGAGTTGCTGGTTTCATGACAACAGTCCTTGCTGATGATTTGTTCGTTATGGGCTAAAGAAGCCGAGTATGCCACAGGCCGCAATGATCGAATAGGTAGTGTTACGTAATGCGGGCCAGCCGTGTGTTTCAGGTTACGGCGCCATAGACCAGGGCTCTCAATTCTTGCCGGATCGGGTAAGACGATGACGGCATCAGTTGCGTCATAAAGATAACCACCAAGTCCTCGTCGGGGTCCACGAAAAAGCTGGTGCTGGCCAGCCCACCCCAACCAAATTCACCCTCAGACCCGACGGTGTGAGACGCGGCGACATCGGTTTTTACTGAAAAGCCCAAACCGAACCCGCTGCCTTGGTAAGGCGTTTCGCTGAATCCGCCTATCGATAGCGCGGGTAGGTCCTGATTTCCGGGCAGATGGTTCCGGCGCATGAATTCGAGCGTTTTGCGTCCAATAATGCGCTGGCCCTGAAATTCACCGCCCTGACACAGCGCCTGAGCGAATCTGTGGTAATCGTCGACGGTAGACACCAGTCCTCCGCCACCGGACAGAAAACGCGGTGGCTTTAGATACTTTGATCGTTCCGGGTCGTCCTGAAGTTTCATGGTGTCGCCCGGTTGGTACAGGTAGCAGGCGGCAAACCGGTGTTGCTGATCGGCGCGAACGTGAAAGCCCGTATCGGTCATGCCCAGTGGCTTGAAGATGTGATCGTCGAAGTAGTCATCCAGCGACTGGCCAGAGAGCAGCTCTACCAAATACCCGAGCACATCGGTGGATACCGAGTAATTCCAAGCGGTTCCGGGTGAGAATTCCAGAGGCAATTCCGCCAGCCGGTTGACCAGCTTGTCCAGTGTGAGAATGGAGCTGCCATCCAGCTTCAGCTTTCGGTAGGCCGCGTCTACCTCGGTTCTTTCGGTGAACCCGTAGGTCAAGCCGGAGGTGTGGGTCATCAAATCCCGAATGGTCATGGCCCTGCTGGCGGGTTCGGTTTCGAAATCGGGATAGCAGCCGCTTTTATAGACCCGCAAATTGCGCCAGGAAGGAATGTACTTGTGTACCGGATCGTTCATAAGGAATTTGCCTTGCTCGTAGAGCTGCATCATGGCGATCGAGGTCACCGGTTTGGTCATGGAATAAATGCGGAATAGGGTGTCGCGCTGCATCGGGCGGTTGCGTTCAACGTCCATCAGCCCCTGAGCTTGTGCCCAGACCACTTTGCCGTGACGGGCCACGAGGGTGACCGCACCGGCCAGTTTGCCGGGCTGAATGTAGCGTTCATCGAAATGGCGTGTGAGTCGCTCGAGGGCGTTAATGGATAAGCCGGACGCGATGTGTTCAGACATAGCAGCAGATTCCAGAAGGTATAAAACGAAAAAGCCCGATCCAGGAAGGTCGGGCTATACAGAATACTGCGCGCGGAGGTTGGAGTCGAACCGCTATTCGGGGAGGCCCGCCGGTTGATCGTTATCCGGGAAAACGGTGTCATAGCACCACGTGAACACAAAAGCGTAGACTAAGTAGAACACCACAAACGCGATATCAACGATCAAGGCCTCGAGTAGTTCGATGTTCATCCACCAGGCGATGATGGGCAAAAACACCAGCATCAAACCGAACTCAAAACAAATCGCGTGCAGGGCGCGGATTTTCAGAGTTTTTCGGGTGGAGCCAGTGATGTGCTTCAGGCTGTGGTCAAACATCAGGTTGTAGAGGTAGTTCCAGGCTGTGGCGATGGTCGCGCCGATCGCGGCAAGTACGCCGGTCTGCCCGAGATCAAAGTCAAAAACGAAAGCGGCGAGAGGTGTCGATATCAGCAGGCCAATAACTTCAAAGGAGATGGCTTGGCGGATTCTGTCTCTGGTGGTTCTCATAGCAAGGCTGCCATGCAAAGCGGGTCGTCCCGCACGAATCTCCCGGGATGGGTGAGGTCGTCCTCAAAACAGAAAAGGGCCACCGCGTGAACGGTGGCCCTTCGAATACTGGTAGCAAGGGGCGGAGTCGAACCGCCGACCCCAGCATTATGAGTGCTGTGCTCTAACCAACTGAGCTACCTTGCCAAATCGTTTCGGGGATCACCCCAAACGAGGCGCGTATTTTCGGCATTTGGCTTCAAGCTGTCAAGGCTTCCGGGCCAAAATTTCCGAAAAATTACACGTTAAAGCGGAAGTGGATGACATCGCCGTCTTGAACGATGTATTCCTTGCCTTCCAAACGCCATTTGCCGGCTTCTTTTGCACCGGCTTCGCCGTTGTATTGCACGAAATCGTCGTAGCTGATCACTTCGGCACGGATGAAGCCGCGCTCGAAATCGGTGTGAATAACGCCAGCGCCTTGAGGAGCCGTTGCGCCAACGCGAACGGTCCAGGCGCGCACTTCTTTCACGCCAGCGGTGAAGTAGGTCTGCAAGTCCAGCAGCGCGTAGCCGGCGCGGATAACGCGGTCGAGGCCCGGTTCTTCCATGCCCATTTCATCAAGGAACATGGCTTTTTCGTCGTCTTCCAGCTCGGAGATTTCAGCTTCGATCTTGTTGCAGATGGGTACGACCACCGCATTTTCAGACGCAGCAATGTCACGGACAACGTCAAGGTGAGGGTTGTTCTCGAAACCGTCTTCGCTGACGTTGGCGATGTACATGGTCGGTTTGATGGTGAGCAGGCACAGCTCACGAATCAGCGCCAATTGATCGTCATCGAGGTTCATGCTGCGAACCGGCTTGCCTTCGTTCAGCACCGGCAGCAGTTGTTCGAACATCTCGAGTTGGGCTTTGGCTTCTTTGTCGCCGCTTTTGGCAACACGCTGCACACGTTTGATGGCTTTCTCAACGGTGTCGAGGTCGGCAAGGGCGAGCTCGGTGTTGATAATTTCAATGTCAGAAGCCGGGTCAACTTTGTTGGCAACGTGGATGACGTTGCTGTCTTCAAAGCAACGAACAACGTGTGCGATGGCGTCAGTCTGGCGGATGTTGGCCAGAAACTGGTTACCCAGGCCTTCGCCTTTGGATGCGCCGGCAACCAGGCCGGCAATGTCTACGAACTCCATGGTGGTTGGCACCACGCGTTCAGGTTTGACGATCTCGGCCAGTTTGGTCAGGCGCGGGTCGGGCATGGCGACTACGCCAGCGTTCGGCTCGATGGTGCAGAACGGGAAGTTCTCGGCGCCAATACCGGCTTTGGTGAGTGCGTTGAACAAAGTTGATTTGCCGACGTTTGGTAGGCCGACAATGCCGCAGTTAAATCCCATGGAATGCCTCTGCTGGAACTGATAATTTGCGCGGATTATACCGGTGTATCGGTATAGGTGCGAGTAAGGGGTTGTGACCTGTTCAGGCCGTAGGCTTGAAGCTGTGCAGGCGGTTCATAGCCGCTGCAAGTTTGCCGGTGGCGGCGTCGGGCAGTACGCGCATGATTTCTGCGGTGACGGCATTGAGTTCTTCGGTTTCTTTTTTACCGAGACGGCCGAGCACGTAGCCGGTTACCTTGCGACTGTCGCCGGGATGGCCGATGCCGATGCGAAGGCGTTGGAAGTCTTTGGTGCCCAGATGTGCGATAGCGTCGCGCAACCCGTTGTGGCCGCCGTGGCCGCCGCCTTTTTTAAGCTTGGCTGTGCCGGGGGCGATATCGAGCTCGTCGTGGGCAATCAGGATGTTTTCAGGCGCGATCTTGAAGAAGTCTGCGAGCGCCTTGATGGCCAGGCCGCTGCGATTCATGAACGTGCTGGGGTTGAGCAGGTGCAGGTCGAGGCCCTGCCAATGGATGCGAGCGTAAAGCCCGTGGTACTTCTTTTCGGGGCGGAGCGTCTGACCCGCATCGCGGGCCAGCGCTTCGACGAACAGGGCGCCGGCATTGTGGCGGGTATTCTCGTAGTCGGCACCGGGATTACCCAAGCCAACCACCATGACAATATCCTGTGCCATATGCCAGTCCCTCCGGAGTAATTACTCCTCGCCGCCTTCCTCGGCTTCTTCCGCGTCTTCGGCGTCATCAGCCTTGGCGCCTTTCGGCTTCTGGATAGACACAACAGCCTGGTCGTGCTCAGAATCGTGCTGCAGAGCCGGGATACGAACGCCTTCTGGCAGTTTCAGGTCGCTCAGGTGAACAACTTGATCCAGTTCCACGTCGGTCAGATCGATCTCGATGAACTCTGGCAGATCTTTAGGCAGACACGCTACTTCAACTTCAGTCAGCAGGCGGAAAGCCACGCCACCAAAGGTCTTGATCGCAGGAGCGGTGTCTTCGTTCACCAAGTGAACCGGAACCTGAACAACGATTTCGTGGTCTTTGTCTACACGCAGGAAGTCAGCGTGGATCAGGCGCAGCTTGTACGCGTGACGCTGCAGATCCTTCAGGATAACGCTTTCTTTCTTGCCTTCCAGATCGATGGTCAGGATCTGAGAGAAGAAAGATTCGTTTTCCAGAGCTTTTTTCAGCTCGTTTTCCCAGATGGAGATGGAAACGGCATCTTTGCCTTCGCCATAGATGATTGCTGGGATTTTCTTTTCCTCACGACGCAGGCGGCGGCTCGCACCTCTCCCCTGATCGTCACGAGGAAATGCTTCAATAACAAATTCCTGGGACATGATATGTACCTCAATCGTCATCTGAACCGCCCGCGACCAGGCTTTTGGACAGATGATGTTTTTTGAATAGCCGGAGAATTATTTCTCAGGCTGACTAAAAGAGTCGGGAGCCTTGTTAGGCTCCCGACTCTGATACGGTATCAGCGTGATAAAACGTTTTTCGGGGGTTCCGAATTACACGTTCTCAAACAGCGCGCTGATTGATTCTTCGTTGCTGACGCGGCGAATAGATTCCGCAAGCAGGCCAGCCATACTGAGGACGCGGATTTTATCACAATTCTTCGCTTTGTCACTCAGCGGGATCGTGTCGCAGACGATCAGTTCGTCCAGCTCAGATCCGTTAATATTCTCGATTGCCGGGCCAGACAGTACCGGGTGGGTAATGTAGGCAACAACGCGTGAAGCACCACGATTTTTCAGCGCTTCAGCGGCTTTGCACAGAGTGCCGGCGGTATCCACGATGTCGTCTACCAAGATGCAGGTCTTATCGGCAACATCACCAATGATGTGCATAACCTGGGATACATTGGCTTTCGGGCGACGTTTGTCGATGATGGCCAGGTCGGCATCGTCCATGCGCTTGGCAACAGCACGTGCGCGAACTACACCGCCAACGTCGGGGGATACCACAACAAAGTTTTCGAAACGTTGCTTCTCAATGTCTTCCAGCATCACAGGTGTTGCGTAGATGTTGTCTACCGGAATATCGAAGAAGCCTTGAATCTGGTCAGCGTGCAGGTCAAGCGTCAATACACGATCCACGCCGATGCTGGAGATCATGTCGGCGACGACTTTAGCGCTGATGGCGACTCGTGTTGAACGAACACGACGGTCCTGGCGTGCATACCCGTAATAAGGCACAACCGCGGTGATTCGTGATGCAGAGGCGCGACGCAGGGCGTCAGCCATCACGATCAGTTCCATCAGGTTGTCATTGGTTGGGTAGCAGGTGGGCTGAATGATGAAAACATCATGGCCACGTACATTCTCATTGATTTCAACGGTGGTTTCGCCATCGCTGAAGCGGCCAACAGTGGCTTCGCCCATGGGAATGTGGAGTTTCTTTGCGATTGCTTCGGCAAGCTCAGGATTGGCGTTGCCAGCGAAGATCATCAGTTTTGACACGACGGCATCCTTCTCGGTATCGGCGGTTGATTCAGAAGAAGCGGGAGAAAGGTGGCTGGGGTGGCAGGATTCGAACCTGCGCATGACGGGATCAAAACCCGTTGCCTTACCACTTGGCGACACCCCAGTATCGTGCTTTTTTGGCATCATCTTAGCTCTGTTAGCTTTGTGTGAAGTGGTGAAATGTTCACCCCTTTAGCTACGAACCCCTTGATGCCGGAGGGTTTGCTTTCCCAGATGATCCGCGCTGCGGATTCTGTAGGGAAACGTCCAAAAATGCAAGCCCCGGTTCCGGTTAATCTTGCAGGTCCGAATTGTGCAAGCCATTCCAGGCTTCGGTCAACCTCAGGATACAGTTCACGAACTACATCCTCGCAGTCATTTCGGTACCTCGAGGCGTCTCCCTCAAAAGCGGGGCGTATTTTCAATTTTGGGGTGTCTCTTGTCAACCCTTTTTCTGAAAAAATCTTTCCGGTATTAATTTTACAGTTTGGTTTTAGTACCAGAAACCAGTCCTGGGGCGGGTTTGCGGGGGTCAGGATTTCTCCCACACCTTCACCGATGGCTGCCTTGCCGCGAACGAAAACGGGCACGTCGGCACCCAGTGTCAGGCCGATGTCGGCCAGTTCGTCTTCACTCAGGTTCAAATTCCAAAGATAGTTCAAACCGAGAAGGGTGGTGGCGGCATTGGAGCTGCCTCCGCCCAACCCGCCACCCATAGGTAGGCGTTTGTTCAAATGAATGCTTACACCGGGCAGGGGTTCTGAACTGCGCGGCGCCAGTGCCCGGGCGGCCCGGATGATGAGGTTCTGGTCGTCCGGGACGCTTTCGATGGAGTTTTCCAGGCGCACCCCCGGCTGCTGCGGGGTCAGTGTGAAAGTTAACTCGTCGCCGTAGTCCAGGAACTGGAACAGGGTTTGAAGTTCGTGATAGCCGTCCGGGCGCTGGCCGGTGATGTGCAAAAACAGGTTTAGCTTGGCCGGCGAGGGCAGGGTAATGCGGGTTGTCACTGGGTTAGTCCTCACGTTGCCAGCGGCTGATGACCACGCGCACGCGTTTGTCGCCTTTCAGGGCGGTGATTCGGGCGGGTAGTTCGGGCAGGGTTTCTATGAACGGTTGCCAGCGGTCGTACCGGATTTCCCAGCCGTCTTGTTCAAGAATGGCCAGTTTGTTCTGCTCATCGAACAGCAGGCGAAAGTCGCCGTCAGGGGCGGGCAGGCCTTTGATCCACCAGGTCAGATTGTCGATGGGCAGTTGCCAGCCCGTGGCTGCCTGAATCAGTTTCTCCGGTTCTGAGGACTGGTAGTGGTCGCCGTTCGGCATCGTTAGCTGGATGTATCCCGGCACCCCTTTTAGCTGGGTGCTGCCCATGCCCAGAAACGACGACGACAACGCCAGTTCGTAGCTTTCGTTGCGCTGTTGCCAGCGGTTGATCACGGCAGTCCCGCTGTCAGAGGGTTGTTTCACCGCCAGCTTGCCCGACAGCAACCAGTGGTTGAATCGGGTTAGTTTATCCGAGTGGGCCGCCCACTCGGCGGGTGGTTGTTCAGTCATGCCCTCGGGCAGCGGTTCGAGCTGTATGGTGGTACAGCCCGTTATCGAGAAAAGCAGTGCCAACAAGGGGAGCGTTCCGCGAATCATTCTTCGTTCCCTTCGTTGGTCAGGCGCTCAATGGTTTCGAGCAGAATCTCGTGATCGGGGTCTTTGTCGAGACCTTCTTCCCAGATAATGCGAGCTTGTTCTTCTTCGCCGATGCTCCACAGTGCTTCGCCGTAATGGGCCGACACTTCAGGATCTGAATAGGCGCCCCAGGCTTCTGACAGGTACTCCAGCGCTTCCATCGTGCGCCCTTGTTTGAATAAGACCCAGCCCATGCTGTCCAGAATGGCAGGGTTGTCGGGGTCGAGGGCTAGGGCGCGCTCGATATAGCCCTGTGCTTCCTGCAGGCGATCGGTTCGTTCGGTCAGGATGTAGCCGAGCGCGTTGAGAGTGATCGAGCTGGCGGGCTCTATGTCGAGAATGGCTTTAAGGTCTTGTTCCGCCTGCTCCGGATTACCCTTCGCATCATGCAGCATGGCGCGTGCATAGCGAGCTTCAACGTTGTCGGGATGTTCTTCAAGAGCCCGATTGGTGGCAGTCAGAGCACTGGCTTTCTGGTCTTGATCAATCAGCAGGTTGATTTCCAGTAGCCAGAACTTTTCGGCTTGTTCCGGGTTGTTGGCTCTCAGCGATTGGATATGGCTGAGCGCTTCATTCAGCTCGCCTGCCTGAGCTTGCAGTTCACTGGCGCGGGATAGGGCAGGGAAGTAGTAATTGCCCGATTCCACGCTCTGGTAGTGATTGATGGCCAGCTCGGTGTTTCCGGCTTCTTCTTCAATGCGGCCAAGGTAATACCTGGCTTCGTTCGTGTGGTGGCCCTGCTCAACTAGCGCGTTAAGATCGGCGCGGGCGGTATCGAGTTGCTGGTTTTCCAGTGCCACCAGAGCGTGGGACAGTTTCAGTCCCGGTGTGTCCGGATGGCGTTTGACCAGTCGCTGGAACTCGTCCTGAGCCGCTTGCAGCTTTTTCTCGTTAATGAGGATTCGGCCGTAAAGTGTGCCCATCTGGCGATTGTCAGGGAACCGGCGGGTATTGCTGGTGAGGTGATTTAGTGCCGCTTTCGTCTGCCCGGTTTGATACAGCAAATCGCCTTTAAGTGTAATGGCCGGCTGAAAGTTCGGGTGCGCGCTGATTAACGGTTCCAGTCGCTCCAGGCCAGATTGAGGGTCGCCGGAGACTTTCATCAGCAGCGCAATGCCGTATTCCAGATCCGGGGTGTTCGGGTGGCGTTCGGCTAACTGCAGGTACAGAGTCAGTAACTCTTGTTGCTGGGCAGGCGGTAGTTGGGTCGCCATGGCGGCGAGGCTGTCAAAATCAGCGTCTTCGCCCTGATCCATGATCTTTTCCATGTGATACAGCGCCGTTTTCAGGTTTTGCCGTTTGACGGCCTGAATGGCTGCTACACGGTGGGCCTGAATGTTTTCCGGCGACTTCTCGAGCCACAAATCGGCCAGTTGTTGTTGGGCATTGTCGGCATTCAGGGTTTGGGCAATGCGCATGGCTCGTTCGATCACGCCATCGTCTTCGGAGGTTTTTGCCGCCTGAATATAGTTCACCAGAGTCACATCGTAGCGACCCCGTTGCGCCGCGATTTCTGCCGACAAGAGCTGATAAAGCACTTCGGGTTCGAAGTCTGCGTACTCAATCTCTGTTTGCTCGGGTGCCGGGGTGGCAATGGGTTCGGGGGCCGGTTGTGTTGATGACCCTGAAAAACTTGAGCAGCCGGATAAGGTGGCGAAGCTAATTCCCAGCAGGCAGGTGGCCAGGTATGGTGCGTTTCTTTGCATGCAGCGTCCTGTGAGCTCGAGGCTGTGTTTCAGAATGACCGTTCTTTACCTGAAAAAAATTGAGGCAGATCGGATCGTGGTCAAGGCCGAGCGCCTATAATGGCATAAGCGCTTGAAGTTGCCCAACATGTCCGCAGTTGCCGAAGCCCGGGTGTTTTCAGGTGGCAGGCGCGAGCGGGCGCCGGTAGAATGAGGCTGCTTATCTTTTACTGGACTGAGGTGTTTTGAGCTCACCATGGCATTGCTGACACTGGGAATTAATCACCGCACTGCGCCCGTGGAAATCCGCGAGCGGGTCGCGTTTACGCCTGAGCGGATGGCCGAGGCCTTCTCCGAACTGCGGGCGGCGACGGGTGCCAGTGAAGCCGGCATCTTATCGACCTGTAACCGCACGGAACTCTATCTGGCGGGCGACGACGATTGCGCGCCAGCGCTGTTGCGCTGGTTGGCCGGGTTCCACGATCTGGACGCGGCGGATCTGGAAAACGTGATCTACGTGCACCGAGATTCCGATGCCGTGCGGCATATGATGCGTGTGGCGGCTGGCCTTGATTCCATGGTGCTGGGTGAACCCCAGATTCTTGGCCAGCTGAAAGATGCCTACGCTCTGGCGCGGGAACACAACGCCACTGGCGCTTTCTTGTCTCGCCTGTTTGAACACACCTTTTCCGTTGCCAAGCGGGTCCGGACAGAAACGGCGATCGGCGAAAACCCGGTGTCGGTTGCTTACGCGTCAGTCAGCATGGCGCATCAGATTTTCGCGGACATGTCCCGCAACAAAGCACTGTTGATTGGTGCCGGTAAAACCATCGAACTGGTGTCTCGCCATTTGGCCGATGCCGGTGTGCGTGATTTTCTGGTCGCCAACCGGACGCTGGAGCGTGCCCAAACGCTGGCTGAGATCCACGGCGGAAAAGGCATTGTCCTTTCCGAAATTCCGGATCATTTGGCCGATGTTGATATCGTCATCTCCTCAACCGCCAGCCCGCTGCCGATTCTTGGCAAAGGCGCTGTCGAGCGCGCTTTGAAAAAACGTAAACATCGCCCCTATTTCATGGTGGATATTGCCGTACCCCGTGATATTGAGCCGGAAGTGGGCGCTTTGGCGGATGTATACCTCTATACCGTTGACGATTTGCGCCAAGTGATAGAAGAAAACGTACGCTCCCGGGAAGGCGCTGCCCGCGAGGCCGAAAACCTGATTGCCAGCGGCGTTCAGGATTTTCTGGACCAGCTGCGCGCGCTAGATGCCGTGTCGACATTGAAAGTGTTCCGTTCACGGGCGGAATCGCTGCGCGACGCGGAAACCGAGAAAGCGCTCAGGGCGCTGCGCAATGGTGCCGACCCGGAAACCGCTCTCCGAAGCCTGGCGCGGGGCCTCACAAACAAACTTCTGCACCAACCATCTACTCAGGTTCGTAAAGCCATGGCGGAAGGGCGTACCGAAGTTGCGGACTTCCTGCGTGAGCTTTATCAACTTGAAATGTTGGATGCTGACGAGCCCACCACCACGGAAAAACTATGAAGTCATCGATTAAATCCCGCCTTGAACAATTAGTAGAGCGGTTCGAGGAGGTGAATGCGCTGTTAAGCGATGCCTCAGTGATTGCCGACCAGAACAAGTTTCGTGATCTTTCCAAAGAGTACGCAGAGATCGAACCTGTGGTGAAGTGCTTTCAGGCATGGCAGCAGTCTCTGGATGATATCAGCGAGGCGAAAGAGTTGGCCAAAGACGGCGATGCCGACATGCGCGCCATGGCCGAAGAAGAGCTGGCCGACGCCCAATCTCGCAGCGAAGAACTGGATGCGGAACTGCAACGGTTGATGTTGCCGAAAGACCCGAACGACACCAAAAACGTGTTTCTGGAAGTCCGTGCCGGTACCGGTGGTGATGAAGCCGCTATTTTTGCCGGTGACCTGTTCCGCATGTATTCCCGTTACGCAGAAAAGCGCCGCTGGCAGGTTGAAATACTCAACGAGAACGAAGGCGAACACGGCGGTTATAAAGAAGTCATTGCCCGTTTGTCGGGTGAGGGCGTGTACGGCGCCCTTAAATTCGAATCCGGTGCACACCGGGTTCAGCGAGTGCCGGAAACTGAATCTCAGGGCCGTATTCATACCTCGGCGTGTACTGTGGCCGTCATTCCTGAAGCAGACGAAGCAGAAGCCGTTGATATCAACAAAGGCGATTTGCGCGTCGATACTTTCCGGGCCTCCGGTGCCGGTGGGCAGCACGTAAACAAGACCGACTCGGCTATCCGCATCACTCACCTGCCCACAGGGTTGGTGGTGGAGTGCCAGGAAGAACGGTCGCAGCACAAAAACCGCGCCAAAGCCATGAGTTTGCTGGCCTCGCGGCTGCAGAATGCCGAGCTGGAAAAACAGCAGCAAAGCATGGCCGAAACCCGGAAAAGTCTGGTGGGTAGCGGTGATCGCTCAGAGCGCATCCGCACCTACAACTTCCCGCAAGGCCGGGTGACCGATCACCGCATCAACCTTACGCTGTATAAGCTGGATGAAGTGGTTGGTGGTGATCTGGATGCGGTGGTGGTGCCGCTGCAACAGGAACACCAGGCGGAATTGCTGGCCGAACTGTCACAGGATCAGTAACCCCTTGTTGACCTGCGAAGCTCTGATAAAAGAAGCCGCGGCCCGAATCGGTGGTGATTCACCCAAGCTGGATGCCGAATTGCTGCTAAGCCACATCAGTGGCCTGAGCCGCACCAGCTTTCGGGCCTGGCCCGAGCGGGAAATCCCGGCGGCGCAGGCGGAACAGTTTTTCGAACTGGTCGCCGAGCGGGTTGAGGGCAAGCCCGTTGCGTACCTGCTCGGCCAGCAGGAATTCTGGTCGTTGCCTCTGACAGTGTCCACGTCCACCCTGATACCTCGCCCCGACACCGAATGCCTTGTAGAAACCGCTTTATCGCTTGAGTTGCCTGAAACCGCGAAAGTTCTGGATTTGGGCACCGGCACGGGCGCGATTGCCTTGGCGCTCGCCAGCGAGAAGCCCGATTGGCAGGTCACCGCCACCGACCGCATTGCCGAAGCGGTCGAACTGGCCCGCGAGAACAGCCAGAATCTGAACCTTCCCATCACCGTGCTTCAGAGCCACTGGTTCGACGACATCCCGGCCGACACCTTTGATTTACTCATTTCCAACCCACCCTATATCCCGGCCAGCGACCGCCATCTCAGCGAGGGCGATGTGCGCTTTGAACCGGCATCCGCTTTGGTTGCCGGCGACGACGGGCTGGATGATATTCGCTTGTTGGTTACCCAAGGGCTGGCGTGGTTGAACGGCGATGGTTGGATGATGCTGGAACACGGCTACGACCAAGGTGAGGCGGTTCGGGAGTTGTTTGCCTGTGCCGGTTGGCGCAACATAGAAACCCGCAAAGATTACGGCGGTAACGACCGCATGACCCTGGCCCGCAAGCCAGCCAGTGACTAACTGCGAGATTTCCTATGCTCAGCGATGACGAACTGCTCCGCTACAGCCGCCAAATTCTGATTCCTCAATTTGATATCGCCGGCCAGCAAAAGCTGAAAGAGGCCCGGGTGATGATTCTGGGCTCCGGCGGCTTGGGTTGCCCGGTTGCGTTGTATCTGGGTTCGGCTGGCGTGGGGCAGTTAACGCTGGTGGATGACGACCAGATCGAATTGGCTAATCTTCAGCGCCAAATCGGTTTCCAGCAAAGCTGGCTTGGCGACTCCAAAGCCGAACGCTTGGCCGAGCGTGTTCGCGCGATTAATCCCGAAATTACCGTGACTGCCGTTAATCGCCGTGTGGATGGTGATGATCTTCAACAGCTGGTCTCGGAAGCAACGTTGGTGTTGGATTGCACCGATAACTTCAACACCCGTTTCGCCCTTAACCGTGCATCCGTTGCTGCTGGGGTTCCGTTAGTGTCTGGTGCGGCGATTCGGGGGGAAGGGCAGATATCCGTATACGACCCTCGAAACCCTGAAAGCCCCTGCTACCACTGTTTGTACGAAGAGCAGGGCAACGAGGATCTGACCTGCTCGGAAGCGGGTGTTATCGCGCCCTTAGTAGGCATGATTGGTTCAGCTCAGGCGATGGAAGCGATAAAAGTGATAGCCCAGGTGGGTAGTCCTCTAATGGGCCGGCTGCTCATTTTGGATGCCTGGCAGATGCAGTGGCGAGAAATGAAGCTATTGAAAGATCCTGACTGCCCGGTCTGTTCGGCCTGACTTTGGAGTAGGGCCGGGTTGGGGATGCCTTTCCAAAAACCGCTCCTTCGGCACGTCCATGTGACGCTTCTGCTCCGCCATCCATGGCTACGCACATTTTTGGAAAGGCATCCCCAACCCAGCCCGTCAGCTTGTGAAGTGGTTCTCTGATAGCCGCCCCAACCCTGACCGGAAAAGATACTCAGTCCTTCAAAGCCTGAAACCGCGCAATCGCCTCCTTCCGGCTTTCTTTCAAATCCACGATAGGCCGTGGATACCCTTTCGGAATAACCCCACCTTTAGACGGATCGTGAATCCGCTTGTTATCCAGCTTCGCCAGCTCTGGCACCCAGTTACGGATGAACTCGCCTTTGGGGTCAAAACGTTCGCTTTGGGTGACCGGATTAAAAACCCTGAAGTAGGGTGCTGCATCTGTGCCGGTAGATGCACTCCACTGCCAGCCGCCGTTGTTCGAAGCCAGAAACCCGTCTACCAGATTCTGCATAAACCAGGCTTCACCCAGCCGCCAGTCAATGAACAGATTCTTAGATAAGAACATTGCCGTGATCATCCGCAGGCGATTGTGCATCCAGCCGGTGGCTTTCAGCTGACGCATGGCAGCATCCACAATGGGAATGCCCGTTCGGCCTTCTTTCCAGGCTTCGAAGTGCTCGCCCGGATCGTTCCACTTCAGAGCTTCTGTTTCCGGTTTGAAGGCGCGGTGCATGCTGAGCCGTGGGTAGTGATAAAGAATGTTTATGTAGAAGTCGCGCCAGGCAATTTCGTTGATCCAGGTTTCAATGCCTTCGCCGGAGCTGCCGGTTTGTTGAGCGGCGATCAAGCACTGTCGGCCCGACAAAACACCGTTAGCCAGGTAGGGCGACAGCAGGCTGGTGCCGTCCAGCGCGGGGAAGTCCCGGGTGTCGTTGTAGCTGGCGGCGCGCTCTGAGAGAAATTCATCCAGTGCATCGTGGGCGGCGTCTTCGCTGGTTTCCACCAGAGGCTCCGGAGCATTCTTGAACGGGGCGGGCAGGGTGTCGGTGCGTTCCGGTGTGACTGTTGAACCGATCGCAGAAGGTATCGGATAAAGAGTGGGGCGTGTTTCTTCTACCCACACGCGCCACCGGCGAGAAAACGGGGTAAAAACGGAATAGGGCTCGTCTTTCTGGGTGAGAATTTGCCCGACCGGCGCCACGGTTTGGTCTCGGTATTTTTTCACCGCTACATCCAGCGAAGATAGCCTGTCCCGGGCCTGCTTATCGCGCTTTCGCTCGTTGGCCCCATATTCCTCGTTGAAATGAAGATGGCTAATGCTGTGCTGGCGGCAGTGCTGTTCCAGTACGTCCACGCTGGAATCAAAGGTATCGGCATGGAGGAAGTTGAGCGTAATGCCAAGCTTGGCCAGTTGTTTTGACAGCGCATTGGCGTGTTCCAGCACAAACTGAACTCGCGCGGCTGACCAGTCGTGCTCCCGCCATTGTTCAGGTGTGACGATAAAGCACGCCCGCACGGGGCGACCGCTTTTGCAGGCGGCGGTCAAAGCCGCGTTGTCAGCGGTGCGGAGGTCGTTTCGAAACCAGACCAGTTCAGCCATGAGCAGGTTTACCTCGTGCTGTGAAGTAGGGGTAATTACAGGCGAGAAATCATTAACTTATATATTCGCTGACCTTGCCTGATTGGATTATAGTTAAACAATAATCCCCGTCAGGAAAAAGGAGTTTTTTCCACGGTATGACAGAGCAATTCGAAAGCCCCCGCGATGGTGTCTGGGTGCATCCTTATCAATTGGCTTCCGGCCAGACGCAACAGCATCAACTTGGTCATACCCGGTTGTGGATTACCTTGCTGGATTTGGAATGGCAGATTCGCGAGCAAACATCCAAGCAAGGCACAGACCCGGAAAACTGGTACGAATCGACGGGCCATACGCTGCCGTCGGCCGATGTGAAGGTTCAGCGCTTCGTGCGCACAAAGGACGACGGAGTGCTCTGCCTTGTACCCGCCATGGCTAACTTGCCGACGGTCATTCGTCCGTTCCAGCCGCTAACCATTCCCGCGGGAGCCCGCTGTGTGCTGTATGTGGGTACAACGCTTTGGATGAAAGTGTGTGTGGGGGCGGCGCGTACCGAGCTGGCCGAGTTTCCGTTGGCACCGCCGTCTTTGACCTGGTTGGGGAAAAATACCCGGGAAGGTGAGCTGTGCTATGCCTCGTCCAGTTATGGCCGGCTGGCACTGGAGGCGGTGCCGAAACGGCCTTGGCGCGCAGTCACACCCGTGACCATTATCAATGAACGGGAAAAGCCCTTGCTGCTGGAACGGTTCAGTTTACCAACACCGCTATTGGCGATTTACCGGAACGAACGAGGTCAACTCTGGACCTCGGGTGTTACGGTAAAGTGTGAAACCGATATGAGTTCAGCCAGTTTGCACATCGACCATGCGGTTGTCACCGAAGCCGGTCAGTGTGAAGCCATTGCCCCGGCCCGGGAAAAGCTAGCCCGGGGGCGAAGATTAGTACGTGCCGTGGATAACATCTTTGGCTGATAGCCGAACAGGAGTAGTGCTTTGTTTGATTCGATACAGCAAACAATCGCCGAAATCGGCAACGGCATCGCATGGGGGCAGTGGTTTTCCGCGGCGTTTCTGATGCTTCTGGGGGCAGTGCTCGGCACATTGTTCGCCCGAAGTGTCGGCCGGTTGGTGGGGGATCGGGTTTCCCGCCATCATCAGGTGATGATTCGCCGCTTGTGCTTCTATCTGGTGTTCATGCTGTTTGCGGTCGCGGCGCTCCGTGAAGCGGGTTTCTCGTTGGAGGTGGTGCTGGGCGCTGCCGGCATCCTGACCGTCGCTATTGGCTTTGCTTCTCAAACATCAGCCTCGAATATTATCAGCGGTTTGTTTTTGGTGATGGAAAAACCCTTTGAAATTGGTGATGTTATCGATGTAGATGCCACCATAGGTGAGGTGGTGGCAATCGATTTGCTGAGCGTGAAGCTGCGCACCCCTGACAACCTGTATGTGCGCATCCCCAACGAAACCCTGATTAAAACGCGGGTGGTGAACCGGTCGCGGTTTCCCATCCGGCGCATCGACCTGGCGCTGGGGATTGCCTACGCTGAAGATGTTGAACGCGTCAGCGAGTTGCTGCTGGAGCTGGCGGAAGAGAATGCCGCCTGTCTGGAAGAGCCAAAAGCGTTCGTACAGGTTACTGGTTTTGGTGCATCCTCTGTGGATTTACAGTTTTCGTTTTGGGTGCCCAAAGATCGTTTTCTTGAAGGCCGCAGCAGCATGATGATTGCCGTGAAGAAAATGCTCGACGGCCACGGCATCGAAATACCGTTTCCTCATACCAGCATCTATGCCGGTAGTCATTCAGAGCCATTCCGGGTGCAGCTGTTGGCACCGGAGCAACATAAAAAAAAGGGTGTCCCGGATGTCGATAAGCACGACTGAAACAATAGAAACTACGCCACTAACCACCGTTGAAAACAGAGTCGGACTGGGTTGGCGTGAATGGGTAGGGTTACCGGAACTCGGTATTGACCGGATGAAAGCCAAGGTCGACACAGGGGCTCGCACCTCGTGCCTGCATACGTTTCGCACAGAGCCCTATACTGAGAATGGAGAACGCCGGGTGAAGTTTTGGGTTCACCCGGTTCAGAACGAAATGAAAGACGTGGTCGAGTGCGATGCGAAAGTGCTGGACGAACGCACCGTGACCGATTCCGGCGGCCACAAAGAACTGCGTCTGGTGATTGAAACCGTGGTCACCGTGGGCAATGAAAGCTGGCCGATTGAAATGACGTTGACCAACCGGGATACCATGCGGTTCCGGATGCTGTTGGGGCGTACCGCCATGTCGGGCCGCGCCGTTGTGTACCCTGAAGCTTCTTATCTTGCCGGCGAACCGGCACCAAGGATCTGATCATGAAAATTGCGATTATGTCGCGCAATCGTCACCTGTATTCGACCCGGCGCTTGATGGAAGAAGGCATCAATCGCGGCCATGAAGTGAAGGTTATCGATTGCTTGCATTGCTCGATGAACATCACGTCGGCAGACCCGAGGATCCATTATCACGAAGAGGTGTTAGAAGACTTCGACGTGGTGATCCCGCGGATTGGTGCTTCCGTCACCTTCTACGGCACGGCCGTACTGAGGCAGTTCGAAATGATGGGCGTATTCCCGCTGAACGAATCGGTCGCGATTACCCGCTCCCGGGATAAGTTGCGTTCGCTACAACTGCTGGCACGCAAAGGTGTGGGCATGCCGGTAACAGGCTTTGCCAACAAACCGGATAACGTGCCGGAACTGTTGAAAATGGTGGGTGGCGCGCCGGTGGTGATCAAGTTGCTGCAAGGCACCCAAGGAATCGGCGTAGTGCTGGCGGAAACCCGAAAAGCGGCCGAAAGCGTGATCGAAGCCTTTATGGGCCTGAAGGCCGATATTCTGGTGCAGGAGTTCATCAAGGAAGCTGGCGGTGCCGATATTCGCTGTTTCGTAATTGGCGACAAGGTGATTGCCGCCATGAAGCGCCAGGGGGCCGAAGGCGAGTTCCGGTCCAACTTGCACCGTGGCGGTACTGCCTCGTTGGTGCGCATTACACCGGAAGAGCGGCGCACCGCCGTTACCGCCGCGAAAGCCATGGGCCTGAACGTAGCCGGTGTCGACTTGTTGCGTTCCAGCCGCGGGCCGCTGGTGATGGAGGTGAACTCCTCGCCGGGACTGGAGGGCATCGAGAACGCCACCGGTAAAAACGTCGCAGGCATGATCATTAACTGGACCGAGAAAAATTATAAGCCCTGGAAAACCAAAACCAAGGGCAGAGGCTAACCGTTTATGGCAAGAGCACCGTTTGAGATTGCCGGCGTTCAGATAAAGGCCGGCACCCGCGAGACTGTGGAAGTGCCGGTGGCAAAACTCTACACCCATACCCCACTGCACATTCCGGTGGAAGTGGTACACGGCCGCCGGGACGGCCCGGTATTAATGGTGTGTGGCGCGATCCACGGCGACGAGATCAACGGTGTTGAAATCATCCGCCGGGTATTGAAAAACTCAGCGCTGCGTCACCTTCGGGGCACCCTGGTAGCCGTGCCCATCGTCAACATATTCGGTTTTGTGCAGCGCACTCGTTACCTGCCCGACCGCCGTGATCTGAACCGGTGTTTCCCCGGCTCGGAAACCGGTTCGTTAGGTGGTCGCATCGCCTATTTGTTGCGCACCCTGATCATGGAGAAGGTGACCCACATCATCGACTTGCACACGGGTGCTGTACACCGTTTTAACCTGCCACAAATCCGGGCCGAACTGAAAAACCCGGAAACAACCCGCATGGCCGAAGCTTTCGGTGCCCCGATCATTATCAACGCCGGGCTGCGGGACGGCAGCCTCCGTGCCTACGCAGATTCCCTCGACATACCCGTCGTTACCTTCGAAGGCGGTGAAGCCTTGCGTTTTGATGATGTGGTGATTGCCAGCGGCGTAAAAGGTATCATCCGCGTGATGCGCGAGCTGGAAATGGTACCCGCCAAGAAAGGCCCCAAGGCTCCGAAAAAACGCTCGGAAACCGCCGCGAACTCCCAGTGGGTGAGGGCGGACATTGACGGCATCATGCGCCAAGTGGCTCGTTTAGGCCAGCGGGTACGCAAAGGACAAAAGCTGGCCATGGTGGCAGACCCTTTCGGTGAAACCGAAGTTGCGATTACATCACCTTGCTCCGGCATTGTGATCTGTGTGAACAATTTGCCGCTGGTGAACGAAGGCGAAGCGATTTATCACATCGCCCGCTTCGATGAGCTGGGTGAGGCTGAAAAAGCCATGGACCACTTTCGCAGCTCTTATGAAAGTGAAGTGCCGGAAGATGTCGCTGTGCCTGTTCATCCCTGGGATGACCTGCAGAAATAGAGGGTGGAGAGACTATGATCTGGCATCAGAACATCATTGAACTGCCGCCGTACCCGCGGGGCTTTAATTTGGTGACTGACGACATCCTCGCCCGGGCACCGGAAATGACCAACTGCGAAGTCGGCCTGCTGAACCTTTTCATCCAGCACACCTCGGCATCCTTGGCGATCAACGAAAACGCAGACCCGGATGTTCGGGGCGATCTGGAGCGCCACTTCAATGTTATGGTGCCGGAAGACGCGGATTATTACGAACACACATTGGAAGGTCCGGACGACACCACCTCCCACATCAAGAATGTGATCATCGGGCCGTCACTGACTATCCCCATTACCCACGGCCAGCTGGCGCTGGGCATTTGGCAGGGTATTTACCTGTGCGAACACCGGAACTATGCGGGCGGTAGAAAGATTGTGGCGACCTTGCAGGGGCGCTGGTGAGAGAAGAATAGAGGAATGGAATATTGCCGGAACAGGTTGCGCCTGCCCCGGTAAAACCTACCAAGGACAGGCGCATTTCGAAGTAAGTCCTAGTCGTTCATCGCTTCAATGGCGTGTTGACCCACGTCAGTGTGGTGCAACACTTTACCGAAAGGTGCGGTAGCGTTTGCCGGGCCCTGCGTGAACACCAATACGGGCGTGTTGGTGTGCGTACCGGTAGACCAGACGACGCTTTGCTGCTCAGCCACTTCGCGGGCCAGCAGGTTTTGGCGGTTGTCATCGGTCTGGTAAACGAAGAAGGCTCCGTTAACGTCCATTTTCGGCACGGTTTTGGTGCCCAGGTAGGAGTGGCCTTCGGTATAGAAGGGGTTGTCCTCTGTGGCCAGAACGCGCGCGGCCTGTTCTTCGGTAATGTTGAAACGGGTTTCAGCATTAACAATGCGAGCCAAGTTGGCCGGTGTTTGTTCTTCTGCGCTCAGGCTGTCGAACTGGCTGTAGAAAATATCCCCGTAAGAAGATTGTTGCTCGTACAGCTTATCCAGCGTTGAAACGTCGCCAAAGTTGAAGCCAGGCTTGAACTGCTGCTCTTTGAACACATCGCCCGGTAGGTCGCGCCCGTGGGGCAGGTCGTTCGCTGAGTAGCTGAAACCGAAGCCGCCGGTTTCGTGGTCAGCGGTCACAACAATCAGCGTGTCGTCGCGGCCTTCAGCCCAGTCCAGCACGTAATTCAACGTTTCGTTCATGCGCAGCATTTCGTGCAACATGGTGCCCGTGTCGTTGTAGTGGCCAGCCCAGTCGATCTGGCCGGCTTCGATCATAAGGAAGAAGCCTTTGTCATTCTGCGACAGCGTGTTGATGGCTTTTTCAGACATCTCTTTCAGCGTGGGAATGGTACGGTCCGGGTCGTTCTTGGTCTGGTTTTCTACGATAGCGTTTGGCAACGATGAGTAGGCGAACAAGCCAAGAACCTTGCCGTCGGCCTGGTTCATTTGGTCAAGGTTGAACGCCAGATCGTAGTCTTTTTCGAGCGCTTCGGCGATCAGGTTGCGATCGTCTTTGCGTTTCGATTTGATGCGTACGGAGCCTTCCGACAGCGTTTCCAGTTGCTGGCGCGCATCGGATTGTTCGTCGTTAGCGGATGCCGGAATCCAGTAACGCAGGCCGCCAGACAGCATCACGTCTACGTCGTTGTTCAGAAGATCTACGGCAATTTCGTTTTCAAGGCTGCGATGGCTCTGGTGAGCGGCAAAGCCGGCCGGTGTTGCGTGGGTGATGCGGGTGTCAGAAACCAGCCCGGTAGATTTGCCCAGTTTCTTTGCTCGTTCCAGAATGCTCTCGGCGGTGTTGCCGTCTTTGTTGGCTCCGATCATTTCTGCACCCGCCAGCTGGCCGGTGGCCAACTGTGTGGCTGAGGCCGCTGAATCCACCACCAGATTGTCATTGGCGTGGGTCATGGAGATACCCATGCTGCCGTTCTCGGCGATGCGGTCAAAGGCGGTGTAGCCGTCGGCAATCACCGAGTTAGGTGCTTGCTTTGCATACGCCAATAGCAGGCCTATCTGTTGCGGGCCCATGCCGTCGCCAACGATCATGATGACGTTTTTGGTGTGTTCCGGTTCAGCAGGTGTCTGCTGCATGGGGGCGCAAGCGGCCAGCATCAATGAGGAGGCAATCAGACCAGCGCCGGCCTTGAATGTCCGGATCTTCATAAACATATCCTTTCGTGAGTTCTATTTAGAGTTATTGAGAGGGCGAAAAGCTCGCCCTAGTTGTCGTCCAGATGCTTACCAAGCATGGCGTGGTAAAGTTCACGGTCACCGATGGCACCCGTGATTTGTCCGCCTTCTTCAACCAGCAGGCTGTGGCCGGTGAAGTAGCGGATTTCGACGGCATCGCGCAGCGGGGTATCCGGAGCGATGCGCGTGGGCTGTTTGGCCAGACTTTCGATGGTTTGACCTTCTTGCCAGGACTGGGTTTGGAACGTTTGGCCGTTGCTGGTTACTACGGCCTGTTCAGCCACGTCGGGCGTGTGCAACCAGATGTCGTAGCGCTTGTTCAGGCAACGGTTGCCGCTGGCGTCTTCCTGAATTTCCCCGATGGGCAGGGCCAGTGAACGGGCCGCCAAAACATTGAGCGGGTTGGTGCTGGCCACGAAGCTCTTCACGTAATCGTTTTCAGGGTGCAGCACGATGGATTCGGGCTTGCCGTGCTGAACGATCTGGCCATCTTTCATGATCGCGATGTGGGAGCCCAGTTTGAGGGCTTCGTCCAAATCGTGGCTCACAAAGACGATGGTTTTCTGCAGCTCTTCCTGCAGGCTCAACAATTCGTCTTGCAGCTGGTGGCGAATCAGTGGATCCAGTGCCGAGAAGGGTTCGTCCATCAGCAGGATTTCGGATTCGGTGGCCAGTGCCCGGGCAAGCCCCACACGCTGGCGCATACCACCGGAAAGCTCGTCCGGGCGGCACTTGGCCCACGCCGAAAGGCCGACCAATTCCAGTTGGCGAGCAACTTTCTTCCGACGCTTGGCTTTGCTCATGCCCTGCAGTTCCAAGCCCAAGGCCACGTTGTCTTCAACGGACAGCCAAGGCATCAGAGCGAAACTCTGGAACACCATGGAAATGCGACGGGTACGGATGTCGCGCTGCACTTTTTCGCTGGCTTGGGTGAAGTCCACCATCTCGCCGTCGTGTTGGATGCGAATGGCGCCGCTGGTGACTTCGTTCAGGCCGTTTACGCAGCGCAGCAAGCTGGATTTACCGGAACCGGAAAGCCCCATCAGCACGCAAATTTCGCCCTTTTTTACGCTCAGGTTGGCGTTTTGAACGCCCACTACCAGGCCGGTTTGCTCGCGAATCTCAGCCCGATCAAGACCCTGTTCAATAAGAGGCAGTGCCTGCTTGGGCTGTTTGCCGAAGACGACGTTAACGTTTTCGAATTCGATCATTGTGTGGGCTCCCCAGCGTTACGTTGGCGGAAGAAACGGTCCATCCAGATAGCCAGCAATACAATGGCCAGGCCGGCTTCGAAACCTTTACCGATGTCTACAGTGTTCAGTGCGCGTACAACGGGCACGCCCAAACCATCAGCGCCGACTAGCGCGGCGATCACCACCATCGACAGCGACAGCATGATGCACTGGGTAATACCGGCCCCTATGGAACTCATGGCGGCAGGTAGCTCGACTTTCAGCAGTAGCTGGCGGTTGGTACATCCGAAGGCCTTGCCGGCTTCAAGCAGTTCCGTTGGCACTTGGGATATGCCCAAGTAGGTCAGCCTGACCGGAGCCGCAATAGCGAAGATGACGGTGGATATAACGCCGGGCACCACGCCCAGACCAAACAGAGTGAGGGTAGGGATCAGGTACACAAACGGTGGAATGGTTTGCATCAGATCCAGTACGGGTTGCAGGAATTTGTAGAGCCACTGGCTGTGGGCGGCATAAATGCCCAGAGGGATGCCAATCACGATGCACAGCAGGGTGGCGTAGAGCACCAGAGACAGGGTGGCCATGGTGTCTTCCCAGTAGCCGATGTTCCAGATCAGCAAAAAACTGAAGGCTGTGAAAAGGGTGAGGCCCCAACGACGATGACGCAGGTGGGCGGCCACGGTGAACAGTAATACGAGGGCGGCGGGCGGTATCCAGAGTAGGCCGTCGGTCAGCCCGTGAATCATGCTTTGTAAGCCTTCGGATACAGCGTCAAAAAAGCCGCTGAAATTGATGACTAGAAAATCAACAACGTCTTCCATGAAGTCGCCGAAAGGCAGTTGATGCTCAGTTATCCAGTTCATGGTTTTCTGTCTTTTTGGGTGCGGGCAATGCCAGCACGGGATGTGAATGGTATCGGTACTTCAGATCAAGCGCCCCGGGCATTAGCCCGGGGCGTGCTTGTATAAGCGGCGGTGGTGTTGGTTTAACACCCCGGGAGCTTTACTGCTTGAGGTAGGCTTTTACCGCAGGCAGTGCGTCTTCACCGTTCAGGGTGGTGACGCCGTCCAGCCAGCCGGTCAGTACGTCGGGGTTGTTGGACAACCAAGCGTTGGCTGCATCACGCGGATCTTCGCCGTCGTTCAGGATGGCGCCCATCACTTCGTTCTCCATGGTCAGAGAGAACTTCAGATTGTTCAGCAGGGTGCCGACGTTCGGGCACTCGTTCAGGTAGTTTTTACGAACGTTGGTGCGAACCGTTGCGCCACCGTAGTTGGGGCCGAAGAAGTCGTCACCGCCTTCCAGATACGCCAGATCGTGGTTGGCGTTCATCGGATGCGGCTCCCACGCCAGGAAGACCACCCACTGATTGCGGCGAACCGAGCGGCTGACTTGCGACAGCATGCCGGCTTCACTGGATTCCACCACGCGGAAGTCGCCCAGACCGAAGGCATCCTGATCCACCATTTCCTGAATCAGGCGGTTGCCGTCGTTGCCGGGCTCAATGCCGTAGATGCGTTCGTTGAACTCATCCGCGTGCTTGGCAATGTCAGCAAAGCTGGTTACGCCCGCGTCGTACACAAACTGAGGTACGGCTAAGGTGTATTTCGCGCCTTCCAGGTTGGTGATGACGTTTTCAACGTCACCGCTTTCCAGATACGGGCGCACATCGCCTTCCATGGTGGGCATCCAGTTGCCCAGGAATACGTCGATGTCTTTATTTTTCAGCGAGCGGTAGGTGACAGGTACAGACAGAACTTTTGCGCTGGGCTCGTAACCCATGCCTTCCAGCACTTCGGAGGCGAGTGCGGTGGTGGCGGTGATGTCTGTCCAGCCAACGTCGGCGAAACGAACGGCTTTACATTCGGCGTTCGGGGCTGCCGCAGCAGCTCCGCTCATAGCGAGGCCAGCACAGGCTAGCATGATCTTTTTCATAGTCTTTCTCCTTTCTTGGTTTCTTGTCACGTCGTTATCGTTGTGCGTTTTTCCAGTCAGGGTGCTCCCACACGGGGGCTGACGAGGGTGGCAGCAGTTCGCGACCGAGAATGTGGTCGGCGCATTTCTCGGCCAGCATGATGGTTGGCGCGTTCAGGTTACCGCTGACCACGCTCGGCATGATGGAGGCATCTACCACGCGTAGGTTGCTCACGCCGTACACCCGGGCTTCCTCATCGACAACCGCCATGGGGTCGTCGGCTGCACCCATTTTGCAGGTGCAGGAAGGGTGGTAAGCGCTGTCTGCGTATTCCCGGACAAAGGCATCGATGTCTTCGTCGGTGGTGGCGCTGGCTCCGGGGCGAAGTTCTTCTCCCCGGAACGGATCAAAACCGGCTTGGGCGAAAATCTCCCGGGTCAGTTTGATACTTTGTCGCATTTCCCACCGGTCCCGCTCGGTGCTGAGCAGTTTTGGATCGATGATCGGGTGATCGGTCGGGTTGGCGGATTTCAACTTCAGGAAACCGCGACTGGTCGGGCGCATGGGGCCTACATGAGCTTGATAGCCATGGCATTCTGCGTCTTTCCGGCCGTGATCGATAACCTGAGACGGCAGGAAGTGATATTGGATGTCCGGGTGCTGTACGCCCGCTTCGGAACGAATAAATCCACCGGCTTCCAAATGCGCTGTGCGGCAGGCACCCCAATCGTGATTCAGGAACCACTTCACCCCGGCAATGGTCTTGCCCGGCTGGGTGGTGTACTTGTACAGCGTGACCGGCTGGGTGGATTTATGCTGCACGTAGATTTCCAGGTGATCCTGCAGGTTTTTACCCACGCCCGGGCGGTCGGCCACAACCGGAATGTTGTGTTCTTTCAGTTCGTCGGCTGCACCAATGCCCGAGAGCATCAACAGTTGTGGCGAGTTGATGGCTCCGCCGCTGACGATGACTTCCTTGCGGGCCGCTACACGAATGGTTTTGCCATTCTGGATGTATTCCACGCCCACGGCTTTTTCGCCTTCAAACAGAATGCGGGTGGTCATGGCGCCGGTTTCGGCGGTCAGGTTCGGGCGGTTGAGTGCCGGGCGTAAATAAGCCTGAGCCGCACTCCAGCGTTTGCCTTTGCGAATGGTCATGTCCATTTCGCCAAAGCCTTCCTGCTGGTAACCGTTCATGTCTTCGGTGTAGGGGTAACCGGCCTGTTTGGTGGCTTCCAAAAACGCGCCGAACAGCGGGTTAGGCTCGTCGCCGGTATGGACGTTCAGCGGGCCGTTGCCGCCACGGTAGTCGTCGGCACCTTTTTCCCGGCTTTCAGCTTTGCGGAAGTAGGGCAGTACGTCCTGATAGCGCCAGCCTTTGGCACCTTCGTCGTGCCAGCGGTCGTAGTCGTAGGCGTGGCCGCGGATGTAAACCATGGCGTTCAAGGTAGAGCCGCCACCCCAGACCTTTCCCCGCGGCCAGTACAGTTTGCGGTTGTTAAGGTACTCTTGCGGTTCGGTGTGGTAGTACCAGTTGTACTTGTCGTCCATGAGGTTGTACATGAGGGCGGCCGGCATGTGGATCTTCCAGGTGTCGTCGCGACGCCCCGCTTCCAGCACCAATACCTGGTGCTCACCGCTTTCGCTCAAACGGTTCGCCAGCACACAGCCGGCAGAGCCGGTACCAACAACCACATAGTCAAATTCGTTATCAAACTTCAAAGCTGTCTCCTTCATACGGATGCGGGCGAGACGCCCGCAGCGATACTCGTGGGAATGGCGGGGTCAGAACGGTGCTTCAAGCGGCGCCATGCCAACGTATACAGATTTAGTCTGGGTATAGTGGGCGAGGGTTTCGCGACCGTTCTCGCGGCCCAGACCGGAGAGCTTGTAGCCGCCCACGGGCATTTCAGCAGGGGAGGCGCCAAAGCTGTTGATCCAGCAAATGCCGGCTTCGAGCTGGTGGATCACGCGATGAGCGCGGGTGGTATCGGTGGTGAATACCGCCGCTGCCAGGCCGTAGTCGGTGTCGTTGGCACGCTTGATCACCTCTTCTTCGGTATCAAACGGCAGTACCGACATCACCGGGCCAAAGATTTCCTCCTGCACGATGGTCATGTCGTCGGTGCAGTCGGCAAACACGGTGGGTGCTACAAAATAGCCGCCTTCAAAGCCAGCAGGTTGCAGGGCTTTACCGCCGGTGAGCAGTCGCGCGCCTTCGGCTTTGCCGCTGTCGATGTACTTCATCACCAAGTCGCGATGCTTGGCGCTGATCAGAGCACCGAAGTTGGTGTCTGGATGTTGAGGATCACCGGCGAGGATGTTGTTCTCGGTGCGATTAACCAGCTCATCGAGGAAGGCGTTGTAAATCGAACGCTGTACGAACACCCGGGTGCCGTTGGTACACACTTCGCCCTGAGTGTAGAAGTTGCCGAGCATGGCGGCAGACACGGCCTGTTCGAGATTGGTGTCTTCGAAAACCACCAGCGGGGATTTGCCGCCCAGTTCCATGGTGACGGATTTCAGTGACGAGGCGGAATCGGCCATCACGGTGCGACCGGTTTTTGCTTCGCCAGTAAAGGATACTTTTGCGATGGCCGGCTCTGCCGTCAGCATTTGTCCCACTCGGTGGTCGCCCTGAATCACGTTAAACACGCCAGCCGGTACGCCGGCTTCGATGTAGATCTCGGCCAGCTTGATTGCGCCCAGTGGGGTTTCTTCTGACGGCTTGAAGATCATGCTGTTGCCGCAGGCCAGCGCCGGCGCGGATTTCCAGCAGGCGATCTGCAGCGGGTAGTTCCAGGCACCGATGCCGGCACAGACGCCCAGTGGCTCGCGGCGGGTGTAGAAAAAGTCCGGCCCCAAGTGCTGACTTTCACCGGTAATGCTGGAGGCTTGTCCGGCGAAGTACTCCACGGAGTCGGCACCGGTTACTACGTCTACTACGCTGGCTTCCTGCCAGGGCTTGCCGGTATCCAGCACTTCGATTTTGGCCAGCGCATCGTTGCGCTCGCGCAGAATGTTGGCAGCGCGGTTGAGAATACGGCCGCGCTCCAGGCCACTCATCGCGGACCAGGCCTCAAAGCCTTCTCGGGCGCTTTCAACAGCGGCTTTCATGATCGACTCGTCGGCCTGCTCAACCTGATAGATCACTTTGCCTGTGGCCGGGTTCACGACATCAAACCGTTCACCGCTTTGATTGGCCATGGGTTGGCCGTTAATAAACGATTGATAAATGGGCAGCGTCATCAGGAGGCTCCGTTATTTGCTTGAATGGCTTGGTCTATATAGGTTTTGCAGAGAGTGACGGCTTGTGAAGGCTCAATTCGACCTTCACTCATAGCCGCTCTAAGCCAGAAACCGTCGATCAGTGCGGCGATGGTCTGAGCGGTGCTGCGCACTTGCGGCTCTGGCATCAGTTCGCGCAAATAGAACATCAGGTTGGAGAGCAGGCGGCGTTCGTTCACACGCTGTAAGCGCATGAGATCCGGGCTGTGCATGGCTTGGGTCCAGAACGCCAGCCAGGTTTTTGATGACTGAGCGTGGGTCTGAACGCCGGAGAAATTGGCATCGACAATGGCCATCAGCCGTTCCCGCGGGGTGTTGGGCCTGTCTTTCATCAGTTTGGATACATCCTGCTGAAGCGAAGACAGCAAGTGCCGCATGGTGGCTTCGAGTAGCCCCTGCTTGCCGCCGAAGTAATGGCTGACAATGCCCACAGACAAACCGGAAACCGCAGCGATTTTCCCGATGGTTGCGCCTTGGAACCCATGCTCTTCAATGACCTGAAGCGTTGCATCGATGAGTTGCTGGCGCCGAATTGTTTCTACTCCGATTCTTGCCATGAGGTCCCGGCTCCACTCGCCCTGAATACATGTTCAATTTTTTGAATGAGCGTTCAATTTCGGTAAGCGTAATGGTTTGAAGACTAAATATCAAATCGACTAAGCAATGGGGTTTTGGCCTTGTTTGGCGCTGTCTGCGGGCTGGGGCGGCGTTTTAGGGTTTGTTAATTGTTTAGACGGCGAATGAATGTGGCTCCGAAGACCGCTGGCAGCGCCGTTGGCGGGTTTCGACCCAAAGTCTTGTGAGGGTGTGTGGGTTTCTACCCATTTTCGCTTTTTGAATATTGAGCGTTTTTTGTAGCTCGTTGTTTTATATTGTTTTTGAGTTCCTGGCCCGAGGTTTGCTGACAGTTGGTTCAGGAGGTCGAGGTCGGCCTTACCTGCACCGAACAAACAAAACGCATCGGGAGCCTTTTTTATGAAACTTCAGACCATCGTGGCGGCAGCGTTCGCCTCATCTGTATTTGCTGCAACACCGGCGGTTGCACAAGACCGCGCCGGTTGGCCAGACAGCTTTACGGTTGGTACGGCCAGTCAGGGCGGTACCTACTTTGCCTACGGATCAGGTTGGGCAAACTTTGTTGCGGAAAACCTGGGTGTGTCTGGTGGTGCTGAGATCACAGGCGGCCCGGTGCAAAACATGGCGCTGGTTCACACCGGTGACCTGAAATTCGGCTTGACTACCATGGGCCCGGCCCGTGAATCCCGCGATGGCGAAAGCCCGCTGGCACCGGGTATGAAGATGGGCAACGTGTGCGCCATGTTCCCGATGTACGAGACACCGTTCTCTATCACAGCTTTGAGCAGCAGCGGTATTGAATCTATTTCGGACATTCCTGACGGCGCCACCATCGGTTTCGGCCCGGCCGGCTCTACGTCTGACACTTACTTCCCGCGCATGATGGAAGCCCTCGGAGTGAACTTTAAGCGCCGTAACGGTAGCTGGTCCGATCTGGGTGGCCAGTTGCAGGACGGCCTGATCGATGTGGTTGCGTTTGCCGCGGGTATTCCGATTCCGGCAGTTAGCCAGCTGGAAGTTCAGACCGATGTAAACATCATTGGCATGAACGATGAAGAAGCCAGGAAGATTGTTGATCAGTTCCCGGTGTCCGAGTTTGTGATTCCGGCCAGCACTTATCAGTCTCTGGACGAGCCTTCGCGCGTGGTGTCTATGTGGAACTTCGCCATGGTGAACTGCGACATGCCGGAAAGCTTCGTGTATGAAATCACCAAGCTGACCATGGAGAACAACGAGAAGATGGTGTCTATCCACAAGGCGGCACGTTTCTCTGTTCCCGAGAACTACAGCAAAAACACGGTGCTGCCTTGGCACCCGGGTGCTGCCCGTTGGTTTAACGAAAACGGTTACACCATCGAAGCCGACGCGATCAAGTAATCCGGCTTGAGCCCCGGGGCGTGTTATCGCCTCCGGGGCTTGGTTGTTTCTGAAAATACGCCTTCTCACAGGCAGGACCAATCATGACCAAAGAACATTTTCCCGCTGATGGTGAGAAGCCATTGGCCGAGAACCTGACGATTAACGAAGATCACTTGCTCGCGCACGATGTTGACGAAGAGCCTGTAGAGGCTAACCGCCGCTTGTTTACCGGGCTGTTGCTCAAGTTCGTGATCATGCTGGCCATTGCCTATTCCGTGTTCCATTTGTACACGTTGAACGTGGCGCCCATGGAAACCTGGTCGTTCCGGATTGTGCACGTTGCCGGCGCCTTGGTGTTGGGTTTTATCTTGTTTGCCGGTGCCCGTTTTGTTTCCTCCGAAGAGGGCGCTGCCCGGCATAAATGGACATCCTGGATCAGCGCGGTGGCTTTGATTCCCGCCTTTTACGCGCTGTACCAAACCTATTCTTTCGATTTGCAGCTGAAGGCTGGTGCGTTCCGGGTGCCTGCCGAGCTGGAAACCTGGCACTTTGGCTGGCCTTTGTTGGCCGCCACCGGCATCGGGATTGTGATGAGCTGGTTCCATCAGCGTGATCGTGCACGTTTCAGTGTGCCCGACCTGGTGCTGGTGGTGTGCTCGATTGCCGTTGCGGCTTACCTGCTGGTGGTGTTCAACACCTCGATGCGCATGACCACGGGTACGGCTTTTGCGCCGGTTGGCATTTCTTTTGCGGCCGTTGCCGGAACCGCGTTGATCATGGAGCTGACTCGTCGAGTGGCGGGTATGGCGCTGGTCGTGATCGGGCTGGTGTTTCTTGCCTACGTGTTTGTCGGCCCTTATCTGCCCGGGTTCCTGGGTTACCCGGGATTGTCGGTTCAGCGATTCTTCAGTCAGGTGTACACCGATGCCGGTATCTTGGGGCCGACCACTGCGGTGTCTTCCACCTACATTATCCTGTTCATCATTTTTGCCGCGTTCCTGCAGGCTTCGAAAGTGGGTGACTACTTTGTGAACTTTGCTTTTGCCGCGGCGGGCCGTTCCCGTGGTGGCCCTGCCAAGGTGGCGATTTTTGCCTCTGGCCTGATGGGTATGATCAACGGCACCAGTGCCGGTAACGTGGTATCCACCGGTTCCCTGACCATTCCGTTGATGAAGCGAGTGGGCTACAGCAAAGAATCTGCAGGTGCGGTTGAAGCGGCCGCCTCTACCGGTGGGCAGATCATGCCGCCGATTATGGGTGCCGGCGCCTTCATCATGGCGGAAATTACCGGTATTCCATACACCGACATCGCCATTGCCGCGATTATTCCTGCGATTCTGTATTTCGCCTCTGTGTTCTTCATGGTGGATTTTGAAGCCAAGAAGCTGGGCATGCGCGGTATGCGGAGTGACGAGCTGCCGAACCTGAAGGTTCTGGCGCGCCAGGTATACTTGTTCGCCCCGATCATCATTTTGATTGTGGCGTTGTTCCAAGGATATTCGGTGATTCGTGCCGGTACTTTGGCAACGGTTTCGGCCGCGGTTGTGAGCTGGATTTCACCCAATAAAATGGGCATCCGTTCAATTTTACGGGCTTTTGAAATCGCAGCTTATATGTCGATCCAGATCATTGTGGTGTGTGCGGCCGCCGGTATTATTGTGGGTGTTATCTCGCTGACCGGTGTGGGCGCGCGCTTCTCGGTGTTGTTGCTGGATGTGGCGGCTCACAGTAACTTGTTGGCGCTGGTGTTCGCGATGTTCATCTCCATCCTTCTGGGTATGGGTATGCCGACCACGGCTGCCTATGCGGTAGCTGCTTCGGTGGTGGCACCAGGCTTGGTGCAGTTGGGTATTGAGCCGCTGACGGCACACTTCTTCGTGTTCTACTTCGCGGTTGTGTCTGCAATCACACCACCGGTAGCGCTGGCTTCTTATGCGGCAGCGGGCATTTCCGGTGCCAATGCCATGTCAACTTCGGTGGCTTCGTTCCGGATTGGTATTGCTGCGTTCATCGTGCCGTTCATGTTCTTCTACAACGGTGCCTTGTTGATGGAAGCCGAATGGGTTGAGATTGCCCGGGCCTTGATTACCGCAGTGTTTGGTGTGTACCTGTTGTCCGCCGGTGTGCTGGGCTGGTTCGCCAAATCTGCGGCCCCGGTTTTGGTGCGCTTGCTGCTGATTGCGGCCGCTTTGCTGACCATCGAAGGCGGTATGTGGACCGACTTGGCGGGTATCGGGTTGGCAGTGATTGCCTACCTGATTCAGCGCAAGCGTGCGCCAGGACTGGCCGCGGCCTGACGTGATGAAGTCAGAGCAGGACAACGGGCAGGGCAGCCGGTTGTCCTGCCGGGTTCCGGACGTTAGTCTAGAGGCTTTTCCGGAACCCGACCCCATGCTTTATCGGATCAGTGTTGTTGTCGTTCTGACTGCCACCCTGTTGTTGTCTTGGGTGCTCGGCGGTTGGTTTGGATACCGTCAGCTTGAGAGCGACAGTGTTCAGGAAGCCTTCCGCTACCGGCAGTTGGTTGCCAACGAACTGAACCGTTATATCCCCGTTCCCGAGTTGATTGCGGAACATCCTTTATTGGCAGAAGCCCTCAAGCGCCCTGATGATCCTGTCACCTTGCTCAAAGCCAATGAGCAAATGCAGCGCATGGCGACAATCGTGGGCGGCTCCGACATCTACCTGATGGATTTGACCGGTCTTGCGATTGCCGCCAACAACTTTGGCCAGCCCGACAGCTTTGTGGGGAGCAACTATTCTTACCGGCCTTACTTTTACGATGCTCTGAACACCGGCGGGTCGGTGGTGTACTTTGCGTTGGGGACTATGTCGCTGGAGCGCGGCCTCTACTTTTCCCACCCGGTGCGGAGTCAACGGGGTGAGGTGTTAGGTGTGGTTGCCGTCAAGGTGTTGGTGCATGAGCTGGAATCCCACTGGCAACGCCCGGACATTAAACACCAAGCCGAAATGGTGGTGTTGGATGGCGACGGTATCAGCTTTCTGGCCAGTAACCGGAAGTGGTTGTACCGGGATTTTTCACCGACAGGCGATGCCGCCGGCAACCCAAAAATACGTCAACGCTATCCCCAGCGGGATCTGAAGCCGGTCGATTTCCGTTTGCAGGATGGCCCGTGGGTGTTGTCCGAGCAGGCAACTCGTATGCGAATAAAAGACGGCAACTCGGAGCAGAGCTATCTTGCGTTGGATGCCGGGTTGCCGCGGTTGGATTGGCGGCTGGTGGTGATTGCAGACACGCGTTCGGTATTTTGGAACCGGATTGGGTTTCTGGTGGGCGGCGGCGCGATCTTTCTGGCCGGCTTCCTGACCTGGCTGTATTTGCGCGAACGGCAACGACGGGAGCGTGAACTGGCGGCCCGGGGCGAGCAACTGGAGCGCAGAGTGGCCCAGCGCACAGTGGATCTGAAACGTTCCAACGATCAATTGCTGGCGGAAATCCAGGAGCGGGAGCGCGCCCAAACGGAGCTGCGAGAAACCCAGCAGGAACTGATCCAGGCGGCCAAGCTGGCGGTGCTTGGGCAAATGTCTGCAGGCCTTAACCATGAGATCAACCAACCGCTAACAGCGATTCAGGCGTACGCTCGCAACAGTCGCAAATTTCTTGAGCGCGGTGCGGGTGACATGGTGGACGCCAACCTGCAGGAAATCGTGACCCTGTGCGACAAAATGGCGGAGCTGATTCGCCAGTTCAAGGTGTTTGCCCGCAAGTCTGAAGGGCCGCCCTCACTGGTGGATTTGCGGCTACCGGTAGACGCCGCCTTGAAGATTATTACTGCGCAGAGCAGCAGTGACGGTATCAATATCCGCTGGCTGCGGCCCGAAGCGCCCACGATGTGCCATGGTGATCTGATACGGGTTGAGCAGGTGATGGTGAACCTGATGGCCAATGCCGTTCAGGCCGTTGAAGAGCAGGACGAGCCAGAAATTCAGGTGGAGATCGCAGAAGAGGGCGACTACTGGCTGTGCGTGGTACGGGACAACGGCCACGGCTTGCCCCGCAACACGGAACAGGTGTTCGAGCCGTTCTTCACCACCCGCTCAGTCAAGCAAGGTTTGGGTTTAGGGTTATCGATTTCCAAGCAGATTGTAGAGTCTCTCGGTGGCAGCTTGTCTGGCCATAACCGGCCAGACGGCCCGGGTGCCGAGTTTGTTCTGAAACTGAAACAGCGTAGGGCAGAAGAATGACCGCACCGGTAGTGATCTTTGTGGATGATGATCCCGATATTCGGATGGTGATGGAGCAGACGCTGGCGCTGGAAGATCTGCCGGTGGCTTGTTTTTCGGATGGTGAGTCAGCGCTCAAAAGCGTGGGGCCGGAATACCAAGGCATCGTGTTGAGTGACTACAACATGCCGGGCATGAACGGTCTGGAGTTGTTACAGGCGGTGCGAACCATCGATGAGGACATCCCCGTTATCCTACTGACGGGGCAGGGCGATATCAGTACGGCGGTGTCGGCCATGCAGCAGGGTGCCTATGATTTCATCGAGAAACCGTTTGATCACGAGGAACTGATCGAGCTTCTCAAGCACGCGCTGGAAAAACGCCATCTGGCGCTGGAAAACCGCCGCTTGAAGGCGCAGTTGCGGCAACTGGCCAAGCCAGGGCCCAGAATTTTGGGTGACTCCCCAACCATGCAGCGGGTGATGGCAACGGTTGAGCCGATTATTGATATTTCCGCGAACATTTTGCTGCACGGTGAGACTGGCTCGGGGAAAGATGCACTGGCGCGCTACATTCACGAGAGTAGCCCACGCAGTGCTCACAATTTCGTTGCGATCAACTGCGGTGCCGTGCCGGAAAATCTGATCGAGAGTGAACTGTTCGGTCACGAAGTGGGGGCTTTTACCGGGGCGGATAAGCGCCGTATCGGCAAGGTGGAGTATGCGCATCAAGGCACGCTGTTTCTGGATGAAGTGGAAAGCATGCCTATGCCCCTGCAGGTCAAACTGCTGCGCGTATTGGAAGAACAGAAGGTCGAGCGCCTGGGCAGCAACCAGGTGCTGGATGTGGATGTTCGCATCATTGCAGCCACCAAAGCCGATCTGAAAAAACTGTGCGATGCTGGTGAGTTTCGGCCTGACCTATATTACCGCCTGAACGTGGTGAAAGTGGATATTCCGCCGCTGCGGGAGCGAAAAGACGACATACCCGTATTGTTCCACCATTTTGCGTTGATTGCCGCCGCCCGTTACGACCGGGAGAGTGTGCCGCTGGACGCGCGACAGGCTGCGCGCTTGATGCAGCATTCCTGGCCCGGCAACGTTCGGGAACTACGAAATCTGGCAGAGCGTTACGTGCTGCTAGGGCCTGCCGCGTTAGAGGATAGCGACAGCGCCGACACCCGGCATTTAGCGGGTAGGCAAACCCTGTCTGAAATGATGGACGGGTTTGAGCGGGCGGCCATTGTGAGTGCGCTCAATGCGTGTGAGGGCAGTATTAAAGACACCATGGTGGCGCTTGGTATTGCCCGTAAGACACTGTACGACAAGATGAAAAAACACGGTCTGGATAAGGCTGAGTTCAAAGACTGAGCCAGTGCGGGAATGTCACCCGCACTGACTTCATGACAGTGACGGTTTAGGGCGCGATTTTCTTTTTGAGCGCCTTGGTCACTGGCCGTGGCAAGCTTGGCAGCGAGCGCAGCAGCCACGGTAATACCTTCCGTTTAACGCCGTTCAGGGACTCCGGCACAATCGCTTCGATCAGGTGCGGGCCGGGGTTGTTTTGGGCGTATTCCATGGCTTTCAACAGCTCTTCGGTGGTGTGTACCCGAATGCCGTGAACACCCATGCTTTGGGCTAACTGGGCAAAGTGCGTCACCGGGCCGCTGATGTCCAGCTGAGACTTGGCCTTGTCACCCGCCTCTTCGGCACCCACCCGCTCCAACTCGACATTCAGAATCGAATAGGAGGCGTTGTTGAAGATGATCGAGGTCACGTTGAGCTGCTCGCGCGCCATGGTCCACAAAGCTTGAATGGTATACATAGCGGTGCCGTCGCCGATCAGCGCGTACACGGGACGGTCCGGGCACGCAATGGCAGCACCGGTTGCACTGGGCAAGCCCTGACCGATAGCCCCACCGGTAAGGGTGATGATGTCGTGCCGGGGCGCGCCTGCGGTCATGGCGTTTAGCATCAAGCCGGAGGTGATTGCCTCATCCACGATGATGCTGTTTTCGGGCATCATGTGGCCCAGTGCCTTACAGACTTTCTCCGCGGTCAGTTTGCCGCGAGGGCGTGACGGCCGGGCGGGCTGCTGCAGTTCTGGCTCTGCCTTGCTGGCTCCCAGCGTATCCGCCAGTTTGTTCAGGCTGGTGAGTGCATCCTGCTCGGGCGTGGATAGGGTATGAAGCGTGCAGTGCTCCGGTACCAGATCACTGGCTTTGCCGGGGTAGGCGAAGAACGAGACCGGGGGCTTGGCATCCACCACAATCAGGTTGTCATATTCGGATAATTGCAGGGTGGCCAATTCCGCCAGATAGGCGATCCGTTCGACCGGCGGCAGGCCGACGCCCCGTTCAATACGGGTCGGGAAGGTTTCCGCGAACAGTTTTACACCGCTGTGGGCGGCAATGCGGGCTGCGGCCATCAGGCTGGGCTCCCGGAGTGCCCGGCCGCCGAGTAGAAGGGCCGTTTTTTTACCGCTGCGGATGGCTTCGACAATCGTTTGCACCGTGGCATCGTCAGCACCAAGCAGTTCAGGCTCCGGCAAGGGGGCACAAGGTACACCGCCTTCGCCCCAGGAAACATCCGCAGGCAGAATCAGGGTGGCCACCTGGCCGGGAAGGCCTTTGGCGGCGGCAACGGCTTCGGCGGCATCCCGGCACAGTTGTTCAGTGGTTTGAGAGGTGCGAACGAACCCGGGTGACACGTTGCGGGCGACGGTTTCGATGTCTGATTGCAGTTGGGCGTTGTACTTAACGTGATAAGTGGCGTGGTCACCGACAATGTTCACGACCGGCACCTTGCCCTTCCGCGCGTTGTGGAGGTTGGCCAAACCGTTCCCCAAACCGCAGCCCAGGTGCAGTAGGGTGGCTGCGGGCTTGTCGGCCATGCGGGCGTAGCCATCGGCGGCGCCGGTGGCGACCCCTTCAAACAGAGCCAATACCGCACGCATTTTGGGCTCATTATCCAAAGCGGCGACAAAATGCATTTCGCTGGTGCCCGGGTTGCTAAAGCAAACCTCAATTCCGGCATCTACCAGTGTTTTCATCAAAGCCTGAGCGCCGTTAGGCATCGAACTTCTCCTGATCAATATTCTTATTGGTGTTGTAAAAGTCTCAATTAACCCGCCGCCAAGATGGAGCGGGCCGCGGCTCGGGCTGTCATGATGCAGCCCGGTAGAAACGTTCCTTCGAGAGAGCGTTTGCCGTTGGCCCCGCCGCCGCCAAACCCTGCGGCTTCGCCGACGCAGTAAAGACCGGGGATTGGCTGGTCGTCGCCATCCAGAACGCGGCTTTGAAGATCAGTGCGCAGGCCACCAAGGCTTTTGCGCGTGGTCAGCTGCATGTGGATGGCGATGAACGGGCCCGCCCCGGGCTTTTGCAAGGGGGCGGGTTTGCAGGTTCGAAGCCGGTCTGGGCCCCATTGCCGGGCGTGCTGGATCAGCCGGATTTGTGGATCGTTGTTGAGCTGATTGCCCTTATGGAAGTTAGCGTCGAAGGCATCGGCGGTGGCTTTGAGGGTGGCGGGGTCGATATCCACCGAGCAGGTCAGCCGGTTCATCTTGTCGGCCAGCTCTTCCAAGGTATCGGCCACCAGAAAGTGCGGACTTTCGTGTTCCATTTGGGTAACCAGCGGTTTATTGCCGAGCAGCAGCTCTTTCAGGAACAGCGGGAATTGCTTCTCGCGAATGCGGGCGTTGTGTTCGGCACCGGAGATGGCGAATTCTTTCAGGGCAATGCGCCGATTCAGCAGGTGCCAGGTCCAGGGTTTTTCCTGGGCGGCCACTTGCTGGCATAGCCAGTGGGTGTCGAAGCCGGTGACCAAGGGTTCCGGGCCGATGCGTTCGCCGCGATGGTTCAGCCATAGCGCCGATTTGCAGGGGATGGTGGATAACCCGTGGCCTTTAAAGTGCGGGTAAGGGTGGGGGAAGCCTGCGGCGTAGTTCCACATTTCGCCTGCATGGGTAATATTTGCTCCCAAGTTGTCTTCGGCCCAGTGATGCAGTTTTCCGTCCGCATACGGGTGCGCGCCATTGAGCATGGTGGCTGGCTGCGGCCGTTCTGCCGGCCAGTTGGCCCTGCATTCTTTGTGACTGCCGTTAATGCCGCCCATAGCCAGAACGACAGCGGGCGCGCTGAAGCGCACCTCTTCTCCGGCTTGTTCGTTGACGGCAACGGCACCGGAGACTTTTCCGCCTTGGTGTTCCAGGCCGGTAATCCGGTGCTGATGCAGCAGGGTCAGGCGACCGCCGGAATTGGCCTGATGCATGGCCTCAATCATTTTTCGTGTGAGCTCGCGCGAGGTGCCCCAAACGATGTGGTAGCGAGGCACGGTGTTGCCATCGGCCAGTCGGCCACGCTCAACCCAGTTCACGGCAGGCATAAACTTCAAGCCTTCGCTCAGTAGCCAGTCGTACACTTCACTGCGGGAGTTTTCCACGTAGTAGCGGGCCCACTTCATGGGCCATTCATCGTTTGGGTCCAGTTCGCCAAACCTTAGCCAATCGTTCAGAGCGGCTTCGGGGGAGTCGGGGATTTTCAGGCGTCTTTGCAGCGGTGTATCCACCAAGGCCATGCCGCCAAAAGCCCACAGGGCAAGCCCACCGAGGCGTTCGGGCGTATCGCGATCAACCAAAGTGACGGTTTTACCTGCTCGTAGGGCTTCAAGGGCTGTGATGATGCCCGCCAGGCCGCCACCGGCGACCAGCACGTCTGATGAATGAGTTTTGGCCATGGAGTGTCCTGTTGGCTCTGGTTGTAATAGTTGTTAAGGGATGCTGCCCCGTGGCTGAGGCTAGGTCAAGACATGGCGTGCGGGCAGGAGGGGACAGAACACAGGGCAGGATGAGCCGCCCTGTGTTCGACGTGCAGATCAGAGGTTGGCTTCAGCGAATTCCGCCAGTACCGATCGGGGTACGCCTTGAAGGTGAATGTGTCCACCGTGTTGAAAGCCTTTGAAGCGTTCGGTCATGTACGTCAGACCGGAGCTTAACGGGCTCAAATAGGGCGTATCGATCTGTGCCAGGTTACCCAGGCAAATCACTTTCGAGCCGTTACCGGCCCGAGTAATGATGGTTTTGATTTGATGGGGTGTCAGGTTTTGGGATTCATCGATGATGATCAGGCTGTGCTGGAAACTGCGCCCACGGATGTAGTTCATGGATTTGAAGTGCAGCGGCACCTTGCTGAGGATGTAATCGACGCTGGCCGACATGTTTTCGTCGTCTTCGTGCAGCGCTTCCAGGTTATCGACAATAGCGCCCAGCCAAGGCTCCATTTTCTCGGCTTCGGTGCCGGGCAGGAAGCCGATGTCCTCATCCAGACCTTGGGTGGATCGGGTGGCGATGATGCGTTTGTAAAGCTTGCTGGCCACGGTCATCTCGATACAAGCCGCCAGTGCCAGAATGGTTTTACCAGAGCCGGCTGAGCCGGTCAGGTTCACCAGATGGATTTCCGGGTCCAGCAGCAGGTGCAGGGCCATGGCCTGATAAATGTCGCGGGGAATCAAGCCCCAGACTTCTTCGTTCATCAGGTCGTCGTGGAGCAGGTCTTTGATCACCAGTTGGTCGTCGGAGATATCCACAACCTGCCCGATAAATCCTCGCTCATCGATAACAAATTCGTTGATGTTGAGTTTGGCCAGATCGCCTTCGCGTTTGAGCAGGTGTTCGGTAACGCCGGCGCGCTGAACGGTTTCCACCTTGGCGATGTTGTCCCAGAAGGAGCCGGGGAACTCTTTGTAGCCTTTTGGCAGTAAATCGATGTCGTCCAGCAACTGGTCGTTGTGGTAGTCCTGAGCTTCAACCCCGAAGCCCCGCGCTTTCAGGCGCATATTGATGTCTTTACTGACCAGTATGATGTCGTGGGACGTATGCCGCTCTTGCAGGGCCGCCAGAGTGTTGATGATCTTGTTGTCATTCAGGTGCTCGGGCAACGAATGGTTGCCGTTGCGTTCGGTGCTCATGATGATGGCAAGCGTGCCCAGTGGGTCGGCTTTTTTGCCGCGCAGAATGGGTACACCTTTCTCGATGTCTTTCGGGTTGGCGTCACCGAGCAGTTTGTCGATGTTACGGATCGCCTGGCGACAGTCGGCCGCAACCGTTTGTTTGCCGGATTTGAGACTGTCGAGTTCCTCTAGAACGGTCATCGGAATGATGACAGCGTGTTCTTCAAAATTCAGGAGGGCATTGGGGTCGTGGATAAGAACGTTGGTATCGAGGACGTACATTTTTTTGCGAGCTTGCGGTGCTCTTGGCATAGATGCGTTACCTCTGTTGTGTCAGTCGCACTCGGCGCAGCGCTGGGACAGCTCTTTGTCTGAAATCAGTTTGAGCATGTCGTAAGTGGTAATAATGCCGGTGATTTTTGAATCCCGGGTGACAAAAATTCGATGCAGGTGCTCGCCCATCATGACATTCGCAATGTCGCGGACCGGGGTGTTTTCATCGACCGAAAACACAAGCGGGGTCATGATGTCCCGGACTTCTACGGGTACTTTGCCCATTTCTTCGAAGATCACCATGCGCAGCCGCCGGGCTTCGTCTTGCTCTTCTTCGGTCAGCTTGGGCTGATCGTTTGAGCGAGACGCGTTCCAGCGAAACTCGGTGATGTCTTTGAGCGTGGCGATGCCGATGACTTCACCGTTGTCGTCGGTGACTGGGCTGCCGGTGATTTCGTTGTCGGTAAGAAAACGGGCCAGGCGATCCATGGTCCAGTTTTGAGGGACCGCTTTGATGGTGGGGGTCATGATCTCGTGGGCGAGAATAGGCATCAGATATCAGCTCTTCCAATCGCAGTGTTTCAGATGCAGCTTAGCCGTTCCTTGGCGTGTCGTCACCCCCGTTTGATCAAGCGCTTAGGGGGTGTCGGGCACCACGGCCTCAATATTGCCGTCGGCTGCCCATTGGATTCGATAACCCTGATATTTCTCTTTACGGGCGACAGCTTCCAGGGCTTTCAAGGATTTTACGGGGATATCAATTACCAGCTGGTTGACCAGCCATTCCGGCAGTGCGCCGTTCGGCTCGGTGTGCTGCAGCCACACCATCTGTGTGCCTTGTTCGGTGGGGGTGAAGCGATAAAGCGTGTTGGAAACGTCAACACGAACACGGCTGTTTGTTTCGGCCCGCATCCCCGGCGTGGCATTAAGGTCCATGACGATTTCACCGGTTTCGGCGTTGCCACGGGTTTGAATCCTCAGCACATAGTCCCGGTCGGAAACGGGCCAGGGCATGTCGTTGACCGAGTAGGCGTAACGGTTGTGGAAGTTACCGTTACCAAACGCGAAAGACTCGGTGCAGTTGTGTACCCATTCTTTGCAGGATTCGGGATTGATCATGACCGCCATCAGGTTGTTGATGGGCACGTTGAGGTCGGCAACGGCTTTGAACGCCCTGAAACCGGAGCCGGGCTGATCCATGGTATAGATGCGAATGTTGTCCACTTGCTTTTGCAGCGCCCAGTGTTCGGAGTTCTCCGGAGGCAGGGCCGGGTGGTCGGTTGCAGATGCTGGAGCGGTTAACAACAGGGCGGCGAACCCGAACAGGATGCCCATAATGCCACGGACACGAGTGATGGTCATAAGCTACACTTTGCGGTTAATGGTTGGGAAAAGTCTACCATGCTGTGCGACGACCTCTTGCTGCTGCAACGGGAGTTTGTGAACCAGGTAGCCTCCTTATACCACCCAACTTCGAATTGGCCTGATTTGACGGAAACTATGACTCAGAAAAAACTGATCGACCCGAAAGGGCGGATTGCCCCGGGGCTGATGTCCGAGCCTGTGGATGTCATCAATTACATGGATTACGACTTGCGCACAGTGATGGACAAGCCGCGCTCCCGGTTAGCCCGTCAGTGGCGTTTTAATCAGTTTCAGTTTGTCAGCGCGATGTCGCCGGGTTGGGTGTTCGGGATGGCCATTGTTGATTTGAAGCTGGTCGGGTCGGGCTTTTTCTATCTGTTCGATTTTGAAACCGGCCAGATGTTCGAGCAATCGTTCCTTCAGCCTTTAGCGCGCAACACCGAAATTGAGCCCTATCCGGAACGTGGTCATGCGCATTTCCGAAAAGGGAGTGTGGCCTTGTCGATCACGCCATCGGTCGGAGGCCGGAATGTGCGGGTAAGTGCGCCGGGTAACATTGAGGTCGATCTGGCGTTGACCGACGACAACGATCCTCATCGGTTGGTATGCCCGGCGGGGTACACGGGTTGGGTGTTCACCCGTAAGTCTGCGGGCTTGCCGGTAGAAGGCGAAGTGCGTTGGGGGCAACAGATTTGGCGAACGGATAAGCAAAGCCGGGGCTCGATCGACTGGAGTTGTGGTTTCATGCGCCGGGAAACCGCCTGGAACTGGGCATGTCTGGCGGGCCAGACTGACGAGGGCGTGACTGTAGGCCTGAATCTGGCGGCAGGTGTTAACGAAACGGGTATGACGGAAAACGCGCTCTGGTTGAATGGACAGCGCTTTGTGCTCGGAGCGGCCCGGTTCGAATTCAACCGGTATCAGCAGGACACTAAGTGGCGTGTGACGACGGAGGACGGAAAAATTGAGCTGTCGTTTGTTCCTTCCGGTGTGCGCAAAGAAAAGCTGAACGCCGGCATACTGGCGTCGAACTTCCGCCAATTTGTGGGCACCTTTGAGGGTACGGTGGAAGATGCATCGGGCAAAAAAATCCCCGTAGCGGGTCTACGGGGATTGATGGAGGACCACTTTGCCCGCTGGTAAGGCGGGCGCAAGTGTTATTGCTCCGGCAGGGTGACGTTCAGCTCCAAGACCGAACAACTGTCGTTCCGGTCCACTTCGACCTGCACCATGTCGTCACTGATTTGCACGTATTTACGTATTACTGCCAGCAACTCTTGCTGCATCTGGGGCAGGTAATCCGGCTGCCCCCTTTGGCCGCGTTCGTGCGCTACGATGATTTGCAAACGCTCTTTGGCAACGTTGGCCGAGTTTTTACTTTTACTGTTTCTGAAATAATCCAGGAAACTCATCCCTTAGCCCCCCTTGAACATCCGTGAGAAGAAACCTTTCTTCTGTGCGGTCATGAAGCGGTGCTCGCGCTCCTCGCCCAGAAGCCGTGCTACGGCATCGTCGTAGGCTTGCCCGGCGTCGCTTTCTTCTTCAAGAATGACGGGAAGACCTTGGTTGGATGCGTTCAGGACAATCTGGCTTTCCGGAATAACACCGAGTAGCGGGATGGCCAGAATCTCCTCAACGTCTTGCACCGAGAGCATTTCACCACGATCCACGCGGTCAGGGTTGTAGCGAGTCAGCAGCAGGTGCTCTTTGAGCGGGTCCTGACCCATCTCGGCGCGGCGGGACTTGCTCTGCATGATGCCGAGGATTCGGTCGGAATCGCGAACCGAGGAAACTTCCGGATTGGTGACGACAATGGCTTCATCGGCGTAGTACAGCGCCATCAGGGCGCCATGCTCGATACCGGCCGGGGAGTCGCAGATGATGTAATCGAAGGTTTCGGAAAGTTCGTTGATAACTTTTTCAACGCCTTCTTTCGTCAGAGCTTCTTTTTCCCGGGTTTGTGAGGCTGGCAGAATGTACAGCGTATCTACCCGCTTGTCTTTGATCAGAGCCTGGTTCAGCGTGGCTTCGCCCTGAATCACGTTGACAAAATCGTACACCACCCGGCGCTCGCAGTTCATGATCAGGTCCAGGTTACGCAGACCTACGTCGAAGTCGATCACAACTGTTTTGAAGCCCCGTTTGGCAAGCCCGGTGCTGATTGAAGCGCTGGTGGTGGTTTTGCCAACGCCGCCTTTTCCTGAGGTAACGACAATGATTCTAGCCAAGATTCAATTCCTGTTTCGCGGTGGATTCGTCATGTCTTCAACGTCTGTTTGTTATTGCTCTACTAGCCTTTCTCCAGTGGCGATACCACCAGCACGTCATCCTTGAGCTGGATCTGCACAGCGCTTTTCCAGCCATTATTCTGAAGATCTTCCGGAATTTTATATTGTCCGGCTACAGACACAAGCTCTGCTTCCAGAGACTGGCAAAAAATTCTTGCAGACTCTGCGCCGTGAATGCCTGCCAGGGCCCGGCCGCGCAACGCGCCGTATACGTGAATATTACCCGCCGCCAGGACTTCGGCCCCGGCCTGGACCGGAGCGAGGATGATCAGGTCTCCTTCAGGCGCGTGGACTTGCTGTCCGGACCGGACGGTTTGGGTGACAATTTTCGTGGCTACCGGTTCTGGTGCGGCTACCCGGGTTTCTGTTACCGGTTCAGCAGTTTCTGCTACGGGCTCGGGTGCGGCTGGCCTTTCACGAACAGATCCTCCGGGCATCAGCGCCAGAGACGCGCCTTTGGCAAGTCGCCGTTGGTTCTCGTTGGCTGCGCGAACACCGATCACCTGAATATTATGGCGGCGACAGGTCCCGATGATCTTGAAGAAGTCGATCTCGCTGTCCAGACCTTCGTATTTTTCGAGACTGATCACCAGAGGGATGTCTTTGAAAAAACCGGGGGCCTGGCTGATTTTATCCCGCAGGTTTGCTTCGAATTCCTGTTCGTCGAAGTAATAAAGTTCCAGCGCGGTCAGCGAGATGTTGGCGCTTTTAAGTTGGAAGCTTTGTTTTACTTCGGGGTTAGCAGTATCGCTCATGAAGGCTCGTTTCCCTGATGGGTTACTGGGTGGATTCGGCTCGGGCCCGCAGTGGTTGGCTGTCAAAACGAATGCCGGACCATCCGGTGCTGATGAATTGCCGGATATTACCATGGCTTGAGCCTGTCGGGTCGCCCAGAACCTGCTGGTAATGTTGCGCGAACAGCGCGAGCGTGTCGTTCTCGCTCAGATTGCAGTACTGGCCCAGGGCGAACACCCGGCACGAACCGCTGTTTTCACCGGCTTCGTTCCGGAGTGGGCCATTGTCAAAACCGGTAGGCTGAAACTCGAAGTGCTGGTCGATCAGAGCAAGCGTGTCATCGAAATCGGCATGGCCGCCTTGGAGCGAGGCCAGATGTATGCGGACGGCTTCTGTGACGTTCATTATTTGTGATCCTGCTTGGGGCCGGTCTGGTATTTCTCTTTCCACTCTTCGTAAGGCATGCCGTAGATTTCTTCACGGGCCGCAGGGTCGGATAGCTCGAAGCCACGTTCTTGCGCTTCAGCCCGGTACCATTTCGACAGACAGTTTCGGCAGAACCCGGCCAGGTTCATCAGATCAATGTTTTGAACGTCGGTGTTTTGACGCAGGTGCTCAACCAGTCTTCTGAACGCAGCGGCTTCGATTTCGGTGCGCTCGGACTCGGGAATAGGGTTGCTCATGGTGCCTCGCAATAGGTTACCGAAGTAAATTGGGGGTTCCTGACATTCTCGGCATGTTACCGTAAGATACAAGGCTGTATAAACGTACAGATTGTTAACCTGAGCCCCGGATTATGTCCCAGCGCAAGATCATCCACGTGGATTGCGATTGTTTTTACGCCGCGGTCGAAATGCGGGACGACCCGTCGCTGCGGGATGTTCCCTTGGCGGTCGGTGGTGATGGTGGTCGAGGGGTGGTCACTACCTGTAATTATAAAGCGCGTGCTTTCGGGGTGCGCTCGGCCATGCCCGGCAGTGAAGCACGGCGCTTGTGCCCGGGCCTGGTGACGGTGCCCACCAACATGAGTAAGTACCGGGCGGTGTCGCAGCAAGTAATGAGCATACTGCGGGACATGACCGATCTGGTTGAACCCTTGTCCCTGGACGAGGCCTTTTTGGATGTGTCTGAAATCACTGACCACAAAGGCAGTGCCACCCTGATGGCCCGGCACCTGCGCGAGCGGGTTCGGCGGGAAACCGGCATCACCATTTCCGCAGGGGTGGCCCCGAATAAATTTCTCGCCAAGATTGCCAGTGATTGGCGTAAGCCGGATGGTTTGTTCGTGATCACACCGGATGAAGTGGATGCGTTTGTGCAGGCGTTGCCGGTAGAGAAACTGTCCGGAGTTGGTCAGGTGACCGCAGGAAAACTGCACGCTCTGGGGGTAACCACCTGTAGTGACATGCAAGCTCTCGGTGTTGAGGTATTAATCGACAAACTCGGCAAGCAAGGGTATCGCTTGTTTGAAATGGCTCATGGCCGGGACGACCGGCCTGTGGTGGTGTCCCGGGTGGCCAAGTCGGTCAGCGTGGAGCGGACATTTTCGCAGGATCTTGCCGGCAAAGCGGCGTGTGAGTCGGTGATGCCTTCGCTGGTGGCCGATTTGAATCTGCGCCTTGCCCGCAAGAGCCGCGACAAGCCCATTCATAAGTTGTTCGTCAAAATACGCTACAGCGATTTCTCTACCCACACACTGGAGCGGGTGCGAGAACAGATTTCCGAGCCCGAGGCGGCGGACTACCAGCCGCTGTTGGATGAGCTGGTGACCCGCGAAGACAGACCGGTCCGCCTGATGGGCGTGGGTGTGCGTTTTCGTAATGACGAAGCGCCGGTGACCCAGTTGCGGTTGTTCGATTAATCAAACGGCCAGCTCTGCGAAAAGCTGCACAGATACCCACCCCATCAGCCCGCCGATCAGTGCGCCAGCGGCAACATCGCTGGGATAATGCAGACCCAGAATCACCCGGGATGCCGCCACCGACAGAGTAAACGGCAGTGTTACCCATCCTGCGGCCGGCAACAGAGCAAACAGCATGGCCTGAAAGCAGGCTGCGTGCATGGTGTGCCCCGAGGGAAAACTGTAGCGGTCCAAAGGCGGCGTGGCGCAGTTAATGGCGGGAAACGAGATAAACGGGCGCTCCCGGATGAGCCAGTGCTTCAGTACTTTGTAGGTGAGGGTGCAGCACAAACCCGTCAGCGCCACCAGTATGGCGATGTGTGGGCCGTGAGCGGGCGCGGTAAACGGAATCGCCAGAATAACGGCATACCAAAGCCAGCCGTCGCCCAGCCAGCTGACGAGGCGGAAGTAGCTTTTGACCGACCGGTATTTTATGGCCCGGTTGATCGACTGGCACAGAGCGAACTCGCGCTGGTCCGCCCGTTCAAAGAATCGGGAAGCTTTGCTTGTTGTAGACATGGTCGGGGGCCTGTGTGCTTGGGTTAAGCGCTAAATGTTCGAACCGTTCTATTTGCCGGTTCCAGCTGAGCTCGAGCGCGTCTAGCCTGGCTTTGGTGCGTACCCTTCTGAGCAGAGATGGCTGGTCGGCCAGTTTCAGAGCGTGATGAACAAAGTTATCGTCGTTATTCAGGGGCGCTTTCATACCATTGTCGTTGTGGCGAATATGTTCAGAGGCAGCGGCATCATTAAATGCCGTGACCCCCAAGCCACTGGCCATCGCCTCCAGTACAACGTTGCCAAAGGTGTCTGTTTTACTCGGGAACAAGAACAGGTCGCCAGAGGCATAGTGCCGGGCTAAGGCTTCGCCCCGTTGCACGCCACAAAAGACGAAGTCCGGATGCCGGGCTTCCAAATGGGCTCTCATGGGGCCGTCGCCCACCAGTACAAAACGCGCAGTCGGATAGAGCTTCCGGATACGATCAAAGCAGACGACTGCCAGCGACAGATTTTTCTCCGGAGCCAGGCGACCGACATACAGGACAGCATGTTCGTTCTCTTTCAGGCCCCAATGGTGCCGGAGGGAGTGGCTGCGTTTTTCGGGTGAGAAGTGCTCGCAGTCCACGCCCCGGCTCCACAGCGCGGCATTGGTAATGCCCATGGTTTGAGCGGCCGTGATGGTTTTTCGGGTGGGCGCGAGGGTCTTTTCGGTTCGATTATGAAACCACCGGCCATAGGCGCTGAGTAAGCGTTCCAGCGCGCCCAGTCCGTAATAGCGGGAATAGCTGTGAAAGTTGGTGTGAAAGCCGGAAAGTACCCGGATGTTAAGTTGTTTCGCAGCCGCTACTGCCGCCACACCAAGAGGGCCTTGAGTGGCAATATAGATGCAACCGGGGCGACGGTGTTGCCAGAGAGCCACTAGGGTCTTGGGGCGGGCGACACCAAACCGGAATTCCTTATAGCCCGGGATTGGAAAACCGCCGGCGACAAACTCATGTGAAAACAGCGGGCTGTCGGTGTTAGGGTGGAACCCGGTTGCTTCACCGGGCTGGGCTGGCCGTACCACGGTCACTTGGTGGCCATGCTCCATCAGTCCTCGGCAAAGGTATCGAAGCGTGTTGGACACGCCGTTGATTTCCGGCGGAAAGGTTTCGGAAACGATGGTAATCTGTTGCCTGTGCCAGACTGATCGCTTGATTTGAGTCACGGTGCATCCCGCAAGTTTTTTGTCATGGGGCTAGTATGCAAGCAACCCATGACAACTCTGCGACAACCCCGTTACATTCCCTTTACGCTTGTTTCATCTTCTTTCTGGAAGCCGCTAAGGAGCTTTTATGCAAATGCGAAAACTTGGACAGACGGACATCGATGTCAGTCTGATTTGCCTCGGCACCATGACCTGGGGGGAACAGAACACTGAGCAGGAAGCATTTGAACAGCTTGATTATGCGGTAGACGCCGGCATTAACTTTATCGATACGGCTGAAATGTATCCGGTGCCTCCCAAGGCCGAGACACAGGGGCTGACAGAGCAGTATTTGGGCAATTGGCTTGCTCGCAGAGGCCGCCGGGATGATCTGGTGATCGCCTCTAAGGTGGTCGGCCCCGGCCCAAGTCTTGGTTATATGCGCGGTGGTCCACGAATGACTCGGGCGCAAATCCGCGAGGCGTGTGAGGGCAGTCTGAAACGATTGCAAACCGATTACATAGACTTGTATCAGGTGCATTGGCCAGATCGCAACGCGAACTTCTTTGGCAAGCTCGGATACCAGCACGACCCGAACGAGGAGATGACGCCTATCGAGGAGACACTGGGGGCGCTGAATGAGTTGGTGCAAGAGGGCAAAGTGCGCCACGTCGGGCTGTCAAACGAGACGCCTTGGGGCGTGATGGAATACCTGAGATACGCGCGTGAGAACGACTGGCCCCGTGCGGTTTCCATTCAGAACCCGTATAGCTTGTTGAATCGTTCTTTTGAAGCGGGGCTTGCCGAGTTTGCCCACCGGGAAGGCACCGGATTACTGGCCTATTCGCCCTTGGCTTTTGGCATGCTTACCGGAAAGTATCTCGGGGGCAAGTGGCCGGAAAAGGCGCGCCTGACCCTATACGACCGTTTTTCCCGATATACCGGCGAGCACGCAGCTGATGCAACCCGCGCTTATGCCGAATTGGCGCATCAGCATGGCTTGTCGCCTGCCCAAATGGCGCTCGCTTGGGTAAACAGTCGTGATTTTGTCACGAGCAACATTATTGGCGCGACGAAAATGGATCAGCTGAAAGAAAACATCGGGTCGGCCGAAATCAACCTGAGCGCAGATATTGTTTCAGCCATTGAAGAGATACACAGCGAATTCACTTACCCTTGCCCGTAAATAGCAATTACCTCAGTAGGTTAATGTTGGTGAGGCTCCCCGGTTTCGGTTGATGAGAAGCCGGGGTGTTACAAACCGTAAAATAAACCGCCCATTTGTTGACAAAAAAATGACCAATTTGGGTCGGCATGCTGACGCATTTGTGTGCAATTTCACACTATTATCAAGTAGAATGTTTAGACTTTAGTGCATAGGCAACTGCATTTATTTTGAAGTTCTGAGGCACACCATTCGTCATGATCATTCGTATCTTCCTTGTCCTGTTGGCTTTGAATTGCGCAGCGTTCGTCGCTCGCGCTGAAGCCTCAGAACCGGCCCGGTCTGAGCCATTGTTTTCGGACCGCATGCTGGCGGAGCGAGAAGAAGCCATGTCCGCTGAAGACATCTATGAACTTCAGGAGTGGATGTCCGGCGATGAGCAGGACGATCACGACGACGCGTTGGCCGCGATTGGCTCAAGATTATTGAGCTGGAGTTTTAACCGTGACCAAACCTCCCGAAAAACCTACGCGTCTGACCCGGCCCGACCGGATCACGGTATCGCTTTGCTAAACGAAGGGGCCTGCCTTAATCTTCGCTGGATGTTCTGACACCCACCCCGCATTGCTGTAAATCCGAACCCCTCTTTCGAAAACCTTGATGCCCTAATCTTGCCACGACTCGTGATCTGCCTCATTGTCAGGTTCAGGCTAGCGTGTGATTATCAAAGTCACGGCTCATTCCGGAATGATGAGGGTTACGATGACAGGGCAGAATACAGTCTATTTAAAGGATGCAGAGGCCTGCGTTGACCAAGTAATAGCGCGGGTTGGAAAAGATATCACTTTGGGCTTGCCGCTGGGGTTGGGCAAGCCGATACGGTTTGCCAACGCTTTGTATCAGCGGGCGAAAGAAGACCCGGAAATCCGCCTGCACATTGTTACCGCACTCTCATTGTTGGCTCCCAAAGGCAGCTCGTCGCTGGAGCGGCGCTTTATGGAGCCGTTTGCCAAGCGTCTCTATGGTTCGGTGCCGGAACTGGCCTACGCCCGGGATGTGGTAAACAACCAATTACCCGATAACGTGAAGGTTTCGGAGTTCTTTTTTAAAGCGGGCAGCTACCTGAAGAATGCCAGCCAGCAGCGGAACTATATCTGCACCAATTATACTCATGCGGTGCGGGATCTGATGGCTCAGGGTGTCAACGTGGTTGGTCAGCTGATGGCACCGGGAGAACCTCATGGGCAGCCCGGCAAAATGAGTTTCAGCTGCAACCCGGATCTTTCCCTCGATATTTTACCTTTGTTGCGTCAGCGGGAGGCTGAAGGTGTGCCGGTCGCCATGGTGGCGGAGCAAAACCCGCAGTTGCCCTGGTTTGGTCGTGATTCCGTTGTTGAGGACCGTCAGTTCGATGTCATCCTTTCGGCCGCCGACACCAATTATCCGTTGTTTTCTGCTCCGCAGATGGCGGTCGGTCCGGCCGATCACATGATCGGTTTTTACGCCAGCTGCCTGCTCAAGGATGGCGGCACACTGCAAGTGGGCATTGGTTCGTTGGGTGTGGCTTTGGTTCACAGTGCCATCGCCCGGCATAAACACAACGATGTCTGGAAATCCGTTTACCGGCATGCCCGCGTGGATGAGCGTTTTCCGGTTGTCCGTGAATATGGCGGCACCGAGCCGTTTGAGGTGGGCTTGTACGGCTGTAGTGAAATGATGGTCGATGGGTTTTTGTACCTGCTCCAGGAAGGGATTCTTAAGCGCGAAGTGTTTCACCACGGGGGGCTTCAGCGTCTCATTAACGAGGCTAAAATTTCAGAGGAACCTACCCTTGAAATGCTGGATGTATTGCGTGCCGAAGGCTTGATTGATTCGCTCTTACGAAACCGGGATCTGAAGTGGTTGATCGATCATGGCATTGTCAGGAGTTCCGTGGAGCTGAAGGGCGGGCGTATACGGCTGGATAACGACACATCGGTTGCTGCGGATTTGGATAACCCGGAAACCCGGGATCGATTGCAGGCCCTTGGGCTGGGCGCGAGGCTCACGGGTGGTGTCGTGATGCACGGGGGCTTCTTCGTGGGGCCGGAAAAGTTTTATCAGGAACTGAGAAACTTACCGGACGAGCAGCGTGAAAAGATTTGCATGACCAGCGTGAGTTTTATCAACCACTTATACGATCATGCCTACGGTGATCAGAAAATGAAGGCGGCACAGCGTGTCTATGGCCGGTTTATCAATACCGCGATGATGTATACCTTGAACGGCGCGGCGGTGTCAGACGGGTTGGCTGATGGCCGGGTGGTCAGTGGGGTTGGTGGTCAGTACAATTTTGTCTCCATGGCCCACGAGCTGCCCGGTGCTCGCTCCATCATTGCGCTTCGGGCTTCTCGGGTTTCAGGAGGGGAGACGGTTTCGAACATTGTTTTCAACTACCCACACTGCACCATCCCACGACACCTTCGGGACATCGTGATCACAGAATACGGCATAGCCGATATACGTGGAAAATCCGATGAGGACGTGTTCCTGAGCTTGATCCGGATCGCAGATTCCCGCTTTCAGGATTCCCTGCTGAAACAAGCCAAGAAAGCCGGCAAAGTACCGGCGGCGTTTAAGTTGCCAAAGGAGTGGGCCAACAATACTCCGCAGCAAGTGCGCGACACACTGGCTGCGGCAGGGGAGGGGGACTGGTTCCCCGCGTTCCCGTTTGGGCGGGATTTCACCGATGAAGAATTGACGTTGGGGAAAGCCCTTAAGTCGCTTAAGGCCGCAACAGCAACGCCCCGTGGTAAACTCAGCACCCTTTGGCAGGCTGTACGCGTTGATGACGATGGTCGTTACGCTTCGATGATTGACCGTATGGGGTTATCCAATCCGCAAAGCTTTCGTGAAAAGCTCGACCGAAAGCTGGTCATTCACGGCCTCCAGCAACTTGAATCTCCGAACCAAACAGGAAGTGTAAAAAGCTAATGCAAGCAGATTCGCAGCAAACCAGACCGGAAGTTTACACGGTTCATTACATTCTGAAGAACCGAATTGGCGAGTTGGTGGATACCTCTGAAGGCAGTGAGCCGCTGCACTTTTTAATGGGCAGTCCGGATGTGATCGAAGGCATTCAGGCTGCTGTAAAAGGCCGTTCGCCCGGCGATTGTCTGGAAGTGACCGTGCCGCCGGAAATGGCCTACGGAGAGCATCGTGAAGATCTTATTCGAACGGTACCACGGTCACTGTTCGAAGGTGTCGAAAAGCTCGATGTCGGGATGAAGTTTCAGACCAATTCCGGGGATCAGGCACAGATTGTCCAGGTCGTCAGTATTGACGGGAATCTGGTGAAAGTAGATGCCAACCACCCGTTGGCTGGATTTACGCTATATTTTGATTTGGAAATTGTTGGTCGTCGAGAAGCGACCGAGGATGAAATTACACAAGGACGTCCGTTGTTCTGACGATCGTCGCGCGGGTAACCCGCAGTCTGTGACATTCAGAATTGGATCTTTGTCACAGGCTGTAATGATTTGTTGTGGCCTGTACCCTAATGGGTGCTGTGTATAATTGCTGTAACAGTTGGTTGCCTGTATTGTTGGGCGTATAACCTTAAAATCAAAGATAATAATCAGAGATGGACGGCGTGGAACATACAAACGAGAGTTGGCGAATCCTGATTGTAGAAGACGATGAACGGCTGGCGGATCTTACCCGCGAGTATCTGGAGAGCAATGGACTGACCGTCTCTTTGGAAACTCATGGCGGCGCGGCGGTTGAGCGGATTCGCAAAGAGCAGCCGGATCTGGTGGTGCTTGATCTCATGTTGCCAGGCGAAGACGGCTTGTCGATTTGTCGGCGGGTTCGCCCCGACTATTCCGGGCCGATCATTATGCTGACTGCGCGAACCGATGATCTGGATCAGGTGCTGGGTCTGGAAATGGGGGCGGATGACTATATTGGCAAGCCGGTTCAGCCTCGTGTGTTGCTTGCGCGGATTCGTGCCATGCTGCGCCGGGCCGAAACAAATCCGGCCGCAAGCCAGGAAGCCGTTGAAGAAGAGCCGATACGCCTTCAGTTTAACGACCTGATTGTTGATCGCTCCATGCGTGAAGCCTGGTTGAACGACGACAGCATTGATCTGACCAGTGCCGAGTTTGACCTGCTTTGGCTGCTTGCCAGCAACGCGGGGCGGGTTCTGAGCCGCGAAGAGATCTTTACCGCGCTTCGAGGCATAGAATACGACGGCCAAGACCGTTCAATCGATGTACGGGTTTCGCGCATTCGGCCTAAGATTGGCGATGATCCTATTCATCCGAGACGTATTAAAACCGTTCGGAGCAAAGGATACCTCTTCGTAAAAGAAGCCTGACCGTCCTTTTGGCGTGATGCTGGCTAGGCATCACGCCGATCACCGGGTTGCGCCCATGTCGCTGAAATTCCTCCTCAAAGCCTACGCACAGGTTGTTGCTGTTGCTGCCCTGGTGGCATTGGTGTGCGTTGTCCTGTTTAACGGTTTGAACAATGTACGTGCTCATGCGTGGCATGAGCGCTCCCTGCAGCCTCTGATGGAATGGCTGGCGTCTGTTCCGTCCCCTTCTGAACAGTACCACTGGATGCCCACCTTGTTTGGCCTGAAGGTAGGCGATCAACGAACGTTTCAGTTGCCCCCGGTTGTCCGTGAACGCTTGAGTTATGGACAGGTGGTGGCGGAGCCTTCCGGTGAAGGTTTTGTGTTTTATGTGGCCTCAGAGTCAGGCGGTTTGATCCGTTTGAATCTGGAACAGCCGTATCGGGACCTTGCCCGTGCAACAGCGCTGATCGTACGCTGGCACCTGGACGCAGCACCGTTAGAGGCCCGGGCGGAAACCTCGGATTTCCTGGCGCAAACGCTGGGCGTGCAGATTAACCCACTGCAGAAGCAAGCGGATTTACCGGAGCAAACCGTGCTGGATCGTTTGAGTTCGTCAGGGTTGGCCCTGTTGCGCAGGGATGATGGCGGCTTGGCGGGCGTGGTTCGCCTGTCAGAAGGTGACTTGGTCGCGGTGAATATGCCGGACGCGTTCAATCCTTGGGGGTGGCCGATTGTTACCCTGCTGCTCCTGTTGGTGGGAGCCGTGCTGGCGCTGGGCTTGTTTCTGGCGCTGCGGTTCGTGGATCGACACCTGCGCAAAGTGGAGTCGGTGGCGCTCCGCATCGCCCGTGGTGAGATGGGGGCCCGGGTGGAGTCACAAGACGGCACTCTGGTGGCCCGGCTCGGCTCGGCGTTCAACGGCATGGCGGAGCACATTCAGCGCTTGGTTCAGGTGCAGCGGGAGATGATCCATGCTGTGTCGCACGAGCTTCGAACGCCAGTGGCCCGGATTCGTTTTGGTGTCCAGATGATTGAATCGGCCAGTTCGCCGGAAGCACTGCAGAAGCAGATGGACGGGATCGATGGCGACATTCAAGAGTTGGATGAATTGATTGATGAAATACTCACCTATGCCCGACTAGAGCAGGGTGGCCCGGTGTTTACCTTGCGAGATGACTCGGTAACCGACATTGTGGAGCAGGTTGTAACCGAGCAACGCATGATTCGTGAGGGTGTCGAAATCGAATGTCGTATTGAAGACGGAGACGGTCGCTGGTCCCGGTCTGACGTTGAACCCCGGTATATTCATCGCGCGGTGCAGAATCTGGTCGGGAATGCGGCCCGTTATGCCGAAGGGCGGGTGCTGGTGGTGTGTCACCTGGACGACGAGAACGGCCGTATCGACGTCGAGGATGATGGTCAGGGCATTCCGGAGTCTGACTGGGAAAAGGTGTTTACGGCGTTTGCCCGGCTGGACGACAGCCGAACAAGAACGTCAGGCGGTTACGGATTGGGTCTGTCGATTGTGCGGCGTATTTTGTATTGGCACGGCGGGCAGGCTTTTGTTGGCAGAAGCGAGCAGCTTGGTGGTGCTAAATTCAGCTTGGTATGGCCGAGGCGGAAGCTGGAATCGTCTGTTTTGTGACGTGCTTCTCGCGCCCTCACGGGATGTAACAAACCACTACAGAACCGCTACTGAACGTGGCCACGGATTGATTGATACTTCGTTGCGTAAGGGATGACTTTAGAGGTTGTAGTTCTTACGAACTTTCCTTGTTTCATTCGTCATTTTGGGGCTGGTTTTTACCAGCCCTTTTTTTTGCCTGCAATAAAGTGCGCCCGTGTGCCTTAGGTTGTTCGCTCAAACGCGATCAGGTGGTCAGCCTCAACACGCACCGGAACCTGCTCGCCCAAGTTGAAGTCCAGATGGCTTCTGAACAAGGCTTCAAACTCGGTGTCCTCAGAGCAGCGAAAGCGGTAAAGCGTTGAGGTGCCCGCGAAGGTCTTCTCTACCACCTTGGGTCTGAGGTCGGAGTTCTCATCGTGCACGATGTCGTCTGGACGAATCAGGATGTCCACCAGTGTGCCTTCTTTCCAGTTATAGGCCCGGTTGCCGTGGATGACACCAAGTTCGGATTCGATGGTGTCCGGGCCGAGCACTTTGCCCGGAATAAATCCACCCTGGCCAACAAAGCTGGCTACGAAGCGATTTGCGGGCTCATGGTACAGGTTGAAGGGCACATCCCATTGCTGAATGTGGCCGTCACGGAGAACCGCCACCTGGTCGCACATGGCAAAGGCTTCTTGCTGGTCGTGAGTGACGAGAATCGCGCTGATGCCGAGCGTTTTCAGAATCTCGCGCACGTCGAGGCTCAGCCGCCGGCGAAGATCCGTGTCGAGGTTGGAGAAAGGTTCGTCCAGCAGGATCAGCGTGGGTTCGGGTGCCAGTGCACGGGCCAGTGCAACACGCTGTTGCTGGCCTCCGGATAGCTCGTGGGGGAAATTGTCGGCGAGATCCTGCAGGTGCACCAGTTTGAGCAGTTCGGCAACTTTTTGCTGGCGCTCATTTTTGCTCAAGGATTTCAGACCAAAGCCAACGTTGTCGGCGATGCTAAGGTGAGGGAACAGGGCGTAGTCCTGAAACACCATGCCGATTTTGCGCTTTTCCGGTGGTACCGACCGGCCAGGTTGGCTGATGGCTTGGGATTGCAGGCTGATTTCACCCTGACTGATGGGCAGAAAACCCGCGAGCGCACGCAGTATGGTGCTTTTACCGCAGCCGCTGGGGCCAAGAAGGCAGCCGATATCACCGTGACTTAACGCAAAGTTGATGTCTTTGACGACGGCTTCGCCGCCATACCCGACAGACAGGTTGTTGACGTTCAGAAGCCAGTCATTTGGCTGCACCTTGGGTTCTGCCATGGATCAATCCAAGCGGTTGAGGATAAGAAATTCAAGCAGGGCTTTCTGAGCGTGCAGGCGGTTTTCCGCTTCGTGCCAAACCACCGAGCTTGAATGCTCCATCATGTCGGCGGAAATTTCTTCGCCGCGGTGTGCTGGCAAGCAATGCATGAATAATGCGTCCTTGTCGGCCAGCGACATCAGCCCGGGGTTGATCTGATAGCTCCGGAACGCTTCCTCACGGGCTTTTTGCTCGTCTTCCTGGCCCATGGATGCCCAAACATCCGTGACCAGCAGATTGGAGCCGCGAGCGGCTTCTTGTGGATCCCGGAAGATAGTTACACGGTCTTTGTGGGCATCAAGAAGTGCCTGGTCGGGCTCGTAGCCGTCCGGGCACGCCACGTTCAAATGGAAATTGAATTTTTCGGCTGCATTGATATACGAGTGGCACATGTTGTTGCCGTCGCCAACCCAGGTAACGGTGGCGCCCTGAATGCTGCCTCGATGCTCACGGTAGGTCTGCATATCGGCCAGCAGCTGACAGGGGTGGAAGTCGTCGGTCAGTGCATTGATCACCGGCTTGCTCGAAGCCGATGCAAAGGTTTGTACGGTTTGGTGCGCAAAGGTGCGGATCATCACCGCATCAACCATGCTGGAAATGACAATGGCAGAATCTTCGATGGGTTCGCCGCGCCCGAGCTGGGTGTCTCGGGGGGAAAGGAACATGGCAGTGCCGCCCAGTTGGGTCATGCCTGCTTCGAAGGAGACTCTCGTGCGGGTTGATGACTTTTCGAAAATCATGGCCAGCACGCGGTTCTTCAGGGAGTCCCTGACTTTGCCTTCACGCCATTCCTTGCGGAGCCGTGAAGCATGGTCCAGCAATTGTTCCAGCTCGCTGGTTGTCATGTCGTTGAGTGTCAGAAAATGTCTTACTGCCATGAATGGCCCCTGTTTCAAGGAAACTGCGCTAAGGTTTGCGTTTTGAAAAGGGAATCAAGTCTAGCCCTTCATTCCCGTTAAAACAACGCTCGTGAACACGGGTTTGTTCTGCGTCAAAGCCAGCGGTTTGGTGCGGCCTTGGTCGGCGGTGTACAATGCTAAAATATGCCGGCAGACGGCAATCAAGATTTCAACCAGAGGTATGCGTTCATGGATATCAATGAAACCATCAAAAGCCAGTTAGAAGAGAATCCGGTTATTTTGTACATGAAGGGCACACCGCAAGCCCCTCAGTGTGGCTTTTCTGCCCGCACGGTTCAGGCGTTGATGGCGTGTGGCGAGCGTTTCGCTTTCGTGAACATCCTCGATAACCAGGAGCTTCGCGAAGCGCTGAAGGTTTACTCTAGCTGGCCGACTTTTCCTCAGCTGTATATCGGCGGTGAATTGGTTGGCGGTTGTGACATCGTGCTGGAAATGTCAGAGAACGGCGAGCTTGCGACTGCCGTTAAAGAAGCCGTGAAGTCTGCAGAAGCCTGATTCATTGTGACTGGCGCTTTGGCGTGAACACCAGTTTCACGTCAAAGCGGTCGGATTTCTCACCCTCTGGTTTCGGGTATGGGCTGGCGGACAGAGCCGCTCGATAGGCCGCCCGGTCAATCGCACCGACACCCGTTGATTCTTTTACTCGCGCTCGAGTGAGTGCGCCATTTGCCAAGATTCTCAGCTCAAGCGTCATCTCTTTGGGTGTGTCCAGTTGCGACACCGCCGGCACCTTCAGTTTTTCCAGTTCCTTCGCCAAGTGCACAGCGAGCGTGATCAGATAGGGGTCGTGTTCCGCTGGTGATTTGGTGATCCTCCGAATCGCCTCCTCACTGTCTTGTTGCAGGGTGTGCGTTGCCGCAGATTGCCCGGCAGCCAGCTCTGTTTGCGCAGTGGTGGGCTGCTGGCGTGTTTCTTGGTGCTGAGGCGAGCGGGTTGGTTCGGGGGCTTGGACGGTTTCCGGAATTTTGGTTGTGTTTGTGCTTGTCGCGGGGCGTTGAGGCTCAACACTGAATTCCGAATGCCGGAGAGCTTCTTGTGAGGCGGGGGCAGGGGCGGATTGTTTGCTAGGCTGAGAGCCTGACGTATTTAGGGTGAATACAAGCCGGTGACGGAGTTCGGGAGCATCTCGCAGCGGGGATGGTATCCCGGCAAACAGCAGGATGTGTGACATTAACGCGAGCGATAGTGCCAAGCCGATCCGGTAAGAGGCCGGAACGGACTTGGCTAGGCCAGAATCAGGCTGCAGCATAGGGCGTTAGGCGGTTTTTGCGCGCAAGCTACCCACAACAGCGTTAAGAGCCCGGTCGATCAAAGCGCCTTGCTCCAACATGGTCAGGCGGCCGCGGCGCAGCTCGTGCGCCAGCTCAACCCGTGTTTTTTCGATAACTTTCAGGCCCATGCGGTTCACAAACACGAAACAATCGGCTTCTTCGATAATGGCAGAGAGTTTGCAGCGGAAGCTTGCGCCATTGACCAGGCGAAACTCGACCCAATTTCCGATTTCCAGCTGATCGATTTTGGTGATGAACTCGGAAACCGCCGCGTCTTCGAGCTCTTGCTGTCTCTGGATAGCGGTTTGGGTTTCGGGCGACGCAGAATCTTCCTCTGGGGAAGGCTCGTCTTTGCGGGCTTCAATGGTTGCGTTGGTTCGAAACGCTTCGGCCAGCTGATGTTTTAGCTGAGCCATCATATCGTCGAGTTTGGTGGCGTTGTATGAGACTTCTTCCAGGCCGCTTCTGAGGGTTCTCAGTAGTCTGGGTACCACACGAACCCATTGGTCACGTTCTTCGTCTTCCTCGTGAGGATGCAGGCACCAGATCAGGTCGTCAACGACCTTTACGGTTTCCTGCCAGCGATGTTCGGCATCGTCACGAAGGTAGGCCAGGAACATGACCCGGCTCCAGCCATTGGTGAGTATCTCGTGAATGGACTCTGGCAGCTTATAGCGTGACAGTTTTTCTTTGAGAAGCTTATCAACGGCTTCCTGGGCTTTCTGTGATTTGATACGACCGCGTTCCGATTCGCGGGTGCGCTGTTCAACCAGATTGGATTTACGGTTCTCCCGCTCCAGGAATTGTTCAAAATCGGTGTTCAGAGTTTCAAACAGCGTTACGTCTCCGTCGAATTCATTCAGGATTTGCTGAACCACGTTGTGAATCTGCCCATAAAGCTTGTCTCGGGCCTTTTCGTCACTGCTGCTCCAGCCAATGCCCGCTTTCGCCAGCGAGTTCAAAAGCTTGCGTGCCGGATGATTGGATTTGCTGAAGAAGTTCTTATCTTTAATCACAACTTTCAGGATCGGGATCTGAAGCCGGCTGATCAGAACCTGCACCGGTGCAGACAGGTTGTAATCGTCGAGAATAAATTCAAACAGCATCGACACCAGGTTGATCAGGTCTTCGTCGACTTCGTTCAGTGCCGGTTTACGGCCGTCGGGAGCTTGAGTCTGGGCGAGCAGTTGTTGAACCACCTCTCGCAAATCAACCGTCACCGGCTCTCCGGAGCTCAGATCACCGAAATCTTGCTCGGCAGGGCGGCTCGGGATTGAGCTGAGAAGGTTGGCCAGTTCGCGGCCTCCGATAACATGCAGTGCCGGATCGGAACTGCGCGGCATGGTGCCCGAGCTGTGCCGTTGTTGGCTGAGCATCTGGCGGATTTGTTCGAACATCGCGCTGTCTTCGCGATCAACTTCGGCACCGCCGACCGTTGCTGCTGTATCAGTTTGCGCGGGATCTCCGCTGACTGGCTTCGCTTTTGACCCGTGACTTTTGCCTTGATAGCGGAAGTTGGGAATGATCCCCGCCTGGATCAGGATTCGATTGGCCTCATCCAGCAACATACCGAGATTCGATACCACGTATCGGTCGAACTGCTTCAGAAGAATCAGGCGCTCGCGAATCTGGATATCTAAGGCCTGAATCGCTTCGGTAAAGGCGCTGCACAGATGCTCCGGGGCCATGGGGTTGACCGGATGATCATCGCTGCCTGATGGGTACACCTGTGTAAAACGAGCCTGCAGCTGAAGCAGTGCCCCTTGGAAGTGGGTTTTCGCTTTGCTGATCATGGCGTTCAGTGCGACCTGTTCTTCCAGGTCGTCATTGCCCAAGAGAGTCAGGTTGGAGGTATCTGATGGCGCCTGGGTGTCTTGGTCTTGTTGCGCGCCGGCATGGGGTGGTGTGGTAAAAAGTTGAGACACCGCGCTTTGAAAATGGCGCTCTACACCTTTGCGCTTTATACGGATTTCCCGCATCGCTTCGAAGTAACGGTTTTGTTCGTTGTTGCTTCTGGCGTTGTTGGCGAGCTCAAAAAGAGAGTCGTCCACGGCATCAAACGCCCCTTGCAGCAGATCTCCCAATCCGGCAACAACGGTATTGCGTATGCGAGTCACCTCAGACGGCACAGAATCGCTGCTGGCAGCCTCTCTGTGCTCGCGAAGGTAATGTATACCGGACTGCTTGTTCATGGCCAACTCCTGTCTACGCCTTAACCGGATACATGACCGAGCTATTTCCACGTTATCGTTTTTTGTTAAATTTAGCGCACTTTTTGCACAAAGAACACAAATAAACCGAAAGCTGGGATCTGGATCAATATTCTGGATCAGGTACTTGCTGTTTCGCTTTTACTCGATTTGTTGCGCGGGTCGCGCCCGGGGCCGCTTGCCGGCTCGTTTCGGGTGCACAATCGCCGCTTTGACAACATTATCTTTAATTTGGAGTACTTCTACCCGGTGCCCTTCGATCTTGAGGCACACGTTGGTGTCGGGAATGTTTTCCAGCCGTTCGGTAATAAGCCCATTGAGCGTTTTGGGCCCGTCTGTTGAAAGCTCCCAGTCCAGAGTTTTGTTGATGGTTCTCACCGAGGTGCCGCCATCAATAATATAGGTGCCATCGTCCTGCGGGATGATGTCGGGCGAGGTTGATGCGTAGTCCGTGGTGAACTCACCGACGATTTCTTCGAGTATGTCCTCAAGCGTGGCTAACCCGAGCACTTCTCCGTATTCGTCAACCACCATCCCGAATCGACGTTTGACGCTCTGGAAATTGAGTAACTGAGTGTTAAGTGGCGTGCTTTCGGGAATAAAATAGGGTTCCTGACAGAGCTGCCGTACCATGTCTTTAGTGATGTCGTGTTCGTGCAGCAGTTTGGCAACGCTGCGTAGGTGCAAGATGCCCTGAATGTTGTTGATGTCGCCTTCGTACACTGGCAGCCGTGTGTGCTGGCTATTGCGCAAGTGTCGGATGATGTCGTCTGTATCGTCTTCCAGGTCGATGCCGACGACATCGTTGCGCGGAACCATGATGTCGGTAACGGTTACTTTCTCCAGGTCGAGGATGCCCACCAGCATGTCTTTGTGCTTGGCGGGAATCAGTGCCCCGGCTTCATTAACCACGGTGCGCAATTCTTCCCGGCTGAGGTGGTCTTCGTTCGCTTGAGCTGACGAAATGCCGATCAGGCGCAAAATGCCAGTGGTAAACAGGTTGACCGACCAAACCAGCGGGTAAAGAAGTTTTAGGAGCGGTGCCAATACATGGCTGGCCGGAAACGCGATTTTCTCTGGAAATAAAGCTGCGAGCGTCTTTGGTGTCACTTCCGCAAAAATAAGAATGACCACGGTCAGCAAAATAGTGGCAATGGCAATGCCGGCATCGCCCCATATGCGAATGGCGATAACGGTGGCGATAGACGAGGCGAGGATGTTGACGAAATTGTTGCCAATCAGAATAACGCCGATCAGCTGGTCGGTCCGGTTCAGCAGTCTCTGGGCACGTTTGGCGCCTTTGTGGCCGGTATTCGCCATATGTTTAAGGCGATAACGGTTCAGTGACATCATCCCGGTTTCGGAGCTTGAGAAGAAGGCAGAGAGGATGATTAGGCCGACAAGGAGGATAAACAGCGCGGTCAGCGATGTCTCGTTCAAGAGGGAAACCCTTCTATGGATGACAAGTTGCGAAAATAAGGTGTCAAAGCCTGTACTGTCAAGCGTAGCCGCAGAGAGCAGCTAAGCCTTAGCGGAACAGGAGTTCGAGTACGAATTTACTGCCGTAAAAGGCGATCATGAGAAGCGCGCAGCCGGCCAGCGTCCACCGGCTTGCGGTAAGTCCGCGCCAGCCTTTGGTGTAGCGGCCAACCAGCAGGCTGGCAAACACCAAAAGTGACAGGAGGGAGAAAACGGTTTTGTGGGCCAGATCTTGGGCAAACAGGTCTTCAATGAAAACCGCCCCGGTGATGATCGCCAGAACCAGCAACACTACGCCCGCCCAGACCATCTCGAAGAGCAGGGACTCCATTGTCTGTAGTGGCGGAAGGTTGCGAATCAGTCGGCTGTTGTAATTGTGTTTTAGTTGCCGGTTTTGCACGTAAAGCAGCACGGCCTGGATGGCAGCCAGTGTAAACAGGCTATAGGCCGTGACCGATAAGGCAATGTGCGAAAGCATTCCGTAGCTTTGTTCTGACACTAGCCGGGATTCGGTGTGGACAACAAGTGCCATGACAATGGTGCCGGCGGCTATGGGGTAAGCGCCGAGAAACAGGCTGCCGACCGGTTTGGTCAGATTCAAACCCAGTAGCAGAAATACGATGAGCCAGGAGATCAAGACTGAGCTTTTGAAAAAGCTCAGGTCGAAGCCGCCATCCAGGTACACGGTTTGGGCGATGAGTAAGCCATGCCCGGTCAGGGCGAGGATGCCGATGAGCGTTGTAATGGCAAGGCTGGTTTCGACTTTGCCCCTGAAGTGGAGTGCTTGCAGGGCAGTTCCAACGCTGTACAAGAAAAGTGCGGTAACCGCGATAATCAGCGTTCCCATGACGTCCTTTATATGCTGGTCTAAGGGTTAAAGCGGCCTCGGAGTTGTTCTGAGGCTCCCAAGTCTGGGTATAATGTCGCGATTATGCAACAGGAATCAAGCGGCCCGGGCCGGCTTCTTGATTTGTGTGGACAATTTCTCCGGGGTACGGAAGAGCAACATGTTTGAGAATCTCCAGGACCGGCTATCCGGCAGCTTGCGCAAGATCTCTGGTCAGGCGCGCCTCACCGACGACAACATTAAGGATACGCTGCGCGAAGTTCGCATGGCGCTACTTGAGGCCGATGTGGCGTTGCCGGTGGTCAAAGACTTTGTCGAGGGTGTGCGCAAGCGCGCGATCGGCCAGGAAGTGCAGCGAAGCCTGACTCCGGGCCAGGTGTTCGTTAAAGTTGTTCAGCAAGAACTCGAGCGGGTCATGGGTGAGGGGAGTGAATCCCTCAATCTGTCCACGCGTCCGCCTGCGGTCATTATGATGGCTGGTCTTCAGGGCGCGGGTAAAACCACCACTGTGGCGAAGTTGTCGCGCTTCCTTAAAGAGCGCGAGAAAAAATCGGTGATGGTTGTCAGTGCGGACGTGTATCGTCCTGCGGCTATCCAGCAGCTGGAAACGCTTGCCAGCGAAGTCGGCGTTGAATTCTTCCCGAGTAGTGCAGACCAGGATCCGGTCGAGATTGCGAACGGTGCAATTGATGCGGCGCGCCGTAAGCACGTGGATGTGGTCATTCTTGATACCGCCGGTCGTTTGCATATCGATGAGCAGATGATGGGCGAGATTGGTCGCCTGCACGCGGCCGTCGAGCCTATCGAAACGCTGTTCGTGGTTGACTCGATGACCGGCCAGGATGCGGCCAATACCGCGAAAGCGTTCAACGATGCTTTGCCGTTGACGGGTGTCGTGCTTACCAAAACCGACGGTGATGCCCGCGGTGGTGCGGCGCTTTCGGTTCGCCATATTACCGGCAAGCCGATCAAGTTCCTGGGCGTTGGCGAGAAAACAGACGCTCTTGAGCCGTTTCATCCGGAGCGGGTGGCTTCGCGAATTCTCGGCATGGGTGACGTGTTGTCGCTTATTGAAGAGGCCGAGCGCAAGCTGGATAAGAAGAAAGCCGAAAAGCTGACCAAGAAGATCAAAAAAGGTAAGGGTTTTGATCTGGAAGATTTCCGGGACCAGCTTCAGCAAATGAAGAACATGGGTGGAATCGGTGGCTTGCTCGACAAACTGCCGGGCATGGGCCAAATGGCTCAGATGGCCCAGCAGCAGGTTAACGATAAGTCGGTAGGGCAGATGGAGGCGATCATTTGCTCGATGACCCCTAAGGAGCGTCGTTATCCGGATGTCATCAATAACTCCCGTAAGCGCCGCATTGCTGCGGGCTCCGGCACCCAGATTCAGGATGTAAACCGTCTGCTTAAACAGCACAAGCAGATGGCGAAGATGATGAAAAAGTTTGGCAAGAAAGGCGGAATGGCCAACATGATGCGCGGTCTAGGTGGTATGATGCCACCTGGCGGCGGTGGTGGCGGAATGCCTCCGTTCGGTCGTATGTAAAAAGCCTTACATATAAAATGGGGAAACCGAGCGTTTCCCTATTTTCATTGGCGCTTTTTTCGCATAGAATAGCGCCCCTTTCGAGTATGGGTCTTCTCGTCGGCTGCTAGCAGTCGGTTGAGAATCGTACAAAGTTCGTAAAACAGAACAGGATATTGGTCGAAATGGTAACAATCCGTTTGGCTCGTGGCGGCTCTAAGAAGCGCCCGTTCTACCATCTGACAGTCACTGACAGCCGCAAATCTCGTGACGGCCGTTTCATTGAGCGTGTTGGTTTCTTTAACCCGGTTGCCCGCGGTCAGGAAGAGCGTCTGCGTGTAAACCGTGAGCGCGTTGATTACTGGGTGGGCCAAGGCGCTCAGACCAGCGATCGCGTGGCACAGCTGCTGAAGACTGCAGAGTAATTGCAGTTTAATATCGAGGTTTGACAGGCATGACACAGACTTCGCAGGAAACTGTGATCGGCCGGGTAACCTCGGTGTTTGGGGTCAAGGGTTGGCTTAAGGTCTTCTCTGATACCGATCCCAAAGAGGGAATACTGAACTACCGTGACTGGACCTTGGTCCTTGACGGTAAGCGTATCCCGGCAAAGCTTGAGGATGGTCGCCGCCAAGGGCCGGGGATCGTCGTCAAGCTGAAAGGACTTGATGATCGTGAAGTGGCCCGCACCTATGCGGGGGCCGAGATCAGAGTTCCGACTGAGCAATTGCCAGCGCTTCCTGACGGGGAGTACTACTGGTTTCAGTTGGAAGGTCTTGATGTCTTCACGATTGAGGATGAGTGCCTGGGTAAGGTGCATCATCTGCTGGAAACAGGCGCCAACGATGTGTTGGTTGTGCGTGCGACAGCCGGATCCATTGACCAGCGCGAGCGACTTATCCCGTATCTGCCGGATCAGGTAGTTATGAATGTGGATCTGAATGATTCGCGTATGGTAGTCGATTGGGATCCGGAGTTCTGACGAGTGTGGATTGGCGCAGTCAGTCTGTTTCCTGACATGTTTTCGTCGGTGACGGATTACGGAATTACCGGTAGGGCCGTTCGGGAAGGTCTTTTGACGTTCAAGAGCTGGAACCCCCGGGACTTCACGCATGATCGTCACCGTACTGTTGATGACCGGCCCTATGGCGGTGGCCCGGGAATGCTGATGAAAATTCAGCCGCTCCGGGACGCTATTCATGAGGCACGGGCATCGGCACCCGGCAAGGCCTGTGTGGTCTATCTTTCTCCGCAGGGTGAAAGGCTGGATCAGTCGGTAGTCGAGTCTCTCGCTGCCGAACAACAGCTGATTCTCGTTGCCGGTCGTTACGAGGGCGTTGATGAACGTCTGATATCGGCGGAAGTCGACCGGGAAGTGTCACTGGGTGACTTTGTGCTCTCAGGTGGTGAACTGGCGGCGATGGCTGTGATTGATGCGGTAACACGCCTCATCCCCGGAGCGCTGGGTCATGCGCAGTCGGCAGAGCAAGATTCCTTTGCTGATGGTTTGCTGGATTGTCCGCACTACACCCGGCCCGAGGTTTACGAAGGTCAGGCGGTGCCGGAAGTTCTTTTGGGCGGTCACCATGAACAGATCCGGCGTTGGCGGTTGAAAGAATCGTTGAGGCGAACACGGGAGCGGCGCCCCGACCTGCTTGAAGAGCGGGTGTTTACGGAAGAAGAGCGTCAGCTACTGGGTGAAATTTTGAACGAACCGGGTGCCTCTGAGTCATCAGGGCATTGAAAGATTGGGTATCAGGAGCATTACGATGAGCGGCAAGAACAACATCATCAGTCAACTTGAAGCAGAACAGATGACCAAGGAACTCCCAGCGTTTGCGCCGGGCGATACCGTGGTTGTTCAGGTTCGCGTTAAAGAAGGTAGCCGTGAGCGTCTGCAGGCGTTCGAAGGTGTGGTTATCGGTAAGCGCAACCGTGGCATGAACTCTTCCTTCACTGTTCGTAAGATCTCTTACGGCGTGGGTGTAGAGCGTACTTTCCAGACTTATTCTTCTTTGGTAGACAGCGTATCTGTGAAGCGTCGCGGTGACGTGCGCCAGGCTAAGCTTTACTACCTGCGCGATCTGTCTGGTAAGGCGGCTCGTATCAAGGAAAAGCTGGGCTGATATCGGTTTAACCGATCAGTACAGAGAAAAAGCAGCCCCAGCGGCTGCTTTTTTTGTGCTTGAATATTGGCCGTACGTTAGCTTTGGGGGTTGCGCTTGCTTAGAGTTGAAGATGAATCGCTGATTGCCAGATTTTCCGATGCTATCTGGCTTGAGGATGGCTTGGGTGAAAAGACCCGGGCGGCCTACGCCAGTGATTTGTCGCGGCTGTCGCTGTGGTTGCAGCAACAGCCCGGGGCTCCCGGTTTACAATCGGCAGCCCGCACTGACCTGTTGGCTTGGATGTCTCGCGGGATGGCCGACGGTTTGAAGGCGAGTACTGCAGCGCGTCGTCTTTCTGGCATCCGGCGTTTTTATCGCTATTTGTTACGAGAAGGTCTGATCGCTGAGGATCCGACCTTGCGGATAGACAGTCCGCGCCTGCCCCGGCGGTTGCCCGATACCTTGACCGAGGGTGATGTCGAGAGGTTGTTGGCAGAGCCTGACCCCGAACTGCCGCTGGAGTTACGTGACCGGGCCATGCTGGAGATTCTGTACGGTTGCGGTTTGCGTGTAACGGAGTTGACAGGCCTGACGGTTGATCAGGTAAATCTTCGCCAGGGTGTCGTTCGTGTCAGTGGTAAGGGCGATAAAGAGCGGTTGGTTCCGCTGGGTGAAGAGGCTGTTGATTGGTTGGTTCGCTATATGCGAGAGGCGCGGGGCGAGCTTTTGAGGGGCAAAAGCAGTGACGCTCTTTTTCCCGGAAGCCGCGCCAGTGCAATGACCCGGCAGACATTTTGGCACCGTATCAAGTTATACGCCTCGCGCTCGGGTATACAGAAACATTTGTCGCCCCATACCCTTCGCCATGCCTTCGCAACCCACTTGCTTAATCACGGTGCCGATTTAAGGGTGGTGCAGATGCTGCTTGGCCATTCAGACCTTTCAACCACGCAGATTTATACACATGTTGCCCGTCAGCGATTGCAGGATCTGCATCAGGCACACCATCCCAGAGGGTGATCTGGTATGGTGTGGGATTGAACTTTTGATGTCGATCTGTGTCGCACTCTCCCATGAAGGCGGTCTTATAATATCAATCTGCCGGAAAGTGGGGCTCGCGTCCTGAATTCCTTAAACCACAAGGTAAGTGCAAACTTATGAAGCTAAGAACTTTGGCCGCTATGGCGGGCTTGATGGTGTCGTTAGTAACTTTACCCGCGGTGCATGCCGGTGAGATTGAAGATACCATCACGGAGCGTTTGACGAAGGCCGTGCCAGGCTTGCGAATTGTGTCTGTGAGCCAGTCAGAGGCCCCGGGCCTTTATGAGGTGCAAAGCAGTAATGGTGACACCATTTACACCACGGAAGATGGCGTTTATCTGTTGACCGGCGACATGCTGAAGATAACCGACAACGGCATTGCCAATGTGACTGAAGAAGCGCGGGCTCAGGTGCGCCAGAAGCAGATGGCAGAATTTGGTGACGACGGAGTGATCTCTTACCCGGCGAAAGGTAAGCAGAAAGCTGTTATCGATGTGTTTACCGATATCGACTGCCCTTACTGCCGGAAATTGCACGACGAAGTCCCGCAGCTAAACGGTTACGGTATTACGGTTAACTATTATGCCTTCCCTCGCTCGGGCCCCAATACTCCATCATTCCGGAAGTACGAATCGGTGTGGTGTGCCGATGACCAGCAAAGCGCGATGGACACAGCTAAGGCCGGTAAATCCGTACCGAGCAAAACCTGTGAGAACCCGGTTGCGGAGCAGTATCAGTTGGGTGGCAAAGTCGGTGTAACCGGAACCCCAGCGATTGTTCTGGAAGACGGCAACATGATCCGCGGTTATGTTCCGGCCCGCAATCTGGCAGAAGGCCTTGGTCTGCTCTGAATTTTGCGGTTCTCGTTTGAGGGCCGTTTCCCACTGTTTGAAAGGTAACCGATTCAGGGCTTATTCACGCGCGCCTGAATCGGTATACTATGCCCCCAATTGCAATCCATCAGCACCCCGAGCGGGATCAGAGGTGAGAGCTTGAAAGACGTTAATGTCGGAATATGCGGATTAGGAACCGTAGGCGGCGGTACATTCAATGTCCTGACTCGCAATGCGGCGATTATTTCGGGCCGTATCGGCTGTAATATTCGAATTGCCCGCGTGGCTAGCCGAAAGCGTCGGGACGATCTTGAGTTGGGTGATATTCCGTTCAGCACCGACATTTTCGATGTGGTGAATGACGCAAACGTTGACGTGGTCGTTGAGCTGATTGGTGGCTACGATGTTGCCCGTGAATTGGTGTTGACGGCCATTGCCAACGGGAAGCACGTGGTAACTGCGAACAAGGCCCTGATTGCTGTTCACGGCAACGAAATCTTTGAAGCCGCTGAAAAAGCGGGTGTTGTCGTTGCATACGAAGCGGGAGTGGCTGGTGGTATTCCGGTGATCAAAGCGGTCCGTGAAGGTCTGGCAGCAAATCGCATCGACACCATCGCCGGAATCATCAACGGCACCGGTAACTTTATTTTGACCGAGATGCGTGCTGGCCGTCCGTTTGATGAAGTGCTGAAAGAAGCGCAGGCGCTGGGTTACGCAGAAGCCGACCCCACATTCGACGTTGAAGGCATCGATGCAGCCCACAAGCTTACGATCCTGGCCTCGTCTGGCATTGGCGTTCCGCTGCAGTTCGAAAAGGCGTATACCGAGGGTATTTCGTCGTTGACCCCAAGTGACATCGCTCACGCTGAAATGCTCGGATACCGGGTTAAGCATTTGGGTATCGCCCGTCGTCGTGACGACGGTATCGAGCTGCGAGTTCACCCTACACTGGTGCCGAAAACTCACCTGATTGCTCAAGTTGATGGCGTGCTCAATGCTGTCATGGTGGATGGTGATGCGGTTGGCCAAACTATGTATTACGGCCCTGGCGCGGGCGATGAGGCCACAGCTTCGGCCGTGATTGCCGACATCGTTGACGTAGCTCGCTCAGTGGCGAGTGACAGCCAGCAGAAAGTACCGTATCTGGGCTTCACGCCAGATGCTTTGGAAGATTTGCCCGTGTTGCCGATGGAAGAAATTCAGTCGGCGTATTACCTGCGCATTCAGGCGTTTGACCGCCCGGGTGTTTTGGCCAAAATTGCATCGATTCTGAGTGAGCACGGCATCAATATTGAATCGATCATGCAGAAAGAATCCGAGTTCGCGGACGGCCGGATTCCGGTCATCATCCTGACTCATACGGTTCAGGAGCGTCAGATGAATCTGGCGATTGAAGAAATGGAATCGCTGGTCGATGTAGACGGTTCTGTTGTTCGCATCCGCGCAGAAAATTTTAACTAACAGGTACGCACGTGAGATACATCAGCACACGGGGCGAAGCACCCGCTTTAGGCTTTGAAGACGTTCTTCTGACTGGGTTGGCAACCGACGGTGGCCTATATGTTCCCGAGTCATTGCCGCACTTCAGCCTGGAAGAAATCCGCAGCTGGCGGGGCCTGCCCTACGCGGAGTTGGCCTTTAACGTTATGTACCCGTTTGTGGAAGATGCCATTCCGGCCGACGATTTCCGTAAGATGCTGGACGAAACCTACAGCGGCTTTGCCCACCAGTCGGTGGCACCATTGGTTCAGCTCGACAGCAACGAATGGGTAATGGAACTGTTCCGTGGCCCTACGCTGGCTTTCAAGGATTTCGCGCTGCAATTGCTTGGCCGTTTGCTCGACTACGTGCTTGAAAAGCGTAAGCAGCACGTGGTGATCATGGGCGCGACCTCGGGCGACACCGGTTCGGCAGCTATCGAAGGCTGCCGCCGCTGCGAGCACGTGGATATCTTCATCCTGCACCCGTACCAGCGCGTCTCTGAAGTGCAGCGTCGCCAGATGACGACGGTGCAGGGCGACAACATTCACAACATTGCTGTGAAGGGTAACTTTGACGATTGCCAGCGCATGGTCAAAGAAAGCTTCGGAGATCAGTCCTTCCTGCGCGGCAAAACCCAGTTGGCGGCGGTGAACTCGATCAACTGGGCGCGGATCATGGCTCAGATCGTTTACTACTTTCAGGCCTCGCTGGCGTTGGGTGGCCCTGACCGCAGTATGGCGTTCTCGGTGCCTACCGGAAACTTTGGTGACATCTTTGCCGGTTACCTGGCGAAGAAAATGGGTTTGCCGATCAGCCAGTTGGTGATCGCCACCAACCGTAACGACATTCTGCACCGTTTCATGAGCGGCAACCGCTACGAGAAACAGCAGCTGGAGCACACGCTGTCGCCGAGCATGGATATCATGGTGTCCAGTAACTTCGAGCGTCTGTTGTTTGACTTGCACGGTCGTGACGGCGCAGCGGTGAAGGATCTGCTGGAAAATGCCGCCAAAGGTCCGGTCAGCATCGAGGACTACCGTTGGAAGTCGGCCCGCAAGCTGTTCGACAGTGATGCGGTAGACGACAAAGCCACCTGTGACACCATTCGTGAGATCTATGAGCAGAACGAATACCTGCTCGATCCGCATACCGCCATCGGCGTGCGTGCGGCTCGCAACTGCCGTCGCGACGCAACGGTTCCAATGATTACCTTGGGCACAGCGCACCCGGCCAAGTTCCCGGATGCGATTGTTGAGTCCGGCCTGTCGGTGAAGCCGCAGTTGCCGCCTCACATGGCGGATCTGTTCGAGCGGGAAGAGCGATACACCGTTCTTGAAAACGACTTGGCTGAAGTGCAGGGCTTTTTGTCCAAGCACTGGAAAAATGCCTGATCCGGCATGACTCCTAAAAAGATCCTGCGCCGCCCCCAGCCGGCCGACACGCCGAACTGGGGGCAAAGCCTGCCGCCCATCCTGCGCCGGTTGTACGCCGCCCGTGGCGTTCATTCCGACGAACAGCTCCAGTACACCCTGAAGTATCTGGCGTCTCCAATGCAATTGCGAGGCATTGGCCGGGCGGTGGAGTTGCTGGCCGATGCGGTGGTTCAGAAACAGCGTGTAATGATTCTGGGTGATTTCGATGCAGACGGGGCCACCAGTACGGCGGTCGCGATGCTTGGCTTGTCGATGTTGGGCGTGCCATCGGTCGACTTCCGCGTGCCAAGCCGTTTCTCGGATGGTTACGGGCTGACACCGGGAATCATTCACCGATTGCAGGAAGAAGGTGAGTTGCCCGACTTGCTGGTGACGGTGGATAACGGTATCTCCGCCATTGAAGGCGTGCGAGCGGCTCGGGATCTTGGAATAAAAGTGGTTGTTACCGACCACCATCTGGCCGGCGAAGAGCTGCCGGACGCGGATGCCATCGTTAACCCCAATCAGCCCGGCTGCCCGTTCTTGAGCAAGAACGCTGCGGGTGTGGGTGTGATGTTTTACGTGCTGACCGCGCTGCGAAAACACTTGCGCGATCGCAACCTGCTGCCGAACCCTGAGCCTAATCTTGGCACCTTGCTGGACTTGGTGGCACTGGGCACGGTGGCTGACGTTGTGCCACTGGACCATAACAACCGAATCTTTGTAGAGCAGGGCATAAGGCGCATCCGTAAAGGCGAAGCGCGCCCCGGCATACTGGCGCTGTTAAAAGTGGCTGGCCGGGATCACAGCGAAATCAGTTCTACCGATCTGGGTTTTGTTGTTGGCCCCCGCCTGAATGCCGCCGGCCGCTTGGATGATATGAGCATCGGCATTGCCTGCTTGCTCGCGGATAATCCGGATGAAGCTTTGCGCCTTGCGCAGGAGCTGGACACGTTTAATCGCGAACGCCGTACTATTGAGAAAGATATGAAGCAGCAAGCGCAAGAATTGCTGGCTTCCATGTCGTTGGATGTCGACGGTCTGCCCTGGGGCTTGGCGCTGTTTGACCCGGACTGGCACCAAGGTGTGATCGGTATTCTTGCCGCCAGAATTCGCGAACAGACCCACCGCCCGACGATTGCGTTTGCACAGGATGATGATGGCCTTAGCCTGAAAGGCTCTGCCCGCTCAATTCCCGGTCTGCACATCCGCGATGCTCTGGCCGTTGTGGATGCCAAATTTCCGGGCTTGATGAAAAAGTATGGCGGCCATGCCATGGCAGCGGGCATGACCATTGCTCGTGATGATCTCGAGGCTTTCAGCAAAGCTTTCGATGAGGCAGTGAGAGATACCCTGAAGCCAGAAGATCTGGAAGCGGCGATCGTCACCGATGGCCCGCTAGCAGCTGCCGAGCTGAATCTCGATACCGCTTACCTGCTCAAACGCAGCGGGCCTTGGGGGCAACATTTCCCGGAGCCATTGTTTGACGGCGAGTTCAACGTCGTCAGCCAGCGCATTGTCGGCGAAAACCACCTGAAACTGGTGCTGCAGCCTGCAGACGGTGGGAGTATTATTGATGCCATTGCCTTCAACACCGGCCCGGAAGTACCAGACTACACCCGCTCGGGTGCCCGGGTAGTCTACAAACCGGATGCCAACACCTTCCGTGGGCGGACCAATTTGCAGCTGATGGTGGATTATCTCGAGCCGTTGAACACGGGCAGGGGCTGACCTGCTTGCACCAAGCTTCGATGACTCCGTATATTCCGCCTGCTGATTTAGCCCACAAATTCCGGTAGAATTCGCCCTCAGTTTTTATCGCACCATTTTCCAAAGCGAGACAAGTTTTCATGGAAATTAATCCCATAGTGACGAAGATCAAAGAGCTTCGCGAGCGCACCGAAGCGCTGAGGGGGTATCTTTGACTACGATCAGCGAAGCGAACGTCTGGTCGAAGTAGAACGCGAACTTGAACTCCCCACCGTGTGGGACGATCCGGAGCGCGCCCAGTCACTGGGTAAAGAGCGTTCTGACCTCGAGCTGATCGTCAGAACCATTGATAACCTCACCTCCGGTCTGGCAGATGCTGAAAGCCTGCTTGAAATGGCCGTAGAAGAAGACGACGAAGGCACCGTTCAAGAAATCGAAGCCGATCTGGAAGGCCTGGATAAAGAGCTCGAGAAGCTCGAATTCCGCCGCATGTTCTCCGGTGAGATGGACGCCAACAACGCCTACCTTGAAATACAAGCCGGCTCTGGCGGCACCGAAGCGCAAGACTGGGGCAACATGCTGCTGCGCATGTACCTGCGCTGGGCCGAGCGCCGGGGCTTCAAAGCTGAAATCGTTGAGCTGCAGGAAGGTGAAGTCGCGGGCATCAAAAGCGCAACCATCCACATACAGGGTGACTACGCATACGGCTGGCTGCGAACTGAAACCGGTGTCCATCGCTTGGTGCGTAAATCGCCGTTTGATTCCGGCAACCGCCGGCACACCTCCTTCTCTTCCGTGTTCATTTCGCCGGAAGTGGATGACAGCTTTGAAATCGACATCAATCCGGCTGACCTGCGCGTTGACGTATACCGCGCCTCCGGTGCCGGTGGTCAGCACGTAAACCGAACTGAATCGGCCGTGCGACTGACTCACAACCCCACCGGAATCGTGGTGGCGTGTCAGGCTGGCCGGAGCCAGCACCAGAACAAAGACCAGGCGATGAAACAGCTGAAAGCCAAGCTGTTCGAGCGCGAAATGCAATTGCGCAACGCCGAAAAACAGAAGCAGGAAGACTCTAAGTCTGACATCGGCTGGGGTAGCCAGATCCGTTCTTACGTGCTGGATGACAGCCGTATCAAAGATCTTCGCACCAAGGTGGAAACCAGTAACACCCAGTCGGTGCTCGATGGTGACATCGACAAGTTTATCGAAGCCAGTCTGAAGATGGCGCTGTAAACAGCGCCATTCAACCCGAACCGGACACCCCCGACTTCTTAGTGAGCTAACATGACTGAACAGAACCAGAACGCGACCCAGCCCGAGGACAACAAGCTGATTGCGGAGCGCCGAGCCAAACTGGCCACCTTGCGAGAGCAGGGCAATGCGTTCCCGAACGATTTCCGCCGTGATGCCACCGCTGCCGAACTGCAGGAAAAATACGGGGACAAGTCCAAGGAAGAGCTGGAAGCCATGGGCATCCAGGTGGCTATTGCTGGCCGCATGATGCTCGACCGCAAGGCGTTCAAAGTGGTTCAGGACATGACGGGCCGCATCCAGATCTATGCGACTAAAGATGTCCAGAAAGACACCAAACACTGGGATCTTGGCGATATCGTGGGTGTTCGCGGCGTGCTGTGCAAGTCGGGTAAAGGCGATCTTTATGTGGCAATGGACGAGTACACCTTGCTCACCAAATCACTGCGCCCGCTGCCTGAAAAGCACAAAGGTCTGACCGACACCGAAGCCCGTTACCGTCATCGTTACGTCGACCTGATGATGAACGAAGACAGCCGCCGGGTGTTTCATGCGCGTTCGAAAATCATCAACGTGATGCGCCAGTACTTCACCGAGCGTGACTTCATGGAAGTTGAGACGCCCATGCTGCAGGTGATTCCCGGTGGTGCTACGGCACGCCCGTTTGTGACTCATCACAACGCGCTGGGTATTGATATGTACCTGCGCATTGCGCCGGAGCTGTATCTCAAGCGTTTGGTTGTGGGTGGTTTCGAGCGAGTGTTCGAGATCAACCGTAACTTCCGGAACGAAGGGTTATCAACCCGTCACAACCCGGAATTCACCATGGTTGAGTTCTATCAGGCCTACGCGGATTACAACGACCTGATGGACCTGACCGAAGACATGCTGCGCACCATCGCTCAAAAAGTGCTGGGCACGACCACGGTCACCAACACTCGTGTGTTGAAAGACGGTACCGAAGAAACCGTTGAATATGATTTTGGTAAGCCGTTTGAGCGCTTGACCGTTGTGGATGCAATCTTGCGCTATAACCCGGAGTTCACCCGCGAGCAGCTGGCTGACGAAGCTCAGGCACGCGAGCTGGCCAAAGGCCTGGGCATCAAGGTTAAAGACATCTGGGGCTTGGGTAAGGTACAGATCGAGATCTTCGAAGAAACCGCCGAGCACCGTTTGATGCAGCCGACCTTCATTACCGAATACCCGAAAGAAGTGTCGCCGCTGGCCCGTTGCAAAGACAGTGATCCGTTTGTTACTGAGCGGTTCGAGTTCTTTGTCGGCGGCCGTGAAATTGCCAACGGCTTCTCGGAGCTGAACGATGCCGAAGATCAGGCCGAGCGCTTCAAGGCGCAGGTGGCCGAGAAGGACGCCGGCGATGATGAAGCCATGTTCTACGACGACGACTACGTGATGGCGCTGGAATACGGCTTGCCCCCGACAGCGGGTGAAGGTATCGGCATCGACCGTTTGGCGATGATGCTGACCGATTCTCCGTCCATTCGCGACGTGATTCTGTTCCCGGCCATGCGCCCGGAGCATAAAGCAGAGCAGAATTCCGGAGGCGAATAAGGCATGCACCCGGTCGAGGCGTTGGCTCAGGAATTAAAGCCCGGGCACGGCTGGGATCAGTGGTTGGCGGACGAGTTCCGCCAACCTTATATGCATCGTCTGGCGGAGTTTTTGGCAGCGGAAGAGCGCGCCGGAAAAACGCTTTTCCCACCAAGACCACAGCTGTTCACTGCCTTGAACAGCACCCCGCTTGATCAGGTCAAAGTCGTTATTTTGGGGCAAGACCCCTACCATGGTCCCGGTCAGGCCCACGGCCTGAGCTTTTCGGTGTCTCATGGTGTGCCGACACCACCTTCCCTGAAAAACATCTTCAAAGAAATCCAGCAGGATTTGGGCATTGCTCCACTCGGGCACGGTTGCTTGCAGTCGTGGGCCGATCAGGGTGTTTTGTTGTTGAATGCCGTATTAACGGTTGAGCAGGGAAAGGCGGGTGCACATCAAGGCAAGGGCTGGGAAATCTTTACCGATCGGGTAATCGAGCTGGTGAACCAGCAACGCGAAGGCGTGGTGTTTTTGCTCTGGGGTGGTTACGCCAGGCAGAAAGGTCAGATCATTGATCGTAATCGCCACCTGGTACTGGAAGGGCCGCATCCGTCACCGCTCAGTGCCTACCGCGGGTTCTTCGGGTGCCGGCATTTCTCCCGCGTTAACCAGTGGTTGCTGGAGCATCACCAGAGCCCGATACAGTGGGCTCTGGATTCAGCTTCACAACAGGAACTGCTCGACTTCTAAGGTCGCGGGATTATCCCAGCAGAGCCATGGCGGCTTCCATTTGGGCGCTCAGATCTTCTTCCTCTGCCATGTTCATTTCCGGGTCCAGGCCTAATCGCCCAAACGCCGAAATGGTGGAGAAATCCATCTGGTTCCAGCGGTGGTTGGTGCCCGCGATCAGCTGAAGGTTGGCAATCATCACCAAGTCGGCATGATCGGCTTTCGGGACTTCACGTTGGAAGTTGGCGTAGTCCATGGGCACGTTTTGCAGTGCTTCCGGGAATTGCCACTTTTTCAGGATCAGGCTGCCGATGCGGGGGTGCAACTCTTCGATCACCGCATCCAGTACGATACCGCTCAGATCCAGGCTGTGGTCTTCAACATAGCGAAGAATGGGAAGAACACCAATTAGGTGTACCAGCCCGGCCAAAGTGGCTTGGTCGGGTCTTAATTTGGTGTAGTGCTGGGCCAGAACGTGGCAGATGCCGGCGACTTCGGTGCTGGTTTGCCAAGTGGCGCGTAGCCGCTTATCAACCATGTCGGAGGTGGCCTGAAACATTTGCTCCATGGCCAGCCCCATGGCCAGGTTGCTGGTGTAGGCCATGCCAAGACGGCTAACAGCCATGTTCAGATTCTCAATGGCCCGGGTGCCACGGAACAGCGGGCTGTTGCACACGCGAATGATGCGAGCAGACAGTGCCGTGTCGTTGCTGATCACCGTCACCAGATCCGCAATCGAGGTGTCTTCCGATTCGGCGATTTCTCTGACTTGAAGGGCGGCTTCGGGAAGCGTTGGCAAGATGAGCTTGTCGTTCTCGATGGCGCTGGTCAGGTCCGCTTTAATGGTTTCGATAATGTCGGCCATAGTCAGTCTGTTTCCGCTTGAATGGGGCCCTCAAACAGGGCTCAGTTTATGGCTGCCTTTATAGCAAATAACAGCGACCTTTCCTGTCAACTTATGTATCAGAAGGTTGTTGTTCAGGCACAGCGTAGGGGAGTGGTTGAAGGCTGACGGTCACCTCGTCCATTCCATCCAAAGAAAGAGCTTTGGAGCTGGCATCGTGGCGAATGACGGCTAGCATTTCGCCGCTTTGATCGCCGGTCATTAAGGCATTGACCACTTCGCCGACCGCTTTGCCCTCGGCCAGCAGTTTGGTGCCGACCGCAGGCGCTTGAGGAGCGTTGTTGAAAGATAGCCTGTGCAGGCTTTTTTTCAACTGACCGAGGAAGTGCATGCGGGCGATGACTTCTTGCCCGGTGTAGCAACCTTTTTTGAAATGCACACCTTGCAGGTGCTGTAAATTCAGCATTTGCGGGACGTAGGTTTCTTGAGATGCCTCTGTCAGCCAGGGCACGCCTGCAGAAATGCTGGACGCGAGCCACTGCTCCGGTGTGATTTCGGGGATGTCCTCCGGAACCGCTTGTTCGTCAGTTGTTTGCCACCATTCGTAGCGAGGGGTGTGGTCACTGGTGTTTTCAATACGAATCAGATGGCTATCACCGACCCTTAGGACTTGACCGGGTTCGTTCAGAGAGGCGGCCTTTTCGCCCGCCACCGAGACGGCTGCGGCTTCGCCAATCAGGCCGATAATCCGGGCAGAGGGTAGTGTTTCCAGTGTCGTGCCCCGAAAGAGCATCAGATATTTGTTCAAATGGGCAGTCGTGGCGTCGGCCTGTTTGACATCAAAATCCATGAGCAGATCTTCGCCATCGCGAACCAGTCGTGTCAGGCAGTAGGCACGGCCTTTATGGGTGCACGCGGCGGCTCTGAGAGATTGTTCGTTGGTGACTTCGTCCACGTGTTGGGTGAACTGGCCGTGCACAAACTTGTCGGTTCCCGGGCCGCTGATGCGGGCCATGAGGCGGTCGCTTAACAGAGCATGGCCAATGGTATGTGTGGGTTGCTGAGAATCCTGTCTACTCAAAATAGTCTCCAGAATTAATGCGAAGGAGGGTTGTGTTCGGGTTCGGGCGTGCCGGCGCGAAGTAACATTCGCAGGCGCCGGAAAGCAGCCGAGTCGTTAACGTTTGATCTTAGTCCACCTTTGGTGCCGGTGATGATCGCGAGTATTGGGCCTGATCTTGGCGACCTCGGTTTAAAGTGTAACAGCAGCAGCTCAGAGCTGAGAAAGCTGGCATTGCTAACCGTTGCCGGGACATGGCAGCCGTTGGCCAGCTCGCAGGTTAGCCCCGCCTGATTGTGGAAGATGCCAACGACCGAATTGGGTTTGTTTAATAAGCCAAAGCGCCGAAACGATGCCCATCCCAAAGCAGATGTGGGTAATACCAGCAGTAATAACAGATAGGAGGTTTCCAGCGCCGCTGCAACCGTGAACAGCGCTAGCCCAAGCCAGGGAATGGTGGCTAACAGGCCAGCGAAAATCGAGGGTAGCAGGGTTAATTCAGTCCGGCTGGACACGGTTCAGAATCATTTCGACGATGCGACGAAGATCCGGGTCTTCGGGTTTGCTGCGCTGCATGAACCATTCGAACATATCCGCATCTTCGCAGTTCAGCAGCTTGCGATAACGGGCCTGGTCTTCCGGCTCGAGATCTCGGTACGCTTCTTCCAGAAACGGGAGAAGCAAAACATCCAGCTCCAGCATGCCGCGTCGGCTGTGCCACCAAAGGCGGTGGAATTCAGTATGCGCGTTTGTTTCTTGGGTGTCGGACATAACGGGTTCCGTGGTTAAGCGTTTGTTGGAAGCTCTGACTCAAGGAGCCAGAGTTCGATAAGTTGTGGGCACCAACACAGTATCACGCGCCTCGCTCTGGGCTTGCGGATAGTCCAGCGTGTAATGCAGGCCGCGGCTTTCTTTGCGCTGCAGAGCCGAGCATATGATCAGGTCTGATATGGTGACCAAGTTACGTAATTCAATGAGGTCGTTGGTAACCCGGTAGTTGCTGTAGAACTCGTTGATCTCGCCCTGCAGCAGATCCACCCGGTGTTTGGCGCGATGCAGGCGCTTGGTGGTGCGCACAATGCCGACATAATCCCACATGAAGTGGCGCAACTCGTCCCAGTTGTGGGAAATGATAACGTCTTCATCGGAATCCCGAACCTGGCTTTCATCCCACGCAGGTACTGAGGGCACCTTGGGAATGTCGGCTTCCCGGCGGGCAATGTCCTGAGCCGCTGCACGGCCATAAACCAGACATTCCAGCAGAGAGTTGCTGGCCATGCGATTGGCGCCATGAAGGCCGGTAAAGGCGGCTTCTCCGACGACATAAAGTTGATTAATGTCGGTTCTGGCGCGCTCGTCGCTGATGATGCCGCCGCAGGTGTAGTGGGCGGCCGGCACGACCGGAATGGGGTCTTGGGTAATGTCGATGCCGAAACTGAGGCATTTTTCGTAAATCGTCGGAAAGTGGTGCTTAATAAAATCGGCCGGTTTGTGGCTGATGTCCAGGTATAGATGATCTGCCCCCAAACGCTTCATTTCGTGGTCGATGGCCCGCGCGACCACATCACGGGGAGCCAGCTCGGCACGGTCGTCGAACTTGTCCATGAACCGGCTACCATCGGGCAGCTTCAGCACGCCGCCTTCACCGCGAACCGCTTCGGTAACCAGAAAGGATTTGGCGTGGGGGTGGTACAGGCAAGTCGGGTGGAATTGGTTGAATTCCATGTTGGCGACCCGGCACCCGGCCCGCCAAGCCATCGCAATACCGTCACCGGACGCGCCGTCGGGGTTGGTGGTGTAGCGGTACGCTTTGGATGCGCCACCGGTTGCGACAACGGTGAAACGGGCGCGATAAAGCTCTACGTGATTGTCTTCCAGATTGAGAATGTAGGCGCCAACGCATCGGTTACCCGGTAGGGACAGATTGCGATTGGTGATCAGATCAACCGCGACCCGGCCGGATTTGAGTTCAATGTTTCGCTTGGCGGCTGCCTGGCTGGCGAGTGTCGTAGAAACCGCTTGCCCCGTCGCGTCGGCGGCGTGAATAATGCGGCGATGGCTGTGGCCGCCTTCACGGGTCAGGTGGTATTGGTCGTCGTTTTCTTTACGAGTAAAGGTCACGCCGGACTCGATGAGCCAGTCAATGCTTTCTTTGCCGTGTTCTACAGTAAAGCGCACGGCATCTTCGTGGCACAAATCACCCCCGGCGTTCAGGGTGTCCTGAATATGGTTTTCCACCGAGTCGGTGGCATCGAGAACCGCAGCAATACCACCTTGCGCCCAAAGTGTCGCTCCGGAACTGATGTCCGCTTTACTGATGACGCAAACGTTCAGGTGCTCTGGCAGATTCAAAGCGACGGTCAGTCCGGCAGCGCCGCTGCCGATAATAAGAACATCGTATTCGTAGGATTGTGGCATTGGGTTGTTGTCGCAGGCCATAATGTGGAAGTGTATTGAACTAAACTTTGTGCTTGCTGTCTATTTGGCCCGATGGATATGCTTCGGGCCGGTTGCTGTCGGCAACCTGGGTTCATGTATGAACACCGGAATAACACAATGACACAAGCGAGCCGATTAAAAGCCACCCTGATGGCCAACCAAACGGGACACGCCGTAGCTTCGTCCATGATTTCCGATACAGATTCTACATCGAGTGAGCAGACTGAAAGCCAGACGGATTTGCAGTTGGTGCGAAAAGTTCGTCATGGGGACCGGGCTGCGTTCGACCTGCTTGTGGTGAAATACCAGTCCCGGGTGGCCTCGATTATCAGCCGGTACGTGTACGACAGTCACGAAGTGATGGATTTGGCGCAAGAAACCTTTATCAAGGCGTTTCGAGCCATCGACCGGTTCCGCGGTGACAGCGCATTTTACACCTGGCTGTACCGTATTGCCGTGAACACCGCAAAAAATCATCTTGAAGCCCGGGGGCGTCGGCCCCAAGGCTCTGCGGATTCTTCCGAGGCGGAAAACTATGACGACGGCCGCCGCCTAAGAGATGTGGCTTCACCAGAAAAACTTCTGCAAAAAGACCAGCTGCAAAAGGCGTTGGCCGAGGCCATTGCCGCATTACCCGAGGAACTAAGATCTGCTTTCTTGCTCAGAGAATATGACGGTCTCAGTTATGAAGACATTGCCCGGATTCTGGAGTGCCCGATTGGAACCGTGCGTTCCCGGATTTTCAGAGCCCGGGATGCGGTGGATCGACACATTGGTCCACTCCTTAATCATTCAGTGACGTAAGTGAGGTTGCACCCGATGGATGAGCGTCTCAGAGAAACTCTGTCAGCAATGATGGACGATGAAGCGGACGAGCTTTCAGTGCGCAGATTGCTTTCGCACGACGATCAGAACGAAGTCAGAGAACAGTGGCAAAGGTGGCAGCAAGTGCGCGACCTGATGCACGAAGCGCCTGGCACCTCATACGGAGTGGATGTTGCGGGCGCTGTTCGAGCTGCGATTGATGACCAGGAAACCCCAGCGGTAAAAGCAGCAGCCACCAACGCCCGAGCTGGCGGATACTGGCATTGGCCGGTGGCGGCTATGGTCGCTTTGGCTCTGGTGGTTGGGTTTGGTGCCGGAGCCGGTTGGGGCACCTCGCCGGTTGAGGCCGGAAATGCGTTGGCGTTGAGTGAAGCTGACGAGGCTGCGTCACAGCTCGTGTTAAGTACCGAAGAAGTGGTTTTACAGAGGTTGGATGAGCAGCAGTTGCGCCAAGTGCGTCAATACTTGCTGGAACATGCTCAGCACAACAGCGTGGGGGCCGGTCGCGGCTCCATGGGGTACGCGAGAATGGTGAGTGCGAGCGGTGGATATTGAGCCTGAGGTGTCTGGATATGAACGTTTCGCTTAAGGGCGAACTCCCCACGGTTCGAACACTGGTGCTTGCGTTGTGGGTGTTATTTGCGCCGTCTATGGTAGCAACCGCTGAAGAGAATCAGGCTGCGGCACCCTCGGCAATGACCGCAATGGACTGGTTGGAGCAGCTGGGCCCGGCACTGAATATGACCTCCTATGAAGGTGTGTTCGTCTACGCCCGGGGAGATCAGGTGCATTCGATGCGCATCGCTCATCGATACCGGAACGGCCAAGTAGAAGAGCGCTTGGTGATGCAGGACGGTGGCTCGGGTGAGATCGTCCGAAAAGGCATGGACGTGGTTTGTGTGTTACCGGATCAGGGGCGCGTTCGGTTAGACGAGGTCATTCCGTCAGGGCCTTTTGCTGAGGCGTTTACCAGTCAGCTAATGCCGGTCAGTCAATGGTATCAGCCTGCGTTGGTGGGTGAAGATCGGGTGGCGGGGTACGATGTGGTGACGGTGGACCTGACCGCTAAGGATAACCATCGTTACAGCCATCGCCTTTGGATTGAAAAAGAAACCGGGCTATTGGTTAAAAGCCACGTTCGCGATGTGGACGATTCGGTTTTGGAACATTTCCAGTACACCAGTCTGGAAATTACAGACGATATTGCTGACGAGAAATTCGAGGTACAAACCGAGGGTCGCGAAATCACCCGCCATCTTGGCGCCCTCGAACCTCAGCAATCGTCGATGGGTCGAATGACCGGGTGGACGATGAATTGGCGTCCGGATGGCTACATGGCGGCCGCCACCCCCAGTTCCGGTAACGGCAAGGCGGTTGCGTTCTCGGACGGTTTGGCAACCTTCTCGGTATTCGTTGAGCCGGTCAAAGGGGTCAAAATGCCGACTGGCGCGTCTCGTGTGGGCGCGTCTACGGTTTACATCCATGAAGTATCTGTAGCGGAGCGGCCATTTTTGATTGTTGTCGTCGGAGAAATTCCGCCCGACACGGCTCGAAAAGTTGCCCGCTCGGTATCGATTGATGACGCGTTGGCTCAAGGGTGGGTGACCAGTGATCACTGAAACTGGAAAAGTCATTGCCCTTCAAGGCGCCCAGGCCTGGGTGCAAACGATCCAGACCAGCGCCTGTGAAAGTTGTTCGGCCCGAGCCGGGTGCGGACAGCGTGCGCTTGCCGCGGTGTCGGGGGGTAAAGCCAACCAGGTATTGGTGTCGAATACAGTTGATGCACAAGTTGGCGACGAAGTCGTCATCGGCGTGGATGAGCAATCTTTGTTGGCGGCCTCCTTGGCGGTCTACGGGGTGCCACTGCTGCTCATGGTTCTGACAAGCATCGGCGCGTTCCGGTTACTCGGCGAGACGGATCTGGTGGCAGTTGTCGGGGCGCTGGCGGGATTAGCTGCGGGGTTCGGGTTGGTGCGCCGCTGGCAATCAAAGGCGGGGGATCGGTTTCAGCCTCATATGGTTCGCGTAAACCGGATAGCGTCGGTGACCTGTCTATAAAACCTACCGATTTTTAAGTTGAAAAGTGGCCGCGCAGCCATAAATTGTTACGGCAGACCAACGGCTAAAATAAGGGGGTTCTCATGCACAAAATAACTACGCCGGTTGCTCGTTATCCTGATGTGTTTCAATCGGGTTTTATTCCGGGCGTATGGCTGGTGTTCGCTGTATTGGTATCGGCTCTGTGGAGCCAGCAAGTGGCGGCGCGGAGTTTGCCGGATTTCACCGAACTGGTTGAAGAAAACTCCAGTGCCGTCGTCAACATCAGTACCACCAGTGAACCCACGGGTCGCAGATCACGGTTTCAGGGGCTGCCCTTCGATGAGGAGCAACTGGATCAGTTGCCGCCATTCTTGCAGGATTTCTTTCGCGGCCCGAATTCCCCGTTTGGTGGTGCGCCGGGTGGTAAACCGCAAACTCGCTCAATGGGCTCCGGGTTCATCGTTTCCAAAGACGGTTATGTCCTGACCAATAACCATGTCGTTGAAGGTGCCGATGAAGTGATGGTTCGGCTGAACGATCGCCGGGAGTTTGTTGCGACCATTGTGGGTACCGATCCCCGTTCCGATATGGCCGTTCTGAAAATTGAGAATGCCGACGATCTGCCCGTGGTTCAGGTGGGCAGTTCCGAAGAGCTCAAAGTGGGCGAGTGGGTGTTTGCCATCGGCTCACCGTTCGGGTTCGATTACACGGTAACCGCAGGTATCGTCAGTGCGCTCGGACGTTCTTTGCCCTCAGAAAACTACGTGCCGTTCATTCAAACCGATGTTGCGATCAACCCCGGTAATTCCGGTGGCCCGCTGTTCAATCTGGACGGTGAAGTGATTGGCATCAACTCTCAGATTTATACCCGTTCCGGCGGATTCATGGGCGTATCGTTTGCGATTCCGATTGATGATGCGATGAGCGTGTTCCGTCAGCTTCGTGATGAAGGTTCTGTCGCCCGTGGCTGGTTGGGCGTGTTGATTCAGGAAGTTAACCGGGATCTTGCCGAAACATTCGGGCTGAAAAGACCGCGCGGTGCCTTGATTGCTGAAGTGATGGTGAATTCGCCAGCGCAGGCGGGAGGCTTGCAGCCCGGTGATATCGTGCTGGAATACAACGGCGAAGAAATCGAACTGTCGTCGGATTTGCCGCCGAAAGTGGGCCGCACGCCTGTGGGTGAATCAGCCCGGTTGACCGTGCTCCGGGGCGGAGACGAGATCGAGCTTGATGTGGAAATCGGAGAGTTGCCGGAAGACGGTCGCACCAGCCGTTCCAAGCCGCGGGGCCAGATGGACGGAAATGCTGGTGCACTTGGTTTGACCGTAGAGCCGCTTACTCCGGAAAATGCCCGTGCTGCGGGTGTTGAAAGTGGTGTGCTGGTGACCAGCGTCGAGCGTGGCCCGGCCCTGAAAGCGGGCATCCGAACCCGTGACATCATCACCGAAATCAACCGCAAACCGGTGGGATCACTGAAGGCATTTCGGGCGGTCGTGGAAAGTCTGTCCGACGGTCAGGCGGTGTCCGTTCGTGTGGTGCGTCAGGGGCGGCCGATCTATCTGGTGATGAGGCCGTAAGCTAACGCTGTTTTTGGAAGTTGTGCGCTGGCTCCCGGGCGTGTCACGACATGCCCGGGAGCTTTTGCTATACTCGCCGGATCTCTTCGAACCCAAGGTCATGGGATGGACCCGGTGACAATATGAAAAACAAGGAATTATCCCTCCGCCAACTGCTCAAACTGCGCAATTCCTGGTTGGCTTTGCTCGTTTTTATCGTCTCTGTTTGCGTCACTATCTTGCTTTGGCAGGTTTCCATCCGTTTGGTGGAAGATCGGGCCGAGGCTAAATTTCGCGCTCAGTCCCTGCAATTGAAAACGGCCATTGAAGAGCGCCTGCTGAACTACGAACAGGTATTGGCCGGCAGTGCAGGCCTGTTTGCGGTGAAAGGCGAGGTCAGCCGTGATGAATGGCGTGAGTACGTTGAGAAAGTGGATATCAACCGTTATTACCCTGGAATAGAAGGGATCGGTTACGTACAGAGGATTGGCGTGCGCCAAATGGCGGACCACATTGCCTTTGTGCGGTCAGAAGGTGTGTATAAGTATTTGGTGAAGCCGCTTGGTAAGGGGCCTTATTACTACCCCATGGTGTATCTTGAGCCTGGCACCGAGCGAAATCTGAGCGCTCTTGGTTATAACGCCTTTAGTGATCCTATTCACCGGATAACCATGGAGAGGGCTCGCGATGACGCCAAGCCGATGGTAACCGGCAAGGTTGTCTTGGTTCAGGAGGCCCTGGCCGAGGATCAGGCAGGCTTTCTTATGTATTACCCCGTGTATCAGGGCGGCGCCATTCCGGATGTCAGAGCTGAGCGCCGAATGATGCTGGCGGGCTTTGTCTTCAGTGCCTTCCGTATGAATAACCTGCTCGATGGCATCGTGGGTCTCATTTCCCCGTTCCTTGATGTCCGTATCTACGATGCCGCCGTTGTTTCCCGGAATACGCTGATGTATGGCTCCAACCTGGGGTCGCTGGATAATGACTTCAGTTTCGAGCTCAGCCAAACGATTTCTCATGGGGGGCGTGAATGGCTCCTGGAAACGCGGTCTACCCCCGCGTTTGACTATCTGGCTTCGGACCCTCGCCCCCCGATTGTGCTGGGAGCGGGGTTGGCCATCAGTGTTCTGATGTATCTGTTCGTGCTTTCGCTGATTCGGTCCCGGCTTGGGGTTCAGATCAGTGCAGGGCGATATCGCGCAATTACGGAAGGTGCTGCAAACGTAACAATGGTCATGAATCGGGCGGGCAACCCGATGTATGCGAGTCCGTCCGCCCGGGATATTCTGGGTTTTGATCCGGACCGGATAGCCGATCTGAACTTTAAGTCTTTGGTCAATCCCGACGACTGGCCGGGGTTGCGGCAGGCCTTCAAGGACGCGGTGTCCTCTCCGGGTAAGCAGATGCCGGTAGTGCGGGCTCGCATCAATGATGCCGACGGACATTGTCGTGATATGGAAGGTACCTTCACGTCTATGTTGAGCGTGCCGGGAGTCGGTGGGGTCGTGTTGAGCTTGCGTGACCTGACACAGTTAAAAGCGGCGCAATCGGAATTGCATCGACTGGCTTTCTTTGACCCCTTGACCGGGCTGGCCAACCGGCAGCTGTTTCGTGACCGCCTGAACAGTGTGGTGCAACGATCCCGCCGCAGCGGTGAACCGGCTGCGCTGATGTATCTGGATTTAGACGGCTTCAAACGTATCAACGATACCCTTGGGCATGATGCCGGCGATGAGTTGCTGCGGCAGGTAGCTGTGTGGCTCCGAGGCTGTGTGCGCGAAGAGGATTCTGTGGCCCGTCTGGGGGGCGACGAATTCGTGGTTCTGCTTTCCAGGGTTAGCAGTACCGACGCGGCAGGTAAGGTCGCGGAAACCATTTTGCGGAGATTGTGCCAAAGAATCCGGCTGAGCGATCACGAAGTGGGAGTGACGGTCAGTATTGGTATCACCATGGTTCCTCACGACAGTGAAGACGTGGGTACGCTCATGAAATTTGCAGACCTGGCCATGTATCGGGCCAAGGAAATGGGCCGCAATAACTACCAGTTCTTCACTCCGGCGATGAACATTAAAGCCGCACGTCGCATGTTGCAGCAGGAAGAGCTGGCGACCGCGCTGCAAGAGGATCGTTTCGTTCTTCATTATCAGCCAAAGGTGGATTTAAACACCCAGAAAGTGATTGGTGTCGAAGCCTTCTTGCGTTGGCATCATCCTGAAAAGGGGGTGGTGCCGGCTCAGCAGTTTATTAACCTGGCGGATGAAACCGGTTTGATCATCCGCTTGGGTGAGCAGGCGTTCCGGCAGGCCTGTATTCAGGTTCAGGCGTTGGAACGTGCGGGCTTTGAATCTCTGAAAATGGCGATTAATTTCTCGGTTCGCCAAATCACCGATACCGGCTTTTTGGATTTGATCCGGCGCGTTATTACGGAAACCGGTGTCGCTGCGGACCGCATTGAGCTGGAGCTTCCGGCGGAATTGCTCAACGAAGATCCGCGAATGCTTCGTGAATTGCTGGTTGCCCTGAACGATCTCGGAGTGTGCCTGATTCTGGATGATTTCGGCAAAGGCTCCTGCTCTTTAGTTGCGCTGCAGCAGTTACCTCTGGATGTCATCAAAATCGATCATGGCTTCATTCGTGATATCCCCTACAACGTCAGTGCCACCGATGTTGCTTCGGCGGTCATTGCGTTGGCGCATAAATTACACCTGACGGTCGTGGCCGAAGGCGTTGAAACCGTACAACAACTCGCCTTTTTGAAGTCTGCCGGTTGCGCCCAGAGCCAAGGCAATTTGTTCAGCTATCCGCTGGATGAAGATGCCCTCATCGGGTTCCTTATTCGCCAATATGAGAAGCCGCTTATTTCCTGAACATGGCAATAGCGGCCGGATACCGGTAAAATCACGCCGTTCCCGGACCCGTAGCGGCTATACCGGGCTCAATCCCATGTCTTATATGAGTAATCATTGTCTGTGACTGAACTGAGCCGAATCCGTAACTTTTCCATCATTGCCCACATCGACCACGGTAAATCCACGCTGGCGGATCGTTTCATTCAAAGCTGTGGCGGTTTGACCGAGCGTGAAATGGCCGCTCAGGTGCTTGACTCCATGGATCTCGAGCGAGAGCGGGGCATTACCATCAAAGCCCAGAGTGTAACGCTCAACTACACCGCTCGAGATGGCGAAACTTATAAATTGAACTTCATCGACACACCGGGGCACGTCGACTTCTCGTACGAAGTTTCTCGCTCTCTGTATGCCTGTGAAGGTGCGCTACTGGTTGTGGATGCTGGCCAAGGCGTAGAGGCGCAGTCGGTGGCTAACTGCTATACCGCGCTGGAGCAAGGGCTGGAGGTTGTACCGGTACTGAACAAAATGGATCTTCCGCAGGCCGAGCCAGAACGCGTGGCAGCCGAGATTGAAGATATCATTGGCATTGAGGCGCAGGATGCGGTGCGCTGCAGTGCCAAGAGCGGCCTGGGTGTCGAGGATGTTCTTGAGGACCTGATTCAGAAGATCCCGCCTCCGAAAGGGGATCGCAGTGCGCCGTTGCAGGCCCTGATTATCGACTCCTGGTTCGATAATTATCTGGGCGTAGTGTCGCTGGTGCGCGTTATCGAAGGGGTTCTGCGCAAAGGCGACAAGATTGTTATCAAATCCACGAATAAAGCCTGGAGTGCTGACAAAGTCGGGATTTTTAACCCCAAACCGACCGATACCAACATTCTCGAAGCGGGCGACGTAGGTTTTGTGGTTGCTGGCATCAAGGATATTCACGGCGCGCCAGTGGGCGACACCATTGTGCATCAGAAACATGCGGAAGAAACCCCGATGTTGCCGGGGTTCCAGAAGGTTAAGCCGCAGGTGTATGCGGGCTTGTTCCCGGTCAGCGCCGATGACTATGACGATTTCCGGGACGCGTTGGAAAAGCTGACCCTGAACGATGCCTCGTTGTTTTTCGAGCCTGAAAATTCGGATGCCCTGGGTTTTGGTTTCCGTTGTGGTTTCCTGGGCATGCTGCACATGGAAATCATTCAGGAGCGTCTGGAACGCGAATACGACATCGATCTGATTACCACAGCACCGACGGTTATCTATGAAGTGGTGACCAAACAGGGTGAGACGGTGTCGGTAGATAACCCGTCCCGGCTGCCGGATATCGGCTCTATCGAAGAAATGCGCGAGCCGATTGTCGAAGCCAATATTCTTGTGCCCCAAGAGCACTTGGGCAACGTGATTGCCCTGTGTGAAGAAAAGCGGGGCGTTCAGAAGAACATGCACTTCATGTCGTCTCAGGTGCAGCTCAGCTACGAGTTGCCAATGGCCGAAGTGGTGATGGACTTCTTTGACCGCATTAAATCGGCAAGTCGGGGGTTTGCCTCGCTGGATTATCATTTCGTGCGCTTCCAGGACGCGAACCTAGTGCGTTTGGATGTGTTGATTAACGGTGAGCGTGTGGATGCACTCGCCATCATCGTGCACCGTGATCTGGCGCACCGTAAGGGGCGTCAGCTGATCGAAAAGATGAAAGAGCTGATCCCGCGGCAGATGTTCGATATTGCGATTCAGGCCGCTATTGGTACTCAGGTGGTCTCGCGGGTGACCGTCAAAGCGTTACGCAAAAACGTAACGGCTAAGTGTTACGGTGGTGATGTCAGCCGTAAGAAGAAACTGCTTCAGAAGCAGAAGGAAGGCAAAAAGCGCATGAAGCAGCTGGGTAATGTCGAGGTGCCTCAAGAAGCGTTTCTTGCTGTATTAAAAGTTGATAATTAATAACACTAAGGCACCCGATGGATATTGATTTCCCACTGGTATTGGTTGTTCTTACCTTTGTGACCGGTGTGGTTTGGCTGGCGGACAAATTGTTTTTGCGCAAGCGCCGGCTCGCCAACACGACCGAGCAAACCGAAACGGACCGTTCGGAAGAGCCCAAAGAGCCTTGGCTGATCGACATCAGCCGCTCTTTTTTTCCGGTATTGGCCGTTGTGCTGGTATTGCGTTCGTTCCTGATTGAGCCGTTCCAGATTCCGTCGGGGTCTATGCTGCCAACATTGGAAGTGGGCGATTTCATTCTGGTCAACAAATACGCTTATGGCCTGAGGCTGCCAGTGGCCGGCACAAAGGTCGTTGAGATTGGCGACCCTGAGCGTGGCGATGTCATGGTGTTCCGCTTTCCGGAAGACGGCGTAACCAATTACATCAAGCGAGTAATCGGTTTGCCGGGCGATACCGTGCGCTACCGTAACAAGCAGCTTTTCATCAATGATGAACCTGTGTCCCGGGATTTTGTCGCACGTTTGCCGCCGATGGAGCGCTGGCGCGAAACCATGGGCAGCGTTGAACATGATATCTACCTCACCATGGGGCGCGTATCCGGCTCTGGAGAAGGTGAATGGACGGTTCCCGACGGGCATTACTTTGTAATGGGCGACAACCGGGACAACAGTAACGACAGTCGTTTCTGGGGCACGGTTCCGGATGAACTGGTGGTTGGTAAGGCCTTCGGTATCTGGATGCACTGGAAATCTTTCACAAGTCTGCCATCTTTTGACCGAGTGGGTGGCATCGAATGATTTTAAAGATTTCGGAGCGAACACGCATGAACAATGGATTTCCCAAGGGTATGAAGCATCAGCAGGGCAGCGGTTTGACGATGATGATCGTGGCCTTGTTTTTTGCCGGTTTGCTGACCTTTGCGCTTAAAGTTGGCCCAGCTTACCTTGATGACTTTACCATCCAGGAAGCCCTTGAAAACCTTGAAAACATCGAAGGTTTGTCCGATATGGGGCCGGCTCAGGTGCGAGGTGTGATAAACAAGCAGTTAAGTGTGAACAACGTGCGCGGTTTTGATGCCAAGAACATCACTGTTGATAAAGACGGAGATCGGGTGCTCATTAGCGTTGACTATGAGGTTCGCAACAACCTATTTGGCAGTGTCGATACCGTCGTTCACTTTCAACACGAGTATGAGTTTACAGGCAAGTGAGTTCAAAACCAGATCTTGATCAACTCCAGCGCCGCATCGGCTATCAGTTCAAAGACCCTGAACGGCTGTTGCTGGCGCTTACCCACCGAAGCTTCGGTAACCAGAACAATGAGCGTCTGGAATTCCTTGGCGATTCTATTGTCAATATGGTGATCGCTGAACACCTGTTCTTGAAGTTTGAAACCGCCCGGGAAGGACAGTTGAGCCGCCTCCGAGCCCGTATGGTCAAGGGCGTTACCCTTGCTGAAATCGGTCGCGAGTTCCAGTTGGGGCACTACTTGCGGTTGGGGTCGGGAGAACTGAAGAGTGGTGGTTTCCGCCGAGAGTCGATTCTGGCAGATGCCGTGGAATCCATCATTGGCGCTATCTACCTGGATAGTGACTTTTATACCTGCCGGGAGCAGGTGTTGCGCTGGTTTACCGAAAGGTTGGCCGGGCTGGACGTGCAGGATACCCAGAAAGATCCTAAAACCCGGCTGCAGGAGTACCTGCAATCGCGCCAGTTCCCGTTACCGCGATACGAAGTGATCTCGGTGGAAGGCGAGGCCCATAATCAGACGTTCCATGTTACGTGTGCGTTGTCGTCGCTGGACCGTAAAACCACTGGCACCGGCAGCAGTCGCCGAATTGCTGAGCAACAAGCCGCCCGCAGTGCCCTCAAGAAGCTGGGCGTGGAGAATTCCTGATGAACGATATAACCACCCCGGATAACCCGGACAGCCGCTGCGGATTTGTTGCAATCGTCGGGCGCCCCAACGTGGGCAAGTCGACACTTCTGAACCACATCCTGGGGCAAAAGCTCAGTATTACTTCTCGCAAACCCCAAACCACTCGCCATCAGGTGCTAGGGATCAAAACCGAGGGGGATGTGCAGGCGATTTACGTTGATACGCCGGGCATGCATGAAGAAGAGCCAAGGGCGATTAACCGTTACATGAACAAGGCCGCGACCTCTGCGTTGGTGGATGTCGATGTGGTGGTTTTTGTGGTGGACCAGATGAATTGGACCACTGCTGACGAGATGGTTTTAGAGAAGCTTGAGCGCTTGAAGTGCCCGGTCATTCTGGCCATCAACAAGGTTGATAAGCTGGAGAAGCGAGAGTTGATGCTGCCCCATCTCGAAACCTTGGCGGCAAAACGGGATTTCGCCGAGATTATTCCGCTGTCAGCGCTGCGCGAAACCAACCTGGAGCCGTTGGAAGAGGCCGTTGGTCGTTTCCTGCCACAGAGTGTGCATTTTTATCCGGATGATCAGATTACCGATCGCAGCCAACGCTTCATGGCATCAGAAATGGTGCGGGAGAAAATTACACGCCAGCTGGGTGCGGAGCTGCCCTATTCGGTTGCGGTGGAAATTGAAGAGTTCAAGCAGCAAGGTAAGACCCTTCACATTTCTGCGCTGATTCTGGTTGAGCGTGACGGCCAGCGAAAGATCATCATCGGCGACAAGGGCGCTCGGTTGCGTCAGATCGGGCAGGAAGCCCGTATTGATATGGAGCGAATGTTCGATACCAAAGTCATGCTCAAACTTTGGGTCAAGGTGAAGCGTGGCTGGGCCGACAGCGACCGGGCCCTGAAAAGTCTGGGCATGAACGACCTCTGAGGTTGCTATGAGAGGAGCGGTGCACCAAGAGCCCGCTTACGTCATCCATCGGCGGCCATGGCGGGAAACCGCATTACAGGTGGATATCTTCACCTTGAACCATGGCCGTATGAGCGTGATTGCCCGTGGCGGCAACAGTGCCAAAAGCCCCCTGAAGGCACAGCTTCAGCCGTTCCAGCCTCTGTTGGTGGACTGGGCCGGCAAAAGCGATCTCAAAACTCTGGTGCAACTGGAGTTGCGAGATGCGTCCCGCCTTAGCCAAACCCGTGCGTTGTACAGCGGGTTGTACATCAATGAACTTTTGCAGCGTGTTTTGCCGGCGGCAGACCCCCACCCGGAATTGTTTGCCAGCTACATCGAGAGTCTGCGGGCTTTAGCTGCCGTAAAAGTGAACGGCGATATCGAGCCGATATTACGGCGTTTCGAAAGAGCCTTCGCCGCTGCATTGGGCTACGATTTTTCATGGGATCAAACCACCGATACCGGAAGGCCGGTAGAGGTTGGCCAGTATTATGGTTATGATCCTACTCAAGGCATTGTTTTCGCCAGTGGTGCGAACGTTCGCCTTGGGCGATTGCCAGGCGAAGCCTTGATTGCGCTGGCTGGTGATAACTACAGCGATGAGTCGGCGCGCCGAACAGCTAAGCGCGTGATGCGTGTGCTTGTCGATTTCCTGCTGCAGGGCAAGCCGCTCCATAGCCGAAGTTTATTCAGCCATTCCGTTTCTTCATCAGAGAGAACCTTATGAACCCCAGAGTATTGCTTGGTGTAAACATTGATCATGTGGCCACTTTGCGAGAGGCGCGGGGTACCCGCTATCCCGATCCGGTACAAGCCGCGTTGGTTGCCGAGGAGTCCGGGGCGGATGGCATCACCGTACATCCACGGGAAGACCGCCGGCACATTCAGGATCGTGACGTATTGCTGCTGAAGGAAGTACTGCAGACCAAAATGAATCTTGAAATGGCGGTAACCGACGCCATGCTCACGTTTGCCGAACAGGTAAAACCCGAGTGTGTTTGCCTGGTGCCGGAAAAGCGCGAAGAGCTGACAACAGAAGGCGGGCTTGATGTTGTCGGGCAGGAAGAGCGAGTCGCAAACGCCTGTAAACGCTTGGCAGACATCGGGGCAGAAGTGTCCTTGTTTATTGATCCGGACCGGGCCCAGATCGATGCTGCGGTTCGCTGCGGTGCGCCAGTGATCGAACTGCATACCGGCGAGTATGCCGAAGCAACAACGCCGGCGCAGGCCGAAGCGACGGTGAAAGTGCTGGAAGATGCAGTGGCCTACGCCCGTGAACAGGGTTTGATTGTTAACGCCGGTCACGGATTGCATTATCACAACACGGAAAGAGTGGCCTCCATTCCGGGGATTAATGAGCTGAATATCGGGCACGCTATTGTTGCCAGAGCGGTGTTCACAGGATTGAGAGACGCGGTGAAAGAGATGCGCGCGATTTTGGATCGCGCGCGGGCCTGAACGGCTTAGCTGGTTTCCGGCTGATGTTGCTGTTCACGAAACAGCGATTGCCAGTCGGTTTGTTCGCTCCAGTTCTGCAAGCGTTCGATGGCAGAGTTAAGCTGGTCTTTAAGGATCTCGCGGTCGGCCGCTTTGCATTTAAGCGCGGTTTCAAATCGATTGGCGGCGGCCCTCAGTTCGGGTACGCCGCAGTATCGGGTTGCTCCGTGCAGCTTGTGGATGCACTCCAATAATTCCTCATGATGATTGTCATCCCACAACGTCTGAATTCTGGGCGCGTCCGAATGCAGCTGCTCCAGCAACATACTGAACAACTCTTCGGCCAGATCTGCCTTACCCGCGGCCAGCTGGATGCTTTCGTTAATGCTCATGCAGTCTTGTTGTATGCGCCGGTTTGATGGACGAAGGGTGCGCCCGGTGTCCCGAATTTCGGAAATCTTGAACGAGCTGCCAGAGGCCTTGCAGTCATAGCCGGTGTACTCAAGGATCAGTTCATTGAGTTGGCGGCTGCTGATCGGTTTCGGCATATAGCCATCGAACCCTTGCTGTGACAACCGTTCCTGCTCATCAGCCAAAGCGTGGGCGGTAAGCGCGATGATCGGGGTGTAATGGGTGTCGGAATCCAGATCCCGAATACGTGCGGTGGCTTCAACGCCATCCATGCCCGGCATTTGTAAGTCCATGAAGACCAGGTCGAACGGCTTTTTACGAGCTTTTGTCAGGGCCTCAAAGCCACTGGAGGCTCCTTCCGCATTGATCTTGCAGTCTTGAAGCAAGGTCATGACCAGTTTCAGGTTCGCGTCGTTATCATCGACCGCCAGAATGCGGGGCGCTTTCACCTGATTGCGTTCCGGTATCGCCACCGGAGCATCTTCGCGATGGCCCGAACGGATGCCGTGTATCAGCGCCAGTAGCTCGTCGTAGAGCGAGTCCCGGCAAATCGGTTTGGTCAGATGGCCGCTGGACAACCCGGCAAGCGGCGTATCGAGAGTTTCCAGAGTGGGGGTTAGCAGCAGAGTACGGCAGTCCCTTTCCACTTCCAGCGTGCGAAGCAAATTGCCGTATTGGTTCGAGTTCAGCAAGTGGCGCGTGATGCCAACGATCGCGGCGGCGTAACCTTCCTGGTGCAGCTGCGCTTCCTCAACGTGCTCCTGCAGGGCGGCTGGTGATGACACCCGATCTACGACCATGCCCCAGTCCCGCAGCAGGTGCTCAACCGCAAGGCCGGTGGTTTTCTGCTGCTCAAGGTAAATCACACGTTCACCGCGCAAGGCTTCCTTGGGCGGTCTGTTGTTCGCCGGCGATGAAAGCTCCGGCGTGAGAGTGAACCAGAAGGTCGAGCCTTTGCCCAGCTCGCTCTTGAGTCCGATTTCGCCGCCCATTTCTTCCACCAGACGCTTGGAAATCGCCAGCCCCAGACCGGTGCCGCCGTACTGTCGTGCGGTTGACGCATCTGCCTGGCTGAAAGCATTGAACAGCGACTGCTGCTGAGCTCGTGATAACCCCACTCCGGAGTCAGTGATGCTCAAGCGCAAAGTAACACGGTTGTTCTCGGCATCTTCTTCTTCGAGGCTGGCACGCAACACCACTTCACCGGTCTGGGTGAACTTGATGGCGTTGTTGACCAGATTGGTAATAACCTGCTTCACCCGCAAGGGATCACCGACAATGTGGTCGGGGACATCGTTGTAAACCAGTGGCACTAAATCGAGGTTCTTGGCGTGTGCAGCCGGTGCCAGCATGGTCATGACTTCTTCAACAATATCTCTCAGCGGGAAGGGTACTCTGTCGAGTAGCAACTTGCCGGCCTCGATTTTCGAGAAATCCAGAATATCGTTGATGATGGTAAGCAGAATTTCGGAGGATTTCCGAATGGTGTTGAGGTGGTCGCGCTGCTGGCGAGGCAGAGGGGTTTTCAGCAGCAGCTCGGTGAAGCCGATGATACCGTTTAGCGGTGTGCGAATTTCGTGGGACATATTGGCCAGAAACTCGGATTTGATCCGGCTGGCTTCCAGTGCTTCCTTGCGGGCAAAGTCCAATTCGATGTTCTGGATTTCAATGGTCTCCAGTGTTTCCCGCAGGTCTTCGGTAGCCTGATCAATGTTCTGCTGCATTTCGGCCTGGGCTTTGCCAAGTTCCGATGCCATGTCATTCAAGCCGGATTCCAGTTGTTCAAACTCCGGCCCTGCACCGGTATACACCCGGGTTTCCAGTTTGCCCTCTTTCAGCAAGGCCACCGCCTCGTTTAACTGGAACACCGGGTCGGTGAAGGCGCGGCTGAGGCGCATGGCGATGCCCATGCTCAGAAAAACACCGCCAATGATCATCAGTAACGAAATCAGCAGAGCTTTGTAGGTTTCTTTTTCAGTGCGGGTATGGGACATCTCGACCATCACCCAGCCCAGCGGATTTTGGGCTTGCGACGCGGTTAAACGAGCCTCCGGGGCGATCATGGTGTCGATGCTCAGATCCTGCAAATGCACAGGGTTGATGAATCGAGTGGTGTGGTTAAGGGTGAGTTTCACCTCTTGATCGGGCTTAAAGGCGCTTGTAGGTATCGCCTCGGAACTGCCGGGGCCAGTGTGTAGAAGCCGCTTGCCTTCGGGCGTGAAGAAAGAAATTGAGCGAACGTCTTGTTCTTCCAGTAACGCGTTGGAGAGACTGCTGAGCAGGCTGCGGTTGGCGGTAAACAGGCCGTATTCTGAGCCCGCGGCCAGCTGGCGGGAGAGCGACTCGCCCCGGTCATGAAGCAGGCTTTCAATATTGTTTATCCAACTGTGGGTAAAGAACAAACCCAGCAGCAGAGTTGTGACGAGGGTGGGAACAAGCGTTACCACCAAGACTTTTTTGCGAATGCCCCACCGCCGCATATCTTGTTCCTGTTATTCTGATGAGTCCCCGGCGATGCCGGAGAAGGCACGTTACTCATTTATAGCCAGTGGTCATGGATATAGCGACAAGCTGTATTGGGACATGGCGGCTATAGCGAGTATGATTCGAACCCGAAAGTGTATCACAGGGTTTCAATATGACTTTCCCCACTATTGAAGATTATGTCGGCCATACCCCATTAGTGCGTTTGCAGCGCTTGCCGGGTGATACCAGTAACGTTGTTCTGGCGAAACTGGAAGGCAACAATCCTGCGGGCTCGGTGAAAGACCGGCCGGCCATTAGCATGATTCAGGAAGCGGAACGCCGTGGCGACATCAGCCCCGGTGATACCTTGATCGAAGCAACCTCGGGCAACACCGGGATCGCCCTTGCGATGGCCGCCGCCATCAAAGGGTATCGCATGATTTTAATTATGCCGGATAACCTGAGTGAAGAGCGTCGGGCGTCTATGCGCGCTTACGGAGCCGAAGTGGTCAATGTTACCCGGGAAGAAGGCATGGAAGGTGCCCGGGATCTGGCGATCCGAATGGAAGCGGAAGGCAAAGGCAAGGTACTGGATCAATTCAGTAATCAGGACAACCCGTTGGCCCATTACCGCACCACCGGGCCGGAGATTTGGGAGCAGACCCAGGGCCGCGTCACGCACTTTGTCAGCTCTATGGGCACCACCGGCACCATTATGGGTGTGTCCCGTTACCTGAAAGAGCGTAATCCGGATGTGCAGATTGTTGGGTTGCAGCCGGAAGACGGCGCCTCAATTCCGGGCATTCGGCGCTGGCCCGAAGCCTATCTGCCAAAAATTTACGATGCTGCGAGAGTGGATTCCGTGCTGGACATTGGCCAGCAAGAGGCGGAAGACACCATGCGGGCTCTGGCTAAAGAAGAAGGGATTTTTTGCGGTGTTTCATCTGGTGGTGCCATTGCGGCTGCGCTCAAACTCTCCCGAGAGGTTGAAAACGCGGTAATCGTAGCCATTATTTGTGATCGCGGAGACCGATATTTATCCACCGGTGTGTTCCCGAGCGCCTAAGCCGGAAACTGACAAGAGACTGACTAATATGAGTAGACGCCGCCGTAAGGTTCTGCCGCAAGAACCCGTGCGTTGTGAGATTGAAAGCCTTGGCCACGATGGCCGGGGTATTGCCCGTGCCGACGGAAAGGTCCAGTTCGTTGACGGCGGCCTGCCGGGCGAAACGGTCATGGCAAAAGTGGTGGGAAGCCGTAGCAAATTTGATGAGCTGCGCACTTTGGAAGTGCTGGAGGCCGCTCCGGAGCGCCAGCAACCGCCGTGCAACTTTGCCGACTTGTGCGGCGGCTGTAGCTTGCAGCACATGAGTGCCGACGCCCAGATACGCTTCAAGGAAAACACCCTGCGCGAGCATTTCGCACATTTTGGTGGTATCGAGCCGGAAGAATGGGTTGAGCCAATGCGCTCACCGGAGTCGCTGGGTTACCGCCGTAAAGCGCGCCTGGGTGTGCGTTTCGTAAAAGCCCGCGAATCTGTGCTGGTTGGTTTCCGCGAGAAGCGAAACAGCTTCCTGACCGATATCGATGAGTGCGTCGTGCTGGACCCCCGTATTGGCGAGCGGATCATGCCGTTGCGTGAATTGTTGCACGGCATGGCAGCGTTTGATCGTATTGCACAAGTTGAGGTGGCGTGTGGCGATGATCATGCCGCCATGGTGTTCCGTAATATGGATGCGCTCGTGCCGGAAGATCAGGAGAAACTGATTGCCTTCGGTCAGGCCTATGACTTGCACATTTACCTACAGCCTAAAGGCCCGGAGACCGTTCACCGAATCTGGCCTGAGTCGTCCGGCCGTGATGATGAGCGTTTGAGTTACCGCATGGAAGAGTTCGACCTGACCATGCAGTTCCATCCGATGGACTTCACGCAAGTGAATGCCGGCATTAATGGCAAGATGGTGCACCGCGCCGTTGAGTGGTTGGATATTCAGCCCGGTGAGCGGGTGCTGGATCTGTTCTGCGGTCTGGGCAACTTCACCTTGCCGCTGGCTCGTAAGGGTGGCCAGGTGGTAGGCGTGGAAGGCGACGATGCCATGGTGGTTCGTGGCCGTGAAAACGCCAAGCTGAACGGTTTGGATAACGTGGAGTTTTTCGGGGCCGATTTGCACGGCGATTTCACCGATCAAAGCTGGGCCAAAGAGGGGTTTGATAAAATCCTGATTGATCCGCCCCGCTCCGGTGCCGAAGACATCTGCAAGTACCTGACGGCGTTCGGTGCCGATCAGATCGTGTATGTGTCGTGCAACCCGGCAACCTTGGCCAGAGATGCCGGTGTCATGGTGAACAATGGCTACCGCCTCGTGCGTGCGGGTGTGATGGACATGTTCCCGCACACGACTCACGTTGAGTCGATCGCCTTGTTCGAGCGCGACAAGCGTAAATAAGTTTGAAGTGTCCGGTTTTCCGAGATCAGGGTAGTTCCGGAAACACCGGGCCAGCATCAGGTAAGTCCTTGCTATGGTTAAAGTTAGGGAAGATTACGGAGTAACCGGCGACGGCCAGGTAGATATTGGCCGTTGGGTTCATCGCATTGCGGAACAGACCCATTTGGAGAATCCGGATCAGTTACGCTTGGCCTGTGAAAAGGCCGACCGGATCGCACTGGAAGCGTTCCGTGAAGACCGTTTGTGGGCGCCTGGTGCCAACAGTTTTCATACCGGCCTCGAGATGGCTCAGGTTCTGGCCGAGTTGCATCTTGATCAGGCCAGTCTGGTGGCTGCCGTTTTGTACCGCGCCGTTCGGGAAGAGCGGGTAGAGCTGGAAGAAATCCGCAAAGAATTCGGTGATGAAGTGGCCGGACTGATTAACGGTGTCCAGCAGATGGCCGCGATTTCCTCGATACACCATCCCCTCAAGGGGAACGTATTGGGGCAGAGCGAAGGGCAGCTGGATAACGTCCGCAAGATGCTGGTTACCATGATCGACGACGTTCGGGTCGCTCTGATCAAGCTGGCGGAGCGTACCTGTGCGATTCGGGCGATCAAGGACACCACCTCTGAAAAGCGCATGAAAGTGGCCCGGGAAGTGTTCGATATCTATGCGCCTCTGGCGCATCGGTTAGGCATCGGGCACATCAAATGGGAGCTGGAAGACCTGTCCTTCCGCTACCTGCATGCCACCGCTTACAAAAAGATAGCCCGGCTGCTGGACGAGAAGCGTCTGGATCGTGAGAGCTACATTCGCCGAGTACTCGAAACCCTGCAGACCGAACTGACAGCTTCTGGCATCAACGCCGAACTCAGTGGGCGTGCCAAACATATCTACAGTATTTGGCGAAAAATGCGCCGCAAGGGCATCGATTTCTCGCAGGTGTACGATGTTCGTGCGGTACGTATTCTGGTGCCGGAAGTGCGGGACTGCTACGCGGTGCTGGGTATTGTGCATTCGCTGTGGCGCCATATTCCGAACGAGTTTGACGACTACATCGCTAATCCCAAAGAGAACGGCTACCAATCTCTGCACACCGCGGTGGTGGGTGAAGAAGGGCGGGTGATGGAAGTTCAGATTCGCACCCATGCAATGCACGAAGAAGCCGAGCTGGGCGTTTGTGCCCATTGGTTGTACAAGGGTACGGATACCAACAACAAATCCAGCGGTTATGACGCCAAGATAAACTGGCTGCGTCAGGTTCTGGAATGGCAGGAAGAGCTGGGCGATTTGTCAGGTCTGGCTGACCATCTCAAGTCCGATTTCGTGCCCGACCGCATCTACGTGTTCACGCCGGAAGGCCATGTGGTGGACTTGCCGCAGGGCGCAACGGCGGTCGATTTCGCGTACCGCGTTCATACTGAAATCGGCCACTCCTGTCGTGGCGCGCGGGTTAACAGCCGGATAGTGCCACTGACCTATCCGCTGAAAACGGGTGATCAAGTCTTCATTCTGACCTCGAACAACCCCGCGCCCAGCCGCGACTGGTTGAACCCGAGTCTAGGATACATCCAAACCTCCCGTGCACGGGCGAAAGTCACGAGTTGGTTCAAGCAGCAAGACCGTGGCCGAAACATTGTCGATGGCCGAGCCATCCTTGAAGACGAATTCAAGCGATTATCGCTTTATGATCTGAATCTTACCGAGCTGGCCAAACGGGTTAATTATCATTCTTCGGATGATATGTTTGCTGCCATCGGTGCTGGTGATCTACGGCCGTCGCACGTTGCCAATGTCGCTCAGCAGATGTTGGAGCCGAAAACCGAACAGCTGGATCTGAAACTGAGCCCGGCCCGCAAAAGCGGTTACAGCGCAGACTCCGACATCCAGATCCGGGGCGTGGGCAATCTCAAAACACAAGTGGCCAATTGCTGCAAACCCTTGCCCGGCGATCCCATTGGCGGCTACATCACCGTTGGCCGCGGCGTAACCGTGCATCGGCAAGATTGCCTCACCTTCCTGAACCTTCAGGAAGTTGAGCCCAATCGCATCATCGAGGTTAACTGGGGCGGCGAGCCTGCGGCGGTGTATCCGGTTGAGATCGAGATCGAAGCCTACGACCGGTCGGGCTTGTTGCGCGACATCACTCAGGTGTTTTCGAACTCCAAGTGTGACGTGTTGTCGCTGCAAACGCAGACCAACCGCGACGAAAATACCGCCACCATGCGGGTGACCGTGGAGATTTCCAGCCTTGAACAGTTGGCTCGCTTGCTGGCGCAGGTTCGTAATTTGCCGAACATTATCGACGTAAGGCGCAAACGCTCATGAGCTATTCGATCGACGATTTGAAAACTCTCATGGCGCGCCTGCGGGAGCCGGAAACCGGATGCCCGTGGGATACCAAACAAACCTACAGCACGATCGTGCCCCATACCATCGAGGAAGCCTACGAGGTGGCCGATGCCATCGCGCGGGAGGATTTTCCGCATTTAAAAGATGAACTGGGTGATTTGCTGTTTCAGGTCATTTTCTACGGTCAGATTGGCAAAGAAGACGGCCATTTTGACTTCGATGCTATCGTCGATCACTTGGTCCGCAAGCTGATTCGACGCCACCCGCACGTGTTTCCGGAAGGTACTCTGGACAGCCGGATTGACCCGGACAATCGCCCGGACGAGGCCTGGATCAAAGCCAGTTGGGAGCGCATTAAAGCAGAAGAACGGGCGAGTATGCCGGCGACCGAAGAGCCGGTTAGCCGGCTTGATGGAATCGCCAGCACCTTGCCGGCCATTGCACGGGCCGAAAAACTGCAAAAGCGTGCGTCCAATCATGGCTTTGACTGGCCCGAGATAACGCCGGTGTTCGATAAACTGCACGAAGAAATTGACGAGTTGAAAGAAGCCTGGCGGGCGGCAGAAGCGGGCACGGGGGATCGCGATGCTGTCGAAGACGAACTCGGTGATCTGATGTTTGTGTGCGTAAATCTGGCCAGATTCATGAAAGTGAACCCCGAACAGGCGCTGGAGCGCACCAACCGGAAGTTTGATGCCCGGTTCCGGGCCATAGAGCGCATTCTGCACGAACAAGGGCGAGATCTGGACAGCGAAAGCCTGGAGGCGCTTGATGCCATTTGGCAACAGGTAAAAGGCGTTGAAAAAGGCTAACCCTAAGGCTTGATAGCGTTTTTGGCGAATCCTTAGTATCGTAAGTTCAGATTGTTTCTGCTTATTTAAAAGGAACTCCACGTGACTGAACTGCATCCTGACTTGCGAGAAAACGTACGTTTACTGGGTGAATTGTTGGGCCAAAGCATTCAACGATTTCCCGGGCAAGACTGTTACGATCGAATAGAGGAACTTCGGGCTGCAGCGAAAGCCGACCGGCTTCAAGAAAGCGGTTCTGGCCAGCGCCTGGTGACCTTGCTCGGTCAGTTGAGTGATGATGAGCTCCTTCCTGTTACCCGCGCTTTCAATCAGTTTCTGAACCTCGCCAACCTGGCAGAGCAGTACCACGGGATTCGTCGTAAACAGGGGCATGCATCGGATCTGACGGTGGAATCGCTGACCGAAGTGTTCGAGCGCCTGAAGGCCGGTGGTGTCGCACCCGAAGAGTTACACCAGAAGGTGGCGGATTTGCACATAGAATTTGTGCTGACCGCGCACCCAACCGAAGTGGCTCGCCGAACCTTGATCATGAAGTATGACGAGATGTCGGACTGTCTCGAGAAGCTGGATCACAGCGATCTGCGCCCCGATGAACGCGACGATATCGTTAGTCGTCTGTCGCAGTTGATCACCGAGGCGTGGCATACCGACGAAATTCGTTACGAACGGCCGACCGCCGTTGATGAGGCCAAGTGGGGCTTTGCGGTCATCGAGAACAGCCTGTGGGATGCGCTGCCGCGTTTCTTGCGAAACCTGGACACCTCACTGCTGGATGCGTCCGGCAAAGGCCTGCCGATTGCCGCTACGCCTGTTCAGATTGCCTCGTGGATGGGCGGGGACCGGGACGGTAACCCGAATGTCACCCATGAAGTGACGCAGGAAGTCTTTCTGCTCGGTCGTTGGATGGCAGCGGACCTTTATCTAAGAGACATCAAGGCGTTACGTGCAGAACTGTCTATGTGGCAGGCCAGTGACGAATTGAAAGCTCAGGCCGGAGACTCGCGGGAGCCGTACCGGGTCGTCCTCGGCCAGTTACGGGACCGTTTGGTCAAAACCCGCGATTGGGCCGCCGCGCGAGCCAAAGGCGAAGCCGCCGACGACACCCAAATTTTGTTTGAAAATGAAGATCTGACGGCACCGCTGGAGCTGTGCTATCGGTCTCTGGTGGACTGCGGTTTGGAGCACATTGCCAATGGCCCGCTGCTGGATACCATTCGCCGGGCCCATACGTTCGGGTTACCGCTTATTCGCCTAGATATCCGACAAGAAGCGGCGCGCCACGCGGAAGCGGTGGCCGAGATTGTCGACTATTTGAGAATGGGGGATTACGCCTCCTGGTCCGAGCCGGAGCGGCAGAAATTCCTATTGCGGGAGCTTCAGGGTCGCCGTCCTTTGGTGCCCCGTGGCTGGCAGCCGTCTGAATCGGTCAGAGAAGTGCTGGCTACCTGCGAGGTGGTTGCCCGGCAGACGCCAGAAGCCTTGGGCTCTTATGTGATTTCGATGGCTAGTCAGCCCTCGGATGTTCTGAGCGTCATTCTGTTGTTGCGCGAAGCGGGCATGACATTCCCCATGCGGGTAGTGCCCTTGTTCGAAACCCTGAGCGACCTGCAAGGCGCGCCGGATGCCATGGCGGCGTTGTATCAGGTGGATTGGTACCGGGAGTATTGCCGCGGCCGGCAGGAAGTGATGATCGGTTATTCAGATTCGTCTAAAGACGCGGGCCAAATGATGGCGGCTTGGGCTCAGTACCAAGCGCAGGAAAAGCTCACAGAGGTGGCCAGCCAGTACGGCGTGCATCTGACTTTGTTCCATGGCCGTGGTGGTACGGTTGGGCGGGGTGGTGGCCCCGCCAATCGGGCGATTCTGTCGCAACCTCCAGGTTCCGTGAACGGTAGTTTCAGGATTACCGAGCAAGGCGAGATGATTCGATTCAAGTTCGGCTTGCCCAAGCTGGCGGTGCAAAGTCTGACTCTCTATACCACCGCTGTGGTCGAGGCGACGTTGGCACCACCTCCGGTGCCGAAGGATAGCTGGCGAGAGGTAATGGACTGGCTGACCGACATCTCGCTCGAATCCTATCGCGATGTGGTGCGGGAGAATCCGAACTTTGTGCCTTATTTCCGTCAGGTAACCCCGGAAACAGCTCTAGGTAAGTTGGCCCTTGGCAGTCGGCCAGCCCGGCGCAAGCCTACCGGCGGTGTCGAGAGCTTGCGGGCAATTCCCTGGATTTTCGCCTGGACTCAGATGCGTTTGATGCTGCCGAGTTGGTTGGGCAGTGATGTCGCGCTCGAAGAAGCTGCTCGCCAAAATCGTTTGCCGGAGTTACGGGAGATGATGAAAGGCTGGCCGTTTTTTAAAACCTACGTGGATATGCTCGAAATGGTATTGGCCAAAGCGGACCTGCGAATTGCCACCTATTACGAGCAGACTCTTGTGCAGGACGACACTCTGAAAGCGCTTGGATCCGATTTGCGGGAGCGTTTGCAGGGGTGTGTTGAACGCTTGCTTGAGTTGAAAGAACAAGAAAGTCTGCTGGCAGATGAGCCGGTTTTTGCTCATTCAATGCGGGTGCGAAATCCCTATACCGATCCGTTGCATTACCTTCAGGCGGAATTGTTGCGCCGGGACCGGGAGAGTGAGGGCAAAACGAAGGTGCCCGAGCTTGTTGAGCGCGCTCTCAAAGTGACGATGGCTGGTATATCGGCCGGCATGCGTAATACGGGTTAACATGTAACGGGGTTTATGGTTATAGCCCTACATCAGTTGTAAGCAGTAAAGGAGTAAACACTGTTGGCAGTGGTAGAAAAGCTGGCGCATTTTTTGAGCCGTAAAGGGATTGTCTATCGGCTCGTTGAAACCGAACCCGCCAACAGCCTGGATGCCTTGGTGCTTGCATCAGGGCGTTCCCAGCACGACTTTGTTCAGGGCACCGTGCTGATCGACATGACCGGTGTAGTGATGGCCGTGCATCGGTATGACAGTACCCTCGACCTGGACGCCGTGCAGCAGCTAACCGGACGACGTCTGAAGCCCTTGACTGCCCGCCAGGTAAGCCGTTTGTTCAGTGACTGCGCGCCGGGGTTTGTGCCGCCTTTGGGGGCGGCATGGGGGCTTTCGGTGCTGGTGGACGAAGATGTGATCTCTGCCGAAACGGTTGTTTTTACCGGCGGGGCGAACCATTCATTGGTAGAAATGGATGGCCGCTCATTGAGGCTTGCGCTGGCAGGTGCTAGAGAGGGGCGGCTGGTGATTCACGGTCAGGGTGTGGGCGGGCGTGAAGCCTTAACGCTCGAACAAGTCGCTGACAAGCTGCAGAAGCTTTACCGGTTGCCGCCGATGCCCGCCCTGGCATTGCGCATTCTCCGGCTGACGGGCAATCCGGAGGCCTCGGCCAAGGAGTTGTCGGAGCTGATCGAGTTTGATCCCAGTATGACCGCGCAAATTATGCGGTATGCCCGTTCCGCTTTGTTTGCTTATCCCGGTCAGATTAATACGGTGCAAGAGGCGGTTACCCGAGTATTGGGGTTTGATCGTGTGGCCCACATTGCGCTCGGGATTGCCTCGGTTCAGGCTTTCGATGTACCGCGCAAGGGGCCCTTAGGAATGGACAATTTCTGGCGACATTCGCTGTATTGTGCCTTCTTGTGCCAAGGGTTTGCTGCCCGAGCCGGGCTTGATAAAGGTTTGGCTTATCTCTGTGGGTTGTTGCACAACTTCGGTTTATTGCTGATCGGGCATCTGTTTCCGACCGAGTTCGAGGAACTGAACGCGCTCAGAGAGATTAACCCCGAAGCCAGTTTGCAAACACTGGAACAGGAAGTTCTGGGGCACAGTGAGCAGGAAGACATTCTTTCCGTGGGTCACGGCGCTATCGGTGGTATCCTGCATCGGCTTTGGCAACTGCCAGAGCCTGTGATCAAAGCGGCCGGTATGCACCAATATATTGGGTACACCGGCGATCACGAGGAGTACGTTGTGATGGTCCAGCTCGCCAATGCGGTACTGAAAGAGCAGGGCATCGGGGATGAGTTCAACGCCGATGATGTGCAGGCTCTGGCTGAGGTGTTAGGGCTGGATTTAGCCGATTTGGAACGAGTGAGACAAGACGTAGAGCAAGTCTCTTCCGACTTGGACGTGCTCGCATCCTCCCTGTCGTCTTGAGCCAATCGATCTCGCTCAAAGCCGCTACATACACTTTGCACCCATTTAAAATACGCGATGATACAGAGGTCGACTTTCTCTGCGGGGGCTGAGTTCGTATAATGCTGCCTCGATTTTCGTCTGGGCCTGATTAAACCGCCTTTCGATTCCGGAGAAGTTGTCGCAAAAACGCGGGTTTTTGCAACAGCTTTTCGCACGACAATTTAAGACAACGGGAGTACAACGTTATGAAAATTATCATGCTAGGCGCGCCAGGTGCGGGCAAGGGCACTCAGGCCCAATTTATCACCAGCCAGTTCGATATCCCTCAAATCTCGACCGGTGACATGCTGCGCGCTGCCGTTAAAGTGGAGTCAGAGCTGGGCAAGCAAGTGAAAGAGGTGATGGCTTCCGGTGGACTGGTGTCAGATGACATCATTATCGCGCTTATTGAAGAGCGCATTCAGCAGCCGGATTGCAAAAACGGCTACCTGCTGGACGGCTTCCCACGCACGATTCCCCAAGCTGAAGCGCTGAAAGATCAGGGTATTGATATCGATTATGTTGTCGAGATTGCGGTAGAGGACGAAGAAATCGTCAGCCGTCTGTCCGGCCGCCGTGTTCACGAAGGCAGTGGTCGTATTTATCACGTCAAATACGATCCCCCCAAGGTTGCTGGTAAAGACGACGAAACCGGTGAAGATCTGGTTCAGCGTGAAGACGATAAAGAAGAAACCGTGCGTAAGCGTTTGGGCATCTATCACGACCAGACTGCACCGCTGATCGGTTTCTATCAGGGCTGGGCCAAGGAAGCTCCTGAAGACGCGCCCAAGTATGTTCGCGTTGAAGGCGTTGGCAGCTTGGATAGCATTCGTGATCAGATTCTGTCACAACTTAAGTAACTGAAACCGGGGTGGCCGCGGAGGCTTGATCTGTGAAGTTGTTAGCACTGGACACGTCTTCCGAAGGCTGCTCCGCCGCTCTGTGGCTGGATGGCCGGATTACCGAGCGGTTTGAATTGGCTCCCAGGGGCCATACCCGCCTGTTAATGCCCATGGTTCGCGAACTGCTCGCAGAACAGGGGCTGAAACCTTCCGATCTGGATGCTTTGGCTTTTGCTCGTGGGCCGGGTTCGTTTACCGGTTTGCGCATCGCCACCGGCGTTATTCAAGGTTTGGCGTGGGGCCTGGATTTGCCAGTTGTGCCGGTATCCTCGTTGGCCGCTGTTGCGCTCAACGCTATTGATGAGCACAAGTTGCCCGGCGGAAGCGGTGTCGCGGTCGCGTTCGATGCGCGTATGAGTGAACTGTATTGGGCGACCTTTGCCTGCCGTGATGGGTTGCCTGTTTTACTGGGTGACGAGCGCGTGTGTCATCCGGATAAAGTCAGCCTGCCGGATTCAGGCGAGATCAGCGATGGCTGGTTTGGTGCCGGGCAAGGGTGGAAGTTTCGGAGCGACATGCCCGAGGCTGTTGAAACCGGTATAAGTTCTGCAGACTCTTCTCTCGTGCCAAGAGCAGCTTATGTTGCTCGTCTGGCGATCCCCGGATTTCATGCGGGCCATACGGTTCCCGCCGAGCAGGCCCAGCCAGTGTATGTTCGTGATGAAGTCACCTGGAAGAAACTTCCCGGGCGGGAATAACCGCGGGAGTCCACTGCCATGGCTGATAGCTCACCCGCACTGCCCATTCCTCTCGAAGATACGGTTGCCGTTGGTTGCACCCCGTTAGGAGACAGCCACGGCGCCAAAGATCTTGCTGATCAACTAGGGCTGACCTGGCTGGGTGTGGTGAAGCCCAAACTGGTCAGAGACTTCCCTGCCTTGCTGATTATGGATGACCAGGGGTTGGCCCTTCAGTTAACCGGAAAGGCTGCTCCCGGGCCCGTCAGGGCCGAGTTTGTGACCGGCAAAATGGGTTATCGGCGCGAACATGGTGGAGGCACCGGTCAGTTGGTGGCCCGCGCGGTGGGTTTGCAAAAAACCAAAGCGGAGCTGCATGTGCTCGATGCCACCGCAGGTTTGGGGCAAGACGCGTTTGTATTGGCGGGGCTGGGCTGCACGGTAACGTTGTTTGAGCGCAATCCGGTTATTCATGCGTTGTTGGCAGATGGCCTCGCACGTGCTGCACTGAATACAGACTGTGCTGCTGTGGTTCAGCGTATGAATTTGCAGACCGGGAACTCCGTGGACTGGCTGCGAGAGGCCGGCAGCGACGTGGCGGACGTGGTGTATCTGGACCCTATGTTTCCGCACCGGGATAAATCGGCTCTGGTAAAGAAAGAAATGCAGGTGTTCCGGCAGGTGGTTGGCGATGACGACGATTCGGAACACTTGTTGGAAGCAGCGCTGGCGGCGGCTCGCTACCGGGTAGTCGTCAAACGGCCCCGTAAGGCACCGTCTGTAACCGGGCCGAAACCGGCAACGCAGGTGGAAGGGAAGAGCAGTCGTTACGATATTTATCCGCTAAAAGCCCTGCCGAGCTGATACGTGTTCAGCCCGGCCCGGGTTGACGGCTCAGGCATCCATCATGGTGATTTGCTGAATCGCCTGGCGTTTCTCAACACTCAGCACCAGACGCGCATCTTCTGCGACCTCATCCAGCCCCTCTCCGTAACACAGCCGGCCGTCTTCATCCGCAATGAGAACTTCGTTTTTCTGCATGTTGGCGATGAAGCTGCGGAACAGGGTTTTATCAAAAAATTCTGGCGCATTGAGGCCAAACAAGATCGACATTCGCTCAGCCAGCAGTGTGCTCTGTTCTTCCAGTTCGGCCGCAGTCAGTTTGCCTGAACCGTACTTGCGAAGGATGCCCAGAGCGATGTGGTAGCGCTCGAGGGTTTGTATGACAAAGCGCGACAGAATTCGCGCACGCAACATCGCCTCGGTGCCTTCTTCCGGACGGCTGAGCTTGTCGTCTTCAAGAGCCACAAGCAGCCCTTGCTGGATCAGCACATCTATCCACTCATGGATAATGTTTTCGATTTCGTCTTGTGAATACCGCAGGAAAAGCTCCGACTGCAGGTAAGGGTAGGCAACGCTTGCCAGGAAGACGATCTTCTCGCGACGCAGGCATGCCTTGTTCTCGAACAGGCTGACAATCAGCGCGGGAAGGGCAAACAGGTGCTGAATGTTGTTGCGGTAGTAGGTCATCAGGATGGCGTTGGAGCCTTCCAGCGAAATGATGTCACCGAGTTTCTGCGGTAAGCGGTTAATCAACCCCATACCCTCGCAGTAGGTCAGCCAGTCTCTGGCATCGCCTTCAGGTAAAGTTACGGTGTCGGCGTAAGGGAAAGCTTTGAGCATGCTGGCAAACTGATCCATCAGGCGCACCAGCTGACCTTCATCCATGGCCATGCGCTCGGTGCCCAGCAGAACAGTAGCAGTGATGCCTATCGGATTGACCGCCACCGCCGCATTGATGTTGCCCGCTACCCGCTGAGACAGCTCGGATACCGCGTCAGGGAGCCAGTCTGGCCGATACTCGGCATCGTAAGCTTCTTCGCGCCAGGTGCTGCGCACATCGTCCAGCACGTTAGCCAGCGGAATCGGGTCGCCGAAGTTCAAGGAAACCCGGCCAAACGAGTTGCTGAGCTTGCGGACGGTTTTGGCAAGGCCGAACACGCTTTCTTTTTGCTTCTTCTTGCCGCGCAACTCTCCGAGATAGGAGCGGCCTTCCATCACTTTCTCGTAGCCGATGTAGACGGGTACAAAAACAATGGGTTTGCGGTTGTCGCGCAGGAAACTGCGTACTGTCATCGACAGCATGCCGGGCCTTGGTGGCAACATGCGCCCGGTTCGGGAGCGCCCACCCTCCACAAAGTATTCAACCGAATACCCCCGGGTAAACATCACGTGCATGTACTCGTTGAACACCGTGGCGTACAACGGGTTGTCCTTGAAGCTTCGGCGCATGAAGAAGGCACCACCGCGGCGAAGGATCGGGCCGACGATGGGCATGTTTAAATTGATACCAGCGGCAATGTGGGGTGGCATCAATCCGTTTTTGTAGAGCGCATAGGACAACAGAAGATAATCGATGTGAGAGCGATGACAAGGCACATAAACAACCGAGCTGTCCTGTGCCACTTCTTTGGCTACCTGAATGTTGTTAACGGCAATGCCGTTGTAAATGCGGTTCCACAGCCATGCGAGCACCCGTTCCAGAAAGCGGATGGTCACAACGGACATGCTGGCGGCAATCTCATCGGCGTATTTGTAGGCTCGCGCACGAACTTTTTCAGGAGCCATGTCTTCTTTCGCGGCGGTTTCGCGTATGGCCTCTTTTACTGCGGGGGTGCGCAACAGGCCTTCCACAAGGGTACGGCGATGCGACAAATCAGGCCCCAGAACGGCTTGGCGTACCCGCCGGAAATGCGTGCGCAGAATGCGGCCCAGTTTGCGTCGGGCCTTTTCTTCGTTGTCGCGGTACTCATCGATTACTTTGTTGAGCGATAACGGCTGGTTGAATTGCACGTAAGTGTTGCGGCCATGAACCAGGATCAACAGCAGCTTTTGTAGGCGGCCGGCAACGGACCAGGTGTCAGAAAGCAGCAGCTTGACCAATGATTTCTCTTTGTCGGGAGATCGGCCCCAGAACAGGGATACAGGAACAATCTGTACGTCGTGTTCCGGATGTTTAACACCGAATTTGACCAGCTCACGGAATTCCTTGGTGGGTACAGGCTTTTGTCGGCCGCCCCGAAACAGGCCGCCCACGCGCTGATAAAGAAAAAAGAACGAATGGCTGGAGCTGTTTTTAACCGGCAGTTCAGGCGCAGGACCGGACAGTTTGGCCCGAATCACTTCTTGCTCCAGCACCAAACGACTTGATAGCGAGCTGTACTGCAGCACGTAGCACACCGGTTTTTCAGGATCGAGCCCGAGATCTTCCAGCGTGTTGCCGCTAACGTCTGTGCGAACCCATAAAAACAGGATTTTGCGGAAAAAACACAGGATCAGGCTGCGAACGCCCTGATAAAATCGCATAAGGTGTAACTCCGGACCTGGAAACAGTGGCCAAGTTTAACGGGTTGTCGCGAGGGCGAAAAGTCGTATAGACATTCTTGTCGGTGAATTCATTGTGTTACATTGCTGACCAGCGTTATATAAATAGGGGCTGACTATGGTGAATCACAGCGCGCAGTGGGTACCCGGTTGGAGTGATGATACGCCAAAGCAAGGTGATTTTTTGTTGGCGTTTTCCGGAAGCAGCATTTTAAAGCCGGGTAACGGATGGTTTTTGCGTTGGGGTGGCCCCGAAATGGGAGACAGCCGGCCTGAAGCATTGCCTCTAGGAACCTGGTGCGGACACCGGCTGTTTGTCAGCACCTTACCCGACACCGGGTTGCCAGGCTTAAGCACGGTAACGCTCAGAGACGCGATATTACAGACACCTGAGGCGCCGGTAGAGCTGCTTAGCACCGGGTTTCAGGTGTGGCAGTGGTTCCAGGACCATCGTTTTTGCGGGCGCTGCGGCGAAGCGACGCAAGCTCATCCACGTGAGCGTGCCCGTTGGTGTGGGCGATGCAACGTTCCTTGGTACCCCAGAATTTCACCGTGCGTGATCGTGGTTATCCGTCGCGATGACCGGTTTTTATTAGCTAAGTCGTCCCGGGTTACCCGTAACTTTTATAGCTTGATCGCGGGCTTTGTTGAGCCAGGTGAGAGCCTCGAGCAAGCGGTCGTTCGAGAAGTGAAAGAAGAAACTGGGCTGGATGTGGCGAACATTCGGTACCAGAACTCTCAGCCCTGGCCGTTTCCACACCAAATGATGATGGGCTTTTTTGCAGACTATCAAGGTGGAGATCTTGTGCTTCAGGAAGACGAGCTGGCGGATGCAGGCTGGTATACACCGGATGATCATCCACCGATCCCTCCCCTCACCACTATTTCAGGGCAGTTGATTCACGCCATGAAAGAGGAAATTGCCTCTGCCGGAGTGTCATCCTGACGATGAGCAAACGTAATCCCAGAGTGCTGGTGTTTGATTCGGGTGTCGGTGGTTTCAGTGTGGCTGCCTGTATTCATCGCACGTTGCCCGGCGCGGAACTACTGTACGTGGCCGACAACGCGGGGTTTCCCTATGGCGATCAGCCAGAGCAGGTAGTGATCGCCCGCTGCTGCTCCCTGATCGAGGCGTGCCTTCAAGAAAAACCGTGCGATGTCATCGTTATTGCCTGTAATACCGCTAGCACCGTTGTCTTGCCGCATCTAAGAGCGCGAACCGAGATCCCTGTGGTGGGCGTGGTCCCGGCAATCAAGCCGGCATCGCAGCGCACAGTGAACCGAAAAATCGGTGTTCTGGCCACCCCGGCTACCGTGAAGCGACCGTATCTGGACAAGCTTATCCGAGACTTTGCCAGTGACTGTGAGGTGGTCCGGTTGGGCGATCCCAACCTGGTGCGTTGGGCCGAAGAGTTGGTTTCCGGGCGGGAGCCGAATCAGCATCAGGTAAACGAGGCGATGCGTCCGTTACAACAAATCGGTGTGGACACCGTTGTCTTGGGCTGTACCCACTATCCTTTGTTGTTGCCTTGGTTGCGGGAAAGCATGCCGGATGTGGCGTCTTGGGTTGATTCGGGAGAGGCAATTGCTCGGCGGGTGGAGTATTTACTGAAACACGCTGACCGCATGCCGCTTTTAGACGGCCCCGGCGAGTTGTCCGGAGCAGCGGTGGGAACCGCTTGTTTTTCCGGCCCGGCCCCGGCTGGTATTGAGCGTTTCCTCGAGGGTATGGGAATGCCCGTTGCCGATGTGAAAAGTCACTGGCCCGGCTTAAAGTAACCGGGTCAGTTTGAACATCGCGAAGAATTCAAGCGCCGGAATGGCCCGTTTGTGACAGCAATAGGTCTTGAAGTTTTCGCCGCGAAAGCGGGACTTTGTAAACTCCAGGCCTTTGAAGTTGTATAAAAAGTTCCCTTTGTCGTAGATTCCGTGCATCAGCTTTTTCAACAGCCGGCTTTCCTGATGTTCGGTGGTTTTGTCCAGTGATAGAGGGATCAGACCCAAATCGATGAACGGAACCCCTTCTGCTTTAAAAACGTCCATGGCGTGGGCCATCAAGGTGTAGAAAATGCCTTGGCGGAAGTCTGCATTTGCCCGGGAGATGTTGGGCACGTAGCTGATGATTTCGTTGTTGCGGTAGATCGGATCAAAATAGATGAATCCGACCGCCTTGCCGTCTTGGTACGCGTAGAAGTGACGCTCGTTCTCACGGTAATCCATTTCCATCGGGCGAATCAGAAAACGGATTTCATTGCTTTTGCATTTGCGAGTGCGTATCCAGGCTTCGGATATTTCGCGGGTGTGGTCGTCGCTGTAGCGTTCTTTTACCGTGATTCCGTGCTTTTCTGCCTGATTCAGCGCGGTGCGCAATATTTGTTTTTTCTTGCCCGACAGGGACCATTTTTTGAGGTCGATCCGGGACTCGCTGCCAAACTGTGTGCCAAACATCCCGAAGCGCAAGTGAAGAAAATCCACGACGGCCTTGGATACCTGAACGTACGAGGCGTTTGGAAATTTCTGCTGGAACTGTTCAAGAATTACCGGGAAATCTTCCCGGGCCGCCACCGGGTCAGACAAAACGAAGGTGCCGCCCCATTTGCGCATGTAAGCAATGTACCCCACACCAGGTACATCGAAATATTGCATGCCGGGTTGTAGCGTGGAAAACGACTGAGAGTGCGCGCCGTGTTGCTTCAGGTAGCCCACGCGCTCTGAAAACGTGAATTGGCAACTTGCGTTCTCTTTGATGCCATCGAGTGCAAGAATTTGGTCTGACATAACACCACTCCCGTAACCTTTTTTTAACTTTGTTTGTAGGTTTAGGCTTTTTTCTGGCCCAGAATCGACCAGTAGCAATCCATGTTAAGAAGCTTGAAGTGCTTCTTTTCGTGCACCTGCAAGCCCAGACGCTGCATGTGTTCGGGATAGTTGTAAATCTTATGGAAAGCGTTGTTGGCGAATAGCCAGAACACGAACACGGCCATGTACCAATACAGTTTTTTGAAGGTGCGAGAGAAGATGTTTCCGGTGGGGTAGCAAAAATCGCCAACGACGATTTTGGCATCGGCTTTACCCAGGCTGATCAGATGTTCCAGAACTTTCACCATCATGTCTTCATCGAACACGTTCAGGAAAAAGTTGGCGACAACCATGTCGTATTGACCCAGCTCGTCCACTTTCATGATATCGCTGTGAATCCGGCGAATCGTCAGGTGAGGCGCTTCTGCGCTCAAGGCATCGCCAAATTTCCGAAGCATGGTCTCAGACAGGTCCACGACAGTTACATCGGCACCGAGTTCGGCAGCGCGAATGGCGTCACGACCATGGCCGACACCGGCAAATAAAACCCGGTCGCCTTTTTGAACGGTTTCAACATCCAGCATGGCGGTTTTGCAGTGATGAATGTTTTTGCCGCTGTAAAGATTGCTGAGAAAGTCGTAGACGGGACCAATATATTTGTATTTATCGCGCATGGTTACTGCCTTCTTTCTAGTCTCTGTTTGCCGCCACCTTTTTGTCGTTATTAACCGTTTAACGGTGATTCGGTGGCATGCGTGTATGAACAAGATTAGAGAAGGCGCTGAGCGAAATATGTGCAGTAGCGCGCATTTCTAGATACAAAAATTAACGAGCCGCAACGCTTTGCTAACCTCGTCAACCTTTATCATCCTAGTGTTTGACAATCCTAGTTATGAGGGCGGTGAACAAGACAGCGATCTTTGGCATTGAGTATTTTGCTGATTTCGGAAGCGGGTTGCGCGGGCCCGTAAAAGAACCCTTGTACTTGCTGACAGCCCAGTTTTTTTAGATAAGAAAGCTGTTCACCGGTTTCGACGCCTTCGGCGACGATCTCCAGTTTCAAACCATGCGCCATGGCAACGATTGCGTTCACAATGCACGCGCCTTCCTCTCCGCTGCGAATGGCTTTTACGAAGGACTGATCGACTTTCAGAGTATGAATGGGCAGTCGGTGTAAATAATTCAGGGACGAGTAACCGGTACCAAAATCGTCAATGGCGATGCGAATACCTGAACTGGCCAGGTCTTTGAACTTACTGCTGATTCGCTCCAGATCTTTCATGATCACATTTTCCGTGATTTCGATTTCCAGATTTTCTTTCGGAAATCCGTTGGCCTTGATGCGCTTCGTCAGCATCTCAACAAACCGTGGATGTTCCACCTGACTTGGTGAGAGATTGACCGCCAGCCGAAGGTCCGGATGCCCCGACGCTATCCAGTTACCCACCTCTTTGCAGGCATGGCTGAGGACCTTTTCGCTTAGCTTTGCGATCAAACCGGTTTCCTCCGCCAACGGCAAAAAATCGACCGGGTAAAGCAGACCGAGGGTAGGGTGCTGCCAGCGCACCAAGGCCTCCACGCCAACCATGCGGTGGGTTTTGGAGCACACCTGCGGCTGGTAATGAACCTGAAATTCCTCACGCTCCATGGCAAGCCTGAGATCACGCTCCATCCGCAACCGCTGGGTGGTTGTTGTACGCATGTTTTTAGAGTGGAACCGGTATCCGTCTTTGCCTCGAGCTTTGACGTAGTACATGGCGGCGTCTGCGCATTGCAGCAATTGTTCCATAGTTTGGCCGGCATCCGGGAACAGGGCGATACCGATGCTGGCACCCACGAACACCTCGTGATTTCCGAGCTGAAAAGGATTTTGGAGCGCAGCAATCAGCTTTTTGGCAACACTGCGTGCATCGTCTGTGCCGTGGATGACCGGAAGCAATATGGTGAACTCATCGCCGCCGAACCTAGACAGCGTATCGCCATGCCTCAGGCATTTTTCCATACGTTGGGTAACCGCTTGCAACAAGCGGTCGCCCATGGCGTGGCCCAAGGTGTTGTTGATGACTTTGAAACGATCAAGGTCCAGAAACATGACAGCCAGTTTGTGATGGTTGCGGCGAGCATGAGCCGCTGCCAACTCCAGCCGGTCTTTAAACAGGGCGCGGTTGGGCAGGCGGGTTAACGGGTCGTGATAGGTTTGAAAGTTTATAAACGCTTCGGCTTCTTTTCGGTCGGTGACATCTCGCGCTGTGCCGTAGTACCGGGCGAGTTGCGGGATGCAGCCGGATAAAGACTCATCGCTGTGGGGCCAGCTTTGGGGTTCAATGGGAAAGGCTGTGATCTCGAAGTGGCGTGTAGCCGTCTTCTGGCCTTTGACTTTCAGCAGAACTTCCAGTGAGCGAGGGTTATCGGCGCTGATGTTAGGTCCGCGAACCGCGTAGGCACCGCGTGCGACATCCTGCTCGTCGAGAATGTATCGGAAGTGTTGGCCGCAGAGTTCCGCCGGTGAGTAGCCCAACAGGCTTTCTACTTTGTTGTTGATAAAACAGAAGCGGCCGGCCTCGTCCAGCATAAAAACAATGTCGGGAGAGTTGTTGACGATGTATCGATGCAGCGCTTCCGATTTTTCGAGCCGGGACTGAATAGCAACGTGAGACTGGATCAGCGGGTGTTTTCGTATCGCTGTTTCGACCAGGGTTAAGAGTTCATCAGGTGCGCTTGGTGTCCGGATATGACCCAGAACTTCCTCAATCAAATTGGTTTTCATGTCCACGTTTCCGTTGTGTCGTCGCCAGTTTTATCGTTGTTTTGAGTAATGTGCAGAGCTGGCATGCCATCTGGAGCACCGCATCAAGAGATACGTGACGAGATGTTCATTTTTGTTTGAATTCGAGCTTAGACAATATCTTCGGATTATTAAATGCTTAGTGAGGTCTATTTAAGCGGTTTGTTAGCAGGAATGTGATGTGATTGGTTTTTCTACACATCGGCAGCCGTTTTTGAGAGGCGGAAAACAAAACAAGCGCAGGTTTGTATGTTAAGTATGCAGTGGGTCACCCGCTTGTCATACTGAATGTGCAAACATTGTACGAAAATAAAAAGCAAAGCATGGCCCGGTATCCGGGATGCTTGACCCGGTAACCGGTTGGAGACAAGGAGTGAAGAAAATGACGAACGAGCAGGCTGCGGCAGATATAGCGACGTCTAAGGTGTTGAGACAGCTGAAAGGGAAGCGGGTGCTGATTACAGGCACCTCGGGTTTTCTAGGCAAAGTGGTTCTGGAAAAGCTCATCCGGACTGTACCCGAGATTGGTGGCGTGTATCTGTTGATTCGAGCGAACCGGAAACACGCGGATGCTCGCAGCCGCTTTCTGGCAGAGATTGCGACTTCGTCGGTATTTGACCGTCTGCGCGAACAGGATGCGGAGGCTTTCGAGTCGTTCCTTTCCGATAAGGTTCATTGCATTACCGGGGAAGTCACCGAGTCTGCATTTGGAATCGGGCAGCAGGCATTTCAGAAGCTGGCAGACGATCTGGATGCGGTCATCAACTCTGCGGCCAGTGTGAATTTCCAGGAAGCGCTGGATCAGGCGCTGACGATCAACACGCTGTGTCTGGACAATATCGCCGAGTTGGCGCGATTGAATTCGCAGCTTGCGGTATTACAGGTGTCGACCTGTTATGTAAACGGTATGAATAGCGGGCAGGTTAGCGAATCCATCATCAAGCCGGCTAAAAAGCCGATACCTCGGTCTGAACATGGCTATTACGAAGTTGAGGATTTGATAGCGACCCTCCAAAGCAAAATTGCTGATGAGCGAAGCCGTTTCAAGGGTAAGGCGCTGGAGAAACGCCTGGTTGAGTTAGGGCTTCGGGAAGCGCGCCGCTATGGCTGGAGTGATACTTATACTTTTACCAAGTGGATGGGTGAGCAGCTGTTGCTTAAGGCTCTCAAGGGGCGAAGCCTGACCATTGTCCGGCCTTCTATTATCGAAAGCGCGCTTGAAGAGCCGGCTGCCGGCTGGATAGAAGGGGTGAAGGTTGCTGATGCAATTATTCTTGCGTATGCCCGCGAGAAAGTGTCGCTGTTCCCGGGCAACCGTTCAGGTGTCATTGATGTCATTCCCGTGGATCTGGTGGCTAACTCCATCATTCTTGCTCTGGCCGAAGCCCTGGCCGAGCCGGGCGCCCAAAGGATTTACCAATGCTGCAGCGGCAGCTCCAACCCGGTTACCATTGGCGAGTTCATTGACCATCTGCTTGCCGAGGCGAAAGCGAATTATGCCGCTTACGATCATCTCTTCTACCGAAAACCCTCCAAACCGTTTCTGGCAGTCAATCGAACTTTGTTCGGGCTGGTGGTGAGCGGTGTACGCTTGCCCCTGAGTTTGACCAACGGGGTGCTCAAACGTTTGGGCAGCCGGGCCGATCTGAAGTGGTTGAGAAATCTGGAGACTACCCAATCGCTGGCGACGATCTTCGGATTTTACACCGCACCAAACTATATTTTCTGCAATGATAAATTACTTGCGTTGGCTGAGCGTTCCGGTGCTGTGGACCAGGGCCTGTTCCCGGTCGACGCCCGTGCGGTGGACTGGCAAACCTACCTGCGGAAAATTCATTTGGCCGGGCTCAATCGATACGCACTGAAGCCGCGAAAGGCCCGGCGGGTGAAATCGAAACAGCAGACCAAACGCGCAGCGTGAGCGCCCTAGAACATTCGAGTGTTACTCGAATGTTGCTTCCCCCGCTATTCGTACGCAGGACGATCGTCTAATTTATTTTGGACGTTCGTCTAATTCAATGTGTGGTGATTCGCATGGTGAACTACGTGCATCTACATTTTTTGAATGCGGCACAGCGTTCCACCCGCCTTGAAACGACATTTGATAACGATAAAAACTCTCAGCAAGGGGAAGACGATGACAGATAAAAAGGTGTATCCGGTTCAACCCGATATCGCGAAAAACGCTTTGGTGACGGCCGAGCAATACGAGCAAATGTATCGCCAGTCTGTTGAAAACCCGGACGAATTCTGGGGCGAACACGGTAAGCGTATTGACTGGATCAAACCGTTCACCAAGGTGAAAAACAGCACCTACGATTACAATAACCTTTCTATAAAATGGTTCGAAGATGGCGTTTTGAACGCCTCGGCTAACTGTCTCGATCGCCACCTTGCCGACCGCGGCGACCAGACGGCAATTATTTTTGAAGGCGACGATCCTTCGGTTTCACGCAATGTGACCTACCGGGAGCTGCACGAAGAAGTATGTAAATTTGCCAACGTGCTGAAAGATCAGGGCGTTAAGAAAGGCGATGTTGTTACTATCTACATGCCAATGATCGTGGAAACGGCCGTTGCGATGCTGGCTTGTGCCCGTATTGGTGCGATCCATTCTGTGGTGTTTGGTGGTTTCTCCCCCGAGGCGGTTGCTGCCCGTGTGGTTAATGGTAAATCCCGTTTTGTTGTGACCGCCGATGAAGGTTTGCGTGGTGGTCGTGCCATTCCGCTGAAAAAGAACGTTGATGCGGCGCTGAATCACGAAAGCGAAGCCAAGGTAGAGCGAGTTATCGTGGTGACTCGCACAGGTAACGACCAGGTGCCCTGGACCGAAGGGCGAGATGTTCGTTACGAAGACTTGATGGCCAAAGCGTCGAGCGAGTGCGAGCCTGAACCCATGAATGCGGAAGATCCGTTGTTCATGCTGTATACCTCCGGCTCTACCGGTGCCCCGAAAGGCGTGCTGCACACCACTGGTGGGTACATGGTGTATGCCTCCATGACCCATCAGTATGTATTTGATTATCATGATGGCGATGTTTATTGGTGTACGGCGGACTTTGGTTGGGTTACCGGCCACAGCTATATCCTGTACGGCCCCCTGGCAAACGGTGCGATTACCCTGCTGTTTGAAGGTGTGCCTAACTATCCAGACAGTTCACGGATGGGGCAGGTCGTCGATAAGCATAAAGTTAATATTCTATATACGGCACCTACCGCGATTCGTGCACTGATGGCCGAAGGCGCATCGTGCATGGATGGTACAACCCGCGACAGCTTACGTGTGCTGGGCTCGGTAGGTGAGCCAATTAACCCTGAGGCGTGGGAGTGGTACCACCGGGTTATTGGCAACAGTAAGTGCCCGATTGTGGACACCTGGTGGCAAACGGAAACCGGCGGCATTCTCATCGCGCCACTGCCGGGCGCGGTTGACTTGAAACCGGGTTCAGCCACGCGGCCTTTCTTCGGTGTTCAGCCTGCTTTGGTCGATAATGACGGTAATCTGTTGGAAGGGGCCGCCGAGGGTAACCTGGTGATTCTGGATAGCTGGCCCGGACAGATGCGCACCATTTTTGGTGACCATGAGCGATTCATCCAGACCTATTTCAGCACCTATAAAGGGATGTACTTCACCGGTGACGGTGCGCGCCGGGACGAGGATGGCGATTACTGGATCACGGGTCGGGTTGATGACGTTCTGAACGTCTCCGGCCACCGCCTGGGTACCGCCGAGGTTGAAAGTGCGCTGGTCGCCCATGATAAAGTGGCCGAAGCTGCAGTCGTGGGCTACCCCCATGAAATTAAAGGACAGGGCATCTACGTGTACGTTACCCTGATACAGGGTGAAGAGCCGTCGGATGAGCTGAAGAAAGAACTGGTTCAGTGGGTGCGTAAGGAAATCGGGCCGATTGCGTCCCCGGATGTGATCCAGTGGGCCCCCGGGCTTCCGAAAACGCGATCCGGCAAGATTATGCGCCGAATATTGCGTAAGATTGCAGCCAATGAACATGACCAGCTGGGGGACACCTCCACGCTGGCCGATCCAAGCGTAGTGGATGAACTGATTGGCAGCCGGGCGTCGAATTAATCGGCCGTATCTGCCAGCCTATAACCTGTGAGGAATGTGTGGAATGACACAAACAATTATCGTCGCTGATGACCACCCTTTGTTTCGAGCAGCCTTGAAACAAGCGGTCAACCAAGCGGTGCCAGATGCAAACACAGTCGAAGTGGACAGCATCAAGGCATTACAGGCGGCGGTAGAGGCCAACCCCGATGCTGACCTGATCTTGCTGGACCTGAATATGCCGGGCGCTCATGGCTATTCGGGGCTGGTGTTCATGCGTGGTCAGTATCCGGGATTGCCCGTGGTGGTTGTGTCTGGCTCTGAAGACTTGCAGGTTATGCGCCGTTCAGTGGACTACGGAGCATCTGGTTTTATCCCGAAAAGCGCGCCTCTGCCGACCATCACCGAAGGTATCCAGGCGGTTCTTGAAGGTGACGTATGGTTGCCGGAGGGCGTGGCCGATAAGATTGAACGCATGCAATCCGAGCCTACGGATTTTTCGGAGCGTTTGGCGTCCCTGACACCCCAGCAGTTCCGGGTGTTGGGTATGTTGGCGGAAGGGCTGCTGAACAAGCAGATTGCCTACGATCTGGATGTGTCAGAAGCCACCATTAAAGCTCACATTACAGCCGTATTTCGTAAACTGGGTGTGCGTAACCGCACCCAAGCGGTTATTGCCATCCAGCAAATGGAAATTGATCCTTCGGAGCAGTCGCTCTCTGGCGGTTGATAGCGGGTTGTTGAAAAATGGATAAGAAACGGGAGCCCGCGGGCTCCCGTTTTGTTTAGCCTGCGTAACCCAGTTTTTTGTTCACCAGATTGAATAGTTCCCCGCCCTGTGACCATCGCTTGAAATTGTCGAGAAACTGCTCGGTCAGCGCCTGATTCCAGCCAATGAAATCGCCCGCCATATGCGCGGTCATAATGACATTTTCCCGAGCCCAGAGCGGATGATCTTCCGGTAGTGGCTCTTCTTCGAAAACATCCAGTGCCGCTCCGGCAATTTCTCCATTATCCAATGCTTTGATCAGGGCCTTGGTATTCACGATCGGCCCACGACCGATATTGATCAGACGAGCTGATGGTTTCATGGAGGCAAACGCTTTGGCGTCAAACAGCCCTTCGGTCTGCGGAGTCAGCGGGGCGGCAATCACCACAAAGTCTGCCTGTTCAAGTTGTTCATAAAGCGCATCGTTGCTGTGTACCGCATCGAAATCCGGGTCGGATTCCCGAGCCGTTCTGGCAATTCCGTGGGGGTGCATGCCAATCGCTCTGACCAAACGGCCGATTTGACGGCCGATGGAGCCGGCACCCACCACCAATACTTGTTTGCCTTCGGCGCGCTCGGTATCGCGGTGTTTCCATTGGCGCTTAGCTTGAAGCCTGAGCGATTCGGGAAAGTCTTTGGCAAACATTAAAATGGTGCACAGCACGTACTCGGCGATGGTGCGGTCGAAAATGCCGCGAGCGTTGGTCACCGTAACCTCACTGTCGATAAGGGCAGGGAACATGAGCGCATCGACACCGGCGCTGGTAGCGTGAATCCACTGCAGACGATCGGCCGAAGGCCAGGCGGCTTCCAGTGCTTCGGTACGGAAGTCTGTCACCATCATCACGTCGGTGCCGGGCAGGGTTTCTCTCAGAGATTGTTCATCGCAGGCGAAACGTACTTCGGCCTGATCTTTAAGAGGCTCAATGCCCGGCGGCGTGGGATCATCCGGGGCGGTGAGCACGGTCACAACCGGTTTTCGGGACTTTGTCATATCAGCTCCAAAAGGGGTTGGCAGTCTGTTCATTTATGATTACACAGTCTGGTTGCCAGCAAGGACTTGGTCAAATCCATCGCTGTACTTGTAGACCCGGGGCTTCGTGCTACGCTCGAGGTAAGCCTTTATTCCCCGACGTGCAAGGAGGTGGACATGACGGAACCGTTGAACAAGGGTGTAGGCCCAGCTGCGTCTCGCAAGATGAAGTACCGGAAAGCGAAGGCCAGCTGGAATCCCGCAATGCAGGCCATTCCTGTATCCGGTATTCGTAAACTGGTGAATATGGCCTCCACCATGAAAGATGTCATCCATCTTTCCATTGGGCAGCCGGACCAACCCACACCGCCGCACATTATAGAGGCATATGTAGATGCGCTAAACGCCGGGCAAACCGGCTACACCATGGATGCCGGGCTGCCTGAACTTCTGGTTGCGCTGCGCGATTATTACGGTAAGCGGTATAACCGCAAGCTCACCCGGGACAACATCCTGATTACCAGCGGTGCGACCGAGGCTTTGTATTTGGCCATCTCGGCAACGTCAGCACCGGGCCGGCAGTTCCTGGTGACAGATCCTTCGTTCCTGCTATATGCGCCGCTGATTCGGATGACGGGCGGTGAAGTGAAGTACATCCCCACATACGCAGAAAACAATCACCAGCTTGATCCCGATGATGTCATCAAGGCCATGGGTTCCCGCACCTTTGCGCTGGTGCTGAATAACCCGAACAACCCCACCGGGGCGGTTTATCCGCGCAGTACGGTAGAGACCATTCTGGAGGAGTGTGCGTACCGGGGCATTCAGGTTTACGCCGATGAAGTCTATGACCATATGCTGTTTGATGACGACGATTTTGCCAGCGTGCTCAGTTGCGCGGTCGATCTCGACAACATCATGTGCATCAGCAGCTTCTCGAAAACCTACAGTATGGCGGGTTTGCGAGTGGGTTGGGTTATCTCAAGTCAGGCGGCCATAAAATCGTTACGGCGTTACCATATGTTTACGACGTCGGTCGCCAACACTCCGGCTCAGTTTGCTGGAGTTGCAGCGCTGACAGCGGAGCAGCATTGCGTTCAGGATATGGTGAGCATTTATCGCGAGCGCCGGGATAATATCGTTAAATTGATCGATCGCACGCCGCACCTGACCGGATACAAGCCGGGGGGTGCCTTCTATGCCTTCCCCAATTTGCCGCCCCATGTGGACGGCTCCGATGTGGCGTTGCGGATGCTGAAAGAAACCGGCGTCTGCGTGGTGCCGGGGGATGCCTTCGGTGACCATTGCACCAATGCGCTGAGGTTCAGTTTCTCGCTCACGTGCGAGCGGATGAATGAAGCCTTCGACCGCATTATTCCCTGGATGGCGAAACAGAAATTCTGATACAGGACTGTAAGTTGTCAGCTCCCGGGAGATCCCGCACTATAGGAGTCTTCCGAGGAGACTGACTAATGAAAGACATGCTGAAACCGATTGTGCGTTTAACGCTGATGTTTGCCGTCGTTCTGGCAAGCGGATGTGCCAGTTTTTCCCCGTACTCCATTACCGAAGGTGAAGTGGAACAGCACTTGAAGAATGCGGTGGCTAAATACGATCGCGAACAGCTTCAAAGCGGCTCTCCGCTTAGTCTTAGTTTGACGGATGCGGACATTACTCTGGGCCCCGATGGCCGCGATGTCGCGATTATTGATTTGAAGGGGCAGGTTGCCCTGAATGCACTTTTGGCCAAGCTGCCGGTAGATCTTGCCCTTAAAGTAGAGGGCGCACCGGTTTATGACAGCCAAGAGAAAGCGGTGTACATACGCCGCTTGCAGCTTTTGGAAAGCTCCATTGACTCGCCGTTCTTCAAAGGGGACCTGGGGCCAGTGACAGACTCTGTCATGAGGGTGGTGGCCCAGATGCTGGAAACCATGCCAGTGTACCGGTTGGATGAGACAAGCACCGCCCAGCGCTTGTTAGGTGTGGTGCCAATGGATATTCGGGTTGCCCGCGGTCGATTGGAACTGGTTATGGCGGAGTAAAACTCCGCGTTGACAACAACACCATAAGAAAAAGGTCCGGATGAACGAGTGTCATCCGGACCTTTTCTGTTTGGACAGCCTGATCACGCCGTTGCTTTCAACGCCTCTTCAAAGATACGAGTGGCTTCGTCGATCTGCTCCTGATTGACGATTAGTGGTGGGAGCCAGCGCACGATTTCCTGATAGGGACCGCAGCGTAACATCAGCAAACCGCGTTTCTCGCACTCTTTGAGAAGGTTGCCGGCACGCTCACCGTCCGGGGCATCGCCGCGGCGCATTTCCACACCCAGCATCAGGCCCATGCCTCGAATGTCCGCCATGTCCGGGTAATCTTTCTTTAGCGATTCCAGATTGCTGCGCAGGCGCTTACCCATGCGCTCCGCGTTATCGACAAGGCCTTCCTCTTTGATCACATCAATGGTGGCGATGGCGGCTGCCGCTGAAACCGTGTTGCCGCCGTAGGTGCCGCCTTGAGAGCCAGGCCAGCCTTTGGCCATGGTTTCTTCTGATGCGGCCAGCGCGGAGATAGGGAAGCCGCTGGCTAGGCCTTTGGCGATCAGGATGGCATCGGGCGTGACCCCGAAGTGATCGTGAGCCCAGAACTTGCCGCTGCGGCCGAAGCCGGCCTGCACTTCATCAAACACCAGCAAAATGCCGTGTTTGTCGCAGCGTTCTCTCAGTCCTTGCATGAACCGGGTGTTCGCCGGAACGTAACCGCCTTCGCCCTGAACGGGTTCAATGAACATGGCGGCCGTTTCTTTGGGCGCTGAATAAGTAACAAAAATTCGGTCCAGCTCACGCAAACAAAAATCAGTGGCTTCCTCTTCGCTCCAGCCGTAGTGGAACGCGTGCGGGAAGGGAGCAACAACAACGCCGCTCATCATCGGGCTGACACCGGCTCGCAAGCCGACGCTCGATGTGGTGAGTGAAAGCGAGCCCATGGTGCGGCCATGAAAACCACCGTGGAATACGATGATGTTTGGCCGTTCTGTAGCCTGGCGCACCAAGCGAATAGCCCCCTCGACAGCCTCGGTACCGGCATTGGAAAAGAAAAAAGCATTCAAAGGGTCGGGTGTCAGTTCGCCCAGTTTTTCGGCAAGCTCTGGTAATCGAGGATTCATGACCGTTGTTGCCTGGGCGTGAACCATAGTGGCCACTTGTTTCTGGGCAGCCTCCACCACTTTCGGGTGGCAATGCCCGGTACTGGTTACCCCGATACCGGATGTGAAATCCAGATAGCGTCGGCCTTCCGGGTCAATAATATAAGCACCTTCGCCTTTGGCGGCAGTGACACCTGTGGCTTGTTTCAGCAAAGGGGACAGCTTGCCCTTATGGTCGGTCATTGATTACCTCCCGGAATGAATTTGGAAACTCACTAGCAGCCTAGTCACGAGGTTAGACGTTTACAAATGGCGTCTTTGATTTCCTGAGTGTCGCGTTGTTCGGAGCCTTTTTCGGCAAGGTCGGCCGCTACGGCGTCGAACAGTTCCTTACCTGCGACGGCGAGTGCCGAGTCTTTTTGCCCCAGCCATTCCAGCATGCGCGCTGTGGTGAACAGCATCGCGGTGGGGTCGGCAATGCCCTTGCCGGCAATGTCGGGGGCGCTGCCGTGAGTCGGTTCGAACATGGATGGCAGGTGTGTGTCTGTCGGGTTCAGGTTGCAGGACGGCGCAACGCCCATGCCCCCCGACAGCACGGCGGCCAGGTCAGTCAGAATGTCGCCCTGCAAGTTGCTGGCAACCACCACGTCGAATGCCCAAGGGCACTGAACGAATTTCATGCAGGCTGCGTCCACCAGTTCGTGATGGGTTGCGACATCCGGGTAATCTTTGCTGACGGCCTCGAAGACTTCGGTATACAAATCCCCCCAGTGTCTCAGGGCATTGCGTTTGGTGATTACGCACACCTGACTTTCGCAGGTGTTGCCGTCCAGCGTTCTGAACGTTCGGGCGCGCCCTTGTTGAGAGCGTTCGGCAGCGCGCTTGCGGGCTTGCTCAAAACCGTAACGGATAATGCGTTCGGTGGCACGGTGCGTGAACACTTCCATCTGAGTGGCGACTTCGTCGGGTGTTCCTTTGCGTAGCCGACCGCCCTGGCCAACGTATTCGCCTTCGCTGTTTTCCCGAATCACCAGCATGTCGATGTCTTTGGCACGGTCGTCTTTCAGATACTGGCGTGCGCCGGGTAAGAGCCGGGCTGGTCGTTCGCAAACCCATTGGTCAAAACCTTTGCGCATCTCGAGAAGTGGCGAAAGGGAGACGCTGTCAGATAATAAATAGCGGTCAGGATCGTTAATCGGGCCGGGGTCGCCTAATGCGCCTAACAGAATGGCGTCGTAGGCCTTGAGTTGCGCCAGCGCATCGGCGGGCCAGCTTTCTCCGTGTTCTTCGTGCCAGGCATGAGACGGCCATGGGAAACGTGTCCATTCCAGTGCCAGTTGGTGTTTGGCGCGCAACGCTTCCAGACAATGTATAGCAGCTGCGACAACCTCGGGGCCAATGCCGTCTCCGGGGGTAACTGCGATGCGGGTGGTTTGGGTCATTCCCGAACCTCCTGAACGGTGTGGGGTAAGCGGATTCAACAACCCCAGTGTAGCCCTGAAGCGGCTATATGCCAGTTATGGGAAGCCAGGAAATCAACGCTCTGTTGTGCCGTGTGACAGATGCTGGTTATAGTGGCCTCAAGATTGGCTTAGGCTTCTATTCACCTATCGAAAACAGGAACTTCAAGTGCTCTATCGGATTGTCACGCTTATTGGTGCGCTCGTCTTTGTGGCGGCCTTGTTCGGTTTGATCTGGTTCTTCTGCAAGAGGTTCCTTGAGCATCACGGTGTGCAAGACCAGATATCAGAGCGGGCCACAGCACTGGCCACCTGGACCTTCGCCGGCATTGCTATCGGCCTTGTGTTTGCTGTGGTTGGCGCTTTTGTTCTGGGGCCTTGGGCGTTCTATCGCACGCTGCTAGGCCATAATGTGAACGTGTCCAGTGGTGCCGCGATCTGGTGGGGCTTTGGCATAGTCACGGTATCGTTAGCCATCACCGCAGCCAGCTTTATGGGCTTTTTGATGCTGGTGGGAGCCTACTAGCTTTCCTGTAGATCCCGCAGTAGCTCCCGGAACCACACCAGCGCAGGCTCCCGTTCGTAAGCTTTGTGCCAGTACAAGTGCACATCAATCGAGGGCATTTCACCGGGCGGAATCATCACCTCCACCTCTGCGCGTTCGGCAATGATCTTGGCGTACGTCTCGGGCATGGTGAGCAGCAAATCCGAGGTTTCGACGACACGACACGCCGCATAATAGTGCTGGCAACGCAAGCGGATTTCTCGCTGCGCGCCCTGCCGAGACAGCGCAAAATCTTCCAGCCCGGGACCTTCGCTCCGGGACGACACCAATACGTGTTTTGCCTCCAAATAAGAGGCCATGCTCAGCCCATTTTGCAGGGCGGGATGGTTATTGCGGGCCAACACCACAAGCTGGTCTTGCCGAAGCAGTTCGTGACTGGTCTGGTTGCTGACCGGCAGCAACACATCAATCGCAAAATCCAGCTTGCCCGCCGCCAATTGAGTTTCCATGTCACGCCTTGCCACCCGCTGGCTGGAGATTTCCATGTCGGGGTAAGGCGCCAGTCGATTCATCAGTTCCGGCAGAAATGTCGATTCCAAAACGTCTCTCAATCCCAGTGCGTAAGTTTTGCGCTGGCTGGCGGGATCAAAGGCGTGAAACTGATTGACCGCACTTTGCACCTGGTTCAGGCCTGGCCGCATCGATTCGAGGAAACGCCGTGCCAAAGGCGTGGGCACCATTTGATTGCCCTGACGGGTAAACAACGGATCATCAAAGTGGTCCCGAAGCCGGGCCAGAGAATGGCTTACGGCCGGCTGCGTCAGGTGCAGTGCCTTGGCTGCGCGGGTCAGGCTGCCTTCTCTGTAAATCGTGTCGAACACGTGTAGCAAATTAAGATCGAGTCGATTCAGGGCCATCATGAATATCCGTTTTCAGAATAAGTGACGATAATGATAAACGATAAGAACAATTCAGTCGCGTAATAGCGCTTTGCCTTCTAGACTGACTGCCATCTGATCGAAAGTGCGCCCCGGAACCTGGGGCTGGTAAGCGCGAGGAGCTGCACCATGGATTTCAATATTTCCGAGAAAGGCCAAGATTACCTGACGCGCGTGAAAGCGTTCATGCGTGATGAGATCTACCCGATTGAAGAGCAATACCATAAAGAGCTGGCTGCCCAGGAAAACCGCTGGGTGGTTCTGCCGATCATCAAGGAACTGAAAGAAAAGGCCAAAGCTCAAGGCCTGTGGAACATGTTCTTCCCGGATGAAAAACACGGCTGTGGCCTGCTGAACTCGGACTATGCGCTGATTGCCGAAGAAACCGGCCGCAGCTTTATTGCGCCGGAGATTTTCAACTGCAACGCACCCGACACTGGCAACATGGAAGTGCTGATCCACTACGGCTCAGAAGAGCAAAAGGCGGAATGGCTGCCTCAATTGATGAGCGGTGAAGCCCGCTCAGCGTTCTTTATGACCGAACCGGCGGTTGCATCTTCTGACGCCACGAATATGGAAGCGACCGCAGTAGTTGAGGGCGACGAAGTGGTTCTCAATGGGCGCAAGTGGTGGAGCACGGGCGTTGGGCATCCCGACTGCAAAGTCGGCATTTTCATGGCGATCACCGATCCTGATGCTCACAAACATCGCCGCCATTCTATGGTGTTGGTACCAATGGACACCCCGGGCATCACCATTGAGCGCATGCTGCCGGTTTTCGGTGCCTACGATGAGCCTTATGGTCATGGTCAGGTATTGTTCGAAAACGTCCGTTTGCCGAAGAGTGCGATTATTGCGGGCCCGGGCCGTGGATTCGAAATTGCCCAAGGCCGCTTGGGGCCGGGCCGGGTACACCACTGCATGCGCGCAATCGGTGCTGCTGAGCGTACTCTGGAACTGATGGTTAAGCGTTCTATGAGCCGTGAAGCATTCGGTCGCCCACTGGCGAAACTCGGTGGCAACCCGGATGTGATCGCTAATGCCCGCATGAACATCGAGCAGGCGCGGTTGCTTACGTTGAAGTGTGCCTGGGCGTTGGATACCAAGGGCATCATGGGGGCGTTGCAGGAGGTTTCCATGATCAAGGCGGTGGTGCCTGCGATGCTGCAGCAGATTGTGGATGATGCGATTCAGATGCACGGTGGCGGTGGTGTCAGCGATGAGGACTTCCCGCTGACTGCGCTCTTTGCCTATGCTCGGGTTTTGCGATTGGCCGATGGCCCTGATGAAGTTCATCGGGCGATGGTGGCTCGCCTTGAGCTTCGGAAGTATAAGTAAGTTCTAACTTGGGTGAGTGTGGCACCTTAGCCTGAGGGTTAGGTGCTGGGTGCCGGCGGGGTGATGCTTCTGAAAACCGCTCCTTCGGCACGTCCATGTGACGCTTCTGCTTCGCCATCCATGGCTACGCACATTTTCAGAAGCATCACCCCGCCGTCTCCTGTCGGACTTATGTAAGATGCTAAGAAACCGCTTGATGGTTCAGAGGAAGAAAGGTGCTGCAATAGCAACCAAAAATTCGATCAACAGTCGTTTTTGAGCAGCTTACTGATAAGTTTGGGAGCTGGTGCCGGATAGAGCTTTCCAAAAATGTCGTAGGCCATGGATGGCCGGAGAGAAGCGCACATGGATGTGCTCGTAGCGGTTTTTGGGAAGCGGTATCTGGCAGCAGTTCATACTCCAAAGCCGCGAATAACTCAGCAACAAGAACACGAACTCCAAACTAAACGGAGAAAAACACGAATGACACAACGGGTATTCATAACCGGCGGAGCCAGTGGCTTGGGCCGGGCGATTGCATTGCGGTACGCGAAAGAAGGTGCCAAGGTCTGCATTGGGGACATTAACCCGGAGCAGGGCATCGCGGTTGAGAAAGAACTGAACAGCGCCGGTGGCGAAGGCTACTTCGTTGAGTGTGATGTACGCCGCCTGAGCGATTTCGAGAAAGTACGGGACGACCTCGTGGAAAAATGGGGTGGCGTTGATGTTGTGGTCAACAATGCTGGCGTAGCCTCCGCAGGGGCGATTGAAGACACCACCATTGGCGACTGGGAATGGATACTCGACATCAACGTACTGGGTGTTGTGCGGGGCTGTAAGGCGTTCACGCCGCTGTTCAAAGAACAGAAGTCTGGCACGTTTGTGAACATCGCCTCTATGGCCGGGCTGATGCTGGCGCCATTAATGAACAGTTACAACGTTTCCAAAGCGGGCGTGATTGCGCTGTCCGAAACCCTGAGCCAGGAACTACGGGATTCCGGAATACACGTAAGCTGCGTATGCCCGGCGTTTTTCCAGACCAACCTCACAAACGGAATGCGCTCGGATATTCCGGGTATCCAGCAGAACGTTAACAAACTGATGAAGCGTTCCAGCATTACCGCAGAAGACGTTGCAGACGATATCTACCGCAGCGTGAAGGGCAAAGATTTCTGGGTGCTGCCCCACGTCAAAGAGCGCCGTATGTGGATGCTCAAACGCCACGCGCCGAAAGCGTTTGACTGGTTGATGCACCAGGAAACCAAACGTTGGATGGGCAAGATGGGTAGTAAAAGCAACGCCTGAGTGGCCAAGCTTGCTCGAGGATCACAGGAGAGAATGAATGACACAGATTGATCAGGCCGTAGACATCCGGGAAGGCGAAGAGCTGGATGTGCAGGTGGTTGACCAGTTCATGAAACAGGCCATTCCCGGTTTGGAAGGCCTGCCCACCATCAAACAGTACCCCGGTGGTGCGTCGAACCTGACCTACCAGGTGGACTACGGCGACCAGTCCTACGTACTTCGTCGCCCGCCGTTGGGCAAAATTGCCAAATCCGCCCACGACATGTTGCGCGAAGCGCGGGTGATGGAGGCGCTGAAGCCGGTTTATCCGTACGTGCCGAACATCGTCGCTATTTGCGATGACCACAGTGTACTGGGTTGCGACTTCTACGTGATGGAGCGACTGAAAGGCATCATTCTGCGTCAGGATTTTCCCAGTGATCTTGAGCTGAGCGAAGCGGATACCCGTAAGCTGTGTCTGAACGTGATCGACAAGCTGGTTGACCTTCACACCGTTGATGCGAAAGTCGCAGGCTTGGATACGCTGGGCAAAGGTACGGGGTATGTTCAGCGCCAGATTGGTGGTTGGAGCGACCGTTTCCGAAAGGCGCGTACCGAAGACGTGGGTGACTTCGAAGCCGTCATGAGCTGGCTGAACGACAAAATGCCAGACGATATTGCGCAAGTGGTGATCCACAACGATTACCGCTTTGATAACGTGGTGCTCAACCCCGACAACCCGTTCGAAGTGATCGGTGTGCTGGATTGGGAGATGGCCACTATCGGCGACCCACTAATGGATTTGGGCAATACATTGGCCTACTGGATTGAGGCCGACGATGAAGGCCCGTTCCAGATGTTGCGCCGCCAGCCCACCCACCAGCCGGGCATGCTGACTCGTAAGGAAGTGGTGGAGTACTACATGGAAAAATCCGGGTTCCGGGCCGATAACTTTGATTTCTATGAAATCTATGGCTTGTTCCGGTTGGCGGTGATTGTTCAGCAGATTTATTACCGCTTCTACAACGGCCAAACCAAAGACAAGCGTTTTGCTGCCTTTGGCCATGCCGCTAATTATCTCGAAAAGCGGTGTTTGCGCCTGATCAGCGAGAGTCGTCTGTAATGGCAACGATTTATCTGGTGCGACACGGCCAGGCGAGCTTCGGCAAAGAAAACTACGATCAGCTTTCCAAACGAGGCTGGGAGCAGGGCAAGATGCTGGGCCGTTGGCTGGCGGACAAGGTGGAGCCGGGCGCCATTTTCGGTGGCAATCTCAAGCGTCACCGGGAAACCGTAGAAGCACTGGCGACCGGTTATGGCGCAACTCTTCCAGACATGCAGGTACTCGAAGGCTTGAACGAGTTTGATCATGTCGAGGTTGTAGAGCGCCTGCGCCCGGAATGGGCTGACAAGCAGGCAATGGCGCGGGATTTGGCGAGTTTCCCCAAGCCGGCCCGGGCGTTTCAGATGGCTTTTGAAAAGGCCGTCGAACGCTGGGTGAGCGGCGAGTTCGATAACGAGTACGCCGAAACCTGGCAAAACTTTAAGCAGCGGGTAAACCAAGCGCTGGATCAGCTGATCGAGGTAGCCGATGGCGCGGATGTGGTGGTTTCCACCTCGGGTGGGCCGATTGCCGTGATCGCTCAAAATTTGCTGGAGCTGTCCGACCGAAAAACGCTGGAAGTAAACAGCGTGATTGCCAACACCAGCGTATCCCGAATTCTGTATTCCGGTGCCCGGCGCAGCCTGGCCGTATTTAACAACTATAGCCACCTCGAAGCGGAAAACCCCGCTTTGGTGACCTTCCGATAACACTGAGGAACAACTATGAGCAACGCGAACCTGTTTGATCTGACTGGCAAAGTCGCTTTGGTAACCGGCGCCAGCCGCGGCATCGGCGAAAGCATTGCCCGTACTCTGGCGACCTACGGTGCTCACGTGATTGTCAGTAGCCGGAAAGTGGATGACTGCGAAAAGGTTGCCAGCAGCATTCGCGACGCTGGCGGCAGTGCCGAAGCTGTGGCTTGTCATATTGGTGAAATGGACCAGATCGAATCCACTTGGGAACACATCGCCAAGACCCACGGCAAGCTGGATATTCTGGTGAACAACGCGGCGGCCAACCCCTACTTTGGCCCGGTTGAAGACACTGACCTTGGTGCCTTCCAGAAAACTGTGGACGTGAACATTCGCGGTTACTTCTTCATGTGCGCCCGTGGTGCTCAGTTGATGAAGAAAAATGGCGGCGGCTCCATCGTGAACGTGGCGTCTGTGAACGGCGTGAATCCAGGGCATTTCCAGGGCATTTACTCAGTAACCAAGGCTGCCGTCATCTCTATGACCAAGTCTTTCGCCATGGAGCTGGGGCAGCAGAATGTGCGGGTTAACGCCTTGCTGCCTGGCCTGACGGACACCAAGTTTGCCAGCGCCCTGACCACCAACGAAGCCATCAAGAAACAAGCCATGGCCCACATCCCCATGAAGCGCGTGGCTGATCCGGACGAGATGGCCGGTACAGTGCTGTATCTGGTATCGAACGCCTCTAGCTACACCACAGGTGCGTGCATCAATGCGGACGGTGGTTACCTGACCATCTAAATACGGCCGGTGATGACAAGAAGGGGCGGTTGACGAGAGTCATCCGCCCCTTCTTGGTAAAAAGCCGTATGGCAAAACATTTTCCGCCTACTATCATGTTGCAGCTTCTCATCGGTCAACGTAGCCGCCGTCTTGTGCATCGGTCATTTGAGCGGATGGTTTGTTGTTTATAACGCCAGAACCGGGAAGGAAAGCATGTCCAGTTACAAGCAAACGCGTGTGCGCCAATTTGTTTTTGCCTTTTACATGTCCGGCACGATGTCATTGCTGATGTCCGGAATTATTACCCTGATCAATACCGGTTTGGCTGATGGTTTTTTTCATCGCTGGGGCGCGGCTTTTGTTGTTGCGTGGGCCGTTGCGTTTCCGCTGGTTAGCTTTATCGCACCCATGGCAGGAAAGCTTGCAGACTGGACGATGGCCAGGCTGTTTGCCAAAGATCGTCAGTCAGGCTGAAGAATTGAGCTTGGGGTAGTGCACGCAGCGCAGCGCCCAGCGTTGGTTCGGGGCTTATTGAACAGACGATTTAGCGTTGTCGTCGGCCGATTGAGATAAAGCCAGTCCCACCGGCGGACGGTAATGCAGTGAATGCAGTACCCGGTCAAGAACCGCCCCGCCATTCCAGGCCGGATCGTTGTTGACCATGCCAACCACCGCCCAGGTGGTATCGTTATTGTCCCGGGCAAAGCCGGCAATGGAGCGGACATCCTGCAAATAGCCGGTTTTGATTCGGCCTTCACCTTGCAAACCCGTGTTGCGTAATCTTCGCGCCATGGTGCCGTCCATTGCGATGATGGGCATTGATGTCATTAAGTCCGACGCGTAGGGGCTGTTCCACGCCTGAAGCAGAATCTGCGCCCCTTGCCGGGCAGAAATACGACCGTGGCGGGTAAGGCCGGCGCCATTGTCGATGACCATGCCGTTGGTGTTAACGCCTTTTTCTTCGAGCCATTCGTAGATGGCGCGGATGCCCGCGACCCGGTCGTCGCGCTCATCGTCTTTACGGAGTTCAGCGCCGATGGTAAGCAATAATTGCCGTGCCATCACGTTGCTGCTCCATTTATTAATGTCGCGCACCATGGTGACCAAATCCGGTGACGTGGCCCGCATCACCAGGTGAGCGTTGTCGGGAGTTTTTTCAAACCGGTCACCACCGTGGATAACGACGCCCAGCTCGGAAAATAAAGAGCGAAGGGTAGAGGCGGAGTAGCGGTCATGAGGAAGCAAAGACATATAGCTTGTGGCTCGGCAGCCCTGTGGTAATTCGCCGGTGACTCTAACCGTTACTTTCTGGTCGTTGTGAAACACCGGTTGCCACTTGAAATTGCGCCGGGAAGGGCAGGGCCCCTCGGCCACCGCAGTTATCCGGTTATCAATCGTCACTTCGTTTAAATTGGGAGTGGCCCAAGCTTGAGTGCCACGCTCGTCGGCCCTTACCTGCAGGTGAACCAAGTTGAAATTGGTCAGGTAGCCGGACGGCTCCACCAAAAAAGGCGCATGCGGGTTGTTGCCATTATCGTGAAAGAACGGCAGCCCACCATCGATTTCGAAATAGCTGCCATCCAGTATCAGGTCCCCGGTGACTTGGCGAATGCCCATGCCCTTGAGTTCGCGGAGCGTGCTCCAAAGCCGCTCCAGATTGAGCTTTGGGTCTCCTCCAAACCGTACGTACAAATCGCCTTCCAGGGTGTCTCCCACCATTACACCATCCGTAAGGAAGTCGGTTTTCCAGTGGTGCGTGGGCCCCAAGAGTTCCAGCGCGGCGTAGGTGGTTACCAGCTTCATGATGGAGCCCGGGCTCATGAGTTGGTCAGCGTTTACATACTGTTCAATGCCCGGGCCGTTGAGCGGTATGGCGGCGACACTGAGCGCTTCGTCGCTATTCAGGGATTTCTCGGCGTAGGCACGAATCTCTGACGCCCAAAGTCGCGAGTTAGTAGTAGGCTCGGTGGAGTGATTACTTTGGGCAACGGCAGGCGAAGCGAAAGTGCTGAGCACGGCCACTGCCGTCAGCAGACTTTTCGGTGTGAATAGTCGTCTTTTCAGGCGAGTTCTAGCCTGTGAATGCCGCCGCTGCATACCCTGAACCCGTGGTTAGTATTTTTTGTAACCATAGCTTATCCCGGCTATTTCTACTATGCAGAAACATTACACATGACGTTAAAAAATGAGGTTATGTGTATTGTTTCTGAAGGTTTTTGTTCGATGGTAGCGCAAGGTTTTGCGAATCAGTAGGTTACAGTGGGCTGCCGCACCGGCGGCTGGGCCAATGGTTGGCGAACCTATTGTGTGACAATGGCGGAAATTTTCATTAATCAGGGATGCATCATGCTTCGCGCTCTAAAACATTCGGTCAATGTTCTGGAATCTTTGGCAACCTCTTCATTCTCGGCCTGGCGTGGCTGTTTAGTTGTAAAGCCGGCGGTTCAGCCGGAAAAACCGTTGGTGCTGTACGACATTGAAGCCTGCCCATACTGCCGAAAGGTGCGGGAAGTGTTCACAGCGCTCCACTTGGATGTGGATATACGACCTTGCCCCAAAGGCGGGACGGTATTCCGGGCGGAAGCCGAAACCTTGGGCGGAAAACAGCAGTTTCCTCTATTGGTAGACCCCAACACCGATGAAGTCATGTACGAATCGGCACAGATTATTGAGTACCTGTTCCGCCAATACGCTGGCCGTCCCGTACCGGGCTATTACGAGGAGAAAACAGGGCAGTTTTTGTGGGGAGCCGCCGGGTCTGCGAGCAGTGAGCTTCGGGGCATGCGCGCAGAGCGAGCCAAGCGACCAGAGCAGAGTTTGCATCTGTGGAGTTTTGAGGGCAGCCCGTTTTCGCGGCTGGTTCGTGAAAAACTGTGCGAGTTCGAGTTGCCGTACACCCTGCACAATCTCGGTAAAGAGCACTGGACCGAGTTTGGCCCGGCATTTCAGCGCATCAAACCGGGCCCGTATAAGCCTCAGCGCGGCGGCAAACGCGACGCTTTTTTCCAGGAGCACGGACGGGTTCAGGTACCTTATCTGGAAGATCCGAACACCGGCGTGAAGCTGTTTGAATCCCGGCAAATTGTGGAGTATCTGGAAAAAGAATACGCTTTGTAATCTCATGGATTGAGCGGGTTTCGGGGTAGTAATTCCGCCCCGAGCCGGTATGATCTGCGCGGTTATTTCAGCTGCTTCGGGAGAATGTGATGTATACAGGTCGGTGCTTATGTGGCGATGTTCGTTTCGAGTATGAAGGCGCCCTTGGCCCGATTTCTCTGTGCCATTGCAGTCAGTGTCGCCGCGCCCATGGCAGTGCGTTTTCAGCCAGTGCGCCGGTACAGAAAGTGCGCTTTCGGTATGTGGCTGGTGAGGGCCAGGTTACAGAATACGAATCTCGACCGGGCAAATACCGCGCCTTCTGTAGCCGTTGTGGCAGCCACCTGTATAGCCGGCTGGATGCCATTTCAGGCATTCTTCGTCTGCGCATTGGCGTGATCAATGAAGCTATTGCGGCCAAACCCGCCCGGCATATCTATGTCGGCTCAAAAGCGGAGTGGTTCGATATTACCGATGAGCTTCCGCAATTTGAAAAAACAGAGCGAACCAACGATCCGTTCTGATGAATCATTCGAACCCTAGCGTGCAGTTTCAGGGAATGTGAAACTCGACGAACAATCTCAAGTTGCAAATAAGAATCATTATTATATGATTGATTGTACAGCTTGGGAGAATCTCGATGAATCATGAAGCGTTGGAAGGAATCAAACTGGCAGGTTTTGCGGTCACTTTCGCCCTGGCACTCGTGGTGATCTGGGCATTGAACGTGTGAGCGGCCATTTACTGATTGACCCTCTATCCTAATATACAAACTGCTCGGGCCCTCATGTTGAAGGCCCGAGTTTTTAGAGTGGTAACTAACTTAAAACTTGTACGAGACCGAAGCTGTTACATCACGCTCCGCGCCGTAGTAGCAGTAATTCAGGCTATTGTAGCAAGAAGCTACATACTCTTTGTCCAGTAGATTGTTCACGTTGAGTTGGGCGGTAACACCGGGAGCCCCTAAGCGCGCAAAATTATATGACAACGCCATGTCTACCAAGGTGTAATTTGGAATCTCTTTCGTATTGGCATCATCGGCCTGAATATCTCGGAGATGTCGAATCCCCAGTCCCGCACGGGCACCACGCAGTATTCCTTGGTTGAAGCGATAGCCAGTCCAAAGAGTTAGATGATGTTTCGGCGACTGGCTGGCTTGGTTACCTTCCCGATAAGGCTCCGATTTTTCGAAAGTCACCTCTGTGTACGCATACCCGGCTTGAATATCCAGGTTTTCTGTCAGCTGTGCTTTTGCCTCCAATTCCACGCCTTGGGACTGAAGCTCACCGATGGCACGGCTGAAACTCTCATTCGGAAGTTTGGTTGCCAGATCGTCCTGGTTGATCTTGAACAGGGACAGGGTGTACAGGTCGTTCGTTCCGACCGGCTGGTATTTCAGGCCGGTTTCGATTTGCTTGCCCGTGCTTGGGTCAAGCAGGTTTCCATCTTCTCCAACAACGGCGTTCGGAGAGAACGAAGTCGAATACGAAAGGTAAGGTGCTAAACCCGATTCAAATTGATACAGCAATCCTGCGCGGCCGGTAAAATGGGTTTCGTCAAGCTCGCTTGTTCCACCGTTATCAAGGTCAGTATTCTCAATGTCCAGCCGGTCATATCGGCCGCCCAGGCTAAGGTGCCAGCCATCCAGATTAATTTGATCTTGCAGGTATAGTCCTGCCTGCTTCACTTCACGACGATTTCGTACGGCAGGATACGTTGCCGTGGGCTCAGCACCATACACAGGGTTAAACGCGTCGATTGCAGGGAACGCTGCAGAAAGCCATTCCACATCATTTTCTCTTTGCTGGTAATCCACGCCCACCAGCACACGGTGTTCGGCGTTGGCAGTAAAAAAGGACCCTTCCACTTGATTGTCGATCGTTATCGCTTCAAGATCTTCCTCGGCGCCGGAGTAGTAACGGGCTAGTTCCGTGTCACTGGCCCAACCCGCAGCGTAGACCTGGTCAAGAGATATATCAGACTCCAAAAAGCGAAGTCTCTGCCGAACAGTCCAACTAGGGCTGAGCTCATGTTCCAGATCATATCCGACCATCGTCATATCACGTGAGAATTTCTCATATCCCGGCTCGCCGTCAAAGAAGGTGTTGCTGATTTTCTGACCGTTACGGGATTCGACGGTGCCCTCATAGGGGAGCGCGTTGTGGTAGCCTCCTTCAGGGTCTCGTTGCAGATAGGCGAGCAGTGTCAGAGAGGTATAGTCGGTTATATCCCAAGTCAGTGATGGGGCAATAACCCGTCGCTCTTCTTCGACATGGTCCTGTTGGGCATCGGCGGCCGATATTTTTCCTGCTAGGCGATACGCCACTCGACGGTCGTCATCCATCGGGCCGGTAACATCAAAGGCCAAAGCACGCTGCGCATTGCTGCCGAGCGTTGCACGTATTTCCCCGCCGAATTCGAACTCAGGTTTTTTGCTTGTGAGGGCAACAATACCCCCAGGCGAGCTCTGCCCGTAGAGTACTGAAGTAGGTCCCTTAACAATCTCTATTCGTTCCAACAGCCACGGATCAATGGCGAAAGAACTGAACGAACCACCATCGTTCATAACCTTAAGGCCATCTAAGTATGTGTTGTTGATGCTGCCACTGGAGAAACCTCGCAGCACCAAGTAATCGTAGCGATTTGATGAGCCGACTTGGCTGGTACTGGCTCCTGGTGTGTAGCTCGCCGCTCGCTGGACCGATTTGGCGCCCCTTTTTTGCCACTCCTCACGACTAATGACATTGACGGTTTGCGGCGTTTCCATGACCGGTGTCTCAGTCTTGGTTGCACCTCGGGTTGCAGTAACGGACAGCGCCTCAAGTTGCTGGACAGGCTGTTCTTCTAAAGCCTGAGCGAATGCTGGTGTCGCCCCAGCGAGGCTTGAAAGGCATACTGCAATAGATAACGACAATCGTGAGCGGGCAAGCATGATGTACCTCTAACGAGTATTTTTGGTAATGATAATTATTATCGTTCGAGTTGGTTCTTTGGTATGACAAACGACAAAAAACCTATGGCTAAGCACAATTTTCGGAGTCACTGGCTATCTTTCGGTGAAACCCCGAATTCATGGCGAAATGCGGTGGCAAAGTTGGTGGCGTGGCGGTAGCCCACTTTGTGTGCGGTTTGTTGAACGCTGAAGCCTTGGCTGAGGTATTGTCGGGCCAGTTCCAGTCGGTGACGGCGAAGATAGTCGAAAGGGGATAGCCCGTACGTAGCGCGAAATTTGCTTCTCAGACTGCTGGGACTCATCGCCGCTATCCGTGCCAGTTCTGAAAACGAGTAGTTTTGATGCGGGGCGAATTCCAGTTTTTGACGTACCAATTCGAGGCGCTCGCGCTGAGGGTTGGAAACGACGTCCGTTGCGTGGGTTCGGGTGTTGCTTTTCGGTAGCCCTAAGCCTGTCAATTGGAGGGCCAAGCCTTCCAGTAGTAAAGACTGCTGTAGGTCTGGCAGATCTGGCGGATAGTTGTTTGTCAGTTGCGTTATGAGAAAATCCGGCAGAGACCAAACATGAAGAGGTTCATGGATAAGGGTGAGCAGCCGTAGCAGTGTCGGCGGGGCGGCTCGCCCCACATTTGCTCCTTTCGGATCAAATGCAAGTGTCACAGTGTTAAGGCGCTGCTGGGACATCTGCGTGGCTTGTAATGGATACTCAGGATGCAGCTGCATAGTCACAGCGCTGCCCGACCCCAATTTTTTCTCCAAGGCTCCGATTTTTAAATGAACATGGCCTTCAAGGACCAGCAGCATCAACAAAGGTGCGTGACCCAGTGATACCGATTTGTAGGGCTGGCGGATACTTAGTTGGGAAAAGGTGAACCGGAAGCCGGAGCTCAGAGCGTGCTCGGAGATTTCACCTTCCGCGATGATGGTTTGATCCGACCCGGCCTCGGTTTGCGAGATGTTGGGAAAGTGATAGTCGATGTCGAACTTCGCGCCAATTGCCCGAAAATCGCCAATGCGGTAAGTGCGGTGTTCAGCATGATCGTACATTTTTCCGAGCCTGAGGGATCGATTGCTGGGTCTCAATTTGCGCCATTCGCTCCTTGCGATGAACGCCGCAGGTTCCGCAATATCCTTCTTCTGGCAGTAGATATTTCAGGCAACAGCCCCGACGTTGAGGAATGGCGCACATGTGTTGGCTGAATTCCGCGGGGATCCAGTCAATATGGTTGTTGGCTTCGCAGTTAAACTGCGCTAGCCAGTGATTGGCTTGCTTACACAGAGCTTCTGGGTTCACCTGATTCCATATCATTGAATAGGGCGCGCCAAGCGCCAACCCGAAGCTGCTCCAGTATGCGCCGGGGCTGACTCCTAGCTCGTGGCGAAAAATCGGATACCAGTTCTGCAGCTGTTTGCTTAACCCGTGAATAAATGCGTGCGTCTCTAGCGGCTCAGAACTGTTGGCAAGGTGAAACCAAGTTAGATCATTGTCTTTCCAACATAGGAAAACCTGGTCTGGATTCAGGGCAATGGTATGACCGTCTCGGAACAGTCGGATAACCAAGGGCCAGATAATCTGTAGGGCAAGGTCCTGTTGCAGCACTGAAACCCGGGCTTTTCGGATTCGCGGGTGGTCGGCGTCCGGATAATTGTTCTGGATTGTTTGCCATATAAGGCCGGGGCTTTCTAATAGCTGTGCCAGCGAAAACAGCGTTGACTGAGGGTGGATATCCGATAGCGTGTCGCTTTTAAGCAATGCGCTCGGCTTGATGCCTTCGCTTGCGGCGAGATGGTGGTAGTCTGCCAGCCATTGGTGACCTGCTTCAGTTTTTACCATGACGACCCAGCCCCCAAAGAAAATATAAGCCGCCAACCAGAGCAGCCAGTAGCCCCGCGGGTAGTTGGTTCGGGTAAACCAGAATCCGAGCTAAGTAGTCCGCGATTGCGAGCAATAAACCACCAGCCAGCGCAGCGGCGATCAGCTGCTTCCCCACGGTTTGTTGGCCTAGGACGCGGGCCAGGTGAGGGGCAATGAGCCCCACGAAACTTAAGGGGCCGATGACGACCGTTGCGGCAGCCGTCAATGCGGCCGCGAGCAGCAACAGTAAAAGTCGTGCACGGGGTACCTGAAGGCCAAGAGCGGAAGCGGAGGTTTCCCCCAGAGGTAAGAGGGTCAGGGGGCGAAGAGTGAGCAGAGTCAGGCCACCAAGGCCGACTACCAAAGCTAACAGACCGAATGCCTCCATTTCGGAAATCAACCAAGTGGAGCCGTACATCCAGTTCAATAATTGTGAGGCAACGGTACCGCCGGTGGCCATAACGAGGCGCAGCCCAGCATCCATAAACACGTACAGTGCCAGGCCTCCCAATAGCAGTTGATTACCCGAGAAACGGTGTTTCCGAGCTAGTAGCAATAACAGTCCAAGAGCTCCACATGCACCGAGGGTCGCAGCTGCAAGTTGACCAGCGCGCCCCAAATCCAGTCCCGTCAGGGCGAGTGTCACCATGACTAAGGCGGCGCCACCGCTGATACCAAGCAGTTCGGGGCTACCCATGGGGTTCCCTGTCATTCTCTGGATTAATGTGCCAGCCATTCCTAGCGCCATGCCGGCCAGAATTGCTGCCATTAATCGGGGGCCCCGCCATACCCAAGCATCTGTCCATTGCGCAAAAGGGGTCCAGTTCCAGCTTTCCAATCCCGGTGACCAGCTCATTGAGAGAACAATTGTTATGACCAATAAAGCGGTTAGCAGCCCTGCTACCTGGAACGGATTACGACGAGGGGGTAATAAACCGGTGGGGCTGGCGTCATGGTCCGGCATATGGTGGGCGTTGCGGAATCCTTGTAACGCCAGAAGGATAATTGGTCCGCCTATAAGGGCTGTGGTGGTGCCAGTGGGCACGAGTGAATCGCCACTGAGAGACGTTGTCCAATACGCGAGGGTGTCGGCCGCCAGGAGAATGCCAGCTCCAGCCAGAGTGCTCCAGAATAGCCGTTCTGTTAGCGTTCGGGCGCCTAGCAAGCGCGCCAGCACGGGGGCAGCCAGCCCCACAAATGCGACGACACCTACCCTGCTGACCACGACCGATGTCATGGCCACTACCAGAAACAGGGCTGTTGCGCGTAGCAGTGATACTTTCGCACCTAGTGCGTTTGCTGACGTTTGGCCCAGCTGCAGCAGTTGCAGCGGGCGTATTAAGGTCAGCATCAGTGTGGCAATGATCAGTACCTTGGGTAAAAGGTCGAAGAAGGGAGACCAGTTATTCTGTGCAAGCGAGCCGGCCCCCCAAATAAATAGGTTGCCCAGCCATTCACCTTTGAGTAAAAGCAAGGCCATGTTGATGGCGCCCAGAAAGAACGTCACAACCAGTCCGGCCAGAATGACGCTCACCGGCGAGAAACCCAGTCGCCAGGTAAGAAGAATAACAAGGCCTATAGCAAGAAGGCCGCCGGCCACCGCGGCTATGTCTGGGCTCAAAGCCAGTAGGCCGGGGGCAAACAATGTCGCCATCGTGATTCCAAACTGGCCGCCGGATTCCACCCCCAAAGTGGTAGGCGAGGCAAGGGGATTGCCCAGTACCTGTTGGGTAACCGCCCCTGAAAGGCCGAGTGCGCAGCCGATCAGCAATGCCATGGATATTCTGGGTGCCCAGGAAAAATGCGCCAAGACCGAGGCGTATTGATCGCCGTCGTAGGTCCAAAAAGCCGAGACAAGTTGTAGGGGGGAGAGTTGCTGAAGCCACGGCAGTGCGCTGGCCAGAAAAGCCAATAAGCATAGCAGGACAACGGTTGCCGGAAGCCGGGTGGGCATTTTCGGACGACCCGGTGTTGTCAGGGTTGCTTCACCGGACATTGGTGCTGCCCCCTTTTAGCAGAGCGTCGGTGAGCGTTACGGCCAGGCTTTTGACCTGATGCACGCCACCAAAAGACCAAGCGCTGGGGATCTGATAAATCTGTTGGTTTCTTACTGGCGGAAGATAGGTCCAGAATGGGCTCTCTTCCAGACTATCGGCAAGCCCCGGTACAAGCGGTTCAATGACGACCAAGCGGCTGTTTGGAATTCGTGCCACGGACTCGAGACCAATGGACGCGAAGCCCCAGTAGTTGCCGTGATTCGGCCATGCATTAGTCAGCCCAAGGCTATCCAATGCTGCCTGATACAGGCTGTCTTTGGTGTAGATTCGCACATGACGATTGTCCTGAAAGCTAACGAGTGCAATCGGAATGTCCGTTACGTTTGCACGGTCCAACCGGTCGCGCTGTTGTTCCAATGTTTGGTTGATGTTGGCCAGAACGGTTTTAGCACGGCCTTCCCGGTCAAGAATATCGCTGAGGACCAGAAGCATTTCCCGCGCTTTTTCGAAGGGGCGGGAGTCGGGTTTGTATACGCTGATGACGTAGGTTGGAGCAATTTGCTCCAGCAGCTCGTGGGCGGGTGCGATTTCTGTACTGGTGACAATCAAATCCGGCTTCAGTTCGGCAATCGCTTCCAGGCTAGGCGCAACACGCGTGCCCACGTTGGCGACGTCGTCGGGCAGTTCCGGTTTGCTCACCCAAGTACTGTAACCCGTCTTATCGGCCACGCCGACGGGGGTGATCCCTAGTAAAAGAAGGGTCTCTGTGGCTGCCCAGTTTAGTGCCACAATGCGCTTTGGGGGAGCATCGAGCTTCAGCGTGCCTCCCTCATGATTCCAGGTCTGGCTCATCCCGAAGGCGGGTAGTGCGAGAAAAAGTGCCCCGAGTAGCAGCGTTTTTGGATTAATGGACATAGGAAACCCATTGTCCAGGGGCTCGCTCCATGACACCCATTTGCACACTGTAGATGGTTTCAAGAATTTGGCTGTTCATAACATCGGCCGGGGTTCCATCTGCTACGACTGCGCCTGCTTTCAGAGCAACCAGACGGTCACAGAATCGAGCTGCAAGATCAACATCATGCAGCACAACAATGACCGTCAAAGCTCGCTGTTTGGCCAACCGTTGTACCAATCGTAAGGTTTCCACCTGATGCTTTACGTCCAGCGCCGAAATGGGCTCGTCCAGCAGCAAACAGCGGGTTTGCTGGGCCAGCAGCATAGCGATCCAGGCGCGCTGACGTTCGCCGCCTGAAAGAGTATCCACAGAACGGTGTTCGAAGGGTTTAAGGTCCGTGTCGGCAATGGCCTGATCAACCAGCGTGTGGTCTTCCTCACTTAAACGGCCCAGAGGGCCTCGCCAAGGGTAGCGGCCCAGGGCAATCAGCTCCCTTACTGTAAGGCCATCGGTGCCCGGCGGATGCTGGGGAAGGTAACCCACGATTCGCGCAAAAGCTCGGGCGCCGAGGCTCTTGGCAGTCTTTCCCTCCAGCATGACCTCACCGGCATTGGCCGGGAGTTGTCTGGCCAATGTTTTCAGCAATGTCGATTTGCCCGAGCCGTTGTGGCCAAGCAAAGCGGTAACCTGGCCTTCATCAAAGGCCAGGTTGATTTCCTGGAGAATGGCGGTGGCGCCGATGCGGACGCCAAGATTTCGCACATCAAAAAATGCCGGCATTCAGATCCCCCTGTTCGTGTGCATGGGAGGGTAATCTAAATGATAATTGCTATCAATGAGTTTTAGTGTGAGGTGCTCAAATTTGCCCGGTTTGAACGCGCCACTGAGCCGCATAGGAACCGCCATCAGCGATCAGACTGTTGTGGTTTCCTTGTTCAGTGATCTGCCCGTTCTCGACCACGGCAATGGTGTCGGCATCCACAATTGTAGAAAGCCGGTGAGCGATCATAATAACGGTGCGGTTATGGCCGATGCGTTTTAATGAACGCTGGATGGCGGCTTCGGTTTCGTTGTCGACCGCACTGGTTGCTTCGTCCAGCACCAAAATCGGTGGGTTTTTTAATAGCGCTCTGGCGAGTGAAAGCCGCTGACGCTGGCCACCAGAAAGGCGAATACCACGCTCTCCAACTTGTGTCGCCAAACCGTCAGGCAGGTTCTCGATAAAGGACCATGCTTCCGCCGTACGCGCAGCTTCGATAATCTCGTCGTCGGTGGCGCTGGGCTTGCCATAGGCCAAATTGTCCCGAATGCTTCCTTCAAATAAGTAGACATCCTGACTGACCAGTCCGATGGCCTCACGCAGAGATTTCAAGCTGATCGTGCGAATGGGTTGGCCATCGATACGGATGTTACCGTCAGACGTATCGTAAAAGCGTAGCAGTAGTTTAATCAGCGTTGATTTTCCGGAACCGGTCGCACCGACCAGCGCCAGTGTGTGGCCCGCTGGTATGTTCAGGGTTATGCCGTGAACCCCCGCGCCATTGCTAGTATAACGGAAGCTCACCTGATCGAAGGCGACTTCCCCGCGCACCGGTTGTTGCAAGGGAGTATCAGCTTCATCCTGAACGCTCATTGGCTCAGCGAGCAGGTCGAGAATGCGCCGGGTACTGGCCATGGCCCGTTCAAATAGGTCGATCACTTCTGCAAGGCCGGTCATTGGCCACAACAGGCGTTGAGTAAGAAACACCAGTACCCCGTAAGCGCCCACATTTAGACTGCCTTCCAGTGCCATCATACCGCCCACTGTAAAGGTGGCCAGGAAACCCGCCAGTATTGCCATACGAATCACTGGAATGAACGCAGAACTGACCCGAATGGCGCGTCGGTTGGCTTGCACGTAGGCTTCACTGGCGTCTTTAAGACGCTTTGCTTCCCGTTGCTCTGCGGTGAAACTCTTGATGGTGGCGATGCCACCCAGGTTATTGGCCAGCCGGCTGGACAGATCGCCCACCTTTTCCCGCACGTCGGAGTAGAGAGGGCCGGCCTTGCGCTGAAAATAAAACGCTCCCCATATAATCAGAGGGATTGGGGTGAATGCCAGCAGGGCGATCAATGGTGATAATACGAGGAACACCGCGCCAACTGCCACAACGGTGACCCCTACCTGGATCATCGCATTGGCACCGCCATCCAGAAAACGTTCCAGTTGGTTTACGTCGTCATTCATGGTGGCGACCAGCTGCCCGGAGCTGTTGGCTTCAAAAAAACTCATATCCAGGCGTTGTGCGTGCTCATAGGCATCCTGCCTGAGGTCAGACTGCAGGCGTTGGGACAGGTTGCGCCAGAGAATTTGGTAAAGATATTCAAACAGCGATTCGCCAGCCCAAATAAAGAAGGTGAGCACCGCCAGAATTGTGATCTGCTCTTGTGCGGTGTCGAAGCCTAATCCGGCAACAAAGCTTTCCTCCTGGTTCACCACCACATCGATGGCAACACCGATGAGAATTTCCGGTGCGATATCAAAAAGTTTGTTGATGATGGAGCAAGCGGTGGCGGAAAGAATGTTTCGACGGTAGCCACGCGCGTATCTTAGCAGACGGCCGAGGGCTGAGAAGCTGCTGGAATGGCGGGCGCGTGTGGTCATGATTTGCTTCCTTCTCGGTGTCTGATTTGCAGCGCCGGGAAGCGTAACGAATTCCGCACCCATTTAAAAGAGAATGATTTTCAGTTGCGAGAGTTCCTCTGCAACCAACGATCCAGTTGATTGGCAAACTCCTTGCGATCTGCCTGACCAAACGGTGCCGGGCCGCCGGTCACCTGTCCCGCATCGCGCATTTCTTCCATAAAGTTCCGCATCGCCAAACGCTGGCGAATATTCTCTTTGGTAAAAGCTTGGCCCCGTGGGTTAAACACTGTTGCGCCTTTTTCGATGGCTTCTGCCGCTAGTGGAATGTCTTGAGTGATCACCAGATCACCCGTATTCATCTGATCCATAATCTCGTTATCGGCAACGTCAAAGCCCTGAGGCACCTGCCGACGGCTGATAAACGGGCTGGGTGGTAGGGTAATGGCGTGGTTTGCAATGAAGGTGGTTTGCACCTTCCAGCGGGTAGCCGCGCGGCAGATGATTTCTCTGACGGGCACGGGGCAAGCGTCGGCATCGACCCATATCGGCATGTTGGTTTCCTTTCGTTCATGGGATTACTTGGCAGTTTACCTGTTCCGGCCGCCCCAGTGAGAACAACTTTTGGCGTGATGTTATAATGTGAGTCTCATCCAATTAACAGGAAATGATAATGTCTCAATTGCCACCGTGTCCCCAGTGTAACTCCCAGTTCACCTATGAAGACGGTGTTCAGCTAGTCTGCCCAGAGTGCGCCCATGAATGGACCGAAGCCGAGCAGGCGGAGGCGGAAGTCGAAAAGGTAATTCGGGATGCTAACGGAAACGAACTTCAGGACGGTGATACGGTAACCGTGATTAAAGACCTGAAAGTGAAAGGTTCCAGCTCCGTTGTGAAAGTAGGCACTAAAGTGAAAAACATTCGCCTGGTGGAGGGCGACCACGATATCGATTGTAAAATTGACGGCATCGGACCCATGAAGTTGAAATCCGAGTTCGTCAAGAAAGCCTGACACTCCGCGGTTGAACAATTGCATCCCATCGTCTAAATATTAAACAGAGTGCCGGCTGGCACTCTGTTTGATCCCGCAGCGTGCAACCCACGCTAATAACAAGACGAGTACTCCAACGCTGGAAGTGTCCGCCATAAGCGGGCATAGGTTCAGTCGGGCTGATATCGCACAGCCGGAGGCAGGAGGATGGGATGAAAGAACGGCATGAGTTTCATGTGGATAGCACATGCTATCTGGATGAGGATGGCACACCATTCGGAGAGTTGCCGATCCAGGCCGAGAACACCGACAGGGTTCTGGCTGCCTACCGAAATATGGTGCTTGCACGCACCCTGGATTCCAAAGCGATCGCGCTTCAACGTACCGGGAAATGTGGGACTTACCCTTCTGTGCTGGGCCACGAAGTCATCGGTACGGCCATTGGCCAGAGCATGGCCAAGACCGATGTTTTCGTTCCCTATTACCGTGATCAGGCCGCCCATATTCTTCGTGGTGTGTCTCTGAAAGAGTTGCTGCTTTATTGGGGTGGGGACGAGCGTGGAAGCGCGTGGAAAAACTGCCCTGAAGACCTGCCCATTGCTGTTCCCATCGCCACCCAGTGTGGGCATGCAGTAGGCGTAGCATCGGCGTTCCGGATTCGGGGCGAGGATCGGGCTGTCGTTTGCTGCATTGGCGATGGCGGCACCTCGAAAGGCGACTTCATGGAAAGCCTTAACCTTGCCGGTGCCTGGCATTTGCCGGTGGTCTTCGTTGTTATTAATAACCAGTGGGCCATTTCCACCCCTCGCAGTCTACAAAGCGGGGCTGAAACCATCGCACAGAAAGCCATTGGCGCCGGTTTACCCGGCCACATTGTGGATGGCAACGATTACTTTGCCTGCGCCGAAGCCTTGGATAATGCCATCAAGCGCGCCCACGAAGGCAAAGGGGCGACGGTTATTGAGGCGGTCACGTATCGGCTGGGTGACCACACCACCGCCGATGATGCCACCCGCTACCGCAGTGCCGAAGAGCTCAAGGAGGCGTGGGAAAAGGATGGTGTAAAACGGCTTCAGAATTGGTTGTTCAACAACGAACTTTGGAGCCCCGAACAGGAAAAAGCCCTGCAGGCGGATGCGAAGAAAACCATCGATGAAGCCGTAGAAGCCTACCTGGCGACCGAGGCCGAGCCACCCACCGCGATGCTCGATTACCTTTTCGAAACCCTCCCCGCTGCGCTTGAAGGGCAGCGGGAACAGATCGCCAACAAGTATCGTGGAGGTCCGGCATGAGTAAGTCAGACGTTCGTGATGTGACTTTGGTTGAAGCGGTCAACATGGCCCTGCACTGGGAAATGGCGCAAGACGAAAACGTGGTGGTATTAGGCGAAGATATTGCCACGAATGGCGGGGTGTTCCGGGCAACTCTCGGCCTGAAAGACGCCTTCGGGTTTAAGCGGGTGATGGACACGCCGTTGGCGGAAAACCTGATTGCCGGCACCGCGATTGGCATGGCCACACAGGGCTTAAAGCCGGTGGCGGAATTTCAGTTTATGGGGTTTATCTATCCGGCAATGGAGCAAATCGTTTGCCACGCCAGCCGGATGCGCAACCGGACACGCGGCCGGTTGCATTGCCCGTTGGTGTTCCGCGCTCCGTTTGGCGGAGGTATTCACGCACCTGAGCACCACTCTGAAAGTACCGAAGCACTATTTGCCCATATACCGGGTTTAAGAGTGGTGATCCCCAGTTCTCCCCAACGTGCCTATGGTCTGTTGTTAGCGGCCATTCGGGACCCGGACCCGGTTATCTTCCTTGAGCCTAAACGGATATACCGGGCTGTGACCCAGCGCGTCGAAAACAACGGCGAAGCGCTGCCTCTGGATACCTGTTTTACCTTGCGAGAAGGTGACGATGTCACGCTGATTACCTGGGGCCCTTGTGTCATGGAAACGCTGCAAGCGGCGGATAAGTTGGCTGAACAAGGTGTGGGGTGTGAGGTGATCGACGTGGCGACCATCAGCCCGCTTGACCGGGAAACTTTGCTTTATTCCGTGGCTAAAACCGGCAGGGCGGTGATCGTTCATGAAGCGTGTAGGAACGGCGGTGTTGGGGCCGAGATTGCCGCATCTATTGCGGAATCCGCATTTTTGGATTTGCAGGCACCCGTGATCAGAGTCACCGGGTACGACACGGTAATGCCTTACTACCGGAATGAGCAGAACTACCTGCCAAAAATCGAAGACATCGTACACGCCGTTGAGCAGGTTATTGGGCTGTAGGAGCGACAATTATGAAAAATTTCAGACTCCCAGATCTGGGTGAAGGCCTGCCGGAAGCCGAAATTGTTGAGTGGCATGTAAACGTGGGCGACACCGTGAAAGTGGATCAGGTGTTGGTCAGTGTGGAAACTGCCAAAGCGATCGTAGAAGTACCTTCGCCGCAAGCTGGTGTAATTGCCAAACTCTACGGCGATGCCGGCGATATCATCCATACCGGCGAACCCTTGCTGGCCTATGAAGGTGAAGATGAGGATTCCGGAACCGTTGTGGGTAAACTGGAATCATCCGGTAAGAGTGAAGGGAGAGACGCCCAGCAAGATAGCTTCATTGTTGGTGCCGCTGCGTCCAGCAAACGGGCCCGGTCAAATCGTGCCACCCCGGGCGTTCGGGCACTGGCCCAGCAGCTTGGGGTGAGCCTGGAAAACATAAAAGGCAGTGGCCCCGGTGGTTTGATCACCAATGATGATGTCTACAAGCAAGCCAGCCACCAGAAACAGCTGGGTGATGCGGAAGCATTGCGAGGCACGCGCCGAACCATGGCCAAGAACATGGCGCTGTCCCATGCCCAGGTTGTGCCTGTGTCGATTTTTGAGGATGTGGATGTAGGCGAGTGGAAGAAAGGCACAGACACCACCATGCGGCTGGTGCAAGCTATCGGCAAAGCATGTGCAGCGGTTCCGGAGCTCAATTGTTGGTTTGACGGAGACAATCTGAGCCGACAACTGCTCAATGAGGTGCATGTGGGGATTGCAGTAGACACCCCGGACGGATTGTTTGTGCCGGTGTTGAGAGATATTACGCATCGCAGCTTAAAAGACTTGAGACAAGGCTTGGAGAATCTAAGAGAGTCGGTTGCCTCCCGAAAGATTCCCCCTAAGGAAATGCAGGGCGCGACGATTACTTTATCTAATTTCGGGACCATGACCGGGCAATACGCCAATCCCATTGTCAGCCCGCCCCAAGTGGCGATTGTTGGCGCAGGCCGCATGCGGGAAAAGGTCGTTCCCTATGAAGGGGCTGCGACCATTCGTCGCATTCTGCCCTTGTCGCTGACCTTTGATCACCGCGCAGCGACGGGCGGGGAAGCCTCGCGGTTCTTGGGTGCGTTGGTTGATGCGCTGAGCAAACCTAACTGAGAATCCGGCGAGCAGAGCGCCGTCGGTCAGTGTGCATGTCTTGCCAAATGCGCTGGAGACAACAACACTAGGGGCTCCAATAAAGTTACCTTCGACTGCGCGAGACATCATGATCCAACGGAAGACTCTGACAACCGCTTTTTTGCTGTCCTGTTCAATTCTGTCACCCCAGGCTTCGGCAGCAGATCATCAGCATCATGACGGCCACCAAACAACCGGTGCCATCGAAGTTCATAATGCCTGGAGCCGCCCTACACCTCCGGGCACGCCTATGGGTGTGGGCTACATGACGATCACCAACCACGGAGCCGACGAAGTGCGATTGGTTGCGGCTGAAAGCCCCAGAGCAGGCCATGTCTCTATCCACGAAACCTCCATGCATGACGGTATGATGCGTATGCAGCCCCTTGCCAACGGTTTGGAAATTCCGGCCGGCAGCACGGTGGAGTTAAAACCCCGCAGTTACCACCTGATGCTGGAACAGCTAACAAAGCCCCTGATGGAAGGTGAAACGATTCCGGTCCAGCTGGATTTCGAGGATGCCGAGAATATTACCGTCAAGCTGGTTGTTCAGCCGCTAGACGCTAAGGTTATGGACCACTCGCATCATTCAGGAATGGAGCACTGAGGCGGCAGCTGCGTGCCGCGTTCAAGCCTCAGAACCGTGCTGCCGGGAGTGACCTTCGCTATGCCCCAGAGAATGCTCCGGGGCGATCTGGTCGCGAACCAGCTGCTTCAGTTGCTTGATCTCCGGAAAACCGCCTTGTTCCTTGCGCGACCAGATTCGCGTGTTGTTCACCCAAACCTCGAATATCCCGCCATTGCCCGGTTTAAGGGTCAGCTCGTCAATCATTCCGTTAAAAGTGGTGAGCAGTTCCTGAGCCATCCAGGACGAGCGCAACAGCCAGTTGCAGCCGGTGCAATAATGAAGCGTGACACGCGTTGCCATACGGTAATACTTCCTGCAGGAATTAGTGGGAGATTCATGCTATCAAATAAAGGTGCGGAATTCTTAACAGAGGAGACGTAATGCCCCATTGGCTAGTAGATAGTCCAGAGTCCGGAGACGGGACCCGGAACGCAGATTTCTGGCTTGAACATTTGCGGGCTCAAGGGATTACCGATGTCGAAGTCTGCCACCTGGATGAGCAGCAGCACTGGCGCGAGAGGGTAGCCGAAGGCGATTGTCTGATGGCGGCCGGGGGCGATGGCACGGTTAATAGCGTTGCGAAAATTTGCCTGGAAACCGATGCCGTGTTGGCCGTTTTGCCATCTGGAACTGCCAATGATTTTGCCCGCAACCTGAACATTCCGGAACAGCCGGAACAAGTCGCCAAGCTTGTTGCAGAGCGGCCGGTGCAGCAGATTGATGTGGCAATGGCCGGTGAACGGATGTTTCTGAATGTGGCGCACATTGGTCTGGGTACGTTGCCTGCCCGAGAAGCGGATTCGCCGACTAAAAAATGGTTGGGGAAATTCAGTTACGTGGCGACGCTGTTTCGCCAGATCGGCGAGCAACGAGGATTTCACGCGGAAATACAAACGGATAAATCGGCTATGAAAGGCCGCTGGTTGTCGATTGCCATTGCCTCGGGTGCCTTTTTTGGGGGCGGCCACGAAATCCCGGAAGCCTCAGCCAATGATGGGCAATTGAATATTGTGGCCGTGAAGCCGAGGCCCTTACTGCAATTGCTGTTTGCGTTCTTGATGGTGCGGCTCAATGGGGAAACGCCTAGAAGAACCAGTACCGTGGTGCAGGTCAAAAGCCCGGTGTGTCAGGTGCTCACGCAACAACCCAAGCCAGTCACCGTTGATGGTGACGAAGCCGGCACCACGCCGTTTGAGGCGGTCTGTAAGCAAGGTGTGTTGCGAGTTATCGGTAGGGAGGTAGTGCAGGCCGGAAAGGCAATGTAATGCGCTTTCCGGCCCCAGCGAAGCAGTGCTTACAGACTACAAGCCGGCCGCTTTGGCGCGCGCGGCGTGCAGCTTCTTGTAGCTCTCGATCATCTTCAAGTGCCTGTCCAGACCTTCCAGGTTCATGCTGGTTTCTTCCAGTCCGTAGAAACGTACCGAACCGTCGATGGAGCCAACAACCGCGTCCATGACGTCGTTACCGAACATGCGGCGGAAGTTATAAAGGTAATCGTCCAGTTCCAGCTCTTCGTCCAGCGTTGCCTCCAGAGAAGCTTGCATGGCCTGATAGAACAGGCCGCGCTCGACCGTGTTGTCGTTAAACTGCCGGAACATTTCGACCAGTTCCAGAGCTTCTTCGAGCTCACCCAGTGCCAGATAAATAAGCAGTTTCAGTTCCAGAATGGTGAGCTGGCCCCATACGGTGTTTTCATGAAACTCGATACCGATCAGGGTGACGATCGTCATGTAGACATCCAGCTCGGCTTCTTCCAATCGCTCCACCAGGCTCGCTAACTCGTCGTCGTTCAAGCGGTGCAGATTGAGGATGTCTTTCCGGAAGGCCAGCGCCATGTTGGTGTTGTCCCAGACCAGGTCTTCTACGGGGTACACTTCGGAGTAACCGGGCACCAGAATTCGGCAAACCGGAGCGCCAAGGTCTTCAAAGACGGCCATGTAGCACTCTTTGCCCATGTCCGAGAGAATGCCGAACAGCGCTTTGGCTTCTTCTTCGTTAGTGCCGGAGAAATCCCACTCGACAAAGTCGTAGTCGGATTTGGCACTGAAGAAACGCCAGGACACGACACCGCTGGAATCGATGAAGTGTTCCACATAGTTGTTGGGTTCGGTCACTGCCATGGTGTTAAAGGTAGGCGCGGGCAGGTCGTTCAGGCCTTCGAAGCTTCGGCCCTGCATTAATTCGGTGAGACTGCGCTCCAGCGCCACCTGGAAACTGGGGTGGGCGCCAAAGCAGGCAAATACACCGCCGGTTTTCGGGTTCATCACGGTGACCGAAATCACCGGAAACTGGCCGCCCAGAGAGGCATCTTTAACCAGCACCGGGAAGCCTTGCTCTTCCAGAGCGTTCAGACCTTCCACGATATCCGGGTACTTGGCCAGAACGTCATCCGGCACGTCCGGTAGAGCGATTTCGTTCTCGATGATCTCTTTCTTGACCGCGCGCTCGAGGATTTCTGACAAACATTGAACCTGCGCTTCCTGCAGAGTATTGCCGGCACTCATGCCGTTGCTGAGGAACAGGTTCTCGATCAGGTTAGAGGGGAAGTAAACCGTTTCCCCATCTGACTGGCGCACGTAGGGAATGCTGCAAATGCCACGCTCAGGCGTACCCGAGTTGGTGTCGAACAGGTGCGTACCGAGTAATTCTCCGTCAGGGTTGTAGATGCCCAGGCAGTAGTCATCCAGGATGCCTTCGGGCAGTTCGCCTTCGGGCCCCGGCTGGAACCACTTTTCGTTCGGGTAATGTACAAACTCGCTGTTGCCAACGTCCTGACCGAAGTACTGGTCGTTATAGAAGAAGTTGCAGTTCAAACGCTCGATGAATTCACCCAGTGCGGATGCCAGAGCGGCTTCCTTGGTGGCGCCTTTGCCGTTGGTGAAGCACATGTGCGCAGCGGTATCGCGAACGTGCAAAGACCAGACGTGGGGCACAATGTTGCGCCAGGAGGCAATCTCGATCTTCATGCCCAGATCCGCAAGAATCCCGGTCATATTGGCAATGGTCTGCTCAAGGGGCAGATCTTTACCTTCGATGTAAGTGCTGGTGTTGTCGCTGGCGCCAACGTTGAGCAGGGCCTGAGCGTCTTCATCCAGGTTTTCCACCACTTCAATCTGGAAGTCCGGGCCGGTTTGCACCACCTTTTTCACGGTGCAGCGGTCGATGGAGCGGATAATTCCTTGGCGGTCTTTGTCGGAAATGTCTTCCGGCAATTCCACCTGGATTCTGAAAATCTGTTTGTAGCGGTTTTCCGGGTCTACAATGTTGTTCTGTGACAACCGGATGTTGTCGGTCGGGATATCCCGGGCATTGCAGTAAACCTTCACAAAGTAAGCGGCGCACATGGCTGATGAAGCCAGAAAGTAATCAAACGGGCCGGGGGCAGAACCATCCCCTTTGTAGCGAACGGGTTGGTCTGAGACGACGGTAAAGTCGTCGAATTTGGCCTCGAGCCTCAGGTTGTCGAGATAATTGACTTTGATTTCCATGGGCAGCTTACCGGATTCAGAAATATGAGCAGTTTACGCGGAATAGACGAGGTTATCCCCGATGCGCGGGATGGTCTCACAAAAACAGAGAGGACGATACTCTACGTCCTCAGTGAAACCCAAAAGGAACTGGGCGGGCGCAACGTGCCCACCGTGATGCTTTACGGCCGAGTGCTGGAATACGTGAACATCAGCGAGCAGGAGTTGCACCTGTATCTGGATCGGCTCGGTGTGAAAGGCGATGGTTGTTAATTTAGCGCACCACAAACACCGAGATTTTACTGTGCTTGACGATCTCTGCCGCGTTAGAGCGTAGCAGGTGCAAAGCATCGCCAATTCCCGGCGGGTGTGACGCCATAACCACCAAATCGGTACTCGTGTCTTTTATGGCACCGAGCAACTTGTCATCCAGTTCAACGGCTGTGTCGACAGACTCCAGTACTTTCGCGTAGGTCTGAATACCGTGTGATTTACCTTGTTCCTCGGCGAATGCTTGCAGCTTGTTTGCCAGTTCTTTCGGATTATGCGCGGCAGCACCGGGCGTGCTGTTCGTCACGGTCACGTAACAAAGCCTTGCCCCATAGTGCTTGGCCATATCGATGGCTGTATTGAGCGTTTTCGCCATCTGGTCCAGGTGCGCCAGATCAACAGGAACAAGAATGTTCTTGTACATGATCTAATCTCCTTCTGTTCAAAAAAATGAACTATTGATAGTGAGTCTGGACCATGATCTCCGTTAACCGCAAGTTTGAAGGGCGTTCCCTAGGAACTCGTTTCGAGGTAATGTGCGTGCTACCGAATACAGAGCTGAACACCAGCCAGTAATAAAAACATCTTAGGGACATACCTTTAAAGGAGTCACACCGTGTCGGAACTCGCCACCTACGAAAGCTTTAATATCGAAGTCAAAGACCACGTTGCACACGTTCAGTTCAGTCGCCCGGAGGCGATGAACTCCATGAACAAAGCGTTCTGGTTGGAGCTGCCCCGTTGCGTGCAGGACATCGAAACCAACACCAGTGCCCGGGCGATCGTAATTTCCTCTACCGGAAAGCACTTCTCTGCCGGCATGGATCTGGCGGTGTTTTCTGATCCGAAATCTGTGCCCATGAGTGGCGACCCGGGCCGTATGGCCGAAAATTTGCGCCGCGTGGTTTTACAGCTGCAAGACACGCTGACGTCACTGGAAAAAGTGCGTTTGCCTGTGCTGGCAGCGGTACACGGTGGCTGCATTGGTGGCGCGCTGGATTTGGTGTGTGCTGCCGACAGCCGCTACTGCACCAAAGATGCTTATTTCACGATTAAAGAAACCGAACTGGGTATGACCGCAGACGTGGGCACATTGCAGCGCTTGCCGAAGCTGATGCCTGAAGGCGTGGTGCGCGAACTGGCCTACACCGGCCGGAAGTTTGGTGCCGAAGAAGCCCAGCGTCTTGGTTTTGTGAACAGTGTGTACGACAGTCAGGAAAAAATGGTCGAGGCCGTGCTGGGGATCGCCGCACAAATTGCTGCCAATTCGCCGCTGGCGGTGACCGGCTGTAAAGAAATGCTGAACTTCAGCCGTGACCACAGCGTCGAAGACAGCCTGAAGTACATGGCTACCTGGCAGGCCGGTATGTTCCGCCCAACCGATATGATGAAAACCTTCCAGGCCAAGGCTCAGAAACAGGCTCCGGCCTACGATGACCTGTTTCCGATCAAGGATCTGTTCTCCAGCTGATTTATGACCCAGCGCCAAGGCTCCTCTATCTCGCCTGTCACCGCCTTGTTATTTCAGGGCGGTATTGGCGTCGTTGGAGCCTTCGCGCTTTGGCTGTTTGATATCCCGTTGTCAACGGGCGAGCTGGAATTGGCTAAAGCGGTTTTGTACGGCGTTGTTGGTGCCGCGATCACCTATCTGTTGCTGTTGCAGTTGACCAAACTCACCTGGCTGTTCCCGGATAACCTCAGTGATCAGATGCAGGCTTTGTACGAGTTTGCGGCCAGTTACCGTTGGCCAGCACTGGTGTTGTTGTCGTTACTGGCCGGTGTCGGGGAAGAGTTGTTATTTAGAGGCGCTGTCCAAGGCTGGTTGCTGCAGCACACAGGGCCTTGGACCGCAGTGATTGCCGCGTCACTGTTGTTTGGCTTGGTGCACTACGTTTCTTTAACGTACTTCGTGATGGCCACAGGGCTGGGCCTGATCCTGGGCACCGGTTATCAGCTCAGTGGGAGTATGGCTATGGTCATGGTTTGGCATGCCATTTACGATATGCTCGCCTTGTATTTCTTATTGAATTACCCCTCATGGTTCGGTGTTCGCCGATAATCTCTTTTGACTCGAGACGGTAGAGATAACCTGTGTTTGAAAGCTATGTAACCGGTTTGTTAGTGGGTGGTGGCCTGATCGTGGCCATTGGCGCCCAGAATGCGTATGTGCTCAGCCAGTCCATTCGCCAAGAGCATCACTGGTGGACTGCCGGAGTGTGCATGATCTCGGATATCGTGCTGTTCACTTTGGGGATGTTTGGCGTATCCGCTGCGCTGACTGCGATGCCGCAAGGCTTGGAGATTCTACGCTGGCTGGGTGTGGTGTTCTTGGGCTGGCTGGCGGTTCAGGCGTTCATTCGGGTTGGCTGGGGCCGAGCGGCACTGACCGCAAAGCAGCAAGAGCGACGCAGCTTGCAAGGCGTCCTGCTGACCACGCTGGCCGTGACGTTACTTAATCCACAGGTGTATTTAGACACCTTGCTGCTGGTGCCTTCAGTGGGTGCGCAACAACCAAGTACCAATGGGTTTTTGGTCGGCGCAAGCAGTGCATCTGTGTTGTGGTTCGGGGGGCTGGCGTGGTTTGGATCGTCGATGGCGCCGATTCTTTCACGCCCGAGAGTTTGGCGCGTTATCGATGGCTTGATCGGGTTGATGATGTTGGCTATTGCCCTGCAGCTTGCCTTAGTGGGCCTGGAATAATTCAAACGGTTGTATGAAATTAGGTTGAGTCTTCGATTATCTTGCAGGAAGATAGCGGGCTTTCGAACGCTTGCTAGCTACTCAATTTGTCGAGGAACTCTATGAATTCAACGATTCGCCGCTGGTTTGCCAGTGCCAGCTCGATGCGCCATGTGATGAATACCTTTGCGCCATACCTGGGTGCCGGCATCAAGGCGACCCATATCGCAGATGATTTCTCCACCGCCACGGTCGAAATGAAGCAACGTTGGTACAACACCAATTACGTGGGCACCCATTTCGGCGGTTCGCTCTACAGCATGGTGGACCCCATGTACATGCTTCTGCTCATGCGCAAGTTGGGCAACGACTATGTGGTGTGGGACAAAGCAGCGAGCATCGAATTCGTCAGGCCGGGTAAAGGCCGTGTGACGGCTCATTTTGAGCTGACTGAAGAGAGGCTGGAGGAAATCCGGCAGGCAACGGCAAGCGGTGATAAATACCTGCCGGAGTGGACCCTCGATGTTGTCGATGAATCCGGTGAGGTTGTCGCGAAAGTAAATAAGGTTCTATACGTCCGAAAGAAAAAAGCCCGGGCCAATAGCTGATCCGGGCCTGCTAGTGTCAAAGGCTGGCTACTGAGAGCCTGCCTCGACCCGCTCCAGAAAGTGTGCGATGTCGTCGAAGGCTTCCTCGGCCTGAGGTAACAGCGGGGTGAATATCTGCCAGACATGAACCATGTTCTGCCAGGTGTGCAGCTCCACCGGAGACCCTTCCGATCTGGCTTTTGCGGCGTATCGGGCCGCATTATCCAGCAGCATTTCCGTGGTGCTGGCGTGAATCAGGGTAGGAGGGAGATTCGCAAGACTCCCTCTTAGTGGCGACGCAACGGGATTGGTGGGTGACAGCCGAAAGGCGGCAAGAGTGCCCCACCACAGCACGGGCAGGGGCACTTTCGAAAGTCCCCCAAAAACCGGACCGAGCATGGCATCGCTTCTAATGTTATCCCGGTTGCTGGGTGCGGTTAGCGTGAGGTCTGTGGATGGAGACAGCGCGACCGCGGCGTCGGCTTGGCGTAAACCGCTATCGCGTAACCAGGCAATCAAAGACAGGGTGTGACTGCCACCGGCAGAATCCCCGGCCACAACCATAAACTCCGCTTCGGATTCGTCGTCGGGACCGTGGTGAAGAAGCCAGGTATAGGCTTCCCGACAATCGATGATGCCGTCCATAAAGCGATGTTCCGGCATTAATCGATAATCCACAGCAAACACCGCGGCGTTGGCAATTTGAGAGAATCGATTGGTCACCGCGCGATGGCTGGTCGGGCTACCAACAGACCAAGCGCCGCCATGAATGTAGAGCACTCTGCGTTGGGTGTTCACCCCCGGCGCAATCACCCACTCGCCTTTGGGCTGCTCGCAGGGGCGAACCTCAGACTCGATGTTTGCCTCTGCCCCTATGCGATCAAAATGGTTACGCACCGCTGCTAATCTGGCTTTTCCCTTAAGTCCTTTGGACGCACGCCCCATTTCTTTTATCCGTGAGAGCACTTCGTCGTGTGCGGGGTGAGGGGCGACTTCATGGGTGGCCCACTCGTTGCCGTCAAAGTGCGAAAGATCCTGAACCCGAAATAACAGGAAAGTGGCAACAACGAGCAGTACAACGATGGCGAGCAAGATCCAGAGCATGGGAGTTCCTTATGGGTGCCTCGTGTTTCGATGCATAATATGCTGGCGTTATGTTCTTATTATGGCAACTATTTCAGAGTGGCGATGGCTTGCCATTGGCTCAGTTGCCCAAAGGAGGCCACGTATGCCGAAGGTGTTTTTTGGTGTTGAGATTGCGCCGGACATCAAACGGCGTTTGCTGACTGTGCACACGCCGGTTCAGAGTGCGCGATGGCAAAGTTTTGAACAGCTGCATCTGACCTTGGCGTTTTTAGGAAACGTGCCAGACGAAGCCATGACCCGTTTGTTTGACGCGGCCCAAGCCGTTTCGGAAAAACCATTTGAATTAACGATCAGAGGGCTGGGGTGTTTTGGCACACCACAGCGACCGAAGATCCTCTGGGCAGGAGTGTCTCCGGAAACCCCGGTAGCTCATCTGTACCGGCAGTTGCGGGATAGCTTGCTGGCAATGGGGTTCAGTGTCGAGCATCGAAGTTTTCAGCCACACATTACGCTGAGCCGTTTCGGACGGGATGCCGGCTCGGTTCAACGCTTGATTGACGCGACCGGTGAAAAAGGCTTTGGTACCATGACCGTTCGGGCGTTCGTGCTGTATGACAGTACCCAGGGGCCAGACGGTTCGGTTTATACCGTATTGAACCGATTTCCTTTGAATAAAGAGGGCTCGGGGTCGCCGAGCCCTCTGGCACGAACTTAGTGACCGTAAATCCGCAATTGGGTGTTATCAACCACCAGGTTGTCTAGCATGACGGACCCGATGGAGGTTCCGCCAACCAATACATCACCAATCGACATGTCTGCCGCAAAGGTATTCAGATCGATCGCCAGAGCGTCTTGGGTGGGATCGGCCAAACGGGTGGACTTATACACGTCCATGTCGATATTCGCGCCCAGAGTCAGGACACTTGGGTTCGCTGCAGAACCGTCGAGTTTGGTGCCCATATAGTCAGCACCCGTCATTTTCAGGTCGCGAATACCCAGAGCCAGGAAGTCGACATCGACATCCAGATCAGAGATACCAACCTGAGTCTTCAGGTTAAGCTTGTCGGTGGCGGTATCAACGCGGATACCCACTTTGGTAAACGCACCCACCATGCTGAAGTTGCTGGCGAGCAGAGTGGAATCGGTAGCACCTTGCAGGGTCCAGTCACCCGTGCTTACGCCAAAGTCGATCGGCGCTGCGGTGAGGGGCCAGATGTTGATGACGGCATCACCGTCTGCTTCAACATCGATGTCGATCTTGATGTTATCAATGAGGTCGTTGGCTCCACCGAACATGATGTCACGGAAATCGGTGATTTCTTCAAACAGGTCCGTGCGATTGGCACCCCCGATCTTGATGTCTTTGATCGAGAAGGAGCCTTCATCGGTGTAGATGAATTCATCGATGGAGAGCTTTGTTTCCAGCTCAATGGTCACGCCGGCCTGGCCGGTCACATTGCTCATGTGAGCATCTTCGAGTGGCTTGAGGTCTGCGTGGGCGACTAACGGGAGCCCAGCGACAGCCAGCACTAACGCGGTTTTTTTCAGGCTTTTCATATCAGTATTCCTTGTTTTTTGCTTTTATTGTCGTGCTTGTAGGTCACAACCGGCTATGCCGGTTGTGACCGATTCCCGGCATAGCCGGAACTTTTCGAACTTATTGTGGCGTCAGGTTCAGGTTGATGGTGTTGCCTGGGCCAGACATGAACTTGTTCAACACGCTGGTCAGCAGGCCACAGTTCTCAAGCGGTGGCAGGTCGTAAACACCGGTTACGTTGCCGCCGGTTGCTGGCGAGAAGTTTGAGCCTTCGGGGCTTGTCAGCTGAATATCAACCGGAGTGCTGGTGCGGCACTGATCGCCCCCACCGATGCGCACTGGCAGGCCGAAGAGTTTGATCGCAACCTTGGGCACTTTCACGTAAAGCGGGGAGTTAGCAGTCAGCTTGCCATCGACCAGAGAGCCGGTGGTCAGCCCGGCTTGCTCGAATTCAACGTTGGCCGCTGCGTGCATCTTGCTCCACAGTACCTTGATGGTGAAGTTGCCAGACGTTGGGTTCACCTGAGTGTCTGCTTCGAAAGTACCAGAGGCCAGATCAAGCAACGTGGCGATAGTGCCGTTCAGTGGCAGGCTGCCACCATTCGCGGCGATTAGAGTGGAACCTTCAAGGCCCAATAGCAGCTCAAGCTCAGTGCCGCCTGTGGGTTCTTCAAAGGCTTCAACGGTGACAGGTACAGTCACTTCGGCATTTTCGGTATCGCTGGAGCGGATCACCAGGGCTGCGGTGCTCACGCCAGCAGCGCCCGCTGTGTAGTTCAGCTCGACAGAGCAGCTAGCACCCGCAGCGACCGTGGTGCAGTTGTTGGTTTGGGTGAAGTCGCTGGCATTGGAGCCTGTCAGCGCAATGCTGTCGATCTGCAAAGCGGCGTTGCCGTTGTTGGCAATGCTCACTTGCTCTGATTTGCTGGTGCCAACCTGGACGCGGCCCAAATCTACAGAACCCGGGGTAACGGCAATTTCAGGTGTAGGTGCCAGAGTGCCTCGGCCTGATAGGGCAACGTCGATGCTTGGCTTGTCGGCATCGGTAGACTCAATGGTGAGAGTGGCGTTACGCGTGCCGTCGGTGCTTGGTGCGAAGGTTACGTTAACGCTACAAGATGCATCTGGAGCCAGGGAAGAGCCGCAATCACTGGTTTGGGTAAACAGTTGCGCATCAGGGCCGCTGATGCTGATGTTGTTGATACCCAGCGCGGCACTGCCGGTGCTGAGGATAGAAACAGACTGCTGAGCGCTCAAACCTGCCTGTACGGAACCAAAGGCCAGTTCTTGAGTATCCACGCTGATGCGCGGTGTTTCGACGACCTCACCAGCGACGGTGATGGTTTGTAGAAGGTTGTTCTGGTTCGGCAGCTGCACACAGTCGGTGGTGATTTCACCGATGGGTGCTGGAGCAATGTCACCGTTCGCGGTACGCGCGATCAGCTCGAGCTGTAAAGCGCCAACGCGAATTTCAGCCTGGCCGATGTCATCGGCGGTGAACAGGATTTCGGGCGCCACACCCGAGGCTGGCACATTGAACTCGCCAGTTTCGGCAGGAATAGCGGTAGGCGGAATCTGCAGGGTGACAATTTGCTCCAGAGCACGGCCAGCCGTAATGATGTTGTTTGTGCTTGTGGCGACGCCTTCGACGGTTTCGGAGCCAACGAGTTTCAAACCGGTGCGGGCATCGTCATTGACCACGGTAATCGCAGTCACTTCAAATTGTGGGGTTGGTTCACCCACAGATGCTACGGCGGGAATGTCAGCACTGATTTGCGCGCGAATGGGTTGGGTGCCAATCAGCGGAAACGGACATTCAAAGGCCAGTTCGGTTGAGACTTGTTCTGCTGCTGCGTTGCTCGCACCACCAGCCATCAGTGCTGCAGCGGCTACGGCGGGGCCGAGCTTGCGCACGTTGGTATTGAGGTTACTGAGTTTCATTCATTCGTCCTCTGTCTTGCGGTCATTGTTGTCGTTAGGTTGCAGACATCACCGATGAGGGCATTCGATCGGACTTGCGTAGTTCCCTTGGTCATAGGCGTTGAGCCCACAATTGCAGGGTTATTAGACGGGGAAGGAGGAGGTGCCGTCATTGCGGGTGACGGCACCATTTTTGTCTAAAGCGGTAGTGGGGGCAGGATTTTGCTCAAACCGTGAACGACATCAAGGTGAAGAGACTTTGCTCACTTTTTGTTTCGGGCTTTCTTTCGGACATCACCGGGGGTTTGCCCTGTCCAGGATCGGTACGCTTTGGTGAAGCCGGCTTGATCACTGAACCCCAGTTTTTCAGAGATGGATTCCAGCGATACGTTGGTGTCTTTTAAATACAAAGTGGCAAAGCTTTCACGTATTTCGTTCCGAAGCTCGCGGAATGATGTGCCGGCCTTCGCCAAGTGCTGGCGAAGTGTTCTTGGGCTCATGTCCAGCCGGCGAGCAAGGTTTTGGGTGGTGCAGGGGCGGCCGGGCTGACTCATAATCAGTTCCCGGACCTGTTGCACGGTTTCATCACATTCCACCCGTTTTTGTGACTGGGAGTGGCGGGTTCTCGCGACCAGAAATTCCAGATTAGAATCGTCTTTTCGAACCGGCGCGCCTTTTAAGGGGATGGTGACTTCGTTGGTGTTGGCGTCAAAGATGAACTCGCAATTTGGTGCGAGCAGTTCCCAGTTTTCCAGCGGAAGGTTGCTAGGGAAATCGAACCGGAAGGTGAAGTGGCTACAGACCTGGCACGAAACACGATAAATACTGCCCATGTAGATTTTCACCAGACAGGCTTTAAGATCGTCGACGCCCCAGGTGTCGATCAGCTTCAGGCGAAAGGTGGAGCCCGTAGATGCCAGTTCCATATCCATGAGCGGAAGCCCAACGCGCAAGTATTGTACGATCATGCTAACTAGGCGCCTGGGGTTTTCTTGTTCCAGCATGGCGAACCCTAGAAGTCCGTGGCAGGGCAGGTCCAGTTGTTTGCCAAATTCAAAGGGCGCACGCTCATCGGCCATTAGCCAGTCGGCCTGTCGGAGCAGCTCAAGCACCTGCGTCATAGACAGGCTGGCTTCAGGATTGTTGAGCAGTTCATCGGTAATGCCGGTTTTCGTCAAAATGGTGTTTCGTTTTACGCCGCGCTTTTCCATAAAATGAACAAAACGGCGAGCGTAACGTGCCGAAATGATCGGCACCTCCAATGCGAGGGGCGTCGACATATCCATATGAGTTCTCTTAGGGCGTTCGTCATTAAACAGCGCTTATTATTCAGCCGTGTAAGGCTATTTTTTGCGCAAGTATAGGCAGCTGCTTCGGAGAGCTTTGTAGTGATAAGTCACAATTTGGCGGCATGGCCGGATATGACAAATGGAAAAGCCCAAAACGTGGAAGGGTTAAATGTATTCAGGCTCTGAGGATCTGTTGGTGAATAACATCTCCGGGATATGCCCCGTGTGCGAGCAATCTGTTTTGGAGCCGTTTCGGGAGGTGGAGCAAAAGCGTTACCTAAGGTGTGGCAACTGCCACGCCACGATTATGGCGCCCGAAACCCGGTTAACAGCTGATGAAGAGCGCGCGGTGTATCAGCTGCACAACAACGATCCTGATGACGCTGGCTACCGGCGGTTTTTGTCGAAGCTGGCGGCTCCGATGATAGCAAGGCTGCCGGAAGGTGCAGCGGGGCTGGATTTCGGATGCGGTCCGGGCCCGGCGTTGGCCAGGATCTTCGAAGAGGCCGGGTTTTCGGTCGCTCTCTACGACCTGTATTTCTATCCCGAATCGTCTGTGTTGGAGCAGCGCTACGATTTTATTACCTGTACGGAAGTGGTAGAGCACTTGTTCGAACCGGCTAAGGTGTTTGCGCAATTCGATCGACTGCTGAAGCCCGGTGGCCTTTTAGGCGTGATGACCTGTTTTCAGACGGACGATGATCGCTTTGATAACTGGCACTACCGTCGCGACCCTACGCATGTGGTTTTCTACCGGGAAGCCACCTTTGAGTGGCTAGCCGACCGCTATGGTTGGCAGCTTGAAGTTCCGGCGAAAGACGTTGTGTTGCTTCGGAAGCCGTATTAATCCGCTGGGTTTACTCGGTTTCAATCGGGCAAAGCGGTAATTTTTTGCATGAGGGCTTGGTGTCGGATGAGCGCGCATCCGGGTGGAAGTTCTCGACCGGGAAGCGGTCACCGGCTAACTTGGCAGCGCAGGACATTGCCTGATCAGCCTGTTTGGCGCAGCCCGATGCGGACAAGGCGTAAGCCAGATTATTCCAGCCTTCGGCAAACTCCGGAAACCGTTCGGTGGCAATGCGCAGGTAGTTGGCGGCATCGTTAAAGCGGTTCTGGCCGTAGGCCAGATTCCCCAGAGCCAGAAGCGGCGAAGGCTCGTCCGTCCAGTTTTGTTTGGCTGTTTGGTAGGCCGTTTCCGCAGCAAGTGTATGCCCGGTACTTTCCAGATCGTGGGCGGCCCGTAACCAGGGCAAAAGCTCTGCCGTTGCAGGCAACTGATCAGGCGGCAGGATCACTGCTGCCCAACGTTCGGCACGGCTCCAGGTGGCATCAAATACCTTATAGGGTTGGCGGTGATGTTTGCGTGTGTCGGTATTGAGTATCAGGGTTTCCTCCTGATGGTCGTAACCGACAACCACGGCAAAATGCCACTGTTGCCACCAATCGAACCCCAGGTTCTGCATTACCAGCACCGGGTTGCCGACGGAGACTTCTGCCAGCAGTGTTTCGATGTTTGGTTGTAACGGGTAAACGACCATGTTGTGTGACCGCGCACCGGCGACCATTTCGACTTGCAGCGAGCCTTCCCGGCCCGGCAAATAAACCAGTTCTTTCAGGATTTCCGGGTCGGTGCTCAGGCCTTGGCTATTGAGCATAGTGGCCAAAGAGGCCGGACCACATTGGTATTTTTCCTGCGGATAGAAGGGTACGTCCTGTAGTAACTGCTGACCTGACGCCACCATCTGATTGGCATCGGGCGGGGTGGGCCAGGGCGGTGTGCTTGCGCAGCCGACCAGCAGAAGCAGCCCGAGAAGGGCTGCCAGTCTGCTGCATCGAAAGAGTGCGGTCTTGAAAAGAGGTTGAATTAGCGAATGCAATTGATGAAAGAGAATAGGTTAGTGGCACACAGCATGTCGGTGATGATGAACACCAACAGGAATAAAACAATGATCCCGACCACCCCTTCACCGGTGGGGGCTTCGGCCAGCTGTTGCTCAAAATCGGCCAGTTCGGTGGGCGTAAGGTTCTGAATTCGCTCCGCCACCTGGTCTTCACTGACACCGAGTTCGGCGAGTTTTTCTTTAACGTCCTGCTGTTCCAGCATGTTCAGCAACTGCTGGCGGTCGAGGTTGACCTGTTGTTGCTGGATCAACTCACCGGTCCCGACCATGCCAGCATGGGCAGAGACTGAAAAGGTGGTGGCAAAAGCCATCAGAATGGCCATCACAAGCGAAAACTGCTTGGCATAGCGTCGAATGCCGTTCATTGCAGACCCCTTTCTTGTTTGTTTGGTTTCCTTAACCCTAGAGCGCTCCGGCTTATCATTCAACATACAAAACGTTCATAGATAAGAAGGGTTTCGGTTAAAAGGTTGATAGGCCGGTAGCTTCCATAACGCGGTATTGCCAGTATTTCAGACGGGAGTTATCAGCCCAGTCGGAATAGGGCAAGCTTAGAGGTGCGCTGTTTGCTTGTTCGTTAGCCCAGTGCTGATCGAAATACTCCGAGGCTTTACGGGCGACCGGATGGCCGTTCGGCACGCGCAGCCAGACATTGGATTCAAGATTCAGGTCGTCCAGATTTCTTCGCGTAAAGTTGGCAGAGCCAAGCAGCAGTTCTAGCTGACCATCGTTGCGCGTGTAGGTGAGTAGCTTGCTATGGCACTGTTCCCCTTGGGTATTGCACCAGCGCACGGCAACGCCTGCTTGATGGAGTTCCCGGCCAACGGGGCGATTGGGAATTCCGTTTTTCTCATGGCCGAAAGCATCTTTGTTTGCGTCCAGCAACAGACGGATGGCAACACCACGGCGCTGTGCGGCTTTTAATGCTTCGATGATCGGTCGGTGAGAGAAATAGAACATGGCGATATCCAGCGCTTCGCCAGATTGGCTACGTGCGATCATATCCAGAGCTTGATCGCGAATGGCAGATTCGGTGAGAAGCTTGATCGTTTCTGACGAGGCGGGTTCAGGGCTTTTGGCGGTGGCAATCTCGTTAAGCCAGTGGTCAAACGTTTGTGTGCTGGCGCCGGACATATGGGCGACGGCGCGCTCGCTCTGAATAACATCCTTTATGGCAGGCCCGCTGAACATGAGTCCGATGTTGCTGTGCCGGCTGCTGCCGTCGTGGGGATTGGCTGAGGTAATGAGCGCGCGGAACTGGTCACCCGAGTCGGCGACCAAAACTTTACGATGATTGGCTTTAAAGTTGGGCAGGGCCAGATAGCTGCGCAGTGTCGTTTGTTCGGTGCCCAAGGCGTTTGGTAGCCAACCGCCGTCGGGATTGTTACCAAACCATTGGCAGCAAAGGCGCCACACGGCAGACCAGGCGGGGTTGCTGTCGCGCAAAGGTTTGAGGTTGGTGACGATCAGTTCGATGCCGGCATTTTTCAACGCTTCAAACTCGGGTGAGCGGGTGCCGCCGTAGAAAGTGTTCAGTGGGTCTGAAATCACCACTATATCGATGTCTGGAATGGCCTGTTTCTTTTTGACCAATGCTGTCGTCAATTGGTGGGCCAACGGGCGAAGTTCTACGCTTTCTGCGCCAGTGCTGTTGTAAAGAAACATGTCGATTAAGATGAACTGCTCAGCTTGAGCGATCAGCCTTAAAGCTTCATCGAAGATTTCGTGGTCCAGCTGTGTTTCGCCGTTTGGAAGGTGCCGCGTGATATCGGTTAACAGGCGAGGGGACAGCACAGGGGCTGCGTTTCCTGTATATCGAATGCCCTCCGGGAGAGGTTTGTAGGCATGCCATGCCCCCAGAGCGATCAGAACCAGCAATAAGATACAGGCTACTAACTTCATCGTCATAGTCGCTTCGATCCGTCGAACAGGCCCGAGTTGCGCCGTTTACTCACGTTGTTTATTGATAACCCACTCGGAGAAAAGCTCAAGAAGCCGGGTAGCGTGAGGGGCCGGCGATACGTTGTTCAGGAGTGATTCGGAGTTAAGGCCTTCTTTTTCAAGCTCGGGCTGTTGAACTCGAAGGTAGCTTCTCATTACGTCATCAGAGAACTCGGGGTGGAACTGAACGCCCCAGGCGTTGGTGCCAACACGGAAAGCCTGATGTGGTTCGAAATCCGATGCGCCAAGCAGCACGGCGCCGGGAGGTAGCTCCAGAACGGATTGCTTGTGGGTCAATTGCGCCAGAAATTGCTGGGGAAGGTGGTGAAACAGTGGATCAGATTGCGCGCTGTCGAACAGGCGGACGCTCTGTGTGCCAGTCTCTCGCCCTTGCGGGTGATAACCGACTTTGCCCCCTAAGGCGTGGGCGAGTAATTGGTGGCCGTAGCAGACCCCGAACGTGGGCACGTTTGCCTGTACGGCCTCTTTTAACCATTCGGCCGCGTGCTCACTCCAAGGCTCACGGTCGCTCACCATGGCGGGGGAACCAGTGATGACAACGCCATGCCAATCCTGAGGGCGGCCGGGTGGGAGTGTCTGCGTCACGTCAGCGGTGGTAAGGTCCAGCTGGCTGGACAGTCTAGCGACAAACCAGTCTTCAAAATCTCCGAACTGATCTTTGATTTGAGGGTAGGTTGTGCCCGTTTTCAGGATCACGACACGAGGTTTCATGCCCTCATTTGTACCAGCCATACTGCACCTCATCTGATGCTAAAGCGTTGCGCAGATTATTCCTGCGGCAATTCTGCGTTATGGAAAACGTTCTGAACATCGTCGAGATCGTTCAGCATATCCATAAATTTTTCGAACATCGGAATGTCGTCGCCTTCTACCGGGGTGGTGGTTTTCGGCAAGAACTGGATTTCGTCTACCTCAAACTCGATGCCGTCGAAAGCGTCTTCCAAGGCTTGTTTGGCTTTTGCGTATTCAGTGTTCGGGGTGAAAACGGTGATGGTGTCGTTTTCGTTCTCGATGTCAGTGACATCCACATCGGCTTCCATCAAAGCTTCAAGAACGGCTTCTTCATCCTGGCCTTTAAATACGAAAATGGCGCAGTGGTCGAACATGTGAGCGACGGCGCCAGGGGTGCCGATTTTACATTTGGTTTTGGTGAAAGCCAGGCGAACATCGCCGAAAGTACGGTTTGGGTTATCGGTCAGGCAGTCCACAATGACCATGCAATTGCCCGGGCCGTACCCTTCGTAGCGAGCGGTGGAGTAGTCTTCGCCCGCGCCACCTTTGGCTTTATCAATGGCTTTTTCAATAACGTGGGTGGGAACCTGATCTTTCTTCGCGCGCTCGATCAGCCCTCGCAGAGATAGGTTGGCCTGAGGGTCAACGCCGCCAGACTTGGCCGACATGTAAATTTCCCGACCGTATTTGCTATAAACCTTGGTTTTTGCCGCAGCCGTTTTGGCCATGGACTCTTTGCGATTCTGATAGGCTCTGCCCATAGTTCTGTGCCCCTTGCTTGCTATAAAGAGCGTGATTTTACTGAACCTGACGACAATACAACAGCTTTGTTACGCCAGTTCGGGAACTCGCCGGATTCCGCGGCGCAGGCCCAGCTCAAGTGAGGAGCGAATCAGCTTGCCTGTAAAGGGAACGACATCTTCAAAGCTGATGGTGTACCGAAGGCGAGTTTGGCAGTCACTGGTGTCGCTGAAATGAATGCGCCCCATGTGATTTTTGATCGGGCCGGCGCTGGTGACAGTGTATTCGATCAAGGAGTAGGGCTCGAACTCAAGTACCGTCTCTTCGATACTCAAAGGCCCCAAGCCGACTTTACGAACCGACCCCGCGCCATTCGGGTCAGCCTGATGGCTGTCTTTGATGCGCTTGACCGGCGCACCAATCATTTTGCCAAAGCGGTGGTGATCAGCAAACAGAGCAAAGACCTTCTTGCGCGGCACGTTGAACGTTTCGTCGATTTCGATTCTGTAAACAGCCATTTTTGCTTCTCTTGTTCTTTGGTATTGGCTCAAGAGTAACGGTTCACAGTGTTTAACAAAAGATGCCGGGTGGGCCGCGTGGGAGGTTGGTCTTATGGAGCGCTCTCGTTATAATCGTATTGCTCAGGACGAGCAGGATCTAAATCACACACTTCAGGGACTGAAGTTATGCCCCAGGCAAGCGGATTGCAGTTCACCGCCCGTGTTGGCGAATTCCCCTCAGACCACTTTGTGGTTGCCAGCTTTGTGCTCACCGAAGGTTTGTCCACGCTCTCCCATGGCCGTTTGAAACTGGCCAGCACCGATCCGGACGTGCAAGCCGCGGATGTATTGGAACAGCCGGTGGATCTGGTGGTGTGGCAAGACGGCCAGCCCCTGCGTCGGTTCACCGGCGTGGTGAACGAATTCGTACGAGGCAACACTGGCCACCGCCGCACCCATTACGAAGTGGTGATTCAGCCTCCGGTGTGGCGTTTGGGCTTAATGCACAACAGTCGTATTTTCCAGGCCCAGACCACCGATGCCATTGTGCGCACGCTGTTGGAAGAGCGGGGCATTGTGGATACGGTGTTCGATCTGAAACGCGCGCCCGAAGAGCGGGAATACTGCGTCCAGCACCGCGAAAGCGACCTGAAATTCTTGGAACGACTCGCTGCCGAAGAAGGCTGGCACTACCGCTACCAACACGGCAGCGTGGACGGTGAAGAGCAGCCGGCCTTAGTCATTGCCGATCATCACGGTGATGCGCCCAAATTAGACCCGGTAGAATGCAACACCAAAGCCGGCGGCAGCACCCAGCAGGCCTGCATCTACAGCTTCGCCTACGAAGAAAGGGTGCGCGCTTCATCGGTGGCGATGAAAGACTACACCTTCAAGAACCCCGCCTACGCTCTGATGCACGAACAGAGTGCCGGCGGTGTAAACCACCGGGAAGACTACCAGCACTACGAATACCCCGGTCGCTACAAAGCCGACGCCAGTGGCCAGCCGTTTTCCCAAACCCGATTAGACGCACTCAGAAACGATGCCTCCGTCGCCAAAGGTAAAAGCAACCGCCCGGATTTTGCCGCCGGAGCCAAAGTGGAACTGCAAGACCACGACAGCCAAAGTCTGAACCGGGAATGGCTGCTGACCGCCATCACCCACACCGGTAAACAACCGCAAGCGCTGGAAGAAGAGGGCGGTAGCGAACCGACCAGCTACACCAACGAGTTCACCGCCATCCCCGCCGATAAAACCTGGCGCGCCCTCTGTGAGCACAAACCCGTGATGGACGGCCCCCAGATAGCCATCGTGACCGGCCCCGAAGGGGAAGAGATTCACTGCGACCAATACGGCCGCGTAAAAGTGCGGTTCCCTTGGGACCGCTACTCCAAAAACGATGAACACAGCAGCGCGTGGCTGCGCGTCTCCCAAGGCTGGGCTGGCGGTCAGTATGGCTTTATGGCACTACCGAGAATTGGCAACGAAGTGATTGTCAGCTTCCTCGATGGCGACCCGGACCAGCCCATCATCACCGGCCGAACCTACCACGCCACCAACACACCACCGTACGCGCTGCCGGAACACAAAACCCGCACCACATTAAAAACCAAAACCCATAAGGGTGAGGGCAGCAACGAACTGCGCTTTGAAGACGAAGCTGGTCAGGAGCAAATCTACGTCCATGCCCAAAAAGACTTGGACCTGCTCACGGAAAATAACCGCACCGAAGTCATCAGGAACGACAGCCACCTGACGGTGGTGAACAACCGCTTCAGCCACACCAAAGGCAACAGCCACCACACCACAGATGGCGAACATCGCGAGAGCATCGGTGCCGACTACAGTCTCACCGTAAACGGCAGCCACCACAGTAAGCAGGGCAAAAACCAGCTGGTGGAAGCCGGCACCGAAATCCACCACAAGGCCGGTATGAAAATCGTGATCGAAGCCGGGGCTGAGGTGACGCTTAAGGCCGGTGGCAGCTTTGTGAAGGTAGACCCGAGTGGGGTGACGGTGTCAGGGCCTTTGGTGCGGATGAATTCAGGGGGTGGGCCTGGGAGTGGTAGCGGGGTTGGGGTTACGGGGCCGTTGTTGCCCGAGAGTTTGAGCGAGTTAACGGCCAACGATGAGCCGGTGCAGGTGGCGGAAAATGACACCAGAGCGACAGCGGGCCCTTCTGTAGCCTCGGTGCCCGCGTTGAAGTCCGCAGCTAAAAAGGATGTTGCTCTTGTGAAGCAATGCGGCCGCCAACCGGATGGTTCTTGTGCCATGGAAGCCTGTGCATGTGAGGGTGACATTGCATGATGGGCTTGGATGAGAAGGCCGTTAAGCGAGCTTACATACTGATTGATGGTGCGGTATTTGATGCTCCCAGATTCATCTATGAATACGATGATCAGCCGGAACTAGAATACCTGTACCTTGGTACACCCCATGAGGCGGTCATCGAGGTGAGCCCCTGCCTTGTAAAGCCTTCGCCATCATCACGAATATGGTCAGAGCAGGGAACGTGGCAGGACCATGCCGTTGTCCTGATGGCAGACGAGATACTGCCCGTATTGGCCGATCATTTACGAAGCCTGTTGAGCGTCAAGTTGCCTGATGGGGGTTATTCCTATCTCAGGTTCTATTCCCCAAAACAGCTGGTCAGGTTGATGGGAGCGTTCAGTGATCTGGAGCGAGACCAATTCAGTGGCCCGATAACAGACTGGCTGGCGTTCCAAAATGATGGTCAATGGCGGCGATTCAGTGCAGATGGCCAGAGACCAGCCAGGCAGGCTGCTGAGGAAGGCTGGTTTGTTCTTGCTGATCACCATATTGAGGCCCTGGCAGCGATGGCCAGAGAAGAGTTCGCAACCAGGTTGGCCCGATATCTTTGTCTAAACGATACATCCAGAGTGAACGCGTTGATTCAGCAGGCCAACTCGTTTGGGTTCCATACAGAGAAAGACGTAAGCCGATTTGCAGAGCTAGCTGTAGTGCACGGAGAGCGCATTGAGCATCCAGAATTTCAGGCTATTTTGTCCAGTTCTGAAATGCCAGCAGGTATGCGCTTGAAAGAATTGGATAAACGTTTGGCATATGGAGTTGCCTCATGAGTTCCGAGTATACCGTCAAGTCCGGCGACACCCTCAGTGCAATTGCACAGCGACACCAAACCACGCTAAGCAGCCTCCTGAGACTGAATCCGGATATCGATAATCCTGATCGGATTTTCCCCGGGCAACGGCTCAAACTTCCCGCTGCAAACGATGCCGATTTCTCCAGCTGCGAGGTAGGGCAAATAGCTCAGGAACCACCATGTGCAGAAGAAATTGTGGACGTTGTCCATGTCACCGGCTCTGATGAGTTGATCCTGTTGACGGAAGAGCAACTCTCCGAGTGGCTTGAGGAGGAAGAGTTTGTTTGCGGCCCGATAAACGAGTTTTATGAAAGGCTGGATGAGCTCAACGACGGTGACGAGGTTTCCGAATTGAGTCCGACTGATGGTGAAGGCCGGTTGCTGTCAGAAGTGCAGGAAGAGAAAGAGCGCCTAGTTGAAGAACTGGAAGCTCGCTCCGTTCTTACTAACGATATGCAGAGCATACCGCCGATCACTGAGATCAAAAGATTGGCCGGCAATAGACATGTTACGTTTGTGCGCTCTGACAAAATGAAGAATCACCAGCGACGTTATTCCATAGCGGCAAGAGACCGGGCGCGGAGTGATGGATGGTTAACCGAGAATGGTGTTGATCCGGCAAAGCTTCGAGATGCTATTCGAAGTGAGCTAAACATCAAGTTCAACGCAAAATTGTGGGAGCCTGATCAGAATGGTGCCCTCATGACGACATTGAACAAGTTTTACGATGAGGCGTCCTGGTCGATCTGGGGTGATGCCGAGGCAAGACAAAAAGCGATCGACGAAACTGGCTTTGATGCTTCGGCAGAGGCTCAGTTTATGCGTTTTGCTGCGGGGGGAAGTGCTTCTGGTGAGTTTGATCCGCGAAAAGGCAAAGTTCACTTTCAAGCGAAGTTAGAAGGGCAGTTTGCTCTGGCTCAAGGAAAAGTGGGTATAGAGCAGGCGTTTCCTGTGAATAATCGGTCTGAAATTCACATCCCTTACCGGGTTGGCGGTTGGGACGGCGAGCGGAGAACTGCTTCGCTGGGGCATTTTCAGGCGGCGATTATGGCTTCGCTTTCGGGATTTGCCGGAGCCTCAGCACTTGTTGCCGGTAATGTTCATGTATCTACTACCGATGGCCTCCCGACTATAAAGGGAATTGCTGCTAGGCAGAACGGGCAGAAAGCAGAGATAGAAGGTGGTGTATTTGCGGGTATCCGAGGCGGGTGTGAAGTTTCAGGTGAGCTGCGCTGGAGAGATGTTCTAACTGAAGCGCGAGAGTGGGATAAGCTCTGCAGTATCGGGAAGAAGGTCGAGGCTGCGTTTGGTGCAGGAGCTGAGTTTAATATTCGATTGCACTTCAGTGAAACCACAGGAAAGTTTTATTGCAATGCCCACGCAGGGCTCGTTTTGGGTGCCGGAGCCGCAGGAAGTTTTCTTCTCGAAGTAGAAACACAGAAAATTATGCGGATGCTTCATTTTGTCTATAACGCATTGCTTGATGTGGACTTCAGGTATTTGGAGTTATTTGATCCTGATACGGAAGCGTTCGACTGGTATAAACGAATGAGTTTGTTCGCATTGGGGCGTGGCCTCACTGCTGCTGCGGCAGCTCATGAGTTTGCGACGAGCGTGGTGACCGCGCTTGCAGAGTTTGTGGATGATGTATTCGTAGGACGAAAGCGCGAGCGGGGTGGGGCTGAGCTTGCCCAAAACGTTGTCAATGATCTCGCTCTTAAGGAAGACGCCGTGTTCTTGCATTCCCCTCCTGAAGTCAAAGGCACTGTCTTGGACAATATTCTCTATGATTGGTGGGTTACACCTGATATCTGGAGTAGTAACGACATAAAGATTCAGGCTGTGAGCGAGATCCTTGCTTCATTTCAAAGTTGGCGTGATTTCGAAGAAACGGTGTTTCGGATGAATCCTGAGGGTGTTGCCAATCGGGAGGATTTTCAAGAGAACCTTGATCGCCTATTTGAGTTCGTTGGAAAAGGTGAAACTGATCAGAGGTTATTCATTTATGAGCTGAGGAGTAAAGTCGCGATCGCGGGTAGACCAGTGCAAATGGACCCGTTTAATGCCTGTCGAATATGCGGGATAGCTTAGGAGGCTTTGATTAATGTCGGGTGTTGATCCACTAAAAGTAGTTTGTTTGGTAGTAGTGCAAGCGCTTATTTCGGGCTGTGGCGAGGATGAAGTGGTATCCCAAGTCCTAACGCAAGCTATAGATAATCAGGTGTTCGTGCAAGGTGGTGAGTTTGCTCTTGGAGATGTTGGGAAGCCTGATGGCACTCCTTACGTGACTCTGACGGATCATAGCCGCCCAGTGGTTAACGTTAGGATCGATAGTTACTCGGTATCGCGGTTCGAGACGACTTGGGGTGAAATGGCAGTTTACTACGAAGATCTTGAGCGAGCTCACCTATATGCAGACCAGTTCAGCTTAAAAAAGTACCTGATGGTTTCGGATGACCCCTTGTCACCCAACTATTACCGAAAGCCCGCCCGAGTACCAAATTACGGAGAGGCTGAGGGGTATTGCGCCTGGCTTGCAGAACGCACCGGGCTGCCTTTTGCTTTGCCTACGGAGGCTCAGTGGGAGTATGCGGCTCGAAGCCGGGGGAGGGAGGTGCCCTATGCCACCGATACAGGCGATGTCGAGAGGGATCCCTACCTTCGCCGCCCGAAAGAGTATGTTGACCCTTCGATACCGCCTTCTGGCAACACCCTGATGCACTCTTCGCTGAAGTTCGAGCGGCGCCCGGTTGGGAGCTACCCACCAAATCCGCTAGGCCTTTATGACATGACTGGAAATGTAGCGGAATGGACGCAGGATTGGTTTCAAAGCGACTATTACAGGAACGCACCCAAGGAAAATCCAAAAGGTCCTGACGGTCCGCTTGATACCGACAATCCTGAAAAAACCGTGAGGGACTGGGCCGGTAGAGGGGAGCACATTGGCGGTGGCGGCACCGTGTTTGCTCGAAGTGGTCAGCACATTGATTCTTCGGGGAATGGTTTCCGTTGTGTCGTTAACCACTCTGAGCCTGTTAACTGATTAACGGAGTGCAATACTCTGACGCTGTACGACAAGTAATTCCGACGATAAATATGTGAGGTTTTCAAGTTCAGAGGAAGAGCTCAGCACTTTAATAAGAGTTGATAAAACACGGACGTTACTGAAGTCGTCCAAGAACGCCTGGATCCAAACGGCCCCACAACCCGCCTGATCGATATCGAAGAAGACTACATGGCGCAAAAACAGAAGGAGCTGGACGAGCTTCATGAAAGAATGCGCAAAACTCATCCCCGGTAGGTCTTTTCTCAGCAGAGCCAATCGTTTGCTGCGTTGATAACCAACCTCAACCCATTAACTAACCTCCCAGCGCCGGAAAAATGCTCAGAAAAAACCACATTGATTGGCCGCTCCTGTGGTCAGCAATAAAATCTGACCTAGGCATTATGCTAACGATGCTGTGCGTAGGAATAATCACCACCGCTGTGGGTGGTGGCATTTTCTACGTCGACTTTGGCGACTGGGGTGCCATGATTGCGGGAGGTTTCTTCGCATTGATGGGCGCTGGGATGGTTCTGCTTGCTATCGTCACGACTTACTCAGGTACCAGCTACCTCTACGGCCAGGCCTTGCTACGGAAGCACGGTGTAGAGGTGGACGGCGTACTGACCAAAAAAGAAGCGGATTGTCAGTTTCATCAGGAATACGATCATCGAAATGAGCCTCAGGGGGAAGGGCATTATCAGTGTAACCTTATGATTGAGTTTGATTTTCAGTTTGATGGCCAAAATCACAGTGGGGCCTTCTATCTGAGTAAGCTGGCGACGTTCGACAAGTTGCAGGAGGGTGACCCGGTGCCCCTCAAGGTACTCAGGTTTGATTCCTCCGTTCACAAGGTACGAGAGCGGCGTCTGGCAAATATCTTGAAGGGGCGTGAGCCCCAAATGCCTTCTCTCGTTCCCGAAGGCGCCGAAATTGGTCAGATGGCTTAAGGAAAGAGACCCCAAAACACAAGGAATGAACCATTGAAAACCCTGAATATCCTCAAATACGTCTTCACACTCATTGGCGCCGGTATGCTTGTTGGTGCGGTGATGAGTTACAGCAGTACGGTGTCATTTATCGAGCGAGCCACGGAAGCCACGGGCACGGTCACTGACCTGGAGCGCTCTCGCTCCAGCGATTCGACAACCTATTATCCGGTGGTGGTTTTCGAGGATATCCGTGGTAGGGAGATCGAGTTCCGGTCGCGTTCCGGCTCAAATCCGCCGTCGTTCAGTCGCGGCGAGCGTGTGTCTGTGTTTTACGAGCCGTCGGTTCCGGAGAGTGCTCGCATCAACAGTTTCTTCTCGCTGTGGGGGCTGCCCATGATTCTTGGAGGTATGGGGCTCGTGTTTGGCGCCATTGGCGGCGGGATGCTGTTGTTTGGTTGGAAGAAGAGCCGCTCACAGGCTTACCTGAAAGATCACGGCACCGAGGTGCTCGCAACATTTTCGTCGGTTGAGCAAAACACCAGTCTGACCGTGAACGGTCGTAACCCGTTCCGCATTGTCTGCCAGTGGCAGCACCCTCAAACCGGTGAGCTTCATGTATTCCGAAGCGATAACCTGTGGTTTGATCCAACTAATCATATTCACCAGGAAACAATGCCCGTACTGGTCGATGAGGCCAATCTCAAGCGCTATTGGATGGATACATCGTTTTTGCCCAGGCTGGCCGGTTAGCAAAAATCAACAATGCGTTAAACCCCCGAGGGCGTTAGACTGTGTTTTCACTCGAGAATTCACTACAGGAGAGCGCGCCCCATGGAGGAGTCGCCGCAAACGGAAAATGCCCCCGAGTCTGAACAGGAAGGCAGCGTTTTTGCCGGGCTGTCTACGCCTATCTATGGGCTGTTCGCATTGGGTGTTCTTTATACACTTTATATCGCGCATCAAATCATACTGCCGATTGTATTGGCGGTACTTGCCAGTTTGTTTTTGTCTCCTTTCGTCCAGCGCGCTTACCTTAAATTTCGCATTCCGAAAGCCGTCAGTTCGTTGTTTCTCGTGTTGCTGGTTTTGGTGGGGATTGTCGGCGTTGGCGCAGCGGTTGCCACGCCGGCTCTGGAATGGGCGCAGAAAGCGCCGCAGGGCATTTCACGTTTATTGGTGGGAGACAGCCAAATCAAGCGCCAGATCGATAAGGTGAGCCGGTCAGCTGAGCAAGTGGAGAAATCGGTAGAAGGCTTGTCGGACAGTGGCGAAGAAAAGCCTAAAACGGTGGTGTTGGCCACGGATTCCTGGCGAAGCCAAATGGTTTCGAAAGTCCGAGACGGCGTGGCCGGTTTGGCATTGGCTTTGGCTTTAACCTATTTTTTGCTCGTAAGTGGCGACCGCTTGATTCGAAACTTTGCTCGGCAATTGCCGGCATCTCAGCGTCGAAGAGTGTTGCGCATTACCCATTACTCCCAGCGTGAAATCGCGCAATATTTGGCGGTTTTAGGGGTAAGTAATACATCCGTTGGCGTGCTGACCGCTCTGATTTGTTGGGCTATTGGTTTGCCTGACCCGGCCATGTGGGGGTTGGTGGCCGGCTTAGCCAGATTCATTCCCTATCTCGGAAACATGCTGACCATTGCGCTGTTAGCCTTAGTGTCCGCTGTGACCCTAGACACGCTTTGGATGATGGCGTTAGCGCCCTTAAGCTTTATCCTGCTCACGACCATTGTCGGGTTTTTTCTCGAGCCGTGGATTCATGGTTTTCGTATGGCAATTAATCCCGTCATTATTTTTATCTCGATTTTCTTCTGGGGCTGGTTGTGGGGGCCGGTCGGGGTTCTTCTAGCGGTCCCGTTGATGACCGTCATCCAAGTCGTTCTAAAACAGATTCCTAAGCTTCGTCCCGTATACAAAGTTATTGCTCGATGATCGATAAGGCTAGGCCGGATAGCATGGCCTAGCCTCCCTCCGCTAAGCTAGATGCAATGCAGGCGCCGTAACCCCCTCGCGCACACGAACAACGTCCGCCATCACCGAAAGGGCAATCTCGGCGGGCGTTTTACTTCCAATGTTCAGGCCGATAGGCATGTGAATGCGGTCGGCTTGGGCTTCCGTTAAGCCGCCAATTCGCAACAGGCGTTCCCGACGTTTTTCGGAGGTCCGTTGGGAGCCCATAACGCCTATATAGAACGCGTCGGTTTTGATCGCTTCAATAAGGGCGGTATCGTCAATCTTGGGGTCGTGGGTGAGGGCAACCACAGCTGTGGCCCGGTGGCAGCCTTCACGGGCAATCCAAACCGACGGGAGTTCCTGGCGTAAGGTCACGCCCGGCACATTGAAATGCCGAACCTCCTCGGGCCGGGGGTCACACACAATCACTTCAAATCCAAGGCTGTGGGCAAAGCTGGCGCACACGGTTGAGACTGGCGACAGACCGGCAATCACCAGACGTGACACCGGGCCCACGCGCAGGCGCACTCGTTGTCCGTTCTGGTCTTCTTCCACTTTGCTGCCCAGACTGTCATCCGGGATGAGTTCAACCTCGCCGGTTTTCAGGCACAGATTGCGCACCAGTGCGCCGGCCCCCGCCAAAGCTTTCTGTAGTGACTGAAAGTGTTCGAAAGTGTGGTTATTGGCGGGCCAGTGTTCCACCAGCACATCCAGAACACCGCCGCAGGGGAGGCTAACGCGAGGGTTGTCCGGGCCATCTGAGGCACCGTAGCGGACCCGGTTCAGGCGGTTCCGGAATTCTCCGTCACTTAGTCGTGCCAGAAAATCTTCCTCGACACAGCCGCCGGAAAGCGAGCCGCAATGGTCGCCATCGGCTTTTGCGATTAACCAGGAGCCGGGTGCTCGCGGCGATGAGCCAAAGGTGCTCAGTACGGTGCACAGCCAGAAACCTTCGCCGGCCTTGCACCAGTGCATGGCTTGCTCAACCACCTGAATATCCAACGGCTGCATTGATCTCTCCTGACAGGTTGTTCGATTCGTCTTGTTATAGGTTGGTATAGGCTGCGCCAACTATATCAGGGCACAGCTGCAATGTGATGCGCCTGCTATTCAATGCCTTGCGGTATGGCGATAGTCGCTGGGAGATTTCCCCATGACTTTTTTAAACAGGCGAGAGAAATAATAGGCATCGTCGTAACCCAGCTGTCGGCTGATATCCGCAAACGTTTGGCTGGTGGTGTCCAGCAGTTCGCACGCCCGTTCCACCTTCAGGTGCAAAAAATGCTGGATGGGAGCAGTGCCGGTTTGCTCGCGATAGCGGGTGGCAAAATGTGCGGGTGACAGGCCGGCGAGTTCCGCCAACTCATTCAGTGTCAGCCGTTCTTCAAGGTGTTCCCGCATGTAGTTGTGAATAACCTCAAGCTCAGCCTGCCGGGCTTGCCCGGTTTCGTCAGCATTGATCGGAACCGCTGCCAGCAGTTGTCGTAATCGGTTGCTGGCATGAATCAGGCCTTGGGTGCGAAACCCGGTTTGGCGCACCGACAACAAGCCGTTGAAATCCACCAGCAAACGCGGTTGCCGGCCCAAATGGCGAATGTAGGTGCCGTTGGTGAAGCCCATGTGCTGCCGAAACGCTTCCGCTAACGGGCCAGAGTAGTGGACCCAGTGAATGGACCACGGGTTGTTCGGGTCTGCGGTGTACCGGTGGCTGGCTCCGGCGGGCAAGAGCAGCAAATCGCCAGAGCCAACGGTGTGGGGTACACCTTCTACGTTAAGGAACGCGTTTCCATCCGTGCAATAGATCAAAAGATTGTCGCGGTGATGCTCCCGGTGCATATGATGCCCGATGGCCTTTCGGTAGTGGCCAAAAGCAAGGGGGTAAAGCTCTCGGGTCAGGTCATGACTGGCGAGCAGGCGCACGATAGGCTCAGGAATAACGTATCGAACGCTGTCCGCGGGCACCGGCCATTGCGAGGTTTGTGTTGATTGAGACAGATCTGTTTTTCTTGGCATCGAAAAATAATCCATCAAGAGCGAAATTTAGTCAATCACCTATTGTTGGGGTGCGTGCTAGTCTGTGGGTAAATCATCGCCTTGGTGTGGCTGGCAGACGACCACCGAGGCGTTCCGGACAACAACAACCACGGGACAGCATCATGAAGAAAGTACCTCAGTATATTGCCGGTGAATTTGCGCAGAGCCAGACTCAGAACTGGATCGATGTAACCAACCCGGCAACCAACGAAGTGATCGCCCAAGTGCCTTGTGCGACTACTGATGAAATGCGTCAGGCCATCGACAACGCCGGCGAAGTGTTCAAAAGCTGGAAAGAAACGCCGATTTCCGAGCGAGCGCGGGTGATGCTCCGTTACCAGGCATTGCTGAAAGAACATCACGACGAGATTGCCGAAATCCTGTCACAGGAAACCGGCAAGACGTTTGATGATGCCAAGGGTGATGTGTGGCGCGGTATTGAAGTGGTTGAGCACGCCGCGAACGTCGCTTCCATGATGATGGGTGAAACGGTTGAAAACGTGGCCCGCGAAGTAGACACCCACTCCTGGATTCAGCCTCTGGGCGTGTGTGCCGGTATCACACCGTTCAACTTCCCGGCCATGATTCCGCTGTGGATGTTCCCCATGGCCATTGCCTGCGGCAATACCTTCATTCTCAAGCCGTCCGAGCAAGACCCCCTCACGCCCATGCGTTTGGCGGAACTGTTTGAAGAAGCCGGTGCCCCTAAAGGTGTTCTGCAGGTGGTCCACGGTGCCAAAGAACAGGTAGATACGCTCCTGCACGACCCGGCCATCAAAGCCATTTCGTTCGTAGGCTCTGTACCTGTTGGTCGTTATATCTATGAAACCGGTACCAGCAACATGAAGCGTGTACAGAGCTTCGCCGGTGCCAAGAACCACATGGTTATCATGCCGGATGCAGACAAGCAACAAGTATTGAACGCGCTTGTGGGTGCCTCTGTGGGCGCGGCCGGTCAGCGTTGCATGGCGATCTCCGTTGCGGTGTTCGTGGGCGCAGCCCAAGAGTGGATTCCGGAACTGAAAGAAGCCATGGCCAAGATTCGTCCGGGCGCCTGGAACGATTCCGGCGCCAGCTACGGCCCGGTTATCAGTGCCAAAGCCAAAGAGCGGGTTGAATCTCTGATCGCCACGGGTGAAGCCCAGGGTGCGAAGCTGATGCTGGATGGCCGTGGATGCACCGTTGAAGGTTTCCCAGATGGCCATTGGGTTGGGCCAACGCTGTTCAGTGAAGTAACCACCGAGATGGATATCTACAACGAAGAAATCTTCGGTCCTGTGCTGTGCTGCATGAACGCAGACTCGCTGGGCGATGCGATTGAGCTGATTAACAACAGCCCCTACGGTAACGGCACGTCTATCTTTACCAACCATGGTGGTGCGGCACGCCGCTTCCAGCACGAAATTGAGGTTGGTCAGGTGGGTGTGAACATCCCCATCCCGGTACCCCTCCCGTTCTTCTCGTTCACCGGTTGGAAAGGTTCTTTCTACGGCGATCAGCACGCCTACGGAAAGCAGGCGGTACGTTTCTATACTGAAACCAAAACCGTGACCTCCCGCTGGTTCAACAGCGAAGCCACGTCGTCAGAAGCCAACTTCTCTATTCAGCTGCGCTAATCGCGCAGCCAGGAGTCGAGCTATGGATTTCAACCTGACGGAAGACCAGCTGGCGTTTCGCGAGGCCGCTCGGGCCTTTGCCGAGAAAACCATGGCCCCGTTCGCGGGGCAGTGGGATGTGGACCACACCTTCCCGGTAGAGGTGATGAAACAAGCGGGCGAGATGGGTTTCATGGGGATTTACACCCCGGAAGCCCTCGGTGGCATGGGGCTGTCCCGAATGGACACCTCCGTGATTGTGGAAGAGCTGGCCATGGCTTGCCCTTCCACGGCCGCCTTTATCACCATTCACAACATGGCCACCTGGATGGTCGCCAGCTTTTCCGATGACGCGCTGAAACAAAAGTTTGTGCCGAAGATGGCGAGTGGTGAGTGGCTGGCATCGTACTGTCTGACCGAACCGGGTGCCGGTTCGGACGCGGCAAACCTGCGAACCAAAGCAGTTCGCGATGGCGATAGCTATGTGATCAACGGCAGCAAGATGTTTATCTCCGGGGCCGGAGACACCGATGTGCTGGTGCTGATGGCCCGAACAGGCGATGCAGACAGCGGTGCGAAAGGCATATCCACCTTTGTGATTCCGGCGGATGCTGAAGGCGTCTCTTACGGAAAGAATGAAGAAAAAATGGGTTGGCACAGTCAGCCTACCCGAATGGTCACACTCGAAGACGTTCGCATTCCAGCCAGCAACCGCGTGGGCGAAGAAGGCGACGGTTTTGCCATCGCCATGAAAGGGTTGGATGGTGGTCGTTTGAATATTGCTACCTGTTCTCTAGGTGGGGCTCAGGCAGCGCTTCTCCGAGCCCGTAATTACCTGCACGAACGCCAGCAATTCGGCAAGCCATTGGCGGCCTTTCAGGCGCTGCAGTTCAAGCTGGCGGATATGGCCACTAATCTTGTGGCGGCACGGCAAATGGTGCGTTTGGGGGCGTTCAAACTGGACAGTAAAGACCCGGAAGCCACGCTTCACTGCGCCATGGCCAAACGCTTTGCCACAGACGCTTGCTTTGACGTGGCCAACGAGGCGCTGCAGTTGCATGGCGGGTATGGTTATATTCGGGAATACCCTCTGGAGCGGTATGTCAGAGATTTGCGAGTGCACCAGATTCTGGAAGGCACTAATGAAATCATGCGCATGATCATTGCTCGCCGATTGCTGGATGATGGCGTGGCCGAAGCCATCCAGTAACGGGCAAATCGATAACACAAGGATTCAATCATGAGTGAACTGATCCAACTCGAAAAACGCGACCACATTGCGATTCTTACCATTGCCAATCCACCGGCGAACACCTGGACGGTAGATTCGTTAGTTGCTCTGAAAAAGACCATCGCAGAGCTGAACGACGACCAGAACATCTATGCGTTGGTGGTCACAGGGCAGGGCGAGAAGTTCTTCTCCGCCGGTGCGGACCTAAAAACCTTCGCGGACGGTGACCGCGCAAAAGCCAACGAAATGGCTCAACGCTTTGGTGAGGCGTTCGCGGCTTTGACCGGCTTCCGGGGCGTTTCTATTGCGGCCATTAACGGCTATGCCATGGGTGGCGGCCTGGAGTGTGCGTTGTCCTGCGATATCCGTGTTGCTGAAGAACACGCGCAAATGGCACTGCCGGAAGCCAGTGTTGGCCTGTTGCCCTGTGCCGGTGGTACCCAAAACCTGCCGTGGTTGGTCGGTGAAGGCTGGGCCAAGCGCATGATCCTGTGTGGCGAGCGCGTGACAGCAGAAAAAGCGCAGCAAATTGGATTAGTTGAAGAAGTTGTGCCGTCTGGCCAATCACTGGAAAAAGCTCTGAAGCTGGCCGAAGGTGCCTGCAAACAAAGCCCATCGTCTATCGCTCGCTGCAAACAGTTGGTGATGAGTGCTCGCGATGGCCGTAGCCACAGTGACGGTTGGCGCATGGAGCGAGAGTTGTTTGTTGAACTGTTCCATACCGAAGACCAAAAAGAAGGCGTTAATGCGTTTCTCGAGAAACGTAAGCCGGAATGGAAAAACCAATAACCGGGGCCGTTATGAGCGATCAACCAATAGTCTTTGAAGAGTGGAACACCAGCGACGGCGCGCGCATTGCGTTGGCCCGGCTGAACACGCCGCGCAACCTCAACTCGCTGTCGATGGACATGATCCGTCTGCTAACGCCGCAGCTTGAGCGCTGGGCCGACGACCCGAGTGTCCGTGCGGTTTGGTTGGAAGCAGAGGGTGAAAAAGCCTTCTGCGCGGGCGGGGATATTGTTTCTCTGTACCGGAGCATGACCGAATCCGGAAAACTGAGCGAGGGTGAGCAGTTTTTTACCGAAGAATACGAGCTGGATTACCTGATCCATACCTTCCCCAAGCCCATCGTGTGCTGGGGCAACGGCATCATTATGGGTGGCGGTATTGGCTTGATGGTAGGGGCTTCTCACCGAGTGGTGACAGAAAACTCCAAGTTGGCCATGCCGGAAGTCAGCATTGGCTTATATCCGGATATCGGTGCCGGCTGGTTCCTGAACCGGATGCCAGTGCGAACCGGACTGTTTCTCGGATTGACCGGCGCCCGCATGAATGCAGCCGATGCGCTGTTTGTGAACATGGCTGATCGGTTCATCACTCAAGACCGAAAAGCAAAAGTGATCGACGCACTGAAAGCCGTCAGTTGGCAGAACGATGATAACCATCATGTGGTCAGTGGCGTGCTCAAACAGTTTGAACAACAAAGCGCCGAGGCATTGCCGGAATCGCCGGTTCGCAAGCACTTTGATGAAATCCAGCAAGTAACCGATGCGGGCTCATTAGAGCAAGTCGTCGCACAGTTGCAGGAACTCGGCAGCCGTGACGATTGGCTGGGCAAAACCGTCAAGGCTGTGGCAAAAGCCTCGCCAACGTCACTCGCATTGACTTGGCGGCACTACCACCGAAGCAAGCTGGATGGTTTGAAACAGGTGTTGGATAACGAGTTGGTGTTGTCCAAGAACTGCTTGAAGAAAGGTGAGTTTGCCGAAGGCATTCGGGCCTTGTTGATTGATAAAGATATGCAACCACGGTGGCGCTACGCCTCATTGGCGGAGATGGACAGCCAGTGGATTGATGAATTTTTCAGCCTGAACGCCGGCTAATACACCGGCGGCATGCAACAATAACAAGGAGAAGCACTATGGCGAAGATCACGTTTATCGGCCTCGGCAACATGGGGGCGCCCATGGCCTCCAATCTGGTTAAAGCCGGGCATCAGGTGACAGTCTTTGATTTGTCTGCCTCGGCTGTTGAGGCTCTGGTTTCCGAAGGTGCCAGCAGCGCCGAGAGCGGGAAAGCGGCTGCCGAGGGCGCCGAGTGCGTCATCACCATGTTGCCCGCAGGCAAGCATGTAGAAGCCGTTTATCTGGGAGAAGACGGGCTGCTGTCGGCGTTACCCGAAGGCACGCTGGTGATTGATTCTTCAACCATCGCGCCGGAAACAGCCCGCAGTGTCGCCGAAGAGGCAACCGCCAAAGGCTTGGCGTTCATCGATGCGCCCGTCTCCGGCGGCGTGGGTGGTGCGAAAGCCGGCACCTTGACCTTTATCTGTGGTGGTGAAGCCGACACCTTCGAAAAGGCCAAGCCGATTCTCGAAGATATGGGCAAAAACATCTTCCACGCCGGGCCATTTGGCGCCGGGCAAGTGGCCAAAATCTGTAACAACATGCTGTTGGCCATCCTGATGGCGGGCACCAGCGAAGCCTTGGCACTGGGTGTCAAAAACGGTCTGGACCCCGCTGTTCTGTCAGAGGTAATGAAGCAGAGTTCAGGTGGTAACTGGGCCTTGAACGTCTACAACCCCTGGCCGGGCGTAATGGAAGGCGTGCCAGCGTCCCGTAACTATGAGGGCGGCTTTCTGGTGAATCTGATGGCCAAGGATCTGGGCTTGGCGTTTGATAACGCCGTCACGAATCAGGCATCGATTCCCATGGGATCTTTAGCCCGCAACTTGTTCCAGTTGCATGCCGGGCAAGGCAACGGGGAGCTGGACTTCTCCAGCATCTTGAGGCTGTTTCAGCCAGAGTAATTCGGGGAGGGCGGCTTTGTTTCGCCCTTTTCTTTTAGCCTAAAGTTTACCTTTACGTAAAATGTACGTCGTGCTAAATCTGTACGAAGCATGTGAACGTGAACACAACAACAATAGGAGAGGACGATGAGTCTTCCGAACTACAATGATGTGTACAGCAACTTCGATGCGGCCGCACTGGAGGCAGAGGTCCTGGACGGCCGATTGGATAGTGGCTTGAACGTCTGCCACGAAATTTGTGACAAGTGGGCCACCGACCCGAAAAAGGTTGCGCTCTACTACGAGAAAACCGATGGCGGCGATGGAGCGCTCACGTTCGCCGAGCTTAAGGCGGCTTCCGCGCGTTTCGCAAACTATCTTCAGTCTCTCGGTGTCAGCAAAGGCGACCGCGTCGCGGGCTTGTTGCCACGCGGCCCCGAGTTGTTGATCGTCATTGCCGGTACTTTACGTTTGGGTGCCGTGTATCAACCGCTGTTTACCGCCTTTGGCTCTGGTGCAATTGAATATCGGCTGGAAAGAGCCGGTACCCGTCTGGTGGTCACCGACCCGGATAACTACCCCAAGCTGGGCGATGTGAAAGGCTGCCCGCCCGTGCTGTGCCGCAACGCAGCGGCAACCGGCGACGATGTGCCCGATTTCGAACAAGTGCTGAGCGCTCAGTCCGATCAATTCGAACCGGTGATGATCACCGGCAACGATCCCTTCTTGCAGATGTTTACCTCCGGAACCGTGGGTAAAGCCAAAGGCGTTGCCGTGCCTGCAAAAGCGCTGCTGGCCTTCTACGTGTACATGAAGTACGCCATCGACCTGCGCGAAGACGATGTCTTCTGGAACGTGGCTGACCCCGGCTGGGCATACGGCCTGTACTACGCCGTGACCGGTCCGCTGCTAATGGGCCATACCACTCACTTCAATCCGAACGCCTTCACGCCGGAATCCACCTACGACATGATCCGCAAATACGGGATCACCAACCTGGCGGCCGCTCCAACAGCTTATCGCTTGCTGAAAGCCAACGACCAAGTTCTGCCGGAAGGAGAAACGCTTGGTTTGCGTGTGTGCAGCAGCGCCGGCGAGCCATTAAACCCTGAGGTAGTGAACTGGATCGACCGCCGTTTTGGCTGCCCGGTGAAAGACCATTACGGTCAGACCGAAACCGGTATGACTTGCTGTAATTTCCACGCGATGGAGCACCCGATGCGAGACGGTGCCATGGGGTATGCCTCCCCGGGTCATCGTGTGGTTGCGCTGAACACCAAATACGAAGAAGTGGCTGCCGGTGAAATCGGCCAGCTGGCTGTTGATACCAAAGCCTCGCCACTCTTCCATTTCGACGGTTACACCTGGGGTGAAAAAGATCCGTTCGCCAATGGGTATTACCTGACGGGCGACATGGTGGTTTGCCATGGCGATGGCAGTTTCTCCTTCAGCGGCCGGGACGATGACATCATCACCACCGCCGGTTACCGGGTTGGCCCGGCCGATGTAGAAAGCACCTTGCTGGAACATGCCGCCGTGGCCGAATCCGGCGTGGTTGCGAAACCGGATGAAAAGCGTGGGTCCATCATCAAAGCCTATGTGGTGATCAAAGCAGGCCAGGAGCCAGCCGACGAACAAAGCCTGAAGGACGAGCTGAAGGAACTGGTGCGTACACGCTTATCAACCCACGCCTTCCCTCGGGAAATCGAGTTCGTGGACGAGCTGCCCAAAACGCCCAGCGGCAAGATTCAGCGCTTTATGCTGAGAAATCGGGCTGAGGAAGAGGTATCGGCATGAAAGTCAGCTTCGAGGAACTGAACGCCTTCCTCGTGGACCATTTTCCCCAAGGCGCCGCTTACGGCGCTTTGGTGGATCTTGGGGATGGCTGGGCGGAGATGGTGCTGAACGTGGACGAGGTTCATCTGCGCCCGGGTGGCACGGTTTCCGGGCCCGCGATGATGGCGCTGGCGGATGTGGCCATGTATGCCGCGCTGTTAGGCAAAATTGGACTGGTGCCTTTGGCGGTAACGACTAATCTGAATATTAACTTCCTGCGAAAACCGGTTGCCCATGTGCCTATCCGCGCCAGAGCATCGTTGCTAAAGGTCGGCCGGACCATGGCGGTTGGTGACGTTTTTATCTATTCGGAAGGTATGAAAGAACCGGTGGCCCACTCCACCCTGACGTATTCGATTCCGCCAAATAAAAACGAAAATTAGTTCTTGACGTTTACGTGCACGTAAATCTAACCTGTGGTTAGTTCATAAAGACAACAATAAAAAGGTCAAGTGGCTCATGAGTGAACCGTACGTTCTCGAGACCCGCAACCTGATCAAGGAATTCAAGGGCTTCGTTGCCGTCAATGACGTCAACCTGAAGATCCGCCAGGGGGACATCCATGCTCTGATCGGCCCTAATGGGGCTGGTAAGACCACGGTATTCAACCTGCTCACCAAATTCCTGATCCCTACCCGCGGTCAGATTCTCTACAAGGGTGAAGACATCACATCGTTGAAATCACCCGCCATTGCCCGCAAGGGCATCATCCGTTCCTTCCAGATTTCTGCAGTATTTCCGCACATGACGGCATTGGAGAATATCCGGGTTGCACTGCAAACCGCCGAAGGTACGTCTTTCAGTTTTTGGAAAAGCGGCCATTCTCTGAACAAACTCAACGAACGCAGCATGGAATTGCTGGAGTCGGTTGGTTTGGCGGAGTACGCCAACACCACGACCGTGGAACTGGCCTACGGCCGAAAAAGGGCGTTGGAGCTGGCCACCACCTTGGCGATGGAGCCGCAGCTTCTGCTGCTGGATGAGCCAACGCAGGGCATGGGTTCCGAAGATGTAGACAGAGTTGTTGAACTCGTCCGTAAGGCCGCCCAAGGCCGCACCGTATTGATGGTGGAGCACAACCTTAGCGTAGTGAGCAAGTTGTGTGACCGGATCACCGTGCTTGCCCAAGGTGCCGTTTTAACCGAAGGCGATTACCAGACCGTTTCCGCAGACCCACAAGTCAGAGAAGTCTATATGGGCAGCGATGGCAGTGGTGAACGCGGCGTTGCCAGTGCCGAAGACGACAATCTGGAGGCGGCCCAATGAGTCATTCTGATCGCGACTACGAACAACTGCGCCTTTCAGGGTTACACGCGTTTTACGGCGAATCGCACATTCTGCACGGCATCGACATGGTGGTGAACCGGGGCGAACTGGTAACACTGCTTGGCCGCAATGGGGCAGGGCGCAGCACCACCCTGAAGGCCATTATGAATATGGTCGGGCGCCGCACTGGCACCATTTCAATCAACGGTGAGGAAACCATGCAGTGCGCACCTCATCACATTGCCCGGTTGGGCGTGGGGTATTGTCCTGAACACAGGGGCATCTTCGCGTCGCTCAGCGTGCAGGAGAACCTGACGCTGCCACCAGTTGTGCGCAGTGGCGGGTTAAGTCTGGAAGAAATTTACACCATGTTCCCGAACCTCTATGAACGCAGGTTCAGCCAGGGAACGAAACTGTCTGGTGGTGAACAGCAGATGCTGGCCATGGCGCGAATTCTGCGCACAGGGGCGAACATGCTGTTGCTGGACGAAATCACCGAAGGGCTCGCCCCCGTCATCGTCGAAAAACTGGGCGAGGTGTTAATCGCGCTTAAAAACAAAGGCCTGACCATCGTTCTGGTGGAGCAAAACTTCCATTTTGCCGCGCCGCTGGCGGACCGACATTACGTAATGGAGCATGGCCAGATTGTAGAAGAAATTCACGCCAACGAACTCGCTGCCAAGCAGTCGGTGCTGGATGGCTATCTGGGGGTCTGAACCCGGAAAGATCGAGAGCAACAAAAGCAACAACAAATCGAAACAACGCAAGACAGTATCGGAGATATAACAATGACAATGATGAAAAAACTTCTTGCTTCAGCCGTTGCATCCACCTTGATGGTGGGTGGCGCGCAGGCGGAAATCTCGAACAACACGGTAAAGATCGGCTATCTGGCCGATATGTCTGGCACCTACCGCGATCTGGCTGGCCCGAACGGCCTGAAAGCGCTGGAGATGGCCATCAAAGACTTCGGCGGCAAAGTAAACGGCGCCAAAATCGAAGTGGTGAGTGCGGACGACCGCAACAGCCCGGATACCTCGTCAAGCACCGTTAGGCGCTGGGTAGAGAACGAAGACGTGGATATGGTTGCCGGTATGGTGGCCTCCTCGGTATCCATCGCCGTCAGTAAGATTCTGGAAGAGAACGACCGGCTGGGCATTATTTCCGGCTCGGCCGCCTCCAGCATCACCAACGAACACTGTACGCCGAACCACATCCACTACGTGTACGACACCTATCCGCTGGCCAACGGTACCGCCAGTGCCGTGGTCAAAGAAGGTGGTAAAACCTGGTACATGCTGACCGCCGATTACGCCTTTGGTCAGGCGTTGGAGAGCGATGTCCGACAAGTGGTTGAAGCCAACGGGGGAGAAGTGATTGGCGCGGTGCGCCATCCATTCCCGACTCAGGATTTCTCATCCTTCATTCTGCAGGCTCAGGCATCTGGCGCAGATGTGGTCGGCCTGGCCAACGCCGGTTCGGACACCACCAACGCCATCACCACCGCCAGTGAATTTGGTTTGACCCAGTCGGGCCAGACCTTGGCGGCACTGCTACTGTTCCTGACCGACGTTCACGCGTTGGGCGCTGAAACGGCACAGGGCATCCAGCTGACAACCGGTTGGTACTGGGACATGAACGATGAAACTCGCGAATGGTCTGATCGCTTCATGGACGAAACCGGTGTACGCCCGACCATGGTTCACGCAGGTATCTATTCCAGCACACTGCATTACCTGAATTCGGTGGCGGCAGCTGGCTCCGACGATGCCCAAACCGTGCGTAAACAAATGATGGATACCCCCATCAACGATATGTTTGCTAAGAACGGAACCATTCGAGTTGATGGCCGCATGGTGCACGACATGTACCTGGCGGAAGTGAAGACACCGGCGGAATCCAAGTCTGAGTGGGATCTGTACAAGATTCTGCGGACCATCCCGGCTGATGAAGCTTACCGCCCGCTCTCCGAGAGCAAGTGCAAACTGGTGAAAATGTAAGTTAGCTCATGGTACCCGGCAGGCCTTATTAAAGGCTTGCCGGGTCATGACCGACTGACAGACAGAATAACAACAACGCCTGCACTGCTTGTGGAGAAAGCAATATGACCATGATTTTCGGCGTCCCCCTTGCTGTGCTTTCCGGCCAGCTATTGATCGGCGTTATCAACGGCGCGTTTTACGCACTGTTGAGCCTTGGCCTCGCAGTTATTTTTGGCCTGCTCAAGATTATCAACTTTGCCCACGGTGCCATGTACATGCTTGGTGCCTTGGTGACCGTCGTCCTGTTTGACCTGATGGGCGTTAATTACTGGGTAGCGCTGTTCGTTGCCCCCTTGCTGGTGGGTGCCTTCGGCATACTCATCGAATATTTTCTGCTTCGGCGCATCGCCGGCCAGGACCACATCTACAGCCTGCTCCTGACCTTTGGTGTCGCGCTGATTATTCAGGGCGTATTAACCAACATCTACGGCGTGTCGGGCTTGCGTTACAGCATGCCCGATCTGTTTAAGGGTGGCATGAACCTAGGCTTCATGTTTTTACCTTACTACCGCGCATGGGTGATCGTGGTGGCCTTGCTGGTGTGCTTCGGAACCTGGTTTGTTATCGAAAAAACCAAACTTGGCGCCTATCTGAGAGCCGGCACCGAAGATTCTCAGCTCATGCAGGGCTTTGGTATTAACGTACCGCTTCTGGTGAGCCTGACCTACGGATTTGGCGTGATGCTTGCGGCCTTCGCGGGTGTACTTGCCGCGCCGATATACTCCGTAACGCCGGTGATGGGCTCCAATACACTCATTGTGGTATTTGCGGTGGTGGTTATCGGTGGCATGGGGTCCATAGGTGGCGCCATTATCACCGGCATATTGATGGGTGTTATTGAAGGCTTAACCAAAACCTTCTACCCGCCTGCATCCTCGGCTGTCATCTTCCTTGTGATGGTTGTGGTACTGATGTTCCGCCCCAACGGCCTGTTCGGTAAGGAGGCATAGCCATGAATAACTCTGTTAACTCTACCGACATCCATAAGGCCATTGTTGCGGAACAAAAAGCCCAGGATCGCAAAAAGATGATGGTGAACGGTGTCTTGCTGTTGCTGTTGTTGGCTGCGCCTTTCGTGCTGTACCCGGTCTTTCTGATGAAGATCTTGTGCTTCGCGCTGTTTGCGGTGGCCTTTAACCTGCTGTTCGGGTTCACCGGCTTGTTGTCGTTTGGCCATGCCGCATTCCTGGCCACCGGGGGATACACCACCGGCTATCTGCTAAGTAACTACTCGGGCCTGACCACCGAGTTGGGGATCATCGCCGGCACCTTGGCGGCCACCGTGATGGGCACGGCGTTCGCATTGCTGTCCATCCGCCGACAGGGCATCTACTTCGCGATGGTTACATTGGCGTTGGCGCAGCTTGTGTTCTTTTTCTACGTGCAGTCGGATTTCACCGGCGGTGAAGACGGCATGCACGGTATCCCGAGAGGCAAGTTACTCGGGGTGCTGGATCTGGAAGACAACATGAACATGTACTACGTCGTGCTGGCGGTGTTCATTGGCTGTTATCTGCTGGTGCAACGCATTGTCAGTAGCCCCTTCGGGCAGGTGCTTAAGGCGATCAAACAGAACGAGCCGCGCGCGGTATCCCTCGGGTACAATGTGGATCGCTATAAAATCCTCGCCTTCGTGATCTCGGCTGCACTGGCCGGGCTGGCCGGCTCCATGAAATCGGTGGTGTTCCAGCTCGCCTCCCTGAACGACGCTCACTGGCACATGTCCGGCGAAGTCATCCTGATGACACTGGTGGGTGGCATGGGTACGCTGCTCGGCCCGGTTGTTGGCGCCACCTTCGTGGTCAACGTGGAGTACCAGTTGGCTCAAGGCCCGCTTCGGGATTGGGTAGACCCGATACTGGGCGGCATCTTCGTGCTCACCGTGTTGGCTTTCCGCAGCGGTATCGTGGGTGAGATTCAGAAGTTTATGAAGAAAAATCTTGGCTAAATAGAACTGCCAGGCCCTGTCCTCTCCGGCACGCGATGATGTGCCGGTGGGGCAGCGTCACTAGGCAACCCGCCTTCGCAAAAGATCGACCCCTACCCAATTCACGGAATTATACGAACGCGTTCGCAAAACTCCGTGAACCTCACGGAAAACATTGCTAACCTTCTGATAAGTTTGAAAACGAAATGATGGCCATGGGAGTTATACGCCCGGGTTTTGGAGCGTTTGTGGCTTGAATGGGGGCGTATAGCTCCGAGCTTTGCTTTGGCGGGATCAGGTAAGATTATGATATTTATTTATAAATTTAACCTTTCCATTGCCCGGGCAAGTGGAGTTATACGAATGAGTGATATACGAACGCGTTCGTATAATTAGCTGTTATAAGCCAAGGCTTCGGTAGGTTTTTGATGGTTGAGTGCATGGGCCTTGGCGGAAAATTAGGCGGTGATTTCTGATTCCCGGTTATGGCCAAGGCCAGCAATTTCGTCGTCCAATTTGGAAGCCAACATCGGCATATTTCGGGTTATCACCAGGGTGCCCAGGTTGTGGGGCAATTCGCCGAAAGTTCCAAGCGCGCCGGGTAGTCTGGTCGTTTGTATCGGTGCCGGATCGGGAGCAAGTGCGGGGCTTCTTTGGAGTTCGCATGCGAGCTGAGGAGTAGGAGTGGAACCATCGGGTGAACCGGCTTCTAACCAGTCGCTGTAGTACGTTCCCGGCCCGGAGGGCCGTCCACCGGACGCCACTGACGTGGCGCCGCTAAGCTCAGCGTTAAAAGGTAAAGCATGAACTCACAGCAAGTCACAGCAATCGCGCTAAGGATTATCTCGATCTGGCTGCTGATTGAGGTTGTCTTAAATTTACCGAGCATTTTTCTGGCTTACTCGAGTATCGAGCAGTATCAACGAAAAGAAATGCCCCTAGTCGCTTACATCGGCCTTATTGGATCTTTCCTTCTCATCGGTATTGTTGCCGTATTCTTAATCAACAAAGCGGCGAAATCTGTTCTTTCACGCGCCCAGACGGATTCAGAAAGTTCCTTAAGTAGTGATTCTCAGAAGGCGCTTTTTCAACTGGTTGGCTTGTACTTCGTTGTTGATGCAATCGTTTACCTACCGCGTTCCTTGGGGTTTATCCCAAATACAGCAGACATCTCAGTTTCTAGTTTGCTTTGGGCGGTGGGTCTGGCGTTTCAGCTTGCAGTTGGGTTGTGGCTTGTAACCAACTCGTCTTTTTGGCTGAAGCTATTCCAGAAACTTAGGGGGCGGGCCTGATGCCTTTTAACAAGTCGCTTAAGTTCGTTCCCGGCCTTTCGGCCGTCCACCGGACGGCTTTCAGCCGCCGCTTAGCTATGCGTTAAGCTTGGTTGTTGCGCGGTGCGCAACATGCTAGCATTCCCTCATGATTAAATCATTCCGTCACAAAGGACTGAAGCGGTTCTACTCGACCGGCAGCACGTCTGGCATACAGCCCGATCATGAAAAGAAACTGCGCATGCAGCTGGCAGCGCTGGATACCGCCACTTCGGTGGATGATATGGATATCCCTGGTTTTCGGCTTCACTCATTGAAGGGGCGAGACAAAGGGCGGTGGTCGATTCGTGTTAACGGAAATTGGCGCATGACGTTCGAATTTCAGGACGGCAACGCCTACATTCTTGATTATGAGGATTATCACTAATGACTATGCATAATCCGCCGCATCCTGGTGAATTCATTCGCGAGGTGTAC